>NZ_JBFPJQ010000004.1:0-600813 GCF_041021335.1 Amycolatopsis sp. SB7-3
GTCGGATGAGGACGCTCGCGCGGTGGACGCGGTCCTGGAGGATCGGATCCCGGACCGCAACTCCGATCAGATCCGGAAAGCGGCCAACCATGCGGCGATGATGGCCGACCGTGACGGCGCCTCCCGCCGCGCCGAACGCAACCGCGGCGGACGCCGCTTAACCGTGCGACAGGGCGACACCGGCGTCGCGTCCATCGAGGTTGAAGACGGCCCCGCCGAGAAGGTCGCCGCCGCCTACACGCGGATCGATCGTGAAGCCCGCGCCCTGCGAGCCGACGGGGAGACCCGCACTCTGGATCAGTTGCGTGCTGATGTCGCCCTTGATCTTCTGCTGGGTGGTCAGGGTGGGAAGAGTGAACGGTCTGAAGTGTTCCTCTATATGGACCTTCAGACGTATTTGGGGTTGAACGATGATCCCGCCGAGATGGCCGGGCATGGGCATATCCCCGCCTCGCTGGCCCGGGAAATCGCCAGTGGGTCGAACACGGTGCTGCGGCGGATCATCACCGACCCACTCTCAGGACAGGTCCTCGACCTCGGCCGCGACCGCTACCGACCCACCGCCGGACTCGACGAATTCGTCCGAGTCCGAGACAGAGAATGCCGAAGACCCGGCTGCCACCGCGTCGCCCAAGCCTGCGACCTCGACCATTCGCTGCCGTGGCAACACGGCGGCCATACGTCGGATACCGAGCTGATCGATCTGTGCCGCCGCGACCATCGGTTGAAGGACGAGCCTGGGTGGAACTACCGGTTGGGTTCTGACGGGACTCTGACTATCACCACGCCCACCGGACAGCGCTACGACAGCTCGCCTCCGCCGCTGCACGAACCCCGCGACGAAGCACCACCGTTCTGAGCCGTCGCCGGAAAACGGCAACGGCACGACGCGGCGTCGCGAGCCTGGCCACCTCCCTGCACGAGCCCCGTCGCCGAATAGCGACGACAGCACCGAGGCCACGACCGGCACCGGCCAAGTCGCCGAAAATGGCCACGGCACGGGACCGAACCTCCACACCGACCTCGCCGGAAAACGGCCACGATGCCGCACACCGCCACGCCTCGCGCCCGCTTGCTCCTCGCCGGCCGGCCGTCGCCGAGAAACGACCAGGCCCGCCGAGCGAACCGGCGCCATCACACCCTGACGGCCGTCGCCGAAAAACAGCCACTCCCCCGCCAGACCGCCCCAACTCCCGACACCAACGCCAACAACCCCCAAGCTCCGCCGACCACCCCCGGTGAAACCGGCGTGAACACCCGGTGACACCTCCCGACCCCTACCGGCAACCCCAGCCGCCAGTTGTCCACTTCATGACGTCATCCGGCCCTGCCCCTAGGTGTTCCACGACACTTTTTGGCGGGTTCCTACAATCCCCGGCCCCCGGCATGCGCCACCGGCGACATTCTCGTACCGGCCGGTAAGAGGCAGGCTGTTAGACAGGTATCAGGAGACTGTCCCGCGCGTGATCCAGCGGGACGGTGCCGCTCACTTGGGAGGCTCAGTCGGTGTTCAGTCGTGTCGCCATCGTCAACCGCGGGGAAGCCGCGATGCGGCTCATCCACGCCGTCCGCGAGCTTTCGGCGGAGACCGGACGGCGGATCGAGACCGTCGCGCTCTTCACGGACGCGGACCGGTCGGCGACGTTCGTGCGGGAAGCCGACATCAGCTACAACCTCGGGCCCGCGTCGGCGCGCCCGTATCTCGATTTCGCCGTGCTGGAGCGGGCCCTGACCGAGACCGGGGCCGACGCGGCCTGGGTCGGCTGGGGGTTCGTGGCCGAGGACCCGGCGTTCGCGGAGCTATGTGAGCGGCTGGGCGTCACCTTCATCGGTCCGAGCGCGGACGCGATGCGCAAACTCGGCGACAAGATCGGCGCGAAGCTGATCGCCGAAGAGGTCGGCGTGCCCGTCGCCCCCTGGAGCCGCGGCGCCGTCGCGGATCTCGACGCCGCTATCAAGGCCGCCGCCGAGATCGGTTATCCGCTGATGCTCAAGGCGACCGCCGGCGGCGGCGGTCGCGGTATCCGCGTCATCACCTCCGCCGACGAGCTCAAGGACGCCTACGAGCGCACCAGCCTGGAGGCCGAGCGCGCCTTCGGCAGCGGCGTCGTCTTCCTGGAGCGCCTGGTCACCGGCGCCCGGCACGTCGAGGTCCAGGTCATCGCCGACGGCCAGGGCACCGCGTGGGCGCTCGGCGTCCGCGACTGTTCGGTGCAGCGCCGCAACCAGAAGATCATCGAGGAGTCCGCCTCCCCGGTCCTGAGCCCCGAGCAGGCCGACGAGCTCAAGCGGTCCGCCGAGCGGCTCGCGCTCGCGGTCGAGTACCGCGGCGCCGGAACGGTCGAGTTCCTCTACCACCCCGGCGACAAGCTGTTCGCGTTCCTCGAGGTGAACACCCGCCTGCAGGTCGAGCACCCGATCACCGAGCTGACCACCGGCATGGACCTGGTCAAGGCCCAGCTGCACGTCGCTTCCGGCGGCAAGCTCGACGGCGTCCAGCCGGCCGAGTTCGGCCACGCCGTCGAGGCGCGGCTCAACGCCGAGGACCCGGACCGCGACTTCGCGCCGTCCCCGGGCCGCATCGCCCGCCTGGACCTGCCCGCCGGCCCCGGTATCCGGGTCGACACCGGAGTCAGCGAAGGCGACACCATCCCGGCCGACTTCGACTCGATGATCGCGAAGATCATCGCCTACGGCCGCGACCGTGACGAGGCGCTCGGCCGTCTGCGCCGCGCGATGGCGCAGACCACGGTCATCATCGAGGGCGGCGCGACCAACAAGAGCTTCGTCCTCGACCTGCTCGACCAGCCCGAGGTGATCGACGGCAGCGCCGACACCGGCTGGATCGACCGCGTCCGCGGCGAAGGCAAGCTGGTCACCCACCGCCATTCGGCGATCGCGCTCGCGGCCGCCGCGATCGAGGCCTACGAGGACGAGGAAGCTGTCGAGCGTCAGCGGCTCCTCTCCACCGCGCACGGCGGCCGCCCGCAGGTCCAGCACGAAAGCGGCCGACCGCTCGACCTGAAGCTGCGCGGCGCCGCGTACCGCGTGAGCGTCGCCAGGATCGGCCACCGCCGGTTCCGCGTCGGCGTCTCGGCGGGCGGCGGCGACATCCACCCCGCCGACGTCGAGGTCGACCGGTTCGACGAGCACACCGGCCAGATCACCGTCAACGGCACCCGGTTCCGCCTGGTCACCGGCACCCACGGCCCGATCCACCTGGTCGAGGTCGACGGCATCACCCACCGCATCAGCCGGGACGAGGGCGGCGTCGTCCGCTCTCCCGCGCCCGCGCTCGTCGTCGCGACCCCGCTGGAGGTCGGCGCCGAGGTCGAGGCCGGCGCGCCCGTGCTGGTGCTGGAAAGCATGAAGATGGAGACGGTGCTCCGCGCGCCGTTCCGGGCGAAGCTGCGTGAGTGCGTCGTCTCGGTCGGCAGCCAGGTCGAGACCGGCGCTCCCCTGCTGCGGCTCGAACCGGTGGCGGAGGAAGGCGAGGAGGTCGCGGAAGACAGCGGCAGCGTCGAGATCGAGCTGCCCGCGGAGCCGGACGGCACGTCGGCGGTCCAGCGGATCACGCGGGGACAGCAGGATCTGCGCAGCCTCCTGCTCGGCTTCGACGTCGACCCGCACGACGAGCGCCGCACGCTCAGCGCGTACCTGGCCGCCCGCGCCGAACTGGAGGGCAACGGCGACCGCCCGCTGGAGGGCGAGGTCGAACTGCTGACCGTGTTCGCCGACCTGTCCGAGCTGATGCGCAACAAGCCGATGCGCGAGGACGTCAAGGCGGACACCCGGGTGCACAGCGCCCGCGAGTTCTTCCACACCTACCTGCAGAGCCTCGACGTCGAACGCGCCGGGCTGTCGGAGTCGTTCCAGAACAAGCTCAAGAAGGTGCTGGCGCACTACGGCATCAAGGATCTGGAGCGCACGCCGGAGCTGGAGGAAGCGGTCTTCCGCATCTTCCTCGCCCAGCAGCGGACCTCGTCCGACGTCGCGATCGTCACCGCGCTGCTGCGGCAGTGGCTCACCGAGCCGCAACCGTTCGAGTCGATGCGCGAGCCCGCGGGCAAGGCGCTGGAGCAGCTCATCGCCGCCACCCAGCTCCGCTTCCCGGTCGTCGGCGACCTGGCCCGCAGCGTCGTGTTCCGCTGGTTCGCCCAGCCGCTGCTGCGCCGCACCCGCGCCGAGGCGTACAGCGAGGTCCGCAAACACCTGCGGCACCTCGACCTGCACCCGGATTCGCCGGACCGCGCCGAGCGGATCGCGAGCATGCTGGCCAGCGCCCAGCCGCTGGTCCGCCTGCTCGGACAGCGGATCGGCCGCCCCGGCACCGACCACAGCCCCCTGCTGGAGGTGCTGAGCCGCCGCTACTACGGCAACCGCGCGCTCACCGGAGTCCAGCAGGTGACCGTCGGCGGATGCACCTTCGTCACCGGTGACTACGCCGACGCGAACGAGCGGTTCCACATGGTCACCACCGCCGTCGACCGCGCCGGGCTTCCCGGGGCGATCAAGGCGGTCGCCGATCTCGCCGCCCAGCTGCCCGCCGACACCGACGTCGAGGCGGACCTCTACCTGACGTGGGACGACGAGTCGGCCGACGACGACGCGATGGCCGCGGGGCTGCGCGAGGTCCTCACCTCCGGGGCGTTGCCGAGCCGGGTCCGGCGCATCACCACCACGGTCGCCGGGCACGGCGGCGCGGTGATGCACCACCACTTCACCTTCCGCCCGTCCTCGACCGGGTTCAGCGAAGAACGGCTGATCCGCGGCCTGCACCCGCTGATCGCCCAGCGGATGCAGTTGCAGCGGCTGGCGAACTTCGACCTCACGCGACTGCCGTCGGGTGACGAGGACGTCTACCTGTTCAAATGCGTCTCGCCGATGAACCCGTCGGATCAGCGGCTGGTCGCGCTCGCCCAGGTCCGCGACCTGACCCCGTTGCGGGACAACGACGGCAAGCTGCTGGCCCTGCCCGCGGTCGAAGGCACGCTGGCGGGCTGCCTCGACGCGATCCGCGAGGTGCAGGCGAAGCTTCCGCCGAAGAAGCGCTTCGACACCAACCGGATCATGCTGTACGTGTGGCCGACCAGTGAGCTCACCGGCGAAGAGCTCGACACGGTCGCCCAGCGCGTGCAGCCGTCGACGGCGGGCGCGGGCCTCGAAGAGGTCCAGTTCCTCGGCAGGCAGCGCGATCGCGCCACCGGCGAGGTCAAAGAGGTCGCCGTGCGCATCGGCTACGACGTGAGCGGCGGCGTGCAGATGTCGCTTTCCGAGCCCACGACCGAGCCGATCCTCCCGCTCGACGACTACCGCCAGAACGTGCTGCGCGCCCGTCGCCGCGACACCGTGTACCCGTACGAGCTGACCGAGATGCTCGGTTCGTTCACCGAGTACGACATGGACGACACGAACACCCTCGTCCCGGTCGACCGGAAAAAGGGCCGCAACAAGGCGGCGATCGTCGCCGGTGTGGTCACCACGCCGACCGAACGCCACCCCGAGGGCGTCAAACGCGTGGTGCTGCTGGGCGACCCGACGAAGGCGCTCGGCGCGCTGTCGGAGCCGGAGTGCTCGCGGGTGATCGCGGCGCTGGACCTCGCCGAGCGGCTGCAGGTCCCGCTGGAGTGGTACGCGCTCTCGGCCGGCGCCCGGATCTCGATGGAGTCCGGTACCGAGAACATGGACTGGGTCGCGGCCGCGCTCAAGCGGATCGTGCACTTCACCCAGAACGGCGGCGAGATCAACATCGTGGTCGCCGGGATCAACGTCGGCGCCCAGCCGTACTGGAACGCCGAAGCGACGATGCTCATGCACACCAAGGGAATCCTGGTGATGACGCCGGATTCCGCGATGGTGTTGACCGGTAAGCAGTCCCTCGACTTCTCCGGTGGCGTCTCGGCCGAGGACAACTTCGGCATCGGCGGCTACGACCGCGTCATGGGCCCGAACGGCCAGGCGCAGTACTGGGCGCCGAACCTCGCCGCGGCGCGCGACGTGCTGATGTCGCATTACGACCACACCTACGTGGCGCCGGGCGAGCCCGGTCCGCGCAAGGCGGTCACGAACGACCCGATCGACCGGGACATCTCGTCGTTCCCGCACGCGGCCGTCGACAGCGACTTCACCACGGTCGGCCAGATCTTCTCGCGGGAGGCCAACCCGGACCGCAAGAAGCCGTTCGACATCCGCACCGTGATGCGCGCGCTGTCGGATCAGGACCACCCGGTGCTGGAACGCTGGCCGGGTATGGCCGACGCGGAGACCGCGGCCGTGCAGGACGTGCACCTCGGCGGACGGCCGGTGTGCCTGCTCGGTATCGAGTCGCGTTCGGTGCCGCGCCGCGGCTTCCCGCCCACCGACGGCCCGGACACCTACACCGCGGGCACGCTGTTCCCGCGGTCGTCGAAGAAGGCGGCGCGGGCGATCAACGCGGCCAGCGGCAACCGGCCGCTGGTGGTGCTGGCGAACCTGTCCGGTTTCGACGGCTCGCCGGAGTCGATGCGGAAGCTGCAGCTCGAGTACGGCGCGGAGATCGGCCGGGCGATCGTCAACTTCGAGGGCCCGATCGTGTTCACCGTGATCTCGCGGTACCACGGCGGCGCGTTCGTGGTCTTCTCGAAGGCGCTGAACCCGAACATGACGGTGCTGGCGCTGGAAGGCTCGTTCGCCTCCGTGCTCGGCGGGGCGCCCGCCGCGGCGGTCGTGTTCGCCGGTGAGGTCAACGCCCGGACCGCGGCGGATCAGCGGGTGCGGTCGCTCACCGAGAAGCTCAGCGGCGCGGTGGGCGCCGAACGTGCCGCGCTCGCCGCGGAGCTGGCCGAGGTCCAGTCGTCGGTGCGGGCCGAGAAGCTGGGCGCGGTCGCCTCCGAGTTCGACGGCGTGCACAGCATCGAGCGCGCGGTGAAGGTCGGTTCGGTGGACGCGATCATCAGCGCCGCCGAGATGCGGCCGCGCATCATCGAAGCGATCGAAGCGGGCCTGGCGAAGCAGTAGCAGCCGCCCCTTCCGGAATGTCATGAAAGGGCCGTTCAGGACGAAAAATGTCCTGAACGGCCCTTTCATGACATCCGGGGCAGGCTAGTCGGTGGGCGGCTGATCCCCGAAGTCCTCGGGCGCGATCTTGTCCAGCGCTGCCCGGAACTCCTCGACCTCCCGTTCCTGAGCGGCCGGGTCGGACGGCACCGACGGCAGTTCGGCGTCGGGCCCGGCTCCCACGATCTCGACCCGCACCGATGCGACCTCCAGCACCGCGTCCGCCACCTCGATCCCGACCCCGGCCCGCAACCCGATCGCGACCGCGTCACTCGGCCGCGCCGAAACGCGGATCCCGGAATCGAGTACCAGATCCGCGAAGAAGATGCCGTCCCGCAGCGCGGTGACCTGCACTCCGGTGACCCGGTGCCCGAACGACTCGACCACCTGGCCGATCAGTTCGATCGTGCCGGGCCGGGGCAGCCGGATCCGTTCCTGCGCGAGCGCCACCGCGCTCGCCTCCGGGCCGCCGATCGTGATCGCCAGCCAGCGGCGTTCGCCCTCCCGTTCCCGCAGCAACATCACCGGTGCCGCTTCCGGCGCCAGGACTGCCATCCCCTCGACGTCCATCGAAATCATGCGCGGTACCTCATTCCCTCGCCTCAGGCGGTGTCGTCGTCCTTCAGTGCCTTGTCCGCCACCACTTCCGACGGGGCGGACTGGTCGCGGCGCTGAAACGGGGTCGTATGCCCCTCGGCGCGCATCCGGGCGATCATGTGCGGGTAGTGGAGTTCGAACGCCGGCCGTTCCGACCGGATCCTCGGCAGATCGAAGAAGTTGTGCCGGGGTGGCGGACAGGTCGTCGCCCACTCCAGGGAGTTCCCGTGTCCCCACGGGTCGTCGACTTCGACGACCTCCCCGAACC
Organism: Amycolatopsis sp. SB7-3; assembly: GCF_041021335.1. NCBI lineage: Bacteria > Bacillati > Actinomycetota > Actinomycetes > Pseudonocardiales > Pseudonocardiaceae > Amycolatopsis > Amycolatopsis sp. SB7-3. The sequence continues at coordinate 7,901 of NZ_JBFPJQ010000004.1, forward strand.
GGTAGCTGCGGACGACGTTCCAGAGGAACGGCAGCACCGACGCGCCCAGCAGGAACGCGCCGATCGTGGAAATGGTGTGCAGCACGGTGAAACCGTCCGTGCTCAGGTAGTCGGCGTAGCGGCGCGGCATTCCTTCGTTGCCGAGCCAGTGCTGGACGAGGAACGTCATGTGGAAGCCGATGAACGTGGTCCAGAAATGGAGCTTCGCGAGCCGCTCGTCGAGCATCCGCCCGGTCATCTTGGGGAACCAGAAGTAGATCCCGGCGAAGGTGGCGAACACGATGGTGCCGAACAGCACGTAATGGAAGTGCGCCACCACGAAATAGGTGTCGTGGATGTGGAAGTCCAGCGGTGGCGCGGCGAGGATGATCCCGGTCAGCCCGCCGAGCAGGAACGTCACCATGAACCCGATCGACCACAGCATCGGTGATTCGAAGGTGAGCTGCCCCTTCCACATGGTGCCGATCCAGTTGAAGAACTTGATCCCGGTCGGCACAGCGATCAGGAAGGTCATGATGGAGAAGAACGGCAGCAGCACCGCGCCGGTGGCGAACATGTGGTGCGCCCACACGGCGAACGACAGCGCGGTGATCGCGATCGTCGCGAACACCATGAGTTTGTAGCCGAACAACGGTTTCCGGCTGAACACCGGCACGATCTCGGTGATGATGCCGAAATACGGCAACGCGACGATGTACACCTCGGGATGCCCGAAGAACCAGAACAGGTGCTGGAACAGGATCGCCCCGCCGTTGGCCGGATCGAAGACGTGCGCGCCGAGCCGCCGGTCCGCCTCGAGGCCGAACAGCGCCGCGGTGAGGATCGGGAAGACCGCAAGGATCAGGATGGTGGTGAACAGGATGTTCCAGGTGAACAGCGGCAGCCGCCACATGGTCATCCCGGGCGCGCGCAGGCAGAGGATCGTGGTGACCATGTTGACCGCGCCGAGGATCGTCCCGAGCCCGGACACGATCAGGCCCATGATCACCAGATCGGCGCCGACGCCCGGCGTGTGCGCGGCGTTGGACAGCGGCGTGTACATCGTCCACCCGAAGTCGGGCGCGCCGCTCGGCGTCAGGAACGAGCTGAGCACCATCAGCCCACCGAAGAGGTAGAGCCAGTAGGAGAACGCGTTCAGCCGCGGGAACGCGACGTCCGGGGAGCCGATCTGCAGCGGGAGAATGTAGTTGGCGAAGGCGAAGAGATTCGGCGTCGCGTACAGCAGCAGCATGATCAGGCCGTGCATGGTGAACAGCTGGTTGTACTGCTCCTGCGACAGGAACTGCATCCCCGGCCTGCCCAGCTCGCCGCGCATCAGCAGCGCCATGAAGCCGCCGATGAGGAAGAACGCGAACGAGGTGCTCAGGTAGAGGACGCCGATCGTCTTGTGGTCGGTGGTGCGGACGACGCCGAGGAACACACTCCCCTTGGGGGCACGGATCCGCCCGCCGAAGCGGACGGCCTCCGGGCGCGGAGCGGGCTTCACGGCGGTCATGGCGACTCCCAGCACGAGGACACACCTTCTGAAGGCTGGTACCCCTCCAGGAGAGTCCCTACACGCGGGCTTTTCAAGGGCTGGTCGAGTAGAGGACCCTGGCCACCGTGAGTGAAGGGGGCTTCCGATGAATCTTGCCGCCGTCCGTGCCGCCGCGGCGGCGCAGCGGGCGCGGGTCACGCCGGGTATCGACGACATGGGCCGCTATCTGGAATCCCAGGTGGCCGATGTTTCCCACCGCGAGGTGATCGGGCCGGCACTGCCCGGCTCCGGGGCGAGCGGGGTGGTCGTCTTCCGCGGGGAACGCGTCGCGTCCTGGGGTGATCCCGAGGTGCCGGAAATGGCGTTCAGCGCCACCAAAAGTGTCGTGTCGACCGTCGCGGGCCTCGCCTTCGACGCCGGCCTGATCCCGGACGTCCACCAGCCGGTGACCGACACCCTCGACATGCCCGAGCTGGACGGCCCGAGCGCGATCACCTGGCACCACCTGCTGCAGCAGACCAGTCAATGGGACGGTGAGCTCTGGGGCAAACCGGCGTGGGCGGACGCCGGGAGCCTCGGTCCGGGCAGCGCGCCGCCGGACGCCCCGCCGGGCGCCGGCTGGGCGTACAACGACGTCCGGGTGAACCTGCTCTGCCTCGCGCTCACCCGCTTGTTCGGCCGGTCGCTGCCCTCGGTGCTGCGGGACGGCGTCCTCGGGCCGATGGGCGCGTCCGCGAACTGGTCGTGGCATGGCTACCGCGGTGCGACGACCGACATCGACGGTGAAGCCGTTCCGGTCGTCAGCGGCGGAGCGCATTGGGGAGGCGGCCTGTGGATCTCCGCCGGCGACCTCGCCCTGCTCGGCTCGCTCTACCTTCGCGACGGCGAGCACCACGGCCGCCGTCTGCTCAGCCGCGCGTGGATCGAGCGCACCTGGAGCCCGTGCGCCCACAACCCGGATTACGGCTACCTCTGGTGGCTCAACGACCATCGGCGGGTCTTCCCGGCCGCTCCGCCGAGTGGCCGGTGTGCCCGCGGGAACGGCGGCAGGCATCTGCTGTGGGTCGATCCCGAACGCGACCTCGTCATCGTCTCCCGCTGGGGTGAGGACGCCGAACGGTTGCTGCACGAGGTCTCGGCCGCGATCTCCTAGCCGAGCAGAGCCTCCAGATGGTCCGCCGCCGTCGCGGCCCCGCCCGCCTCCCGGAACGAGGCGCCCACCTTCTCGGCGGCCGACCGGTACCCCGGATCGCCCAGCACCTTCGTCACGGCGGCCGCGATCCGTTCGGGTTTCGCCTTGCCGAACCGCAGCCGGACACCGGCGCCCGCGTCGACGACCTGGCCGGCGATGATCGGCTGGTCGTCCCGGATCGGTGCGACCACGAGCGGCACCCCGTGCCACAGGCTCTCGCAGACGGTGTTGTGCCCGCCGTGGCAGACGACGGCGTCCACGCGGGCCAGAAGTGCCATCTGGGGCACCTGTGGCACCACGAGCACCGTGTCCCCCACCAGGCCCACGGCACCGCCTGGATCGGCGATGACGGTCCGGATCCCGTCGACGTGGGAGAGTCCCCGGGCGGCCGCGCGGAGGAAGTCCCCGGCGGCGTCGGCGTTCGCGGTGCCGAGCGAGACGAACACGGCGGGCACCGCCGGGTCGAGCCGCTCCCACGGGAAGCCGCCGGTGGGCGCTCGACCGCCGATGGACGGGCCGACCAGCCGGACCCGGCTCGGCAGCGCGGCCGGGCCGAGCAGTTCCCGGGTGGTGAACGCGAGCACGCCGTGCGGCGACATCCGGGGATCGGCGGGGCCGCCGTCGATCCGCGCGCGCAGGCCGTCGAGGAGGTCGTCGAGCCAGGCCGCCACCTTGGGCAGCCCGGCCAGGGGATCGACGAGTTCCGCGGACGTCGTCGCGGAGGTGACCCACGGCAGGCCGAGCCCGTCGGCGACGAGACCGCCCGCGATGGCCTGCTGGTCGGCGACCACCACCTGCGGGCGGAACCGGCCGATCGCGGCGCGGACCCCGGGCGCCATCGCCTCGGCCAGCGGGATCAGGAACTCCTCCCACAGGAACCGGAACGCCGCCGGTCCCTTGAGGCTCGCGTCGCGTTCGGGCAGGCGACGCGGGATCGCGCACGGGAACACGACGGCACCGTCGCCGGCGAGCCGACGGATGACCTCCGGCCGCCCCGCCCAGGCGACCTCGTGCCCACGTGCGGTGAGGGCGGCCGCGACCCCGGCCGCGGGGTTCACGTGCCCGGTCAGCGGCGGGGTGACGAAGAGGAATCTGCCCACTCAGGCCGCCGTTTCGCACGAGTGTTCGCGGACCCAGTCCAGGATCAGTTCCGACGTCTCCGCGGTGCGCTCGACGAGTACCGAATGTCCCTGGTCCGGCAGGACGACGGTGCGGCAGCGGCCGAGGTTCGCCTCCAGGTCCGGGACCTGCGCCGAGAGTCCCGACTGGTCGCCGAACAGCGCGAACACCGGGCAGCGGACGGCCTTGAGGTCGTCGTCGATGGTCCGGCTCAGCGGGATGTCCTCCGCCAGTGTGGTGGCCGCGAGGATCTTGTACGCGGATTTCGACAGCCGGGCGGTGTGCGCGCCGTGGTTCTCGGCGATCCAGCCGATCACCTCGTCGTGCGCGAGCCTGTTCTTCGCGTCGGCGAGCCCTTCGGCCATGTGCCCGATCCACGCCCGCACCGGTGGCTCCGCTTCGATGGCGACGACGCTGGCGACGCGCTCGGGATGCGAAGCCGCGAGCCCAAACGCGATCGAGCCACCGAAGGAGTTCCCGGCCACGTGCACCGGCCGGTCGATCCCGAGCTCGGTCAGCAGACCGTCCAGGTCGGCGACGAACTCCTCCAGCCGGTAGCCGGTGGCGGGCCTCGTCGTGCGGCCGTGCCCGCGAAGGTCGTACATGACGACGTCGATGCCTTGCGCGGCGAAGGCGGGCCCGAGCGTGAAGTAGTAACTCGCCAGACTGTCGGTGAGAAGGCCGTGGACGAACACCACGACCGGCGCCGTGCCGTCCGGCGGACCCAGCCGCTGCACGTGGACGTCGAGGTCGCCGACCTTGACCTTCGCCATGCTCAGGCCTTCCCCGCCAGGGACGCGACCACGTGGTCGACCAGTTCGCCGACGGTCAGCGCGATGATCTCGTCCAGTTCGCGTTCCGCGATGAACTCGGCGAAGTTGACCTTGTCGCCGTAGTGGTCACGCAGCCGGCCGGACAGCGTCACGAGGTCGATGCTCTCCAGTTCGAGGTCGTCGTGGAACTTCGTGTCCCGGCCGATCTCGGCGTCGTCCAGCCCGTACTCCTCGAGCAGTTCGCGCAGCATCACGGTGAGGTCGGCCAGTACGGTCCCGGCCGCCGCGGTTTCGGTGGTCATTCTTCGTTCTCCGTCCAAGCCACGACGTAATCCGTCAGCGGTGTGGTGATCGTGGTGTGCCACACCGGATACCGGGCACCGCCCACCTCCACGGTGAGCCGCCCGTCGTCCGCGCCGACGACGGCGAAAGCGCGCGGATCACCGCGCAAGCCGGTGCGGAGCCGTTTCGCGACGGCCTCCTTGGCGGCCCAGAACCTGGTGAACCACACCGCTTCCGGCTCGCCGAGCAGGGCACGTTCCGCCGGGCCGAGAGCAGCGGCGACCGTGCTCTCCGGCCGGTCTTCGACGGCTTCGATGTCGATCCCGCAAGGCCCAGGCCGGGCGATGGCGACGCCGAGCGCGTCCCGATGGGCGATCGAGACGGTGAGCTCCGGAAGGCTTCTCCCATAGGCGCCCGAGACGGTCGGCGCCCCCGACGAGTCGTTCCCGATGCGCAGTTCGGCGGGGAAGATGTCGCCCACGCCGTCTGTCCACAAGAGACGCCGGACGGCGTCCTTCGCCGCGATCCGGCCGAGCAGCCAGGCCCGTCTCCGGCGCGGGGACTGGCCGGCGTACGCCTGTCTTTCCTCCCCGGCGAGCACGTTCCGCATGATCAGCTCGCGCGTGGCCAGATCCGGCCATTGCTCGCGCACCAGCGCCCAGCCGCCGGGGCGTGCCTCGGACAGCGTGGCCCGCTCGGGCCGCCGGTCCATCGCCCGGATCACCGGGTTGCTGTCGAACCGGCGATCACGCCAGCCCTCGACCTCGGCCCAGACCCGGCCACCGTGGATCAGCTGGACGTCCGCTTCGAGTTCCGCGTCGGTCACCGACACGATGCGGACGACGCAGTCGACCCGGTCCCCCGGTAAGGGATGTTCGCCGTAGAACCGGATCCGCCGCATCCCCACCGGGAAAACCGTGGTCCTGGCGGGCAGCCGCGACATGATCCAGTACCCGAGCAGCTGACCGGCGTTGTCCAGCAGCGCCCCCGGCGCGTCCGGGGTCCGCAGCACTCCGCGCACGTGGCGGTCCCCGACCGCGACCAGTTCCTCGACGCCCTGGAACCTCGGCCCGTGGAACATCCAGCGCTCGGTGTAGAGCTGCTCGGCGCGCAAGTCCGGCTTCCGTTCCCGCGAGGCCGGGAACGTCCACGGCCCGGGCGGATCGGCGGGGAACGCGGCGTCCAGATCGATGACGGCCCTGGAGTAGTCGCCGAGGGAGACCCCGGCCCGGGAAGGACCTTGCGGCACCACGGTCACCGGGACGTCCAGCGCGGGGATCGCGGCGATCCACTGGTTCAGCCGGACGTCCTCCAGCGCGACCGCGCGACGGCCCGGCGCGGCCTGCTCGGCGAAGTCCATCAGATGCCCGATCACCGTCGTCGCGGGGACGACCGGCCACGAGTCCGCGGGATCCGCACCGGGCGGTTGTTTGAAGAAGCAGTGGTCGAGCAGATACGGCATCGTCTCGACGGAGACACGGAGTTCGGTGCGCGACGGCCGGATCCGGGGCGCCGACCTGGCGGCGAACAGTTCGGCCGCCAGGCCGGCGGTGTCGGCCAGCAGCCCGGAGAATTCGGCTGCCAGCGGGTTCCTTTTCCCGATCTTGTCCAAAGTGGACGTACCGGCGCCCGATGGGCGGAACCCGTGCCGGACGCGTTCGTCGAGCGACACGAGCGCGCCGCCGAGGTCGAGCCGGATCGTCCGGCCGCGTTTCGCGCCGCGTTGACCCGGCAGGAGTTCGAACGCCGGATCGGCGCCGTCGGCCCACAAGGCCGTCGCGGTCCGCAGCAGTTGCGGCAGACCGGGCCGGTGCGCGGAATGCGCGGCGACGACGAGATGTTCGCGGTCGTGCAAGGTGTTCCCGATCAGCGATCCGAGCTGCCCCGCGCCCGTCTGCACGAACGCGCGGAATCCGGCCGCGTACAGGTTCTCCACGAGACCGCGGAACCGCACCGGTTCCAGCAGGTGCCGGACGAACAGGTCCCGCACTTCCGCGGCGGCCGCCGGGTAGGGCTTTCCGGTCGTGGCGGACCAGACCGGGAGTTTCGCCGGATGCAGCGTGTAGCGTTCCGCGGCCTCACGGATCGGGCCGAGATACGGGGCGAGCATCGGCGTGTGGAAGCCGGACCGGAACGGCAGCACCTGGGAGATCACGCCGTCCGCGCGGAACCCACGCACGAACCCGTCGACGGCCTCCGCCGGCCCGCAGATCATCGCCTGATTGGGCGCGTTGTCGTGGGAAAGGACCACTTCGGACTGTCCTTTGAGGACTTCGGTGACCACGGGCGCGGCCGCGCCGATCACCGCGAAGGTCAGCCCCGGTACCTTGAGCGCGTCAGGATCGAAGCCGGCCAGGAAGGCGTCCACCTCGGTGTCGGCATGGATCCCGGCGACGGCCATGGCGGTCCACTCCCCCAGGCTGTGCCCGGCGAGCGCGTCCGGGGTGACGCGCAGCGTGCGCAACGCCGTGTCGAGGAGTCTGCCCAGCTGGAACACGCCCTTGCCGTGCCTGCCGACGTCGCCGATCGTGACGTCCGGCGCTTCCCAGCGGATACCGAAATGCCGGGCGATGTCATCGGCGTCGGCCTCGAATTCGTTCTCCAGCCCGGGGAAGACGAACGCGAGCTTGCCCCCGCCCGTGCCGAGCAGCGGTTCCGGGACGAACCAGAGGTCGTTGCGGCCACGCCAGGGTCTGCCCTTCGCGACCACCTTCCTGGCCAGGTTCAGCCGCTTGGGCGTCGGGTCGACGAGCCCGAGCCGGACCCGGCCGCGACCGGTGTCGCTCTCGCTCAGAACGTCGTCGTGCTCGAGCAGGCAGCCCATCTCGGCGACGGTCGGCGCCGAGAGCCGCAGGACAAGTTCGGGCTCGGAGACCTCGACGGCGGGCCGGGTCGCGGCCTGCTCCAGGACCACGTGGGCGTTGATCCCGCCGAAGCCGAACGCGTTGACCCCCGCCCGCCGCACCGGCCGCCGGTCGTCGGTCTCCCAGGTCTTCGCGGCGCCGAGCGTCTCGAACCGGGTCGATGCCAGCGCCGGATGCGGGTTCTCGCAGTGCAGAGTCGGTGGCAGAACTCCGTGGTACACGGCCAAAGCGGCCTTGACGAGTCCGGCGACGCCCGCCGCGGGCATGGTGTGCCCGATCATCGACTTGACCGAGCCGAGTACCGCCGTCGGCTCGTCCTCCTGTCCGAATACCTCCGCGATCGTCGCCAGTTCGGCCGCGTCGCCCGCCGGGGTGGCGGTCCCGTGCGCTTCGAGCAGGCCGATCGTGGCGGGGTCGATTCCCGCCGCGTTCCAGGCCTGCCGCACCGCACGGACCTGACCGGCGGTGTCCGGAGTGGACAGTCCGGCGGTCCGGCCGTCGCTGGCCACGCCGGTCCCGGTGACGACGGCGTAGACCCGGTCGCCGTCCCGTTCGGCGTCCGCGAGCCGTTTGAGCACGACGACCCCGGTGCCCTCGCCGATCAGCACCCCGTCCGCGTCCTCGTGGAACGGCCGGATCCGCTGACTCCGCGACAACGCGCCGAGCTGGGAGAACACGCTCCAGAAGGTGACGTCGTGGCAATGGTGCACGCCACCGGCCAGCACGACGTCGCATCGCCCGGTCGCCAGTTCGCGAACGGCGTGGTCGACGGCGACGAGCGAGGAGGCGCAGGCGGCGTCCACCGTGTACGCGGGTCCGCGCAGGTCGAGCCGGTTCGCCAGCCGCGACGCGGCGAGGTTGGGCACGAGCCCGATCGCGGCGTCGGGGGCTTCGGGCCCGAGCCGGTCGGTGAAGGCCCGGCGGAGTTCCTCCAGCCGCTCGCCGCCGAGTTCGGGCATCAGCTCGCCGAGGGTGCGGACGACCTGGGTGGCCGTGCGCACCCGCTGGTCGAGCCGCACCAGACCGGGCGTCAGATAGCCGCCGCGGCCGAGGATGACACCGGTCCGCTGCCGGTCGGCGGGCAGCCGGTGCTCCCCGCCCGCGTCGGCGATGGCCTGCGCGGCCACCCGCAGCGCGATCAGCTGATCGGGTTCGGTACCGGGGACCGACGACGGCATCACGCCGAAGCCGGTGACGTCCACTTCGGCCAGTTCGCCGACGAAACCGCCGCGATGGCAGTAGATCCGGTCCGCCCGTGGTTCGGCGTCGGGCTGGTAGAACCCCGGATCCCAGCGATCGGCCGGGACTTCGGTGATCGCGTCGACGCCGTCGACGATGTTGCGCCAGTAGGTCTCGAGATCGGGGGCGCCCGGGAACAGCACCGACATCCCGACGATCGCGATCGGAGGCGTTTCGGCCACCGGTCACCACCCCGACGCGGTGTAGGTGACGGACGTGAGGGCCGCGTCGCCCCACGCCAGTTCGCGCAGCAGGCTCAAGGTGCCTTCCTCGGGGTCGATCAGCTCGATCCCGCGCCGGGCGTAGTCCCGCATCAGCTCCGGGGTGACCATCCCGTTGTTCACCCCGGTGGGCGCCCACGGTCCCCAATGGACCGTCAGCCCACGACGTCCGTACACAGTGGACCAACGGTGGCCGAGCGCCTCCAGCGCGTCGTTCGCCGCCGCGTAGTCGGCCTGGCCGCGGTTGCCCAAGGTCGCGGCGATACTGCCGAACAGGACGGCGAACCTCGGCGCCTCCGGCAGTTCACCGGCCGCCGCGAGTAGCGTGCTCGCCCCTTCGACCTTGGTGGCGAAGACCCGGTCGAAGGACGCCGGATCCTTCTCGGCGATCAGCTTGTCCTCGATGACGCCCGCCGCGTAGACGATGCCGTCGAGCCTGCCGTGTTCGGCGTGGATCTCCTTGACCGCGCGGTGCACGGCCTCCGCGTCGAGCATGTCCACCGAGTGGTACCGCACCGGGCTGCCGAGGTCGCGGATCCGCCGCAGCGTTCCGCGGACCTCGCGTTCGGACTCGATGAGCCGGATGGTCCGCTCGATCTCCGCCGGTTTGGTCAGCCCGCTCCCGATCAGGGCGGCACGCAGCTCTTCCGTCGTCGTCGCGGTCGCGATCCCCGGTTCCTCGCCGTCGATGGGCACGGCGGTGCGGCCGAACAGTTCGATACGGCACCGCGACGCCGAGGCCAGCGTGGTGGCCAGCCGGGCGGTGATGCCCTTCGCCCCGCCGACCAGGAGGACGACCGAGTCCCGGTCCAGGCCGAGCGCTTCGGCCTCGGCCGTGCCGTCTCCGGCCGGACCGGCGCCCGTGCTGCCGAGCAGACCGAGGCCCTCCTCCGTCATCCGCAGACCACGCCGTGCACCACCGCGGCGGACGACGACCGGCTCCCAGTCCCCGGTGGACAGCTCGGCGAGCAGGGTCTCCACCTGTTCGTCCACAGTGGATTCCGGATGCTGCTCCACCACGCGGGCGACCGTGTCCGGATACTCCCTGGCCACCGTCCGGAAGAAGCCGCGGGCACCGTCGGCGGGGCCGTTCGCGATGAGCCAGCGCGGACCTCGCGCCAAGACCGCTTGGTACAGCGGGAAATCGTCGGGGAACGACGGCGACAGGTGGAACACGCCGTCCGCGCCGTGCTCCGGTACGCCTTGGACCAGTTCGGTTTCGGCGCCGTACCCGGCGAGCCGGGCGGTGAGCATCTCGGCGACCTGACCTTCACCCACGACGGCGAAACGGAGCCCGGCGAGTTCTTCGTCGGCGGGAGCGGCGCCGGCGAGATCGAATTCCCGCATCAGGTAGCGCTTCGGCGCCACCACCACGGCGCCGTTCTCTTCGGCGGGCTGGTCACCGGAAGGAACGCCGCCGAGCAGATCGGCGAGTTCCGCCGCCGTCCGGGCCTTGGCGAGGACCTCGGGATCGCCGTCGGTCAGGCCCAGCCGGGCCGCGAGTTCCCCGGCGATCTCGGCCCGTTTGATCGAATCGACGCTCAGATCCGCTTCCAGGTCCAGATCCGGCTCGATCATGTCCACCGGATAGCCGGTCCGCTCGCCGATCACCTCGACGACGGTGTCGAAGACCGAGCGTTCGGGCACGATCTCGACGCGCGCGGGCTCGGGTACCGAGGCGACGACGACGGGCGCGGGCGGTGGCACACCGGGATCGGTACCGAGGTAGCCGAGCAGGACATCCCGTTGCGCGGCGATCATCTCGCGGCTGGTGCGGAGGAACTCCGAGATGAGCGCCTCACCGCCGTCGGTGCCGGGCCGGGAAGTCACGATCGCCTCCGTGGGGATTCGCTGGGCTGGGTGCAGGGCGGTGGCGGGGATCTCACCGTCGGCGGTGCGGACGAGGTGTCCGTCGACGGTCCAGCCCGCCTTCTTCGGTGGCCGGACGGACAGCGCGTCCGTGCCCGCGCGGCCGGTGAACAACCGGCCGGTGCGGACGTCCGCGCCGGCGACCGCCAGCTTCGCCAAGGCGGCGAGGAATCCGGGGATCCCGGTGCGGCGGCCGCCTTCGAGAGTGACCGTCCGATGTGGACGGCCGTCGAGTACGGCATCGACGAGCCGGGTGAGGACCGAGCCGGGGCCCGCTTCGACGAACGTCCTGGCGCCCGCCGCGTACATGGCCTCGATCTGGTCGGCGAACCGCACCGGCGCGCCGATCTGCGCGGCCAGTCCGGCGCGGATCCCGTCCGGCGTGGACGGGTAGGGCGCGGCGGTCCGGTTGGCCCACACCGGGATCTCCGGTTCCCGGACCGCGACGGTGCCGAGCACGCGGCCGAATCCCGGCTCCGCCGGGGCGACCAACGGGCTGTGGAACGCGCACGCGACCGGAAGGGATTTCGCGCCGATCCCGCGGTCGCGTAGCCGGTCCATCGCCAAACCGACCGCGTCCGTCGGCCCGGAGATCACCGTCTGTTTCGGCGAATTCCGGTTGGCGGTGACGACGGTCCCGGTCAAGCCCTCGGCGGCGAGTACTTCTTCGACGTCGGTGGCGTTCGCGGCGACGGCCGCCATCGTTCCCGGGTCGCCGGTGCCGGTCGCACCGAGGATCGCCTCCGCCCGCGCCCGGCTGAGGTCCAGCAGCGAAGCCGAACTCAACGCACCGGCGACGGTCAACGCGACGAGTTCGCCGTAGCTGTGACCCGCCACCATCGAGGGCCGTACCCCGGCCGTGCCCAGCAGGTGGTGCGCGGCGAGCCCCACGATGCCGAGCGCCGGCTGCGCGGCCCGGGTGTCGGTCAGCCGGGCACGCTGGGCCTCGCGTCCGGCCTCGTCGAAAGCGGTGGACGGGAACAGGACGTCGACCGTGGCCCCGCCGCGCGCGAGGTAGCGCCGCAGTTCGGGGAACGCGACGAACAGCTCCGCGAACATCCCCGGCCGCTGGCTGCCCTGCCCCGGGAAGAGGAACGCGATCTCGCCCAGCGGCGCGTCGTCGGCGCCGAAGATACCCGCGTTCTCGTCCCGCTCCCCCGCGATGGCCCGGCGGAGCAACCCGGCCAGTTCGTCCACAGTGGACGCCAGAATGGCGAACCTCGGCCGTCCGTCCCGGGTTTCCGCCCGGCGGGACGCGGCGAGCGCCAGATCACGCAGCCGCCAACCCTGTCCCGTCGCGGCCAGGAGATCTTGCGCGTCCTTGTCACCCGCGAACAGGAAGAGCTCGGCAGGCCAGTCGTCGAGGGTTTTCGCGGGTGGGACGGCGCCTTCGTGCGCGGTCAGGACGACGTGGAAGTTCGTGCCGCCGAACCCGAACGCGCTCACTCCGGCGACGCGTTCGGTCTCGGCCCACGGCCGGGCCTCGGTGTGGAACGCGAACGGGCTGGTCTCCGGGTCCCACGCCGGATTCGGCTTCGCCAGGTGCAGCGTCGGCGGTTTGACGCCGGTGTGCAGCGCGAGGCTCGCCTTGATCAACCCGGCCAGCCCGGCGGCGCATTTCGTGTGCCCGATCTGGGATTTCACCGAACCGAGCGCGCAGCGGCCGGGTTCGGCGCCCGCTTCGGTGAACACCTCGGTCAGGGTGGTGAGTTCGGTGCGGTCGCCGACGACCGTGCCGGTGCCGTGGGCTTCGACGAGCCCGACCTGCGACGGAGAGATCCCGGCGTTGCGATACGCCCTGGTCAGCGCGTTGTGCTGCCCCTCCGGCCGGGGCGCGGTGAGCCCGAGTGCCCGGCCGTCGCTGGCGCTGCCGACGCCCTTGATGACGGCGTAGACGCGGTCGCCGTCGCGTTCGGCGTCCGCCAGCCGTTTCAGGACGACGCACGCGACGCCCTCGCCCAGCGCGATCCCGTCCGCGTCGCTGTCGAAGGTGGCCGAGCGGCCGGACGGCGAAAGCGCGTGCACCGACGAGAACAGCAGGTAGTCGTTGATGCCGTTGTGCAGGTCGGCGCCGCCGCACAGGACGAGGTCGCTGGTGCCGGCGACGAGTTCCTTGCAGGCGACGTCGACGGCGGTCAGCGACGAGGCGCACGCCGCGTCGACCGTGTAGTTCGCGCCGCCGAGGTCGAGCCGGTTCGCGACCCGGCCCGCGATGACGTTCGCGAGCACGCCGGGGAACGAGTCCTCGGTCAGGCGCGGCAACTGGCGGTCGAGGTCGGCCGGGAGTTCGCCGAGGTAGGACGGGAGCACGGTCCGCAAGGTCATCGCGTTGGACAGGTCGCTCCCGGCTTCCGCGCCGAAGACCACCGACGTGCGGGACCGGTCGAAATCGCGTTCCGCGTATCCGGCGTCGGCGAGCGCCCGCCGCGACACTTCCAACGCCAGCAGCTGGACGGGTTCGATACTAGCGAGCGACGCGGGCGGGATACCGTGGTCGAGCGGGTCGAACGGGATCTCCGGCAGGAAACCGCCCCAGCGTGACGGCGTCTTCTCGCCGTCGCCGCCGGGCGCGTAGTAGAGCGCCGGATCCCAGCGCCGGGCCGGGACTTCGGTGACGGAGTCCGCTCCGGACAGGATGTTCGCCCAGAACGCCGAGAGATCCCCGGCCTGCGGGAAGACCCCGGCCATCCCCACGATGGCGATGTCGAGCGGTTCCGGCACGGGCTCGTCGTCCGGGACGCTCAGCAGTTCGGCGGCGCGGGCGGCGAGAAATTCCTGGGCCCCGGGGCCGACGGCCTCGTGCAGCCGGGCGATCGTCGTGACCTCGGACCGCAGCACGGCGACGTCGCCCGCCATGAACATGCCCTCGGCGAGCTGCCGGTCCTCACCGACCGGGCTGAGCGCGTCCCCGACCCGCTCGATTCCCTTGCTCGCCAGCCGAAGCCGTCCGACGTTGAGCTTCTCCAGCCGTTCCCAGGCCTCGCGATCGGGCACGTCCTTCAGCGCGCGCTTGAGTTCCGCGTATTCGGTGGTGAACGCCGAACGCACGCACCGTGTCGCGTGTCCCGGCGCGGTCTCCAGCAGATCGGTGCGCGTGGCTTCGACGACCTGGCGCTGGAACAACGGCAGGACGGCGCCCGCCAGGACGGCCTCCTCGGTGAACAGGTACGCGGTGCCCATCAGCAGGCCGACCGTCGCGCCGAGCCGGGTCAGCGGTGCCGCGGCGGCGGTGACCATCGCGGCCGAGCGTTCGTCGTGGACGCCACCGGCGAAGTACACCTCGACCTCGGCTGCATACTCGCGGAGGACGTCGATCTGGGCTTCCCACAAGGGAAAACTCGCCCTCGGCCCGACGTGCCCACCGCATTCGGCACCTTCGAAGACGAATTTGCGCGCACCCGCTTCGAGGAACTGGCGCAGCAAACCCGGTGACGGGACGTGCAGGAACGTCGAGATCCCTGCCTCTTCCAGCGTCTTCGCCTGCGCCGGACGGCCACCGGCGATGATCGCGTGGCTCGGCCGGATCTCGCGGATCACCTCGAGCTGCGCGGCACGAATGTCCTCGGCCGCGAACCCGAGCACACCGACGCCCCAGGGCGCGTCACCCAACGCCGCCTTGGTCGCTTCGAGCATCTCGCGGGTCCGCGCGGGCCCGGACAACGCCAGTGCCAGGAACGGCAGCGCTCCCCCGGCGGCGACGGCCCGCGCGAATTCGGGCTGGTCGCTGACCCGGGTCATCGGTCCCTGCGCGAGCGGCAACGGGGCGCCGGCAGCGGTGAGCCCCTCGGCGATCGAGGCGCGAACGCCGTGGATCGCGGCCGGGAGGGTTCCCCAGCGGTCGCGGAACCGCTCGGGCAGGAAGGCGTCCTGCCCGGCTTCCACCGGCCGTCGGCGGAGGCGCCGGACGCCACCGTCCACAATGGTCTCGGAACCGTCGAGGCCGTCCAGGGCCCTCGTGACGTCCGACGGGAGCTCCGCTTCGGGGAGCAGCGCGAACGCCGTGTCGAGGACGACACCGGCGGCGCCTCCGGCCACCGCGGCGGCCGCGGTGTGCGAGCCGATCCCGCCGTACGCCCAGACCGGGACACCGATCGCCGGATCGGCCAGCAACTGCTGCAGGAACACGAAGGTACCGAGTTCGCCGACCCTGCCGCCTGCCTCGTGGCCGCGGGCGACGAGCCCGTCCGCACCGGCGGCGACGGCTCGGGCGGCTTCGTCCCGGCTCGTGACTTCGACGAGTACCCGGCGGCCCACGAAGTCCACAGTGGACAGAGGGGTACCTTCGGCGAGCAGAACCGTGTGCACCGCCGAAGGAAGGTCGACCGGTCCCGCGACGCGGACGCCGAAACCGGTCGCGAGCCAGTCCTCCGCCAGGTCGAGTTCTTCGCGGGCCACCCGGTTTCCGCTGGTCAGATCCAGGACACCGAGCGCACCGGCCAGCGCCGCCGCCGCGGTGAACCGCGCGGACGCCACACCGAAAGGGTGCATCGCGATGAGCAGATCCGCCGTACCGGTCAACATTGAGGCATCGGCGCCACGAATCGACTTACCCACGGGAAGCCTCCGGCACACGGAAGAGTGAATTGGTTACCGGGCGTACTTAAACGCAGGCGAGGCTTCACGTCAATACTCGACAGTAGGGTTTCCGCTCACAGGAACCGGATGGCGGTACGCCGACCTTGCGAAACGCGAAGTCCGTCGCGAGAATTTAGCGTTCCGGATACACACGGGACATCCAAGGGGTCGGGTTTTCCCTGCCCCTACAGGAAAGAACAGTCAACGACCAGGTGTCCCAACGTCCGATACGCCATCCGGCGTGTTACCCGGAGTTCACCATTCCGCTTTCGTCGGACCACCGGAATCAGTGGTCCGTACCCATTTCCGGAAATCGACGCCCTTTCGCCCTATCGTCGGTAGCCGGGCGCCGGGAGTTTCGGTATCACGCGCGGAAAACATGAAGGGAATCAGCGGGATTTCGCATTCCGGACGGCGATGCCCAGCAGTTCCGCGGCCGGACCGGCGAGCCGCCGCCCGGCGGGCCACACCGCGCGCAACTCCCGGCCGAAGTCGACGCCGTCCACCGCGACCGCGACGAGCCGCCGGTCGGCGACGTCCCGGGCGATGGCGAGTTCGCTGATCACCGCCGGTCCGGCGCCCGCGATCACCGCGTTGCGGACGGCGGAGGCGGAACCCAGTTCCAGCAACGGTTTCGCCGGTCCGACCCCGGCCTTGCGCAGTGCGGCGTCCACGGTCTCCCTGGTCCCGGAACCGAGTTCACGCACCACGAGCGGCGTGATCGCCAGCTCGGCCGCGGTCACCGGGCGGCGTTTGCGCGCCCACGGATGACTCGCGGGCACGACGAGGACCAGCCGGTCGGTCGCCACCCGACGCGACGAGAGACCGGGCAGCGAACCGGGCGATTCGACGAACCCGAGATCGACCTTGCCCTCACGCGCCATTTCGGCGGCCTGGTCGGAGTTGGTGACCTCCAGCCCGAGGTACAGTCCGGGGTCGCCGCGTTTGAGCTCGCCGATCCAGCCCGGCACCAGGTACTCGGCCAGTGTCATGCTCGCGGCGACCCGCAGATGCGCCTCGTGCTGGGTGCGCAGCGCCTCGGCGCCGTCGAGCAGACCGTCGAGTTCGGACAGCACGCGATGCGCCCAGCCCGCGATGACCCGGCCGTCGGGGGTGAGCGCGGAGCCGCGCCGCGTACGGTCGACCAGCACCAGCCCCAGCCGTCGCTCGACTGTGGACAGTCGTTTGCTCGCGGACGGCTGCGCGATCCCGAGGCTGGCCGCGGCCTGCCCGATACTGCCGAGCTCGTCCACGAGCACGAGCAGGCGCAGGGAGTCCAGATCGGGTGTGGTCATAGCCCAAGTGTATGACCTACCCCCGGTATTCCCGGCTACCGAGCCCACCCCGGCCGGGCGAAGCTCGAACCATGAGCACCACGCACGCGAGACCGACGAAGCCCTACCTCACGGCCTTGGCCGTCACCGGCGCCGGAGTGGCCGCCGCTTACCTGGTCGGCACCGCTTTCCCGGTCGTCAGCGCGCTCACCATCGCCGTCGTGCTCGGCATCCTCACCGGCTCGCTGTCGTCGGTGTCGGAGGAGACCCGGAAGGCCATCGCCGGGATCACCAAGAAGCTGCTTCGCGCCGGCGTCGTGCTGCTCGGTCTGCAACTCTCGCTCCCGGCCGTCCTCGCGCTCGGCCCCGGGACCCTGCTCGCCGTCGTGCTCACGGTCGGCATCACGTTCCTCGGCACCATCGGCCTCGGCAGGCTCCTCGGCGTGCCACGCGGTCTGGCGATGCTGGTCGCGACCGGCTTCTCGATCTGCGGCGCGTCCGCCATCGCCGCCATGGAAGGCGTGGTGAAACGCGAAGACTCCGACGTCGCGACCGCGGTCGCACTGGTCACCTTCTACGGCGGGCTCGCCATCGCGGCGGTCCCGTTGATCGGCGGCTGGCTGCGGCTCGACGCGGCCCGTATCGGCGAATGGGCCGGGCTCAGCGTGCACGAGGTCGCGCAGGTCGTCGCCGCGGCCACCCCGGCGGGCAGTGCCGCCATCGCGGTCGCGATCGTGATCAAGCTCAGCCGGGTGGTCCTGCTCGCCCCGATGGTCGCCGCGGTCGGCGTGCACGAACGGAATCGTCCCGTCGACGGCAAGCGGCCGCCGCTCGTCCCGCTGTTCGTTCTCGGTTTCCTGGCGATGGCCGCCCTGCGCAGCACCGGGATCGTGCCGGGCCTCGCGCTCGACGTCGCCAAGATCGCCTGCACGCTGCTGCTGGCCGGAGCGCTGTTCGGGCTGGGCTGCGCGGTCCGGATCGGCACGCTCGTCCGCACCGGCGGCCGCGCACTGGTGCTCGGGCTGCTCTCCACCCTGCTGGTCGGGACCACCGCGCTGGTCACGCTGACCGTGCTCGGCTGAGGACCGCGACCGCGAGCAGCGCGACCACGCCGCCGGTGACCATCACCGCCGGGACGGACACCGCGTCGACGACCAGTCCGCCGAGCAGCGCGCCCGCCGAAAGGGTCGCCTGGAACGACGAGGTGAACAGCACCGACGCCGCCTCGGGCGCCTGCGGAGCCGCCCTCGCGAACCACGTTCCCGAACACACCGGGACGGCACCGTAGGCGAATCCCCAGACCACCAGCAGCGCCAACGCGCCCGGTTTCGTACCGCCGAGGAACGGCAACGCGCAGGTCACCACGCCGATCAGGCCCGCCGCGGTGAGGAAGGTCAGCCGGAGGTCGCGCGCGATCGCCGCCCCGGCCACGAAGTTGCCGGCGATCCCGGCGGTGCCGTAGACGAACAGGAAGACGGTGATCAGCTCCGGGCTCACCTGCGTCACCTGGCGCAGGAGTGGCGTGACGTAGGTGTAGGTCCCGAAGTGGGCGAGCACGACCAGCACCGTGACGAGCAGCCCGAGCCGGGTCGCCCGCTGACGGGTCATCTCGCGCAGGACGCCGAGCCGGGTCGCACCCGCCGACGGCAAGGGCGGCAAGGCGAACGCCAGCGCCGCGAGGACCCCGGCCGTGAACACCGCCATCACGGCGAAAGCCGCCCGCCAGCCGAAAAGTTCGCCGAGGAAGGTCCCCGCGGGCACGCCCAGCACGGAGCCGAGCGGGACGGCGGAGAAGATCACCGCGGTCGCCGTGCCCGCGCGTTCCGGGCCCACGAGCCGGGCGGCGAGCCCGGACCCGATCGCCCAGAAAGCGCCGATCACCAGCCCGACGAGGACTCGCGAGACCAGCACGGCCCAGTACGCGTGCGCCGTCGCGGCGAGGACGTCGGACAGCGCCAGCACCACCATCAGCGCGCACAGCAGGATCCGGCGGTCGAGCCGTCCGGCGGCGACGGTGACGACCGGGGCCGCGAGCGCGGCGAGGAACCCCGGCAGGGTCATGGTCAGGCCCGCCGTCCCCGGCGTGATCCGGAAGTCCTCGCCGATCGGGGTCAGGAGGCCGATCGGCAGGATCTCCGTGGTGACGAGGGAGAAGATCCCGAGCGTCACCGCGAGGACGGCGAGCCATCCCTTCAGCGGGGTCCGCGCGGAGGTGTCGAGGGTCGAAGCGGTCATGTGCTCCAGCCCATCACCGCGCGGGCACCGCGGTCTGGCGGATTCGCGACGTTGATCTAGGTACGGGACCGCTGGGTCACGACGATGCAGGCGACGACGATCAGCGCGGTGACCGGCGCGGCGGCCGGGAGGTGCTCGCCGAGCAACAGGACCGCCCAGACCAGCGTCAGCAGCGGCTGGGCGAGCTGCAACTGGCTCGCCCGTGCGACGCCGATCTCGGCCATTCCGCGGTACCAGGCGAAAAACCCGCCGAACTGCGAGATCAGGGCGACGTACAGCAGGCCGACGATCCCTTCGCCGGTGATGTGCAGCGGCTCGGTCGCGAGCCCGAAGACGGCGAACGCGCCGGTGACCGGCAACGCCATCACCAGCGCCCAGGCGATCACGTGCCAGCCCGCCATCTCCCTGGCCAGCCTGCCGCCCTCGGCGTACCCGAACGCGCACAGCACGAGCGCGCCGAACAGGAACAGGTCCGCTGTGGACAGTCCGCCGCCGCTCTGCGCGACGGTGAACACCACGACCGCGCTCGCGCCGACCGCGGCGGCGAGCCAGAACCGGCGGGACGGCCGGTTCCCGGTCAGCTTCGAGGAGATGACGGCGGTGGCCAGCGGCAGCAGCCCGATCACCACCGCGGAATGCGCCGTCGACGACGTCTTGAGCGCGAGCGTGGTCAGGATCGGGAAGGCGAGGACGCAGCCGAGGGAGACCACGGCCAGGCCCCGCCATTGGTCGCGTCTCGGCAACGGGACCCGGAAGACCCGGAGACAGGTACCGGCGACCAGCGCGGCCAGGACGCTGCGCAGCCCGGTGGCGGTCCACGGGTCGAAGCCCTTGAGCGCCCACACGGTGGCGGGGAACGTGAACGAGAAGGCGAGGACACCCAGCGCCGCCAGCGCGGTCCCGGAGCGGACCGCTACTGCCCGGTCCGCGATAGCGCTATCATCCAGTCTCATGTCCGATGGTAGCAGCGTCACCAGCCTGGTCACACAGCTGCGGTCCACTTTGGAGCGCTATCCAATCGATGGAAAGCTGCCGTCCAGCCGGGAGCTGGTCCGGGAGCTGAAGGTGAGCCCGGTGACGGTGTCGCGCGCCATCGCCGCGCTGGCCGCCGAAGGACTGGTGATCACCCGCCCCGGAGCCGGCGTCTTCCGCGCGCCGCCGCCCCGTGAAGCGGCCGTGTCCGGCGACGTGTCGTGGCAGGAGGTGGCGCTGAGCTCGCAGTCCGGCACCCGCGCGATCGACGCGAGCGGCGTGCTCACCGCGCTGAGCGACCCGCCTTCGGGCGTCATCGACCTCAACGGCGGGTACACGCATCCGAGCCTGCAGCCGGAACGCGAACTCGCCGCGGCGTCGGCCCGCGCCGGCCGCCGTCCCGGCGCGTGGACGCGGCCGCCGATCTGCGGCCTGCCGGAACTGCGGGCCTGGTTCGCCCGCGACATCGGCAGCCCGGTGAACGTCGAGAACATACTGGTCACCTCGGGCGGGCAGAGCGCGCTGACCACGGCGTTGCGCGCGCTCGGCGCTCCCGGCGCGCCGGTGCTGGTGGAATCCCCGACGTACCCGGGGATGCTCGCCATCGCGCGGGCGTCCGGGCTGCGGCCGGTCCCGGTGCCGATCGACCGCGACGGCGTCCGGCCAGGACTGCTCGCGGACGCCTTCCGCGAGACCGGCGCCCGGTTGTTCGTCTGCCAGCCCGCGTTCCAGAACCCGACCGGCGCGGTGCTGTGCGCCGAACGCCGCGCCGAGGTGCTGCGGATCGCCCGTGCCGCGGGTGCTTTCGTGATCGAGGACGATTTCGCCCGGCTGATGGCGCATCCCGGCAGCCCGGCTCCCCCGCCGCCGCTCGTGGCCGACGATCCCGACGGGGTCGTGGTGCACATCCGCTCGCTCACGAAACCGGCGTCGCCGAGCCTGCGGATCAGCGCGCTGGCCGCCCGCGGCCCGGCACTGGAACGGCTGCGCGGCCTCCACGCCGTCGAGAGCTTCTTCGTACCGCGGCCGCTGCAGGAAACCGCGCTCGAACTGGTGAGCTCCCCGGCGTGGTCCCGGCACCTGCGGACTCTCGCGGCTTCGTTGCGGGAACGCCGCGACGTGGCCGTCTCGGCGTTGCGGGAGTTCCTGCCGTCCTGGCAGGCCGTCCCGGTCCCGACCGGGGGCTACCACCTGTGGCAGCCGCCCCCCGGTTTCGTCGACGAAGTAGCGCTGACCAGCGCCGCTTTCCGCGCGGGAGTAGCGGTCACCCCGGGCAGGATGTACTTCGCGGCCGAGGCGCCGGGGCCCTATCTGCGCCTGAGCTACGTCAGCGCCGCGACGGGCGCGCAGCTGCGCGACGGGATCCAACGCCTTTCCCAGGCGTACCAGGAGCTCCCCGGTTGACGTCTCGTACGATCGCCCACGGAGGCGACGAGAAGGCATGACTCAGCCGGCGGCGGAGCCGCACGATGCACCCGGCAGGCTCTGGGAGCTGCTCGACGACGGCCAGCGCAAGGCGCTGCGGGCCGAGGCCGAACTGCGCCGGTACCCGGCGGGAACGGTGATCATCCGCGAGGGCGACCGCTCGGACTGGGTGCTGATCCTGATGACCGGGCGGGTCAAGATCACGTCGGTGTCCACCGGCGGTTACGACGCCGTGCTGGCCGTGCGCGATCCGGGCGACATCATCGGCGAGATGGCGTCGATGGACGGCAGCCTGCGCTCGGCCACCGCGATCGCCGTCGAGCCGGTCACCGGCCTGTGGTTGTCCGCGCGGGCGTTCAACTCCGTGCTCCGCGAACATCCCGGTATCTCCGTGGTCCTGCTCCGGATCATCACCTCACGTCTGCGTTACGCCAACTCGCGCCGGACCGAATTCGGGGACAGCACCGCCGCCGAACGCATCGCCGCCATCCTCGTCGACCTCGCCGAGCGCTACGGCGTGCCCGTCGCCGAAGGCACCCTGATCGCGCTGAAGATCAACCAGCGCGACCTGGCGGGACTCGCTTCCGCGTCGCGGGAAGCCGTCGCGCGGACCCTGCGGACCTTGCGCGCCGACGGGCTGCTCAGCACCGGACGCCAGCGGCTGGTCGTCCGGAGCCTGAACGACCTCAGGCAACTGGCCCCCGACGACCACTGAGCCGCCGCGGCAGCGCCCTCATCGGCGCCCGGCTCTCCAGCGAAGCAGGGTCCGATGGCGTTCCACCCGCGCCCCGAACCGGGTGAGCGTTTCGTGCACGGCCTGGTCGCCGGGGTCGAACATGACGCGATCGCGCACCAGGGCGCCCAGTTCGACGATCAGCGGCCCCGCCAGGTCGTCATGGACCCTGAGAATCGTCAGCGAAGCCAGGCCGCTCTGCTTCTTGTGCCAGGCGAGGACGTCGACGCGGACCGGCGCCCTCCGGAACCGGCGCACCCCCATGGCGACGAGCCCCGCGACACCCTGGCACGGCAATTCCAGCACCAGGAACGGCAACAAGAAGAGTCCCAGCAGCAAGTACATCGGGACATGCACGAGTGCTTCCAAGAAGACCAGCAGCCCGAAAGCGCCCGTCGCCACCTTGTCCAGAGGTCCGTTGTCTCCGGTCTCGTCTCGAGCCTTGGGTTCGTCGTCGAGGTAGAGCCCCCAGTCCGGGGTGAGCTTGTAGTGCCGGTAGCCGCCGGCGAGCCCAGCGAACGGCTGGACCCACCGGCGCCACGGGGCGAACCGGCGATCGACCGCCCATTCGCGCCCCTCCGGATCGAACACCTTCATCGCCCTCCCCCTCTCGATCTCGCCCCGTGTCGGCGGGATCGAGCTTGGCAGGAAGAGCAGCGTCGTTCTGCGTCACCTGACACAGAACGCGAGATCGGTTGTACGCGCCTTGTACGACCGAAAAGGACGCTGATGCCCCGTCACCCGGAAACCATCCAGGACGGAGCAATCCCTTGAAGATCTCTCGCGTCGCACAGGGCCTGTTCGCGGCCCTCGTCGCCATCGCGGCGGTCGGCGCCTTCCCTGTCACCTCATTCGCCGCGACCGCCGCCGTCGGGAACACGGTGGTGTACAAACAGAAAACAGAAGGTTACGACTGCTTCAGAATCCCCGCGATCGTCAAAGCGAACAACGGTGAGCTGCTCGCGTTCGCCGAAGGACGCAACGGCGGCGCCAGCTTCTGCAACGACCGCGGCGACATCGATCTCGTCGTCAAACGCTCCGCCGACAACGGCAGGACCTGGAGCGCCCCGAAGATCGTCATCGAAGGTTTCGGTGACACCAAAGGAAACCCGACCCCGATCGTGATCCCGTCCACCGGGCGGATCGTGCTGCTGTCGGTGATGGAATGCGTCAAGAACCCGGACTGCAACAGGATTCCGCGTGTTTCGATCAGCGACGACCACGGCAAGACGTGGACCGCGCCGAAGGTGCTCACCACCCAACTCGGGTTCGACACCGCGCCGGGCTGGCTCGCGACCGGCCCGTCGCACGGCATCGTGCTGACGCGCGGCGCGCACGCCGGCCGGATCGTCGCCGGGATGAGTTACACCATCGACGGCAAGAACAGCGGCGCGCTCGTCTACAGCGACGACCAGGGTGTCACGTGGAAACGCGGCGCCACCGACACCCCGGCGACGACGGCCGGGCTCAACCCGCAGGAGATCAGCGTCACCGAACTGCTCGACGGGCGCGTCTACGCCGCGGCGCGCAACCAGGCCAACAACGACAACAAATGCCTGAGCGGCGGCGCGAAGAACCGTGCCTACGCCATCAGTTCCGACGGAGGGGCGAGCTTCTCCACCAAGTTCACCTTCGAGGAGGACTTGATCACGCCGGTGGTGCAGGCTTCGACCGCCCGGATGACCGCGACCGACAAGGCGGGCAAGTACAACCGGATCCTGTTCGCCGCGCCGTCGGTCTGCGACCGCCGCAAGGAACTCGTCGTGCGGTCGTCGTTCGACGAGGGGGCGAACTGGCAGGGCAACTCCGCCGGCACCCTGGTGTGGAGCGGTGACGCCGCGTACTCCGACATGGTCCAGCTTTCGTCGGGCTCGGTCGGCGTGCTGTACGAAGCGGGCCCGGCAGGCAACGCCAACGAGACCATCCGCTTCTCGACCGTCACCGACACGACCCTCGGCGCCCCGGTCTGCGGCGGCGGATACGGCGTGATCGACTCGGCACCGCTCGGGACGGCTGGCACGGTTTACCTGTCCTACAACGCTTCCAACGGACAGAACTGTGTCAGCACGATGAAGAGCGAGGCGGCGGGCACCGCGACCGCGACGTCGGCCTACCTCGAGGTGTCGGGGTCGGCCCGGATCACCGACTCCGGTTCGTTCTCGTGGTTCGCCGGTCCGGTGCGGGCGGCCGCGGCGGGCAAATGCGTGAAATGGGGCGGTTCCGCGGGCGGGAGCAAGTACGACAGCCCGTCCGAACACTGCGGCTGAGCACTGGGTCTCGTGAGTGGCGAGGACGGTTAGAACCGTCCTCGCCACTCACGAGGTCACGCGCGGCGCGTCACCCACCAGAGCCTCGCGCCCAGCAGCGCGGCGACCGCGGCCGCGCCGGTGAGCCACCAGAACGTCGCACGGAAGGCCGCCTCCGCGCCCGCGGGCAGCAGATTCGCCAGCACGACGGCGAACAGAGCCGTCCCGGCGGCACCGCCGACCCGGCTGACGATGTTGATCTGCGCGGCGGCGTCGGGCAACTGGTCCTTGGTGACGGCCGCGTATCCGGCCGTGGTCGCGGGCATCAGCAGGAAGGCCACGGCGATTCCCCTGGCCAGCAACAGGATCTGCACGACGACGCCGTCCGGTGGGAAGCCGCCGATGGCGAAGGGGACGGTGGTGGCGAGCGTCGCGACACTCCCCCAGGCGGCGACCAGGCCCGCGCCGTAGCGGTCGGTGAGCTTGCCGGAGATCGGCAACGCGATCGCCGAACCGAGCCCGAGCCCCATCAGCAGCAGCCCCGTCTCGACGACCCCGTTCCCGCCCAGTACCTGGAAGTACAGCGGCAGCAGGAAAAGCGCGCCGAACAACGCGGGCGCGGCGAAGAAGGACAACGCGACCGCCGCGGTGTAGACGCGGCTGGAGAACAACGTCAGGTCCATCACCGGGTTCTCCCGGCCCCACGACCGCCGGACGAACAGCGCCAGCAGCACGACCCCGGCGACGAGCGGCACCAGCACTCCCGCGCCGAACTCCTCGCCACCTTCACCCCAGGTGGTGAGCCCGTACAGCAGCGCCGGGATTCCCGCGCTCACCAGGACGAAACCGAGCCAGTCGGGCCGGGTCGCCGCGCCCTTCGTACCGCGAGGCACCAGACGCAGCCCGAGTACCAGCGCGATCACGCCGACCGGGATGTTGATCAGGAAGAGCCATTCCCAGGAGAGACCGCGCAGCAGGACCCCGCCGAGAACCGGGCCGAACGTCGGGCCGACGCTCATCACGATGCCCAGCGTCCCCATGACCCGCCCGAGCCGGGCGGGACCGACCGCCTGGCCGAGCACCGTTTGCCCGGCGGGCAACAGTAGGCCGGCGGCGAGGCCTTGCAGCACCCGCAGCCCGATCAGCCAGCCGACGTTCCCGGCCAGCGCGCACAGCACCGAAGCCACGGTGAACGCCGCCAGCGACACCAGCCAGACGCGGCCCGCGCCGAAGCGGCGGCTGAGCCAGCCGCACAACGGCAACGCGACCGCCAGCGCGACCAGGTACGCGGTGAAAACCCATTGCACGGAAGCGATTCCGGCGCCGAGCTCACGGGTGAGCGTCTCGGCCCCGACCGCGAGGACCGTGGTGTCCAGCATGGTCATGAACGCGCCGAGCACGATCACCCAGGCCATCCGCCAGGCCTCGGCCGGAACCTTGTCCGGCGGCGGGGCGGTGTCCGCCCGCCGTTCCAGCGAAACAGCCATCGGGATGTTCTCCTCACGTGCCCGGGGATCTTGACCCGGCTCACGCTAAGACCTCGACTTAAGTCAAGGTCAAGCGAAGAACACCACGATCACTTCGGCGGACGCAGCCGCGGGGAAAGCTTGGTGAGCGCCAATTCCTCCAGCCGGCTCGAGATCTCCGCGAGCCCGGCGTCGAACCGGTCCAGATCCACCCCCTTCTCGGACAGGTCTTCGCGAACGTGTTTTTCGACCTTCGCCCAGTCGTTGCGGTACCGGGTGGCGAGTTCCTTCCACGGCACACCGGCCAGCCCGGCGGTGAGGCCGCCGTCGTAGGCGAGCACGCCGCGCTCCATCAGGTACGCGATGCCCGGGTAACCGAGATATCCCTGCCAGTAGGACCCGTTGTCGTTGGCCGTGATCGATCCGGCGGCCGGATCGTGGCGGACGTCGTAGGTCTTGGCCTTGTCCGACGACGTCACGCGTGCCGTGTCACCGTCGATCTCGACCCGCCCGTCGGCGACCGCGCCGAGCGCCTCGTAGATCTTGATGACCGGGGACGGCTTCCATGCGGTGGCCAACTCAGCCCTCGAGCCTTTCGAGCAGGACGATGTCGACGGTGTCACCCTCCTCTTTGCCGATCGCCTTGCGCACGTCGGCCTTCACCGGCAGCTTGTGGGTGCCGTCCCCCAACGCCATGAACGAACTCCGGAACGGATGCCCGTCGATCGTCCCGCGCACCTTGACCAGTCCCCTGGTGCCGAAGAACTCGGCGGAGCCGGGCATGATCACGTACGTCCAGCCGCCCTTCTCCGGGCTCTTGAGCAGCTTCGCGGTGAACTGTTTCTTGTCCATGGATCCACCCTACGACAGCGCACCGACGAAACCAGACACTCAGAGGGTGACTCGGATGCGCACGCGGCGGCCGACATCGCGGGCCCACGCCCGGATCGACGGCCAGTCGCGGAAATCGCCGGCCCACGGGCCCGCCGCCATGATCTTCCAGAACAGCCCGCTCGCGGTGTCCGGGGTGAGCTTTCCGCCGAAGGTGGCCGTGCGTTCGGCGTCGATCCTCGCGGCCAGCAGGGCGACCCCGGCGGGCAGGCTCACCCGTTTGCCCGCGGCGAGCGGCCCGCACGGGCCGCTGTGGAACAACCAGACGGGGCGGTTTCGCAGCGCCTCTTCGTGCTCGGCGAGCAGGCGGACCGCCTCCGGGCGCCAGCGCCGGTGATACAGCGCGCTTCCCACGATCACCGCGCCGTACGGCTCGACGTCCTCGACTTCGGCCGCGTCCTGCAGATCGGCCGTCAGCCCGCCTTCCCGCAGCTCGGCGGCGATCACCTCGGCGATCTCCCTGGTCCCACCGGATCGGCCGGCGTGGACGACGAGCACTGCGGTCATGTCCCCATTGTCCGCGCGGCCGCAACCCGTGCCACCGTTCAGCCCATCGACACGCCGCATTCGGCTCACCTCTTCACCCGTCGGAGCGCTACCCGGGAGGCAGGAACGCCGGCCTCGCGGCCGGATCGGGTTCGTCGTAGTAGCGGTGGAACACCGCGGTCTGCCCGCCGGACAGCGGGGGGACGATCCAGCTCCAGTCGGCCTGGCAGCGACGTCCCGCGCGTTCCTCCTTGGCGATATGCGTGAGGAACCGCCGCGATTCGGTGTGGTGGTCGGCGACGGTCACGCCCGCCGCGTCGAAGGAGTGCTGGACGGCCAGCGTCAGTTCGACCAGCGCCCGGTCGCGCCACAGGGTGCGCTCGGACTTCGTCGACAGGCCCATCAGATCCGCGATCACCGGCAGCAGGTCGTAGCGGTCGGCGTCGGCGAGGTTGCGCGCGCCGACCTCGGTGGCGAGGTACCAGCCGTTGAACGGCGCCGCGGGATAGGTGAGCCCGCCGATGACCAGCCGCATGTTGCTGATCGCCGGGACCGCGTGCCAGCGCAGGCCGAGCCCGGCGAACCACCGGTGGTCGGGATGCGACAACGGGACCTCCAGCACCGCGTCCGGCGGCAGCCGGAACAGGCTCCGCTCCTCCGGCTCGGTCTCGATGAGGAGCGGGAGGACGTCGAAGGAGCCCTTCCGTTCGGGCGGCCGCCAGCCGTGTTCCCGGACGGTCTCGGTGAAGTCGGCGTGGCGCGGATCGCCCAGCACCGAGCCGTCGCCGAGCCGGTAGCCCGCGTACCGGACGAGCTGATCGTTGTGGATCTTCGGACCGGGTCCCGCCGGGCCGTCCGGCGCGAACACGGTGATGGTCGAGCGGATCCGGCCACCCCGGGTCGCTTCTCGCAAATGGGTGACGCACTCGTCGGCGATGGCGGAGGCGCCTTCGACGTCGCGGCGGTCCCGCACCTTCAGCCCCTGCCAGTACAGCCTGCCGATGCAGCGAGCGGAGTTCCGCCAGGCCACCCTGGCGCCGAATTCGAGCTCGGCGGTCGTGTGCCGGTAGGTGCCGGTCGCGTCGATCTCGGCACGGACCCGGTCGAGCCGTGCGTGCAGCCGTGCCTGCCCGCCGTCCGTTTCGGCGTGGAAGAGCCGGAGGAAGTCTTCGGCCTCCGCCACGTCCACGCTCCGTTCCCGGGGCCGTACCTCCGGAGGCAAGCGAGGGATATCCGTCACCCGCATGGACGCCGTCGCCACCTCGGCCTCCCACTCTCCGAATTCGACGCCGGCACCGGCGGCGGGAACGATCACCATTCCTCCTGCACTCGGAAAATGCCCGGAGGCTCATGCCTGATCGGCGAGCTGGCCGGGTCCGGACCAGACGAAAGACGATACCCCACGGTAAGGCGGCCACGATCCACCAAATGGCAGAAGCTTCGGCCACGATGACATTTCAGCAGGTGGAAAGCTTGCCGACGACAATATTTGGAATTGAGTAAGACTTCGCGGGATATTCACCGAATTTCCTCGAAGAAAACGATCACATCCGGGTCATGATCACTTTATGATCGTCATTCATCACTCTTTCGAGCGTATTCGACCCCCGACTCTTCTACTCTTTCCCCCTGCCGGTGTATTGACCCGGTTCCGCCGTCGCTAGAGTGCTGGGAGATCCGACGGAAAGGAAAATCGTGGTCGACAGGCGGATTCCGGTCATCCTGGTCGCGGGCTTCCTCGGCTCCGGCAAGACCACCCTGCTCAACCACCTGCTGGCCAACCGGCAGGGTGCGCGGATCGGGGTCGTGGTCAACGACTTCGGCAGCATCGCGGTCGACGCGATGGCCGTCTCCGGCCAGGTCGACACCATGATGTCGTTCGGCAACGGCTGCCTGTGCTGCGCCGTCGACGCGAGCGGCCTCGACGCCATGCTCGCGAAGCTTTCCGAGGCCGAGGCGGGGATCGACGTCATCGTGATCGAAGCCAGCGGGCTCGCCGAACCACGTGACCTCATCCGCCTGATGATCGCCAGCGAGAACCCCGTCATCGCCTACGGCGGTCTGGTCGAACTCGTCGACGCCGCCGAGTTCGAATCGACCAGGAAGCGGCACCCGGAACTGGACGAGCACCTCGGGTTCGCCGACTTGGTCGTGCTCAACAAGACCGACCGGGCAGACGAGGAGACCCTGGTCAAACTGCGCGGCACGATCGACGAAATCGCGCCCGGCACGCCGGTGATCGCCACCTCCCACGGCCGGATCGACCCCACCCTGTTCTTCGACGCCCGGCCGCGCGAACGAGTGGGCCAGATGTCGTTCGACGACCTCCGCGAGGAGGAGCACGACCACGAGCACCACTTCCACACCGCGTACGACAGCGTCGCCTTCACGACCGAGCGCCCGCTGGACCCGCGACGGCTGATGGACTTTCTCGAACAGCGCCCCGGCGGGCTCTACCGGATCAAGGGCTTCCTCGACTTCGGCCCGAATGGCACGCGGTCCCGGTTCGGCCTGCACACGGTGGGCTCGTTCATCCAGCTGGAGCGGTCGTCGTGGCCGTCCGGCCTGCCGCGCCGGAGCGAGCTGGTGCTCATCGGTTCGGGAATCGACACCGAGGCCGTCACCGCGCGCCTGGAAGCCTGTGTCGCGGATGATCCCGAGGTCGTCGACGAACGCGGCATGCTGCGCGTGCTGCGGTTCATTCAGGACTGAATCGGGTCTGACACGCCGAAGGCCGAAATACCGGGAATCGCGGCGCGTCTGCTTGACACTGTTTTCCGGAAGGAATCTCGAGCTGGACCACCTGTATCGGGAGGACAGTTCCATGACGAACACCGCCGGACGCTGGTACCTGGTCGGCGCGCTGCCGGAAGACTCCCCCGCCGCGCATCTGATGACCCGCTCCGAAGACCTCCGGTACCGGCGTTCCGCCTGCGGGGACAAGGAATCCCGCCTGTGGACGCCGGTGGACCTCACCACCACCGACGTCGCCCCGTGCCCACGCTGCGCCGCGACCTTGCCCGGCCACCGGTCCAGCCGCAAGGCCGAACCCGCCGTGAACACACAACTCGCTTTCGACCTGCCACTCTGACCGCGTTTAGTCCTCTGAATGCGGTAGTTGCGTGCGCAAGGACCGCATTCAGAGGACTAAACGCCTTCTTTCTTCGCCCGGCTCGGCGCCACCCGCGGCGGCTCGTTCGGCATCTTCGGGTAGACGGGCGGCCAAGGCGCGTCCATGAGCCCGTTCGCCATGTCCTTCTTGGACATCTCGAGCAGCGGCTCGATCGACTGCGGTTCCGTTGCCGCCCAAGGGTCTCCGCGTTCGGCGAGGCGGGCGGGCACAGTGGACAGGGTGAGCTTGTCCGGCTCGACGGTCTCCAGTTCGTCCCAGCCGATCGGCGTCGACACCTGCCCGCCGACCCGCGGCCGCACGCACCACGCGCCGAACACCGTCTTGTGCGGCGCGTTCTGGTTGAAGTCGACGAACACGCGGGAGCCGCGTTCCTCCTTCCACCACTGCGCCGTCATCTCCTCCGGGTGGCGGCGTTCGAGTTCGCGGGCGAGCGCCACGGCGGCCGCGCGGACCTCGTAGCCGTCCCACCTCGGTTCCAGTGGCACGTAGAGGTGAAGGCCGCGCGAGCCCGAGGTCTTCAGTTGCGCTGTGATGCCCAGCTCCTCGAGCAACGCCTTCGTGAGGACGGCACCGTGCCGCAGTTCGGGGAACCCGATCCCCGGCGACGGGTCGAGGTCGATCCGCAGCTGATCACTGATGTCCGGCGCGTCGGCCCGGTTCGGCCAGACGTGGAACCCGAGGCACCCTTGATTGACCGCCCAGATGACGTGCGCGAGGTCCTTCGCCACGAGCGCGTCCGAAGTGGTCCCGTTCGGAGTGGACACCACCGTCGTGGTCAGCCAGTCAGGGGCGTTCTTCGGGACCCGCTTCTGGAACCACGATTTCCCGCCGGCACCGTCGGGATAGCGTTCCAGCAACAAGGGCCGGTCGCCGAGCTGGGCCAGCAGCGGGACCGAGACCGCGCGGTAGTACTCGACGAGGTCCAATTTGGTCTCGCCGCGCTCCGGGAAATAGACCTTGCCCGGATTGGACACCGTGAACTCGACGCCGTCGAGATCCAGCGTGACCGGCTCCGCCTTCATTTTTCCCCCAGCTCGGTGAACAAGGTGGCCAGCTCGGCGGGCGGGACCTCTTCGAGCTGCGCGTACGTGCACGAGGCGGGCTCGCGGTCGGGACGGAAGCGCACGAGCCTCCCGCCGTGCCGGAACCTGGTGCCTTCGACGTGTTCGTAGCGGACCTCGGCGACCCATTCGATGCGGACCGGCTCCCAGCTCAGGTCCTTCTTCGGCGCCCACCGGCTGCCCGCGCCCGGCATCCGGCCGCCCGCCTCCTCGTGGGCCTCGGCCCACTCGCGCCACGGATGGTCCTCCAGCGCGTTCTCCCGCAGCGGCGCGAGCTCGTCCACCAGCTCACGACGCCTCGCGGCGGTGAAACTGCTGGCCACGCCCACATGGTTCAGGACGCCCTCGTCGTCGTAGAGGCCCAGCAGCAGCGACCCGACCCCGACCCCGTCCTTGTGCCACCGGAATCCGGCGACGACGCAGTCCGCGGTGCGCTGATGCTTGACCTTCCACATCACCCGCTTGTCCTGCTCGTACGGCGCGTCGGCCGGTTTGGCCATCACGCCGTCGAAACCCGCGCCCTCGAAGCGGGTGAACCAGTCCTGTGCGACGTCGGGATCCTCGGACAGCGGGGTGAGGTGCACCCGGGCGAACTTCGTGTCGACCACGCTTTCGAGCAGCTTCCGCCGCTCCCCGAACGGTTCCGGCGTGAGATCCCGGTCGTCCAGGGCGAGCAGGTCGAACACGACGAAACTGGACGGCGTCTCCTCGGCCAGCTTCTTCACCCGGGACGCCGCCGGATGCAGACGCAGCTGCAGCGCCTCGAAATCGAGCCCGCCCTCGGTGACCAGCACGATCTCGCCGTCGACGACGCAGCGCTCGGGCAGCGCCTCCTTGAGCAGCTCGACCAGCTCGGGGAAGTACCTCGTCAGCGGCCTGTCGTTGCGCGAGCCCAGCACGACCTCGTCGCCGTCGCGGAAGACCACGCAACGGAAGCCGTCCCACTTCGGCTCGTACAGCAGCCCCGGCGTGCGCGGCAGTTCGTGCACGGCCTTGGCCAGCATCGGCTTGACGGGCGGCATCACGGGCAGTTCCACGAGGCGATCCTAAGCCGCGCCACCGACAAAAGCGCGACGTCAGAGCTCGGCCAGGAGGAGCCCGCTGCGGGGTTTCGGCGTGAAATAGGTGGCCTTCCTCGGCATCCGCGCCCCGGCCGCGTGCACGGCGAGCACCTCCGCGTACGGGACCGGGGCCAGCAGCAGCACCGCGTCCGCGTCCTCGGGCACCGGAACGCCGGGCAGCAACGGCCGCACGTGGGGCCCTTCCGGATCGACGCCGAGTGCCCCGCGGAGCAACTCCTGCTCGACCACCGCGTGGTCGCCGCCCGCCTTGCCGAGCGACACCCGGAACGCCGACGTCCCCGCCACCACGGTCACCTCGCCCGCCTCCGACGGCGGATCCGCCGGACCGGGGCGGACGTCGTACCCCGCTTCCGTCCAGCGCCGGGCCAGGGTGTCCGCGTCGAGACCGGTGCCGGCGAGCACCCGGTGGATGGGCCCGATCCTCAGCCCCGGCCCGCCGGTGACCAGCGCCAGCAACGCCCCGCGCCCGGAGGCCGCGGCGGCCGCGACGCGGTGGTTGCCGTCCGCGACCAGGAGATCCAGGCCGTCCAGGGTCGCCAGCAGTTCGTCCTGGTCTTCGCCGGGGCCGGCGAGCCACAGTTCGTGCTCACGACCCGCGCCGTCCACTGTGGACAGGCTGGGCACCCGGCCGCGGCAGATCCGTTCGATCAGCGCGGTCAGCTCGCGGCCGCCGGTCGCGGGGACCAGCATCGCGGCGCTCGTCGCGACACCGAGACCGGCGAGCATCGCGGCCCGTTCCGCGACGACGTCCGGATAGACGTCCTCGGTGTGCCGGACCCGGGTCACGCCGTCGTCGCGGACCGCGGCGGGGTCGACCAGGCAGAGCACGCCGAGCGCGACGCCGTCCGGCCCGTCGATGCGATACGGCGCGACCACGGCGGAGACGGGGCGATAGTGGCGCTCCCGGATCCGTTCGAACGTCGCCCTGGCCTGCGGCAACGCGGCCTCGATCGAGAGCCCGCCCGCCAGCGCGGCCGGGGTCCTCGCCGGATGCTGGACCGCCAGCAGGCTGTCGCCGCGGGCCCCGGCGAGCGCGGCGGCCACCCGGTCCGGGTCGGCGAACTCGTCGACGTCGGGCCCCGGGACGGTGTCGCGGACTACCCAGCCACGGTCGATCGGGCGGATCCAGGTGCTCATCCGATCCATTTTGCGGGATACCTCACGGAAAAAATCGGTCCCATGACCGGGTGTCTCCGTGGAATGCTTACCCATGCGAAGTAGTTGACGTCGTTCATGAGCCTGAGGAGACCGTCACAGATGACCACCCCGGCCCCGGTCACCACGAAGGAAGGGGTCGGTTTCCGGTCCGAACGCGGCCCCGTCCTCATCGCCGTGATGCTGTGTTCCGGCCTGATCGCGCTGGACTCGACCATCATCGCCACGGCGGTGCCCTCGGTGGTCGCCGATCTGGGCGGGTTCTCGCAGTTCCCGTGGCTGTTCTCGATCTATCTGCTGACCCAAGCGGTCACCGTCCCGCTGTACGGCAAGTTCGCCGACGTGCTCGGCAGGCGTCCGGTGATGTTCTTCGGGATCGCGGCGTTCCTGCTGGGTTCGGTGCTGTGCGGCGCGGCCTGGAGCATGCCGGTGCTGATCGCCGCCCGCGCGGTGCAGGGCATCGGCGCGGGCGCCATCCAGCCGATCGCGCTGACCATGGTCGGCGACATGTACACCGTCGAGGAACGCGCCAGGGTGCAGGGCTATCTCGCCAGCGTGTGGGCCATCTCGTCGGTGGTCGGGCCGACGCTGGGCGGCGTGTTCGCCGAGTACCTCGACTGGCGCTGGATCTTCTTCATCAACCTGCCGCTCGGCGCGCTGGCGGCGTGGATGCTGTTCCGGAACTTCCGCGAGCGCGTCGAACGCCGCTCGCACCGCATCGACTACCTCGGCGCCACGCTGCTCACCCTCGGCTGTTCGCTGCTGATCCTCGGCCTGCTGGAGGGCGGGGTCGCCTGGGGCTGGGCGTCCGCGCCGAGCCTGGGGATCTTCGCGGCCGCGGCGGTGCTGCTGGTGGCGTTCGTGTTCGTGGAGCGCAAGGCCGAGGAGCCCGTGCTGCCGCTGTGGATCTTCACCAAACGGACCCTGATCGGCGGCAACCTGGTCGCCGTCGTCGTCGGCATGCTGCTGATGGGGCTGACGTCGTATCTGCCGACCTTCTCGCAGGGCGTCCTCGGCACCGGCGCGCTCGTCGCCGGATTCGCGCTGGCCGCGCTGACCGTCGGCTGGCCGATCTCGGCGTCGCTGGCGGGCCGGATCTACATGCGGATCGGGTTCCGGGACACCGCGCTGATCGGCAGCGGGGCGGTC
Source organism: Amycolatopsis sp. SB7-3 (assembly GCF_041021335.1). Lineage (NCBI taxonomy): Bacteria > Bacillati > Actinomycetota > Actinomycetes > Pseudonocardiales > Pseudonocardiaceae > Amycolatopsis > Amycolatopsis sp. SB7-3. The sequence continues at coordinate 42,820 of NZ_JBFPJQ010000004.1, forward strand.
ATCGCGGGCGCGGCGCTGACGGTGTTCCTCGCGGCGGGTTCGTCGATCTGGCTGGCGGCCGCGGCCGCGTTCGTCCTCGGGCTGGGACTGGGGCTGGCGTCGAGCCCGACACTGATCGCCGTGCAGTCCACCATCGGCTGGGAACGCCGCGGCGTCGTCACCGCGACCAACATGTTCAGCCGTTCGCTCGGCAGCGCGGTCGGCGTGGCGATCTTCGGCGCGATCGCGAACGCCACCCTGGCGAACCGCTTCGCCAACCCGCCCGCCGGGGTCACCGGCCTGCCGTCCGGCGTCGACGCGACCAGTGTCGTCCTGGAGGGCAACGGTCCGGAAACCGCGACGACGACGTTCGTGCGGGGCGCCCTCGCGGACGCCACGCACCACGTCTTCCTGGCGATGCTGGTGGTCGCCGTGCTCAGCGTCGGGGCGCTGCTGCTGATGCCGCGGCGGACCGAAGAACTGAAGTTCGACTAGCGCCTCGGTCCGGTGGGTCGTGAGTGGCGTTTCGGGTTCTAACCCGAAACGCCACTCACGACCACGGTGACCCAGTCAGTTCTGCAGCGGGACGGCGTGCTCGACGAAGTTCTCCACGAACCGCTCGATCGGCTCCGGCCCGGCCGGGTACAGCACGAACTTGCTCAGCCCCGCGTCGATGTGCTCGGCGATCAGGTCGCGGGCGGCGCTCCAGCCGTCCGCGATCAGCCGGGCCGGGTCCGCACCGGACCGCGCCGCGACCGAAGCGGCGAGCGCGTCCGGGATCCCGTCATCCGCGACGAGGAGGCTGATCCCGAAGTGGTCGGCTTCGACTTCCCGGTCCGCCTCGGCGGCGGCCTCCTGGATCGCCTCGCGGCCTGCCCGCGCCTCCTCCGGCGTGAGGAAGCTGGCCAGCCAGCCGTCCGCGAGCCTGCCGACCCGCCGCAGCGCGCCGGGTGCCTTCCCGCCGAGCCAGAGGTCGAGCCGTTTGAGCGGGGTAAGACCGAGCCCCTTGCCTTCGACGCGGAAGAACTCGCCATCGAAGGTCACTTCCTCCTGCTCCAGCAAGGTCCTGATCAGCCGCAACGACTCGTCGAACACCGCGGCGCGACGGCCTTGCGGCACCGGGAACAAAGGCAGTTCCGCGTCGCGCGCGGGTTTCAGGCCGAAGACCGGAAGGACCCTTTTCGGCGCGAGCGCGGCGAGGGAGGCGAGCTGTTTGGCGACCAGCACCGGATCGCGGCCGGGCAGCACCATCACCCCGGTGCCGACCTTCAGTTTCGCGGTGCGGGCGAGCGCGTGCGTCAGCCCGACGACCGGATCGATCCTGGGCGAGTACACCGCCTCGGGCAGCCAGAGCGAGTCGACACCCGCCCGCTCCAGCAGATCGACCGCGGCGCCGAACTCCTCGGGCGCCGTCCCGGTCCCCAGCCCCGCACCGACCCTGATCTTCAGGTCCTCCGCCACATCCGCTCCCATCCGCCGAGCCCCGGTGTCCAGTGTTCCCAGCGTGAACAACCCCGCACAAGCATGGACTCATTCCGCGATTCCCCCGTACATTCCAGTGTCGTGCGGGTCGTTCCCGCGCGGATTGGGGGATTTTCGAATGGCAGGACAGGTTCTGAGCAGTTGGACGCGCTGCTTCCATCCGGCGCCGTCGGCCGGGATGCGGCTCATCGCCTTCCCGCACGCCGGTGGGTCCGCCAGCGCGTACCGCTCGTTTTCGGCCGCCCTCTCACCCACCGTCGAGGTGCACACCGCGCAGTACCCGGGGCGGCAGGACCGGATGGGCGAGCCGGTCATCGACGATCTGCACGTCCTCGCCGAGCAGCTGGTGGACGTCGTCGCCGCGTTCCCGAAACCCTTCGCCCTCTTCGGCCACAGCATGGGCGCCATCGCCGCGTTCGAGGTCGCGCGGCGGCTCGAAGCACGCGGCATCGTGCCGGCGGCGTTGTTCGTCTCGGCCCGCCGCGGCCCGGATGTACACAAGGAGAAGGCACTCCACCTCGCCGACGACGACACCTTCCTTCAGGAGGTCAGCCGTCTCGGCGGCACGGACCCCACGATCTTCGACGACCCGGACATCCGCGCGCTCGCGTTGCCGGCGCTGCGCGGCGACTACAAGGCCGTCGAGACTTATCGGTACCGGCCCGGTCCCGACGTGAGCTGCCCGATCGTCGCGCTCGCGGGCGACGCGGACCCGGTCCTGGAGGTGCCGGACACCGAGAACTGGGCCGGGCACACCAGCGGCTCCTTCGAGCTGGAAGTGTTCCCGGGCGGGCATTTCTTCCTCGACGACAACCTGGACGCCGTCGCCGCGCGCATCCTCGGCAAGCTGACCGTCAGTCGCTGAGGCCTTCCCTGCTCGCCCACGCGACGACCTCGGTCCGGTTCGCCAGGCCGAGTTTCGCCAGGATGCTCCGGACGTGGCTTTCCACCGTACGTTCGGAAAGCACCAGTTTCTCGGCGATCCGGCGGTTGCTCAGCGCGTCGGCGAGCAGGGCGACGATCTCGCGTTCCCGCCCGGTGAGCGGGTCCGCGGCACGGCGTTCGGCGCGGACGCGGTCGAGCAGCGCCGCGGCCCGCGCGAGCGGCCCAGGCATCGCCAGCCGCCGGAACTCGTCGAGGGCCTCGCGCGCGATCCCTTGCGCACGAACGAAATCGCCCCTGGCGACGAGAACTTCGGCGAGCAGCAACCGCGCCTGCGCGACGCCTGGCCGAGCGCCGATGCCTTCGTTGATCGCGATGGCCTGCTCGAACAGCCGCGCCGCCTCGTCGTGGCGGCCTAGCAAGGCGTTGAGCCGGGCGGGGTGCTCCAGGCTCGATCCGGTGCAGAAGACACCCGCGCCACCGGACACGGTCGGCCGCACCTCTTCGAGGCGCCGCAACAGGTATTCCGCCATCTCGACGTCTCGAAAGGCCTCGACCAGCGGCACGAGATTGGGCAGCGCGCCGGTGGCGTGCAGTGCGAACTCCGGGCTCCGCACCAGCGGGACCAGCTGTTCGTACCGGACCCTCGCCTCGTCGAGGTCGCCCGCGAGCAGGCTCAGCAGCGGCCGCGAGACCAAGGTGACCGGCAAATGCGGCGCGCGCTCCAGCAAACCCGCGTAGTCCTTCCGCAGATCCCCGGGGTCACCGGTGAGCAGCACGAGCTGGGTGCGGAACGCGTAGGACATCCCTTTCGCGGAGAAGTCGTCCGCGAGTTCGGTGTCGGCCAGTTCCTCCGCCGCGAGATCGAGTTCGCGTGCCTCGGCCAGATCTCCGCGCAACGCCAGCACCGAACTGCGCAGCCGCAGGTCGTGCCAGCGGACCAGGGGCAGCCTCGTCAGCCGTGCCAGCGTGGTCACCGCGACGAGTTCGTCGTTGACGAGCGCCATCCGCCCGTCCGCCAAGGCCGCGTCGATCCGCCATTTGTGGCCCCACAAGGAAACCAGCGGCTGCCGGGTACGCGAGCCCAGTTCGGCGGCCAGCGCGCCGAGCCGCAGCCGTTCGGACAGTGGCAGCTTGTCCGGAGCGACCTTCATCCGGGCGCGGACGGCGTCGACCAGCGCCTCGGGATCGCCCGATTCGTCGGCGAGTGCGAAGGCTTCGTCGGCGAGCTTTTCCGCATCGGCGAACCGGCCGTAATCGGCTTCCACCGAGGCGCTGTGCGCCAGCAGACGTGCCCGCGTCGTCCGGTCGACCCCTTCGGCCGCGAGCGCGCGGACGACGAGGTCGCGAATACCCGGCAGGAGATCCGGCGCCGCGACGTCGCGCACCACCAGCGCCGCGCGGGCGATCAGCCCGGCGTCGGCGGCGAGCCGGGCATGGTCGAGACTTCGCGCGAACCGGCCCGTCCGGTATTCGGCGACGGCGAGGTCGAGCAGCAGCCCGGCACGGTCCACTTCGGACAGTCCCGCCTTCGCGCGGGCGTCGAGCGCCATCGCGAGGAAACGCGCCGCTTCGTCGAAGGCCAGTGCCCGGTTCGCTTCCGCGGCCGCCAGCGCCGCCCACTCCGCCGTCTTCTCCGGCGCGGTCGCCGAACGCAGCCAATGCCCGGCGACCGTCCCGGCGAGCGAGGGTTCACGCCGGGCGTGTCCTTCGAGCGCGGCCGCGGCGCGACCGTGCGACGTTTCCCGTTCGGCTTGGCGGAGATCCGCGTAGATCCCGTCGCGGACGACGGCGTGGGCGAACCGGCCGGAACGCAGTACCCCGGCCTTTTCGGCCTGATCGAGCCCGTCGGCGACCTCGATGGCCGACAGGCCGGACACCTCCGAGAGCAAGGCGGCGTCGACGTCCTCGCCGAGCACCGCCGCGATGGCGAGCAGCCGCCGTACTTCCGGCGCGAGGGCGGCCACCGCGGTCCGCACGAGGTGGCCGAGTTCCGCTCCGCCGGCCGAACGCGCGATCGCGCCGAGGTAGAGCGGATTCCCACCGGAGCGGCGATAGGCCTCGCGTACGTCCTCTTCCGTCAGCCCGGTGAGCAGCGCCCGCGCTTCGGACTCGGCCAAGGGCGGCAGCGAGATGCTCCGCGCGCCAGGACGGCGGAGGAGATCGGGCAGGGCCGCGTCCAGCGCGGGAGTGTGCCCGGTGTCCCGGTGCGTCGCGACCACGGCCAGCTTCGAGCGCCGCAACTCCCCCGCCAGGTGGCGCAACAGCCGCAACGACGCCTCATCGGCCCAGTGCAGGTCTTCGAGGACGACCACCAGGCCCGCCGGTTCCGCCGCGGCCACCAGCGCGTCCGCCGCGGCGGCCACCAGCCGGAACCGCGCCGCCTGGACGTCGCCGGCGCCCTCGGTCTCGGCGAAAGCGGTCTTCACGGCCGAATCGACCGACGGCAGCGCCTCGACGACGCGGCGCCACGGCCACAGCGGCGGCGCACCCGGATCGTCGGCGCACCGGCCCCAGACGACGGTGGACGCGCTGGACGTCGCCTCTTCGACCAGCCGGGTCTTGCCGATCCCGGGTGGACCGGAGACGAGCACGAGGCCGCCGGAGCCCGCGGCGGCGTCGGCGAGCCTGCCGCGCAGGCTCGCCAGTTCGCCCTCCCGGCCCACGAATGGTTCCCGGTTCACGCAAGGAGTATCGCTCTCCGGGCCCGATTCCGTACCGCCCTGCGTACTGGCACTGATGTCCGGCGACCGCCGGGAGCGCAGAGTCGGCACGTCCGACGGGAAAGGAAAGCCCATGTACGCCACCGTCCACCAGTTCCGGCGTTCGCACGCCGACGAGTCCGCGGGCTGGGGCCACGCCCTCGCCGCCGAACTCCATCCCGGCACCGGGTCGCCGGGCACCTGCACGCTCGCCCAGGTCGGCGGTCTGACCGGGCTCGTCGTCGCGTTGTGGCGCGACCGCGGGTCCGCGCTCGCCGCCGCCGACCGGCGTATCGCCCACGTCTTCGACGCCCGTGTCTACGCGGTCGCCGACGCCGAAGGCGGCGCGGCCGAGCCCAGGATCGCGCAGGCGACCTGGTTCGACCGGCCACTCACCCAGGCACAGGCCGACGCCGCCGAGTTCGGCGGGCGCGAGCGGATCCGGCCCGCCGTGCGGGGACTCGACGGGGTCGGCGGCTTCTACGTCCTGACCGCCGAAGACCGCTCCAGCCTCGTTCTCGGCTTCACCGAGTCGATCGAGGCGATGGAGACGGTCCAGAAGACGATCATGGCGACGGAGTTGCTGCCCGGCGAGGATCCCGCGCTGCTGCCGGGCCCGGACCGGGTGGACGTCCACCGCGTGCTCCACACGTCCCTGCCCTCGCTCGGCCTGGTGGGTGAGCCGCGATGACCGCCGGGACGTCCGCGCGCGTCGGCACGTGGACCGTGCTCGCCGATCGGACCTCGGCCACGTTCACCGTCCGGAACTTCGGATTCCGCGTGGTCCACGGCTCGATCCCGGTCAGCCTGGGCTCGGTACGGGTTTCCGCCGACGGCGTCGTCGTCGAAGCGGCGCTGGACCTCGACAAGATCAACACCGGCAACGCCAAACGCGACGCCGACCTGCGTAAACCCGGACTGCTGGCGATCGACGCGCAGCCTGTGCTGACCTTCGCGGCGGACCGGGCCGACGAGGGCCCGGACGGATGGACGGTCGAGGGCACTCTGGGCGCGCGCGGCGAGTCCTGTCCCCTCACGGTGACCGCGACCGGACCGGTGGACAACGGCGACGGCACCTGGCGAGTGCTCGCCGGTGCCGTCTTCGACCGGCGGGCGATCGGCCTCCGCGCGCCGAGATTCCTGATCGGCCGGGAGATCACGATCGCGCTCGACGTGGTCCTCGCCCCACCTGGGTGATCAGGCCCAGGCGGCGAGCTCCTTGGCGAGCGACGAAGGTCCGGCGGCGGTGCGCAACGCCGGCGGACCGGGCCAGCAGTCCTGGTGGTCGCCGGTCCGCAGGGTCTGGGCGAACCTGGCGACCAGTCGCGGATGCGACGCCACCGTGCGGCCGCCGAGGTAGGCGACGACGACGTGGTGATCGTCGTCCGCATGCGTCGCCACGGCGGCCGACCAGCCGTGCTCCTCGTGCCACATCAGGTCGACGTCGCGCTCGGGGAAGCCGGGAAGGCGCCAGTTGAGCCTCAGCTGGGCGGTGACCGGACCGGTGAGGTCGACCGTGCCCGAATCCCGCTGTATCCCCAGTGCCGCGGCCACGTCCTCCAAGTAGGCGTTCAGCCTGGTCATGAGCTCCAGACCTGCTTCCGTGGGCGCGGGGGTCGAGGTGGTCACGGTCCCTCATCTTCCTGTCACTTTGTGCTGGCGTGACGGGAATTACCCACCCCGGAGCGGCTTCACACCCTCATTTCGTCACACCCCGGTTTCGGTTCGCTCAAGCCGTGGCTTCGATGACGCGGGTGAGCGCCTTGTGCAGCGCCTCCAGCTCGGAGACCTCCATTCCGAGCTTCTCCACGACGCGATACGGGATCTTCTCCGCCTCCGCGCGCAACGCGCGACCGGATTCCGTCAGCTCGACCGTCAGCAGCCGCTCGTCCTCGGCGCTGCGCCGGCGAGTGACGTAACCGATCGTCTCCAGCCGCTTGAGCAGCGGTGACAGCGTCGCGGGTTCGGCGCGCAGGGCGACGCTCAGGTCCTTGACCGCCTGCGGGCCCCGTTCCCAGAGCGCCAGCATGACGAGGTACTGCGGATGGGTGAGCCCATGGGGTTCCAGCAGCGGCCGGTAGATGGCGATGACGCTGCGTGAAGCGACCGACAGCGCGAAACACACCTGACGCTCCAGAGCGAGCGGATCCTCACCCAGATCGATCGACTTCATCTCCGGCCCCTCCGAGTTCATGCCGCCGATCCTAGCGGTGACGCTAACATTTAGCGTACTAATGATTAGTGTACTGTGATCGTATCGAAGGAAGGAGTCGCCCGATGCCCCGCAAGCGCCCGGACGTGTTCCGCTGGCTGTGGTACTCACTCGGCGGCAGGCTGCCCGAGCGCTACCACGACTGGATCCTCCACGACGCGACCACCGGAAGCTGGCGCTGGCGGCACGTCGCCCGCAGCACGGTGATGATCGCCCCGCTCTGCGCGGTGTGGCTGCTCCTGCCCGGCCCGCTCACCCTGCGGCTGGCGATCGTGCTGATGGCCGCGCTCGTGGCGTACTTCTACTCGATGGCCTACATGGAGGAGAGCATCGAGCACCGGCTCGCCAAGAACGGCTTCCCTCCGGGCATCGGGCGCCAGACCCGCGCGGAGGCCGCCGCGGTCGCGGAAGCCGAGGTGACCGAGCGGTACCTCGCGCGGTACCGGGACCAGCCGAACTCCTGACGCCTCTCGGCCCGCCAGTCGCCTGGGCGCCGATCCGGACGTTGCGAAAGCCACTTTCGCAACGTTGAAGGTTGCGAAAGTGGCTTTCGCAACGCCAGAGTGGGTGGTCAGGCGGCCTGCTTACGGGCGATGGCGGCTCGATAAGCCGCGACGAGTTCCGCGGCGACACGTTTCGGTTCCGTTCGCAAGCGGCTGGGCAACGTCTGAAGGACCACGATGCCGGCAGCCGCGTACCTGGCGTTTCTAGCGACCGTCGCGGCGTACTGCTGCTTGCCGAAATGGAAGTCGTACGAATCGATCTCCCAGGCCAGACCCGCCGCCACGAAGTAGCCGTCTGCGGTCGCGATGTATTCGCCGTTCTCGTCGCGCAACTCGTGATTCCACAAGGGTTCCGGCAAGCCGGTCAGCCGCCACACCTTCATCGCGTCGACCTCCGCCGCCGACCGTGCTCCGTCGGCGATCCTATGCAGCACCTCGCGCGGGATCGCCGTGCCACGGCTGCTCCCGGCGTCGAGTTCGGCGAACAGCTCCGCGAGGCTCACACCCCGCTGCACCGCCTCGGCCAGCAGAGCGGAAGCCTCTCGTCTCGAGCCAAGCCGACGACACACGTCGAGGACCGCCCTGTTCAACGGCGCCAGCGGCACTCCGTCGATCGTGATCGCCTGCGGTAGCCGGGTCGTTCGTTCGACGATCACATGCCCAGAACTGCCGACCTTGTGCTCGAGTGGCACCAGGAGGTGGACACCGAAGGGCTGGTCCGGCAAACCCCGCAGCCCTTGCCGCCGGCATGCGACGACTCCGGTCACCACGGCGTCCGGCCCCGCGTACAGGAGCGCGGCATCGACCAACTGTCGCCGCGTCGGCGTTCCGGAACTCAGCAGCACGACACCCGGTAGCAGCCGTTGCCAAGGTTTCCCGGGGCGGCACCGTCGATAGCAGGTCATGGACGGAACGCCGAGTTGCCCGAGCCGGGCGACAGTGACCACGCCACCACGGCTGTGTTGATAGAGCCCTTCGGGGTCACGGGCCCAGTCTCCGGTCTTCACCCCATGATCATCGGGACGGCGATCGATCGCGCACCAGTCCCTTTTGCCGGCCTGTGGACAACTCGCCACACCAGCCCCACTGTGGATAACTCCGGGGAGTTGCGAAAGCCACTTTCGCGACACCGGCGAGCACCCGCAGAAGACCACGGCGGCCGCCCTCGGCCAGGAGCGCGGCTAGAGTGCGCGGTGATGAGACGCAAGCTCCGCCCGCCGCTCCCGCCCCGCCACGGGCTCGATCCCGCGAGGCTCAAGATGCCCGCCGAGGGGCCGTGGACGACGTTGCGGGAGCACCTCGTCGAGCGGCTTCCCCGCGTCGCGCCCGAACGGATCGAGGAGATGCTTCGCGAGGAGCGCATCGTCGGACTCGACGGGCCGCTGGGCGTCGATTCGCCCTTCGTGCCGGACTCGTTCATCTGGTTCCATCGCGACCTGCCCGAAGAGGTCGAGGTGCCGTTCGAGGTTTCCATACTGCACCGCGACGAGCATTTCCTCATCGCCGACAAACCGCATTTCCTCGCGACGATCCCGCGTGGACGGCACATCCTGCAGACCGCGCTGGTCCGGCTGCGCCGCGACCTCGATCTCCCGCGGCTCACCCCCGCGCACCGGCTCGACCGGGTCACCGCGGGGCTCATCCTGTTCGTGATCACCCCCGAAGTCCGCGGCAAATACCAGACGATGTTCCGAGACCGTTTGGTGCACAAGGAATACGAGGCGATCGCGCGTCACGATCCTGCCGTCGCGATGCCGCGTGAGATCAGCAGCCGCATCGTCAAGGAACGCGGGGTGATCGCCGCACAGGAGATCGACGGGCCGCCCAATGCCGAGACCCGCGTCGAGCTGATCGAGCACCGCGACGGTCTCGGCCGCTACCGGCTGATCCCCGCGACCGGCCGCACCCACCAGCTCAGGCTGCACATGAGCGGCCTCGGGTTGCCGATTCTCGGCGACGACTTCTACCCGGAGCTGACCGAAACCCCGCTCGACGACTTCACCGAACCCTTGCAGCTGCTGGCGAAAGTCCTCGAGTTCACCGATCCGGTCACCGGGGAACACCGCCGGTTCGAGAGCAGGCGGACGCTCCAGGCATGGACGGACCTCGACGCGTGGCGCCGCGGCCCGAGCCTCGTGAGTGGCAAGGACGGTTAGAACCGTCCTCACCGCTCACGAGGCGACCCCGCTCACTTACGCCAGAACTTGATCCCGCTCCAAGTCACCTTGACCGGCCCGGCCCCACTGGCCGTCCGGTAGGCGCCGAACTTGTCGTAATAGCTCCCGCTGCTGCTGCTCACGGTCTGCTTCAGCGAACCGTTGATGTACACCTTGTGCGTGCTCCCGACCTGGTGCACGGTGTTGACCCGCACCGACGTCCCGACGGTCGCGCCGCTTCCCAGGGTGTCCCCGCCGTGCACGGCGTAGAGCCGCCCGCCGCGTTCGACCGCGAGCATGAAGTACGGGCCGGCGGTCGGCGCGTCGCGGAAGGTCTGCTTCAAGCTGATCCGGCTGCCCGCCATGCTGGTGATCCGGAACGACCCCTCGAACTGCCGGGTCCCGCCGGTGTAGGTCACGTAGCGTCGTTCCGCCCGCTGGTCCCCGCTTCCGGTGGAGCAGGTCAGCTCGAAGTTCAGCCCGTCGACCTGGCCGCATCCGCGCTCTTGCACGTTGAACGAGGGGTTCTCCGCCGTCCACGGCCCCGTTCCGATCTGGGCGTTCGCCGGCATCGCCGACGCGATCAGGCCGAGGACGGCCGTCGCGACCACCCCGGCGGTCCGAAGTCGTCTCCGCATCCTGCCTCCTGCGCACTCAGGGCGGCGGTGATGGTCCAGACCAGGACCAGGCTGCGACTGTACGAGCACGAACCGTCGTCGGACAAGACGTTGACGCTCCGGCGTCCCGCTGATTGGGTAACGACGGTGATCCTCTCCTTGACGGTCCTCGAAGGACTGGCGGCCGGGACGATCGACCTGGCCTTCCGGCGCTGGTCGAAACAGAACGTCCGCCCCGGCGACGTCATGCGGCTGGAGGCCGGGGTGATCGAGGTCGTCTCGGTCGAGATCGTCGACCCCGACGACATCACCGAGGCCGACGCCCGCCGTTCCGGCGCGGAGTCCGCGAACGCGGTCCGCGGGACACTGCGCGGCCCCGCCGACGCCCCGGTCTACCGGATCCACCTGCACTACCTCGGCCCCGATCCCCGGCACGCCCTCAGCGCGGACGCCGAACTGTCCGAAAAGGACGCCGAGGCCATCGGCAAGCGCTTGTCCAAGATGGACAGACGTCGCCCGTGGACGCACGAGACCCTGCGGCTCATCGCCGAAAATCCCGGCCGCCGCGCACAGGACCTCGCCGAACTCCTCGGCCGCGAGAAGGAACCGCTGAAAGTCGACATCCGCAAGCTGAAGAACCTGGGCCTGACGCTCAGCCTCGAAGTCGGCTACCGGATCTCCCCTCGCGGCGCGGCCTACCTGCGCCTCATCGAGGATCCCGGTAGAACGCGCTGAGCTCAGGCGCGAGCCGCTCCGGCGCGACACTGTGGAACTCGCCGTCCAGCTCGACCCGACGCGCCCCCGGGACCGTCTTCGCCGCGGCGAGAGCGGCGGCCTTCAGCCAGTCGGTGCTGCCGTTGCTGTTCACCACGAGCACGGGCGTCGCGATCGACGCCAGTTCGCCGGGCACCTTGGAATCCCTCATCACGAAGGCGTCGTAGACGAGCGTGGGCGCGAACGACCGCAGCTCCGCCCACATCGGCGTCGCCTTGGCCGCGGTGACGGCCTCCGCCGGGGTGCCGACCGCGGACATCGTGAACAGCGCGACGGCGTCGTCCCACCGGTCCGCCGCGACCAGCTCGCGCATCTCGTCGGCATACCCCACGGGAACTTCTTCCGTCTCGCCGCGATACGGCGGCTCGAAGACCGACAGACGCGTCATCGGCACTCCCGCCGCGGCCGCGAGCAGCGCCAGCGCACCCCCGGAGGAGATGCCGTGCACGATCACCGGCTCACCGAGCGCGGCGACCACCGCGGCCAGGTCCTCGATCTCCCGCTCGACCGCGTACGGCGCGGTGTCGCCGCTGTCTCCGCGGCCCCGGCGGTCGTAGGTCACCACGGAGAACTCGGCCGTCAGCTCCGCGACCAGCGGTTCGTCACCGTGCCGGTCGTTGCCCGCGCCCGCGACGACGACCAGCGCCTGCCCCTCGCCGCGTCGTTCGAACGCGATCGGCGTCCCGTCCGCGGACCTCGCTGTGTGGATCATGCGGACCATCGTGCCCGACCCCACCGACAGAATCAGGTCATTTACGCCCACTCGAACACCCGTTCGACAAATGATCGGAACCGGGGTAGGTTCGGATGCCATGACCCCCGCCCTGCAAGCCTCGCTGTTCGACGAGTGCGCCGCGCTCGGGCTCGGCTCGCTCGACGGGCTCCGGCGCACCGAGCTGACCCGCGGCGCCTGGATCGACGTGCTGCCCGGCTGGCTCTCCGGCGCCGACGAGCTGTTCACCCGGCTCGCCGAAGACGTGCCGTGGCACGCCGAACGACGGCAGATGTACGACCGCGTCGTCGCCGTTCCCCGGCTACTGAGCTACTACCGCGAAGGGATGCCACTCCCCCACCCGATCCTCACGGAGGCGCGGGAGACGCTCTCGGCGCACTACGCGGAAGAGCTCGGCGAGCAGTTCGTGACCTCCGGCCTGTGTTTCTACCGGGACGGGCGCGACAGTGTCGCCTGGCACGGCGACGACACCGGCCGCTCCCGCACCGAGGACACCATGGTCGCGATCGTCTCGGTCGGCGCCGCCCGGCAGCTGGCGCTGCGCCCGCGTGGCGGCGGCGAGACGATCCGGCGCGCCCTCGGCCACGGCGACCTGATCGTCATGGGCGGCAGCTGCCAGCGCACCTGGGAACACGCCGTCCCCAAAACCGCCAAACCGGTCGGCCCGAGGATCAGCATCCAGTTCCGTCCGAGAGGAGTCGCCTGAAAGATCAGTCCAGCAGTACGGGCAACGCGTCGACGCCGTAGACGATGGAGACCTTCCGGAAGCCGACCTCTTCCGGTTCGACCGCCAGCCGCATCTCCGGGAACCGGCGGATCAGCGCGGGATACGCGGTGCGCAGTTCCATCCTGGCCAGTTCGGCACCGATGCAGCGGTGGATACCCCAGCCGAAGGCGAGATGCGACGTCGGCTCGCGGGTCGCGTCGAACTTCTCCATGTCCTCGCCGAGGACGCCGTCGCGGTTCGCGACACTGAGCGACACCAGCACGATGTCGCCCTTGGCGATCCGGACCCCGGCGATCTCCATGTCCTCCTTGGCGAACCGCGGGAAGGCCATCTGCACCACGGTCAGATACCGCAGCTGTTCCTCGACGAACTTGTGGACGGCCTCGTCGTCGCCGCGGACGGTTTCGAACAGCTCGCGATCCTTGAGCAGCACGAGCGCGCCGAGCGCGAGCATGCTCGCCGTGGTCTCCAGCCCGCCGGTGAGCACGCCGTCGGCGAGGCCCGCCAGTTCGCGGTCGTCGATCTCGTCGCCATGCTCCTTGATGAGCATGCCGAGCAAACCGTCGCCCGGCTGCTCGCGCTGCTTCTTGACGATCTCGTCCAGATAGGACAGTGACTCGGTCATCGCACCGAGTGACGCCCCCGCGCCACCGAAGAGATCGAACCGCGCGGTGCTCAGCCGCTGGAAGTCGTCGCGATCCTCGTACGGGACACCCAGCAGCTCACAGATCGTCAGCGACGGGATCGGCAGCGCGAAGGCCTCCCACAGATCGACGGGGCCGTCCGCCTTCTCCATCGCGTCGAGCTGTTCTGCGACGATCTCGTCGATCCGCGGCGTCAGGCGCGACAGCCGCCGCATGGTGAACTCCGGCGTGAGCAGCCGCCGCAGCCGGGTGTGCACCGGCGGATCGGCGAACCCGAGCCCGCCGGGGTTCTGGTCCTCGGTCACGCCGGCGTTCCCGACCAGGTTCGTGAAGTCGCTGCTGAACTCGCCGACCTTGCCCAGCACGGCCTTGGCCTCGTCGTAGCCGGTGACCAGCCAGCCGTTCATCCCGAACGGCAGGTCGAGTTTGCTGATCGGCTCCGCCGCGCGGATCCGGCCCAGCTCGGCCACCGGGTCGAGACCGTCGCGCTTGAGCGGCAGCAGCGCGTTGTCCGGGATGACCGACATCTTGGACAGGTCGAAACCGTTCTTCTGCTGACGCGCGAGGTAACGGCGGCCGATCCACGCCAGCACGCGCGAGCGAATGCTCCCCATACTCTGCACCCTACTCCAGCCCGCGACCAGCTGACCTGGCACAACAGGCCGCCTCCGCCCGCCGGGGCAGGAATTTCGACGGCTGTTCACCCGCCGTCCCACTCGATTACTCACGTCCAGAAAGTCGGATTTCCCCCGCCGGGGGTTCCCGGCGACCGGGAGACGTCGGTCACCGTCGGTCACGACGGACCGGAGGTAACGCCTGACAGCGGGCGCGCGTCGTGAGATTGTCGGACCCTACTGGGAGGATTCGGACATGTCAGCCGCCCTCATCGGACGTGACCATCCCGCGGGGGTGCTCCGCGCGGAGATCGCCCGCGCCGCCGAAAGCCACGGCGGGCTGGTGCTGGTCACCGGGGAAGCCGGGATCGGCAAGACCACGCTCGTCACCGGCGCCGCCGAAGAGGCGAAGCGTCTCGGCGCCCTCGTGCTCAACGGATCCTGCTGGGACTCCGCCAGCGCCCCGGGCTACTGGCCGTGGACACAGGTGGTCCGCGGGCTGCGGCGCGCGGTCGGCGAGCGCTGCTGGGCCGCGATGGCCGACAGCGCGTTGGACGTCCTGCTCGGCGAAGCGCGTGGCGACGGCGCGGCCGACGGGTTCCGCTTGTACGACGCGGTGACGAGTGCGCTGGTGGCCGCTTCTCAGGACCAGCCGGTCGTCGTGGTGCTCGACGACCTGCACTGGGCCGACGCCGCCTCGCTGCGGCTGCTGGAGTTCGCCGCCCAGCACACCTGGTTCGAACGGCTGTTGCTGATCGGCACGTACCGGGATGTCGAGGTCGAAGCGACCGATCATCCGCTTCGCTCGCTCATGCTGCCGTTGCTCGCGAAGGCCACTTCGGTCACTCTCACCGGCCTCGAACCGGACGAGGTCGGCACCCTCATGGCCAGGACGGCGGGCGCGGAGCCCGACGACGCGCTGGTCGCCGAGGTCCACCGCCGCACCGGCGGGAATCCGTTCTTCGTCGAGCAGACGGCCCGGCTGTGGCACAGCGGCGGTTCCGCGGAGACCATCGCCCCCGGCGTGGCCGACGCCCTGCAGAGACGGCTTTCCCTGCTCCCCCGGCCGGTCCTCGCTCTGCTGACCACCGCGTCCGTGCTCGGCAGGGAATTCCACCGGCGGCTGCTCGCGGGGGTGGCGTCGGCGCCCGTGCCCCAGGTGGACCGGCTGCTCGACCAGGCCGTCGCGGCGCGGCTGGTCGTGGTGCACGGGCAGGGCCGGTTCGCCTTCGCCCACGACCTCGTCCGAGAGACGCTGTACGCCGGCCTGTCCGAACCGGACCGCCGCAAGCATCACGCCGCGGTCGTCGCGGCGGCCCGCGAGACGCCGTCGTCCTCGGACCGGCTCTTCCCCGCGGACATGGCCCGCCACGCGCTGCTCGCGGGGCGTGAACTCGATCCGGACGAGGCCGTCGATCTGCTGCTCGCCGCCGCGATCGACGCCACCGGCCGGATGGCGATCGAGGAGACGACCACGCACTACCGGCGGGCGATGGAGATCGTCGAAGACCGGCGGCGGCAGGCGGTCATCGCGCTCGAACTGGGCGCGCATCTGACCCGCCACCAGGAAACCGAGGAGGGCAGGCAAGTCCTCGACGACGTCTCCGTGCTCATCCGGGAACTCGACGACGACGATCTCCTCGCCCGGCTCGCGTTGACCCTGATCCGCGCCGACCACAAGGGCCTGCGGGTCGACGAGACGGTCAAGGTGCTCACCGAAGCGCACGGACGACTGTGCGGCCGCGAGCCCGGCCGGGACGTCACCGTCGAGGAGATGACGCAGGAACTGACCGCGCACATCATGATCACCGCCCGCGACGACCAGGACGATTCCGCCCTGTTGTTCGGTCTGTGGGCCCGGCACGACGCGATCTGGGGGCCGGGCAGCGCCGCGGAACGCGAGCGGCTCACCGACGAACTGGTCCTCGTCGGCCGCCGCACCTCGAACCCGGAATTGGAGCACTACGCGGCGTCGTTCAAGTGGGTGGCGCTGCTCGAACAGGGCGATCCCCGGTATTTCGAGCAATACCAGGAGTTTCTCGCCCTGGCGGCCACCGGCAGGGCGCCGAGTTCACAGCTGGCGTCCCGGATCGACCAGAGCATCATCGCCACGCTCCAGGGCCGGTTCTCCGAAGCCGAGGCGTTCATCCAGCAAGTGGTCTCGTGTCACGGAGGAGACGACCATCCCCATTTCGGTGACCTGAACCAGTTGCAGCGATGGGCCCGGTGGTGCCTGGAGGGACGGTTCGACGAACTCGTCGGGCTGCACCGCGAAATCTCCCGCACCGGGTACGCCTACGGCCGGTTGCTGGAGGCGATCACCGCCGCCCAGCGCGAGGACGTCGGGGAAGCCGTCCGGCTCACCGATCTCGCGGCCGACGCGAAGCCGTATCCGCGGGACCTGGAAGCGTTGTGGTTGCGCTGTCAGGCGCATACGGCGGCGGTCTCACGCGATCCCGAACGCTGTGAAGCGGCCCGCGCGCTTCTCCTGCCGTACAGCGGGGAGTGGCTGGTTTCCCTGTACGGCTGCGAGATCTCCGGCCCGGTCGACCTCTGGCTCGGCAGGCTCGATCTCGCTCAGGAACGGTGGAACGAAGCGGTGGACCGGCTGCGCGGTGCCGCGGTCTCCGCGGATCGTCTCAGGGCGACGGTCTGGGCGGCCGAAGCCAAGTCCTGGCTGGCGATCGCCCTTTCCGGCCGCAACCTCGACGGCGACGCGACGGCCGCGATGAGCCTGCTGTCCGAAGTGGACGAAGAAGCCACCGCGCTCGGTATGCGACAGGTCGCGGCCAGGGTGACACGGGCGCGGCAGGAGGCGCGGACCCCGACTGCGCCGATGGCCGAGTTCCGCCGCGACGAAACCGTGTGGACCTTGCGCTTCGACGGCGTCACCACCCACCTTCCGGACTCGAAAGGCTTGCGGGATCTGCATTTCCTGCTCGGCAGGCCGGGCTCGGAGGTGACGGCGGTGCGGTTGCTCGATCCCGAAGGCGGCGAGGTGGTCGTCGCCGCGAAGAGTCTCGGCGGGGACGCCGTCCTCGACGCCGAGGCGAAGGCCCGGTACCGCGCGCGGCTGGACGAACTCGACGAACTGATCGACACCGCGACCGGGCTCGGCCAGGACGCGCGCGCCGCCGCGCTGGACCGGGAACGGGACGCGCTGCTCGCCGAACTGCGGTCCGCGGCCGGGCTCGGCGGCCGCACCCGGCGGCTCGGCGACGAGGCCGAACGCGCCCGCAAGACGGTCACCGCCCGGATCCGCGACACCCTGCGCAAACTCGACGAGCAGCATCCGGCGCTGGCCGCGCACCTGCGCGCGTCGGTCACCACCGGCTCTTCGTGCCGTTACGCGCCCGAGGAAAAAGTCCCCTGGCGGCTGTGAGCCGCCAGGGGACCTACCCCCGGTTCACTTGCGGTTGTAGAGCCGCATCGTCAAGGTGCCGAAGATCGCGAGGATGATCGCGCCGGCGATCAGCACCCAGCTGATCTCGCCACCGTCCCAGTTCCCGTCCATCATCGAGCGCACCGCCGCGACCACGTGGGTCACCGGGTTCACGTCGACGAAGGCCTGCAGCCAGCCCGGCATCGTCTCCGGATTGACGTAGATGTTGCTGAGGAAGGTCAGCGGGAACAGCACCATCATGCTGACGCCCATCACCGACTTCTCGCTGCGCAGCAGCAGGCCGAACATCGTCCAGATCCACGAGAACGCGAACGAGAACGCCAGCAGCAGCAGGATCGCCGCGGCCACGCCCCCGACTCCCCCGGCGGGACGGAAGCCCATGATCAGCCCGACGCCGAGAATCACCAGCGAGGCGATGAGGTAGCGCAGCATGTCGCCGAGCAGGTAGCCCACCATCGCCGACGGCCGCCAGATCGGCAGCGTGCGGAACCGGTCGAAGACGCCCTTCTCGATGTCGGTGTTGACCGAAATCCCGGTGTACATCGTGATCATCAGGATGCTGCTCGCCATGATGCCCGGCAGCACGAACTGCAGATACTGCGTCGGCGAGCCGGACAGCGCGCCGCCGAACAAGTAGGTGAACATCAGCGTCATCATGATCGGGAACGCCGTGACGTCGAACAACTGCTCGGGCACGTGCTTGATCTTCAGCATCGCGCGCCACCCGAAGGTGACCGAAGTGGAGAGCGCGCTCGGGCGCTGTGGGCGGTTCTTCGCGATCAGGACGGCGGCGAGATCCTCCGCCTTCGGTGCCGCGAGAACGGGTTCGTTGTCTTTGACTGCCGTGGTGCTCAAGCTGCACTCTCCTCAGGCGTTGCGGTGCGGTCGGTGAGGGCCAGGAAGACCTCGTCGAGGCTCGGCTGGCCGAGGGAGAAGGTGTCGACGACGATGCCGGCGCGGGCGAGTTCGGCCAGTGCGCGCGCGGCGTGCTCGGCGGCACCTTGTTCGGTGCTCTCGCCCGAAAGCCGGGCGGTCAGCGCGACGGGATCCGCCTCCAGGAGCACCTGCGCCTCCAGGGTGCGGACGAGCAGTGCCTCGGCCTCGGACCGCTGGCCGGCCTCGCGCAGCCGGACGTGGACGGCGCCCGCGCCGACCGACGCCTTCAGCTGCCCCTTGGTGCCTTCGGCGATCACCTTGCCGTGGTCGATGACCGCGATCCGCGAGGCCAACTGGTCGGCCTCGTCGAGGTACTGCGTGGTCAGCAGGACAGTGGTGCCGTGCTTCACGATCGCGCGCACGATGTCCCAGACCTGGTTGCGGCTGCGGGGATCGAGCCCGGTGGTCGGTTCGTCGAGGAACAGCACGTCCGGGGTGTTGAGGATGCTCGCGGCGATGTCGATCCGCCGCCGCATCCCGCCGGAGTAGTTCTTCACCTGCCGTCCCGCGGCCTCGGTGAGGCCGAACGCCGCCAGCAGCTCCGCCGCCCGTGCGCGGGCGGCCGGTTTGCGGTGCCCGGTCAGCCTGCCGATCAGCACCAGGTTCTCGGTGCCGGTCAGGTCTTCGTCGACCGAGGCGTACTGCCCGGTCAGGCTCACCATGGACCGGACCGCGTCGGCGTCGCGGACGACGTCCTTGCCGAAGATGCGCGCTTCACCGCCGTCGGGGCGGAGCAGGGTCGCGAGCATCTTCACCGCGGTGGTCTTGCCGGCGCCGTTCGGCCCGAGGACGCCGTACACGGTGCCTGCCGGGACCTTCAGGTCGATCCCGTCGACCGCCCGGTTCTCGCCGAACACCTTGACCAGCCCCGAGGCTTCGATGGCCAGTTCACTCATTTTCCGTTTCCTTTCAGAAGCTTTCAGCAGACGTAGGGGCGGGCGGCGCGGGCGTCGCGCAGGGCGAGGCCCCACCAGGCGAGCGCGTCGAGCAAGGTGGTCACGGCCTGCACTTGCCCGTCGGAGTCGAAGATCGTGCCGTCGAGGAGGTTGAAGGCCACCGTGTCGCGCATGGTCACCGTGTGCAGCTCGGTGAAGATCGTGCGCAGCTGCTCCACGGCGTAAAGCCCCTGCGAGCGGTAGCCGTAGGAGACGAAGCCGACCGGTTTCGCGCGCCACTCGTCGTAGGCACAGTCGATCGCCTGTTTGAGCGACGCGGGGAAACTGCGGTTGTACTCGGGGGTCACGACGACGAACGCCTCCGCCTCGTCGACCAGCCGCGCGAACCGCTTCATGTCGGGCGTCGGATGCTCCGGAAGCCCGGAGGGCAGGTCGAAGTCGACCAGGTCGAGCACGTCGGTGACGAGATCGTCCCGGTGTTCCGCCCGGCCGGTGAACCATTTGCCGACGGTGTCCCCCACCCGTCCTTCGCGGGTGCTGCCGACGATCACCGCGACCCGCAGCGGACTGACGTCCATGACCGACCTCCTCTCGCCTCACCCCTCAGGCGCGAGAAAGCCGCCGGGCTTCCGCTAGATCGGATCTAGCGGAAGCCCGGCGGCTTCGGTCGGTGATCTCGCTACGCGTCCAGCGCGATCGCGATCGCGCCCAGCAGGGACGCGTCCTGGTCGAATTTCGCCGACACCAGTTCCGGCGGGAACGGCACGGCCCGTGCGAGCCGCTCACGCAGCGCGGGCAGCAGGATGTCGGCCGAACGCACCAACCCCCCGCCGACGGCGATGCGCTGCGGGTCGAGCGCGATCGCGAGGTTCGCGACGTGCATCGACAGTTCGTCGAGCGCGGCGCCGACGAGTTCCTTCGCCTGCGCGTTCTCCCTGGCGAGGCCGAACAGCTCGCCCGCGGTTACCGGGCGGCCGAGCAGCACACTCGCCCGGCCGCCCAGCCCACGCCCACCGACGGCCTCCTCCAGCGGCGCCGCTCCGCTGGCGAAACCGTCGGTGTCCTGCGGCGAGAGGAGGTTGTACCCGATCTCTCCCGCAGCGCCGTTGGCGCCGGCCAGCAGCCGGCCGCCGACCAGGACCGCCGCGGCGATCCCGGTCCCCAGCGAGAGGAACACCGCCGGATCGGTGTCCGCCAGTGCCCCCCAACGCCATTCCGCGAGCGCCGCCGCCTTGGCGTCGGTGCCCACCTCGATCGGGACGCCTTCGAACTCGGCCGCGACGAGTTCGCGCAGCCGCAGTTCCTCCCAGCCCGGCACGTTCGGCGCGAGCAGGATGCGGTCCTCCAGCACGATGCCCGGACTGACCACGCCGATCGCGACGAGCCGTTCCGCGGCGCCTTCGTCGGCGAGCAGTTTCCGCGCCGCGGCGAGCGCGCGGCTCACCACCTGCTCGGCGCCCGCCTGCGCGTCGGTGTCGAGCCTCCGGGTGACCAGCAGGCTCCCGGCTCTGTCCGCCAGCCCGATCGCGACCTTCGTCCCGCCGAAGTCGATCCCCAGGATCAGTTCTTCCCCCGTCACTTCCCGTTCCCCTCTGCCGCCCCCGCGAACGATTCCTGAATCCCCTTGGGCCCGAACGGCCACACGCGCTCCGCCTTCGCGTAGGCGAGGAACGCCGCCACGCCCAGCACGATCCAGCCCACCGAAAGCCCGATCGACAGCCAGGTGGCGGAGAAGTAGATGTAGACCCAGCCGAGCAGCGCGATGATCGTCGGGATCGGGTAGAGCCATTGGCGGTACGGCCGCTCCAGCTCCGGCCGTCGCCGCCGCAGCACCACGATCGCCGCGACCTGCGCGAGCGACTGGATGAGCACCAGCACCGTCACCGCCGCGTTGATCACCGCGGTCAGGGTGAACAGCGAGCCGATCGCGGCGATGGCGCCCATCGTCAGCACACCGGCGGTCGGCAGGTTCAGTTTCGGGTGCAGTTTGGCGAACACCGGCAGGAACACCTTGTCGCGCGCGGCTTCGAACGGGACCCGCGAACCGCCGAGCAGGCCCGCGAACACCGAACCGATCGCGGCGATCACGATGAACACGGTGATGACCTTGGCCGCGCCCGTGCCCCACGCCTGTTCGAGCACGGTGGAGGCGACCGACGTGGCGTTCTTCAGCTCCTCCAGCGGGACCGAGCCGAGGACGCCGAGCTGCAGCAGGAAGTACAGGCTCATGATGCCGAGGATCGACAGGATGATCGAGCGCGGCAGCGTCCGGCCCGGGTCGCGTACCTCCCCGCCGAGGTAGGCGCTGGTGTTGTAGCCGAGGTAGTCGTAGATGGCGATGATCAGGCCCGCGCCGAGCCCGGCCCAGAACGCGCCGCCGTCGAACGAGAACGCGCCCGGGGTGAAGGCGAACGCTTGCGCGCCGTCGAAATGCGTGAAGGCCGCGACGATCACCGAGAGCGCGGCGAACAGCATGATCCCGAACAGGACGGTGGTCAGCTTCCCGATCTCGCCGATCTTGCGGAACAACGCCAGCACGATCAGGGCGATGATCCCGAGACCGATCACCTTGCCGAGCGTCGTCGTCCCGCCGTCGTCGGCGACACCGGGGATCAGGTATCCGAGGTACTGGACGAGGCCGATGATGCCGGTGGACATGATCAGCGGGATGAACAGCACCGCGCTCCAGGCGAAGAGGAACGGCATGAGCCTGCCGGTGCGGACGCCGAACGCCTCGCGCAGGTAGACGTAGGTGCCGCCGGCACCAGGGAGGGCGGCGCCGAGTTCCGCCCAGATGAGACCGTCGGCCAGCGCGATGACCGCGCCGATGAGCCAGCCGAACATGGCCTGCGGGCCGCCGAGGGTCACCACCATCGCGGGGATGGTGACGAACGGGCCGATGCCGCACATCTGGGTCATGTTGATGGCGGTCGCCTGGAGCGGCCCGATCTTCCGCTCGAGCCCCGGCCGCGGGGATGAACTCAAAACGCGCCTCCCTGTTAGTTAGTAAAGTTTCTTAACATAATTTCGGGCGTGTCGGAAGGCCACGCGGCGAAGTTGTCGCGCACCGGTCCACCCGGGATTGCCCGAAAGGGCGGAATCCCGGGTAATACGCCCGAATGGACCAGTGCGGGACGTATCAGGGGCTCGTCGTTCCGCGTCCTTACCCAGAAGGACGTCTTTTCCGAGGACGGTGAGGTCCATGAAACGGCTGTTCAGCGCGGCGATGGCGATCGCCGCACTCGGGTTCGCGACCGCCTGCGGCGGGACGTCCACGCCCCGCGACACGGCGCCGGGCGATCTGACGACCGACAGCGGGATCACCACCGAGACGGCCCCGACGGCGTCGTCCGACGCGCCGCCTACGGGACCGGGCCCGACGAAGGACTCCCCTCCGCCCGGCGTCGTGCCCGGAAGCCCGATCAGGTACAACAGCGACCTGCTCGGCACCGACCCCGCCACCGCCAAGGACGCGATCGAGCAGAACCTCGAACGGCTCTGCAAGAGCTCCCGGCGATGCGGTGTCTCGGTCGTGGTCGTGGGCGAGGGGAACTGCATCCGCAGTATCGGCCCGAATCCGGTCTACCCCGGCAAGACGATCACGATCCGGGCGAGGGCCTGCGAAACCGAGACCACGGAGGAAAGCTCGGCGCCGCCGAAGCCGGAAAGCTCGCAGCCGAGCGAAACCACCGGCGGATGAGCACCCGGCGGCCACTACGCCGGGGCCTGCGCGCCCCCACGCCGCCGGAGCCCGAATCCGCGGCGGGCCCGTCGCACGCGCTCAGGCTGGTCGGCACCGTGCTGGCCAACACGACGCTGCTCACCGCGTTGCTCTACTACTTCGGGCTCGTCTACACGCAGACGTACTTCATCTACTTCCGCGTGCACTACACCCTGCTCGGCCAGACACCGGACGAGATCTTCGGGCGCGGTGTCGACGGGGTGCTCCTGCCCCTGACTGCCGCCGCGGGCGCCGCGTTGCTGTTCCTCGTCCTGACCCGGTTCCTGAAGATCCGCCTAGGCGAGGGTTCCTGGGCCCGGCTGCTGCGGATCTGCTCCCCCGTCGCGGGTGTCCTCGGCCTCGCGCTGCTCGCCGTCACGACCGCGATCGCCCTCGACCCGGAACCGTTCCGCGACCGGCCTGGTGCGCCGGGGATCGGCTTCGCGATCGGGGTCCTGATGGTGCTGTTCTCCTGGCGGCACTGGACAGCGCACAGAACGGGAAGCACCCGGTCGAGCGTCGCGGAACTGGTGACCGGCTACGTCCTGGTGAGCATCGGCCTCTTCTGGGCGGTCGGCGACTACTCGGGAGCCGTCGGCACGAGCCGTGCCTTCGAAGCCTCCGGGGTGATCGCGACCAGACCGGCCGCGACCCTGTACAGCGCGGAAAGCCTCAACCTCACCGCGAACGGTGTCCTGCAGGTGAAATGCGCCGACCCCGAATCGGCCTACAAGTACCGGTACACCGGGCTGAAGCTGCTGCTCCAGTCCAGCGGCCAGTACGTCTTCCTCCCGGCGAACTGGCGGGCCTTGACCGGTGTCGCGTTCGTGATCCCGAAAACCGACAAGCTGCGCCTCGAATTCGGCCCGCCCCGCTCGGCGCCGCTACCCGGCTGCTGACGTGCGTCAGCCCAGGTGGCGCGTCAGCCACTCGGCGACCGTGTCGTCCACCAGTTTCGCGATCGGCAGCTGCGGCGCGGGCTCGATGCCCGGTTCTTCCGCCAGCGGATGGGCGAGACCGGCCACCCTGGCCAACTGGACGTCGTCCGGCCGGGCGTACCGCTCGCGCAGCGCGGTGACCAGATCGTCGGCGTCGGTGCGCAACGACGGATAGTCGTCCTCGCCGGAGACGAGCAGCAGCGGAACTTGGGTTTCCCGCGCCGATATTTCACCCGATCGTGCGACGAAGTCGAGCCGATCCGCGGCCTGGTCCGCCTCGTCGTTCCACGGATACGGCTGGTCCAGCAGGCCTTCCACCAAGCCGACCACCGAACGCGCCCGCACGGCGGGGTTGATCAGGGTCGCCGCGCGCACCGGGATCTCCCGCGTGGCCAGGATCGTCAGCGCCACCGCACCACCGAGCGACCCGCCGGCGACCGCCGTGCGGGACGTGTCGAAGCCGAAGCGTTCACGCAGTTCGGCCAGCGCGGCGGGGAATTCCAGCGCCGCCTGGCGGACGAACGGGTCGACGTAGGCGAGCATCGCGTCCCGCCGGGCCCGTTCGACCACCGCGTCCATGCCGCCGTCGACCATTCTCGCGCCGCACAACGGCATTCCGAGATACACCCGCCACGCCGGCACCCCGGCCAGCGGCAACGCGGCCGCGAACGCCGCGTCGGAGCGGGGCGCGTCGATCATATGCCAGGCGACCACCACCGGCGCGGGTCCGCTGACCTCGGCAGATGGCGGCAAGACCGTGAACGGCACCCCGGCGGCCGTGCCCGTGACCGGTTCTCCCACCGCGATCCTTCCTCGTACGCTGTCGATCTCCACGATATCCAGGACGCGGCGGAGGCGGACCTCGTTCCGCCACAAGCGAAACAGTATGCCCGCGACGTCACCCCGACGCGCCGCGGAGGTGGTTGCGACCCGGCGACGGCGGCCGAATAGTGTTGCGGCCCGGCCCTTTGGAGGTGAACCGCCCGTGCCCGACGTCGACTATTACGAGGTGCTCGGCGTGGGCAAGGCCGCCTCGGTCAACGAGATCAAGACCGCGTACCGGCGGCTGGCGAAGTCGCATCACCCGGACACCGGCGGATCCGCCCTCACGTTCCAGCTGGTCCGCGAGGCCTACGACACGCTCAGCGATCCGATGCGGCGTGCGGGCTACGACGCGGGCGGGCGCTCGGTGCGCGCCCCGATCCGGCCGCGGCCGCGGCGCCGCTTCGGCGAAGAACCGGGCTACGAGCCCGAACCGGTCGTGATCGATCCGGACGACCTCGAATGGTGGGAATTCGCCGCACAGGACGAGCGCGTGCGCCACGGCCGCCGTCGTGGCCCCGGGCACACCCCCGTGGTGGCGGCGGTCGGCGGGATGGTGCTGGTCCTGCTGCCGGTGCTGACCGGCGTCGGCTTCTCGGCCCCCACGCTGATCGTCTGGCTGATCCTGACCGCCGGCACCGCCCTGCTGGTGCAACGGCTCGCGCGCGGCTATCTGGCCGCCTCCCGCGCCAAGAACCGGTTCGCCGCCGAGTTCGGCGGGAAACGCGTGTTCGGCACCCCCGGCGTCGAGACCGACGAACTCGCCGAGCGTCTCACCGCCGACATGCTCGAGCGCTATCTGACCCGGTTGCCCGGCGCGCGGATCTTCCACGGCCTCTCGTGGCCGGACTCGGTGTTCGCCGACGTCGACCACGCGGTGCTGTGCGGGAAGCGGCTCGTGCTCGTGGAATCGAAGCTGTGGCTGCCGGGTCACTACGAGACCGATGACGACGACCGTCTGCTGCGCAACGGCCGCGCCTTCCGCGGCGGTGGGAGCAGACTGACCGAAAGCCTCGCCGAATTCCGGCGGGTGCTGCCCGGTGTCACGCTGCGCGGGGCGATGGTCGTGTACCCGAGCCGGACCGGTGAGATCACCACGGATCCCGACGATCCCTCCCCCGCGCCGCCGATGACGCCGGAGCAGTTCCTGCACGAGATCGGCGGCTGGCTGGCGGCGGAACCGTCCACTGTGGACACGGCGACCATGCGAGTCGTACGGGACCGCGTGGTCGGCACCGTCTAGCCCCCTCCGCATTTCGTCCTCTGAATGCGTACGCGCGTGAAGGCCTCCTTCCCTCGGCTGAGCCGAGGGAAGGAGGCCTTCACGCGCAATACGAGGAACTACCGGCCCGAGCGCTCCTTCTTGGCGCGCGCCGACCGGGTGCAGACCTCACCGACGTCGACCGTCTGGCCGCGGTCGATGTAGACGTCCGCCAGCCCGACGAGCTTGCCCTTCGGCGACGTACAGGTCAGCTGGTACGCCTCCTTGGGACCGTAGGTCGGCGGGATGGGCGACTGGAACGACACACCGCCGGTCCAATCGTCCACAGTGGACGGGTTCGCCTGCGAGTAGTTGACCAGCACGGCCCGGTAGTCCCCGGCGGGCGGGTCGTACAGGATCGCGTGCTCTTCCGTGGTCCCGCCGTTCGCCGACGACGACACCATGTTGCCCGCGGCGTCGAAGACGTACAGGTCCCAGTCGGTGTCCTGACTGGCCCACTTCACGTCGACGCTGAACTTCCCGTTGTCGACCTTGGGGAGCCCGTCCACGTGGAACGTGAAGCTCTCCGAAGCCGGGTCGGTCGGGTAGTTCGTGTTGATCGCCGGGACCCCGGGCGGGTTGGCGACCTGGATCGCCGCCTGCGCCGGCCCCTGCGGTTCGCGGCCGTAGCGGCCCGCGACGTAGGGACGGGTCGACGGGTTGATCGACCACGCGAACCGGCCACCGGTCGACGAC
This sequence comes from Amycolatopsis sp. SB7-3, assembly GCF_041021335.1. NCBI lineage: Bacteria > Bacillati > Actinomycetota > Actinomycetes > Pseudonocardiales > Pseudonocardiaceae > Amycolatopsis > Amycolatopsis sp. SB7-3. The sequence continues at coordinate 69,518 of NZ_JBFPJQ010000004.1, forward strand.
AGCGACGAGTTCAGGTCGTCGGTCACGTAGATCGGCGGCTTCGTCGAGCCGTCCGGCTGCACCACCGGGGAGGTCGGCGTCTGGAAGGTCTTGTGCAGCTTCAGCTGGTAGCCCTTCGGCGCCGTGCCGATCAGCGTCGAGTGCGCCGCCGGGTCGGCGGCGTTGGCCATCATGTCGATGAAGGCCGCACGGTTACCGCCCTTGCCGGCACCGGCCGCGGGGGCGACGCCGGTGTACTCGGCGACGACACCGGCCTCGAACGGCGGGTGGAACTCCGTGTTGCCGATCTCGAAGGTGAAGCCCCAGCCACCGGTGGCCCAGTACGACCAGTCCTCGGTCGACCCGGTCGTGTCGTAGAGCGCCCACGACGGCTGGCTGGTGTATCCGTTGCGCGAGGCCATCTTGTCGCCGAGCGCCTTGTACGCCGGCTCGTCGAGCGGCGGGCGGACGGCGGCGACACCCGGGACACGCAGCACCAGGTTCGAGAAGGTGTGCAGCGTGATCAGGTTGGTCACCTGGCGGTTCGACACGATCGAGCGGATGTTCTGCGTCTCGGGCTCGGAGAACGGGCCGGAGCCGCGGAACGTGTCGCTGCGCCACAGGGTCGACGCGCCGGCGCCGCCCCAGAAGCCCGCGTAGTTGCGGTTCGGGTCGGTGCCGCGTTCACGGCCGCCGGGGTTGGCCTTGCAGACGCCGGTCGCGAACTCCTTGGGCGAGTCGTTGACGTTGCAGTTCTTGCGCTTCATCTCGTAGTCGAACCGCGAGAAGTCGCCCTTGGGCTCGGCCTCACGGGAGATTTCGAAGCCGTCGGGGTTGACGATCGGCACGATGATGTTGCGCGTCCGGCCGACCAGACCGCGGATCTCGGGGTTGTTGCCGGTGTAGCCCTTGACCAGTTCGTGGGCCCATTCCATGGCGTGCTCGCCCGCCGGCCACTCACGGGCGTGGTGCACGCCCATGGTGAAGTTGACGGGTTTGCCGTCGGCGATGTTCTTGACGTCGGTCGCGATCTCGAGACCGACGACGTCACGGCCTTCCCAGGTCGGCTGCGGCAGCGTGAACGCCGTGGCGATCTTGGGGTTCTTACGGGCCAGTTCCTTGACCTCGAACTGGTAGTCGTAGAGGTGCCGGTAGCTCGTGCGCCCGGACGGCAGGGTGGAGCCCGGCGTCTTCGCGGCGTACTCGCGGTCGGTCTTGGCGTTCTGGATCGACCGCGCCGAAAGGTCTCCGTCGACCACCTTCGACTTGAAGCCGTTGTCCGCCAGTGTCTTGCGGTCGGCGTCGTTGGCGAGGACGACCTCGACGCCGGTGGCGTCGGCCTTCTCCGTGACGTCCAGGCCGAGCCGGAGGAGCTTGTCCTTGTCCTGCTTGGCGGGCGTCTCGACCCGGACCAGTTCGGCGCGCTGCGGCGCGGGCGCGGCGCCGGTCGGGGTCCCCTGCGGCGTGAGCGCGAGGAAGTCGACCCCCAATACCGCGTCGCGCGTCCGGCCGTCGTACCGGCAGGTCTGCACGACCAGTTTCTGGTCCTTCTTCACGAAGCCTTCGGCGAGCTCGTGGCTGCGCAACGCGGCGGACGCGGCGACCACGGCGCCGGTGGCCTTGTCGAAGACCGCGAGGTCCCAGTCGCCCTCGGTGCCGCCGCGCGGCGCCAGGCGCGCCTGCAGCAGACCGTCTACTGTGGACGTGAACTCGCGCCGATCGGTGCCGGACGTACCCGGCTTCTGCAGCGCGGCGAAACAGGAACGCGGCACGGCCTGATCGGCCCGCACCACGTTGTCCGCGGCCCCCGCCGTCGTGGCCGACGGAAGTGCCACGAAGGCCCCGGCGAGTACCAGGGTCGCCGCGGTCCATCCCGCTCTTCGCCGGTTTGGTGAATACCCCACAGACTGACCTCCTTGGACAGTCCGGTGACCGGGTGAGGTCACCGGTAGCGAGACCCTAGACCCGCGACCCCGCCGGAGGGACCCGCCACAAGTCGTCTACACCTCTTTCGGCCCAACGATCTCACCGTCCGTGCCGGAACGATCACCGGCACGCGCGCCGTAGAATGGGACTTTCCTGTCGATTCCGACAGGTCGGCCTAAGAAAACCTTCAGGTTGGGTGGTTACCTTTCAACCATGACGACGCCCCAGGTCACCGCCAGGTCGCCACTGGCCCTGCTGGCCGCCGTGGTCTCCGTCGCCGGCGGAGCGCTGCTGATCCTGTTGCTGCAGGTCCTTCCCGCCACCAGCGACATCAGCCCGGTCCGCCGCACCATCAGCGAGTACGCGCTCAGCGAGAACAAGTGGATCTTCGACGTCGCGGTCCTGCTGGTCGCGTTCGGCTCGGCGATCGGCTTCGGCGCGCTGATCCGCCGCAAGCACCTTCCCGCGCTGTCCGCGGCATCGGTCTTCTGCGCGCTCTGGACGGTGAGCCTGGTGGTGATCGTGGCGTTCCCCAAGAACAACTGGGCGATCGGGCCGAGCACCGGCGGGACGGTGCACCGGATCGCGAGCGTCGTCGCCTTCGTCTGCCTGCCGCTGGCCGTGTGGTTCGCGGCGAAGGCCGTCTTTCCCTCCTCCCCCGTGCGGCGCGCCGTGACCAGGGTGCTCGCGGTGGCGGCCCTGGCCTGGTTCGGCGTGATCCTCGGGGCGATCGTGGTCTCGATGAACGGCGGCGAACCCTGGTGGCGGGCGATCCCCCTCGGGCTGGTCGAACGCGCGATGGCGCTGACCGGACTGGTCGCGCTGGCGTCGCTGCTCATCCCCGCGCGCGTGGTCACCGCACCGGTGACCGAGCAGGCCGAAGCCCTGGAGATCGCGTCCTGACCGCCGAACGCCTCGCCCGCGCCTGGGACGAAGCCGCCGACGGCTACGAGGCCTACTACGTCCCGCGGTTCGCGCCCTGGGTCTCGGCGGCGGTGCACGCCCTGCCCAGGCGCTGCCCGAGGGCCCTGTCCTCGTTCCCTGCTGCGGGACCTTTCCGGAGCTCGACGTGCTCACCGGGCCGCGGGCAACCCGCTCGTCCCCGCGTTGGAGGGCGCCACGCTCGAACGGGACGAGGTCCTGTCGTTCCCGATGGTCCACCCCGACGCGGACACGTTCTTCACCGCGCACACCCGTTCAGGGCCGATGCGGCCGCTCGCGGACGCGCGCGGTGAAGAGTTCATCGCCGTGCTGCGCGAGGAATTCCTGCGAAGGGCGCCGGAAGGGGAATGGCGGCACCGTCCGTCTGCCCGGCATATCGTGGCACGGGCGTGATCTCGACGGCGTCGTCGTCGGCGTCCTTGCGCAACCGCGCCGTGCACACCGAAAGGTGCACCACGTTGGCACGTTTGTGGTGGCGGTACACGTGGACGTCGGTGGCGAAGCACGCCGCGGCCAGCAGGGCCCGCCGCTGCTCGATGCGCTCGTAGCCGACCCCCGCCGGGCAGAACACGGTGACCTCGACCTCGTCGCCGCGCGGTTTGGTCCACAGGATCACCGGCAGCTTGCCGTCGAGGGTGCACACCCGGGCGCGGGCGAATCCGGTCCGCAGCCGGTGCTGCACGACGATCGAGCGCAGCCGGTCGCGGAGGAACCGTCGCGCCGATTTCCAGTAGAACAGCCAATTCGCGACGCCGAACAGCACGACCGCGCCCCAGATCGGGCCGGCCGCCTGGAAAAGCGAGAACAGCGCGTACGGGAGGACGAGGAGCGCGCCGATCTCGTACCGCCAGTGGTAAAGCGCGGTGATCGGGTTGGGCCTCCTGACCACCGTGATCTCCCTGGCCAGCTCGGCGATCGCCTGGGGTTCCTGCCAACGGCTCATGACCTTCCTCCTGTCCGTCCGGCGGTTTGCTCGGCGGCCACGGCCGCCGCGGGAATGGAGCGGACGACACCGGCACCGGCGCAGTCCGGGCAAACGGCGTCCTCGTAGGGCCACCACCCCGTGCCTCCGCACGGTTCGCACGCGTGCACGGTGTCCCAGCGGGGATCGCGGTAGACACGGCGCCTGCTGTTCGGCACCCGGGTCACCTGCCAGCCACGAGCGGCCGCTCTCGAGTCCTCGCCGGACGCGAAAAGCCATTCGTGGAAGCGTTCGAGAAGTCGATCGAACCAAGATCGGGGCGCTGCCGTGTGGTTCTCGTGGTGGGACATGAGGTTCACCCCCGATGCGGCGAAGCACTGACGCGGATCGGCACACACGACGCCTACTCCGGCATTCGTGTGGCCCGCAGGCGACGCGAACCGAAACGGATGCACAGCGTTACGATCAGATGGCTGACAGCATCTGCTCTTCGGTCGTGCCCTGTCCGGACCGGCCCTCTCGGCCGGGCGGGTCACGCACCCCAGGACCAGGAAGAACAGGCCCGGACTCGGCTACTCGCACGTTGTGACACGACATTGACCGACGCGCCAGCGCGGTCCGATTCGCTTGCTGTACTCTCCCCGTTGTGTGCACGTTCAGTCACCGCCCTACTTTGCCTACTAAAGGTAGGTAAGCCTGTGTCTAGTGCCTACATGAAGCCTACATCGGCCGGACGGCGGCCGGTAAGCCCCGATGCGGAAACCGTTACCGCGTCGGGTGTCGGCCGTGAGCTACGGCGGCTGCGCAAGGCCGCCGGGGAAACCCAGGCGGAAACCGCCCGGATCATCGGGGTGACCAGGGCGAACCTGACTCAGTGGGAGACCGGCAAATACCTGCCGTCGACCCATAACGCCCGCCAGCTCGACGACCACTTCCGCGCCGCGAACGCGCTGTTCACCCTGGTCGAGGCGGCCCGATCGCCGCAGGAGCACACCGCCCCGCCCCTTGTCGCCGACGCCGGCGTGGTCGACACTTCGCGGTCGCTGCTGCAGGTGTTCCACACCGTCGGCGCCAAACTCGCCGAGCGCCTGATCCGCGACGAGCACGGGAAACCGCTGGGCTGGCGGCACAATCTGCAGAAGAGCACCGGGCCGAAGGCGCTCAGCACCGCCTATGGGATCAACACCATGCTGATGGTAGGCGATCCCTACATCGGCCTACATACACTCGCCGAAGATCTCTACCGGCTCCAGTCGGCGCACGGCTGGCGGGGCCGCGCGGGCGGCAGGCGGCCGGAGACCACCGCGTCGGTGGTGGACGCGCTTTTCCGCACCAGCACCATGTCCGCGGACGACGGACTGAAACAACTCGAAGGGTCGCTCCTGATCGGAGAGGAAATCGACCCGTACAGCCGGACCCGTCCGTACCTGTTGTCCGCCGTGCTGCACACGGCGGTCCGGCTGCGGCCGGACGCCCCGCTGACCGACCGGCTGATCGACGCCCTCCTGGCGGCCCGGCTCGACTTCGACGGCTCACTCCTGTGGCCGGAGAAGAACGAGGCCGGGCTCGTCGCCCCGGAGGCTTCGGTGGTGCACACCGCGCGGTCGGTCGTCGCCCTGCGGGACGTCCTGCGCAGCCGTGAAGATCGCAACGACGTCCGTGAGGCGGCCGACGAAGCCACACAATGGCTCATCGATCGGTCCCATTCGGACGATGGCGTGGCAGAGGATCTAGAGAGGCCTCGCCCCGACGGTGAAGGAACGACCCGGATCATCATCCGGCACTTCACCTCCGCCTGGGTCGTCCAAGCGCTCGCCACCGCCCCCTTCCTGCCACTCCCCCGGCTCAACCGGGCGCTCGGAACCCTTTGGGAGCGCTACGACGCCGACCAGGGGCTCTGGGCCTGGGAGAGCGGAGACCTACCCATTTGGCAGACGCTGGACGCCGTCACCGCGCTCCGCGCGGCCGCCTTCGCCGCCGCGGCGCCCCCGCTCAGTCCTCCAGGAATCCCAGGAACTCCATGATCGACACCCCGCCATCGACCCTCGCCGCCGTTCCGGCGGACGGTGACGCCGACCTTCCCTGGCTGCGCACGGTCGCGCGCCGGGTCCAGGACTCCCCCGACGTTTTCCTTTCGTGGCTCGAAGAAATCCTCGGTGACGAAGAAGCCGTCCGCGCCGCGGCGAAGCGTTCCTACTGGCATCCCAACGGTTTCGCCAAAATGGTGCTCCACGCCTCGCCCGATTTCCGGATCCGGCTCCACGTCTGGCCGGAATCCGCGGAGCCGTCGCGCGGCGAGTCCAATCCGCACAGTCATCGGTGGGAATTCGCCTCGGCCATCGTCGCGGGTGAGGGCCTGCACATGGTCGAGTTCCACGAAACGGCCGACGGCGGGAAGCCGTACACGCGGTACCGCTACGGCGCCGACCCGGCGAACCCGGCCGCGTTGCTCGCGGACGGCGAGGCCCGGCTCGAAGTGGACAAGACCCCGCACGTCCGGCTCGGCGAGGTCTACTCGTGCGACACCGGAATCGTGCACACCGTGCGGCCGATCGCGGCCGGGTTGACCGCGACGGTGGTGATCCAGGGGCCGCATCGCACCAGCACCACCGTCGTCTACTGCGAGCCGGGCGAATCCGACGACCAGCCCAACGGCGACCTGACCGAGGCCGATTTCCGTGTCCTGGTCGGCGCCGTCGCGGAAGCGGTGGCGTCATGCCGCTGAACTGGCCCGCGCCACGTCGCGGCATCCTGACCGACAGGGCCATCAGACGGGCGCACCGCAGCGGGGAGCTCACGATCACCCCGTTCGAACCGACCCTCGTCCGCCCCGCCGCGATCAGCCTGCGGCTCGGGCACGAGGCCTTCGCGCTGGAATCGACCGGGACCGTCGACATCGCCGACCGGAGCACCTATCCGGAACTCCGGCCGAAGGAACCCGACGCCGAAGGACGGCTGTGCGTCGAACCCGGCGAAGTCGTCCTCGCGCCGACGCTGGAGAAGATCGGGCTTTCGGAGAAGCTCGCCGGGCTCGTCGACGGGACGAGCGACTACGCGCGGCTCGGCATCAGCGTCGTCCTTTGTGGACAGGTCAGCCCCGGTTTCGGCAGTGAGAAAGGCGCCGTGCTGACCTTGGAGATCGTGAACCATCTGCGGCATCCGGTGCTGCTGCACCCCGGAGCGCGGATCTGCAACCTCATGCTGTTCGCCTCGACCGGAAGCGAACAGCCCTACGGCGCGCTGCCGCACAACTATTCCAGCGACCACAACGTGGCCCCGTCCCGATTGGCGGATCATGTCGGCCGTAACTGAACTCTCGCCGGTCGGCGACGACGTCCGCCTCGGCGACCTCGGCGAGCACGCGATCCTGGAGCACATCCTGCGGCCGCGTTACGGCGGTGTCCGCGGGTTCGGTGACGACTGCGCCGTCCTCGACGCCGAAGAGGGACTTCGCGGCGATCTGGTCGCCACCACCGACAGCTGTCCCACGCCGCTGGTCACCATCCTGGGCGAAACGGATCCGTATCACGCCGGATGGCTGCTGGCGACGATCAACCTGTCCGATCTGGCGGCGGCCGGGGCGACGCCGCTTGGCCTGGTCGTCAACTACACCCTGCCGAAGACGACCACGGCGGGCGAATTCCGGCGGCTTCTCGACGGCGTGGACGACTGCACGAAGAAGCACGGGACCAAGGTCGTCGGCGGCGATCTCCGGGACGGTCCGGTCCGGCAGCTCACCGCCACCGCGATCGGCCGGTGCGTCCCCGGCGGCAGGCTCGGGCGACTCGGTGCCGAGGTCGACGACCGTCTGCTGCTGGTCGGTTCGCCCGGTTACCTGTGGTCGTACGCGTTGCTCGTCGAACAGCAGGCGCGGCTCTCCGATTCGGCCGTCGCCGAGATCCGCGAGCGTGCCTGTAAGCCGATGGCGCAGGTGGCCGCCGGGAACGCGCTCGCCACGGCGGGCCTGGCACGCGCCGCGATGGACGTCTCGGACGGTCTTTTCCCGACCGTGCGGACCCTGTGCGGGGCCAACGGCCTCGGCGCGCGGATCACGACGGCCATCCGGCTGGACGAGCCGCTCGCCGACGTCTGCGCGCAGTCGGGACTCGGGCGGTTCGAGCTCGCGCAGGCTTGGGGCGACTGGACGCTCGTGGTCGCCGTGCGGCCGGAGGACGTCGAGCTCGCCAAGAAGACGCTCGCCGGCGAAGGTGTCGCGGCGCAGGAGATCGGCGTGCTCGTTCCCCGCGAGGAAGGCATTTCGCTGGACGACGGCGAGCCTTGGGAAGGGATCGCGCAGGAGCGGTTCTCGCCCAGTTCGTGGCATGGCGGCGAGCTGCCGCGGCTGATCACCGAGGTGCTGGGCAAACGGGCGAGCTGACCCGAGCCTCGTGAGTGGTACGGACGGTTAGGGCCAAGGCTTCCTTAGGTACCTACTGAATGTGGGGGTCAGTTGGCCGAAGGTCCGTGAAGGCCTCCTTCCCTACCTTCAGGGTAGGGAAGGAGGCCTCCACGGACTTCTCGCTCGCCACCCACGGCTCGGCAACACCACCAGCCCCAGCGGTCGGCGTAAAACCCCTGCCCCAGTAAATGAAGGTGAGCAAGGGGCGCATGTGGCACCTCAGCGTGCTTGCGGAAGCGCAGGTCGGCGCGCCAGATGTCGGGACGATCAGCTCGCCGGGAGTGGCCGTTCGGGCGCCCGTGATTACGATCACAGCGAGACTCCTGGCCTGACTTCTCTACAAACCAACTGCTTAGTACGGCAGACTCGACGGCACTTCCACTCGACGACGAGGAGAACACCCGTGACCGAACACCCCTCCCGTGTAGCGATCGTCACCGGCGCCGGCCGCGGCATCGGGGCGGCCGTGGCCAAACGGCTCGCTTCCGACGGATTCGCCGTCGGCCTGCTGGACCTCGACGAGGCCGGTGTCGAACAAGGGGCGGAAGCGATCGTCGCCGAGGGCGGCAAGGCCGTCGGTGTCGCGCTGGACGTCAACGACGCCGCGCAGGTCGAAGCCGCGGTGACCCGGGTGGCCGAGGAACTCGGCGCGCCGACCGTGCTGATCAACAACGCCGGCATCACCCGCGACAACCTGCTGTTCAAGATGACCGAACAGGACTGGGACTCGGTGCTGGGCGTGCATCTCAAGGGCTCGTTCCTGATGACCCGCGAGGTGCAGAAGTACCAGACGCAGGAGAAGTGGGGCCGCATCGTCAACCTGTCCAGCACCTCGGCGCTGGGCAACCGCGGCCAGGTCAACTACTCCGCCGCCAAGGCCGGTATGCAGGGCTTCACCAAGACCCTCGCGATCGAACTGGGCAAGTTCAACGTCACCGCGAACGCCATCGCCCCCGGGTTCATCGCCACCGACATGACCGCGGCGACCGCCGAGCGGCTCGGCATGTCGTTCGAGGACTTCAAGGCGGCGGCCGCGTCGCAGATCCCGGTGCAGCGCGTCGGCACCCCCGACGACATCGCCAACCTCGCGTCGTTCCTGGTGAGCGACGGCGCCGAATTCATCTCCGGTCAGGTCATCTACGTCGCCGGCGGACCGAAGGACTGAGCCATGCGCGAATTCGCCTCCCTGCAGGAGTTCGAGAACGCCGTCGGCGAGCACTTCGGCTACAGCGACTGGCTGACGCTCACCCAGGAACGGGTGAACCTGTTCGCCGACGCCACCGACGACCACCAGTGGATCCACGTCGACGTCGAGAAGGCCGCCGAAGGCCCGTTCGGGGCGCCGATCGCCCACGGTTTCCTGACGCTGTCGCTCATTTCGGGCTTCGTCGGCAAGCTTTACCGGGTCAACGGGCTCAAGATGGGCATCAACTACGGCCTGAACAAGGTCCGGTTCCCCCAGCCGGTCAAGGTCGGCGCGAAGATCCGGGCGGGTGCCGAACTGGTCGAGGTCACCGACGTCGCCGGCGGCAAGCAGGCCGTCGTCCGGTGGACGATCGAGATCGACGGCGAGCCCAAACCGGCGTGCGTCGCGGAAATGGTCGTCCGCCTGATCGCCTGAGAGAGTGACCTCCGGCACCTCGCCGGACCAGCCCTACCTGACATACCGACTGGTCGGTACTGTTATCGGAAAGCGAGACGCTGGAGGCACCATGAACCAGTCCGACCTGCCGGGCCTCGACCTGACCAGGCTCAAGGCCCATCTGGACGAGCACCGGCCGGGTCTCGTCCAGGGCGACCTGAGCGGCCAGGTCGTGGAAGGGGGCCGGTCGAACCTCACCTACATCGTGGGTGACGGCCGGTCCCGCTGGGTGGTCCGCCGCCCGCCGCTGGGCCACGTCCTGCCGACGGCGCACGACATGGGCCGCGAGTACCGGGTGATCTCCGGCCTGCACGGCACGGCGGTCCCGGTGCCGGAAACCGTGCTGCTGTGCGAGGACACCGGCGTCATCGGCTCGCGGTTCTACGTGATGGAGTTCGTGGAGGGCACGCCCTTCCGTTCGGACACCGAGCTGGCCGCGCTGGGTCCCGCCCGCACCAAGGCGATCGCGGACGAGCTGGTCGACACCCTGGTCGCGCTGCACGCCGTCGAGCCGGAATCGGTGGGACTGGGCGATTTCGGCCGTCCCGAGGGCTTCCTCGAACGCCAGTTGCGGCGCTGGAAGAAGCAGCTCGACGGCAATCGCAGCCGCGACCTGCCGGGCGTCGACGAACTGCACGACCGGCTCGCCTCGTCGGTGCCGGAATCGGGCGAACCGTCGATCGTCCACGGCGACTACCGGCTGGACAACGTGCTGGTGAACGCCGACGACCGGATCACCGCGGTGCTGGACTGGGAGATGTCCACCCTCGGCGACCCGCTGACCGACCTCGCACTGCTGGTGGCCTACGCCGAACGCGACAAGGTCTCCCTGCAGTTCGTGTCCAACGCCAGTTCGGCGCCGGGCTACCCGCGCAACGACGAGGTCATCGCGCGGTACGCCGAACGTTCCGGCCGCGATGTGTCCCGGCTCGACTGGTACGTGAGCTTCGCGTTCTTCAAGCTCGCGGTGATCCTGGAAGGCATCCACCTCCGCTACAGCAAGGGACAGACCGTCGGCGCCGGATTCGACGGCATCGGCTCGGGCGTCGTTCCCCTGATCGCGCACGGCATCGAAACGCTCAAGGAAGAGGGATAGGGATGGACTTCGCCTTCGACGCGAAAACCGAGGAACTGCGGGGAAAACTCCTCGAGTTCATGGATTCGCACATCTATCCGGCCGAGGCCGTCTTCGAGCGGCAGCTGGCCGAGCGCGACAGCGAGTGGTCGCAGCCGCCGATCGTCGAGGAACTCAAGGCCGAAGCCCGTAAACGCGGGCTGTGGAACTTCTTCCTCCCCGGTGACCACGGCGCGGGCCTGACGAACCTGCAGTACGCGCCGCTGGCCGAGATCACCGGCCGCAGTCTCCGGCTCGCGCCGACCGCGGTGAACTGCGCGGCACCGGACACCGGGAACATGGAAGTGCTCACCATGTTCGGCACCGACCAGCAGAAGAAGCAGTGGCTGCAACCGTTGCTGGACGGCGAGATCCGGTCCGCGTTCGCGATGACCGAGCCCGACGTCGCCTCTTCCGACGCGCGCAACATCGCCACCAGCATCCGGCGTGACGGCGACGAATACGTCATCAACGGTCGCAAGTGGTACATCTCCGGCGCGATGAACCCGAACTGCAAGATCTTCATCGTGATGGGCAAAACCGATCCGGACGCGCCCGCGCACAAGCAGCAGAGCATGATCCTGGTCCCCCGCGACACCCCCGGCATGACCGTGAAACGCGGTATGCACGTGTTCGGCTACACCGACGGGGACCACGGCGGCCACGCCGAAGTGCTCTTCGAGGACGTCCGCGTACCGGCGGAGAACCTCATCGCCGGCGAGGGCGACGGGTTCGCCATCGCGCAGGCACGCCTCGGGCCCGGGCGGATCCACCACTGCATGCGCGCCATCGGGATGGCCGAGCGCGCGCTGGAACTGATGTGCCGCCGGGCGCTCTCGCGTGAGACCTTCGGCAAGCCGATCGCCGAACAGGGCGTGGTGCAGGACTGGATCGCCGAGGCGCGGGTCAAGATCGAGCAGCAGCGGCTGCTGGTCCTGAAGACCGCGTGGCTGATGGACACGGTCGGCAACCAGGGCGCGCACACCGAGATCCAGGCGATCAAGATCTCCACCCCGATCACCGTCGAATGGATCCTCGACAAGGCCGTGCAGCTGTTCGGCGCGGGCGGGGTCAGCCAGGACTTCCCGGTCGCCGAGATGTGGGCGCAGGTGCGGACGCTGCGCCTGGCCGACGGCCCGGACGAGGTGCACAAGCGTTCGCTGGCGCACCGTGAGCTGAAGAAGTACCGCGGGGAGGCTTCGAAGTGACCACTGTGGACGATCTCAAACGGCGCGTGGCCGAGTTGCTGGCCGCGTATCCGCCGGAAAGCACGCCGCGTCAGGACTTCCTCGACGCGCGGTTCGACGCCGGGCTGGCGTGGATCCACTTCCCCGAAGGCCTTGGCGGGCTGAACGCGCCCCGCTCCCTTCAGTCCGTTGTCGACAAAGAGCTCGCCGCGGCGGGCGCGCCGGACAACGACAAACGGCGGATCGGCATCGGTCTCGGCATGGCCGCGCCGACGATCCTCGCCTTCGGCACGCCGGAACAGCACCAGCGTTTCCTGCGTCCACTGTGGACCGAACGCGAGGTGTGGTGCCAGCTGTTCAGCGAGCCCGGCGCCGGCTCCGACCTGGCCGCGCTGGGCACCCGCGCGGTGCGTGACGGCGACGACTGGGTGGTCACCGGCCAGAAGGTCTGGACGTCGGGCGCGCACAAGTCGCAGTGGGCCATCCTGGTCACCCGCACCGATCCCGATGTGCCGAAACACCGTGGCATGACGTACTTCCTGTGCGACATGACCGCGCCGGGCGTCGAGGTCCGGCCGCTGCGGCAGATCACCGGGGAGGCCGAATTCAACGAGGTCTTCCTCAGCGAGGTCCGCATTCCCGACGCGCACCGCCTCGGTGCGGTCGGTGAGGGCTGGAAGGTCGCGCAGACCACGCTGATGAACGAGCGGGTCGCGATCGGCGGGACCGAGTTCCCGCGTGACGGCGGCATGGTCGGCGTCGTCGCGGAAGTCTGGCGGGAGCGCCCGGAGCTGCGGACGTCCGAACTGCACGACAGGCTGCTGAAGCTGTGGGTGGAAGGCGAAAGCCTGCGCCTGGTGAGTTCGCGGCTGCGACAGCAGCTCGCCGCGGGCGCGCCGGGGCCGGAGGGTTCCGCGGTCAAGGTCGCGTTCTCCGAGCTGAACCAGGCCGCGTCCGGGCTGGAGATCGAGCTACTCGGCGAAGACGGTCTGCGCTACGACGACTGGACGATGCGCCGCCCCGACGGCGTGAACTTCCTCGGCCGCGAAGCCGGCTATCGCTATCTGCGCGCGAAGGGGAACTCCATCGAGGGCGGCACCTCGGAGGTCCTGCGCAACATCATCGCCGAGCGTGTGCTGGGGCTGCCGTCCGAGCCGCGGATCGACAAGGACGTCGCCTGGAAGGACCTGCCCCGATGAGCGACCTGCTGTACTCCGAGGTCGAAGAGGACCTTCGCGCCAGCGTCCGTGACCTGTTCAAGGACCGCGCGGAACCGGCGGCCCTGATCACCAGGACCGAGACGGCCGAACCGTACGACCTGAAGCTGTGGCGCACGCTCGCCGCCGACCTCGGCACGGCGGGTCTCGCCGTCCCGGAGGCGCTGGGCGGGCACGGCGCTTCGGCGCGGGAAGTCGCCGTCGTGATGGAGGAGCTCGGGCGCAGTGTCGCCCCGGTCCCCTATCTCGGCAGCGCCGTCCTGGCGACGTCGGCCCTGCTGGCGACCGACACGGCACAGGCGGAAGTGACCGAACGGCTCGGGAAACTGGCCGCGGGCACGCTCATCGGCGCGCTGGCCGTGCCGCTGTCGACCGCGCCCGGCGCCGAGTTCCCCTCGGCGGTCACCGCGGCGGCCGACGGCACGCTTAGCGGCCGGGTCCGAAGCGTCGCCGACGCTTCGGTGGCCGAACTGCTCGTCGTCCCGGCGGTGGGACCCGACGGTCCCGGCCTGTACACGGTCGACGCGGCGTCGGCGGGGGTGACCGTCGCCGAGGCGATCTCCCTCGACCTCACCCGGCGCATCGCCGACGTGACCTTGGAGAACGCGGCCGCGAAACGCGTCGCCGACGCCTCGACGGCGGCGTCCGCGCTGGACACGGCACTCGTGACCGCGGCGGGTCTGCTCGCCTCGGAACAGCTCGGGATCGCCGAGTGGGCGCTCACCGAAACGGTGCGCTATCTCAAGGAGCGCTACCAGTTCGGCCGTCAGGTCGGCTCCTTCCAGTCATTGAAGCACCGGCTGGCGAACCTGTACACGGATCTGGTCAACGCCAGGGCGACCGCGCGATACGCCGCCGACTGCCTGGCCTCCGGTGACGACATCGCGATCGCCGTCGCGGTGGCACAGGCCCGCAACTCCCCCATCGCCGTCCACGCGGCCGAAGAGGCGATCCAGCTGCACGGCGGGATCGGCATGACCTGGGAGCACCCCGCGCACCTGTACCTGAAGCGCGCGAAGAGCGACGAGATCGCCTTGGGCACTCCTGGACGGCATCGCGCGGCTCTCGCGCCGCTGATCGACCTGCCGGCCTGATCCACCCGGCGGGGTCCGCCCGGAAACGGTCGGACCCCGCCGAGCGGCTGGGCGCTACTCGGGCCGCAATGCGGCCAGCAGGAGATCCGCGAAGTGGTCGCCGATCTGGCGGGCCGAAAGCGCGCCGCCACGCCGGTACCACGAACCGAGGTGGTGCACCGAGCCGAAGAAGAAGTCGACGATCACGTCGGCCGGTTTGTCCCCGCGGAATTCGCCGGACTCCTGGCCTTCCTCGATCAGCGTGCGGAACCGCTCGTGGTACTTGCGGCGTTCCGCGCGGACGGCCTTCTGCTTCTCCACGCTGAGCTGGTGCATGGACTGCATGAAGATCGTGTTGTCGTCGAGGTTGTCGATCGTGCTGACGATGACGTCCGAGGCGGCGGAACGCAGCCGCTCCCGCAGCGGCGCCTCGCTCGAGGCCACCTTTTCCAGCTGCTCGGTCTGCGAGCGCAGCACCCGGGCGTAGATCTCGTAGAGAAGGTCGTCCTTGGAGCCGAAGTAGTGGTACATCGCGCCCTTGGTGACGCCGGCCGCCTCGACGATCTCCTGCACGGAGGTGCGGTCGAAACCCTTCTTGGCGAAGAGCTTCGTGGCGTGCGACAGCAGACGGCGCGGGACGGCGGCCTGGTCTTCGCCGCCTGCCTCGGCCTTCCGGGTGGTCGCTCGTGTCATGACCGGCTCCTTCTCGTGCGGACACTCAGCATACCGGCCGGTTTGTCGACGCACGGGAAAAGGCACTCGAGATCGCGTGATCAGGCACGTGACTCGCGTGATTGGAGGCCGCACTCGGTGTTCCGGCGCCGATCACGCGAGTGCGGTGCCGCGCAGGTCCGTGAGTGGCGATTCGGGTTAGAACCCGAATCGCCACTCACGACCACCCCGCCCGAAAGCTGACCGCGGGCCCCAGCACGAACGCGGTCAATACCCGCCCGCATGCTCGAAGAACCGCCGTGTCGACGGACCCGCGGACGGTTTCGACCTGCGCCATCCCGCTCAGCCCCTCTCCCGGAGTTCGCGGCGGAGGATCTTGCCGCTCACCGTCTTCGGCAGTTCGTCGAGCACCTCGATCACCCGCGGGTACTTGTACGCGGCGAGGCGTTCTTTGCAGTACGCGACGAGGTCCTGGGGGTCGGGCGTGGTGCCCGGCGCCGGGCTGATGTAGGCCTTCACGGTCTCACCGCGGTAGGCGTCCGGAACGCCGACGACGGCCGCTTCACGCACCGCCGGATGCGTGTACAGGACGTCCTCGACCTCACGCGGCCAGACCTTGAACCCGGAGGCGTTGATCATGTCCTTCTTGCGGTCGACGACGTAGACCCAGCCGCTCGGCTCCATGAAGCCGATGTCGCCGGTCAGGAGCCTGCCGCCGGGCAGCACGGCTTCGGTCGCCTCGGGCCGGTTCCAGTAGCCGGGGATCACCATCGGACCTTCGACGGCGATCTCACCCGCCGTCCCGAACGGCTGTTCCTCGCCGTTCTCACCCAGGATGCGCACGATGGTCCCCGGTACGGGCAAGCCGATCGAGATCGTGCCGGACGCTTCGTCGATGGGCGCTTCGAGGCTGCTCGGCACGACGATGCAGCCCGCGGTCGTCTCGGTGAGCCCGTAGCCGTTGTGGATGTAGTGGCCGAACCGTTCGCGGAACGTGCCGACCACGGCGGGCGGCAGCGCGGCACCACCGGAGTACAGCAGCTGGAAGGAGTCGAAGTGCTCGCGGCTCACGCCGGGATGGGCCATCAACGCCATGTACGCCGTGGACGGGCCGACCGTGTACACGGGCTTGTGCTCCAGGAAGGCGTCGAGCACCACGCCGGGCTCGAACCGGTACGCGAGCGCGAGCGTGCCGCCGATGTCGATCGCGGAGGCGATCTCGCACACCATGCCGGTGATGTGGAACAGCGGGGCCAGACCGAACAGCGTGGCGCCCTCGCCGAGACCGCTGAACGTGCTGAGCACGGCCGCGTTCGCGCCGAGGTTGCCGTGGGTGTTCATCGCCCCCTTCGGTGTCCCGCTGGTGCCCGAGGTGTAGCTGATCAGCGCGACGTCGTCGGGGCCGAGGCCCGGGTCAGCGGGTGGCTCCCCCGCCGCGGCCCGCGCCGCCGTCAGCAGATCGGCGGCGCCGGGGGTCGGCTCCCGCACGGTCTTGCCGAACACCCGCGGGTCATCGCGGCCCTGCAGGTCGAGTTCGCTGGTGGTCAGCGCGATCGTCACGTCGCTGCCGGGCACGAGCGGGCGGATGCGGCGGTTCCATCCGCTCTGCGAGCAGACGACCGCACGCACCCCCGCGTCCTCGAAGACGTGCTGGAGTTCCCGCTCGCGGTACATCGGGTTCACCGGGACCACGATCCCGCCCGCCTTCCACGCGCCGAGCAACGCCAGCACGAACTGCGGGATGTTCTGCAGGACCAGGGCGAGCCGGTCGCCGGGCGCGAAACCGGAGGCCAGCAGATGACGCGCGACGCCGTCGGAGAGCTCGTCGACCTCGCGGTAGCTCATCGTGGCGTCGAAGTAGGCGATCGCCGTGGCCTGCGGAGAGCGCTGGACCGCCCGCCGGAAGGACGCCAGGACCGTGGTCGCTTTCGGTGCCTCCGCCACCTTCATCCGATCCTCGTAGGCGGCCAGCCACGGCTTCGCTTCGTACCGGCTCATGCAGGTTTCCTCCCTGACAAGTCTCGACGATCCCGTAAGCATCCGCTTAGTATGTCGATGACGCAAGGAGGTCGACGTGACCGATCAGCTCTCACCGTCCGAAGTAGACACTGCGGGCACGGTCCGCTACGCCGTGGACGGCGCCGTCGCCACGATCACCTTCGACAAACCCGGCCGCGGCAACGCGATGGACCAGCCGATGCAGATCCGCTACGGCCGGCTGCTGGGCGAGGCGTCGGCCGATCCCGGCGTCCGTTCCGTCGTCGTCACCGGCAGCGGGCGCTCCTTCTGCCCCGGCGCGGACCTGGGACTGCTGGAGAACATCTCCGTCAGCGGCACGGGCGCGCCGGAACGAGAAGGGTTCCGCGACGTCCTCGCCGCCGCGTATGCCGACGTGCCGGTGGTCGCGGCGATCAACGGCGGCTGCGCCGGGCTCGGCTTCGTGATCGCCTGCGCCGCCGACGTCCGGTTCGCCGCGGCGGGCGCGAAGTTCACCACCGCCTTCGCGCGGCGGGGCCTCATCGCCGAATACGGGGTGGCGAAACTGCTGCCCGAACTCGTCGGCCGCGGCCGGGCACTCGATCTGTTGCTCTCCGGCCGGACCTTCACCGCCGAAGATGCCTACGAGTACGGCCTGGTGCAGGAAGTCGTGCCGCCGGAAGAGCTTTCGGCGCGGGCAATGGCCTATGCCACCGAACTCGCGACCTACAGCGCGCCACGTTCTATGGCGCTCATCAAACGGCAGGTCCTTCGCGAAGCCGGGCTCTCCTTGGAGGATTCCGCCCGCGAAGCCACCGCCCTGATGCTCGAATCCTTCGGTCACCCGGAACTTCCCGAAGGCCTGGCGAGCTGGAACGAACGCCGTCCGCCGGATTTCCCGCCGTACTAAGGAGCTTAGGTCGCCCCGGACACGCGTCCGGGGCGACAGAGGCGAATCAGACGGTTTCGCGCGTGGTCACCGCGTCCTTCTCCGCCGCCAAAGCGGTGCAGGTGCGCACCCACAGCTCCCAGCCGCGCAGCGCCTGGTTGCAGTTCCAGCCGGTCCAGCGTCCCGCCTGCGCGCCCTCGTTGCCGGCGCGGTTGCAGGCGGTTTTGCTGCTCCAGCCCTCACTCACCTTGCGATACGGCGTGCAGGAAGCCGCCGCGACGTCTCCCGACGCCCCGGCCGCGCACGGTTCCGCGGTGCTCGCCATCGCCGATCCCGCGGTCAGCATCGACCCGGCCACGGCCGCGGCAAGCACGAACCCACGGACCACGAAACGCTTGTTCATCGTGTTTCCTCACCGCGAGCAGGACCCCCTCCCCACAGTGGCCGATTCCGCGGCGAAGATCAACCGC
This sequence comes from Amycolatopsis sp. SB7-3, assembly GCF_041021335.1. NCBI lineage: Bacteria > Bacillati > Actinomycetota > Actinomycetes > Pseudonocardiales > Pseudonocardiaceae > Amycolatopsis > Amycolatopsis sp. SB7-3. The sequence continues at coordinate 87,927 of NZ_JBFPJQ010000004.1, forward strand.
CGGGTGGATACACGCCGTGGCGGCCGGATTCAGCCGGTCCGATCCCAGGTCATGGGCGTGGTTGCGCATGCGTGCATCCGAGCGGTCCACTCGGTCGTACTCCACCCGGAAGGGGACGACCATGTCGGTCACCGATGAACTCCTGGCCAACAACGCCGGTTACGCCGCGCGCTTTTCCGGACCACTGCCCTTGCCGCCCGCCAAACACGTGGCCGTGCTCGCCTGTATGGACGCCCGTATCAACGTCTACGGCGTTCTCGGCCTTCAGGAAGGTGAAGCGCACGTCATCCGCAACGCGGGCGGCGTCGTCACCGAGGACGAGATCCGTTCCCTCGCGATCAGCCAGCGCCTGCTCGGCACCGAGGAGATCATCCTCATCCACCACACCGACTGCGGAATGCTCACCTTCACCGACGACGATTTCAAGAAATCCATTCAGGAGGAAGTCGGCGTCAAACCGGCGTGGGCCGCCGAGTCGTTCGGCGACGTCGACGCGGACGTCCGTCAGTCGATCGCGCGAATCAAGAACAGCCCGTTCATTCCCAAGAAGGATTCCATCCGCGGTTTCGTGTTCGACGTCGCGACGGGGAAGCTGAACGAAGTCGTCTGAAACATAAGGGACCGCGCAGGGCGAAACCGTGCGCGGTCCCGGGGGTCATTCGCCGGTGACCTGCTCCACCTTGCGCTGCAGCTTGTTCATCCCGCCGAGCCAGCGGTCGGTCTGCGTGGCCCGCGCGGCGTAGTAGTCCGCGACCTCGGGATGCGGCAGCACCAGGAACCGGTCGGCGGCGATGGCCTCGAACAACGCGTCCGCGACCTGTTCCGGCTGGATCGCCGACGCGCCCATCAGCAGTTCGCCCGCGGGGCCGGTGTTCTCCAGCATCGCCGTCCGCACACCCTGCGGGCAGATGGCCTGCACGGTGAGCCCGCGGTGCCGGTACGTCGCCGACAGCCATTCGGCGAAGGCGAGCGCGCCGTGTTTGGTCACCGAGTACGACGCCGAACCGAGGCTGGTCAGCAATCCCGCGGCCGACACCGTCGAGATGAAATGCCCACGGCCGCGTTCGAGCCACGGCGGCAGGAGCAGCCGCGCGGCGCGCACGTGCGCCATGACGTTGACGTCCCAGATCCGCGCCCAGTCCTCCTCGGGCGCGTCCACGCCGCCCATCGGCGCGATCCCGGCGTTGGCACAGAAGACGTCGATCTCGCCGAGGGTTTCGCGGGCCGCCTCGATCAGCGACGCGACACCCGCTTCGCTCGCGGCGTCACCGGCGACGGCGGTCCCGCCGATCTCCTTCGCGACCTCGGCCGCGGCATCACCGTTCAGGTCGCCGACGACCACGCGCGCGCCCTCGGCGGCGAAGCGGCGGGCGAGTACGGCACCGATCCCGCCGCCCCCGCCGGTGACGACGACACCGGATCCGGTGAAGGACGGGGTCACAGGCCACCGGCCAGCGTCACGCCGCCGTCGAGGACCATCGTCTGCCCGGTGATCCAGCCCGCCTCTTCCGAAAGCAGGAACGACACGGCGCTCGCGATGTCCGCCGGGACGCCGAGGCGCTTCATCGGGTACGGCGCCGAGACCTCTTCTTCGCGGCCTTCGTACAGCGCGGTCGCGAACTTGGTCTTGACCACGGCCGGCGCGACGGCGTTGACGCGGATCTTCGGGCCCAGTTCGAAACCGAGTTCCTTGGTGAGCCGGATCAGCGCGGCTTTGCTGACGCCGTACATCCCGATCCCGGGCGACGCGCCGAGCCCGGCGATGGACGCGACGTTCACCACCGCGCCGCCGTGCTCCCCCATCCACGCGTCGCGCGCCCGGCGGGTCCACGAAAGCGGGGCGAGCACGTTGACGGCGAAGATCTTCGCGGCGGCACCGGGGTCGACGTCCAGCGTCGGCCCGAACACCGGGTTGATGCCGGTGTTGTTGACCAGCATGTCGAGCCGTCCGAACGTCTCGATGGTCTTGGCGACGGCCTCGGCCTGGTGCTCGTCGTCGTCGGCCTTGCCGGGAACGGCGATGGCGACCGCCTCGCCGCCCAGTTCGGCGACCGCCTCGGCCAGCGGCTCCGGCTTGCGCGCGGTGATGCACACCTTCGCGCCGCGCTCGACGAGGTCCTTGGCGATCCCGAGGCCGATACCCCGGCTGGCCCCGGTGACGATCGCGACGCGATCCTTGAAGGAGTGGTTCACTCTGTCGATCTCCTCTTTCCTTGACTAAGCGAGCGCTCACTTACAATGGGAAGGTCCGGAGGCGCTGTCAAGCCCACTCTCCGGTTCGAGCGTCTGGGAGGATCTGCGGATGACCATGTCGCTGTCGGCCGAACTGTGGCCCGACGTCCAGCCGGAGACGGCACGGCGCCTGATGCTGGCCGGGGTCGAATCCTTCGCGCGGCGCGGCTATCACGCGACCACCACCAGGGACATCGCCTCCGCGGCGGGAATGAGCCCCGCGGCGCTGTACGTCCACTTCCCGTCCAAGGCCGCGCTGCTGTTCGCGATCTCGAAGTACGGCCACGAGCAGACACTCTCCCTCGTCGAGAGCGTCGTGGCACGGGAGACCGACCCGGTCGAGCGGATCCGGCTGCTGGTGGAGGACTTCGTGGCCTGGCACGCGCGGCGGCACACCGTGGCCCGCGTGGTGCAGTACGAACTGCAGGCGCTGCCCGACGAGGAGTTCGAGATCGTCGCGAAACTGCGCCGCCGCATCGAGCAGGTCGTGCGCGAGGTCATCACCGAAGGCGCCCAGGCCGGCGTGTTCACCGTCGGCGACCCGCACACCGCGGCCCGCGCCGTGCTCTCGCTCGGCGTCGACGTCTCCCGCTGGTACAACGAACGGGCCCGCCAGACCCCCAAGAAGCTGGGCCAGGAGTACAGCGAGCTGGTACTGCGCATGCTCGGCACGAAACTCTCCTGACCAGTACTGATCGACCTCTCGCGGCGATACCGCCACCAGAGTGACATACCAACTGGTCGGTATCTAGAATTACCCGTTGAGACGTTGACCACATACTAAGCGGTTGTTAACTTGCCCGGACTGCATCGCCGCAGCAGCGCCGAGCGAAGGGCATCCAGATGGCCGACACAGCACCGAACGCCCCCGGAACCGCCGCCGAACCGACGATCACCGTCTCCCAGCGCAGGAGGGCCGCGACCGCGGCGGCACTCGCCTCATCGGTCGAGTGGTACGACTACTTCGTCTTCGGGATCGCCGCCGCCCTGGTGTTCGGGAAGACCTTCTTCCCCACCACCAACGCCGCGGCCGGCGTCCTCGCCTCGTTCGCCACCTTCGCGGTCGGCTTCCTCGCCAGGCCCCTCGGCGGGATCATCGCGGGCAGCCTCGGCGACAAACGCGGCCGGAAACCCGTGCTGGTGCTGGCGATCGCGCTGATGGGCGCGGCGACCACGCTGATCGGCCTGCTGCCGACCTACGACTCGATCGGGATCGCCGCGCCGCTCCTGCTGGTGCTGCTCCGGCTCGTGCAGGGGGTCGCCGTCGGCGCCCAGTGGGGTGGCGCGATGCTGCTCGCCACCGAGTACGCGCCGCCCGGCAAACGCGGTCTCTACGGCAGTCTCGTCCAGCTCGGTGTCCCGATCGGGGTGGTGCTGGCGAACACGGTGTTCCTGGTCGCCGCGCAGGTGGCGCCGCCGTCGGACTTCCTCGTGTGGGCGTGGCGGATCCCTTTCCTGGTCGGCGTCCTCGTGCTCGGACTGGCCTGGTACATGCACGTCAAGATCGACGAGACGCCCGAATACCGCCGTGCGGAAGCGAAACTCGCCGCCGAAGAACGCGGCCGGGCCAAGTCGCCGCTGCGTGACGTCCTGCGTCACCACAAGGGCACGGTGCTACTGGCCGGCGGTTCGTTCATGGTCAACACCGCCACCTTCTACATCCTGCTGAACGGCGTCCTCGACTACGCCACCCGTCATCTGGGCATGTCGCGGACCACGGTGCTCGTGGCGACCCTGCTGATCAGCACGCTGCAGCTGGCGATCATCCCGCTGTCGGCGAAACTGTCCGACCGGATCGGCAGGCTCAAGATCTACACCTTCGGCGCGGCGGGGGTCGCGCTCTGGGCGATCCCGATGTTCCTGCTGATCGACACGGCGTCCTTGCCGCTGTTCGTGATCGCCTCGTTCGTCGGGTCGCTGTTCCTCGGCATCATGTACGGCCCGCAGGCGGCGCTGTTCGCCGAATTGTTCACCGCCGAGATGCGCTACACCGGCGCCTCGCTGGGCTATCAGATCAGCGCGGTCGTCGGCGGCGGACTCGCGCCGTTCATCATGGTGCTGCTGCTGGAATCCACCGGGACGTCGATGTCGGTTTCGCTCTACATCATCGTGCTGGCGCTGATCTCGCTCGGTTCCATCGGCCTGCTCGCCAAACGCGCACGGTCCACTTCGGACTCACACGACCGCGCGCGCGAAGCGGTCGGCGACCAGGCGTAGCCGCTCCTTGACCTCGTCCGGTGCCTCCTCCACGACGAAGTCCACGTCCCAGTGGGCGAGGTAGTAGGGCATCACGGAGAGGTCGTTGGAACCGACCCTGACCCGGCAGGTGTGCTCGTCGATGGCTTCGATCGTCCCGGCGGTCGGTGACACGTACTCGGCGAGCGCCTCCGCCGAGGCGCTGACCCGCAGCACCATCTGGTGCGGATACGGCGAAGACGTGATCCCGCGGGAGACATAGGCCGCGAGGTCCTCGGCGGGCGGTTCCCTCGGCGTGAACCGGAAGCTGGTCGCCGGGACGCCGTCGATCCGGTCGACGCGGAAGGTCCGCCAGTCGTCCCGATCGAGATCGAACGCGACCAGGTACCACCGGCGCCCGGTGTGCACCAGGCGCAACGGCTCGATGTAGCGCTCGGTGACGTCGCCGCTGTGGCTGCGGTAACCGAACCGGAGCCGCTGATGGTCGCGGCACGCGGACGCGATGACCGTCAGCGCCGCCGCGTCGATGACCGGGACGACGCCGCCGAGCGGGATCATCGCGGCGTTCAGCGCGGTCACCCGGTGCCGGAGCCGGGCGGGCAGCACCTGCTCCAGTTTCGTGAGCGCGCGTACCGAGGTCTCCTCGATCCCCGACACCGTCCCGTTCGCCGCCGTGCGGAGCCCGACGGCGACCGCGACCGCTTCGTCGTCGTCCAGCAGCAGGGGCGGCAGCGCGGCCCCCGCGCCGAGCCGGTAGCCACCCGCGACGCCGGGCGTGGCGTGCACCGGGTATCCCAGCTCCCGCAGCCGCTCGACGTCGCGCCGGACCGTGCGGACGTCCACCCGCAGCCGGTCGGCCAGATCGGCGCCCGGCCAGTCGCGCCGCGCCTGCAGCAGGGAGAGGAGCCTCAGCAGCCGGGCCGACGTGCCGGTGGTCATCGGTTCGCTCGCTTCATGAGAGGGAGTCTGGCAGACATTCAGGACAGGTCCGGTCCGCATTGGCTTCCGAGTCGAGTCGGCACCTTCATGTGACCCAGTGGACGACACGTGTGCTCAGACGGACGACACGCGTGATCAGGTGGACGACACGCTCGCGGCCGGGACGCCATCGCGTGTCGTCCGTCTGATCACGCGTGTCGTCCGTCCAGTCACGCGAAACCGCCCGGCCTGACGCCACTTACAAGCCGTAAGGTTGGTCAGGTGATCGATCCCGCGCAGCTGCTGTCCGTCGCCCGCGAAGAGGCCGAACTCGGCAAGGCCGAGGGCGGGGTCCCGATCGGCGCCGCCCTCTTCGACACCACCGGCGCCCTGCTCGGCCGCGGCCACAACCGCCGGGTCCAGGACGGCGACCCGTCGATGCACGCCGAGACCTCCGCGTTCCGGAACGCGGGCAGGCGGCCGCACTACCGGGACACGATCATGGTCACCACCCTCTCCCCCTGCTGGTACTGCAGCGGGCTGGTGCGCCAGTTCGGCATCGGCCGGGTGATCATCGGCGAGGCCACCACGTTCGAGGGCGGGCACGGCTGGCTCGAGGAGAACGGCGTCGAGATCACCCTGCTCGACGATCCGGCCTGCACCGCGTTGATGACCGAGTTCATCCGGGATCACCCGGAGTTGTGGTTCGAGGACATCGGCGTCCCCACCGCGGACTAGTTCTCGACCTCGAAGACGACGGTCCGGTTGCGCCCGGCCCCCTTCGCCGCGCGCATCGCCTGATCCGCCGCGCCGACGAGCCGGTCGAGCGTCTCGCCGCCGGCGGGATGCGACGACACTCCGATCGAGACCGTCACCCCGGCGAACGTCCCATCCAGTGAGACGAACGTCGAGGAGATCCGCAGCCGGATGCGTTCGGCGATCGCGTGCGCGTCGAACCGGCTGGTACCGGGCAGCAGGACGACGAATTCCTCGCCACCGAACCGGCCGACCAGGTCCGCCGCGCGGACCTCGGCGCGCAAAGTGTCCGCCACGGCACGGAGGACGTCGTCCCCGACGTGCCTGCCGTGCCGGTCGTTGAGCCGGGCGAAATGGTCGAGGTCGAGCATCAGCAGCGAAAGATCCGCGCCACGGCCACGAAGCAGATCGAACTGGGTGCGCGCACCGTCCAACCAGGACGACGCGGTGAGCAGCCCGGTGCCGGAGTCCGTACCCGCGTGGCCGCGCAGGGCGCGCATCGTCCCGGCCCGGTGAAGTACCACGAGCGCCCCGGCGAGTACCACGGTGGCATACGGCCATTCCGCCGCCGACCACGCGAGCAGCAAGCCGAACGCGACCATCGCCGCGTCGAAGGCGAACCCCGACGGTTCCGCCCCGAATTCGGCGGCAGGCGCGGCCAAAGCGGCGTCGACGGACAGGAAGATCAGTCCCGTCGCGAAAACCAGGGCGAAACTCTCGAAATCCCTTGCCGCGTCGGCGAACGGCGGCGCGCCGAGCAGGACCGGGATGATCGAGGCACCGAGCGCCGAAAGCATCGTGGCGGCGGCCGCGAACGCCTGACGGTGGGGAATCCCGCGCCGGATCCGGAACCAGCGGTAGCCCGCCGAAGCGGCGACGAGTACCGCGGCCAACGCGGGCGGCAGCAGCAAAGCTCCCGCGAAGATCCAGGCCGCGTCCAGTCCGGCGCCGAGCCGGGTGTCGGCACGGGACCGCTCGACCGGTCGCGAAAGCTCCGAGCTGAGGATCATTCCGGCCAGCAGAGCCGAAAACGGGAGCAAGGACGACGGCGCGGGCGGCCGCAACACGAAGAGGTAGGCGGTGGCGGCGAAAGCGGCGAAGTCGACCAGGAGCAGGTACCCGATCAGGCCCCGCCTGGGTAGTTCCCACAGGCTCCAGGACCCCAGTATCCGCCGCGGCGCGGCGAGCCGGTCTCTCCGGCCGCGGCTTCCGGTCGCCATCAGGGAGTCCCCCACCATTTCGGCAAACTAGCCGGTAATCGCGGTGGTGTCGATCCGCTTTCCGGGTCATCACCCCCCTACTAAGGTCGGTCGTTTCCGCCGGGATTCCCGGTGAATTCTTGACAGTCCTCAATGGTCTAGTCCACCGTGAGTGAGCGCACCCTCCCGGTTGATACGCCGCGTCAAGACGGAGGTGCTCCACACCTGCGCGCCTCGCCGCGCGCGTACCAGTTGGAGGACCTATGAAATCGCTACGACGCTGGGCGACACTGGCCACCGCCGCGGGCGCCGCTCTCGCCACGACCGTCGGCCTCGCCCCCGTCGCCTCGGCGGCCCCGGATCCGGTGCTCGCCTCGCCTTATCTGTACCAGTGGTCGGGACAGACGGACCCGATCGCCGCGATGAACGCCACCGGCGTCAAGGCCTTCACCCTCGCGTTCGTCCTCTCCGACGGCGGCTGCAACCCGAAATGGGACGGCAGCCGTTCCCTCACCGGCTCCGACGCCACGCTGATCAACAACATCCGGGCCAAGGGCGGCGACGTCATCCCGTCGTTCGGCGGCTGGTCCGGGACGAAGCTCGGCCCGAAATGCGGCACCGCCTCGGCCCTCGCCGGCGCGTATCAGAAGGTCATCGACGCCTACAAGCTCAAGGCGATCGACCTCGACATCGAGAACACCGACGAGTTCGAGAACTACACCGTCCAGGACCGGATCCTGAACGCCGTCAAGATCACGAAGCAGAAGAACCCCGGCCTGCGCGTGGTCATCACCATCCCGACCGAGGTCGGCGGCCCCAACTCGCACGGCAAGCGGCTGATCACCCAGTCGAAGGCGCTCGGCGCGGGGGTCGACGCGTGGTCGGTCATGCCGTTCGACTTCTCCAGCGGCGGTGACATGGCGGGCAAGACCCGCAGTGCCGTGGACGGGCTGAAGAACGTCGTGAAATCCACCTTCGGCCTGAGCGACGACGCGGCCTACCGGCGCAGCGGGCTTTCGTCGATGAACGGGAAGACCGACGTGGCGGGCGAAACCGTCAGCGTCGCCGACTTCCGCGCGATCCGCGACTACGCGGCGAGCAAACATCTCGCCCGGCTGTCGTTCTGGGCGGTCAACCGCGACTGCAACAACTGCGCGGGGATCTCGCAGGGCAAGTACGACTACACCAAGATCGTCGCGGGTTACACCGGCTGACTTCCGTTCCCCACCGGTGTCAGTCCGCAGGGTGAGCCCTCGGTACAGGTGGTCGTGAGTGGCGATTCGGGTTCTAACCCGAATCGCCACTCACGACCCGCATCAGCGACCGCAGTCCGCCTTCGTGTTCAGCGGCCGTCCCCGTGACCACACCAGATCGACCGGATGCACCGAACCGTCCGGGTCGATCGACAGGATCGGCAGCGCCTTGTCGAGCTGGTTCCCCGTCGCCTGATCGAACGCGACGAACCCGGTCGCGCCGGGTACCGGGGAGTTGCAGTCGATACTGCGCAACACGTCCGGCACCGAAACCGGATCCGACGACACGTTCTGCACCGCGGCTTCGACGGCCGCAGCGACCGCGTCGTGCTCGATCATCGCGGCACCGTCCCACAGTTCCGCCTTGGGGAAACCGTGGGTACCGGTGAATTCGGCGACGAAGTTGTCGTAATTCTTCTTGTACGTCGGATGCGCCGAATCGGCGGTGAACATATCCCACTGGTCGGGATACGCGAGCGCCGTGTAGCGGAGCCGGACGCTGATGTCCTTGTTCAGCTGCAAGGGTTTCCCGGCGAGCGTGCTCGCGTCGTCGCCGGTCATCACGGTCACCGTGTCGAGCCCTTCGCAGGCGCCGTCACCCGCCAGCGACGCCACGAGAGCACCGAGGTCCAGTCCACGGCCCGCGAAGTAGATCAGGTCGGGTCTCGCACCGCAGATGTCGTTGTGCCACCTGCTGAACAGCCCTCGCAGGTACGCCTCGCGCGAGGTGTCGGTGAGCGGTTTGACGTCGTAGGTCTTCGTGAAGATCACCGGGACCTTCGAGGAACTCTGGAAGGCTTCGGCGAGCGTGGTCGCGTAGGTGTCCTCCTTGCTGACGCCCTGGATCATCATCACCCGCTTGAAACCGTGCGCGGCGATGTATCCGGCCGCGGCGCGGGCTTCGTCGGTGTTGGTCGGGCCCACGCGGAAGAAGTTGTCGATCCGTACGCCCTTCGGATCGATGTTCATGTTGTCCGCGGTGACGGTCGCGCCGATCGTGGCGATCCCGTGCTTGGACAGTTCGGCCACCAGCGCCCGGCTGCTCTCCGTGCTGATGCCGATGTCGGTGACCGCCACGATGCGCTGGGCGGCGGCCGCGGCGACGATCTCCTCGGCGACGACCTGCCAGTGCTCGGCGTTGCTCCCGTAGTTGGCCAGCAGGAGCTTGATCCCCGGCGGCCCGTTCTTCGGCCACGCGGCGGTGATCGCGCCCTGGATCTCCCGCCGGACGAACGGGAACGGCTGGCTGTCGACCTTCGGATCGGGCGCGAGGTTCTCCAGCACCACGATGGTCTTGAAGTTCTCGCCCGCCATCTCGTTGCGGCCCTTGATGAGCTTCTCCAGCGGGTCGAGCGGATCGTTCTCCCGCATCGGACCCGAGTCGAGGTTCAGCCCGACGCAGACGTACGACGCGCCGATCGACTCCTCGTCCGCGTCCACCGCGCGCAGGCCGGGACCGCAGGACTCCCACGGACTGATCGACACCAGCGCGGCGCCCAGCAGCACGACGGCGATCGCGATCAGCAGCACCCGATGGCGGTGCGCCCAGCCGCGCGGCCGCACCGGGGGCCCCGTCGCCGCGCGTTCACGGGCCGCGGACATACGTGTTCTCAACGAATCGAGCCAGGACATGACGGAGTTCCGTTCCGGGTCAGGGGAATTCGCCGCGACGGGCGGCTTCCTTGGCCGACACGAGCGCGCCGACGTCGGGCTGGTGCGAAGTGGTGGCCAGCGCGGCGAAGGCGTTCGCGATCACCTGGTGCTGAGCCTGCCCGCGGACCGCGAACGGGTTGGCGGTCAGCCAGCCCGCCGCGATGAGCCGGGCGACGTTGTTCCGGATCTCGGACCGGCCGGCCGGGCATCGCGCGTTGTCGAGGTTGACGAGTTCTTCGTACAGTTCCGCGTGATCCCGCTCGGGCGGCAGATCGTCCGGCGCGTTCAGCACCAGTTCGAGCTTCGCGATCCACTCCGCGTGCGGGATCCGGTTGAACTCGCGCTCGAAGAAGGTGACCACTTCGCCGATGTCGCCCAGTGCGAGATTGCAGTAGGCCAGGCGCACCGGATCCTGTGCGGTGTCCGGATCGTCGCGCAGCGCCTTGAACTGGTCGGTGTAGGTCGGCCCGTCCCCGTCACCGCGGCGGGCCAGCGCGGACACCAGGTTCGCCGCGATCCACGGGTGCAGGGCGGCCTGGTCGGTCGTCGAACCGGGCGAGTTCTTCGCCGTCACCCACAACGACGTGCGCAGTTCGGTCAGGATCCGCCCGACGTGCGGCTGGTCGATCCGGCTCTGCGCCGCGTCCGGGATCAGCCAGGGCGCGGTCGCGAACGGGGCCGCGGTCACGAAGTCGTCGACGTGGACGTCGTCGAGGTGTTCGGTCAAGGCGAGCTCGGTCAGCCTGCGGTAGCAGGGATCCTGCTCGCCACGCGGATCGGTGGTGAGCAGGTCCCGATCGCCCTCGCGCGCGTCGCTCGCCCGCAACCGCCCGGCGAGTTGCTCGACCGCCGACGGCAGCCCGCCGGTCGCCCGGTGCGCGAGCGTGACCTTCGGCGTCCGCGCCCCCGAATCGAGGATCCGCGCGATCCGTCCGATGGACTGCGGCGAGATCCGGACCGGGTAGTAGGCCGAGTCGAGCGCGCCGTTGGCCGGATTCGCCCAGTCGTCGTAGGAAGCCTCCTCGCAGTCCACCATCGGCCGGACGGCGGGTGGGGCGCCGGACGCGGGTTTCCACGGCGCGAGCCAAGCGGTGCCCCAGTCGTCGTGCCACCGCCCGCTGGTGGCGATCACCAGCAGCGCGTCGTGGGCCTCGCGGTCGTTCGGATGCTGGACGGCGTGCCGTTCCCGGGCCGCGATCAGATCGGCGAGGAATTCGGTCCCGCCGGGGTGGTCGACGTCGTCGAGTACCACCACCCAGTTGTGCCAGTGCCTGCGCTGCAACGAGATGTCGCAGGTACAGGGGCTCTTCTCCTCCGGCTTGGCCATCCGGGGATGGTTCTCCCGGACGTCGCCGAGGAACGCCGCCATCAGCCATTCGGTGACCGCCTTGGCGTCACGGGCGCTGCCGTGCGCGAGCCGGTTGAGTTCGAGCAGCGCGTCGAACGGGGATCTCCCCTCGGCATGGGGGAAGTCCGCCAGCGACCGCAGCGCCTTCCCGAGCCGGGGCCGGATGTTCCGGACCAGATGCGGGAACGTCTGGCGGAACAGATCCGCGTACGGGGGCTCGACGAGACCGGTCGCCTTCGCCGTCTCGGTCAGCGTGTCGAGCGTGCTGTCCATCGCCGGTGTCCAGATGATCCGGTCGAGACTGCCGAGCAGCGACTTCAGTTGCGCCAGGTCGTCGTCGCGATTTCGACCGGAAAGCTCCGCCTGGACTGCGATCAGCGCGATCGTGAAACGAATGAACTGCGGTTTCGGTCGATTTCGCCACTTTCTCGAAAACGAATAGGCCAGTTTCGTGAGCACGTCGATCGTGCCCGCCCTGCCGCCTTGCCCGAAATCGAATCCGGCGTGGACGACACCCCAGCCCAGGTCGCGTCGGATCGCTTCCAGGGCCGTGGTCTTCCCCGAACCGACCGGTCCGAGCAGCAGCGTCACCGGCTGCGGGCGCGACGGATTCCCCGTCTCGCGGTTGATCAGCATTCTCCGGGCGAACTGCACCGCGGGAGAATGTCGGTCCACACTCATTTTCCTGTTCAGCCCCTAGCCGTGCTCCGGGAGGAATGGAGAGTGCGAACCATCGTAGGTATCCGACCGAAGGCGGGGCACAGGAAAAATGACACCGGACACGAATGGACGAAATCGGGGATGAATCGTGATTCTCGATCGACGGTGAGCGACGACGCCGATCACCCGATCGGCGCTACCGGCCCCATTGCGGCCAGCGACCGCCGCCGTGATACCAGTCGTAGTACTGGTCGAAATCGTGGTGGCCGGCGCGCGGGTCCGGCCGTTCTTCGGGTTCCGGCGTGGGTGTCGGGGACGGCGTCTCCGAACCGTGCATCGACGCGGTCATCGGCGGCGGGGGTGCGACACTGCCGCCCGAGGGTCCCGACGGGACGGGCGAGGAGACCGGGACGTCGATCGCCTGCGGGGCGATGGTCAGCGACGGCGGCAGGAGCGGGGTGCCCGGGACGACACCGCCCGGCTCGGAAGGAACGAGCACGACGGCCAGCAGCCCGCCGACGAGCACGCCACCCGCCGAAAGCGCCGAGATCCGCCGGATCCTGCCGGTGCCCGGAGCGGCTTCCGGAGCCCGGTGCTTCGGCCCGCGCGGTCCCCGGCGGCGGGGTGCCGCGCCGGCTTCCCGCATCAACTCGCTCAGTGTCCGTTGATGAACCCGCTGGCGAGTTCGACACAGCGGGTTCAGGGCGTCCTCACCGGTATCGCGGCGAGCCGTGCGTGCCATCGGCACCTCCCAACCCGGTCCGTCGCCCGGCGACGGCCTCATCCCGGGGTGGATCCTAGGAACGCGGGAGGTGCTTGTAAACGGTCGTCGTCCACTGCGGACAGACGATGCGGTGAAAGGTCAGGCGGCTGCGGTGACCGCGATCGCGGCTTCGCCGGCCTCGGTCAGCTCGGCGGGCACCCGGCCGGTGACCGCGGAGGGGCCGGAGGTCTCGGCGGGGCGGATGTACCCGCCGTGGGCCAGCGCGTGCGCGGTCATCTGATCGCAGCAGGCGAACCCGTCGATGAAGAGATCCGGCTCGCAGCTGCACGACATCTGGGCACGGCGCGCCGCGACCGCTCGCAGCATCGCCATCGCGCGATGGGACAGTTCGACCTCTGAACCGGACACCGGACTGGACCTCTCTCGATCAGCCACCTGAATCAGCAGCACTTACACCGTGTTATCGGCCGCTGCTCCATCAGTGTTAACAAGATCTCAGACGTCGGTGGTGACTTTTCGGTTCCGTCAGATCTTCGCCGACGCCAACGTCGGTTCCAGGACCCGCGCCCACTGCGCGACGATCTGCTTGCGCCGCTTCGTGTCGTCGGTCAGCAGGTTCGCCAGGCCCAGGCCGCGGGCGAGATCGAGAGTGGCCTGGACCAGCTCGCGAACGCCTTGGTGGGACTCGTCGACACCGAGCAGCTCGACGGTCACCCGGTGTGCTTCCCGGCCGACCCTGGCCTCCAGCGGCACCAGCGTCGCGCGCAGCGAGTCGTCGGTCGATGCCGCGACCCACAGGTGGAGCGCGGCACGGAACAGCGGCCCGCTGTAGAGGTTGAGCACCATGTCGACGGCCCGCTCGATCCGCGACCGGCCCGACGGCAGTTCCGCCGCGCGGGCCCGCAGTTCCACGATCTGGATCTCGCCGACGTGCTCGACCGCGGCCGCGACCAGGTCCTCCCTGGTCGGGAAGTGGTGCTGGGCGGCGCCGCGCGAGACCCCGGCGCGTTCGGCGATGACCGCGACGGTGGTCCCGTGCCAGCCCAGCTCCCCGATCGTCTCGACGGCGGCCTCGACCAGCCGCCGCCGGGTGGTGCGGCTGCGCTCCTGCTGTGGTTCGCGGATCATGGCCCTGATTCTGGGGTACGGCTTTCGACCCAGAAATCGAGCTGCAGGTCTTCCTCGGTCCCGCCGACGCGGTACTTCGCGAAGTCCGTGACGCCCTCGGCGGCCAGCACCTCGTCGTCGAGGTAGAAATTCCCCGTCGCCTCGGTGCTCGGTTTGGTGAGGATCGCGTGCGCGGCGTCGGCCATGATCTCCGGCGTCCGCGATTTGGCCGCCAGCTCCGCGCCGACGACGTTGCGGATCGCCGCGGTGTCGATCGTCGTACGCGGCCACAGCGAGTTCGCCGCGATGCCGTACCGCCGCAGCTCCGCGGCGAGCCCGACGGTCACCAGGCTCATCGAATACTTCGCGATGCTGTACGCGAGATGCCCGGCCTGGAACCACTTCTCGTCCAGGCTGATCGGCGGCGACAGCGTGAGGATGTGCGCGTTCTCCGCGAGCTTCAGATACGGGATGGCGAGCTTCGACAGCAGGAACGAGCCGCGCGCGTTGATGTCCTGCATCAGGTCGTAGCGTTTCATGCTGACCGATTCGGTCGGGGTCAGGTCGATCGCGCTCGCGTTGTTGAGCACGATGTCGATCCCGCCGAACTGCTCCGCGGTCCGCGCGATCGCGGCCTCGACCGACGTGTCGTCGCGGACGTCGCCGACGATCGGCAGCGCCTGCCCGCCGGCGTCCTCGATCGCCTTGGCCGCGGTGTAGAGCGTGCCCGGCAGCTTCGGATGCGGCTCGGCGGTCTTGGCCAGCAGGGCGATGTTCGCCCCGTCGCGGGCGGCGCGGACCGCGATGGCCTCGCCGATCCCGCGGCTGCCGCCGGAGATGATGATCGTCTTGCCGTGGAGCGTGCTCATGACGCCTCCTCAGTAGGAGCGGGGCAGGCCGAGGCTGTGCTGGCCGACGAAGTTGAGCACCATCTCACGGCTCACCGGCGCGATCCGGCCGAGGCGGACGGCCGTGACCAGCGTGCCCAGCCCGTATTCGCTGGCCAGCCCGTTGCCGCCGTGGGTCTGCACGGCCTGGTCGACCGCGCGGATGGCGACCTCGGCGGCGGCGTACTTCGCCATGTTCGCCGACTCGCCCGCGCCGAAGTCGTCGCCGGAGTCGTAGAGCGACGCCGCCTTCTGCGTCATGAGCTTGGCCAGTTCCAGCTCGATCTTGATCTCGGCCAGCGGATGCGCGAGCCCCTGGTGGGTGCCGATCGGCGCGCCCCACACCTTGCGCTCGTTGGCGTAGGCGACGGCCTTCCCCAGCGCGTACCGCGCGATGCCGAGCGAGAACGACGCGCCCATGATGCGTTCGGGGTTGAGCCCGGCGAACAGCTGAGCGATCGCCGCGTCCTCCTCGCCGACCAGCGCGTCGGCGGGCAGGTGGACGTCGTCGAGGAACAGGCCGAACTGCTTCTCCGGCGAGACGATGTCCATGTCGATCTGCTTGTACTCGAAACCGGGCGTGTCGGTCGGCACGGTGAACAGCGCGGGCTTGAGCTTGCCGGTCTTGGCGTCCTCGGTGCGGCCGACGACCAGGACGGCGTCCGCCTCGTCGACGCCGGAGATGTAGACCTTCCGTCCACTGAGGACCCAACCGTCGGCGTCCCGCTTCGCGGTGGTGGTGATCTTGTGCGAGTTCGACCCGGCGTCCGGTTCGGTGATCGCGAAGACCATCCGCCTGCTGCCGTCGGCGATACCGGGCAGCCAGCGCTTCTTCTGTTCGTCGGTGCCGAACCGCGAGATGACCGTGCCGCAGATCGCCGGCGAGACGACCATGAGCAGCAGCGGGGAGCCCGCCGCGGCGAGTTCTTCGAGCACCGCGGCGAGATCCGCGATCCCCGCTCCCCCACCGCCGTACTCCTCGGGCAGGTTCACGCCGAGGTAGCCCAGCCGTCCGGCCTCGGCCCACAGTTCCTCGGTCTTGAGCCCGGCGCGCGCCTGCTTGGCGTAGTACTCGTACCCGTACTTCTTGCCGAGTTCGGCGACCGCGGCCCGCAGCGCGACGCGCTCCTCGGGCTCGGTGAAGTTCATCGCGTTCATTCTTCGTCTCCTACCACCGCGAGGATCGTGCCCACTTCGACCTGTTGTCCGACCACCACCGGGAGTTCCGTCACGACGCCGTCGGCGGGCGCCGCGATCCGGTGTTCCATCTTCATCGCTTCGAGCCACAGCAACGGATCGCCGGTCTTGACGGTGCCACCCGCCTCGACCGCGAGCCGGACGACCGTGCCCGGCATCGGCGCCACGAGCGAACCGGCCGCGAGCGCCGCGTCGGGATCGGTGTACCGCGGCACCACGCCCAGTTCGACGGAGCCGTCCGGCGAATCGACGTACACCGTGTCGCCGTACCGCGCGACGGCGAACTTCCGCCGTACCCCGGAAATCTCCAGGATCACGTCGCCGCTCTCGGCGGAAACCAGTTCGACGCCTTCGAATCCGTCGGCGCGCAGACCGTCCCGGCCGAGGCCGTAGCCGACCTCGATCTCGTCGTCACCGTGACGAAAACGTTTGCGCTGCACTTGGGAACGGACGTTGCGCCAGCCGCTCGGCAACCGGCGCTGAACCCGGGCCTCCGAGCGATTCGCGGCCGCACCGGCCAAAGCCGCGGCCAGCGCGGAAATCCGTACGGTGTCCACAGTGGCCAGTGGGGCCGCCAGGGTTTCGAGACCGTGCCGGTCGAAGAACGCCGTGTCGGTCTCCCCGGCGAGGAAAGCCTCGTGGCGCAACACGTTCACCAGCAGGTCGCGGTTGGTCACCACCCCGTGGATCTCCGCGCCCGCCAAGGCTCCGGCCAGCGCCCGCGCCGCGCTCCGGCGATCCGGGGCGTACGCGATGACCTTGGCGAGCATCGGGTCGTAGTGCACACCCACGGTCTGTCCGCTGACGAAACCCGAGTCGAGCCGGACACCCGGGCCGACCTCGAACTCCCGCTGCGCCGCGGGAAGCTCGAAACGATGCAAGGTGCCGCTCTGCGGCTGCCAGCCCGCGGCGGGGTCTTCGGCGTAGAGCCGGACCTCGATGGCGTGACCCCGCGTTTCCGGCTCGTCGATCGGGAGGTGCTCGCCCTCCGCGATCCGCAGCTGCAGCGAGACGAGGTCGAGCCCGGTCGTGGCCTCGGTGACCGGATGCTCGACCTGGAGCCGGGTGTTCATCTCCAGGAAGTAGAAGCGCCCGTCCGGTCCGGCGAGGAACTCGACCGTCCCGGCGCCGACGTAGTCGATCGCCTGCGCGGCCTTGCGGGCGGCGTCGAACAGCGCCTCCCGCATGGCCTCGTCGACGAACGGCGACGGCGCCTCTTCGACGACCTTCTGGTGACGGCGCTGGATCGAGCACTCGCGCTCCCCCACCGCCCACACCGTTCCGTGGGTGTCGGCGAGCACCTGCACCTCGATATGCCGACCGGTCTCCAGGTACCGCTCGCAGAACACGGTCGGGTCGCCGAACGCCGACGCGGCCTCCGCGCTCGCGCCTTCGACGGCCTCGGCGAGTTCGCCGAGTGTCCGCACGACACGCATACCGCGTCCGCCACCTCCGGCGGAAGCCTTGACCAGCAACGGAAGGTCGGCCTCGGTGACCTCGGCCGGGTCCAATTCGGACAGGATCGGGACACCGGCCTCGGCCATCATCCGCTTGGACTCGACCTTGGAGCCCATACTCTCGATGGCTTCCGGCGGCGGGCCGACCCAGGTGAGCCCGGCGTCGAGCACGGCGCGGGCGAAGGCGGCGTTCTCGGACAGGAACCCGTAGCCGGGGTGGATCGCGTCGGCGCCGGTCTCCACGGCCGCCTTGATCAGCAGCTCGGCCCGCAGATACGTGTCGGCGGGCGCGTTTCCCGGCAGGCGGACGGCGACGTCCGCCTCGGCGGTGTGCGGCGCGTCGGCGTCCGCGTCGGAGAACACCGCGACCGTGCCGATCCCGGCGTCGCGGCAGGTGCGGAACACGCGGCGGGCGATCTCCCCGCGGTTGGCGACCAGAAGTTTCTCGATCATGCCGCTCACATCCTGAAGACGCCGAAGCCTTCGGCGCCCTTCACTGGTCCATTGTGGATCACGGACAGGCTGAGCCCGAGCACCGTGCGGGTGTCGCGAGGATCGATGATCCCGTCGTCGTAGAGCATCCCGGAGAGGAACATCGGCATCGACTCGGCCTCGATCTGCCCTTCCACCATGGCGCGCATGGCGGCGTCGTGCTCCTCGTTGTACTCCTGTCCGCGCGACGCGGCGGCAGCGCGAGCCACGATGGACAGCACACCGGCAAGCTGCTGCGGCCCCATGACCGCGGATTTCGCGCTCGGCCAGGCGAACAGGAACCGGGGATCGTAGGCCCGGCCGCACATGCCGTAATGCCCGGCGCCGTACGAGGCACCCATGAGCACCGAAAGATGCGGCACCTTCGAGTTCGACACGGCGTTGATCATCATCGCGCCGTGTTTGATGATGCCGCTCTGCTCGTACTCCTTGCCGACCATGTAGCCGGTGGTGTTGTGCAGGAAGACCAGCGGCGTGTCGATCTGGTTGGCCAGCTGGATGAACTGCGCGGCCTTCTGCGACTCCTCGCCGAACAGCACGCCTTGGGCGTTGGCGAGGATGCCGACCGGGTAACCGTGGATACTCGCCCAGCCGGTGGCGAGACTGCTGCCGTACAAGGGTTTGAACTCGTCGAAGTCCGAACCGTCGGCGACCCTGGCGATCACCTCGCGCGGGTCGAACGGCACCTTGAGATCGGTGGGCACGATGCCGAGCAGGTCTTCGGCGGAGTACAGCGGCTCGGCGTAGTCCGGCTTCGGCGTCGGGCCCTGCTTGGTCCAGTTGAGCCGTTTGACGATACTGCGCCCGAGGCGGATCGCGTCCTCCTCGTCCGCCGCGAGGTAGTCGGCGAGGCCCGACGTGCGGGCGTGCATTTCGGCGCCGCCGAGCGATTCGTCGTCGGATTCCTCACCGGTCGCCATCTTGACCAGCGGCGGACCGCCGAGGAACACCTTCGCGCGTTCCTTGACCATCACGACGTAATCCGACATACCGGGCAGGTACGCGCCGCCCGCGGTCGAGTTCCCGAACACCAGCGCGATCGTGGGCACCTTCGCCGCCGAGGATCGCGTGAGGTCACGGAAGATCCGGCCGCCGGGGATGAAGATCTCCTTCTGCGTCGGCAGATCCGCCCCACCGGACTCGACGAGGTTGATCACCGGCAGGCGGTTCTGCGCGGCGATGTCCGCGGCACGGTAGCTCTTCTTGGCCGTCCACGGATTGCTCGCCCCGCCTTTGACCGTCGGGTCGCTGGCGGAGATCATGCACTCCACGCCTTCGACGACGCCGATGCCGGTGATCACGCTGGCGCCGACCTGGTAGTCCGAACCCCAGGCCGCCAGCGGCGACAGCTCCAGGAACGGCGAGTCCTCGTCGAGGAGCAGCTCGATCCGCTCGCGGGCCAGCAGCTTGCCGCGTTTGCGATGCCGGGCGACGTACTTCTCGCCGCCACCCGCGATCGCCTTGGCGTGCTCGCCGTCGACCTCGGCGAGTTTGCCGAGCATGGATTCGCGATTCTCCGCGAACTCCTCGCTCCGCGTGTCCACAGTGGACCTGATCGTGCTCATGCGGTGTATCCCAATCGCTTCGCGGCCAAGCCGGTGAGGATCTCGTTGGTCCCGCCGCCGATACCGAGGATGCGCACGTCACGGTAGTGACGCTCCACTTCGGACTCCCGCATGTAGCCGAGTCCGCCGTGCAGCTGCACGGCCTCGTTGACCACCCATTCGGCGGCCTCGACGGCGGTGTTCTTCGCGAAACAGGCTTCGGCGATGACCTCTTCGCCCGCGACGTGCCGCTGGGCGACCTGACGGGTGTAGGTGCGGGCGACGTCGATCTTGCGGGCCATCTCGGTGAGTTTGTGCTGAACCAGCTGACGGGAGATCAGCGGACGGCCGAAGGTCTCGCGCAGGCGGCACCAGTCCAGGGTCAGGTCGAGTGCCCGCTGCGCGTGCGCGTAGCCCTGCACGGCCAGCGAGACCCGTTCGGTGACGAACTGCGTGGCGACCTGCGCGAAGCCGCTGTTCTCGGCGCCGATCAGGTTCTCCGCCGGCACGCGTACGTCCACATAGGACAGCTCGGCGGTGTCCGAGCAGAGCCAGCCCATCTTCTCCAGCTTGCGGGAGACGGTGAAGCCCGGTGTGCCCCTTTCGACCACGATGAGCGAGATCCCGTGGGCGCCGGCTTCCCCGGTGCGGACCACGGTGGTCACGAAATCGGCGCGGCAACCCGAGGTGATGAAGGTCTTCGCGCCGTTGATGACGTACTCGTCGCCCTCGCGTACCGCCGTCGTGCGGATCCCGGCGACGTCGGAACCGCCGTCGGGTTCGGTGACCGCGAGCGAGCCGATCTTGGTGCCTTCGAGCGTCGGCCGGACCCAGCGTTCGATCTGCACCGGATCCCCGGCCGCCGCGATATGCGGGACGGCGATACCGCAGGTGAACAGCGAGGCGAAGAGGCCACCGGATCCGCCCGCGTAGTGCAGTTCCTCGGCGATGACGACGGCGTCGAGATAGTCGCCGCCCCCACCGCCGACCTCCTCGGGGAAGCCGACGCCGAGCAAGCCGAGTTCCCCGGCCTTGCGGTGCAGATCGCGGGGCAGCTCGCCCTCGCGTTCCCAGTCGTCGAGGTGCGGCAGGATCTCGATTTCGGCGAACCGCCGGACGGTCTTGCGCAGTTCGGCGCGTTCCGGCGTGGCGAAGGGGTCGGTCACAGGAGGGCCTCCGGGATGTCGATCTCGCGGGAACGCAGCCATTCCCCGAGCGCCTTCGCCTGCGGGTCGAACCGCGCCTGCGACGCGACGCCCTCGCCGAGGATGCCTTCGACGACGAAGTTGACCGCCCGCAGGTTCGGCAGCAGATGCCGCCGGACCTCGAGATCCGCGGTCTCCGGGAGCAGCAGTTTGAACTCGGTGACGGTCAACCGGTGCGCGAGCCAGCGCCACGCCTCGTCGGACCGCGCCCAGACGCCGACGTTCGCGTTGCCGCCCTTGTCGCCGCTGCGCGCGCCGACCACCTTGCCGAGCGGCACCCTGCGGACTTCGGCCTGGGTGAACGGCGCGGGCGGGGCGGATTCGTCCACTTCGGACAGAGGCAGGGTCTCGACGGCGGGCGCGATGTCGCGACGGGTTCCGTCCGGCAGGACGGCGATATGCGGCACCTCTTGTGCATCAACGAAAGCGGCACGATAGACGCCATAGGGCGAGGCGGCCGCGGGTGGCGCGGTGACGTGGAACCCGGGGTAGCTCGCGAGCGCGAGCTCGATCGCCGCGCCGCTGAACGCGCGCCCCGCGACCTCCGGATCGGCGTCCTTCACCGCGACGTGCAGCAGGGCGCTCGCCTGCTGCTCGGTTTCGGCGTCGGGCCGGTCGGTGCGGGCCAGGGTCCACCGGACGTCGGCGGGTGGCCGTGCCTTGAGCGCGCCTTCGAGTTGTTCCTTGACCAGAGCGGCTTTCGCCTCGATGTCGAGTCCGGTGAGGACGAACGTCGTCTCGTTCCGGAAACCGCCGAGCCCGTTCAGGCAGACCTTGAGCGTCGGGGGCGGCGGCTCGCCCGTGACGCCGCTGATCCGGACGCGGTCCGGGCCGTCCTCGGTGAGGGTCAGCGTGTCGAACCGCGTCGTGACGTCCGGCCCGGCGTACCGGGCGCCGGTGATCTCGTAGAGCAGTTGCGCCGTAACGGTTCCGACGTTCACCACGCCGCCGGTGCCGGGGTGTTTGGTGATCACGCTGGAGCCGTCGGCGGAGATCTCGGCGATCGGGAACCCCGGGACGCCGATCTCGTGCTCGGTGAAGAAGGCGTAGTTGCCGCCGGTGGCCTGCGTCCCGCATTCGATCACGTGTCCGGCCGCGACCGCGCCCGCCAGCGCGTCGTAGTCGTCGCGCGCCCAGCCGAAGTGCGCGGCCGCGGGGCCGACGATCACCGACGCGTCGGTGACGCGCCCGGTCACCACGATGTCGGCGCCCGCGTTCAGGCATTCCGCGATCCCCCACGCGCCGAGATAGGCGTTGGCGGTCAGGGTCTTGCCGAAGCCGAGCTCTTCCGCGCGCTGGATGAGGTCGTCGCCCTCGACGTGCGCGATCGCGACGTCGACGCCGAGTTTCGCGGCCAGTTCACGGAGCGCGTCCGCGAGCCCGGCGGGGTTGAGCCCGCCCGCGTTGGCGACGATCTTGACGCCTTTTTCCTTGGCCAGCGCGAGATTCTGCTCCATCTGGCGCAGGAACGTCTTGGCGTAACCGCGGTTCGGGTCCTTCATCCGGTCGCGGCCGAGGATGAGCATGGTCAGCTCGGCCAGGTAGTCGCCGGTCAGCACGTCGAGCGGGCCGCCGGTGAGCATCTCGTGGACCGCGGAGAACCGGTCGCCGTAGAACCCGGACGCGTTGCCGATGCGGATCGGGGTCATGCGAACTGCCCCGGCTTCCGGCCGGCTCCGGGAGGCCCGGCGAAGGCCTGCGCGATCCCGAGCCATTCCTCGACGTCCTTGCCGGTGGCGACCAGGTCGGTGTCGGCGGGGTGACGGCGCTGGGTGATCACGAGGCAGAAGTCGACCGCGCTGCCGGTGAGCCGCTGCCCGGCGTCCTCGGGACCGAAAGCCCAGGTGGTCCCGTCGGGCGCGGTCAGCTCGACGCGGAATTCCTCGGCGGGCGGCGCGAGCGAGTTGAGCTTGTAGGCGAAGTCGCGCGTGCGGGTGCCGAACCGGGCGATGTGCCAGATCCGGGCGGTGTTCTCGCGCGCGACGCCGAGCGCGTCGAAGATGTCCTGGCCGTGCGCCCAGGTCTCCATGAGGCGCGCCGTCACCATGGACGCGGCGCTCATCGGCGGGCCGTACCAAGGGATCTTCTGCCCGTCTGGCACCGCGGCGAGCGCTTCGGCGAGCTCCGCGCGACCGGCGCGCCACTCCGCCAGCAGCTCGCGGGGCGGCGTCTTCGCCCCCTCGGCGGCGCCGTCGTCGACGTAGGACTCGCCCGTCGCGAGCAGCCCTTCGATCTCGGCCTGCCACTCGGCCTCGGACCCGCGCGCCGCGATCAGCGCCTTCTTGTCCGTCCAGGCCAGATGGGCGATCTGATGGGCGATCGTCCAGCCTTCGGCCGGGGTCTGCCGCGCCCAGTCCGACGCGGGCAGATCCGCCACCACGTCGTCGATGGCCTGCGATTCCGCCGCGAGATCCCCAAGGATCACGCCCAGGTCAGCCATGCCCGCCTCCTCGCGTCCTCCTCAGGCTGGCACTCGGCGACGGAAAAATCAAGCGCGCCTGATTGTTTTCCTCGATCGACGTTCCGTGAAGGCCTCCTTGAGGGACTCTGGGTCTCTCAAGGAGGCCTTCACGGACAGCGGGCCCCCTCAGGATGTCCAAAAAGGACACTTTTCGAGACCAGGGCGTCCGTTTTGTGCACTTTGCGCAGTATGGCTCAGGGGTCGTGAGTGGCGATGGTCGTTCTAACCCTCTTTACCACTCACGACCTCGACGAAAATCGGACATTATGACCTCAACCGGGCGCACAGTCCGCGCAAGGGGTCCGTTGTGGACACATCGCAGGTTCGATCACGCCATGTTCGACTTTCCCCTCAATAACAGAGGTCCCTCAAGGAGGCCTTCACGGACAGCGGGCAGCTCAGCTCCCCGGCCGCTCGAATTCCCGGATCAGCACCGGATACTGCTCGCCCCCGTGCCCGGCGGCGATCGCGCGATCGGCCATCGCCTTGATCAGCTTCGGCAGCTCGGCGTTCACGCCCAGCGCCTCGCTCTCCTCGACCATGTGCGCCATCGCGCGCGCGTCGGTCTCCAACGCCGACACCTCGGCGGGGAACGAACCCTTGTCGATCTGCTCCGCGTAGCCGGGCAGCCAGTCCGCCACCCCGGCGGCGATCTGCCGCGCGAAGGGTGCGTACGTCGCGGCGTCGACACCGGCCGTCTTGAGCATCGCGGTGCCCTGGAGCCACGCGTTCAGGACGCTCCACATCATCGTCAGACCGGCGACGTCGTAGAGGGACGCGAGGCCGGGGTCCTCGCCCAGATGGCTGACCGTGCCGAGCGCGCCGAGGTCGAAGTCCGGCCGCGGTCCGCTCAGCAGGATCACCGCCTCGTCGGTCCCGATCGACGACGGGATGGCCATGATCGCCCCGTCCAGGTAGCGAGCGCCCTGTTTTTCGGCCCAGGTGGCGGTTTCCCGCGCCTGCGCGGAGTCGCCCGAGGTGAGATTGACCAGTGTCGTGCCCTCGAGCCGGGCGTCGCCGAGCAGTTCGCGCACGGCGGGATAGTCGGTGAGGCACACGATCGTCACGCCGCCGAGCGCGTCACCGATCGTGGGCGCGAGCCGCGCGCCTTCGGCCACGAGCGCGTCCGCCTTGGCGGCCGTCCGGTTCCAGACGGTGGTGGGATACCCGGCCTTCAGGAACGCGCGGGCGAGCGCGGTGCCCATCAGGCCGAGGCCGACGACCGAAATCGGGGTGTTCGTTTTGTCTGTCATGGCACGATCGTCAACGTTGATACCGGTATGAAGGTCAAGTGGGGAAAGCGATGAAGATCGGTGAACTGAGTCACCGGACGGGCGTCAACGCCCACCAGCTGCGCTACTACGAGGCGCAGGGTCTCTTGGAGGCGAGCCGCGGCACGAACGGCTACCGCGAGTACGACGAGACGGCGTTGCTGCGGGTGCGGCAGATCCGCCATCTGCTCGCCGCCGGCCTGTCGTCCGAGGACATCGCGTACCTGCTCCCCTGCGCGATCGGCGAGGAGCCCGAGCTGATCGGCTGCCCCGAACTGCTGGCCGCGATGCGCGAGCGGCTCGGCCGCCTGGACGAGCAGCTGGCCAAGCTGAACCGGTCGCGTGACGCGCTGGCCGAGTACATCGTCGTGGCCGAGCGGGTCGGCGCCGAGACCTATCCGCCGTTCGACGGCACCGCCGCGTGAACGAGGCGATCCGGGAGCAGGGCACCGGCGAGGCGGACCATCTGGACGACGTCGAATGAGCCTTGTTGACACCTTGTCAACACTGGCTTACTTTCACGTCATGAGCGCGTACGCCGAAATCACCTACGAGGTCGAAGACCGCATCGCGACGGTCACGCTCAACCGGCCCGAGGCCCGCAACGGCTACACCATCCGCATGGCCGACGAACTCGGCGACGCGATGGACCGCGCCGACCGCGACGAGGACGTCCGGGTGGTGATCCTGACCGGCAACGGCAAGGATTTCTCGGTGGGCGCCGACCTCACGCAGGGCGGTTTCGACTTCGACCCGGAGACCGGGCCGGACGCGGCGTGGCAGGAGCCGGCGGGACGCTGCTCGAAGCGGATCTTCACGATGAACAAGCCGGTGATCGCGGCCTTGCGGGGCGCGGCCGTCGGCGGCGGCGTCACGATCACGCTGTCGTGCGACTACCGCCTCGCGTCCACGGACTCCCGGTTCGGCTTCGTGTTCGTCCGCCGCGGGATCTACCCCGAAGGCGCGTCCGCGTGGTTCCTCCCCCGGCTCGTCGGGATGGGCACGGCGCTCGACTGGATGATCAGCGGCCGCGTCTTCGGCGCCGAGGAAGCGAAAACGGCCGGACTGGTCCACAGTGTCCACGAGCCCGAGGAAGTGCTCGGCAAGGCCCGCGAACTGGCTCGCGAGATCGCCGCGACCACGTCGCCGGTCTCGGTCGCCGTGACCCGCCAGCTGCTGTACCGGATGGCGAGCGCGGAATCGCCGTTCCCCGTGCACGAGCTCGACTCCCGGCTGATCGGCGGCCTGGGCGCCAGCCCGGACGCGGTCGAGGGGGTCGTGTCCTTCCTGCAGAAACGACCACCGGAGTTCTCCATGCGCGTCGACACCGACCAGCCTCCCTACCTGCCATGGCTGAACAAGTGACCGCCTATCCCCCGGAACCCTGGAACCTGGCCGGTCAGGCGTACCTGTCGATCTGGCGTGTCCCGGTGAGCGAACTGCCCACACTGCCCGGCGGTGTCGAGCCGATCGTGGTCGGCGGCCGCGCCCAGGTGTTCACCGCCTGGATCGACTACCAGGAACCCGGGCAGCTCCAGTACCACGAGCTGCTGGCGACGGTCGCGGTCCGCGGCGAGCGCCTCTCCGGCTCCATCACCGACATCTGGGTCGACAGCGAAGTGTCGCTCGCCGGCGGGCGGGCGCTGTGGGGCATCCCCAAGGATCTCGCCGCGCTCGACTTCGCCCACGGCCGGACCTTCACCGCCTCGGCGGCCACCCAAGACGACTGGATCGCGACGGCGGCCTTCACGCCTCGCCCGAGCCTCCCGGTGCGGATGCCGGCGGCCTTCGACGTCGTCCAAATGCTGGACGGTCGTCTCAAAAGGAGCCCCGTCCAGGCGAAGGCGAGGCCTTGTCCGGCGGCCGCGGACTGGCGGATCAACGAGTCCGGGCCGTTCGGCTTCCTGGCCGGTCAGCGGCCCGTCCTGAACGCCTGCCTGCGCGATTTCAAGATCGTCTTCGGCGGTTGACCAGCCGCTCAGCGTGATCGTCTAACCCGCCAGGGTGAGCCGACGACACGCCACCCATTGGGGCACGTGCAGCCTCCGACCCCTACATGTAGTCTCTGGGAACCGGCACCGCCCAGCGACGGGGAGACCGCTCGGGAGCGGTGGTCGGACAGCTTTGTGAACGTGCAGCGCACGGCCTTGTGAGGCCTTGTGGTGCTTCAACGCGCCCTTTTGGAGACATGCATGTCAGTGGAAACCGGTCAGCGGCCGCCCTCGTCCTCGGACACCACGCCCGCGACCGTGCGAGTCATCCGGCGGGACGGCAGCGTGTCCCCCTTCGACGCGAACAAGATCTCGGTCGCGGTGACCAAGGCCTTCCTCGCCGTCGAGGGCGGTGACGCGGCCGCTTCGTCGCGGATCCACCACCTGGTCAAGGAACTGACCGAGCAGATCGAGACCACCCTGCTCCGCCACGCCGGTCCCGAGACCGCGCTGCACATCGAGCAGATCCAGGACATCGTCGAGCTCGCGCTCATGCGCGGCGAGCACCACAAGGTCGCCCGCGCGTACGTCCTGTACCGCGAGGAGCGCGCGAAGGCCCGCGAGGCCGAGAAGCCCGCGTCGTCCGACGTCGCCATCAGCGTCAAGGCGGCCGACGGCTCGCTCCGCCCGCTCGACTGGGCCCGCGTCTCGCACGTCGTCGGCGAGGCCGTCGCCGGTCTCGAGGACGTCTCGGCGGAGCCGGTGCTGGCCGAGGCCAAGCGCAACCTCTACGACGGCATCAGCGCCGACGAGCTCGCCCTCGCGCAGATCATGGCCGCGCGCGTGCTCGTCGAGCAGGAGCCGAACTACTCCTACGTCAGCGCCCGGCTGCTCGCGGACAAGCTCCGCGGCGAGGCCCTCAGCTACCTCGCGGGCGTGCCGCAGCAGGCCAGCCAGGACGAGATGACCACCCGGTACCCGCAGTACTTCCGGGACTACCTCAGGCGCGCCGTCGAGCTGGAGCTGGTCAACCCCGAGCTGCAGGCCTTCGACCTGGACAAGATCACGGCGGCCATCCGCGCCGAGCGCGACCTCGACTTCGGCTTCCTCGGCCTGCAGACCCTGTACGACCGGTACTTCCAGCACCACGACGGGGTTCGATTCGAGCTGCCGCAGGCGTTCTTCATGCGCGTCGCCATGGGCCTGGCGATCCGCGAGGACGACCGTGAGGCTCGTGCCATCGAGTTCTACGAGCTGCTCTCGACGTTCCACTTCATGGCGTCCACCCCGACGCTGTTCAACTCGGGCACCACGCGCCCGCAGCTGTCGTCCTGCTTCCTGACCACGGTCGACGACGACCTGGACTCGATCTTCCAGGCGTACAAGAACAACGCGCTGCTGGCGAAGTACTCGGGCGGTCTCGGCAACGACTGGACCCCGGTCCGCGGCCTCGGCGCGCACATCAAGGGCACCAACGGCCAGTCGCAGGGTGTCGTGCCGTTCCTCAAGATCGCCAACGACACCGCGGTCGCGGTGAACCAGGGCGGCAAGCGCAAGGGCGCGGCCTGCGCGTACCTCGAGACCTGGCACGTGGACATCGAGGAATTCCTCGACCTGCGCAAGAACACCGGTGACGACCGTCGTCGTACGCACGACATGAACACCGCGAACTGGGTGCCGGACGAGTTCCTGCGCCGGGTCGAGGCCGACGCGCAGTGGACGCTGTTCTCACCGAACGAGACCCCGGACCTGCACGACCTCTACGGCAACGCGTTCGCCGAGCGCTACCGCGAGTACGAGGCCGCCGCCGAACGCGGTGAGCTCAAGGTGTTCCGCAAGGTCCGCGCGGTCGACCTGTGGCGCCGCATGCTGACAATGCTGTTCGAGACCGGCCACCCCTGGATCACCTTCAAGGACCCGTGCAACCTGCGTTCGCCGCAGCAGCACGTGGGTGTCGTGCACTCGTCCAACCTGTGCACCGAGATCACCCTGAACACCACCACCGACGAGGTCGCGGTCTGCAACCTCGGCTCGGTGAACCTGCTCAAGCACGTCACCCCCGAGGGCCTGGACACCAAGCGCCTCGAGAAGACCGTGCGCACCGCGGTCCGCATGCTCGACAACGTGATCGACATCAACTTCTACACGATCCCGGAGGCGCGCCGCTCCAACCTGCGTCACCGCCCGATCGGCCTCGGCCTGATGGGCTTCCAGGACGCGCTGTTCGAGATCGGTGTCCCGCTGTCCTCGGACGAGGCCGTGCAGTTCGCGGACACCAGCATGGAGCACATCAGCTACTACGCGATCTCGGCGTCGACCGACCTCGCGGAGGAGCGCGGCCAGTACCAGACGTTCGAGGGTTCCTTGTGGAGCAAGGGAATCCTGCCGATCGACTCGATGCAGCTCTTGATCGACGCGCGTCAGGGCGACGCGCTCGACGTCGACACCTCGTCCACTTTGGACTGGGCGCCGCTGCGTGAGCGGGTCAAGACCGTCGGCATGCGCAACTCCAACGTGATGGCGATCGCGCCGACCGCGACGATCTCCAACATCTGCGGCGTCGGGCAGTCGATCGAGCCGCTGTTCCAGAACCTGTTCGTCAAGTCGAACATGTCCGGCGACTTCACCGTGGTGAACCCGCACCTGGTCCGCTCGCTCAAGGAGCGCGGGCTGTGGGACGAGGTCATGGTGTCGGACCTGAAGTACTTCGACGGCAGCCTCGGCCAGATCGACCGCGTGCCGGACGACCTGAAGGCGCTGTACGCGACCGCGTTCGAGATCGAGTCCAAGTGGCTGGTGGACGCCGGTTCGCGGCGCCAGAAGTGGATCGACCAGGCCCAGTCGCTGAACCTGTACATCGCGGCGCCCAGCGGCCGCAAGCTCGACGAGCTGTACCGCTACGCCTGGCACAAGGGCCTCAAGACCACGTACTACCTGCGGGCCCGGTCCGCGACGCACGTGGAGAAGAGCACCCTGCGCGGCACCGACGGCAAGCTGAACGCGGTTTCGGCCACCCCGGCCCCCGCCGCACCCGCTTCGCCGAAGCCCGCCGCCGCCCCGGCTCCCGCCGCTTCGCCCGCGCCGTCGGCTTCCGCCGCGGTGTCGCCGTCGCCTGCCGCCGCGGTCCCGGCGGCCGCGGTCCCAGCCGCGGTTCCCGCCGCCAAGCCGGAGCCGAAGGAGATGCCGAAGGTCTCGGACGTCGACTTCGTCGCCACCGAAGGTGCCGCCTGCCGGATCGACGACCCCGACTGCGAAGCCTGCCAGTAAGACATCGTCGTGAGTGGCGATTCGGGTTCTAACCCGAATCGCCACTCACGACCCCCGACTCGTGAAGTGAGCTTTCATGACCACCTTTGACGCCTCCGCCGACGCCACGGGCCTCGGTGAGATCGAAGTCGGCGCCGCCCGCATCAACGTCGACGACAAGCGGATGATCAACGCCCGCGCCGACGTCAACCAGCTGCTGCCGATGAAGTACACCTGGGCGTGGGAGAAGTACCTCGCCGGCTGCAACAACCACTGGATGCCGACCGAGGTCGCCATGCAGGCCGACATCGCGCTGTGGAAGTCGCCCGACGGCCTCACCGAGGACGAGCGCACCATGCTCAAGCGCAACCTCGGCTTCTTCGCCACCGCGGAATCCCTGGTGGCCAACAACATCGTGCTCGCGGTTTACCGGCAGATCACCAACCCCGAATGCCGCCAGTACCTGCTGCGCCAGGCGTTCGAGGAGGCCGTGCACACGCACACCTTCCAGTACATCTGCGAAAGCCTCGGCCTCGTCGAGGGCGAGCTGTTCAACATGTACCGCGAGGTCCCGTCCATTTCGGACAAGGACGCGTGGGCGCTGAAGTACACGCAGAACCTGGAGAACCCGGACTTCGAGACCGGCACCCCGGAAGCCGACCAGAACTTCCTGCGTGACCTCGTCGCGTTCTACGTGATCTTCGAGGGCATGTGGTTCTACACCGGTTTCGCGCAGATCCTCTCGCTCGGCCGCCGGAACAAGATGATCGGTATCGCCGAGCAGTACCAGTACATCCTGCGCGACGAGTCGATCCACCTGAACTTCGGCATCGACTGCATCAACCAGATCAAGATCGAGAACCCGCACCTGTGGACCGAGGAGTTCCAGGCGGAGATCCGGACGATGCTGACCGAGGCGTGCGAACTCGAGGTCGCCTACGCCCGCGACACCATGCCGCGCGGCATGCTCGGGCTCTCGGCCGAGCTGATCGAGCAGTACATGCACTTCATCACCGACCGGCGGGCGCAGCAGATCGGCCTCGCGCCGATCTTCGGCGAGACCGAGAACCCGTTCCCGTGGATGTCGGAGGCGATGGACCTCAAGAAGGAGAAGAACTTCTTCGAGACCCGCGTCATCGAGTACCAGTCCGGTGGCGCCCTCGACTGGGACTGATCCCGAACTCGTAACTCGCGTGTTCGAATCGCGAACTCGCGTGATCAGACACGTAACTCGCGTGATTGAGCGGCGAACTCGCCTTCGATCACGCGAGTTCGCCGTTCAATCACGCGAGTCGTCCCTCTGATCACGTGAGTTACGCCTCCAGTCACGCGAGACGCGGATTCGGTACGCTCCGGAGTGCTACTGGTTCGCCCGGCCTCCCAGGCCGGTCGAGGTAACAGGGAACCCGGTGCGAATCCGGGACTGCCCCGCAGCGGTATGTGGGAACGAAAGCCGTCACCGTGCGAGACACGGTAAAGCACTGGGACATGGCGCCCCGGGAAGCGACGGCCGGTAGGAGCGAGCGAGTCGCCCACGAGTCCGAAGACCTGCCCGTGGTACGCGCGCCGACGGCGTGCGTGAGTCCGGGCCTCGTGGGATGGGCACGACCGAACGGCGGTCACTCCTGCGCGCTCCGGGCTCCGACGACAAGCTCGCGAGGAGAGAGCTGTGACCGAAATCGGCACGACAGTGCTGGGCTACCCCCGGATCGGACCGGACCGGGAACTCAAGCGTTCACTCGAACGCTACTGGGCGGGAAAGACCGACGAAGCCGAACTGCTCGGCACCGGCCGCGCGCTGCGCACCCGCGCCTGGCGGGAACTCAAGGACGCGGGACTGGATTCCGTCCCCTCCAACACGTTCTCCCATTACGACCAGGTGCTCGACACCACGGAGCTGTTCGGAGCGCTGCCGGAGCGCTTCACCACGCTCGGCCTCTCGCCGCTCGACACCTACTTCGCCGCCGCGCGCGGGGTGCAGGACGCGCCGGCGATGGAGATGACGAAGTGGTTCGACACGAACTACCACTACATCGTCCCCGAACTCGGCCCGGACACGACGTTCTCGCTCACCGGCACCAAACCGCTCGACGAGTACCGCGAAGCCCGCGCGATCGGTGTCGAGACCCGGCCGGTGCTGGTGGGCCCGGTGACGTTCCTGCTGCTCGCGAAGCCGGCCGAGACGGGTCCTGAGGGCTTCCGTCCGCTGGAGCTGCTCGACAACCTTCTCGACGGCTACGTCGAACTACTTCGCCGTCTGCACGACGAAGGCGTCGAGTGGGTCCAGTTCGACGAGCCCGCCTTCGCCGCGGACCGCAGCGAACGGGAGCTCAACGCGCTCATCCGCGCCTACCACCGGCTCGCGAAGGAGACCGCGCGGCCGAAGATCCTGGTCGCCGGGTACTTCGGCGGGCTCGGCCGCGGACTCGGCGTACTCGCCCGCTCCCCGATCGACGCCATCGCCGTCGATCTCGTCTCCGATGAGTCCTTTGTGGACGCCGTCGCCTCCGAGCCCGCCTTGCGGGACAAGGAGGTCCTGGCCGGTGTCGTGGACGGGCGCAACGTCTGGCGCACGGATCCGACCCGCGCGCTCAGCCGGGCGGCGACGTTGCTGGGCACCGCGAAGTCGGTCAGCGTGTCGACGTCCTGTTCGCTGCTGCACGTGCCCTACGACGTCGAACGGGAGGACGGGCTTCACCCGCGGCTGAAGGGCTGGCTCGCTTTCGCCAGGCAGAAGGTCGACGAGGTCGTCCTGCTCGGGCGTGCGTTGAAGGAAGAGGGAGTCGACCTCTCCGCCGCCCGCGCCGCGGCTGCGGATCGCGCGACGGCGGCCGACCTGGCCGACAGCGGGGTCCGCGCCCGGCTGGAGGCGCTGCGGCCGGAGGACACCGTCCGCTCCCCCTACGCCCGGCGCGCGGCGGCTCAGCAGGCCGCGTTGAACCTGCCGCCGTTGCCGAGTACGACGATCGGCTCCTTCCCGCAGACCACCGAAGTCCGGAAGGCGCGGGCGGCGCACAAGGCGGGTTCGCTGGACGACGCGGGCTACGAAGCCGCGATGAAGGCCGAAATCGAACGCGTCGTCCGGCTGCAGGAGGACCTCGGCCTCGACGTGCTGGTGCACGGTGAGCCCGAACGCAACGACATGGTGCAGTACTTCGCCGAGCGGCTGGCCGGATTCGCGGCCACCGACTTCGGCTGGGTGCAGTCCTACGGTTCGCGGTGCGTCCGGCCGCCGATCCTGTACGGCGACGTCTCACGTCCGGAGCCGATGACCGTCGAGTGGGCGCGCTACGCGCAGGGGCTGACCGGCAAACCCGTCAAGGGCATGCTGACCGGACCGGTGACGATCCTGGCGTGGTCGTTCGTCCGCGACGATCAGCCGCTGGGCGAGACCGCCCGTCAGGTGGCGCTGGCCATCCGCGACGAGGTGCACGACCTGCAGGAGGCGGGCATCCGCGTCATCCAGGTGGACGAGCCGGCGTTGCGGGAGCTGCTCCCGCTGCGCGCGGCGGCGCACGAGGCGTACTTCGCGTGGGCGGTTTCGTCGTTCCGGCTGGCGACTTCCGGGATCGACGACGCCACCCAGATCCACACGCATATGTGCTATTCGGAATTCGGTGAGGTGGTCAAGGCGATCGACGCGCTCGACGCCGACGTCACCAGCATCGAGGCCGCGCGGTCGAAGATGGAGGTCGTCACCGATCTCGGCGCGGCGGGCTTCGGCCGCGGCGTCGGGCCGGGTGTCTACGACATCCACTCGCCGCGTGTCCCCGGCGTGGACGAGGTCAGCGGCCTGCTGCGGACCGCCGTCGGCGCCGTGCCCGCCGAGCGGATCTGGGTCAACCCGGACTGCGGCCTGAAGACCCGCGGCTACGCCGAGGTCGAACCGGCCCTGCGGAACCTCGTCGCGGCCGCCCGCACGGTCCGCTCCGAACTGGCCTGACCGGTCCGTGAAGGCCTCCTTGAGGGACCCAGGGTCCCTCGAGGAGGCCTTCACGGAACTTCCATCGAGGTATTGTCAACGCGTCAATAAGGGTGCGATGGTGGAGCGGTAACCGGTCTCAGCGGGGAGATGGTCACCATGGCGAACGCCGTCGAAAAGGTCACCGGGGCGCTGCGCGAGCGGGTTCCGCCGCTCACCTCGATCCCCCTGCCGCGTTCGGTCGACCAGCGCTGGCTCGGCGCGACCTGGCCGGTCCGCGAACTCGCACCCGCCCCGCCGGGCCTCAAACCCGTCCTCGGTGACGAGGGGCCGCCGGTGATCGGGCACGCGCTGGACTTCATGCGCTTCGGCATCGAGTTCGGCCTCAAACGCTACGAGACCTACGGACCGGTGTCGTGGATGGGCGCGTTCGGGCGCCGCATCGTCGCGCTCACCGGCCCGGAGGCCACCCAGATCGCGTTGGTGAACAAGGACAAGGCCTTCTCCCAGGAGGGCTGGAAGTTCTTCATCGAGCAGTTCTTCGACCGCGGCCTGATGCTGCTCGACTTCGGCGAGCACCATCTGCACCGCCGGATCATGCAGGCGGCCTTCACCCGGCAACGGCTCACCGGTTACGTCGACCAGATGGGCCCGGCCCTGCGCGACGGCATCGCCGCGTGGGCCGACCGGCCGAACCCGCGGATCTACTGGTCCCTCAAGCAACTCACGCTCGACGTCGCGACCCGCGTGTTCATGGGCATGAGTTCCGGCGACGACGCGGCCGTGATCAACCGCGCGTTCGTGAACTCCGTGCGCGCGGGCACGGCCATCGTGCGGTTCCCCGTCCCCGGCGGCCGCTGGGCGGCGGGCCTGCACGGCCGCAAGGTCCTCGAACGCTACTTCTCGGCGAACCTGCCCGCGAAACGGGCGAGCGACGGCGACGACCTCTTCACCGCGTTGTGCCACGCCACCACCGAGGACGGCGACCGCTTCACCGACGCCGACGTCGTCAACCACATGATCTTCCTGATGATGGCCGCGCACGACACGTCGACGATCACCAGCGCCGCCGCCGTCTACCACCTCGCCAAGCATCCGGAGTGGCAGGAACGCGCGCGCCGGGAGTCGCTCGCGCTCGGCGACGCCGTGCCGGACATCGAAGCGCTGGAGACCCTGACGACGCTGGACCTGGTGATCAAGGAAGCCCTGCGCCTGGTGGCCCCGGTTCCTTCCCTGACCAGGAAGACCGTGAAGGACACCGAGGTTCTCGGGCATTTCATTCCCGAAGGGACACTCGTCGGGATTTCCCCGACCGTCAACCATTTCTCCCCGGAGCACTGGACGGATCCGATGCGGTTCGACCCGGACCGCTTCGGCGAGGACCGCCGCGAGGACAAGTCGCATCGCTACGCGTGGATGCCGTTCGGCGGTGGGGCGCACAAATGCATCGGCCTGCATTTCGGGACGTTCGAGGTGAAGGCGCTGCTGCACGAGATGCTGCGGGCGTATCGCTGGTCGGTCCCGGAGAGCTACACCGCGCGCTGGGATTACGTGTCGCTGCCCGTGCCGGCGGACGGCCTGCCGATCCACCTGACGCCTCGGTGAACCCATGTCCACGATCGAGCACTCTTGGTAACTTCCGGTCACCACTCGTGTAGCAGCGATCACCCTTTCAGCCGGTAGACACCCCGGATCGCGCATGGTGCCGTGGCACTACACCCGGTCGGCTCATACCTAGTGTGGGTCCGTGGGCTCGGACACCCGGTCTGAGCTGGCCATCAACCGCGCATGAAGAGGTGAAGTGTGCCCGAACCTGGTTCCGCGCCAGGGTTGGTGGACGTGGCCCGGAGATGGGCCGAGACGCTCGCTGACACTAAAGGAGTATCGCTTCCCAAGGAGCAACTCGAACAGTTCCTGCTCGGCGTCGCCGAGGACGCCGTCCGTGCCGAGCCCGATCATCAGCCGGCGCTGCTGCGCTTCTCCAAGCTCTACTCCGCCTCTCCCATCGGGATCGCCCTCGCCGACGCCAACGGCACCATCGTGGAGGCGAACGCCGCGCTCGGCCGTCTCCTCGGCTGTCGTCCCGCCTCGCTGCGCGGCCGGGAGATCCCCGACCTCGGCTCCGCCGAACACGACGTCGCCCGCCTGCGGAACGCGCTCGCGCAACTCATGACGCACGGCCAGCCGACCCAGCAGGAACGCCTGCTGCTGGCCCACAGCGAGGAAGGCCCGCTCTGGGGCGACGTGACCCTGACCGATCTCCCCGGTGACCGGCCCGGTACGACCTATCCGGTGTTGATGGTCGCCGACGCCAACGAGATCCACCTGCTGCAGGAACAACTGCGGCACCAGAACGTGCACGACGTGCTGACCGGCCTGCCCAACGCCACCGCGTTCGGCAACGCCCTCGAAACCGCGCTCGCCGGATCCGGCGGCGAGCAGGTCGCCCTCGTCTATCTCGACATCGACGGCTTCAAGGTGATCAACGACGGGCTCGGTGCCGGTATCGGGGACCAGGTACTGCGCGGCGTCGCGACGAAACTCAGGTCCGTGTTCGCCGGCAGGCACGAGGGTTCCGTCGCCCGGTTGTCCGGCGACGGATTCGCCGTCCTGCTGCGCGGCGATTTCACGCCGCCCCAGGTGATCGCCCTGGTCGAGCAGGCGCTGGAGGAACTCGCCGAGCCGATCTACCTCGGCGGGCACGGGATCGGGGTCAGCGCGAGCGCGGGTATCGTCGTCCGCCCGGCCGCCGACGGCGGCTCCGAAGACCTGTTGCGGGCCGCGGAAATCGCCCTGCACCGCGCCAAGGAGGCGGGCAAGGCGCAGTGGATGCTGTTCGACCCGGAGCTCGACGCGCGTGACCGTGGCCGCTACCAGCTCGGCGCGGTCATCGCGGGCGCGCTGGAGAACGGCGAGTTCTCACTGATCTACCAGCCGACGGTGAAGCTCGCGAATCCCGACCAGCTGGCCGCCGTCAACGCCGGGCTGCGCTGGAGCCATCCGGAGAAGGGCGAACTGGACTCCGACGAGTTCTATCCGCTGGCCCAGATCACCGGGATGACCATCCCGCTCGGCCGGTGGCTGCTGGCCGAATCGCTCGCCGCCACCGCGCGATGGCGCAGCAGGTTCGGCGACGCCGCTCCCGACGTCTGTGTGCGGCTGCCGACCCGGCTGGCCATCGAGCCCGATCTGGTCCTGCTGGTCAAGGAACAGCTCGACCGGCACAACCTGCCCGCTCAGGCGCTGCGGCTGTGCACGGACCGCGATTCCGTGCTCGACTCGAGCGGCGAGGTGCTCGACTCCTTCGCCGTGCTGGCGGATCTGGGCGCACAGCTGGTGCTGACCATCTCCGGTTCGGACGATCTGGAGCTGATCCCGCGGCACGGGCTGCCCGTCCGCCACGTGATCCTGTCCGGCCCGGTCGTCGACGCGCTGGCCCACGGCGAGAACGAGGCCGACGTCCGCCATCTGTGCCAGCTGGTCGCCAGGGCCAAGGAGCTGAAACTGCGCATCGGCGCGGAAGGCGTCCAGAGTCACGAACAGGCCGAACGGCTGCGGCGGTACGGCGTCCTCGCGGCGCGGGGTTCGTTCGTGGCGGATTCCGCGACCGGGGACGAGGTCGACGAGCTGATCGAACGGCACGCCCACTGACGTGACAGGATCGC
Organism: Amycolatopsis sp. SB7-3; assembly: GCF_041021335.1. Classification (NCBI taxonomy): domain Bacteria; kingdom Bacillati; phylum Actinomycetota; class Actinomycetes; order Pseudonocardiales; family Pseudonocardiaceae; genus Amycolatopsis; species Amycolatopsis sp. SB7-3. The sequence continues at coordinate 125,251 of NZ_JBFPJQ010000004.1, forward strand.
TCCATGGACCAAGGTGACCTCGCCCCGGACTTCACGCTGCCCGACGACAAGGGCGAAGAGCGCAGGCTGTCGGACTTCCTCTCGTCCGGTCCGGTGGTGCTGTTCTTCTACCCCGCCGCGATGACCAGCGGCTGCACCGCGGAAAGCTGCCATTTCCGCGACCTGGCCGCGGAATTCGCCGAAGTGGGCGCGCACCGCGTCGGCATCAGCCCGGACGCCGTCGCCAAACAGCAGGAGTTCTCCGCCAAGCACGGCTTCGACTATCCCCTGCTGTCCGATGTGGACGGTGTGGTGGCGAAACAGTTCGGCGTCTGGCGCAAATTCAGCCCGCTGCACGCCAAACGGCACACCTTCGTCATCGACACCGACCGCAAGGTGCTCGAAGTGATCAAGAGCGAGCTGAAGTTCACCGTGCACGCCGACAAGGCGCTCGCTGCCTTGCGCGAGCGCAAGACTAGGGGCGCTTGAGCCGCCAGGACCGGTTGACACCCGAACAGGCGGGGGCGTGCGGCGGTTCGGCGGGCTCCTCGCCGATCATCGTGAACCCCAGCCGCGCGGGTACGGCACCGCTCGCGAGGTTCTTCTCGTCGTGCCGGATCTCGACCTCCGGCGCGCCGAGCCGGAAAGCCTCGTCTGCCAACAGCTTCGCGGCCCTGGTCGCGAAGCCGCGGCCGGTGTGGTGCCTGCCGAGCCAGTAGCCGATCTCGATCCGGTCCGGATGCGTGATCATGCCCGTGCCGCCGACGAGATCCTCCCCCGCGAGGATCGCGAAGTCGTAGGTTTTGCCGTCGGCCCAGTTCTTCGCGGACCGCTCCAGGAAGTCGGCGGCTTCACGGCGACCGTAGCCGTAGGTGGCCCAGATCATCCAGGCGCCGAGGTGTTCGGCGGAGTCGCCCACGACGGCGGCGAGGGTTTCGAGCTGCTCGGGCTTCCAGCGGCGCAGGGTGACGACTTCGTCGGCGAGGGTCTCGGCGGGCGCTTCCATCCGCCCATGGTGACGCGCTTCGGTTCCGGGCGCCTCCGGTTTTCCGGTCCCCAAACGCTATGAACGGGCCGTTCCTTGCAAATTTTGCAAGGAACGGCCCGTTCATAGCGCCGGAAGGTCAGGTCAGGATCGCGCTGTCCGGGATCTCCGTGTCGTTCTTCAACGCGTCGAACAGCAGCTTCGACTTCGTCTTGTCCCAGTTCTCCGCCGAGCCGTTGGTCACCGGCACCGTCGTGGTGACGACGCCGCCCGACGAGATCCCGCGCATCGCCAGCGCCAGCCCGACCAGGTTGTGCACGTGGTCGCCCGAATCCATGGTCAGCGCGTCCGGCGCGGTCGACAGCAACGGGAACAGCGAGAACGGGTTCAGCAGCGTGCCGGGGCTGCCGATCTCGCTGACCAGCGCGCCGATGAACTTCCGCTGGTTGGCGACGCGGTCGAGGTCCGAACGCGGGGTCGCGTCGCTGTGCCGCATGCGGACGAACCCGAGCGCCTGCGGACCCTGGAGGTCCTGGCAGCCCGCGGGGATCTTGATCTTGGTGAGGGTGTCCTCCATCGGCTTCTCGACGCACATGTGCACCCCGCCGATCGCGTCGACGATCTTCGCGAAGCCGCCGAAGCCGATCTCGGCGTAGTGGTCGATGCGCAGGCCGGTGGCGCCTTCGACGGTCTGCGCGAGCAGCGTCGGGCCCCCGATCGAGAACGCCGCGTTGATCTTGTTCTTGCCGTGCCCCGGAATGCTCACCTGCGAGTCCCGCGGGAGGCTCAGCAGCGTCGGTTTGACGCTGTTGGACGGGACGTGCGCGATCATGATGGTGTCGGTCCGCTTGCCGCCACCGGCGGCCTTGGAGTCACCGGTGACCAGCTTCTCCTGCTCTTCGGGCGTGAGCCCGTCCCGGCTGTCGGAGCCCACGATCAGCCAGTTGGTCCCCTCGGCCGCGACGGGGCGGCCGGAGTAGTCGGCCAGCGCGTCGACGCGGTTGATCGAGAACTCCAGGTACACCCACACTCCGGCGAGGAACACCACGAACACGGTCAGCAACGTGAGCAGCACCTTGCCGAAACCCCAGCGCTTGCGCCGCCGCGGCGGACGTGCGTCGTCCATCGGACGCCCAGGAGGGGGCTGCGGAGGGCCTGGACGGCGCGGAGGCGGGCCGGCGGGGCGTTCCTGACCTCCGTGCCCCATCGGCGTCGTCCGCTCGTCGTACGGGCTGCTCCCCCGGCCCGGCAGCGGCATCATCTGCGCGGGCTGATGCCGCCGGGGGCGGCCGGACGGCGGCCGTTGTGGCGGCAGCCGTCGCCCTCGGTCGTCGCCTCCATACGTCATGCCGAATCACCCGTCCCGATCTCGCGTGTGGGGCCCAGTCAACCGCAGACCCTAGGTGAAGGACGTGCGGCACCCCGCATCGGTTGGGTGGTGCTCACCGTCCGGTTTCGGCGAATCCGAACTGGTGGACCTTGAGATACCCCGACCGGAACCCCGCTTCGGAGTACGCCAGATAGAACTCCCACATCCGTTTGAAGACCTCGTCGAAGCCCAGTTCGGTGATCTCGTCCCACCGCTGGGTGAACCTCTCCCGCCACAGGCGCAACGTGCGGGCGTAGTCGTGGCCGAACTCGCGCACCCCCTCCAGCCTCAACCGCGCGTGCTCCAGCAGGCCCTGCTCGACGGAGGTGGTCGACGGGATGAGCCCGCCGGGGAAGATGTACTTGTGCACCCAGGTGTACGAACGAGCCGCGGCGAGCATGCGCTCGTGGTCCATGGTGATCGCCTGGAGCCCCAGTCTGCCGCCCGGCTTCAGCCGCTTCCCGATGGTCTCGAAGAACGTCGGCCAGTACGCCTCCCCGACCGCTTCGATCATCTCGACACTCACCACGGCGTCGTACTCGCCGGAGGAGTCGCGGTAGTCGCACAGCCGGACGTCGACGCGGTCGGAGAAACCCGCCGCCGCGATGCGCTCGGTCGCCAGCTTCGCCTGCTCCTCGGAGATGGTCAGTGACGTGACCGTCGCCCCGCGCGCGGCGGCCCGGATCGAGAGTTCGCCCCAGCCGGTGCCGATTTCGAGCACCGTGCTGCCTTCGCGGACGCCGGCGTAGTCGAGGACGCTGTCGATCTTGCGGTGCTGGGCGGCGGTGAGGTCGTCGTCCGGGCCGAACAACGCCGACGAGTACATCATCGACGGGTCCAGGAACGCGCCGAACAGATCGTTCGACAGGTCGTAGTGACGATGGATGTTCGACCGCGCGCCTTCGACGCTGTTCTCCTCGCCGTCCGGGTGACCGCGGTCGACGAAGCGGCGGAACCGCTGCAGCAACGGCGGGATGAGCGTCGCCATCCGCTCCGCGAACGGGGTCAGCACCTCGGCGAGCGCGTCGCTCGTCCAGTCGCCGACCATGTACGCCTCGCCGAAGCCGATCTTCGCGTCCACGCCGAGGCGGTGGAAGAAGGCGGCGGGACGGTTGAGCCGCATCTCGGGCGCGTCCGGGCCGCCCGCGCCCAGCTGCGAGCCGTCGGGCATGCGCACGCGGACGTTCAGCGGGCGCACCGCTTGCCGGAACAATTGTTCGGCGATCCGCGCCCGGAACGGGGAATGCGGCGGAGTGGCCAATCCCGGCCACCGGGTTTCGTCGGGACCGGGAAGGCCGGCCGAACCTGCCGCCCGATCGACGCTCGACGTGGACATGGGTACTCCCTCCCGCCCGGTCTAGACCGGGATCCGCAGCCGCTCCGAGCTCGGCCGATCCCAGGCTCCGCTCAGCGTTTCGTCAGTGCCCCCGGCTTCGATCAGCTCGAGCGCGAATGCCCGTACCAGACGGTTCCAGACCCGAGACCTTCGCAGCATCGCGTGCCCCTCGCCACCGATTTCAAACCGCGCCGACCGCGATGTCACCTTTTCGGCGCGTTCGGCGAAAGCGTGTGACGCCACCGGATCCGTCATCCGGTCCTTGGTCCCGTGCGCGATCAGCACGGCGCGGCCGCGGACGGCGTCGACGGGTTCACCCGGCGGTGTCCACGGTGCCAGCGCGCAGACCCCGACGACGGCCGGATCGTCGGCCACGCGCAGGCCGACCCGTCCCCCCATCGAGTGGCCGACGAGGATCACCGGCACGCCGGGGTGATCCTCGTGGATCCGCGCCAAGGCCCAGCGCGCGTCGGCGAGCGCGTCGGTGCCGTGGTCGTTCCAGCCGTAGATCCGGTTGCGCAGCAGCCGCACCTCGACCCCGTGCCCCCGGCCGGCCCGGTGCACGTCCTTCGCCAGCGGCACCATCCGCTGGTACGCCAGCCGCCACGGCGCCACGCGGGCATGACTGTGCTCCGCGCCGCCGTGCAGTACCAGCACCACGGCTTTCACCTGGCCGCGTGCCCGCCAAGTCCGCACCGCGGGATCAGCCTCGCTCACCCTGGACCCTCCAGTCTCCGAAACCCCGGCCGCAGTGATCGGGTCAACCTCGATCATGACCCCATGTATTCCACTTCGGCGATTGGTCCACGCGATACATTCGTCGCTGATCTCCAGACGGAAGGGCGGATGTGGTGAGCACCACCGAACGTTGTGCAGACGTCGCCGAACGGCTCGCGGAGGCCGAACGGGGTAACGCGGAGCAGATCCGGAAGTCGGCCGAGCTGATCCTGGGGGTCATCCGGGCCGACGCCCTGGTGTTCACCGCCGGGGCGGGGCATTCGCTGGCCGCGGTCGCCGAGACCTTCTACCGGGCCGGCGGGCTCGCCTGCGTCTACCCGGTCTACCACCCCGAACTGCTGCCGCTGCACGGCGCGCAGCACAGCACCAAGACCGAGCGCCGCTCCGGGCTCGCCGAAGAGGTGCTCGCCGAACGCGCCCCCGGTCCGGACGATCTGCTGGTGGTGTTCTCGACGTCGGGCGTCAACCCGTACCCGGTCGAACTGGCCGCCGGGGCGCGCAAACGCGGAGCGTCGGTCATCGCGGTGAGTTCGGCCGCCTCCGTGGCCGCGGCGCCCAAGCGCGCGGCCACGACGCTGATCGAAGAGGCGAACATCGTGCTCGACTCGCACGTCCGTCCCGGCGACTCGAGCTACCCGCCGGAGGCGCCGCGGACCGCGCCACTGTCCACAGTGATCAACGCGTTCCTCTGGAACCTCGTGCTCGCCGAGGTCGTGGACCTGGGTGCGGCGCTGGGCGTCGACATCCCGCTGTGGCGCAGCTCCAACGTGGACGGTGGCGACGAGGCCAACGCCGCGCTGCTGGCCAAGTACGGCGCGCGGGTTCCGGCACTGCGGTAGCGATTCGCGGGGGCGGGCCTCTTGACTCGTCCCCGCGACGCTTCTACGGTCACATACCGACCGGTCGGTGTCCCCACGGGAGGTCCGCGCCATGACCGAGATCCACGGTGACTGCGCGGCGGGCTTCGAACCCGTCCGGGCCGCCTTCGAGGAGAACTTCGCCGGACGTGGCGAGCTCGGCGCCGCGTTCTCGGTGACCCGGCACGGCGAGACCGTGGTCGACCTCTGGGCGGGCTGGGCCGATCCGGACCGGACGATCCCGTGGCGCGCGGACACGCTCACCAACGTCTGGTCGACCACCAAGGGCATGACCGCGCTCTGCGCGCACCACCTCGCCGACGCAGGCGCGCTCGACATCGACGCCCCCGTCGCGAAGTACTGGCCGGAGTTCGCGGCCGCGGGCAAACAGGACATCCCCGTGCGATGGCTGCTCTCGCACCGCTCCGGGGTGACCGGGATCGGCGTCGAGCGGCCGGTCAAGGTCGAGGAACTCTACGACTGGGACCACATCACCGGACTGCTCGCCGCGCAGCCGCCGCTCTTCGAACCGGGCACGGCCAGCGGCTACCACGCGCTGTCGTTCGGCTTCCTCGTCGGCGAGGTGATCCGCCGGGTGAGCGGACAGGACGTCCGCGCGTACTTCGCCGAACACATCGCCGGTCCGCTGGACGCGGACTTCCGGATCGGCCTGGACTCCGACGACGATCTGGCACGTTGCTCCATCCTCGTCGAGCCCGTGCTCAGCGACGAGATGAAGACCGCGCTGACCCAGGCGTTCGCCAACGCCGGCCCGGTCGCCCTCGCGGCGCTGGCGAACCCGCGCGTCCAAGGCCGCGACGCCAACGAGCCCGCCTGGCGGCGCGCGATCCTGCCCGCCTTGAACGGACACGGCACCGCCCGGGCCATCGCGACCGTCTACGGCGCGGTCGCCTCCGGGCGGCTGCTCTCGGCCGAGGCGCTCGCGACGGCCCGCGAAGGGCAGGGCCGGGAGGCCGACGTCGTCGGCGGGCTGGGCAACGAATGGGCGCTGGGGTTCTACCTCGGCAGCGAGGAACGCGGCTTCGGCCCGAACCCGCGCGCCTTCGGGCACGACGGGCTCGGCGGCTCGTCCGGCGGCGCCGATCCCGAGAGCGGGATCGCCTTCGGCTACACGATGAACCGGATGGGGCCGCTCATGCGGGACGATCCGCGGAAGATGGCGCTGGTGAACGCGACCTTCGCCTCCCCTGCCCTCGCCTGACCCGCTCCGGATGTCATGAAAGGGCCGTTCAGGACGAAAAATGTCCTGAACGGCCCTTTCATGACACATCAAGCGGAAAGCGACCCACCTCGGTCACGCGGCCGCAGGCTCCTCCGAGAACTGCGTCAGGTACAGCGACGCGTAGCGACCTTCGCGCGCGAGAAGCTCTTCGTGCGTCCCTCGCTCGACGATCTCCCCGTGCTCGATCACCAGGATCTGGTCCGCCGCCCGGACCGTCGACAACCGGTGCGCGATGACCAGCGCGGTCCGCCCGTCCAGCGCGTCGGTCAGCGCCTCGCCGACGGCCGCTTCGGACTGCGAGTCCAGATGCGCGGTCGCCTCGTCGAGGACGACGACCTTCGGCTGCGCCAGCAGGAGCCGGGCGATGGTCAGCCGCTGCCGTTCACCACCGGAAAGCCGGTACCCCCGCTCCCCCACCACGGTCTCCAGCCCGTCCGGCAGCTCCCGGATCAGCTCGGCCAGGCGCGCCTTCTCCAGCGCCGACCAGATCTCGTCGTCGGTGACCCCAGGCCGCGCGTACTCGAGGTTCGCGCGGATGGTGTCGTGGAAGAGGTGCCCGTCCTGGGTCACCACGCCGACGGTTTCCCGCAGTGAGGCGAAACTCAGCTCACGAACGTCCACATCGGACAACCGGACCGAACCGGCGTCGACGTCGTACAGCCGCGGCAGCAGCGAGGCGATCGTCGACTTGCCTGCGCCCGAAGATCCCACCAGTGCCACCATCTGCCCGGGTTCGGCACGGAAGCTGATGCCGTGCAACACCTCCTCACCACCCCGGTGATCCAAAGTGGACACGTCCTCCAGTGAAGCCAGCGAGTACCGGTCCGCCGCCGGGTAGCCGAACCGGACATCGGAGAACTCCACCGAAACCGGGCCTTCGGGAACGCGTCGTGCGTCCGGCTTCTCTTCGATCATCGGCTTGAGGTCGAGTACCTCGAAAACCCGCTCGAACGACACCAGCGCGGTCATCACGTCCACCCGGACGTTCGCCAGCGCGGTCAGCGGCGAGTACAGCCTGGTCAGCAGCAACGCCAAGGCCACGACGGTGCCCGGCGCGAGCGCCCCGGTCAGCGCCAGGTAGCCGCCCAGCCCGTAGACCAGCGCCTGCGCGAGCGCGGAGACCGTGGTCAGGCTGGTCAGGAACCAGCGCGTCAGCATCGCCGTGCGGACGCCGATGTCGCGCACCCGCCCGGCCCGCGCGCCGAACTCGCCCGCCTCGCGCTCCGGGTCGCCGAACAGCTTCACCAGCGTTGCGCCCGGCGCGGAGAACCGTTCGGTCATCTGCGTGGTCATCGACGCGTTGAGCCCGCCTGCCTCCCGCTGCAGCCCGGCCATCCGCCGCCCGAGCCGCCGCGTCGGCAGGATGAACACCGGCAGCAGCACCAGTGCCAGCAGGGTGACCTGCCACGACAGCGTCACCATGACCACCAGCGACAGCGCCAGCTGGATCACGTTGGTGACCAACCCCGACAGCGTGGCGGTGAACGTGCGCTGCGCACCGATGACGTCGTTGTTGAGCCTGCTCACCAGCGCGCCGGTGCGGGTGCGCGTGAAGAACGCGACCGGCATCTTCTGCACGTGGCGGTACACCGCGAGCCGCAGGTCGAGGATGATCCCCTCGCCGATCCTCGACGACTGCGCCCGTTCGGCCAGCCCGAGCCCGGCGTCGATCAGCGCCAGCGCCGCGATCACCACGGCGAGCCACACCACCAGCGCGACGTCGTGCCCGCCGACGATCGCGTCGACCACCTTCCCGGCCAGTACCGGCGTGCTCACCGCCAGCACCGCCGAGACGACGGTGAGCACCAGGAATATCAGCAACCTCCGCCAGTGCGGCCTGGCGAACCGTGCGACGCGGCGGAGCGTGCCCTTGTGCAGCCCCTTCGGAACGTCGGCCGACTTCATCGCCGAGTTCATCAGCGTCCACGTGTTGTCCATGAGAACCCTCTCTTCGCCCCCAAAACCTCGATATTAGTCGAGAGTTTTCCCGGATATAAGCATGACCAACACCGGAGCACACCGGATGCTTCCCGGTTTCCGCGTCCTCTTTCCGGCGCAGGTGGCCACGTCGGTAGCCTGGGCCGGTGACCAAGGACCCCGACCGGCGACGACTGACCATCGACCTGGTCTTCTACACGGGCTGCCTGATCTTCGCCGTCGCGAACACGGCGGTCGCGGAATTCTACGGCTATCGCGTGTGGGCGAACTTCGCCGTCGCGGGTTACGGCCTCGCCGTGGTCCACACCGGCTGGCTGACGATCGCCGCGCGGCGCGGCAAGACGCCGCCCGGCGCGCTCGGCTCGCGGTGGGTGGGTATCGGCGCCATCGGGTTGTTCGCCATGATCCTTCCGTTGGGAATGCTCGTCATTCGCCGTCTGACCGGAGTGGACTGGCTCGTCACACCCAACTCGTGGGCCGCACAGCCCGAGGTCTGGGTCATCGAACGCTCGGCGAAACTCCTTCTGGAGAACGGAACCCCGTACGTCGACGTCACCGCGCTCGGTCGCGCGGTGGAAGTAAACGATTACACGCCATACGGTCCCGTGATGACCGTCTTCGGTCTGCCGCGCGCCCTGCTGGGCGGCGGACCGGTCGCGAACGCCGTCACCGACGCGCGCTGGATGTTCGCGCTGGCGGCCGTCGCATGTGTACTGCTGACGCTGCGGTTGCTGAAGTGGCCGAAAATCCCGGTCAGCGCGGCACAACTCGCCCTCGCCTGCCCGCTGACCGCGCTGACCTGGGCGGTCGCCGGCCCGGATCTGGCCATCGTCGGGCTGCTGGTGCTGTCCTTCGCGCTGGCCTCGACGGGCCGCGCGGTCCTGTCGGGTCTGGTGCTGGCACTGGTGGTCAGCGCGAAACTCATCGTCGCGCCGGCGATCGTGGTGCTGGGTGTCCTGTTGATCACGCGGCGTGGTCCTCGCGCACTGGGCGGATTCGCCGCGGCACTCGTGGTGACGACCCTCGTCCTGCACGTACCCGTCTATCTGGTGGACCCCAAGGCGTTCGTCGAGCACGTCTTCCGGTTCCCGATGGGAATCGGCGTGATCAAGTCACCGGCGGCGAGCCCGTTGCCCGGCCACCTCATCGCCTCGCTCGGCCCGGTGGGCACGGCGGTTTCCTTCGCCCTGCTCGGGATCGCGGCCGTCGCGATCCTGGTCTGGCTGCTGCGACGCCCGCCCGCGACCGGTTCGGACGCGTTGCTGCGCATGGCCGTCGGGCTGGTCGCGCTGATCATGCTCACTCCGGCGACACGGTACGGCTACCTGGTGTATCCGCTGGTCCTGCTCGGCGCCAGGCTGGCCTTCCTCGCCGCGGAAACCCGTGAAACAGCGGTCCCTGGAAAGGGAACTGCGCCCCCCGCGCAGCAGTCCGCTACTTCCTCGTGACTACTTCTTCTTGACCCTGGTGGCACCGCCACGGCCGCGCAGCTGGACGCCGGACTCCGAGAGGACCCGGTGCACGAACCCGTACGAGCGACCCGTGGACTCCGCGAGGGCGCGGATGCTCGAGCCCTTCTCGTATTTCTTCTTCAGGTCAGCGGCCAGCTTGTCACGCGTGTTGCCGGTGATCCGCGCGCCTTTCTTGAGATCAGCCACGTCGATCGCCTTCCCGCCGAGAGTGTTCTGGGCCACATAACGGCCCCTGTCGCCGCAATGATCGAACACTGAGCGCCGGAATGCCAGACGACGAGCGCAAAACTGCTGAAACCGCGATCACATTGGGCCATTTCAGTGGCCGGATGGCATCGATCAAGCACCCGAACGGACGCAGGCCTCACGCAAGCTGGACAAGTTCCAGATAATCCGCCGACCAATGGTCCTCGGTTCCGTCCGGCAGGAGGATCACGCGTTCCGGCTCCAGCGCCTCGACCGCGCCCGGGTCGTGCGTCACCAGGACCACCGCTCCGGCGAAGCTGCGCAAAGCGTCCAGGACCTGGGCACGGCTGGCCGGGTCCAGGTTGTTCGTCGGCTCGTCGAGCAGCAAAACGTTGGCAGCGCTGGACACCAGACCGGCGAGCGCGAGCCGCGTCTTCTCACCGCCGGAGAGCGTGCCGGCGGGCTGATCGAGCTGCTCGCCGGTGAACAGGAACGAGCCGAGAAGGTTCCGCAACTCCTGCGCGCCGGTGTCCGGCGCGAGGTGACGGATATTTTCCCACACGGACGCATCGTGGTCGAGCGTTTCGTGTTCCTGTGCGTAATAGCCCAAACGCAATCCGTGACCTGGAATGGTCTCGCCGGTATCCGGAGTTTCCATTCCGCCGAGCAGCCGGAGCAGAGTCGTCTTTCCGGCACCGTTCAATCCGAGCACGACGACCTTCGACCCACGGTCGATGGCGAGGTCGACGCCGGTGAAGATCTCGAGCGAACCGTAGGACTTCGAGAGCCCCTCCGCGGTGAGCGGGGTCCGGCCGCACGGGGCGGGCTCGGGGAACTTGATCCGGGCGACCTTGTCGGCCTGCCGGGTCTCGTCGAGCGCGGACAGCATCTGCTCGGCGCGGCGGGCCATGTTCTTGGCGGCCACGGCCTTCGTCGCCTTGGCACCCAGTTTGGCGGCCTGCTGCTGCAGCGCGGACGCCTTCTTCTCGGCGTTCGCGCGCTCGCGGCGGCGGCGCTTCTCGTCGGTGGCGCGCGCGTCGAGATAGCGCTGCCAGCCCATGTTGTAGAGGTCGAGCTCGCCGCGGGTCGCGTCGAGGAACCAGACCTTGTTGACCACGTCCGCGAGCAGTTCGACGTCGTGGCTGATGACCACGAGACCGCCGTCGTGCTGCTTCAGGAAGCCGCGAAGCCAGTTGATGGAGTCGGCGTCGAGGTGGTTGGTGGGCTCGTCGAGCAGCAGGATGGTCTCGGATTTGCCGCCGGCGCCCGCTTCGGCGGCGGCGAACAGGATCCGGGCCAGCTCCACGCGGCGGCGCTGACCACCCGAGAGCGTCTGCAGCGTCTGCGCGAGCACCCGGTCGGCGAGGCCGAGGTTGGAACAGATCCGCGCGGCCTCGCTCTCGGCGGCGTACCCACCGAGAGAGGCGAAGCGCTCTTCGAGACGGCTGTAGCGGTTGACCGCCTTGTCGCGTTCCTTCTCGTCCACCAGCTCCGACATCGCGTTCTGCGCTTTTTCCATGTTGCGCAGCAAGGAGTCGAGGCCGCGAGCGGAGAGCACACGGTCCTTCGCGGTGACGGACAGGTCGCCCTCACGCGGGTCCTGCGGGAGGTAGCCGAGCTCGCCGCTGCGGCGGACTTCGCCCGCGTACGGCTCGCCCTCCCCCGCCAGGACCTTGAGCGAGGTGGTCTTGCCGGCGCCGTTGCGGCCGACCAGGCCGATGCGGTCGCCCTGCTGGATGCGGACGTTGGTGTCGTCGAGCAGGATGCGCGAACCAGCGCGCAGCTGCAGGCCAGAGGCCGTGATCACGGGAACTCCCGGTACAAGGGGTGGATGAGCGGACAGCTTCGACTCGCCGGCCGACGGGCCGGCGAGGAGCTACTCCAAGAGGATGTCCACGCGATCAGTGTACGGGCCGGTGTCGAACGGTTTTATCCGACCGTGCCCGACGTCACGGCCCGGCGAGGGTGATTTCGACCGCTACTGCCCGTTCCGCCGCGTCTTCGAGCACCGTGCGGCGTGGTTCCGGGATGTCGAGAACGCGGGGTTCGGCACGCTCGAACAACGGCGCCAACCGCCGGTCCTCGCGCAGGGTTTCCAAGGCGCGGCGGTCACCGCCGAGGACGACAGCGTCCACTTCGGACAGTTGAGGGACGAGCACCTCGAAGGCGTCTTCGGAGGCGGCCCGTAGCGCTGTGCGGACTTGCCCTTCCCGACGCCGCGCGAACCGCTGCTGCGACCACCCGCCCGCCGCGGACCGGCCCTGGACGAGATGACGGTCCGTCCTGGACTGGACGACCACTCCCCCGCGCGCGATCCCGACGCTGTGCCCGCCGCGGCGCACCAGCAGGAGGGCGATCCTCCGCGAGATCAGCGCGTGCTCGACGAGCGGACCGACGGCCAGTCCCGTCACCGTTCCTTCCGCCTTCAACGGTCCGAAAGGGACGGTCGCGACGGCGACGACGCCGTTCTCCGCGACGACCGTGACGGCGTCCGGCTTCAGTTCCGTCGAGCGGACGCCTTCGTTGCGGACGGCGAAGCGCGCGTACCAGCCTTCGAGCCGATCCGGGGCGACCTCGACCGCCCGGCCCCCGCCCGCCACCTGCCGCTCCCTCGCCATGGGTCCAACGTACGGGGCCCGACCGGATCGGCAACCCCGCACTCGCGTGCTCAGGCACGGAACTCGCGTGCGGGAAAGCGGAACTCACGTGATTGAAGGCGAAACTCACGAGTCACGCCTTCAATCACGCGAGTTACGGCTCCAATCACGCGAGTGTCGCGCTCAAGCACGCGAGTCACGCCTTCAAGCACGCGGGCGCGAAGGCGTGACTCGCATGACCGGAGGACTAGACCGGCTTCACCGGCCCCTTCCCCACCGACTTCCCGACACCCGCGGGCCGCTCGGCCACGCCGGGCTGCACGAAACCGTTGATGTGCAAGGAGATCGAGCGGATCGAACCGGTGTCGCCACCGGCGACGTCGACCGCGGTGAACTTCCACGTGCCGTCGGCCGCCGCACCGGCCAGGCCGCCGAGCGCCTGCGCCGGCTTGTAGGTGCCGGTGAACGGCGCGTTCGCCGCGCTCACCGAGCTGAACGCGGCGGCCGCGTTGTCGGCGAAGACGACCTGGCACAGGTTGTTGCCCGAGCCGCCGCTGCGCTGGAACACGGTCGCCTTCGCGCCCGCGGGCGACGTCAGCGTGCCGACCAGGTCACCGACGTACGAGTGGTTGATGCCCACGGTCGCCGAGGTCTGGTCGGTGTTGCAGGTCGCGCCGTCCACCGAGAACGTCAGCTTCGACGCCCGCCCGACACCGCTCACCGTGATCGGGACGGTCACGCCGGTCGGATCGCTGTCCGGGATCGCCACCGCGTCACCGGCGTAGGCGAAGTTCTGCGTCACCGGCGACGGGGTGCCGACCGGCAGCGAGAAGGTGGACGTCGTCGGCGAGTACGAACCCGCGAAGGTCACGCGCGCGTTCAGCACCACCGGCACCCCGAGTTCCTGCGTGGCGGGAACGGTGATGGTGAAGTCGTTCACGCCGGTCTGCCCGGGGCTGATCGTGCCGTAGGACTTCGACCGCGGCGCCACCGTGACACCGGGGGTCGGGCTGGAGAGCACGACGCTGGTGGACGTCGCGGTGCCGTCGCCGCGGTTGGTCACCGGCAGGGTGACCTTGGCGGTGTCGCCCGGGTCGAGCGCGGATCCGCCGTCGGCCGGGGTGACCGTCGGCTGGCCCGCGGACGCGAGCGGCTGCGGGCTGGCGCCGGTGTAGGCGAGCACCTTGTCGGCGAGGATGACGCCCGCGCCGCTGGAGTTGTCGCGGCCGGGGGCCAGGATGTCGACGGCGGTGTTGATCAGCGCCTCGCGCACCTCGGCCGGGGGCAGCCCCGGGTTGCCCGAGAGCACCAGGCCCGCGATCGCGGCGGCGTGCGGCGCGGCGGCCGACGTGCCGTAGAACGTGGTGAAACCGGTGACGCTGGTGGAGACGCCGTCGGCCGCGGTGATGTCCGGCTTGTTCCGGACCTCACCACCGGTCCCGGACACGTTGCCGGGAGTGATCGGGGTGCCGTCGGCCTGGTAGAACACCCGCCGCGGACCATCCGAAGTGAACCGTTCCACCTTCGAACCCGGGCCGAACGCCGCCGGGAACGGGCCCGCCGGGTTGGCCGGGTCGCCCGGCTCGAGGGCACGGGGGAACGCCTTGGCGGCGGGGGCCGCCGCGACACTGAACGCGTCCCGCGCGGCCGAGTGGCCCACGGTCACGCCGGGTTTGGTGTAGGCCTTGAGACCGTCGGCCGAATCGGTGAACCGGCCGCGCAGCGCGGACAGCGAAAGGTAGCGGCCCTCACCGGAGAACTTGACGATGGCCAGCCGCAGCCCGGCGACACCCGTGGTGTCCACCCGTTCGTAGGCGTCCTGGGTGCCGGTCTGGACGTCCTGGCTGAAGTCGACGACGTTGCCCGCCGCGTTCAGCAGGTACAGGTCGTAGTCGTTGTTCGAGCGGCCCAGCGGGTCCGACCAGAACAACGTGACCGGCACCCGGCCCGAAGCGCTCGAGATCGGCTGGAAGATCTGGTTGCCCGCGGCACCGGCGAAGTTGTGCGCGGTCCCGGCGTATTTGCCGATGCTCTTGCCGGAGTCGACGAAGTCGCCTTCCCAGTGGCCCGAAGTGCCGTCGGCGACGTTGCCCTCGTTACCGGCCGAGGAGAAGTACAGCGCGCCGTTCGCGGTCACGTCGTTCACCGCCTGGGCGATGATCCAGTCCTGGAACGGGGATTCCTTGAAATACAGGACATCGTCGACGATGACGTCGCAGTGCGCGTCGAAGCGCAGCTTGCGGATGTTGTCGGCGAAACTGGCGTCGGAGTTGAACGCGCTGGCGAAACCGAGTGCCGCGTTCGGCGCGAGATCGTGGATGATCTCGAGCATCGCGGTGCCCTCGTCACCGTCGCCTTCCTGGCCGGGGATCACGTCGACGCCCGCCGGGAGTTCGCCGCGTGCCTGCGAGGTCGCGAGCGAGTCGATGCCGTCGGACAGCGCGCAGATCTTGGTGCCGACGCCGGTGACGCCGAACTGCTGGCGGGCGGTGTCGGCGTTGTGCGCGCGGTCGCCTTCGCTGTTCGTCGGCCCGGCCGCGATACCGACCTGCCCCTTGGCCTCGACGGCCTTCTTCAGCTCGTCCGCGATCCGGGCGGCCTTCTCCTCCTTGCTTTCCCGCTTGCCCGCGGTGGCGGGCTCGGCGAGCTGGCGGGCCGTGAACGCCTCGTTGGCGGTCTCGACCTTCTTGACGTCGGCGCGGGCCGCGATCGACGGCACCGCGTTCAGCGGAAGCTCGGCGCGGACACTGCCGTACCGCTCGGAGACCGCGCGGATCCCCGCACCGGATTCACGCAGTCCCTTGAGGAGTTCTTCCGAGACCTGGCCCCGGATGTCCACGAGTACGGTGCCGGCCGCGGAGACATTCGCCCCAGACCCCAGTGCGGGAACCGCGGAGGCCGACATCCGCTGCGCGCGGAGTTTCTGTTCGACGAGCAGTCGGCTGTCCACTTTGGACTCGCCGGCGTTCTGGCTCTTCTTGATCGACTGCAGTGCCTCGATCTGCCGGACGGTGTTCTCCGAGAACGCGTCCGGCGACTGCGTGGTCTCCGCCATCGCGACGGGCGGGCTCACCAGGCCGAGCGCGGTAACGAGGGCCGCGGTGCCCGCGGTCAGGATCGTTCTTCTTCTCCTACTAGAACGGGTTGGACGCACGTGCGCCTCCGATTCCTAGGCGCGTGCCCCGACTCACGCTGACCGACGCCGGCGATCACCGGCTGGATCAAGCTAAGTACCGGGCGCGCACCGGCGGCAGGAGCCGTTCGGGTGACGTCGGATGGATAATTTCCGGATTCGGCCGCAGGTCGTGGGCCGTTCAGGGTAATCGTGTCGTTACAGGACGAACGAGTCCGACCAAGGCTGCGAAGCACGGCCAGACAAGCCGTCCAAAAGGGTCACCGCCTGTTTGTCCGTCAGCGACGCCACGAAGTCGACGACCGCCCTCCCCCGCGCCAGGCCCCGGACGGCGTCCGCGCCGGTGACCGGTTCCCCGGTCGCTCCGATGAGCAGTTCCGGCGACGTCCGCGCCAACGCGGAGAACTCGGACTGCGCCAGTTCCACCAGATCGTGCAGCCGCCGCGGGAGACGGTAGAACTCGTCGCGATCGAGCAGCCACGCGTCCAGCGCGTCGACCAAGGTGGTCACCAGGCTCGCCTGTCCGCGTTGGTGCAGAGCGAGTTCCGGGCGCAGCAGGACGAACCGCCGGTGCACGAATTTCAGCACCTGCACCTCGTGCCATTGCGCGGGACGCAGCGTGAGATGCCCTGTCCGGGTGGAGGGCGACGCCACCACCTGGACGCCGTCGACGAGCCGCGCGGTCCATTTCGCGGAGAAGGCGGCGGTGGCCTGTTCGGCCTCGATGGAACCGTCGAACCCGGTGGCGAGCAAACCGTCGACGAGTTCGTCGCGCACACGGGCGACGGCGCTGGTGAAGGCGTCGTCGTCGACGATCCACCCGTCCTTGGCGTGCATCCGGCGGCGCAGCCGTTCCAGCGAACGGCCGGGCAGCCGCCGTTCGGCGGTCAAGGTCGCGTCGTCCAGCGCGGCCAGTTCCGCCGCGTGGTCGGCCCAGCCGGTGAACTCGGCGGCGACCGGGGCGTGCTGCAGGACACCGATCCGGTGGAAGTCCTGGAGATCGTGGATGGCGTACGCGATGTCGTCGGCGGTGTCCATCACGGACGCTTCGACGGTCTGCTGCCAAGCCTCGATCCGGCCGGCGAACGGGGCCCGCGCCTGGGTGAAGTCGTCGAGTTCGGTGCTGTAGGCGGAGAACTTGCTCGCGCCGGTGCCGGGGGCGTCGGCCGGTTCGGCCGCGCCGCGTGGCTGGACGTCCATCGACGTCGGATGCGGGTCGGGTACGTGCAACCGCGCCCACGGGTATTTCAGCACCGCGGCGCGTACCGCCGTGGTGAGGTCCAGACCGGAGGCGGACGGGCCGCGCACGTCGGTCGTGGTGATGATCCGGAACGATTGCGCGTTGCCTTCGAAACCGTCGGCGAGGCCGAACCGGTGCCGGGCGATCCGGTCCAGGGTCTGCTCGCCGAGATGCCCGAACGGCGGATGCCCCAGATCGTGCGCGAGCGAGGCGGCCTCGGCGACGTCCGGGTCGCAACCGCCCAGCTTCGCGGCGAGCTCGGCCGAATCGCTGGCGGAATTGATCCGCTCGGCGATCGCGCGGGCGACCTGTGCGACCTTGAGGCTGTGGGTGAGACGGTTGTGCAGGAGCCCGGAACCGCCGGCGCTGACCACCTGCGTCACGCCGCCGAGCCGCGCGAAGAAGGGCGACGCGGCGATCCGGTCCCGGTCGATCCGGAACGGGCTCGTGGCGAGGTCGGTGAACCCGGCGCTCTCGCTCGCCGGATCGCGCCGCCACGTCCTCGGGTCCGTCTGTTCCATGCGCAACACCGTATCCGTCGAGGCGGCGTGATGAGATACGAAGGTGGCGGACGTGGTGATCGCAGGCGGCGGCCCGGCGGGCCGGGCGCTCGCGCGTGCCGTCGCCCGGCGCGGCCTGGCGACGGTCCTGATCGACCCGGCGCCGGGCAGGCGCTGGCGGGCGACCTACGGGCTGTGGGCCGACGAGCTGCCCGCGCTGCCGGCCAGCGCCGTCGCGTGCGCGCCGTCGGCCACGCTCGCCTTCGGGACCGGACCGCACGTCCTCGACCGCCGCTACCTGGTGGTGGACAACGACGGCCTGCGCCGGTGGCTGGACGAGGGCTACGACGTCGTCGCCGGGACGGTGTCCGGCGTGGACCACGGACGGCTGGGCTCCTCGGTGCGCCTGGAGGACGGCCGGGTCCTCGCGACAGGTCTGTACGTGGACGCCACCGGCGCCCGGCCGCGGGGGAACCGGTACGAGCAGACGGCGTTCGGCGTCGTCCTCCCCGCCGAGGACGCGCTGCGCCTGGTCGACCGCCCGGACACCGCCGTCTTCATGGACTGGCGGGACACGGAGTCCGGATTCCTCTATGTACTGCCGCTCGGCGACGGCACCGTCCTGGTCGAGGAGACCTCGCTCGCCCGCAAACCAGGGCTGCCTCTGGATGTCCTGGCGGCGCGGTTGCGCGCCCGGCTCCGGGCCGTCGGGCTGAGGTCCCACGGGCGTGAGGAACGCGTGCGGATCGTGCTCGACCTGCCCGCGCCCCGGCGTGGGCGGACGGTGCCGGTCGGGGCCGCCGGGGCGCTGGTGCATCCGGCGACCGGATACAGCGTCGCGACGTCGGTGCGGCTCGCGGAGCCGGTCGCGGACGCCGTCGTCCGGGTTTGGGATCGAGGTCCCGCCGCGGTGGCGTCGGCCGCGCATCGAGCGCTGTGGCCGTCCTCGGCACGCACCGTGCACGGATTGCGACGGCATGGATTGCGCGCGTTGTGCGGGATGCCGCCCGATCTGGTCCCGGTGTTCTTCGACCTGTTCTTCACGTTGCCCACGGAGCTCCAGCGCGCTTTCACGAGCGGTCGCGAAGATGTTTCGGGTACGACTGAAGCAATGTCGACACTTTTCCGATTGTCACCGTGGCAAGTAAGAAAACACCTGATCGGGTGGCGTGCGTTACGCCGTTCTAGGTAACCCAGGTGCCTTCGCGATGAACATCAGTTGACACGTGTTTTGTTTCGCGCCGTCACCCGCGAACATTCGCTTGTGACGTTGCAGATCGCTGTCCGCTTCGCTTACCAGCCGTTGTACAGCCTGCACACCGGTGGCGTCGTCGCGTTCGAAGCCTTGGCGCGGCCGGGCCGTGGGACCGCCCACGAGTTGCTCGCCGACGCCCGGCGCAACGGCAGGCTGGCCGAGGTCGACGTCGGGCTGGCCGCCGAGGCCGTCCGGCAGCTGCGCGAACCGCAGGCCGCCCTCCCCCTGCACCTGAACCTGTCCGCGCGGACGGTGGCCGCCCCGCCGTCGCAGTTCGACCCGCTGACCGACGCGCTCAGCCTGGCGGGCCGCCGGACCAGGGACGTGGTGCTGGAGATCGGGCCGCCGTTCACGCAGATCCCCGCCGATCTGCTGCTGACCGGTATGCGGCGGCTCACCGAACTCGGTTTCCGGCTCGCGCTCGACGGCCTCGGCCGCGGCGACCTCCCGCTGACGCTGCTCGCTTCGGCACCCGTCGACCTGGTGAAACTGGACCGCAGTGTGCTGCGGGGGCTGCCGCACGACCCGGCCGCCGTCGCGGTGGTCGAAGCGGTGCTGCATTTCGCGTCGCGCACCGACAACCGCCTGGTCGCGACCGGGCTGGAGACCACGGAGCAGCTGGAATCCGCCCGGCGGCTCGGGGTGCGGATCGCGCAGGGCAACCTGCTCGCCCCGCCGGACGGCGACCACGCGCCGCTTCCCGCGCCGGACGCGCCGGGCCCGTTCATCCCCGGCACCGCCCGCGCCCGCCGCGTCGGCGACTTCCTCCGGCCCGCGACGACGCTGCCGGAAGACGCGACCTGCGACGACGTACGCGAGGTGCTGGCCGCCGCCGACGGCCCGAGCGGCATCGTCGGCATCGACGACCGCCACCGTCCACAGTGGTCGATCGACCGGACCCGGTTCCTGGTCGCGGTCACCGGGTTGTACGGCCACGCCCTGCACGCCAAACGGCCGGCGTCGCGGCTCGCCGACCGGCCGCACACGATCCACGCCGACGCGAGCGCGCTCGAATTCCTCGAACTGGTCACCGACGCGGACTGGGGCCGCACCGGGGACGACGTCGTCGTGGTCGACGACCGCGGCCGGTGCGTCGGTGTGGTGCTGGTGAACGAGGTCGTCCGCGGAGTCGCGGAGGCGAAGGTCGAGGAGGCGGTTTCGCTGAGCCCGCTGACCCGTCTACCGGGCAGCGACGCGGTCGCGAGGGACGTCGACCGCCGGATCAACGCGCGGGAGCCGTTCGTCGCGGCCTGGCTGGACGTCGATTCGTTCAAGACGGTCAACGACACCGCCGGATTCGCCGCGGGCGACGACCTGATCCGCACGCTCGGCCGGACGCTCACCGATCTGGAGGCCCGGCTGCGCCGGATGCGCGTCAGCCACGTGGGCGGGGACGATTTCCTGATCGCCTGCGACGTCGACGAGATCGGCACGGTCGCCACCGCGCTGCTGGACACGCCGTGGTCGGCCGACGGGCTCCCGGTGACGGTCTCGCTGGCGACCCTGGTGTGCGGGAACGGCGCCATCCGGTCCTACAAGGACGCTTCCCGGCTGCTGGCACCGTTGAAGAAGCAGGCCAAGGAGGTGCCCGGGTCGAGCTGGGTGCTCGGGCGACCGGGTTCGGACCGGGTCGAGGTGCTGCGCGGGATCACGACGCGCGGCCTGCCCTCGCAACGCGTCGCCGGCTTCTGACCCCTTCCGCATTTCGTCCTCTGAATGCGTTCCTTGCGCGTGCAAGTACCGCATTCAGAGGACGAAATGCGGCGGGTCAGAGGTCGTAGGCGGCTCGGTAGGCCGAGAAGCGTTCGTCGACCTCGCCGGCGGTGAGCCCGAAGTCCGCGAGGTCGTACCGGTGCACGGGTTTCCTTTCCCCGGAGCGGCTTTCGGCGTGCACGACGGTCATCGCGTCCCGCGCGGCATCGCTCAGCGGGAGGCCGAAATGCCGGTACACGCCCTCGACCGTGCCGATCGGGTCGGCGACGAAATCCTCGTACCGCACATCGCAGAACTGCGCGGGATCATGCCGTTTCCGTGCCTGCAAAGACTTTTCCGCACCCCGCGCCCAGAGATCCAGCTGGCTCCGGCCGATCACGTCGCCGCGGAAGACGTCTGACCAGCCCTCCGAAGCCTGTTCATTCAGGCTGCACACGGACGCGACGATGGTGCTCGGCGCGCGATGGGTCTGGACGATCAGCGCGTCCGGGTACACCTCCAGCAGCGCGTCGAGCGCGAAAAGATGGCTCGGGTTCTTGAGCACCCAGCGGCGCCCGGCGTCGGGCAGGCCGATGAGCTGCAGGTTGCGCCGGTGCCTGCGATAGGCGTCGGTCCAGCTCTGCCCGTCCAGCCAGCGCGAGTACGACGGCACGTGCGCGAGGCATTCGTAGGACACCGATTTCAGGGACTGCCGCAGCAGCTGCCAGCATTCCTCGACCTGATCGGCGGACATGTGGTGCAGCCCCATGAACTCGGGATGCTCGACGTGATGCTTCTCGTAGCCCGCCTGGATCCCTTGGAAGACCGGGTTTTCCGCCCACGTCTCCCGTGGCGGGCGCGGTTGCGGTACTTCGGTCAGCCAGACCTCCAGCCCTTGGTGCGCCGGATCCTCGGTGAGCAGCCGATGCAGCGCCGTGGTCCCGGTGCGCGGCAGCCCGGTGACGAAGATGGGCCGCTCGATGGGAACCTCGGCGTACTCCGGGTTCTGCTTCCAAGACGCCTCGCTCAGCGACCTCGCCACCAGGGCACCGCGCAGGAACGCACGATGGATCTTGTTGCCGTACGGGGTCAAACCCGCCTCGCCGGCGTACGAGTCCAGCAGCACGCGGAGACCTTCGAGATGGTCTTCGCCACCGAAGTCGTCCAACCCGGTGAGCTTCGCCGCCGACGCGTGCAGATCTTCCACGGTGCCGACGTTTTCCCGCCCTGGCAGCATGTTCTTCCCTTCAATGGTGATATTCACCGGCGTTGACGTCGAGACACTGGCCGGTGACGCACCGGGCGAGCGACGAGGCGAGGAACACGACGGTGTCGGCGATCTCGTCCGGCTCCGGCAGGCGGCGCAGGTCGATCGTCTCCGCCGTCTCGGCGTACACTTGCTCCGGCGGTACGCCGCGTTCCTTGGCCAGATAAGCGAAATACCATTTCAGCGAGTCCGCCCAGATGTAACCGGGCGCGACCGAATTGACCCGGATCCCCTGCGGTCCGAGTTCCGAGGCGAGACTTTGCGCGAGCGCGAGCAGGCTCGCCTTCGCCATCTTGTACGCACCGAACGTCCGCCGGGAATGCCGCAGTACGGCCGAATTGATCATCACCACCGAGCCGCCGCTCTCCGCGAGCGAAGGCGTGAACAGCCGCGTGAGCCGCAGCGCGGCGAGCACGTTGGTCTCGAACCCCGCCCGCACGTCGGCCAGGTCGACGTCGGCCAGATCCATGATCGGCGGGATGGCGAAAGCGTTGTTCACCAAGGCATCCACCCGGCCGAATGCCTTCAAGGCGGACTCGGAGAGATTCGCGGCCGAAGCGTCGTCGGTGATGTCGGTGGGCACGGTGACCGCGCGGCGGCCCAGCGCGTCGACCTCCTTCGCGACCTCGGCAAGCCTTGATTCGGTGCGGGCGGCGAGGACGACGTCGGCGCCCGCCGCGGCACAGCGGATGGCGATGGACCGGCCGAGTCCCGGCCCGACGCCGGAGACCACGACCACCTTGTCCCGCAAGAGATCCGTCATCCCAGCATCCTCGCCGCGACGGCGGTCTGACGGGCCGAGATCCGGTCCGCCCATTCTCGCGGGGTCACCCGCGCTTCGTCGTAGAACGGCAACCGGTCGGCGAGTTCGCCGAACTTCACCACCTCGACCTCGGGACCGTCGGCTTCGCTCAGCGCACGGGAGAGGCGCTGCCAGCGGATCTGGACGTACCCGCGGTCGTGCCCGGTGCGTTCGAGCCAGTTGGCCAGGCCCGGGTCGCGTTCGCTGATCACGAAACGGATCTTGCCGTCCGGATCGACCCGCGCCTGGTCGGCGGTGAGGCTCGTCTGATGGTTGATGTAGTCGAGCGAGAGGTACCAGACGCTGCCGAGCTGGATGCCCTGATAGGGCGCGTCCGAACGCGGCACCGTCACGATCATGACCTCTTCGTCGCCGAGTTCGTAGTGCCCGGCCGACGAGTACTGCGTGGTCAGCCCGCCCGGTGTGGGACGCGGCTCGGTCATCGTGTTCACCGGCAGGTTCAGGTAGAACCACTTCGGGAAGGCGAGGAACGTACGCAGTCTGCTCAGCAGGATCTTGCCGGTGACGCCGTACCGCTTGGCCAGCCCGTCGCGGGTGAGCGGAGCGGGCGCACCACCCGCGGTGTCGGCGCACTGGATCTGGATCGTGCCGCGGCGTTCGGTGGCCCAGTCGCTGTAGACCTCGCGCACCACGAGCATCGACGAACCCGGGCCGAGGACGAAATAGTTGGGGCCGGGGTCGGGTTTCGCCGGACCGAAGCGGAGTTCGAACGAGCCGTCGTCGGCGATCTCGATCTCGCGGTCGTCGAAGGCGGCGAGGCTGTCCGGCACCTCGACGGGTGAGTAGTCGCCGTTGAGGACCTGGAAACTGACGTCGGCCGTGCTCCCCCGCGTCCCGGTGACGACGTACTCGCGGTCCTCGCGGATGTTCGCGTTGAAGTACAGCGTGTCCGGGTTGTCCAAGCCCATCTTCGTGTACGGCCCGGTGGACTGGGTGAAGAACGGGTAGTCGCGTTCGTAGGCCCACGCCATCTGCAGGGAGGCGCGGATGCTGCCGGCGAGGTAGTCGTACCCCTCGACCAGGTCCTGTTCGGTGCGGATGTGCGGCGCCTCCGCGATGACCTTCTCGGCTTCGGCGATCGCGTCCGCCAACGGTTGAGTGAGCACCGGCGACTCCTCATACTGGTACAAATATGTACCGACTTGGTACGTTCCTCGCATCGTCAGACTAGAACGCGTTCTAAGGATGGGTCAATGGCCCGGCATTCCCCGCCCACCGAGCGAGTCGTGAGGCTGCTCGACTTCTTCACCGCGCACCCCGGCCGGCGCTTCGGGCTTTCGGAGCTCGCCCGTGAGCTCGACCTGGCGAAACCGACCTGCCTCGGCATCGTCACCGAGCTGACGGCTGGTGGCTACCTGGTCCGCGACCCCCAGCCGGTCACCTACCGGCTCGGGCCCGCGATGGTCGCCGCTGGCCGCGTCGCGAGCGAAGGCTTCGGCGCGAGCGAGGTCGCGCGACGGCATCTGGAGGACTTGAGCAGGCGCTACGGCGCGACGTGCACGGCGTCGGCCGTGGTCGGCGACCGGATCCTGATGCTGCAGAGCGCCGGGCCGGGCCGCGTCAAACTGGGCGAGACGTATCCGTTCGCGCCGCCGGTCGGCCTGATGTACGTGCTGTGGGACTCCGACGCGGCGTTCGACGCGTGGCTCGCCAAACCTCCGGCGGTGCCGGTGCGACTGGACGAAGCACACCTTCGCCGCGTCGTCGCCGAATGCCGGGAGCACGGCTATCTGGTGGAGAGCCTGACTTCCGCGGGGCGGCGGCTCTACGCGCTGATGGCGGGCGTCGGCGCGGAGGACCTGCCGCCGGAAGTGCGGGGCCTGGTGGGGGAACTCGTCTCGAGCCTCGGCGAACGCGTCTACCTCGGCGCCGATCTGGAGCCGCGGCGCAAGCACGCGGTGAGCCTGCTGGCCGCCCCGACGTTCGACGCTTCGGGACGGCAGGAACTGGTGCTCACGCTCTCGGTCGGCGAGCCGGTCACCGGCGCCGAAATCGCACGACGGGGCGCCGCACTGGTCGCGGCCGCCGATGCCGTCACCGCCGAATCCGGGGGCCGCCACCCCACGCGCATTTAGTCCTCTAAATGCGGCAGTTGCCCGCATCGCCCGGTGCCCTGAAGGCCCCCTTCGAGACGTTCAACGTCCCAAAGGTTCCCTTCGCGACCCCCGTGACCAACCCCCGGCCGCATTTAGAGGACTAAATGCGAGCCACGAAGCCCCTCCAGCATCCGGTGTCCCCAATGCCGCGTTGGGGACACTGAGCGTC
Source organism: Amycolatopsis sp. SB7-3 (assembly GCF_041021335.1). NCBI lineage: Bacteria > Bacillati > Actinomycetota > Actinomycetes > Pseudonocardiales > Pseudonocardiaceae > Amycolatopsis > Amycolatopsis sp. SB7-3. The sequence continues at coordinate 150,126 of NZ_JBFPJQ010000004.1, forward strand.
TCCAATGTGGCATTGGGGGCATCGAGCGAGCCTCGGCCTGCCGCATTTAGAGGACTAAATGCGGGTCAGGGGGACCACCGGTTCGCGGTGAGCTTCAGGCTCGGCACGTCGTCCATCGACATCATCGTTTCGTACAGCCGGTCGTACTGCGTGGACGCGGTCAGCCAGACGCCGTCCACCCGCCGGTAGGTGTCCTCGTAGTACGCCGCGCCCTCGATGATCACCCGGTGCTCGGGCACGATCACCTTGTCCCGCATCAGCCAGATCCCGGTCGCGGTGTCGCCGTCGACGTCGATCTCCGGCTGCCCGGCGAAATGCACCGTGGTGACACCGGGGCCGACGGCGTTCCGAAAGAACTCGACGATCGCTTCGCGGCCTTCGAACGTAAGCGGTTTGCCGTACGACGGCGTTCCGTATCGCGCGCGCACATCGGCGGTCAGGGTCCCGGCCATCTCGTCCCACAGCTTGAGGTCGAGGCAGCGGAGGTAGCGGGCTTTCAGGCGGCGGATCTCTTCAAGCGCGACCAGGTCCATGCCGACAGCGTCCTCCTCCCCTTGACCGAGCACAAGAACTTGTTCTACTTTTCTGATCTCGAACGACGGAGGTCACGATGGCGTCCCCGGCCTACGAGCTCACCCATCTCGAAGCACTCGAAGCCGAAGCCGTGCACATCTTCCGCGAGGTCGCGGCGACCTTCGAACGGCCCGTGCTGCTGTTCTCCGGCGGCAAGGACTCGATGGTGATGCTTCATGTGGCGGCCAAGGCATTCTGGCCGTCGCCGCCCCCGTTCCCGGTGATGCACGTCGACACCGGGCACAACTTCGACGAGGTCATCGAGTTCCGCGATCGCACGGTCGGTAGGTACGGGCTCCGGCTCGTCGTCTCCAGCGTCCAGGACGACATCGACGCGGGCCGGGTCGTCGAAGACCCGAAGGCCGGCCGCAACCGGCTCCAGACCGCCGCCCTCCTGCGGGGGATCCGCGAGCATTCCTTCGACGCGGTCTTCGGCGGCGCCCGGCGCGACGAGGAGAAGGCCCGCGCGAAGGAACGGGTGTTCAGCTTCCGCGACGAGTTCGGCCAGTGGGATCCGCGCAATCAGCGACCGGAGCTGTGGGATCTGTACAACGGCAGGCATCGCAAGGGTGAGCACATCCGCGTCTTCCCGCTGTCGAATTGGACCGAGCTCGACATCTGGCAGTACATCGAGGCGGAGGACGTCGACCTGCCGTCGATCTACTACTCGCACCGGCGGCCGGTCGTCCAGCGGGAGGGCATGCTGCTCGCGCACACCCGCTTCCTCACCTTGAACGAAGGCGAAAGTCCTTACGAGGCAACGGTTCGCTTCCGCACCGTCGGCGACGCGACCTGCACCGGCTGCGTGGAGTCGACGGCGACGTCGCCGGGCGAGGTGGTCGCCGAAGTGGCGGTCAGCAGGCTCACCGAACGCGGCGCCACCCGCGCCGACGACCGGATCTCCGAGGCTGGCATGGAAGACCGGAAGAAGGAAGGTTACTTCTGATGGGCGCCTCACTGGTCCGTCTCGCGACGGCGGGCAGCGTCGACGACGGGAAGTCGACACTGATCGGCCGCCTGCTGTTCGATTCGAAGGCGGTGTTCACCGACCAGCTCGAAGCCATCGAACGCACCAGCCGCGACCGCGGCGAGGCGTACCCGAACCTCGCGCTGCTGACCGACGGCTTACGCGCCGAGCGCGAACAAGGCATCACGATCGACGTCGCCCACCGCTATTTCGCCACCCCACGGCGGAAGTTCATCATCGCCGACACGCCGGGACACGTGCAGTACACCCGCAACATGGTCACCGGCGCGTCCACGGCGGATCTCGCGCTGATCCTGATCGACGCCCGCAAGGGCGTGCTCGAACAGTCGCGGCGGCACGCGTTCCTGGCCAGCCTGCTGGGAATCCCGCATCTGGTGCTGTGCGTCAACAAGATTGACCTGGTCGGCTGGTCGCAGGAACGCTTCGAAGAGATCCGCGAGGAGTTCCGCCGGTTCGCCATGAAACTTCAGGTGCACGACCTCACCTTCGTGCCAATGTCGGCACTGCACGGCGACAACGTCGTCCATCGAGGCGCCAGTATGCCTTGGTACGAAGGGACTTCCCTGCTGCATCACCTCGAACAGGTGCACGTGGCCTCGGATCGCAACCTCATCGACGCGCGATTCCCCGTGCAGTACGTGATCCGGGAGCACAGCCGCGACTTCCGCGGCTACGCGGGCACCGTTGCCGGCGGGGTGTTCAAACCCGGTGACGAGGTCGCTGTCCTGCCTTCCGGTTTCACCACCACAGTGCGCGCGATCTGGGGCCCGGGCGGCACCCCGGTCTCCGAGGCCTTCGCCTCGCAGGCCGTCACGATCGAACTCGAAGACGACCTCGACCTCGGCCGCGGCGACCTGATCTGCCGCCCCGGCAACCGTCCCCACACGAGCCGGGACGTCGACGCGATGGTGTGCTGGTTCTCGGAACAAGGCGCCCTAACCCCGGGCTCGAACTACCTCGTGCGGCACACCACCCGGGAGACCAAGGCCGAGATCCGCGACCTGGACTACCGGCTCGACGTCACCACCCTGCACCGCGACGAGACGGCGAAGTCGTTGTCCCTCAACGAAATCGGCCGGATCCGGCTGCGTGCCCGGCAGCCGCTGCTGTTCGATTCCTACCGCCGCAACCGCTCCACCGGAGGTTTCCTGCTCGTCGACGAGCATTCCGGCGCGACGGTCGCGGCGGGCATGATCACCGGGCCGAGCGTGACCGCGTCCAACGTCGTCTGGCACACCGCCGCGGTCACCAGGGCGGAACGCACGACACGCGGGCTCACCGTCTGGCTCACCGGGCTTTCCGCGTCCGGGAAATCGAGTGTGGCCGTGGAACTGGAACGGCGGCTGGTGGCGTCGGGCAGGCCAGCGTACCTGCTGGACGGCGACAACCTGCGACACGGGCTGAACGGGAACCTCGGCTTCAGCCCCGCCGATCGCGCCGAGAACGTCCGCCGCGTCGCCGAAGTCGCGAAGCTGTTCGCCGACGCCGGTGTGGTGTCGGTGGTCTCCTTGATCAGCCCGTACCGGGCCGACCGCGAACTCGCCCGCGCCACGCACGAGGCCGCCGGGCTGCCGTTCCTCGAGATCTTCGTCGACACGCCGCTGGAAGTCTGCGAAGACCGCGACCCCAAGGGAATGTACGCGAAGGCGAGGGCGGGCGAGATCAGCGGGTTCACCGGGGTGGACGCTCCGTACGAGCAACCCGAGAGCCCGGATCTGGTGCTGCGCCCCGAAAACGGGGATCCCGCCGCGATGGCCGCGCTGATCCTCGCCGCCCTCGACTGACCTGAGCCTCAGCCCGCCGGCGTGACGAATCCGGTGTCGTAGGCCTTGATCACCGCTTGCGTCCGGTCCCGCGCGCCGAGTTTCGCGAGCACGTTCCCGACATGCGTCTTGACCGTCTGCACGCCGAGGTACAGCTCGCCCGCGATCTCCACATTGGACAGTCCGCCCGCCATCAGCCGCAGCACCTCACTCTCGCGTTCGGTGAGCCCGGCACCGGCCAGACCGTCGAGTGGCCCCCGGTTCGCCTGCTGTGCGGCCAGCCGCCGGATCGCGGCCGGGAACAGCAGCGACTCCCCCGCCGCCACAGTGCGGATCGCCGCGACGATCTCCTCGGGCCGGGCCCGCTTCAGCAGGAAGCCGCTCGCCCCGGCGAGCAAGGCGTCGTAGACGTAGTCGTCGTTTTCGAAGGTGGTCACCACGATCACCTTCGGCGGATTGTCCATAGTGGACATCAGATGGGTGGTCGCGCGGATCCCGTCGACCGAAGGCATCCGGACGTCCATCAGCACGACGTCGGGCCGGAACCGCGACACCAGGCCGGGCACCTCGGCACCGTCGGACGCTTCGCCGACGACCTCCAGGTCGGGCTCCGAGGCGACGATCGCCCGAAGCCCCGCCCGGATGAGCTGTTCGTCGTCGACCAGCAGCACCCCGATGCTCATCGCCGTTCCCCCCATGGCACCGCCACCTCGACCTTCCAGAATCCGTCCGCGCGGCCCGCGGTGATCGTGCCCCCGAGCACTTCCACCCGTTCCGTCATTCCCCTCAGCCCCCGGCCGCCCCCGTCCCGTGACGGCGGCGCGTCGCCGAGCGGATTGGACACCCGCACCCGCAACAGCTCCGCCCCGGCGTCGACGAGGACCGCCACCGGCACCTTACCGGCGTGCCGCAACGCGTTCGTCAGGCATTCCTGCAAGATCCGGTACGCCTCACGGGAGACGACCGGCGGCACCGCGGACGGATCACCGCGTATCTCCGCCGACACCTCGGCGCCCGCCAGCCGCGTGGCCTCGACCAGCGCGGGCAGCTCCGCCAGCCCGGATTGCGGCGCCCTCGACGACGCCTCGTCACGCAGCAGGCCGAGCACGTGGTCGAGATCGTCCAGCGCGGCGCGGGCCGAATCCTCGATCGCGGTGAGCGCCTGCTCGGTGAACTCCGGATCGGACCTCAGGGTGCGCCGCGCCGCGCCGGCCTGGATGGTCACGACGCTCAGCGCGTGCCCGACCGAGTCGTGCAGTTCGCGCGCGAGCCGGTTGCGTTCGGCGAGCTGTTCGGTGCGCTTCTCCAGCTGGGCGATCCGCTCCGCGGCCGAGATCCCCAGCAGGCTCTTGGCGCAGCGGGTCAGCACCGCGCCCGCACCCCACACGACGTAGGCGAGCACGACGACGCCGACCAGGCACGCCACCGGGATCCACGCGCTCGCCCAGCCTTTCGGCACCTCGATCGCGCTCGCGTCGGTCAGGGCGATCTTGCCGCTGAACGGGGCCGCGATCGTGAAGCCGAACGCGACCGGGACGAAGAGGCTCACCAGGCTGATGACGCAACCGGTGCTCACGTGCAGCAGGAACATCGCGGTCGAGCGCAGCCGGACGGGCCAGCTCCCCGCGGGCCCGAACACGACTCCCGGCACGGGATCGTCCAGCAGTTCCCGCACGGCCGCGCCTTCCAGCACGCGGACGGCGGGGATGAACGACGACGCGATCATCACCACGACGACGGTGATCAGCCCGATCACCGTCCCGCGTTCCAACGTCACGACGAGGGGCAGCAGCGACGGCACCATGATGGCGGCGAAGAGCACATACGGCACGCTCAGCGCGCCACCGAGGATGAAGTAGACCCACCTGCGGTAGGTCGCCCGATCCAGGAGCGGGCCGAAAAGTCGCATGGGGTCTTTCTAGCGTGTGCCGGCTTCGCGTGGATCCCTCATCAGTATCTCCGCGATCTCCCTCGCGAGGGTGACCCGGCGCGCGTCCCCGTCGATGCCGGTATGCGCGACGGCGCCTTCGAGCAGAAGGAAGAGCTGCTCCGCGAGCCGCTCGGGATCGACGGCGCCCGGCGCGTCCTCGCGGAGGAGTTCGGCGAACTTCGCGCGCACCGCCGCCTTGTGCCGGCGGATCACGTCGAGGCCGGGATGCCCGGCGGGCAGTTCGGCGGCCGCGTTGAGGAACGCGCACCCCCGGTCGCTCCCCAGCTTGGGGTGATCGACGTAGGCGTCGAAGACCGTCAGCGCCCGGGGCACTTCGGCCTCCGCCAGCCGCTCTTCGAGGTACGCCCACCAAACGTCGTGACGCCGTCGCAGGTACGCGATCGTCAGCTCCGTCTTCGACCCGAAGGACGCGTACAGCGTCTTCTTCGTGACGCCCGCCGCCTCGGCGATGGCCGCGACGCCCACGGCGTTCAGGCCCTCCTGGTAGAAGAGCTCGCTCGCGGCGCTCAGGACACGCTCGCCAGCCGGTGTCAGCATGCCTCGACTATACCGATCGGTTGACCCGAGCGCGAAATGCGGGAACACTCCATAGGTATACCGCTCGGTATACCTCTGGAGGAGAGCTGATGGTTTCTTCGTACAAACGCGAGCTGACGTTCACCGCGGCCGGGTTGTCGCTGATCGCGGTCTCGTACGGGCTCGCGAGGTACGCGTACGGCCTCTTCGCCCCGACGCTCCGTACGGAGTTCGGCCTCGACGGCGGCACGCTCGGCGCCATCGCGGCGGGAAGCTACGTCTCGTACTGCCTCGCGGTCATCGCTTCCACCGCCGTGACGACCCGTTGGGGCGCGCGGACGGGTGCGCTCGCCGCCGGGGCGACGGCCACCGCGGGAACGTCCCTGATCGCGGCCGCGCCGAACGCGGGCGTCCTCGCGCTCGGCGTCGTCCTCGCCGGAGCCAGCACCGGCCTCGCTTCCCCCTCACTCGCCGACGCGGTCTCCCGCGTCGTCCGCGTGACGCGCCGGGACCGTGCCCAGTCCGTGGTGAACGCCGGAACCGGACTCGGCGTGCTCGTCTCGGGCCCGGTCTCCCTGCTCGCGGTCGGCGACTGGCGAATGGCTTGGTGGGCCTTCGCCGCGGCCTCGGCCTTGGTGACCTCGTGGATCGCCCGTGTCGTGCCGCCGGTGAAGGACGACCGCGCGCGGGGACTGCCGTCGCCGCTGTTCCCACCGGCCACCGGGCGGCTGCTTCCGGCCGCCGCGACCCTCGGCCTGGCCAGCGCGGCGATCTGGACGTTCGGCCGGGACATCGCCGTGAGCGTCGGCGGACTCGACGAGACCGCCTCGACGGTGGTGTGGATCGTGCTCGGCGCGGTCGGCCTGGCGGGCGCGTTCACCGCCGAACTGACCTCCCGCGCGGGACTGCGCCGCGCCTGGTCGGCGGGAATGCTCCTGTTCGCCGCCGCCACGGCCCTCTTCGCCCTCGCCACCCGCTCGCTCCCGGCGCTCGTCGTCGCGGCGGCGCTCTTCGGGGCCGTCTACATCGGACTGACCGGGGTGCTGATCCTCTGGGGCACCAGGGCCTACCCGACGGCGCCCGCGTTCGGTGTCGGCGTGGCGTTCCTAATGCTGGCGCTCGGACAGGCCGCAGGAGCACCGCTCATCGGTCTCCTGGGTGATCTCCTCGATCTTCGTGCCGGCTTCCTCGCAGCGGCGGCGATCGCCGTTCTCGGTGTTCTGTTCGCGCCCAAGGAAGCGACCACTACCTACAACTTCGGGGTCCGCTCCCTCGCAAGGGTGAACTCCGTCCCGCCGCAGCGGGAATCCCGCGCGGGCTGCGCGTGATGTCCTCTTCGTCATGAACCTGCTGCTCGGCCTGCTCACCCTGCCCGTCTACGCGCTCATGCTGTGGCCGCTCGTGGTCGGCGCCCGCCGCGTGCTGGGGGTGCGGATCGGCCTGATCCGCGCGGGCTGCGCCGCCGGATTCGGCTGGCTCGTCGCGGGCGGCATCCTCGCCGCGTTCCCGCAGGCGATGTACGCGGGCAACGCCTTCGCCGGGCTGGTCATCCCGGTGGCGGGCAGCGCCTTCCTGGCCACGCTGATCTTCCTGTTCGTCGCGGAACTCGCGCTCCCCGCCGGTTCGGGGCTCGGGCTGATCGGCAGGATCCGGTCGATGCGCCGCCGCGCGGCCCGGACCCGGCGCTACTCGCAGATCACCCGGATCGCGATCAAACACGGACTCGGCCGCTACCTCACCGGCCGCCGCGAACCCGGCCTCGCCCAGGTCCGGCACGCCAAACTGGCGCGCTCGCTGCGGCGCGCGCTGGAGGAGGGCGGCGTGACGTTCGTGAAACTCGGCCAGCTGCTCTCGACCCGGTCCGATCTGCTCCCGCCGGTTTTCGTCGACGAACTCAGCAAACTCCAGGACCAGGTCGCCTTCGCCGACGCCGACGAGGTCGCGACGGTGCTGCGGGAGGAACTGGGCGGCGACCCGGACGAGATCTTCGCCGAATTCGACCCGGAACCGATCGCGGCCGCGTCGATCGCGCAGGTCTATCGGGCGAAGCTGCGCGGCGGGCAGGACGTGGTCGTCAAGGTGCAGCGGCCCGGCGTGCAGGCCTTGGTCGAGCGGGACCTCGACATCGTCCGCCGGGTGGCGGCCGCACTGGACGTGCGCGCGGGCTGGGCACGCTCGCTCGGAGTCGTCGACCTCGCCGAAGGATTCGCCGACGCGCTGGTCGAGGAACTCGATTTCCGCACCGAGGCCAGGAACATCGAAGCGGTCACCGCCGCCTCCCCTGGTACCGAGGTCGCCCTTCCGACCGTCCACAAAGAACTGTCCACCGAACGTGTCCTGGTGATGCGGCGTCTCGACGGCAAACCGCTCGCGGCCGCCAAGGAGCAGGTGCCGGTCGCGGAACGGGCGAAACTCGCTCGGTCGATGCTGCGGTGCGTGCTCGGCCAGGTGATGGGCAGCGGCGTCTTCCACGCCGACCCGCATCCCGGCAACGTCCTGCTGCTCACCGACGGCAGGCTCGGGCTGCTCGACTTCGGCTCCGTCGGCAGGCTCGACTCGGGTCTGCGCGGCGGGCTGCAGAACCTGATCCTCGCGCTGGATCGCGGCGACCCGGCCGCGTTGCGCGACGGCCTGCTGGAGATCGTCGACCGGCCGGACGAGATCGAGGAGCGGCGGCTGGAACGGGCGCTGGGCGCCTTGGTGGCCAAGCATTTCAACCACGGCCAGGCCCCGGATCTCGACATGTTCACCGACCTGTTCCGGGTGATCGCCGACTTCAAGCTCAGCGTGCCCCCGCCGATCGCCGCGGTGTTCCGCGCCCTGGCCACCTTGGAAGGAACGCTGGCCGCGCTGGCGCCGGGATTCAACATCGTCGTCGAATCCCGCGCCTACGCCGCCGAGCAGGTCGGTGCCGGCCTGCGCCCGGAATCGCTGCGGTCCACGGCCACCAACGAACTGATGGCGCTCCTTCCGGTGCTGCGACGGCTGCCCCGCCGCGTCGACCGGATCGGCGACGCGCTGGAGCAGGGCAGGCTTTCGGTCAACGTCCGACTGTTCTCCGACGAACGCGACCGCGACGTGGTCACCGGTCTGGTGCACGAGATCCTGCTGGCGTTCGTCGGCGTGGCCACCGGGCTGATGGCCGTACTGCTGCTGGGCAGCGCGACCGGCCCGGAGGTGCTGGCCGGGGTCACGCTGCACCAGATGTTCGGCTACAACCTGCTGGTGGTCAGCGCATTGGTGGGATTGCGGCTGCTCTTCGTCGTTTTCCGGCGGAGCGGACAACGAGCACGATCGCCCCGATGACCCCGACGGCGACCAGCCCCGCCCCGCCGAACGCGAGGTTGCGCGAAGTGCGGAAGCCGGTGTCGGCCACCGGATCACCGGGCAGCCCGGCCTCGACGAACGCGGTGGTCTGCGGGAAGGGGTCGGCGGCGAGGACACTCCCGAGCCCGACGACGACTCCGACGACCTTCGACAGCGGCACGGCGCCGTCACCCGGCATGCCGACGTAGAGCCGTGAGTCCCGGGAATTGTTCCGCTGGTCGCCGACGACGAACACCGCGCCCGGCGGCACCTGGACGCTGAACGGCCGGTACTCCTTGCGCCCGTATCCGTTGTCGTCCTCGGTGTAGGGCTCCTTGACGGGCTTCCCGTTGACGGTGATCAGGTTGTCCTGCGTGCAACAGACGACCTGGTCACCGCCGACACCGATCACCCGCTTGACGATCCGGCCGTCGGCGGGGCTCGAATCCGGGAACGCGGAAACCTCCATGAGGACGACCGCGCCGCGGGGGATCTCGGGCAGGGAGGTCCAGCGGTACAGCACGACCGCGCCCGGCTGGATCGTGGGCGCCATCCCGCCGCCGGGAACGCTCGCCATCCGGTAACTCATCAGGGTCCAGAACCCGTATCCGCCGGTGCCCACGCCGACAACCGCCAGCAGGATCATCACGAACAGGAGCGGGGAGAATCTTCGCTTCGGCCCGGGTCTGTCGGCGGGCGGCGCGGGAAAGTCCGTTTCGGTCACAGCGCAGAGTAGCGCCCCCTCAACCTCGGGGTGCGTACATGATGACCCCGACCCCGGCCAGGCAGATCAACGCGCCGATCACGTCGTAGCGGTCCGGGCGGTAGCCGTCGGCGACCATGCCCCACGCCAGCGAACCCGCGACGAACACTCCGCCGTACGCGGCGAGGATGCGGCCGAAGTTCGCGTCGGGCTGCAAGGTCGCGACGAAGCCGTAGAGGCCCAGCGCGACGACGCCGGCGCCGATCCAGAGGTAGCCGCGGTGCTCCCGGACGCCTTGCCAGATCAGCCAGGCACCGCCGATCTCCAGCAGGGCGGCGAGCGCGAAGAGCGCGATGGACCGGAAGATCATCCCGGCAGCTTATTGCGGCGTGGCCCGACCTTCATGTCCTGAAGGCCCCCTTTGAGACGTTGAATGTCTCACAGGGGGCCTTCACGACATGAGGTTTCGCGTGCTTGAACGGACGACTCGCGTGATCCAGCGGACGACACGCGTGTCTGGATGGACGACACGCGCCCGGCCGGGGTTTCACCTCGAGTCGTCTGCCCAATCACGCGTGTCGTCCGTCGGAGCACGCGAGTCGTCCATCCAGACACGCGAACCCACCAGCGGTGCGGTATAGGCCGTTATACGCCACCGCAAGCCCCAGAAGCGCGTGAAGGCCTCCTTCCCTCGGCTGAGCCGAGGGAAGGAGGCCTTCACGCGCGAAAACGGGGAATCAGACGGTGAAGCCGAGCGCCCGCAGCTGTTCGCGGCCGTCGTCGGTGATCTTCTCCGGACCCCACGGCGGCATCCAGACCCAGTTGATCCGGAAGTCCTTGACCAGCCCCGTTCCCCCGCCGACGAGCGCGGCACCGGTCTGGTCCTCGATGACGTCGGTCAGCGGGCAGGCCGCCGACGTCAGGGTCATGTCGATGGTGGCGGTGTTGTCCGCCTCGACGCGGATGTCGTAGACCAGTCCGAGGTCGACGACGTTGATGCCGAGCTCCGGGTCGACGACGTCGCGCATCGCCTCTTCGACGTCCTCGACCTTCGCCACGTCGGCGCTGTCCGGGGCGGCGGCGGTCTCGGCGTCGAGGTCGGCGGCCGTGCGGCCCTCGCGGGTTTCGGTCTGCTGTTCGGTCATGCCGTCTCAACTCCGTTGGTCGTGCGGGCGACGGCGTCCTTGAACGCCATCCATCCGAGCAGGGCGCATTTCACGCGGGCCGGGTACTTGGCCACGCCGGCGAAGGCGATGCCGTCCTCCAGCACGTCCTCGTCCGGCTCGATCTGTCCCTTGCCCTGCATCAGCTCGACGAAGGCGTCCATGGTGGTGAACGCCTCCTCCACGGTGTGCCCGACGACGAGATCCGTCAAGACCGACGTGGACGCCTGGCTGATCGAGCAGCCCTGTCCCTCGTAGGAGACGTCGGCGACCTTCCCGTCGTCGACCTTCACCCGCAGCGTCACCTCGTCGCCGCAGGTCGGGTTGACCTGGAACGATTCGGCGTCGAACGGCTCGCGCAGGCCGCGGCCGTGCGGGTTCTTGTAGTGGTCCAGGATGATCTCCTGGTACATGCTCTCCAGGTTCATCACGCGACTCCGAAGAACTTCTGCGCCTCACGCACCCCGTTCACCAAAGCGTCCACTTCGGACAGGGTGTTGTAGACGTAGAACGACGCGCGCACGGTCGCGGGCACCGAGCAGGCCCGGTGCAGCGGCCACGCGCAGTGGTGCCCGACGCGGACGGCGACACCGAGGCTGTCCAGCACCTGCCCCGAGTCGTGCGGGTGGACGCCGTCGATGACGAACGAGACGAGCCCGCCGCGGTCGACCATGTCGGTGGGGCCAACGATCCGCACGCCCGGGATCTCGCCGAGTCCGGCCAGCGCCGCCTCGGTGAGGACGTGCTCGTGCGCGGCGACGCGGTCCATGCCGATCGCCGACAGGTAGTCGGCGGCCGCGCCGAGGCCGACGGCCTGCGACGTCATCGGGGTTCCCGCCTCGAACCGCTGCGGCGGCGCGGCGAACGTGGTCTGCTCCATGCGGACCATCTCGATCATCGAGCCACCGGTCAGGAACGGCGGCATCGCTTCGAGCAGCTCGCGGCGGCCGTAGAGGACACCGATGCCGTACGGCCCGACCATCTTGTGCCCGGCGAAAGCGGCGAAGTCGACGTCCAGCGCGTGCAGGTCCACCGGGAAATGCGGCACCGACTGGCAGGCGTCCAGCACGACCAGCGCGCCGACCTTGCGGGCCTTCTTCACCAGGAACTCGACCGGGTTGATCGTGCCGAGCACGTTGGACTGGTGCGTGAACGCCAGCACCTTGGTCCGCTCGGTGATCAGCTCGTCCACATTGGACAGATCGAGCCTGCCGTCCGCGGTGACGGAGAACCACTTCAGCGTCGCGCCGGTGCGCTGGCTGAGCTGTTGCCACGGAACCAGGTTCGCGTGGTGCTCCATCTCGGTGATGACGATCTCGTCGCCGGGACCGAGCTTGAACCGCTCGGCCTCGGGACCGGCCGTGGCGGCGTTGCTCATCGCGTAGGCGACGAGGTTGATGCCCTCGGTGGCGTTCTTGGTGAACACCAGCTCGTGCGGGGAGGCGCCGACGAACTCCGCGATCCGCACGCGGGCGGACTCGTAGGCGTCGGTCGCCTCCTCGGCGAGCTGGTGCGCGCCGCGGTGCACCGCGGCGTTCGAGGTCTCCAGGAACCGGCGCTCGGCTTCGAGCACCTGCGCCGGCTTCTGGGACGTCGCACCGGAATCCAGATACACCAAGGGTTTCCCGTCCCGGACCGTGCGGGTCAGGATCGGGAAGTCGGCCCTGATGGCCGCTACGTCCAGCGGAACAGAGTTAGCCGTGGTGGTGGTCATCGGGCCAACTCCTCTCGGTGTAGTCGTGAAGTTCAGTGATCAGACGGCGGCGGTCTCGGCGGAGCCGGTGTACTTGACGTACCCGTTCTCCTCGAGCTCGTCCGCGAGTTCACGGCCACCGGACTCGACGATCTTGCCGCCGGCGAAGACGTGCACGAAGTCGGGCGTGATGTGCCGCAGGATCCGCGTGTAGTGCGTGATCAGCATGACGCCGGCGTCGTTGTTGGCCTTGAACTCGTTGACGCCCTCGGACACGACGCGCAGCGCGTCGACGTCGAGGCCGGAGTCGGTCTCGTCGAGGATGGCGATCTTCGGCTTGAGCAGCGCCAGCTGCAGGATCTCGTGGCGCTTCTTCTCGCCGCCGGAGAAGCCCTCGTTCACCGAACGCTCGGCGAACTCGGCCGAGATCTCCAGCTTGCCCATCTCCTCCTTGACCTCCTTGACCCAGTGGCGCAGCTTGGGGGCCTCGCCACGGACCGCGGTGGCCGCGGTGCGGAGGAAGTTGGACATGGACACGCCCGGCACCTCGACCGGGTACTGCATGGCGAGGAACAGGCCCGCGCGGGCGCGCTCGTCGACGCTCATCTCCAGCACGTCCTCACCGTCGAGCAGGACCTGCCCGGAGGTGACTTCGTACTTGGGGTGGCCGGCGATGGCGTAGGACAGCGTGGACTTGCCCGAACCGTTGGGGCCCATGATCGCGTGGGTCTCGCCCGACTTGATGGTCAGGTTGACGCCCTTGAGGATCTCCTTGGGGCCCTCCTCGGTCGTGACCGAGGCGTGCAGATCCTTGATTTCCAGCGTAGGCATTTCTTTCCTAAAAGTCTGATGTGGACGGACGAGGGCTCAGGCGCCCACGGCTTCGAGTTCGGCTTCGATCGCGGCCTCGAGACGCTCGCGCACCTCGGGAACGCCGATCTTGACCAGGATCTCGTGGAAGAACCCGCGTACGACCAGGCGGCGCGCGGCGTCTTCGCCGATTCCGCGCGACTGGAGGTAGAACAACTGCTCGTCGTCGAACCTTCCCGTCGCGCTCGCGTGGCCCGCGCCTTCGATCTCGCCGGTCTCGATCTCCAGGTTCGGGATCGAGTCGGCCCGCGCGCCCGGCGTGAGCACCAGGTTGCGGTTGAGCTCGTAGGTGTCGGTGGCCTCGGCGGCCGCCCGGATCAGCACGTCGCCGACCCACACGGTGTGCGCGTCGTCGCCCTGCAGCGCGCCCTTGTACATCACGCGCGACTTGCAGTTCGGCACCGCGTGGTCGACGAAGAGACGGTGCTCCTGGTGCTGGCCCGAGTCCGCGAAGTACAGGCCGAGCATCTCGACGTCGCCGCCCTTGTCGGCGAAGGTCGCCGTCGGCGAGACGCGGACCAGGTCACCGCCCAGGGTGATGACGATGTGCTTGAGGCTGGCGTCGCGCCCGAGCTTCAGGTGCTGCTCGGAGACGTGCACCGCGTCGTCGGCCCAGTCCTGGACGCTGACCACGGTGACGTTCGCCGAATCGCCGATGACGAACTCGACGTTGTCGGCGTACGTGCCGGAGCCGACGTGGTCGAGGACGATGACGGCCTCGGAGAACTGCTCGGCGCGCACCTGCACGTGCCCGTAGGCGACCTTGCCCTCGCCGGGGCCGGTGATCTTCACCGTCGACGGCTTCGACGTCTTCGTCTCCTTGGGCACCGTGATGACGGTGGCCTCGGTGAACGAGGAGTACGCCTGCGCGGCGATCCGGTCGCTCGGGACACCCGCGGCGCCGAGGCGCTCGTCGTCCCGGCCGACCGTCTCGATCTTCAGTTCGGGGGCGGCGTCGGCGTCCACGGTGGCCGAACCCGAGGCGGCGGCGGACCCGTCGTGCAGGCCGCGCAGCCGCTTCATCGGCGTGAAGCGCCAGTTCTCCTCACGACCGCCGGGGACCTCGAAGGCCTCGACGTCGTAGGAGGTGAATCGCTCCGCGCGGGACGTGGCCGGGATGACCACGCCCTCGCGCATCGCTTCGGAAACGTTGTTCTCGGTAACCGACATGACTAGCCGACGGACCCTTCCATCTGAAGCTCGATCAGGCGGTTCAGCTCGAGCGCGTACTCCATCGGCAGCTCACGCGCGATGGGCTCGACGAACCCGCGCACGATCATCGCCATGGCCTCGGCCTCGTCGAGACCGCGCGACATGAGGTAGAACATCTGGTCTTCGCTGACCTTCGAGACGGTCGCCTCGTGGCCCATGGAGACCTCGTCGTTGCGGATGTCGACGTACGGGTACGTGTCCGACCGCGAGATCGTGTCGACCAGCAGCGCGTCACAGACGACGCTGGACCGCGAGTGGTGCGCCCGCTTGGCGACCTTCACCAGGCCGCGGTACGAGGTGCGGCCACCGCCGCGCGCCACCGACTTCGACACGATGGTCGAGGAGGTGTGCGGCGCCAGGTGCTCCATCTTCGCGCCGGCGTCCTGGTGCTGGCCCTCGCCCGCGAACGCGACCGAGAGGACCTCGCCCTTGGCGTGCTCGCCCATGAGGAACACGGACGGGTACTTCATCGTGACCTTGGAGCCGATGTTGCCGTCGATCCACTCCATGGTCGCGCCCTCTTCGCACTTGGCGCGCTTGGTGACCAGGTTGTAGACGTTGTTCGACCAGTTCTGGATGGTCGTGTAGCGGCAGCGGGCGCCCTTCTTCACGATGATCTCCACGACCGCCGAGTGCAGCGAGTCGGACTGGTAGATCGGCGCGGTGCAACCCTCGACGTAGTGCACGTAGGCGTCTTCGTCGACGATGATCAGGGTCCGCTCGAACTGACCCATGTTCTCGGTGTTGATCCGGAAGTAGGCCTGCAGCGGGATGTCCACCTTGACGCCCTTGGGCACGTAGATGAACGAACCGCCGGACCACACCGCGGTGTTCAGCGCGGAGAACTTGTTGTCCCCGGCCGGGATCACGGAGCCGAAGTACTCCTTGAAGATCTCCGGGTGCTCCTTGAGCGCGGTGTCGGTGTCCAGGAACAGGACGCCCTGCGCCTCCAGGTCCTCGCGGATCTGGTGGTAGACGACCTCGGACTCGTACTGCGCGGCGACACCGGCGACGAGACGCTGCTTCTCCGCCTCGGGGATGCCCAGCTTGTCGTACGTGTTCTTGATGTCCTCGGGCAGGTCTTCCCAGGAAGTGGCCTGCTTCTCCGTGGACCGCACGAAGTACTTGATGTTGTCGAAGTCGATCCCGGAGAGGTCCGCACCCCAGTTGGGCATCGGCTTCAAGTCGAAGAGCTTGAGCGCCTTCAGTCGCGCTTCGCGCATCCACTCCGGCTCGGACTTCTTCGAGGAGATGTCGGTGACGACGTCCTCGTTCAGTCCGCGACGGGCGCTGGCGCCCGCCTCGTCGGAGTCCGCCCAGCCGAACGCGTACTTGCCAAGGGACTCGATGGTCTCTTCCTGGCTCATGGGCGCGGTGGTGGGAGTGCGCTGCTCGGCAGCGGCAGTCATGCGGGTTTCCCTCCATTCGGGATCCGTGCTGTGCGCCCTGGGGAGGGCGCCGTGCTTCCCGGCCCGGGTGTGGCCGGGTGACCCGTCGAGACGACGGGTACGTGTGTGGTGCACGCGTTGTCACCGCGTGCGATGGTCGCCAGCCGCTGGACGTGAGTACCCAGAAGTTCCGCGAAAGCCTCGGTTTCGGCTTCACACAACTGAGGGAACTCGGCGGCGACGTGGGCGACCGGGCAATGGTGCTGGCAGAGCTGTTCGCCGACACCGACCTGACGGGTCGACGCAGCGTAGCCCTCCCTGGTCAGCGCCGCAGCGAGAGCCTCGGCACGGGCGGCCGGATCCGTGTGCTTGGTGATCGCGTCCTGGTGCGGACCGACCAGCGAAGCGACCCGGGCCTCCGCGAAGGCCTTCACGGCGTCTTCCCCGGCGTGTTCGGCGAGGAACCGGATGGCCGAGGACGCGAGGTCGTCGTAGGCGTGCCCGAAGCGGGCGCGGCCGGCTTCGGTGAGGAGGAAATTCTTGGCGGGACGGCCTCGCCCGCGGGGGCCCCGACGGGGCGCGTCCCGGGTTTCGGCCTCGCCGTCGGCGAGCAGCGCGTCGAGATGACGGCGGACGGCGGCGGCGCTGATACCCAGCTGCTCGGCCACCACGACGGCGGTCATCGGACCCTGTTCCAGCAGCAAACGGGCCACTTCGTGCCTGGTCCGGCCCTCGGGGCCGACCTGCACGGGGACAGGCTGGACCTCGGCGCGGGGCATGTCGCCACCGGCCTCGTCCTGCGTCCCCGTCTTTTTCACAACACAAGTGTGACGTATTTCCGGGGAGACGGCAAAGAGGGGTGCCTCACGGAGTGGCGTGGGTCACGTCGGCACGGCTGAGCACAGGGGTAACCACGTACCCGCCCGGTCTGTTCCCGGGATCGCTACCCTTCGTGCGTGGTAGTGGGCGATCACCCGGCACAGCGGGCCAAGGACGAAGACCGGGCGGCGGGGTCGGTGGCGACGCTCGTGCCCGGGCGCCCGCACGATCCGGAACCGCTGGACGACAAGGAACTGCGCGGGCTGAACGTGGTCCGCCGGTTCGGCGCGGTCGGCTCCCTGTTCCTCGCCCTCGGCTCGCTCGGCGCGGGTGCCGCCCCGGTGATCAACCCGGTGCAGGAGATCCCGGTCCTGAGGCTGTTCACCCGGATCCCGATGGTCTCGCTCGCGATGGGCCTGGCCGGGATGGCGATCATCGTGCTCAGCTGGCTGCTGCTCGGCCGGTTCGCGCAGCCCGCGCGCCGCCGCCTCGCCACCCAGGGCCAGCTCGCCCGCACCATCGCGCTCTGGTGCGCGCCACTGCTGTTCATCCCGCCGCTGTTCTCCCGCGACGTCTACAGCTATCTCGCGCAGAGCGAGATCGTCGCGCGCGGGATGGACCCGTACTCCCTCGGCCCGGCCGAAGCGCTCGGCGTCTCCGACCCGCTGACCTCGGGCGTCTCCAACATGTGGCGCGA
Source organism: Amycolatopsis sp. SB7-3 (assembly GCF_041021335.1). NCBI lineage: Bacteria > Bacillati > Actinomycetota > Actinomycetes > Pseudonocardiales > Pseudonocardiaceae > Amycolatopsis > Amycolatopsis sp. SB7-3. The sequence goes on from NZ_JBFPJQ010000004.1 coordinate 167,768, forward strand.
GACCCCGGCGCCCTACGGCCCGCTGCTGCTGCGTCTCGGCGGCTGGCTCGCGCCGCTCAGCAGCGGCAACATCGTCACCGGCGTGTTGCTGCAGCGCGGGCTCGCGCTGATCGGCGTCATCCTGATCATCTGGGCGCTGCCCCGGCTGGCCCGCCGGTTCGGCGTGCAGCCCGCCACCGCGCTGTGGCTCGGCGCGGCGAACCCGCTGCTGATCTTCCACTTCGTCGCCGGCGCCCACAACGACGCGCTCGCCATCGGGCTCATGGTGGCCGGGCTGGAGGTCGGCCTCCAGCGGATGCCGGTGCGGTTCAAGAACGACGAACCACCGCCGCTGGCCAAGGGCGAACTGCTGTACATCGGGCTCGGGGTGGTGCTCATCACCCTCGGTGTCGCGGTGAAGATCAACGCGATCCTGGCGCTGCCGTTCTTCACGGTGATGGTGGCCAGACGCTGGCACGGCCGGATCAAGGACCTGGTCACCGCGGCCGTGCCGATGGCGTTGCTGTTCGGCGTGACCCTGGTGGCGGTCTGTTACGGCACCGGCCTGGGCTTCGGCTGGGTCGGCGCGCTCGGGACGCCGGGGCTGGTCCGCTCGTGGATCTCGCCGACGTCGGAGCTCGCCGCGCTCGGCGGTGTCCTCGGCATCGCGCTCGGCCTCGGCAACCACACCAACGCGATGGTGCCGATCCTGGGCTCGCTCGGCTATCTCGTCGCGGGCGCGGTGACGGTCAAGTTCCTCTGGGACAGCTTCAAATGGCGCTACCGGCCGATCATCGGGCTCGGTGTCTCCCTCGGCGCGGTGATGGTGCTGCACGTCGCGCTGCAGCCCTGGTATCTGCTGTGGGCGATCATCCCGCTCGCCGCGGCGGCGGGGACCTCGCGGTTCCGCATCGCCGCGACGATCGTCACCGCCGTCCTGCCGTTCCTCCTGCCGACGACGGGGAGCACCTTCGAGGGCCGCGGTTTCGTCCTGCCGTTCGCGTGGGCGGCCGCCGGGGTCGTCACGCTTCTGGGGCTGTTCATCGTCCACCGCCTCTCACCACTGCTGCTGTCCAGACCGTCCCCGGAGCATTCGGTCCCGGCGTGAGGCCGTATCGTGACCTGTCGTGAACGCCCCCGCCGTCGAGATCACCGGGCTGGTGAAGCGCTACGGATCCACCACCGCCGTCGATGGACTCGACCTGCGGATGGAACGTGGCACCCTGCTCGCTCTGCTCGGCCCGAACGGGGCCGGCAAGACCACCACCGTCGAGATCTGCGAAGGCTTCCTGCGGCCTGACGACGGCGAAGTCCGCGTGCTGGGCCTGAACCCGGCGCGCGACGGCGCGGCGCTGCGGCCCCGGATCGGCGTGATGCCCCAGGGCGGTGGCGCGTATCCCGGCGTCCGCGCCGACGAGATGCTCGGCCTGGTCGCCGCGTGCGCGGCGAATCCGCTCGACCCGGCCTGGCTGCTGGACGTCCTCGGTCTTTCGGGAGCGAGGAAGACGCCGTTCAAACGGCTTTCCGGCGGGCAGCAGCAACGGCTCTCGCTCGCCTGCGCGCTCGTCGGACGACCGGAGTTGCTCTTCCTCGACGAGCCGACGGCGGGGATGGACCCGCAGGCCCGCCGCCTGGTCTGGGATCTGCTCGAAGCGCTGCGCGCCGACGGGGTCAGCGTGCTGCTCACCACGCATCTGATGGAAGAGGCCGAAACGCTGGCCGACACCGTGGTGATCGTGGACCACGGCAAGGTCGTCGTCGAAGGTTCCCCGCAGTCGCTGACCGTCGAAGCGGGCGAGACGGCGCAGTTGCGGTTCAAGGCCCGCACGCGGCTCGACACCGCGCTGCTGACCGCGGCGCTGCCCGAGGGGCACCTCGTCCACGAATCGGCGCCGGGCACGTATCTCGTCGAGGGCGCGATCGATCCGCAGGTCGTGTCGACGGTGACGGCGTGGTGCGCGCAGCAGGGTGTCATGCCCGAGGAACTGCAGGTCGGCAGGCGCACGCTGGAAGAGGTCTTCCTGGAGCTGACCGGACGGGAACTGCGCGCATGACCACGACGCCCACCCCGCGGTTCACCGCGGGCACGTTCACTCCCGCGCCCGGTCGCGGTTCGCTCGGCAAGATGCTCCGCACGCACGCGAAGGTCGAGGCGAGCCTGACGCTGCGCCACGGCGAGCAGATCCTGCTGACCCTGCTCATCCCGCTCGCGCTGCTGATCGGCCTGTCGCTGCTGGACATCCTGCCGTCGTCACAACTCGGCGATTCGTCCAAAGTGGACTGGATCACGCCGAGGATCCTCGCGCTGGCGGTGATGTCGTCCGCGTTCACCGGACAGGCCATCGCGCTGGGCTTCGACCGTCGTTACGGCGTCCTCAAACGGCTTTCCGCGACCGCGCTGCCCCGCTGGCTGCTCGTCGCGGGCCGGGTGGCCGCCGCGCTCGTGGTGGTCGCGCTGCAGGCGGTGATCCTCGGTGTCGTCGCCGCGCTGCTGGGCTGGTCGCCGTCGCTCGGCGGGATCCTCGGCGCGATCCCGTTCCTGATCGTCGGCACGCTCGCGTTCGGCGCGCTCGGCCTGCTGCTCGGCGGGGCGCTGCGCGCGGAAGCCGTGCTGGCGCTGGCGAACATCGTCTGGTTCGTGCTGCTGCTCGCGGGCGGCATCCTGCTGGCGCCGTCGACGATGCCGTCCGGCGTGGCGTGGATCGTCGAACTGCTGCCTTCTGGCGCGCTCGCCGAAGGGCTGCGGTCGGTGCTGCTGGACGGTTCGTTCGGCTGGGGCCCGTTCGCGGTGCTCGTCGGCTGGGGTGTCGTCGCGGGCGCGGTGGCGAGCAAGACCACTCGCCTGACCTGAGGCGGCCGACACAGCCGGTGCGGCCGGTGGAAGGCTCTCAGGAAGGGCGTTCTAGCATCGGACGGTGCCGTTCCAGAGCCTTGTAGCGCGTCTGCCGTATCCCTCGTTCGCGGTCCAGCGAGCGGTCGCGATAGCGGCGGTGATCGCCCAGGCCGGAATCGGCGTCACCGGATCGGTCGTCCGGGTCACGGGTTCGGGTCTCGGCTGCCCGACCTGGCCGCAATGCGTCGAAGGCAGCATCGTGCCGGTCGCGCACCCCGAATTCGACGCGCTCACCCAGTGGATCGAATTCAGCAACCGGATGCTGACCGGGGTGGTCATCCTGGTCGCCGCGCTGTGCGTGATCACCGCGTGGCGTGTGCAGATCGAGCACCCGAGCCGCCGCCGTCTGGTGAAGCTGGCCTGGACGATGCCCGCCGGCGTGATGCTGCAGGCCGTCGTCGGCGGGATCACCGTGCTCGCGAAACTCGAATGGTGGACCGTAGCGCTCCACTTCCTCGCCTCCACCCCCCTGGTCTGGCTCGCGGTGCTGCTGCTGCGGGCGTTCAAGGAGGGTGACGAGCCCGCCCGCTGGCTGATCCCGGACGCGGGCCGCAAGACGCTGATCGTGCTCGCCGCGGCCATGTGGGCCGTGCTCGTCGCGGGCACCGTGGTGACCGGCGCGGGCCCGCACGGCGGCGACCCCGGCACCCACCGCCTCCAGGCCCCGATCGAGACGCTCACCCAGGTCCACGGCGGACTGCTGGTGGTCTACCTGATCGTGCTGGCCGTCTTCGGGCTCCAGCTGATGCGGGGCGAGACACCGAAGCCGGTGTGGCGGCGCTACACGATCGTGTGGGTCGTCGCGCTTTCCCAGGGCGTCCTGGGCTCGGTGCAGTACGCGCTCGGCGTACCGGAAGCGCTGGTCTCGCTCCATGTCCTCGGCTCCGCGCTGGTGATCATCTCGACGGCCGCGCTGTGGTGCGGTTCGCGCGATCGTGGCTCCGCGCCGGTTTCGCCCGCCGCCGACCGGGAACTCGCCACTTCGAACTGACCCCTCGGCAAACCGGACGTAACCCCCGGGCGGCGTGCTCGCCAGACTGCCCCCTTACGCTGCGCTCGGTGCCCCACTCGGGGGTCACCACCGAGTCGAGGCACGAGGTGTCGCATGACCGCCAGCACCGAGCCGGACGCACCGGCCAGTCCGTCCAAACCCCTGATCTCCCACCGCCGGGGTTCCGGCGAGATGCTGATACTCAAGACCTTCCTGCTGGTCCCCTTCGTCGCGCTGCTCGCCGCCGTGCCGATCGTGTGGGGCTGGGGCATGACCTGGGTCGACCTCGTGCTGGCGGCGGTGTTCTACACCCTCGGGACGCTCGGGGTGACCGTCGGCTATCACCGCTACTTCACCCACGGCGCCTTCAAGGCCGGACGCCCGCTGCGGGTCGCGCTCGCCATCGCCGGGAGTTTCGCGGTGCAGGGCTCGGTGATCTTCTGGGTGGCCAGCCACCGTCGCCACCACGCCTTCGCCGACCGTGAAGGCGACCCGCACTCCCCCTGGCTGTTCGGGACGTCACCGGGGGCGCTGCTGCGCGGCTTCTGGCACGCGCACATGGGCTGGATGTTCAGCCGCGAGGTGACCAACTACGACCGTTTCGCGCCGGATCTGGTGGCGGACAAGGATCTCCGGGTGGTGAACCGCTACTTCTGGCTGTGGATCACGCTGAGCCTCGCGCTGCCCGCGGTGCTCGGCGGGCTGATCAGCTGGTCGTGGTGGGGCGTGGTGACCGGGTTCTTCTGGGCCGGGCTGGTCCGGATCGCGTTCCTGCACCACGTCACCTGGTCGGTGAACTCGATCTGCCACCTGGTCGGCGAGCGCCCGTTCGCCAGCCGGGACAAAGCGGCGAACTTCTGGCCGCTGGCGATCCTGTCCATGGGCGAGTCGTGGCACAACTCCCACCACGCCGACCCGACCTGCGCGCGGCACGGTGTCCTGCGTGGACAGGTCGACGTCTCGGCGCGCGTGATCTGGCTGTTCGAGAAGTTCGGCTGGGCACGGGACGTGCGGTGGCCGAAGCCGGAACGCCTGGCCGCGAAACTCGTCAAACCCGCCTGACCCCCGAACGCGTTTCGTCCTCTGAATGCGGTAGTTGCACACGCAAGGATCGCATTCAGAGGACGAAACGCGGGGAGTGTCAGGCGAGTTGCTGCCGGACGGCGGAGGCGAAACGCCAGGCCGCGGCGGCATCGGTCTGCCGGAACCCGAGCGAAGGCTCGACGAGCTCCAGTTCCAGCAGCAGCGGCCTGCCGTCCGGCCCGGCGACGAGGTCGACCCGGGCGTAGAGCAGCTCCGCGCGCAGGATGCCCAGCAGCGCCGCCGTCGCGTCCAAAGCGTCTTCGGCCAGCGCACGGAATCCCGCGGCAGGCTGCACCGGCGCGAGTTTCTCCGTCACGTACAGCCCGGATTCGTCGAGCTCCCGGCCCAGCATCGCGGCCTTCGAGAACGCGTGCGAGTACACGCCGCCGAAGTACACCAGCGCGATCTCGCCCTCACTGTCCACACTGGACTGATACGGCTGGAGCAGCACGGTGCTCCCGTCCGCCTGCAACCCGGACAGATGCGCGGCGGCCGCGTCGCCCGCGGTGAACCGGCCGGCACCGCGTGAACCGGCGCCGATGGCGGGCTTCAGCACGAACTCGCCCTTGGGCCAGCTCGGGGCCTTGTCGTCCGGCGCGATCAGGGTCGTCGGCACGACCGCGACCCCGGCGTCGCCGAGTTCGGCCAGATAGGACTTGTCGGTGTTCCAGCGCACGACTTCGGCCGAATTCGACAGTGCCGGCACGGATTCGGTCCAGGACAGGAACTCGTCGTGGCGCTCGGCGTAATCCCAGGTGGCCCGCAGCACGACGATGTCCGCGGCGCCGAAGTCGACCGTCGTGTCGTCCCAGGCGGCCCAACGGGTCTTGAAGCCGAGGTCGGCCAGCGCCTCGGGAACCGCGTGCTCGTCGCCGTCGCCTTCCGGCAGCGTGGAGCAGGCGACGAAGATCGCGGACCCGCTCACTTCCCCGCCATCCGGCGGCGGTGCTCGGCGCCGATCTTGGTGGCCTTCACGGTCTCGCTGTCCCATTCGGCGGGTTCGAGGTCTTCGACGGCCTCGACCAGCGCCTCGCCTGCCTCCACGGAGGCGACGACGACGTCGCCGAGCGCGCCGTCGGCACCCACGAGCACGACCCGCGCGCCGATCCGGCCGATGTTCTCCACCACCGCGCGCGACGGCTTCCCGTGCCGCTTCACGAAGTCGCGGGCGGCCGCGACCTGGCGCGACGTGGGGGCGGCGGTCTCGGTCTTCTCTTCGGTCTCAGCCACCCGCCGAGCTTAACCGCGAAAGGCCCGGGACGCGGAATAACCGTGGCGTCGGCCATAGTTGTGCCGGTCGGAACGACCTTGAACGAGGAGGATGTATGCCCGCGGCAGTGCAGATCCGGCGAACCGGTGGCCCCGAAGTCCTTGAACTGGCGCAAGTCGAGGTCGGTGAACCCGGTTCCGGTGAACTGCTCGTGGACGTCGCGGCGGCGGGCGTCAACTACATCGACACCTATCACCGCGAGGGCATCTACCCGGTCGACACCCCGTTCGTCCTGGGCATGGAGGGTGCGGGCACGGTGGCCGCGGTCGGCGCGGACGTGACCGGTTTCGCCGTCGGCGACCGGGTCGCCTGGCAGGGTTCGCTGGGCAGTTACGCCCAGCGCCGTCTGCTCCCGGCCACCATCGCGGTGAAGATCCCGGACGGCGTTTCCGAGGAGACCGCCGCCGCCACGATGCTCCAGGGCATCACCGCGCACGCGCTGATCGCCTCGACCTACGAGGTCAAGGCCGGTGACGACGTGCTGATCCACGCCGCGGCGGGCGGCATGGGCCTGCTGCTGGTCCAGCTGGCCAAAGCCCGCGGCGCCCGGGTCATCGGCACCGTCTCCACCGACGAGAAGGCCGAACTCGCCAAACAGGCGGGCGCGGACGACGTCATCCGCTACGACCAGGTCGACTTCGCCAAGGCCACCCGCGACCTCACCGGCGGCAAGGGGGTCGAGGTCGTCTACGACGGCGTCGGCAAGTCCACTGTGGACGGCAGCCTGGCGAGCCTGAAGATCCGCGGCCTGCTCGCCCTCTACGGCGCGGCCAGCGGTCCGGTGCCGCCGATCGACCCGCAGCTGCTCAACCGCAGCGGCTCGGTGTACCTCACCCGCCCGACCTCCGCGCACTACGTGCTCACCCGCGAGGAGCTGGAGTGGCGCGTGAACGAACTGTTCACCGCCGTGCAGGACGGCTCGCTGAACATCCGGATCGGCGGCCGCTACCCGCTGGCCGACGCCCGTCAGGCGCACGAGGACCTTCAGGGTCGCCGCACCACCGGCAAGCTCCTGCTGATCCCGTGACGAAGCTCTGGCCGGACGAGGTCCGGCTCACCGGTGAAGGGCTCGTCCTGCGGGACTGGGTCGAAGACGACGTCGCCTTCATGCCCGGGTTGTTCGACAACCCGGCCGTCGCGCGGTTCACGCCGCTGCCCTCCCCGTTCGACGAGGCGGCGGCGAAGGCGCACTACGCGAAGTACCTCACCCGCCGCGCCGAGGGCACGGGGCTGCGGCTGGCCATCACGGCCGACGGCGGCGAGCCGCTCGGCGAAGTGGTGCTGTTCCTGAAGGACGACGCGGCCGAGCTCGGATACGCCGTCGGCCCCGCCCACCGCGGGCGGGATCTGGCGGCGCGGTCGCTGCGGGTGCTCACCGCGCACGCGCTGGAACTCGGGCTGGGACCGCTCCAGCTGAAGATCGACGCCGAGAACGCCGCCAGCGCGGCCGTCGCCCGCCGCGTCGGCTACGCCCTGACCGACGCTCCGCCCGAGGCGAAGGTCGAAAAAGGCTTGGAGATCAGCCTGCTCACCTGGGAGTACGCCGGCTGAGGTGAAAGTCCGTGAAGGCCTCCTTGAGGGACTCTGGGTCCCTCAAGGAGGCCTTCACGGACTTCAGCTCGACCTCGGCGCCCGTCAGCCCTTGTCGGTCGGGACGCTCACCGCGTCGGTCACGAACACCAGCGTCTCGTTCGGCTCGATACCGTTCCCGCCCTGGCCGTAGCCGAGGTCCGGCGGGATGATCAGCAGCCGCCGCGCGCCCTGCTTGATCCCTTCGAGGCCCTGGTCCCAGCCCTTGATGACCATGCCGGCGCCGAGCGTCAGGTCGAACGGCTCGCCGCGGTCGAACGAGCTGTCCAGCTTCTGCTTGTTGGACCAGGTGACCAGCGAATAGTTCATCTTCAGGTTCGCGCCGGCCTTGGCGCCCTCGCCGGTGCCGGGCTCGAGGTCCTTGGTGATGAGCTTCTTCGGCGGATCGCAGTCGTCCGGGATGGTGATGGTCGGCGCCTCGCCGAACTTCCCGGTGGTCTTCACGTCCTCGGCCGTGCATTCCTTGCCCTTCGGGGCGGCCGGAGCCGACGACGACGCCGACGCGGGTGCCGCGCCGGAGGACGACTGGACGGAACCCGCGGTGTTCTGCTTTTCGCCACAGGCCGCCAGGGCGAGGACGCCCGCGCCGATGACCACGATCTTGCCGAATGTGCGCATGCGGCCGACCTTAGCCAAGACCCTCCAGCGCGGGAACAAGGTCACCGGTCTGCACTACGCCCATCCGACGGGTCGCCCTGGTCAGGGCCACATAAAGATCGTTGAGCCCGCGCGGCGACTCGGCGACGACCTCGTCCGGGGCGACCAGCAGGACCGAATCGAACTCCAGCCCCTTCGCCCGCTCGACCGGCATCACCGACACCCGGTCCCCCGACTCGCCGAGCGTCTCCGACAGGGCGGGGACCAAGGACGACGGGCACAGCACCGCGACCGTCCCACCGTCCACAGCGGACAGTTCGGCGTCGACGAGGCCGGGCAGTTCCGCGGTGAGCTCCGCCGGGTCCACCTCACGCAACCACGGCTCGAAACCCGTCTCCCGCACCGAAACCGGCGCCTCCAGCTCCGGGTTGACGTCGGCGAGCACCCGCGACGCGACGGCCATGATCTCCGCCGGGGTCCGGTAGTTCACGGTCAGTTCTTCGAGCCGCCAGCGGTCGGCGACGTACGGCGAAAGCGCCTCTCCCCACGACTTCGCCCCACCGGCCGCGCCGGTCTGGGCGACGTCGCCGACCAGTGTCATCGACCGGTTCGGCGACCGCCGCATCAGCAGCCGCCAGTCCATCGCGGTCAGTTCCTGCGCCTCGTCGACGATCACGTGCCCGAAGGTCCAGGTCCGGTCCTGGGCGGCCCGCTGTGCCGCGGTCATCTCGCTGCGGCGCTGCTGACGTTCGGCGAACAGTTCGGCGTCGAGGACGTCGCCCACCCGCAGCAGTTCCTCGTCGACGATCTCCTCGTCCTGTTCGAGGATGTCGAGCACGCCTTCCGCGTAGGCGCGGTCTTCCCGCTCGCGGCGGGCGGCCTCGGCGCGGGCTTCGGTGTCGTCCTCGCCGAGCAGCTCGGCGAGCTCGTCGAGCAACGGGACGTCCGACGGGCTCCACTTCGCGTCCGTCGGGCTGTAGAGATGCTCACGATCGGTGTCCGACAAGGCTTTCCCCGCCGCGCTGCGTAGCCGTTCGCGGTCGGCGAACAGCTCGTCGAGCACGATCTCCGGGGTGAGTTTGGGCCACAGTCCGTTGATCGCGGCGGCCACGTTCTTGTCCGCGGCGACCTCGGCCCGGATGTCCTGGACGTCGCGGGCGTCGAGCAGATCCTCCCCCAGTTTCCGGGCGGCCTGCCGGGTCAGCGCGTCGAGGAGGTCCGAGACGAAGATCCGCCGCGCGAGGTTGTGCGGACGGCGCGACCGCCGCGCCCGCGTCCGCGCCTCGGTGCAGGTCTTGCGGTCGAGCATGAGGATCTCGCGCTCGAACTCGATCTCCAGCACCGGCTCCGGCACCCGCTGACGATCCCGGACCGCGTTGGCGAGCACGTCGGCCATCACCGGGCGGCCCTTGATCTCGGCCGCTTCGCGCGTGACCGGACCGGCGGCGTCCAGCCCCGGGTACAGCTGGCCGATCGTGGCCAGCAGCACCCCGGTCTCGCCCAGCGACGGCAGCACCTGCCCGATGTAGCGGAGGAACGTGCTGTTCGGCCCGACCACCAGCACGCCGCGCGTGGTGAGCTGCTGGCGATGCGTGTAGAGCAGGTACGCCGCTCGGTGCAGCGCGACGGCGGTCTTGCCGGTGCCCGGCCCGCCCTGGACCACGAGGACGCCGTTCGGCGACGCGCGGATGATGCGGTCCTGCTCGGCCTGGATGGTGGCGACGATGTCGCTCATCTCGCCGGTGCGGCGGCGCTCCAGCGCGGCCAGCAGGGCCGCCTCGCCCGCGAGCCCGAGGTCCTGGCCCTGGTCGGCGGCGGAGAGGTCGAGGATCTCGTCGTCGACGCCGACGACCTTCCGGCTCAGCGACCGGATGTGGCGACGCCGCCGGACACCTTCGGGTGAAGCGGCGGTGGCGAGATAGAACGGCCGCGCGACCGGCGCGCGCCAGTCGACGAGCAGGGGGCGGTAGTCGTCGTCCTCGTCGAACAGCCCGAGCCGTCCGATGTAGGTGGTCTCCTCCGCGTGGTCCGGCAGGAAGTCGAGGCGGCCGAAGCACAGGCCCTGCTCGACGGAGCTCAGCTGGGACAGCCTGTCGGTGTAGAGCGTCGTGGCGACGTCGCGTTCGGTGCGCGCCTGCGGGGTGCCGCCGGTCTGGCGCAGCGTCTCGTCGAGCCTGCGCTGCGCGTCGACGCGTTCGGTGTCGAGCTTGCGGTAGAGGGTGGTGACGTACTGCTGCTCGAGCGCGACGTCCTGCTCGAGCGCGTCGAGTTCCCGGTCCGGGGACACGGACAAAAGCAGCCTGCTTTCGAGAGGTGGGACAGGGGCCGAACGAAGTACAACGGCGCCCTCCATCATCTCATTCCCGCACGCTCACCCGGACCAGGAGGAAGGCCGACAGCGACAGGACGGTCGCCACACTCGCCCATACGACGTTCTCGTGGAGCAGGACGGCGAACGTGGCCGCGATCCCCGCGATCGACTGCGCGACGAACCCGCACAGCGCGACGGCGTAGGCGCCGTGTCCGGGCACCTCGCTCACCGCGACGGCCATGCTGCTCGGGAAGAGCGCGGCCTGGCCGAACGTGGTCCCGCAGTAGAGCGCGACGAACGTCACGAAAGCGGCCGTGAGCGGGATCGCGGGCACGAGCCACAAGACGATCGTCAGCAGGCCCGCGCCGGTCATGATCAGCGCGCCCGCGCGCATCAGCCACGGCGACCCCTTGCGCCCGGCCAGCCGGTTCACCAGCAGCGCGCCGGCGAAGTACGCGAGCCCGAACAGGAGCCCGAGGCCGCCGTACTGGTCCGAGCTCAGCCCGAAGTGCTGCTGGAACACGAACGGCGCGACCTCCTGGAGCAGCACGATCGTCGCGAACCCGAGCCCCGCCGCCATCGTCGGCCGCAGGAACGCCGGAACGGTGAGGATCCGGAGGTAGATGCGGACCATGCCCGTCTTCTCCGCGCGGCTCTCGCCGAGCGGAATCGTCAGCGCGCCCAGGACGCACAGCACACCCGCCGCCGTCAGCACCACGAAACCGCCCTGCCAGCCGCCGATCAGCCCGCCTGCGAACTGCCCGCCGCCGAGTGCGGTGACGAACGCGATGGAGAGCACCGAAAGCCGTTTGGCGAGCGCGTCGCCGTCGCCGAGGTCGCGCACGACGATACGGGCGATGATGGCCGCGCCTCCGGCACCGATCCCTTGCAGGGAACGGAGAACGAGCAGCCACGCCGGGGAGGCGTTCACGATCAGGACCGCGCTGGACGCGACGAAGAGACCGAGTGCCGCCAGCATCGCCGCCCGCCGCCCGAGCCGATCGGCCGCCCTACCCCACAGCACCACCGGAGCCGCCGCGCCGACGACGAACAGCGACACCGAGAGCGCCGCGATGCTGCGCGACACGGCGAAGTCGCGCTCGATCATCGGGAGGGAGGGGAGGTAGATCGTCGTCGCCATCTGGGCCGTGAAGACGATCAGGCAGGCGACCGCCATGGTCGCGCGGCCGGCCCGGACGGTGGCCGGGCGCTCGGTCGTGCTCGTCACTCCGCCGGACGGTACCGACGGGTAACCCGGCGCGTCGCCCTATGCCACACCTTGGGAAGCCCATGCATTTAGTCCTCTGGATGCGGTACTTGCGCGTGCAAGTACCGCATCCAGAGGACTAAATGCCAAAGGGATCAGAAAGGCAGCCCGATGGCGGGAAGCCCGATCGCCGAGTCCACCGCCAGCGCGACGAACACGATCATCAGGTACGTGTTCGACCGGTGGAACAGCGACATCGGCTTGGTCTCCTCGCCACGCCGCACCGCCGCGTTCAGGCTGTGCGCGTAGAAGAGGAACCAGCCACCCGCCAGGATCGCGAACGTCGTGTAGATCCAGCTCGTCACCGGGACCAGCAGCAGCGTCCACGCGACCATCACCCACGAGTAGATGACGATCTGCCGGGCCACGTGCTGCGGGGTGGCGACCACCGGCAGCATCGGCACGCCGGCGCGCTCGTAGTCCTCGCGGTACTTCATGCCCAGCGCCCAGGTGTGCGGCGGGGTCCAGAAGAAGATGACGCCGAACATCACGAACGCGGGCCACTCGACGGTGCCGGTGACGGCGGCCCAGCCGATGACGACCGGCATGCAGCCCGCCGCGCCGCCCCAGACCACGTTCTGTGACGTACGCCGCTTCAACACCAGCGTGTAGACGAAGATGTAGAAGAGGATCGTCACGATCGCGAGGATCGCCGAGAGCAGGTTCACCGTGAAATAGAGCACGACGAACGACAGGACGCCGAGCACGAGACCGAAGATCAGCGCGCCGCGCCGGGGGACGGATTCCTTCACCAGCGGCCGGCGCTTCGTGCGGTTCATCACCTTGTCGATGTCCGCGTCGATGACGCAGTTCAAGGCGTTGGCACTGCCGGCGGCCATGGTGCCGCCCACGAGCGTCGCGAGGACCAGCCACGGGGACGGGATTTCCCGGCCAGCCAGGAACATCGCGGGAATCGTGGTGACGAGGAGGAGCTCGATCACCCTGGGCTTCGCGAGGGCGGCGTACGCGCCGACGACCTGGCGGATTGTTCGCCGGCCACCGTGCGGTCGTTCACCGGTCGGATGTACGGCGCTGGTGCTGTCACTGCGTCCGTGCGCAGCGTTCACCAACGACATTTCACTCCCTGCGTCAGTTTTCGGGGCGGGGCCCACCAGGCTTCCGGGTGATGTGGCGGCCCCGGATCCGGAGTGTTCTGAACCCTCCCCCGATGTTAGACGTGCTGTTTCCAGAGGGTGATCGCGGGTCCTCGACCGGCCGAACCATTAGGCTGGCCGCGGTAGCTCGCGGCGTGCCCCTGCGAACGGCCCGGACCAGGAATATCGTCCCTTCCGGATCGATTGAGATTAGTAGCGGTACACGTGGGTTATCCACGAGGGAAGAGAAGCCACAACCTGATGACGGGGAGTTCGAGTTCAGTGTCCGAAACCGCCTCTACCAGCGAGAAGAACCCACTCCTCCGGCGCAACGTGCCCGCCGACTGGACCGAGAACGACACGCGGGCCGTCGACACCGTACGGGTGCTCGCCGCGGACGCGGTCGAGAACTGCGGCAGCGGTCACCCCGGCACCGCGATGAGCCTGGCGCCGCTCGCCTACACGCTCTTCCAGCGGACGCTGCGTCATGACCCGGCCGACCCGGAGTGGCCCGCTCGTGACCGCTTCATCCTCTCCGCCGGTCACTCGAGCCTCACCCTGTACATCCAGCTGTACCTCGCCGGGTTCGGCCTGGAGCTGGAAGACCTGAAGCAGCTGCGCAAGTGGGACTCGAAGACCCCGGGTCACCCGGAGTACCGCCACACCAAGGGCGTCGAGACCACCACCGGCCCGCTCGGCCAGGGCCTGGCCAACGCGGTCGGCATGGCGATGGCGGCCCGCCGCGAGCGCGGTCTGCTGGACCCGGACGCCCCGCAGGGCGAGAGCATCTTCGACCACTACGTCTACGTGATCGCCTCCGACGGTGACATCGAAGAGGGCGTCACCGCCGAGGCCTCGTCGATCGCCGGCCGCCAGGAGCTGGGCAACCTGATCGTCTTCTGGGACGACAACGAGATCTCGATCGAGGACGACACCAAGATCGCCCTCTCCGAGGACGTCGTGAAGCGCTACGAGGCCTACGGGTGGCACACCCAGGTCGTCGAGGGTGGCGAGGACGTCGTCGCGATCGAAGAGGCCATCAAGGCCGCGAAGGCCGAGACCGAGCGCCCGTCGTTCATCGCGCTGAAGACCGTCATCGGGTACCCGGCGCCGAAGAAGATGGGCACCGGCAAGGCCCACGGCGCCGCGCTCGGCGCCGAAGAGGTCGCCGCGGTCAAGGAGATCCTCGGCTTCGACCCGGAGCGGACCTTCCAGGTCGACGACGAGGTCATCGCGCACACCCGCCAGGCCGTCGACCGCGGCAAGACCGCCCGCGCCGAATGGCAGGAGAAGTTCGAGGCGTGGGGCGCCGCCAACCCGGAGCGCAAGAAGATCGCGGACCGGATGGCCACCCGTTCGCTGCCCGAGGGCTTCGCGGACAACCTGCCGAAGTGGGAGCCGGACGCCAAGGGCATCGCGACCCGCAAGGCCTCCGGCGAGGTGCTCAACGCGCTCGCCGAGCCGCTTCCCGAGCTGTGGGGCGGTTCCGCGGACCTCGCGGAGAGCAACAACACCACCATGAAGGGGGCCGACTCGTTCGGCCCGGAGAAGGCTTCCACCGACATGTGGAAGACCAGCCCGTACGGCCGGACGCTGCACTTCGGCATCCGCGAGCACGCGATGGGCTCGATCCTCAACGGCATCGCGCTGCACGGCGGCACCCGCCCCTACGGCGCGACGTTCCTGATCTTCTCCGACTACATGCGCCCGCCCGTCCGGCTGGCCGCGCTGATGAAGGCGCCGGTCACCTACGTGTGGACGCACGACTCGATCGGCCTGGGCGAGGACGGCCCCACCCACCAGCCGATCGAGCAGCTCTCCTCGCTGCGCGCGATCCCCGGCCTCAACGTCGTCCGCCCGGCGGACGCCAACGAGACCGCGTACGCGTGGAAGGCCGTCCTGGAGGACGTCCACCACCCGTCGGGTCTCGCGCTCACCCGGCAGAACGTGCCGGTGCTGGAGGGCACCAGCGCCGAAGGCGTCAAGCGGGGCGGTTACGTCCTCGCCGAGGCGTCCAACGGCAGCCCCGAGGTCGTGCTGATCGCGACCGGCTCCGAGGTCCAGCTGGCCGTCGAGGCCCGCAAGACCCTCGAAGCCGACGGCATCCCGGCGAGCGTCGTCTCGATGCCGTGTGTCGAGTGGTTCGACGCGCAGGACCAGTCCTACAAGGACTCGGTCATCCCGCCGTCGGTCAAGGCACGCGTCTCCGTCGAAGCCGGTATCGCCCAGTCGTGGCACCGCTTCACCGGTGACGCCGGGGTGAACGTTTCGATCGAGCACTTCGGTGCGTCGGCCGACGCCGCCACACTGTTCCGTGAGTTCGGTTTCACCGCGGAGGCAGTCGTCGAGGCCGCCCGTCGCTCGATCGCCAACACCAAGAACTGAAGGGGAAAGCATGAGCAACGACAAGCTCGCGCAGCTGTCCGAGGCCGGGGTGTCGATCTGGCTCGACGACCTGTCCCGTGAGCGCCTGAACACGGGCAACCTCGCCGACCTGATCCGCGACAAGCACGTCGTGGGCGTGACGACCAACCCGACGATCTTCGCCAACGCGATGTCGAAGGGCGAGGCGTACGACGAGCAGACCAAGGAGCTCGCCGCCCGCGGCGCCGACGTCGAGGCCACCATCCGTGAGCTGACCACCACCGACGTGCGCAACGCCGCGGACCTGTTCCGCGACGTCTACACCGCCACGAACGGGGTCGACGGCCGGGTGTCCATCGAGGTGGACCCGCGGCTGGCCAAGGACTCCGACAAGACGGTGGCCGAGGCGCAGGACCTGTGGAAGACCGTGGACCGGCCGAACGTGCTGATCAAGATCCCGGCCACCGAAGAGGGTCTCCCGGCGATCACCAAGACCCTGGCCGAGGGCATCAGCGTCAACGTCACGCTGATCTTCTCGGTCGAGCGGTACCGGGCGGTCATCGAGGCCTACTTCGCCGGACTGGAGCAGGCGAAGGCCAACGGCCACGACCTCAAGGGCATCCACTCGGTCGCGTCGTTCTTCGTGTCCCGCGTGGACACCGAGATCGACAAGCGCCTCGACGCGATCGGCACCGACGCGGCCACCGCCCTGCGCGGTGAGGCCGCCATCGCCAACGCGCGGCTCGCGTACGCGGCGTTCGAGGAGCTCTTCGCTTCGGACCGCTGGAAGGCGCTCGCCGAGGCCGGTGCGAACCCGCAGCGTCCGCTGTGGGCCTCCACCGGCGTGAAGGACCCGCAGTACTCCGACACCCGCTACGTGGACCAGCTCGTCGTCAAGGACACGGTCAACACGATGCCGGAGAAGACTCTCGACGCCGCGGGCGACCACGCCGAGATCACCGGTGACACGGTGACCGGCAAGGGCCCCGACGCGCAGGTCGTCTTCGACAAGCTGCGTGTGGTCGGCATCGACATCGACGACGTGTTCCTGACGCTGGAGAACGAAGGCGTCGAGAAGTTCGAGAAGTCGTGGACCGAGCTTCTCGAGACCGTCACCGGGCAGCTGGAAAAGGCGAAGGACTGATCTGGACCATGGCAGGGGAAACGACCGGCGTCGAAATCGTCGACGCCGCCCTGGCCGGCGAAGCCGCTCCGTTCGCGGAGCGGCTCGTCGCCGACCAGGTCGCATCGAAACTGGCGTCCCAGGACGCCACACTGTGGGGTCCCGAAGCCGAGTCCGAAGCGTCGATCCGTCTCTCGTGGACGACGCTGCACAAGTCCTCGCGGCCGTTGATCGGCGAGATCGAGGCACTGCGGACCGACCTGCGTTCCGAGGGCGTCGACCGTGTCGTCCTCGCGGGCATGGGCGGTTCGTCGCTGGCCCCCGAGGTCATCACCGCGACCGACGGCGTCCCGCTGACGGTCCTCGACACCACCGACCCCGGTCAGGTCGCCGACGCGCTCGCCGGTGACCTGGAGCGCACGGTCATCGTCGTGTCGTCGAAATCCGGCGGCACCGTCGAGACCGACAGCCACCGGCGGATCTTCGCGAAGGCCTTCGCCGACGCGGGCATCGACGCGGCGCGGCGGATCGTGGTCGTCACCGACCCGGGCTCGCCGTTCGCGGAACTGTCCGAAAAGGAGGGTTACCGCAAGGTCTTCCTCGCCGATCCGAACGTCGGTGGCCGCTACTCGGCGCTGACCGCGTTCGGGCTCGTCCCGGCCGGGCTCGCCGGAGCGGACGTCGCCCGCCTGCTCGACCAGGCCGCTTCGGTGGCCGACGAGCTGGCCGCCGACTCCGTCGACAACCCCGCGGTCAAACTCGCGGCGGCGTGGGGCGCGGCGCACGAAAAAGGCGCCGAGAAGGTCGTCATCGCGGACACGGGATCGGGCATCAAGGGCTTCGCCGACTGGGCGGAGCAGCTGATCGCCGAGTCCACCGGCAAGCAGGGCACCGGTCTCCTGCCGGTCGCCGTCGAGGGCCCGGACTCCCCCGGTTTCGCCGACGCCAAGGGCGACGCCACCCCGGTGGCCGTCGGCCGGGCGGAAGGCGCGGCGAAGATCTCCGTGACCGGCTCGCTCGGCGCGCAGTTCCTGCTGTGGGAGTTCGCCACCGCGCTCGCCGGACGGCTGCTCGGGATCAACCCGTTCGACCAGCCCGACGTCGAGGCCGCCAAGAAGGCCGCGCGTTCGCTGCTCGACAACCCGGACAAGCTCAAGGGCGGCGAAGAGCCGTCCACTGTGGACGGCGCGGTCGAGGTGTTCGGCTCGGAAGGCGTTTCGACGGACGGGAAGCTCGCGGACATCCTGCGGGCTTTCTTCGATTCCGCGCCGGAAACCGGCTACATCGCGGTGCAGGCGTACCTCGACCGGCTCGACGACGCGTCGACGGCCGTCCTGCGCGGCGAGATCGCCAAGCGGACCGGCCGCCAGACCACCTTCGGGTGGGGGCCGCGGTTCCTGCACTCGACCGGGCAGTACCACAAGGGCGGGCACCAGAACGGTGTCTTCCTGCAGATCACCGGCGCCGTCGAGGACGACCTCGACGTCCCGGACCGGCCGTACACGCTCGGCGTCCTGCAGCACGCGCAGGCGCTGGGTGACGGTCAGGTGCTCGCCGAGCACGGTCGTCCGGTGCTGCGCCTGCACCTCACCGACCGGGCCGCCGGCCTGGCCGAACTGGTCCGCGCGGTACAGGAGGCCGGCGAGTGACACGAGCCTGGAACAACCCGCTGCGCGACCCGCGCGACAAGCGGCTGCCGCGGATCGCCGGGCCGTCCAGCCTGGTGATCTTCGGCGTGACCGGTGACCTCGCCCGCAAGAAGCTGATGCCGGCGATCTACGACCTGGCCCACCGCGGGCTGCTGCCCGCCGGGTTCTCGCTCGTCGGATTCGCCCGCCGGGACTGGGAGCACCAGGACTTCGGCGAGCTCGTGCACGACTCGGTCAAGGAGCACGCGCGGACGCCGTTCAAGGAGTCGGTGTGGAACCGGCTCGCCGAAGGCATCCGGTTCGTGCAGGGCACCTTCGACGACGACGAGGCCTTCGACAAGCTCGCGCAGACGGTCAAGGACCTCGACGCCGAGCGTGGCACCGGCGGCAACACCGCGTTCTACCTGTCGATCCCGCCGAGCGCGTTCCCGGTGGTGACCAAGCAGCTCGCCCGCTCCGGCCTCGCCGACGCGAGCGAGGACACCTGGCGCCGCGTCGTCATCGAGAAGCCGTTCGGCCGCGACCTCAAGAGCGCCAAGGAGCTCAACGAGATCGTGAACGACGTCTTCCCCGAGGAGTCGGTGTTCCGCATCGACCACTACCTCGGCAAGGAGACGGTGCAGAACCTGCTGGCGCTGCGGTTCGCGAACCAGCTGTTCGAGCCGATCTGGAACGCCAACTACGTCGACCACGTGCAGATCACCATGGCCGAGGACATCGGCCTCGGCGGCCGCGCGGGGTACTACGACGGCATCGGCGCCGCACGCGACGTCATCCAGAACCACCTCCTGCAGCTCCTTGCGCTGACCGCGATGGAGGAGCCGGTCTCGTTCGCCCCGCGCGCGCTCCGCGCGGAGAAGGTCAAGGTGCTTTCGGCGACCAAGCCGCTGGCGCCGTTCGACGAGACCACCGCGCGCGGGCAGTACGCGGGCGGCTGGCAGGGCGGCATGAAGGTGCCGGGCCTGCTGCAGGAAGGCGGTTTCGCGAAGGACTCGACCACCGAGACCTACGCCGCGGTGACGCTGGAGGTGCAGAACCGCCGCTGGGCGGGTGTGCCGTTCTACCTGCGCACCGGCAAGCGGCTGGGCCGCCGGGTCACCGAGATCGCCGTGGTGTTCAAACGGGCGCCGCATCTGCCGTTCGACTCGACCTCGACCGAGGAGCTGGGCCAGAACGCGCTGGTGATCCGGGTGCAGCCCGACGAGGGCATCACGCTGCGGTTCGGGTCGAAGGTGCCGGGGACCACGATGGAGGTCCGCGACGTCACGATGGACTTCGGGTACGGGCACGCCTTCACCGAGTCGTCTCCGGAGGCCTACGAGCGGCTCATCCTGGACGTGCTGCTCGGCGAACCGTCGCTGTTCCCGGTGAACGAAGAGGTCGAGCTGTCCTGGGAGATCCTGGACCCGATCCTCGACCACTGGGCCAAGAAGGGCGCGCCCGAGGCGTACCCGCCCGGTTCGTGGGGACCGCCGTCCGCCGACGAGATGCTGGAACGTACCGGCCGGAACTGGAGGCGTCCGTGATCATCGACCTGCCGTCGACCACGACGTCGCAGCTGAACAAGAAACTCGTCGAGATCCGCGAACAAGGCGGGCAGGTCGCGCTCGGCCGCGTGCTGACGCTGGTGATAGTGGCCGACGACGACGACAAACTCGAAGAGGCGATCGAGGCCGCCAACGAGGCCAGCCGCGAACACCCCTCGCGGGTGATCGTGGTGGCCAAGGGCGCGCGGACCGCCGCGCCGCGGATCGACGGCCAGATCCGGGTCGGCGGCGACGCCGGCGCGAGCGAGGTCATCGTCCTGCGGCTCTACGGTCCGCTGGCCTCGCAGGGGCAGAGTGCGGTCGTGCCGCTGCTGCTGCCGGACGCGCCGATCGTCACCTGGTGGCCCGGCACCGGTCCGAAGGCTCCGGCCAAGGACCCGCTCGGTGAGCTGGCGCAGCGCCGGATCACCGACTCGGCGGCGGAGAAGGCGCCCATAAGGGCACTCACCACGCGGGCGAAGTCCTATGTGGAGGGTGACACCGATTTGGCGTGGACCCGGCTGACCCGGTGGCGCGCGCAGCTGGTGTCCGCTTTGGACCTTCCTCCGTACGAGAAGGTCACCGGCGCGACAGTGACCGGCGAGGCCGACTCGCCGTCGACCGAACTGCTCGCCGGCTGGCTGGCCGAGTACCTCAAGGTGCCGGTGAAGCGGGTCAAGAGCAGCGGCGCGGCGGGCATCATCTCGGTGACGCTGGACCGGCGTTCCGGCCCGGTGGAACTGCACCGGCCGGACGGACGGGTCGGCACGCTGACTCAGCCGGGCCAGCCGACGCGCCGGATCGCCCTGCAGCGGCGGGACAACAAGGACTGCCTGATCGAGGAGCTGCGGCGGCTCGACCCGGACGAGGTCTACGAGGCTTCGCTGAACGGGCTCGGCAAGATCTCGACGGGTACCGCGGCCAAGCCCGCTCCGGCGAAGAAGGCGGCTCCGGCGGCGAAGAAGGCTCCGGCCGCCAAGACCGCGAAGAGCGCCTCATGAGCAAGACCGAGGTCGTCGTCTACGAGAACCCGGACCTCCTGGCCGCCGCCGCGGCGGCCAGGCTGGTCACCCGGCTCGTGGACGTCCAGGCCGCCAAGGGTTCCGCTTCGGTGGTGCTCACCGGCGGTGGCACCGGGATCGCGATCCTGCGGGAACTGCGCGACTCCAGTGCCCGTGACGCCATCGACTGGTCGCGGCTGGACGTCTACTGGGGAGACGAGCGCTTCGTCCCGGCGGATTCGGACGAGCGCAACGAGAAGCAGGCCCGTGAGGCACTGCTCGACCACGTGCCGCTCGACCCGAAGCGGGTGCACGCCATGGCACCTTCGGACGGCGAGTTCGGCGATGACGTGGACGCGGCGGCCGCCGCCTACGCGGAGATCCTGACCCCTGAGGTCCCGGCGTTCGACATCATGCTGCTGGGCCTCGGCGGGGAGGGGCACACCGCCTCGATCTTCCCGGACAGCCCGGCGGTGCACGAGAAGGAACGCTCGGTCGTCGCGGTGCGCGACTGCCCGAAGCCGCCGCCGACCCGCATCTCGCTGACCCTGCCCGCGATCCGTCGCGCGCAGGACATCTGGCTGGTCACCGGCGGCGACGCCAAGGCGGACGCCGTCGCGCAGGCGCTGGCCGGTGCGGGCGAGGTCGAGATCCCGGTGGCCGGGGCACGCGGCTCGCGCCGCACACTCTGGCTGCTGGACCGAGGCTCCGCCTCGAAACTCACGAAGGTCTATCAGCCGCCTACGGGCTGACGTTTCGCGCGTGAAGGCCCCCTTCCCTCGGCTGAGCCGAGGGAAGGGGGCCTTCACGCGCATCCGGGCACCGTGACCCAAGGCGTGACTCGCGTGATCAGAGGCGTAACTCGCGTGATTGGAGGCGCCACACGCGAGTTACGTCTCCAGACACGCGAGTTACGTCTTGGATCACGCGAGTCACGAGCCTGATCACGACCCACCAGGCGGCGGCGGCGGTGACACCCTCATGGCGGAAGTCCGTGAAGGCCTCCTTCCCTACCCTGAAGGTAGTGAAGGAGGCCTTCACGGAACTCGCGCGGCAGGGTCACCGCGCGACCACGAAACGTGACATAGATCAACTTCCCCGGACTTCGGCATCAGAGAGGACTTGTTCGCGCGTCGAAATGATCAGCGGACCACCGAGCCCGGGTGGTCCGGTGTGGGTTCGACCGACCGAACGTTCATGCACTTGTCCGCAGAACGGACAGTGATCGCCCAGTCGCTAGCCCGACTGGGGGAAACTTACCGCCCTTGTACATCCACCCGTTAGCATCCGCACATTTGTTCGTTCCTGCGCGTCCCGATCGGGCGAAGAACACGTCTCACCATCCAAGTCCACAAGACGAGTGAGGTCGCCAGCGATGAGCACAGAGGGTCTCTCGATGCCAGGTATCTCGGTGGGCGGCTCCGGAGCGGACGCCGCCGACCGGATGCGCCGTGCCGCCGGGGTCATGTCGTTCGCCAAGCTCAAACGTCCGGCGCTGGTCGCCCTGGGTATCGACACGCTCGCGATCTTCCTCGCCGCGCTCGACGTCTGGCTGGTGATCCCCGAGAAGGCCCAGCCATACTCGATCTACCTGTCCGGCGCCGCGTGCCTCGGCCTCGCCTTCCGGCGCAAGCTGCCGTTCCTCGCGGTGATCGTCACCGTCCCCGGCTTCCTGGCGGGGTGGTCGCAGCTGGCCGCGATGATCGCGCTCGGCTTCCTCGCCACCCGCAAACAGATGCACTGGCAGACCTGGGCCGGCTTCGCGCTCGTCTTCACCTGCCGGTTCGTGCAGTGGCCGCTGGCCGACTTCGTCGAGCTCAGCTGGCGCGAACACGTCCTGGACGGCATCTACGGCGTCATCGTCGCCGGGATGCCGGTGGCCATCGGCCTGCTCATCGGAGCGCGGACCGAGATCTCGCAGAAGCTGTCCGAACTCGCCGCCAGCCGCGACCGCGAACGCCGCTTCCACGCCGACGCCGTCCGCGCGGAGGAGCGCGCCCGCCTCGCGCGGGAGATGCACGACGTCGTCTCGCACCAGATCACGCTGATCGCGATGCAGGCCGGCGCGCTGCAGGCGCAGACCACCGACGCCCGGTCGCTCGAAACCGCGCAGGTCATCCGGAAGCTGAGCACCAAGACCCTCGAAGAGCTGCGCTCACTCGTGAGCGTGCTCCGCTCGGGCTCCGAGGACGACGGGCCCCGGCCGGGCATCAACGAACTCGACCGGCTGATCCGCGGCTCGGACGTCCCGGTGCACCTGACCGTGGAGCGGATCCCCGATCTGCTGCCCAGCCAGGTTTCGGCGGCGGCCTACCGGACCGTGCAGGAATGCCTGACCAACGTGCACAAACACGCACCGGGCGCCACCGCGACCATCCGGATCCAGGGCGAGCACGGTTCGCTCAAGGTCGAAATACGCAACGAGCGCGCTCGGACCCCCGGTGCGGCCCTGCCCTCGGGAGGGCACGGGCTGACCGGGCTGGCCGAACGCGCTCGACTGCTGGGTGGGAGCTTCGAAACCGCCGACACCGAGGACGGCGGGTTCCGGGTG
Source organism: Amycolatopsis sp. SB7-3 (assembly GCF_041021335.1). Classification (NCBI taxonomy): domain Bacteria; kingdom Bacillati; phylum Actinomycetota; class Actinomycetes; order Pseudonocardiales; family Pseudonocardiaceae; genus Amycolatopsis; species Amycolatopsis sp. SB7-3. Next base: position 191,057 of record NZ_JBFPJQ010000004.1, read on the forward strand.
CGTGCCCGGTACCCGCTCGACCGGTGAGCAGCTGCTAGATCTCCCGGCGCTGGCGCAACCGCTCCAGCGCCTCGGCGAGGATGGCCTCGCCGTCGGCGTCGGAACGCCGTTCCTTCACGTACGCGAGGTGAGTCTTGTAAGGCTCGGTCCGCGGCGCGGCAGGAGGGTTCTTCTCGTCCTGCCCACCGGGGAGCCCGCAACGCGGGCAGTCCCACTCGTCGGGAATCTCGGCGTCCATCGAGAACGAGGGCTGTGCCTCGTGCCCGTTGGCGCACCAGTAGGAAATACGGCGCCGCGGCGCCGACTCACCCCGCTCCGATTCGCCCGAAGGCCCGGCACCCACACGGGTGCCCCGAATCGCGTTACCGCCAACCATGAATCCTCACACCTATAGGGATCGGCGGCGCGCCCCCCATAGGCACGCCGAAACACCTGGATCGATCAGACCTTGAGCAGGAGCCCGAGGCCGATGATGCTGATCAGCCACACCGCGCCCAGCAGCAGCGTGATCCGGTCGAGGTTCTTCTCGGCCACGCTCGAGCCGGAGAGGCTCGACTGCATACCGCCACCGAACAGCGAAGACAGACCGCCACCACGGCCGCGGTGCAGCAACACGGCGACCACCAGCAGCACGCTGGAGGCGATCAACAGGATTTGCAGGAACAGCTTCATGTCATCCTCTGCGCTCTTGGAGAATGCAGGAAAACGGTGTGCCACCAGCGGCTCTTGACCGCCAGAACACACCGTACTCCTGGACTCGTCCACTGCTGTGTGACGGACCGGATACCCAGGTTACCCGGTAGGTGCCCCGATCAGGGCAGGGGCCCGCCCGCGGCGAGTGCGCAGAGTTTGGTGAACTCGTCACCATCCAGGCTGGCACCACCGACGAGCGCACCATCGATGTTCTCGCAGGCGACGAGGTCACTGATGTTGTTGGCCTTGGCCGAGCCGCCGTAGAGCACGCGGACCGAGGACGCGACCTCGGCACCGTACTTCTCCGCGAGGGTGGCGCGGATGGCTCCGCACACCTCCTCGGCGTCCTGCGGGGTCGCGACCTTGCCGGTCCCGATCGCCCAGACCGGCTCGTAGGCGACGACGACGTCCTTGACCTGCTCGGCCTTGAGCCCCTTGAGGCCCTCGACCAGCTGGGCCGTGGTGTGGGCGATGTGCTCCCCGGCCTCGCGGACCTCGAGCTTCTCCCCCACGCACAGGATCGGCTTGATGCCGTGCTTGAGCGCGGCCTTGACCTTCTTGTTCACCAGTTCGTCGGACTCGCCGTGGTACTCACGCCGCTCCGAGTGCCCGACGGTGACGAAGCTGCAGCCCAGCTTCGCCAGCATCGGGCCCGACACGTCGCCGGTGTAGGCACCGGAGTCGTGCGGCGACAGGTCCTGGGCGCCGTAGGTGAGCGACAGCTTGTCGCCGTCGGTCAGCGTCTGGACGCTGCGGATGTCGGTGAACGGCGGCAGGACCGCGACGTCGACCTTCGCGTAGTACTTCTCCGGCAGGGCGAAGGCGATCTTCTGAACCAGCGCGATGGCTTCGAGGTGGTTCTGGTTCATCTTCCAGTTGCCGGCGATGAGCGGTTTGCGCGCCACTAGTCGTTCTCTCCCAGCACAGCGACTCCGGGCAGTTCCTTGCCCTCCAGGTACTCCAGCGACGCGCCGCCGCCGGTCGAGATGTGCGAGAAGCCGTCCTCCGGCAGGCCGAGCTGCCGCACGGCCGCGGCGGAGTCGCCACCGCCGACCACCGTGAAGGCGTCGCTCTTCACCAGCGCTTCGGCCACGGCACGGGTGCCGCCGGCGAAGGACTCGAACTCGAACACGCCCATCGGGCCGTTCCAGAACACGGTCGCCGCGTCGGCCAGCTTGCCCGCGAACAGCTCACGCGACTTCGGGCCGATGTCGAGGCCCATGCGGCCGGCCGGGATGGCCGTCGCGTCGACGACGTCGAACTCCGCGTCGGCCGCGAAGCCCGTCGCGGCGAGGACGTCCACCGGCAGGATCAGCTCGACGCCGCGTTTCTCCGCCTCGGCGAGGAAGCCGCGGACCTGGTCCAGCTGGTCCTCCTGCAGCAGCGAGTTGCCGACCTCGTGGCCCTGGGCCTTGAGGAAGGTGTACGCCATGCCACCGCCGATGAGGAGCCTGTCGACCTTGGTCAGCAGGTTGGCGATGACGCCCAGCTTGTCCGACACCTTCGCGCCGCCGAGGACGACGACGTACGGCCGCGCGAGGTCCTCGGTCAGCTTCTTGAGGACGTCCACCTCAGCCAGCACGAGGCCGCCCGCGTACGCCGGAAGCGCCCGCGCGATCTCGTAGACCGAGGCCTGCTTGCGGTGCACGACACCGAAACCGTCGGAGACGAACGCGCCGCCGGGGACGAGCGCGGCCAGCTCGGCGGCCAGCTCCTGCCGCTCGGCCTCGACCTTGCTGGTCTCGCGCGCGTCGAAGCGCACGTTCTCCAGCAGGGCCACCTGGCCGTCGTGCAGACCGGCGACGGTGGCCTTGGCGGACTCGCCGACCAGGTCACCGGCCAGCGGGACGTCGACGCCGAGCAGCTCGGTGAGCTTCGCGGCGACGGGCGCGAGCGAGAACTTCGGGTCCGGCTCGCCCTTGGGACGGCCGAGGTGCGCCGTGACGACCACCTTCGCGCCCGCCTCGGCGAGGCGCTTGAGGGTCGGCAGGGCCGCGCGGACACGGCCGTCGTCGGTGATGGTCTCCCCGTCGAGGGGGACGTTCAGGTCGGAACGCACGAGTACGTACCGGCCCGAAACGTCCCCGCTCAGCAGGTCTTCGAGGTTCTTCAGCGCCATGGCTCAGGAGAGCTTGGTGCCGACGAGCTTGACGAGGTCGGCGAGGCGGTTCGAGTAGCCCCACTCGTTGTCGTACCAGCCGACGACCTTGACCTGGTTGCCGATGACCTTGGTCAGCGGCGCGTCGTAGATGCAGGAGGCCGGGTCGGTGACGATGTCGGCCGAGACGATCGGGTCGTCGCTGTAGCGCAGGATGCCGGCCAGGGGGCCCTCGGCGGCGGCCTTGTACGCGGCGTTGATCTCCTCGATGGTCGCGCTCTTGGCGAGCGTGACGGTGAGGTCGGTGGCCGAACCGGTCGGGACCGGGACGCGGACCGCGTAGCCGTCGAGCTTGCCGTTGAGCTCCGGCAGGACCAGGCCGATGGCCTTGGCGGCACCGGTCGAGGTCGGGACCATGCTCAGCGCGGCGGCGCGGGCGCGGCGCAGGTCCTTGTGCGGCGCGTCCTGCAGGTTCTGGTCCTGCGTGTACGCGTGGATCGTGGTCATCAGGCCCTGCTCGATGCCGAAGGCGTCGTTGAGGACCTTGGCCAGCGGGCCGAGGCAGTTGGTGGTGCAGGACGCGTTCGAGATGATGGTCTGCGAACCGTCGTACTTGTCGTCGTTGACGCCCAGCACCACGGTCAGGTCCTCGCCCTTGGCGGGCGCGGAGATGATGACCTTCTTGGCGCCACCGGCGATGTGCGCCTTGGCGGCGTCGCCGTTGGTGAAGAAACCGGTCGACTCGACGACGACGTCCACGCCCAGGTCGCCCCAGGGCAGGTTGGCCGGGTCGCGCTCGGCGAGGGCCTTGATCGTCTTGCCGTCGACGACGATGCCCTCGTCGCTGACGCTGACCTCGCCCGGGAAGCGGCCGAGGATGGAGTCGTACTTCAGCAGGTGGGCCATGGTGGCGACGTCGCCGAGGTCGTTGAACGCGACCACCTCGATGTCGTGACCGGCGGCCTGCACGGCCCGGAAGAAGTTGCGGCCGATGCGGCCGAAGCCGTTGACACCTACGCGAACCGTCACTGCTGCCACTCCCTTGAGACTCGTCCGGGATCGCCCCGGTAAGACGTCCTTTACTCGGGCGCAACCCTAGCGTGCGTGCTCGGGCGACCCTCTTTGCCCTGACGAGACTTCCACCACTCGGTGGGTCAGGTCAAGAATCGATTAAGTGCGTCGCTACCAGGACGTCTTGGGAAAACTCTCAGCTTCACTGTGCTAGCCGTCGCTCCAGCGGTGTGCGCATCCGTGGCGTGACTCGCACCTCTCCGAACCACTCGGCCAGGTGGTTCGCCTCCGCCTCGACGGCCCGTTCGACGTCCGCGCCCACGTCCTCCAGGAGGTGATGGACGACCTCGCCGTCCGGCCGCTGCGCCCAGCCGCCGACGATGCGGCCGTCGGCCCAGACGGTGGGCCCGATGTTGCCGGTGCCGTCGAACAACGGCGCCTTGTGCGGACCGAGGTACCAGTCGCGCTCGATCCACCCCATCGCCGTCGGGTCGAGGGACGGGAGCAGGGCGACCCAGGGTTCGGGCTCCGCGACCGGCTCCAGATCGTCGGCGAGCACCACGCCGGGGACGCCGTCGAGATCGACCTCGACCGGCTGAATCTCGGCGAGCGCCTTCTTCGTCTGGCCGATCGTCCAGCCCGTCCACCAGCGGAGGTCCGCGATCGGGGCGGGGCCGTAGGCGTAGAGCCACCTTCGGGCCAGCTCGACCCTGGCCGCGTCGGCGTCCCAGCCGGCGAGGCCCTGTGGCAGCCAGTCCGCCATCGGGGCCCAGTAGTACTGGCTGCTGATCCAGCTGCCGCGCGGGCGGCCGCGCACGATGCGGCCGTCGACCGCGAGCTGGAACAGGACGCGGCTGGTGACGTTGGCGATCGCCTCGTACGGCTTTCCCTTCGCCATCAGGAGTTGCTGCTTCAGGCGTGGCTCGTCCTGGGAAAGCTCCTGCGCCGTGGCGGAACCGCGGGCCTTCAGCGCGCGCTCCGTCGCGTCCTCGACCTCGGCCAGCCAGCGTGCCGGCTCCGGCACGTTCTCCGGATGTCCCTGCGTGCCAAGGTGCTGTTCGAGCAGGCGGCGCTGCTTCTTGGCGATGTCGGCGGAACACGCGGCCTGCACGAGGGCCGCGTTCTCGTGCCCGAGGACGAACACCGTGCGGCGCATGCCGAGCATCCGGATCAGCGTGCGCTCTTCGTAGAGCGCGCTCTCCACTTCGGCGACGCCGTTGCCTTTCACGCGCGCCCAGGCCGACAAGTGCACGGACGCCGGATCCGTGGCGTGCAGCGCGACGACCGCGTCCGCGGCGGCGAGCACCGACTCGGCGGGCGTGGTGAGGCGATGACGCGTCGCGAGCCGGGCGCGGCGCTGCGCGATGTCGATCTTGGGGGTCACGGATCGGTTCTATCACCGGGGCCCGACAAAAACGCCGGATCGGCGTGGGCGTCGTGAGTGGTGACGACGGTTAGAGCCGTCCTCACCACTCACGAGGGGCTAGACGCGCTCCAGCTCGAACACCGGGATGACCCGGTTGGTCTTGCTCTGGTACTCGGCGAACTGCGGCATGAGGGCCGACTGCCTGGCATAGACCTCGTCGCGCTCGGCGCCGGTGAGCACGCGTGCGCGGACGGGAAAGGTCTCGGTGCCGAGCTCGACCTTGGTGTCCGGGTTGGCCACCAGGTTGTGGAACCACGCCGGGTTGTCGTCGGCGCCGCCCTTGCTCGCGAAGATGTAGATCCGGTCGTCCTCGAGGAGCGGGACGAGCGGCGCGATCCGCTCGGTCCCGGACTTCGCGCCGGTGTGGTGGACGAGGACGAGCGGGTAGCCCTCGAACATGCCGCCCGCCTTGCCGCCCGTTTCACGGAACTCGGCGATCACGCTTCGGTTGATCTTGTCGAAGTCGAAGGTGTCTGTCATGACCTCGATCGTATGGCGCACCGAGTGATCCCATCGATGCTCAGAATGGCCATGAACATATCCGTCTGTCGCATTATCATCGCCGACATGGACCTTTTGGCCGAAGTGCTCGCCGTGGGCGGTGTCCGGGGCACGGCCGGCGCCCGCATCGAGGCGTCCGGGCCGTGGGGCATCCTCTGGCACGGCATCACCCGCGCCGCCTTCTACGCGGTCACCTGCGGGACGGCCTGGCTGGAACTGGCCGGGCACCCACCGCGGCAGCTCATGCCCGGCGACGTCGTCCTGCTGCCGAACGGGCCGGAACACACCCTGCGCAGCGCCCCGGACGTCGCGATCATTCCCAATCTGTGCAGTGCGGCGGAGAAGGCGCGCGACTGCGGCGGCGTGCTGCGCCTCGGCTCCGGGGAGGTCGAGACGCACGTCCTCGGCGCGTCCTACGACTACGACCCGGCTGTGTCCACCCAGGTGCTCGCCACCCTGCCGGAGGTGGTGCACATCCGCGCGAACCGCGGCCGCGACGGACTGGACGACACCGTGCGGCTGCTGTCGCGGGAACTGGCGAGCCCGCAGATCGCCACCGACTTCGTCCTCAACCGGCTCGTCGACATCCTCCTGGTCCAGCTGCTCCGCGCTTGGCGGACCGAGAAACCCGCCGAGACGCGGGGAACCTGGCTCGGCATCCTGGGCGATCCGCTGATCGGCGTGGCGCTGGCCAAGATCCACGAGGACCCGGCGAAACCCTGGACCACCGACCTGCTCGCGGCGGAACTGTCGACCTCACGCAGCACATTGACCCGCCGGTTCCGCGAAACCACCGGCCGGACGCCCGGCGACTACCTGACGCTGTGGCGGATGGACCTGGCCGCGGTGCGGCTGCGCGACACCGACGACACGGTGGACACCATCGCGCGCTCGGTCGGCTACACGTCGGTGTACGCGTTCAGCCGGGCTTTCCGGCGTGCCCGCGACCAAGCGCCGGGGCAGTACCGGACGTCGACGCGGAAGCGCCTCACGCCGGCCGGGTGACCGGAACGACCTCCAGAAGTTCCTTCAGGCCTTCGAAATCCTGAGGATTCGTCGTGTAGAGCGGCATCCGGTGCGCGATGGCCACGCTGGCGATCATCAGATCGGCCACCCGGCGCCGGGGTGTCCTGCCCATCGCGAGCACGGACGCCGACACCCGGCCGAAGATCCTGGCCGCCTCGGTGCCGAAGGGCAGCGGGTCGAATTCGGACTCCACCCGTTGCAGCAGATCCGTACGCCGCGCCCGCTCGGCCGGATCGGTGGCGTAATGCGGCCCCGCGGACAGTTCGGCGAGCGTGATCGTGCTGATCGACATCAGGTCCGGCAGCTGGGCGTGGTCGATCGTCCGCCGGAGGATGAGGATGTTCGTGTCGAGCAGGCCGTGGACCTCAGCGGCCATAGGGATCTTCCACCTCCCCTTCGAAAGCGTCGTCGAGGTCCGCGCGGAACCTGTCCGGGTCGATGAGCGGAGCGTTGGCCGAGCCGGTGGCGAACTGTTCCCGGGAAACGGCGTGACGACGACACAGCGGAACCAGCTGGGCGATGGGCGAACCGCTACGGGTCACGGTGAAGGTTTCCCCGTGCTCGACCGCGTCCATGATCTCGCCGGACCGGTTCCGGAGATCACGTTGGGAGATCTCGTGCTGAACGCTCATGACTCGAGGATAGCGCAGGGTGGCACGGTGTGCCACATCCACGTCACGCCGTCTCTTCCTCCTGCTCAGGCTCCTCCGACGGGCGCGTGAACAGCCGCGTCGCCGACAGCCGCGCGACGCCGTCCGGCTCGCCGAGCTCGTCGGTCGCGTTCCGGATCGTCGCGTCGACGGACAGGTACTTGCGCCCCGCCCGCAGGTCCGCGTCGTTGCGCAGCCGCACGATCAGCGGGAACTCGCTCAGCGCGCCGGCGTCGAACAGGCCGGTGGTGTAGATCAGCTGGACACCCAGCGCCTCCGCGACCGCGCGCTGCAGTTCCAGCAGGTAGCCCGCCGACGCGCGGCCGATCGGGTTGTCGAGGAACAGCACGCCGGAATGCCGGTTGCGGGCCTTGCCGCGGTTGTTCGCCCGCAGCGCCGCCAGGGTGCAGTACAGGATGATCGCCGCGGTCAGCTGCTGCCCGCCGGAGAACACGTCCCGGATCTCGGAGACCCGCTGCCGTTCGGTCCGCAGCACCGAGTCCGGCTTCAGCATGTCGACCCGGAAACCCTTGGGAGCGGCGGCCTGCACGCCGCGCAGCACGAGCGAAAGCCCGTCCCGTTTGACGTCGCGGCCGTCGGAGGTCTTCCCCACCGCGGCCTCGTCGACGACCTCGCCCAGCTTCTCGGCGAGCACGTTCTCCTCGAGTTCGGTGAAGCGGATCCGCAGGAACTCCTGACCAGACCAGTCGCCGAGACCGTCGGGCAGCCGTGAGACCCGTTGCGCCGCACGGAGTGTGCGCAGGGCGCCGTCGACCATGCCCTGCAGCCGGGTGATGATGCCGCCGCGGTGCCGGTCGATCTGCGCGAGATCGTCGGTGAGCGTGCGCAACCGGGGACGCAGCGCCTCCGCCCATTCCGCGGCGTGGGCGGGCAGCTGGTCGCGGCGGACCGAGATCACCTGCTGCCGCACCGGTGTGCTGAGCTTTTCGAACCGCTTGTCCGTGGCGTACTGCGCCAGCTGGTCGGCCGCCGCCCGCACCCGCCGGTCACCCGCGTCGGCCGCGTCCTGCGCCTCGGTGAGCGCCGTGTTGAGCCGTGAGTGCTTGGCGCGCGCGGATTCGACGTCGCCCTCGAACGGCGCTTCTTCGTCCTCTTTGGACAACAGATGCGCCATCGATTCGGCCAGGAGACCGAAGCCGGACGCGGACGCCTTCGCGGACTCCAGTGTCGCTTCGGCCGCGGCGCGGCGCTCCTGCAGTTCCTCCCATTTCCGCGCGGCGGCGGACACTTCGAGACCGGCTTCGTCGATCAGCTCCAGGCCGTGCTCGATGTCCCTCGGCCGCGCGTCGAGGGCCAGCGCAGACGGCTGTTCCGGCAGCTGGCCCAGTTCCGCCTTGCGGGTCGCGACGAGGCCGACGATCTCGGTGCGCTCCTCCTCCAGCACCGCGACGGCCCGGTTCGCCCGCGCCTGCGCCGCGGCCCGCGCCGAAGCGTCGGAGCCGTCCGGCGTCTCCAGCAGCGCGGAAGCCCGCTCGCGGACGGCGTCGTCCAACGCCTCCAGCGCCGCCCGCGCGGACGCCTCGACGCTCTCGGCCTGGTCGAGCTCGGCACGGAGATCGCTGCCGACCTCCACCTTCGCGTACGCCTCGGAGGCCGACGCGAAGGTACGCCGCAACGCGTCCACCGGTTCGGCGGGTACGGAGTCGTCTTCGGTGACGTCGCTCGATCCCGGCACCTCGGCCAGTTCCGCCTTCGCGGTCGTCGCCGTGCGCCGGTGCCCGTCGGCGGTGCGCTGTTCCTCGCCCGCCTGCTCGCGCAGCCGGGAAGCCTTCACCGCGGCTTCGGACGCCGTGGCCTCGGCCCGCTCGGCGATCTCGGTGGCACGTTCGACGTCGTCGGTCCACTCCGGGATCTTCGCGGCACGCGTGGCGAGTGCTTCCAGCCCACGAACGCGCTCCCCCGCCTCGGCCGAGATCGAGCGCAGCTCGGGGATCCGCTCCCGCAGCCCGGCCGCCTTCTCACCGAGCCGCTGGAACTCCTTTTCGGCCTGCTCCAACGCGGTCCGAGCGGTCTCGTGCGCGGTGCGCGCGTTCTGGAGCTGCTCGGCGAGCGTCGCGATGCTGCCGGGCGGGTAGTCCTCGCGCCAGGTCTTGAGCTTCCAGGACAGCGCGCTGTCGTCGGCCAACGACGTCGCCAATGCCGCCAGCCGGCGCTGACGTTCCGCGTGCCGGAGCGCGATGGCCTCACGCTCGGCGTCGGCGGCCTCCTCGTCGTACATCGCCGGATTGGGCGGCACGAGGAACTCGATCCCCGCCTCACCCGGCAGCCGGTCGGTCGTGGTGGCCTCGGTCGTGGCGACGGGGATGATCGTGCTGGGCAGCAGCCGCCGCTCCGCCAGGACCTTTTCGGCGAGCCGCACCTGTTCCGGTTCGTTCAGCAGGATCCCCGAAACCAGCTGGGGCGCGCGGGCCAGCACGGCCGCCCGCCGCTTCTTGTCCAAAGTGGACAGATAGCGCCAGCCGGACCACGCGTTCATCCCGGCGGCCTCCAGCGCGTCGAGCGCGGCCTGGACGTCTTCGGGAGCGGGCAGGAGGCCACCGGAACCGAGCGCGTTCAGCGCGCGCTCGTCGACGGATTCCTCCATCCGCAGCGCGGTCTGTTCCTTCTCCGCGGCCGAACCCGCCTCGCGCAGACGTTCCAGCAGCACCGGGAGATCCGTCTCCAGCGCGACGTCGTCCGCACCGAGGAGTTCGCTCAGCCGCGGTTCGACGGCGAGCGCGTCGGTGCGCCGGTTGGCGCGGTCGAGTTCCTCGGCCGCGCGTTCCAATCGGTCCTTTGTGGACCCCGCGAGCCGGTGCGCGTCGTTGACCGTGGCCTGCGCGGCACGCAGGTCTTCGGCGACACGTTCGAGCTCCTGTTCCCGGCGGACGAGTTCCGCGGCGGCCGTCTCGGCCTCGACCCTGGCCGCGCGCGCCGCTTCGGCGACGTCCGCCCCGGCCTTGAGCGCGCCGGAGCGGACGGCTTCCGCGATCTCCTCCCGGATTTCGGCGATCCGCGCCCCCAGCCCGCGAGCCTCCGCCCGGCGCGACGCCGCGAGGTTCGCCGACTCGTCGCGTTCCGCCTGCGCCTTCTCCGCTTCGGCCCGCAGGGCGGCCACATGGGCTTCGGCCTTCGCCGCCTGCTCGGTGGCGTTCTTGGCCAGCCCCAACAGTCCCCTGGCGAGCGCGCCCGTGGCGGCGTTGCGCGCCTGCAGCGCCGGCTGCGCCTTCTGCTCGCGATTCCCCACCAGTTCCCGGAAATCGCGGGCCTTGCGGGCGGCGTTGAGGTGGTTGAGCACGGTGGCGCATTCACGCCAGGCCTCGGCCGCGGTCTTGGCCTCGGCCAGTTCGCCGTCGATCCGCTTCTTGCTCTCCTGTGCCTCGTCGAGCCGCAGTTTCCCGACCAGGCGGCGGAGTTCGGTGACCCCGGCGGTGAGACGGCGGTGGTCGCCCTCGGCCAGCTTCTCCGCGGATTTCACCTCGTCGACATGCTGTTCGAGCCCGCTCAGCCGCTCGTTCTCCAGCTTGTCGCGGGCGGCGACCTGACCGGCCAGCGTCCGCATCTCGGCGCGGGCCGCGTCGGCGAGCTTCCGCGACGCGGCGGCGACGCCTTCCTCCTCCGCCAGCGGCGTGAGCAGGTCGAGCGCGCCCGCGACGAAGTCCCGCTCCGACAACAGATCCCCGCGCTGGGCGAGGTTGTGCGCGTAGGTCGCGACGACCTCGGCGAGATCCTTCGGCTCCTCCTCCGAAAGCACCGCGCGCAACAGGAACTCGACGAAAGCCTCGTCGGTGCTGAAGGCGAAGGCGTCCGCCGCCTCGCCCTCACCGGCGTTCATCGCGCGCTGGTACCGGAAAAGCTCGGTGTCGAGGCCGAGACCGTCGAGCCGCGACGTCCATTCGTGGTGCCGCCGGGTCCAGAACAGCTCCAGTTCCGGCTCGCCGCCGTGCACCTTGTCGAGCTGGTCGTGGAAACCGGACATCGTCAGCAGCCTGCCGTCCGACGTCAGCGGCAGCGAGTCCAGATCCAGCGAGGGCGTCGGCCGGAAGCAGTACCAGGAATCGACGAGGTTCTCCGAGTCGGCCGACACCACGTGCCCGCGCCATTCCGACACCTTGCCGGTGATCACCCGGTGGCCGGTCTCGACCTGCAGCCACTCCAGCACGACGTGCGAAACGTCCTTGGCGGCGACGAACTTCTCCAGCACCTTGGTGTTCGTCGTGCCGACGACCTGACGGCGGCCGGGCAGCATGACCGAGAAGATCAGCTTGATCAGGACGGATTTACCGCCACCGTTCTCCAGGAACAGCACGCTCGCCGGCGACGGGCGCCGCGGCGGCCCCTCCCCCGCCAGGTGGATCCCGGCGCTGAACAACGCGTCCTGTTTGGGTGCGGTGATGGCGGCGCCGACGCCGCTGAAGTCCAGCACGACGTCCTGGTACCGCGCGCCCGCCGGGCCCACCGAGTGCAGGCGAACCCGCGAAAGCTCGTACATCGACTCCCCTTGGTTAAAGCGTGTCCGACGCGGCCGCGCGCAACGTTCCGCCGCCGTTGGCCACCGACACCACGTTCAGCTCGAGCAGATCGTCGAAGGCCGCGTCGGCGGCGAGTTCGCGCACCTGCACCTGGTAGCGCGGTGTCGTCCGGTAGGTCCCGCCCTGTTCTCCGCTGACCTGGACGAGAAAACCTTGATCGGCGAGGAACCGCAGGGCCCGCGCGACCATGCCGCGTGTGGTGTCCGACGACAGCCTGCCGTCCTTGGTCGCGGCGGCCGCCGGACGCCGGGCGTAGGCGCGCCACGCCTGTTCGAGTTCGGGCGCGTCGGCCAGCGGGTCGTTGTTCGCTTCGGCCTGCGCCGCGCGCTCGTCGAGGATCCGGCAGGCCTCGCGCACCATCGCGTCCACCTGTTCGACACTGACGCGGCCGATGTAGGTGTCGTTGGCGAGGTCGTCCGGACGCGGGTAGCCGAGCGCGGCGGTGGCCAGATGGACGAGACCGTGCAGGACCTTCTCGGTCTCGCGGCGTTCGCGGATCTTGCTCTGCCGCGCGTAGCTGTCCATCTTGATCTCGAAGACGGACTCGTCGGTCGCCGCCAGCACGGCACCGGCCTGGAGGTTGACCTCCAGCACCATCAGCCCCAGCCCGGCCGCGACCGCGTGCGTGAGCTGTTTGAACGCCCTGTCCTCGCCGTAGCGCCGGACCAGGTCGCCGTACACGACGTCCCGCGACGGCAGCTGCTTCGGGCGCATGCCGAACGAGACGAGCCGGGCCGCGGATTCGACGTCCCCGTTGGTCGTCACGCGACCTCCTCCTCTTCTTCTTCGTGTCGATCGACCGTGGCCGACGAGAGCAGCAGGTCCGCTCCGCCGAACTCGGGATCTTCGAGCAGCGTGCCGTCGTCCACGGCCAGCAGCACCTGACGCTCCCCCAGCCGGAGCGCCGCGCCGACCTCGGGACTGTAGGCGTGCACCGCCCGCAGGGCGACCAGGGCGGGCAACGCGGGATCGATCCGGCGGGCCTCTTCGAGCAGCCCGGACAGCCGTCGCGGCACTTCCGGCAGGTCGAGCAGGTCGTCGGCGAGGCGCCACTGCTCGTCGCCGAACTTGTCGGTGACGTCGGCGGGCATCAGCTCGGGCTCGGGGATCTCGCCGACGAGCTGATCGCGTTCGGGGGCGGGCCGCAACAGCAGCGACACCAGCGAGGACAGCGACGGCACGGTCGGCGGCGAGATCCCGGCACCGGCGTGGAAGAACGACTCGGCAGGCGCGACGGCCTGGGCGATCGGCAGGCCCAGCGTCGGCATCAGGAGCTGGCCGAACAGGTCGATCGTGGCGCGCTGCGGCGGCCCGGAGAACTGCTGGCGGTCCTGCTCGGCACGGAACACCGCGCCCGCGTCGGCGAGCCGGGACTGGAGCCGCGTGTGGCGGCGGATGCAGTCGCCGACGATGTCGACGAGTTCCGCGGCACGGCGTTTGCGGTCGAGGTCCTCGGTCTCGTCCCGTGACGCGGTGATGTTCTTGAGGATCGCGTTCTCGGCGCGGAACCGGGACTCGATGTGGGACAGCGCCTGATCCAGCAGATCCGGGACCTCGCGCTCCCAGTCGACCGCGCGCACGTCGCGGCGGGTGGCGTCGAGTTTGGCGCGCAACGTCTCGCCGTACTGGACCGTCCGGTAGCGGGCCTGTTCGGCGGCGAGCTTCGCGTCGGCGAGGCGGCCGCGGTTGATCAGGTTCTCCAGTTTGACCTCGGCCGCGATCTGCGCGGACTCGACGTCGGTGTCCAGCGCGCCGACGAGCACGTTGATCGCCTCGTCGGTGGCGCGCAGATAGACCTCGCCGTCGGGCGCGGCCAGCTCGACGAGCAGCTTGAAGTCGAACTGGCGGCGCTGATACCCGCCACCGGGGCCGATGGAGCCGTAGACGCGGCGGAACCCGCGATCGGTGGTGCCGACGTTGATCAGGTTGTCGAGCACCCACCGGGCGACCTTGGCGTGTTCGTCCGGCGTCCGGCCGGGTGCCTGGAGCGCGACGAACGGCAGCAGGCGCGCGATCACCTGATCGTGGTCGGCGCCGGTGTCGAAGTCCATCGACACGGTGACCTGGTCGATCGTGTGCAGGGCGATCTCCGCCATCTGGTAGATCGTGGCGTCCGCCCAGTCCAGCTTCGACTTGCGCGCGTCGAGGTCGTGCAAGGGCGCTGTGCAGGCCAGCGCCTTGAGGCGGCGCGTCAGCCCCTCGTCGGCCAGCCCCATCCCGGTCAGCTCGTCGTCTCGCACAGCAGGCCAGGCTAGTCGCCGTCCCCTCCACCCCGCACGGGTGACCGGGTGGAGCTCAGGTGTGGACGTAGGACTGGATCAGGATCGAGGTTTCGGCGCCGCCTCGATGCTGCAGAATCGTCCGGTCCCCGCCCGCGCAGTCCCGTCCGGCGTAACCCCAGTGCCGCTCCGCGCTGCGGTTCACCATCGACCTCGCCGGGAACGGCAACGCGGTGCATTGCCGTCCGTCACTCGCCCAATCCGGCGGCAGCTGCACCTTGGCCCCGCCGTAGCCGGGTTCGGGCCAGAAACAGAGGAAACCTTCCGCGCAGTCCGGGACGACCGTGGCCGCCGGAGCCGAGCCGGAATGATCCGAAGACAGGACGAGCACCACGGCGGTGGCGGCGAGCCCGGCGGCCACCGCCGAGCCCACCCGGAGCACGCGTCTTCGCCACGGTCTGGCAAGCGGGCTCGTTTTCACCTCGCCCCGGATCCGGTCGAAGCGCTCGAACAGTTCGGGCTTCCCGCAGCCGTGCAGATAGCAGCGCAGCTGCCCCGCCGTCGGCAGCAGACCGTTCTCGATGTTGGACACCCGTTGCCGGGTCAGCGCGTCCTGGCCGAGCAAAGAGCGTTTGGCGACGCATTCCTGAGTGAGCCTTCCGCGCACCTCGCGCAATTGCGCGCCGAAGTCCTTCGCAGTGGACATGGTCCACCCCCTCCCCATCGCCATTGTGTCGCACCCGGTCACGGTGTCGCGGGACGAACCGCGACATACCGCGACATCGTTTTCCCTGGTCAGCCCCGCGCGATGCTGCTGTCGTGGACGTGTCGGACAACCGATCAGGGAGGAATTCACCATGAAACGTTCACTCGTTCCGGTGGCCGCGGCCGCCGCCTTGCTCGTCTCGGGTGTGGCCTGCACACCGGCTTCCGCGGCGGAAGAGGGCAACTGCACCCCGGTCGTGCACTGGTGCGGCGGGGTCTTCAACGACACTCCGCGCGTCGTCACGGTGGCCGGGAACTTCGACGGCCGGAACTACACCGATCTCCTGCCGCTCAGTGCCGGCGGGCGGACCGGGCCGAACCGGGACATCGACGGCGTGCGTATCCCGGTCGGCTGCACCGCGCATCTGCGCACGATCGTCAACCGGTGGGGTGGCGAGGACTACGACGGCGGCGCCGCGTACGCGTCGGGCACCTGGCACCGCATCCACGACGACGAGGTCGTCAAGATCACCCGGCTCGCCTGCCGCTAGCCGGGGCGGTGCCGCCCGGCCACCGGGGGTCCGGGCGGCACCACCCGCGGGTGACCGGGGCTGCTCACCGCCGGGGTGTCCCAGTAGCGTCGGGTCATGCGTGAAATGAACAGGGACGAATGGTGGGCCTTCGCGAGCGAGGGCACGCGGACGGGCATGCTCGGTCTGGTCCGCGCCAACGGGGCGGCGATCGTGACGCCGGTGTGGTTCCTGCTGAACGAGGGGCCGGACGGGGACGAGCTGATCTTCACCACCGGCACGGACACGCTCAAGGGCAAGGCACTGCGGCGCGACCCGCGGCTTTCCCTCGCCGTCGACGACCAGAAGCCGCCGTACTCGTACGTGCAGTTCACCGCCGAAGCCGTGTTGCACCACGACCTCGGCGAGATGCTCGAATGGGCGACCAGGCT
Source organism: Amycolatopsis sp. SB7-3 (assembly GCF_041021335.1). Taxonomy (NCBI): domain Bacteria; kingdom Bacillati; phylum Actinomycetota; class Actinomycetes; order Pseudonocardiales; family Pseudonocardiaceae; genus Amycolatopsis; species Amycolatopsis sp. SB7-3. The sequence continues at coordinate 206,879 of NZ_JBFPJQ010000004.1, forward strand.
CGGTGGCCGGTACATGGGTGAGGACAAGGCCGAGGCCTACGGCAAGCGCAACGCCGTACCGGAGGAGTCCTTGGTACGCGCGCGGATCACGAAGGTGATCGCCCGCGCCGACATCGCCGGCTGACCCCTTCCCCCCCTCGCATTTAGTCCTCTGGATGCGGTCCTTGCGCGTGCAAGTACCGCATCCAGAGGACTAAATGCGTTTTGGGGCGTGACCCTCCGTGTTGATGTTGGTCAACTATTGACACGAAGCACCCACTGGTGTGTGATCTGAACCATAGATAGGAAAGTTTCCTAACTAAAACTCCACCTTCCCCGCCGGGCCCCGCCCGGTCCGCCGTTGTACCTCCCGACCCCCGAACTTCACGTATGGAGGCTCCAGTGGCACCCCGACCACCGTGGCGCGCGCTGCTCACGTGTGCCGCCGCGACGGCGATGACCGTCGCCGTCCTGCCGGCTCCGTCCGCCGGCGCGGCACCGACCGATCACGAATCCGAAGCCGCCACGATCTCCCAAGGCGCCGTCGAAAAGAACCACGCGGGCTACTCCGGCACCGGGTTCGTGAACTTCGACAACGTCGTCGGCAGCTACGTCGAGTACACGGTGAACGCCGCGCAGGCCGGAACCCAGACGCTGACCTTCCGCTACGCCAACGGAACCACGATCGACCGGCCGGTTTCCCTCAGCGTCAACGGCACCGCGGCCGGGACGCTGTCGTTCCCCGGCACCGGCGCCTGGACCACCTGGAAGACGGTCACGAAGGACGTCGCGCTGGCCGCCGGGGCCAACAAGATCCGCACCACCGCCACCACCGCGAACGGCGGCCCCAACGCGGACAAGCTCACCGCGAGCGGAGTGACCGACGCCGAGGCGCCCACGCCGCCGAAGAACCTGGCCGCCAAGGACGTCAAGGCCCGCAGCGCCACGTTCACCTGGGAAGCCGCGACCGACAACGTCGGCGTGGTCCGCTACGACGTGATGCGCGGTGGCAACGTCCTCAAGTCCGTCGACGGGAACACGCTCACCACGACCGTCGACAACCTGCAGCCGAACACGGCCTACGACATCTCGGTCGGTGCCTTCGACGCGGCCGGGAACCCTTCGCAGCAAAGCAATGTCGTCCAGTTCACCACGCCGTCCAGCGGGGACACCACACCGCCGACGGTGCCGGGGAACCTGCGCTCGACGTCGGTGACCGCGAACAGCGTTTCCTTGGCATGGAACGCTTCCACGGATGACAGCGGCACCATCGCCGGTTACGACGTGTACCAGGGCACCACGAAGGTCGCGACGACACCGTCGCTCGAAGCCACGGTCACCGGCCTGACGGCGAACACGTCGTACACGTTCACGGTGAAGGCCCGTGACCTCGACGGCAACGCTTCGGCCGCGAGCGACGCGCTGACCGCGAAGACGAGCGGCGCCGCGGGCGGCGGGATTCCCGAGTACGACAAGGACATCACGAAGGCGGACCTCGCCTGGTCCGTCGACTTCCTGCCGGACGGCACGGCGCTGGCGACCGAACGGGACCGGTTCGAGATCCTGCGGATCACGCCGTCGGGCGAGAAGACGACGGTCGGCAAGGTCCCCGGCGCGGTCGGCACCAACGGCGAGGGCGGCCTGCTCGGCATCGCGATCTCGCCGAACTACGCCACCGATCACGCGATCTACCTGTACCACACCGCATCCGGCGACAACCGGATCGTGAAGATGACCTACGACAACGGAAAGCTGTCCTCGTCGTCGACACCGGTGCTCACCGGGATCGCCAAGAACCGTTACCACAACGGCGGACGGCTGCGGTTCGGTCCGGACGGCAAGCTCTACGCCACCGTCGGCGACGGGCAGAACAAGGACACCGCGCAGAACAAGGGCTCGCTCAACGGGAAGATCCTGCGGGTCAACCCCGACGGTTCGGCGCCGAGCGACAACCCGTTCTTCTCCACCGGTGGCAACGCCCGCTACGTCTGGAGCTTCGGGCACCGCAACCCGCAGGGCCTGGCCTGGGATTCGCGCGGTCAGCTGTGGGCGTCGGAATTCGGCGACGGCAAGCTCGACGAGCTCAACCTGATCCAGAAGGGCGGCAACTTCGGCTGGCCCCAGTGTGAAGGCACCGAAGGATCCTGCGGCGGCACGGTCGCGCCGAAGAAGACGTGGCCGACCAGTTCCGGCGGGCCGAGCGGGATCGAGATCGTCAACGACTGGATCTACGTCGCGGCGGTCACCAGCGCACAGCTCTTCGCCACGCAGATCAACGCGGCGGGCAACGGCGTCGGTCCGGTGCAGTCGCTGTTCTCCGGCCGCTGGGGCAGGCTCCGCTCGGTCACCAAGACACCGGACGGCGGGCTGTGGGTCACCTCGACCAACGCGGACAAGAACGGCGGCACGCCGAGCGTGCTCGACAACGTGGTGGTGCGGCTGAAGTTCCCCGGCGGCTCGCAGCCGGGAGCGTTCAAGCTGACCAGTTCCGCGTTCGCCGACAACGCGACCATCCCGGACAAGTTCACCTGCGCCGGTGACGGCACCGCGGGACAGGACACCTCGCCGCCGCTGGAGTGGAGTGCCGGGACGACGGGCGCCAAGGGATACGCGATCGTCTTCGCCGACGTGGCCAACAACGGCAACAAACTGCACTGGGCGATCTGGGACATCCCGGCCTCCGCGGCTTCGCTGCCGGAAGGACTGGGCTCGGGCTTCACGGTCCCGAACCAGAACGGCGCCAAGCAGAAGGCCATGGGCAGCGGGGCGAACTCGCAGAAGTATTTCGGCCCCTGTCCCGGCGGCTCCAGCCATCCCTACACGTTCACGCTCTACGCGCTGAAGTCGGCGACGGTGCCGGGCTTGTCCTCGTCCTCGACGATGGCGCAGATCGAAACGGCCATCAAGAACGCTTCGACGGCCAACGTCAAGCTGCGCGGCAAATCCAGCGCCGCGTCCTGAGCACGGTCGGGGTGTCCGGAGCGGCGCCGGGCACCCCGACCGTATCCAGTGTGACTGGAGGAACGCCACCCCGTCCGGGATTTCCCGGCGGGGTGGCGTTTTCGTGAAGAACAACCACGTTGACGGGATGTGAGCCGAACCGGCAGGATCATGGTCAGCAGGTCGTCCTGGTCGGGGCCCAGTGAAGACGCCTGCGGCGAACTGGGGAGAAAATTGCGTAATCTCAAGCGATTCGTCGTGTCCATGGCCGTTCTCGCCGGATTCTCGGCACTGCTCGGCGCGCCCGCCGCCCAGGCGGACGAGCGCGTCGATCTCGGTCAGCTGAAGCTTCGTCCCGCCAAGATCCACGGCGTGGGCATCGCCGCCCAGCAGGACGTGTACCTGATCGGCCCGGCGTCCGACGAAAGCCGTTGCCTGGACGCGGATCTGGGCACCATCAACGGCAACGGCACCAAGGTCCAGCTGTGGACCTGCATCGTCAACCCGGACAACACCATCCCGGCCAACCAGGCCTGGTACGTGACCCAGATCCCGGAGGGGCACTACCGCTTCCAGAACGCCCACAGCGGCCGGTACCTGGATGCCGACCTCGGCACCATCAACCGCAACGGCACCAAGATCCAGCTGTGGGACTACATGGCGGGTGGTTCGAACCAGTGGTTCACGGTCACCGAGAACCCCGAGGGCTACCTGCGCCTGCAGAATGTGCGCAGCGGCCGGTACCTCGACGCCGACCTCGGCACCGCGGGCCGTGACGGCGGAGTCGTGCAGCTGTGGGACTTCGTGGCGGGCGCCAAGAACCAGTGGTGGTTCTGACCATGACGGTCCTCCGCAGGGGTGCCGCGCTGGCCGCCGCCCTCGTCATGACCGTGTGCGGCGCCGGGGCGGCGCAGGCCGCACCGGCGCACGAAGCCGGTGATTGTTCTTGGCGGCAGACCAAACTGAAGATGCCCTCCGGGATCGACTACGCCTACATCGACGGATCCGCGGGGACGGAGTGGATCGTCGGGAACGGTAGCGACCATTCCGAACCCAGCGAGGGGATCATCTGGCACAACGGTCAGCCCCGGATCATGCTGCGCTTCGCCGACGGCGCGTGGAACCACACACGGGATATCAACCGGAACGGAGTGGTCGTCGGGGCGAAGGTCGGTGACGGGCGCGAGTCCGCTCCGTACGTCTACCAGAGGTTCTACCGCTGGCTTCCGGCACCGGCGACCGGGCACACGCACGCCACCCGCCTCAACGATCGCGGCGACATCACCGGTTTCGTCGAGGTCGCGGGCGAGACCCGGATCGTCTTCTGGCCCGCGGGTGGGGCCGGGTACCGGATCCTCGGGGACGGATTCCCGGTCGGGATCGACGAAACGGGACGGGTGGTGGCCTCGACCGGCGAGATCTACCACGCCGACGGCAGTCAGGGCAGGCTCCGTTCGCCCGCCGGTCTCACCGGGATCGTCGCGTCGCAGTTCGACGAAGGCGTGGTCGCCGGCCACGGCTTCGACTCGGCGGGCGGGCGCACGGCCGTGGTGTGGAACTCCGCGGGCGACGTGCTCTCGACCATCCCCGGCGCGACGGCGAAGGCGGCCAACTCGAGCGGGCTCGTGCTCGGGTTCCGCGGCACGCACGCGGAAGGTTCGGCGACCGTGTGGCGGAACGGGGCGGACGAGGCCACGATCACCGGCCCCAGGCCGGGTTTCTCGGACGAACCACATCCCTTCGGTGCGGATGCCGCCCTGACCGCGGACGGCACGATCATCGCCACGCCGACCGGTTTGCCCGAGCCGTCGTACTGGCGTTGCTCGTGATTTCCTGATGTCCGGTCCTTCACCGGCCGCTAAGCTCCGGCCGGTGAAGGACTGGACGTTCTGCCCGCGCTGCGGGGACCGGACGAGACTCGACGGCGCCGGCGAGGACACCCACGTCCTCTGCCCCGCCTGCGGCTTCACCAAATACGACAACCCCTTGCCGACCACGGTCGGTCTCATCCTCGACGGCGACCGGATCCTGTTGCTGCGCCGGGCACACGAGCCGCGCGAGGGCGCTTGGGACACCGTCGGCGGTTTCCTCTCCGGCGCCGAGACCGCCGAGGAGAACCTCGTCCGCGAAGGGCTGGAGGAGATCGGCTGCGAACTCCGGAATCTCCGCTTCGCCGGGACGTATCCGTCGGTCTACGGCGACACCGGCCTGAAGACGATCGGTCTCGCCTTCGTCTGCGAGCTCCCCGAGGACGCGGAAATCGTGCTCTCGGAAGAGAATTCCGAGTACGCCTGGTTCCCGCTGGCCGATCGGCCGCCGCTCGCCTTCGCCGATTGCGAGGCCGCGGCCGCCTCGCTCACCAGCCGAACAGGTTCCGCATGATCCGCGAGCAGCGCTCGGTCATCGCCGCGGCGTCCTGATCCGGCTGGTCGATCCACCAGCTGATCAGGGAGTCGACCACGCCGGTCCAGACCTGGGCGATCGCCTCGATGTCGCGATCGTCGTCCAGCCCGCGCGAGTGCATCAGCTGAGCGGCGCCGACCAGCGCGAAGCCGTCGAGCCGGTAGCGGTAGTCGACCGCGACACCGGCGATCTCACCGGTCGAGGGCACCGTCGGGTCGCGTAGCAGCTTCCAGGCGTACCGGTCGTTGTCGAACGTCTCGAAGATGGCCGAGAGCACCGCGAGCGGCATCCGTTCCGGCGGCTCGCCCTCCTCCGCCATCGTCTCGGCGACACCTTCGGTCAGCCGGTCCCCCGCCCGGTGCAGGCAGGCGAGATACAGCCCGTCCTTCGAGCCGAAGTACTGGTACAGCAAGGGTTTCGTGACGCCGACCCGGCGGGCGATCTCCACCATCGACGCCCCGGCGTACCCGTTCTTGCCGAACTCCTCCGTCCCGGCGCGCACGATCTGGGACTCCCGCTCCTCGCGGGGCACCCCCTTCGTGCCGACGGCCCTTGCTTCTGTCACGGCGGTTATCTTACCCTGAGGTAAATGACCCTAGGGTAAGTTACCTGATGGTCAGATAACCGGGGGCGAGACAGGGAGAGGTGCGGTGGCGGATTTTCTTGCCCATCTGAGTGACCCGGTGCTGATGGCGACGCCGGTGTTCCTGCTGTTCGTCGCGATCGAAATCCTCGCGCTGCACGTGCTGGGGCACGACGACAACGTCATCGGCTACAGCGTCAAGGACACCCGCACCAGCATGTCCATGGGCGCGGTGGCGGTGGTGATCAACGGTGTTTTCCGCATCGCCATGCTGTTCGTCTTCGCCGCGCTCTACGAACTCGCGCCGGTGAAGTTCAGCCCGCACGACTGGTGGACCTGGGTCCTGATGCTGCTGGGCCAGGAGATCGTCTTCTACGCCTACCACCGGGCGAGCCATCGCGTCCGGCTCATGTGGGCGGGCCACCAGGTGCACCATTCGAGCGAGCACTACAACTTCTCGACGGCGTTGCGGCAGAAGTGGACCCCGTACTTCCAGCTGCCGTTCTGGTCGATCCTCGCCCTGGCGGGCATCCCGCCGTGGATGATCCTCACCGGCCTGTCGATCGACCTCGTCTACCAGTTCTTCGTGCACACCGAGAAGATCCGGAAACTGCCGCGCTGGTTCGAGTACGTGTTCAACACGCCTTCACACCATCGGGTGCACCACGGCAGCGACCAGGAGTACCTGGACGCGAACTACGGCGGCATCCTGATCATCTGGGACCGGATGTTCGGCAGTTTCGTACCGGAGGGCAAACGCCCGACCTACGGGCTGACCAAGAACGTCGACTCCTACAACCTGCTCAAGGTCGGCTTCCACGAATACGGCTCGATCCTACGCGACGTCCGCGCGGCCGGCTCGTGGCGGGACAAACTCGGTTACGTGTTCGGCCCGCCGGGCTGGCAGCCCAAGGAAGCATTAAGCGCTCCTGCGCAGCGCGGGTGAGTTCTCCGGGCGGATCTCCGGCGGGAGGCTCTCCAGCGGCGGCCGCTGGGTGAGGGTCACGTCGGTGAGCACGAGTTCCCGCTCGACGGCCTCCCCCGCGCCGCGCCGGAACTGGGCGAGCGACGTCGACGGCGGCGCCGCGGAGATCACCCGGCCGCCGCGCTCCAGCCGGTCCATCAGGGTCAGCATGATCTGCGCGGCCATCCGGCCGAGTGCCTGGGTGCCCTGATGCCGGTGGGTCCGGTGGCCGAGGTCGACCTGCGCGAGCGCGTCGAGCCCGTGCAGTTCGAGCAGGTCGATCAGGTGGCCGACCTCGACGCCGTAATGCGTGACGAACGGGATGCCTTCGAGCACTTCGCGCCGTCCCGCGTACTCGCCGGCGAGCGGCTGGACGAAACCGGCCAGTTCCGGCCAGTACATGTTGAGCAGCGGACGGGCGACGAGTTCGGTGACCCGGCCGCCGCCGTCGGGTTCGACGCCCGCCGCCCCGGCGAGCGGACGGTGGTAGAACCCTTTGACGTAGGCGATCGCCGGGTCGGTCAGCAGCGGTCCGAGCAGTCCGGTCACGTAGTCCGCGGTGAAGTCGCGGAGGTCGCCGTCGACGAAGACGACGAGGTCCCCGCTGGTTTCGGCGACGCCCTTCCAGAGCGCTTCCCCCTTGCCTGTCAGGCTTCCCAGTTCCGGGAACACCGCGTCCTGCGCGACGACGTCCGCCCCGGCCGCGGCGGCGACCTCGGCGGTCGCGTCCGTGGAATGGCTGTCCACCACCAGGATCTCGTCCACCAAGGGGAACCGTTCGACGAGTTCGCGCCGGATGGTGCCGACGATCGCGCCCACCGTCTCCGCCTCGTCGCGAGCCGGGATCACCACCGAAACCCGCGTCCCGCGTTTGGCGGCGACCAGCTCCGCCGCCCACCAGTCACCCGCCCGGCTGCTGCGCCGCGCGAGCCACGTGCCGACCTCCGCCGATACCCGCATGGCTGCCCCTTCCCTCGAAGATCACCTCACCGGTGAGCTTCGAGGGCGGCTGTTTCCATCCGTCGTCGCCGCGGAAACCGCCGCGTTACGCCTGCCCGCCGGGGGTTAACGCCCGGGAGAGCACCTCACCCGTCCGTCGTTTGGCGAGATAGAACGCCGCCTCGTGCGGCTTCGCCCCGTTGTCGACCGTGTAGCCGCTGTCCAGGACCCCGTCGGCGCCGGGGAACAACCCGCTGAGGTCGGGCCGGGCGGCGACGAGGTCGTCCCGGTCGGCCAGGTTCACCCAGCTCGCGACGCCGGGCGGGACGGACGGCGGCTGCGGGCGGGTCCGTTCGTAGACGACCGTGCGCAGGCCCAGCGGGGAGCCGAGGGTGAGCAGCAGCGGCAACGGGCGACCGTGCAGATGGGCGGCCTCGTAAGCGACGACGGAACCTAGGGAATGCCCGATGATCGCCTCGGTCTCCGGCCCGATGTGCTCGGCGACGCGGGCCTGCACGCGTTCCCGGATCGTCTCGTCGGTGAGGTACAGCGTCACCTGCTTGAGTGCCTTGACCACCACTCGTTCGGCGAACGCCACCCCGAGCCTCGCGAACGGCTTCAGCCGCACCAGTGCGTTCAGCACCGGGCGGGCGGCCGCGCGCACGCCCTGGGTCTCCCCCGCCGGACCGCCGAGCAGGTCCAGTTCGGCCTTCGCCCGGTTCCGGTCCGCCTCGCGGGACGCCGAAGAAGCCGCGTTCCGGAGCCATTCCGCCGCCAGCGTTTCGGCGAGCGCCCACTCGTCCGGGGTGAGTTCGTCCGCGCCGCCCTGCTGGCCGTCCTTGAGGAAAAGGTCACCGTAGAAGGCCATCCGCGCGTCACCGGGCCGGGCGTCGCGCCACAGGGTGTCGGCCAGCGCGGCGTCACCGGCGAGCCGGACCCCGCCCGCCAGGCTCGGCAGCCATTCCGCCTCGAGCGTGTCCGCGGACTTCTGTTCCTGGGCGATGCCGTGCACCAGAACGATCCGAGCCATGGCGCACAGTATCGCGGGCCGCCCTTGCCGGTGGCCGCCCGATGAGACAAAGTGATCTCCGTGGGAGAGCGGAGGTCGTTGGTGGTCGCGTCGCAATGCGACTCACTGAACCTTCTCTCGTTCCTCCCCGACGCGGGCCATCAGGTCTCGACGGCTCTGCTCGACCCCGACATCGGCGGCTGCGTCCCCGCCCTCGAAGACGGTCGCGGCCTGCTCGTCGACCCGACGATGGTCGAGCTGGACGACGCGCTGGTGGAGGCGTTCGAGCGCGCGTCGGAAGACGAGGCGACGCTCTTCCTCTCGCTCGTCGGGCACGGCGAATACGCCGACGACGACTTCTACTTCCTCACCAAGGACACCGGGTTGCCGGTGGACAGCCGCCGTTCCTTCCTGTTCGCGCAGCGGATCAAAGAACTCCTCGGCCGCTACTCGATGCTCGACGGGCTGGTCATCCTGCTCGACACCTGCCACGCCGGGATCGGGGCGAGGCAGGCTGGTCAGCGCTGGCTGCGGATCGTCGGCGAGGCGGGCAAACGGTTCGACCTGCTCACCGCGTCGGACGACCGTGTCGCCGCGAACGGGTGTTTCAGCCGGTCGCTGGTCTCGGTCCTGCGGACGGGGCACGCGGAGTTCGGCGAACGCGTCCGGTGCGCGGATCTCAAACGCGTGATCACCGGCCTGTGCCCGGCGCAGACCGCCGTCCACCTGGGTTTCGACGGCACCCGCGAGGTCGCCGAGGCCGACCAGGGGCTGTGGCTCGCGCTGAACTCCTCCCCCGCCTGGCGTCGTTCGCCGCTGGCCGGCAACCCGGCCGCGCCCACCATCGAACGGCTGACCGCGCACTACCAGCCGGATCCGAAACTCGGCGAGACCGTCGGGCATCTGCTCACCGGCGCCCGGTTGGTCGCGATCACCGGCGAGGCAGGCGCGGGAAAGTCGACCATGCTCGCCGCGCTGGCCCGTCCTTCGGTGGCCGGATCCTATGTGCCGCCCGACTTCCTGCACGCCGTGCTGTTCGCGAGCCGCGGCGACACGGCCGAGCGGCTCGCGAGCGAACTCGCCCGTCAGTTGCGGCGCACGGTTCCCGGTTTCGCCGACGCCGAGCAGGCGCACCGCGCCGGTCTCGACGACGCCGGCCGGAGCGGTGCGAGCGCTTTCGATCTGGCGCTGCTCGGTCCGCTGCGGAGTCTCGCTCCACAATGGACCGGAGCCCCCGTGCGGATCGCGATCGACGGGCTCGACGACCTCGATCCCGATGTCCGGGACCGGCTGTGCGGTCTTCTCCGGAGTCTCTCGACGGGACCGGAGCCGGCACAGGTCAAGACGGTCGTGGCCACGCGGGATCCGGCGTGCCTGCCGCCCGCGGTCGAGGTCCGCCTGGTGATGGCGGGCGGTTTCGACCCGGCTCCCGTGGTGCGGGAACCGGAGGACAGCGGGGACTGGGGCAGCGAGCCCGACTACGACACGGGTTCGCCCACCTCGCCGAGGATCACCCCCGCCACGCTGATCATCGACGTCCCCGGACAGCCGCCCGCCCACCACGAACTGTCCTTCGGGCTCACGACGCTCGGCCGCAGCAGGAACGCCGCGATCCGGCTCGGGGACTCGCGGGTGTCCCGGCTCCACTGCAAGATCCGCTGGGACGGCACGGACGCGTGGCTGACGGACCTCGACTCCGCCAACGGGACCTTCGTCAACGGGCAGCGGGTGCCGGACGCCCGGCTGGCGCACGGTGACGTGCTCCGGCTCGGCGATTCGACGGTCACCTTCATCAGCGTGGCGCAAGAGGACGCCGACATCGAACAGAGCACCGGCGCGGTGGCCTCGCCTCGGCCCGGTCACGCCGTCCTGCTGGAGTTGCTGGGGCTCGCCGCCACCCGGGGCCCCGTCCCGATCTCGATCCTCACCGCGGCGAGCGCGGCGGCGGGCGGTCCGGACCGGCGGGTGCGCGTCCGCGATTTCCTGGCCGGACTCGGCGACTCGGTCAGCCGGACGCGGGCGGGTCTCGACGACGAAACCGTCCTATGGACCGGGGAGCCGCCCGTTCTCTCCCCCGACGCGGCGGCCCGGCTGCGTGCCCGCCTGGCGGCGGCGACCTCGGAGGTACCACTCGTGGCCGGAGACGACGAGCCGACGCCGGAACAGAGCTACGCGGCGGCCAACGAGGCCGAGCACTTCTGGCTCGCCGGGCTCCGCGAAGACGCCTTCGCCGCGTTGGAGCGGCGGGGGTCCCATATCCCCGTCGAGAACCGGGAACGCTGGGCCGCCTGGGCGAACCGGGCGGCCCGGGAACTCGGCGACACCGACCGGATCACCTTGCGCTGCAAGGCACGGCACGCGACGTGGACCGGTAAGGCGGGCGACGCTGCCCGAGCGCTCACCCGGTTCGAGGAGCTGCTGCCGATCGCCACGGCCGCCCTGTCGAGTGGCGACGAAGAGGTCTTGAGCATTCGCCACAACATCGGCTACCTCCTCATGGAACTCGGCCGCTTCGAAGAGTCCCGGGCGGCGTTCGAAGCCCTGGTCCGGGACGCCACCCACGCTCTCGGAGCCGATCATCGCGAGACGCTGCACGCCCGGCACCTACTCGCGGTGGCGACGGGCAAGACCGGGAACGGGGAGGAGTCCCTCCGCCTCTCCCGGGAGCTGCTGCCGCAGGCGAAACAGGCGCTGGGCGACGACGAGATCGTCAGCCACGTGCGGCACAACATCGCGTTCTGGAGCGCCGAAATCGAGCACCCCCCCCCGTTGTTTCGGAGTATCGACAGCTCCTCACCGAAGCGACGGGACGGCTGAATGAGCGGCATCCCGATGTTCTCGACCTCCGATTCGGGCTCGCGCTCACCGTCGCCAAGGCGGGCAGGGTCACCGAGGCGCTTTCGACCTGGACCCTGCTGCTCGCCGATTCCGTCGAGGTCCGCGGCGAACGGCACGACGAAACCCGGAAGATCCGCGAGCAGCTCGATCACTGGGGCGCGCGGGAGTGAGCGGTGAGCGCCCTGCGCATCGCGCTCCTGACCTACCGCGGAAACCCGCGCAGCGGCGGTCAGGGCGTGTACGTCCGGCATCTGAGCCGCGAACTCGCCGCGCTGGGGCATCGCGTCGAGGTGCTGTCCGGGCCTCCCTATCCGGAGGTCGATGAGGGCGTGCGGCTGACGAAGATCCCGGGCCTCGACCTGTTCGCGGAGCCGAACCCGTTCCGGACCCCGCGGCCGCGCGAGCTGCGCGACCTGCCGTCGTGGGTGGAATTCCTCGGCATGCGCCGCGGCGGTTTCCCCGAACCCCTCGCGTTCTCCCTGCGTGCCGCGCGCCATCTCGCGAAGCGCCGGGGCGAGTTCGACATCGTCCACGACAACCAGGGACTCGGCTACGGGATGCTCCACTGTGGACTGCCGACACTCGCCACGATCCACCATCCCATCGCCGTGGACCGGGCACTGAAGCTCGCGACCGTCACCGGACGGGAGGCGGCGCGAGTCGCGCGGTGGTACGGCTTCGTGGAGATGCAGCACCGCGTCGCGCGGCGGCTGCCCGCGCTGACCGTTTCGCGGGCTTCCCGTGCGGCCATCGGCCGGGAGATGGGCGTTCCGGAGGAAGGGATCCACGTCGTCCCGCTCGCCGCGGACACCCGGATCTTCCGGCCGCGACCCGAGATCCCGCGCGTCCCCGGCCGGGTCGTGGCCACCGCCAGCGCGGACGAACCGTTGAAGGGGCTCGAACACCTGCTGGCGGCGTCGGACCGGATCGAAGGCGAACTGGTGATCGTCGGCAAACCGAAGCCGGACGGCCCGGCGGCGCGGGCACTCGCCCGGCTCGGCCCTGGCGCCGACGTCCGCTTCGTCAGCGGGCTGGCCGACGAAGAACTCGCACAGCTGCTGTGTTCGGCCGAAATCGCTTGCATACCTTCATTGTTCGAGGGGTTCTCGCTGCCGGCCGCCGAGGCCATGGCCTGCGGGACACCGGTCGTCGCGACGACCGGCGGCGCCCTGCCCGAAGTCGTGGGTGACGCGGGGATCCTGGTGCCGCCGGGCGATGTCCCGGCGCTCGCGGAAGCGCTCACCAAGGTCCTCGGCGACGAACACCTGCGCGCCGACCTCGCGGCCCGGGGGCTGGCGACGGCGGGCGCGCTGAGCTGGCGGCGCACCGCCGAGGAGACCGCGGCGCACTACCGGCGCGTCCTCGGCCGGGAGCGTGCGGAGTGCTGACCGTCGATTTCGACCGGTTCCCCGTCGGCCCCGGCGACCGGGTGCTCGACCTCGGCTGCGGGGACGGCCGTCACGCGTACGAGGCCTACAAACGCGGCGCGGACGTGGTCGCCGCCGACCTCGACGACACCGCGCTCAAACACGTGCGGGACATGTTCGCCAACCTGGCAGAGGCGGGCGAGGCACCCGGCACGGCTTCGGCGCTGGCCGTCCGCGCGGACGCACTCCGGTTGCCGTTCCCGAGCGGCTCCTTCACCCGGGTGATCGTCGCCGAGACCCTGGAACACATCCATGCCGACCGCGCGGTGCTCGCGGAGGCGAGCCGTGTGCTGGCGCCGGGCGGACGGTTGGTGGCGACCGTGCCGCGCTGGTGGCCGGAGCGGATCTGCTGGCTGCTCTCGGACGCGTATCACGAGGTCGAAGGCGGGCACATCCGGATCTACCGGCGGCGCGAACTGCTCGGCAAGCTCACCGAGGCCGGGTTGCGGACGACCGGCGGCCATCACGCGCACGCCCTGCATTCGCCGTACTGGTGGCTGAAATGCGCGGTCGGCCCCGACGAGGAGCACCCGCTTTGCGCGCTGTACCACCGGTTCCTGGTCTGGGACATCATGCGGAGCCCCCGGCCGGTGCGGTTCGCCGAATGGGCGCTGAATCCGGTGCTCGGCAAGAGCCTCGTCGTCTACGCGCGCAAACCGTGAAGGCCACCGCCGCCACCATCGCGGCCATGCAGTGGCGGGACGGCGGGATCCCCTGGGAGACCGGCGGGCACCTCGATCCGTGGAATCATCTCGAAGCCGCGATGGGTCTCGACGTGGCCGGGCTGCACGCGGAAGCCGAAGCCGCGTACGAATGGCTGCTCCGCAACCAGCGCCCTGACGGGTCCTGGGCGGCCCGGTACCGCGACGGCCGCGTCGATTTGTCCACTATGGACACGAACTTCACCGCGTACGTCGCGGTCGGAGTCCGGCACCACTTCCTGCGGACCGGGGATCACGCCTGGCTGGACCGGATGTGGCCGGTCGTGGACAAGGCCATCGACGCCGTCCTGCGGCGGCAGCAACCGTCGGGCGCCATCTCCTGGCGCGACGATCCCGAGATCCGGCTGGTCGCGGGCTGCGCCAGCATCCATCACGCGCTGACGCAGGCGCTCGCGCTCGCCTCCGTGCGAGGGCTGGACCGTCCACAATGGCGAGTCGCGGCGCACCGGCTGCGTGCCGCCCTGCTCGGCGAGCCGGGGCTGTTCGCCGCGAAACCGCACGCGATGGATTGGTACTACCCGATTCTGGGCTCCGTCGTCACCGGCGCCGACGCGACGGAGCGGCTGGCGGCGGGCTGGGACCGGTTCGTCGAACCCGGGCTCGGGGTGCGGTGCGTGCACCACGAGCCGTGGGCGACCGGCGGCGAGACGGCCGAACTGGCGCTCACCCTAGCCACTCGCGGCGACCGTGCCCGCGCGACTGAACTCCTCGCGTGCCTTGCCCGGCTACACCACGACGACGGCTCGTACTGGACCGGCTACCAGTTCGCGGACGAGGAATTCTGGCCGGACGAGCGCACCACGTGGACCTCGGGCGCCGTCCTCCTCGCGACCGCCGCCCTCGACGGCGACCCGGCCACCTGCGACGTCTTCGGCGAACACCGCGTTTAGTCCTCTGGATGCGGTCCTTGCGCGTGCAAGTACCGCATCCAGAGGACTAAATGCGGGAGGGTCAGGCCTCGTCTTCTTCCAGCATGTCCGGGGTGACAGCGGATTCGGTGTCCGGAATGCCTTGTTCCTTCGCCTTTTTGTCGGCCATCGCCAGCAGGCGGCGGATCCGGCCGGCGACGGCGTCCTTGGTCATCTGCGGATCGGACAGCTGGCCCAGTTCCTCCAGCGAGGCCTGCCGGTTCGACAGCCGCAGCTTGCCCGCGGCGAGCAGGTGCTCCGGGGCGGATTCGCCGAGGATGTCCAGCGCCCGCTCGACCCTGGCCGCCGCCGCGACGGCCGCGCGGGCCGAACGCCGCAGGTTCGCGTCGTCGAAGTTCGCGAGCCGGTTCGCGGTGGCACGCACCTCGCGGCGCATCCGCCGCTCTTCCCAGGCGAGCACGCTCGTGTGCGCGCCGAGCCGGGTCAGCAGGGCACCGATCGCGTCACCGTCGCGCACCACGACCCGGTCCGCGCCGCGGACCTCGCGCGACTTGGCCTGGATGCCCATCCGCCGGGCGGCGCCGACGAGCGCCAGCGCGGCCTCGGGGCCGGGGCAGGTGACCTCGAGCGACGACGAACGACCGGGTTCGGTGAGCGAACCGTGCGCCAGGAACGCGCCGCGCCAGGCGGCTTCCGCGTCGGCGACGCCACCGGACACGACGGCGGCGGGCAGCCCGCGCACCGGGCGGCCGCGCT
This sequence comes from Amycolatopsis sp. SB7-3, assembly GCF_041021335.1. Classification (NCBI taxonomy): domain Bacteria; kingdom Bacillati; phylum Actinomycetota; class Actinomycetes; order Pseudonocardiales; family Pseudonocardiaceae; genus Amycolatopsis; species Amycolatopsis sp. SB7-3. The sequence continues at coordinate 222,308 of NZ_JBFPJQ010000004.1, forward strand.
GGTCGATCAGACCGGTCTGCCGGGCGAGCCCCTCGCCGTCCTTGACCACCCGGACGACGTACCGCGTGCCCTTGCGCAAGCCGCTGGAGGAAATGACGTGCACGTCGGACTGGTGTCCGTACAGTTCGTGGATCTCCTTGCGCAGCCGCCTCGCCACCGAACCGGTGTCGAGTTCGGCCTCCACCACGACGCGGCCGGCCACGATGTGCAGCCCGCCCGCGAATCGCAGCATCGACGCGACCTCCGCGCGGCGCGGGCCGATCTTGGTGATCTCCAGCCGGCTCAGCTCGTCCTTCACGGCGGCGGTCATCGCCATCGCTGCCCCTCCATACCTTCAGCTCCTCCCCCGGTGAGACCGAGAGCGTCTCGCATACAGCCCGCGAGCGCATCAGGATCATGCCGCCCCGTCACGACCGGGTCAGCCACCGCCCCCAGCAACGCCCGCGCGCCCAGTCTCCCGGCCGCGTCCCGCAACCGGGCTGGTGAGGGCACCGAGTCCCGGTCCGCGATGACCGCGTCCACCCGTAATTCCGGGGCGTGTTCGAAGAGTACGTCCAAATGCTTCTCCGGCGAGAATCCCGCCGTCTCCCCCGGTTGGGGGATCAGGTTGAGGATCACCACCTTCGTGGCGTCCGTTCGGAGCAACGCGTCGTGCAGATCCGGCACCAGCAGATGGGGCAGCACACTCGTGAACCACGAACCCGGACCGAGGAACACCACGTCCGCGTCGAGCACGGCCTCGATCGCCTCGGCACAGCCGCGCGGCGGCCGGTCGGCCTGCCCGGTCGGGTGAAGACTGATCCGGTGCACCTGCCCCGGGGTCGTCGCCACCGCCACCTGGCCGCGGATCCGCCGCAGCGCCTCGGGATTCTCGGCGTCCAGCCCCGAAACCTCGCCCTGGATCTCCAGCGGTTCGGGTGACATGGGCAGGACCCGGCCGGAGATGCCCATGAGCCTGCTCGCCTCGTCGAGCGCGGCGACCGGGTCGCCGAGTACCTCGAACAACCCGGCCAGCAACAGGTTCCCGACCGCGTGCCCGGCGAGCGCGCCGTCGCCGCCGAAGCGGTGCTGGAACACCTCCGCCCACAACGTCCCGCCGTCTTCGGCGGCGAACGCGGCGAAGGCCTGCCGCAGGTCGCCCGGCGGCAGCAGCCCCAGTTCCCGGCGCAGCCTGCCGGACGAGCCCCCGTCGTCCGCGACGGTGACCACGGCGGTGACCTGCGAGGTCACCCGGCGCAAGGCGGTGAGGGTGGCGTGCAGGCCGTGCCCGCCGCCCAGGGCCACCGCGCGCGGTGCGCTACTCGCGGCCAAGGTCGCGGTGCACCACCTTCACGGCCATACCGTCCTCATTGGACAGACGCTGGGCGAGCTCCTCGGAGATGGCGACGCTGCGGTGCTTTCCGCCGGTGCAGCCGACGGCCAGCGTCAGGTACCGCTTGCCCTCACGCTTGTAGCCCGCGCCGATCAGGCGCAGCAGCTGGTGGTAGCGGTCGAGGAACTCGTCCGCGCCTTCCTGGCTGAGCACGTAGTTGCGGACCTCGCCCTCGAGACCGGTGTGGTCGCGCAGTTCCGGGATCCAGAACGGGTTCGGCAGGAAGCGGACGTCCATCACCAGGTCGGCGTCCATCGGCAGGCCGTACTTGTAGCCGAACGACAGCACGGTGACCCTGGTCTGCGTGCTCGCCTCGGAGCCGAAGGCGTCCTCGATCTTGGCGCGCAGGTCGTGCACCGAAAGCGACGACGTGTCGAGCACGAGGTCGGCCTCTTCCCGCAGCGGCTCCAGGAGCGTGCGCTCGGCCGTGATGCCGTCGGCGAGCCTGCCGTCGCCCTGCATCGGGTGGCCGCGGCGGACGGCCTCGAACCGGCGCACCAGCACCGCGTCGGTGGCCTCCAGGAACAGGACGCGCGGCTTGTACCCGCGGGCGTCGAGATCCTTGATGACCGAAGCCAGGTCGTCGGTGAACGCGCGCGAACGCACGTCCATCACCACGGCGACCTTGGTGATCGCGCCCCGCGCCTGTGCGCCGAGCTCGACCATGGTCGCGATCAGCTCGGGCGGCAGGTTGTCCACCACGAACCAGCCCAGGTCCTCCAGGCATTTCGCGGCGGTGCTGCGGCCGGCGCCGGACAGACCGGAAACGACCGCGACCTCCATCCCGGAACCGCGGCCCTCTTCTTGCGCACTCACAATGGTCCCTTCACCGATCACGTACTGGACTCCCCCGCCGCCGCGGACTCCCCTGCGAGCGCCGCGACGACCGCTTCGGCGGTGCGCCTGCCGAAGCCGGGCACCGCCTCGATCTCTTCTATCCGCGCTTCGCGGAGTTTCTTCACCGAGCCGAAATGCTTGATCAGCGCGGTACGACGAGCCTGCCCCAGCCCCGGCACACCGTCCAATGCGGACACCTGCATCCGCTTGGACCGCTTCTCGCGGTGGTACCGGATGGCGAAGCGGTGCGCCTCGTCGCGCAGCCGCTGCAACAGATACAACGCGTCGGAGGTGCGCGGCAGGATCACCGGATCGGGATCTCCCGGCAGCCACACCTCCTCCAGCCGCTTCGCCAGGCCGACCACGGCGATGTCGGTGACGCCCAGTTCGGAGAGCACGTCCGCGGCGGCGGTGGCCTGCGGGCCAGCGCCGTCGACGACGAGCAGGTTCGGCGCGTAGGCGAACTTGCGCGGTTTGCCGGTCTCCGGGTCGATACCCGGCCGGTCCGGATCGACCCCTTCGGCGTTTTCCTTGAGATACCGGTAAAACCGGCGGCGGACGACCTCCGCGATCGACGCGACGTCGCCCTCTTCCGCGGCCTCACGCAAGGCGAAACGCCGGTACTCGGACTTGCGCGGGATACCGTCCTCGAACACCACGAGCGAAGCGACCACGTCGCTGCCCTGGATATGGCTGATGTCGACGCATTCGATGCGCAGCGGCGCGGTTTCCAGCGCCAGGTAGTCCTGCAGTTCCGCCAGTGCGGCCGAGCGCGCGGTGAGGTCGCCCGCGCGGCGCAGTTTGTGCTGGGTGAACGCCTCTCCGGCGTTGCGTGTCACGGTTTCGGCGAGCGCGCGTTTGTCGCCGCGCTGCGGCACCCGCAGGCTCACCCTCGACCCGCGCAGCCCGGACAGCCATTCGCCGAGGGCTTCCGCGTCGGCGGGCAGCTCGGGGACGAGCACCTCGCGCGGCACCGGCGAGCCACCGTCGGGATCGTCCGCGCGTTCGGCCTGTTCGCCGTAGAACTGCGTGATGAAGTGGTCGACGAGATCCTTGACGTCCATCTCTTCGGCCTTGTCGATCACCCAGCCGCGCTGCCCGCGGACCCGGCCGCCGCGTACGTGGAAGACCTGGACGGCGGCTTCGAGCTCGTCGTGGGCGAAGGCGACGACGTCAGCGTCGGTGCCGTCGCCGAGCACGACCGCCTGCTTCTCCATCGCGCGCCGCAGCGCGCCGAGGTCGTCACGCAGCCGCGCGGCTCGCTCGAACTCCAGCTCTTCGGACGCGGCCGCCATTTCCTGTTCTAGACGGCGGATCAGCGCGTCGGTGCGGCCGGCGAGGAAGTCGCAGAAATCCTCGACGATCTCGCGGTGCTCGTCGGCGGAGACCTTGCCGACGCATGGCGCGGAGCATTTCCCGATGTAGCCGAGCAGGCACGGCCTGCCGATCTGGCCGTGCCGTTTGAAGACGCCCGCCGAGCAGGTGCGTGCCGGGAAGACGCGGAGCAGCAGGTCGAGCGTTTCGCGGATGGCCCAGGCGTGCGCGTACGGGCCGAAGTACCGCACGCCCTTCTTGCGCGCGCCGCGATAGACGTGCAGGCGCGGGTACTCCTCGTTCATCGTGACGGCGAGGACGGGGTAGCTCTTGTCGTCGCGGTACCGGACGTTGAACCGCGGGTCGAACTCCTTGATCCAGTTGTATTCGAGCTGGAGCGCCTCGACCTCGGTGCCCACGACGGTCCACTCGACGCTCGCCGCCGTCGTCACCATCTGGCGGGTGCGCGGGTGCAAGCCCGTGATGTCGGCGAAGTACGAGTTCAGCCTGCTTCGGAGGCTTTTCGCCTTGCCGACATAGATGACCCTCTTCGTGGCGTCACGAAATTTGTACACGCCAGGGGCGTCCGGGATGCTCCCCGGCGAGGGACGGTAGGTGGTCGGGTCAGCCACGTCGACAAGCCTATGGGGCACCACCGACAGTCTTACGAGGCCCCGTCCTTACGCGCGGTCCGGTCAACCCTTCGAGTGGCCATTCCCACCATCCGGTCCGTCTTTCGCCACGCATACCGACCTAAGTCGGGTCTTCCGCCGTAACCGACGTTCGTTGGTACCTGGCGGGTGAATCGGTTGATTACTTTCCGTCCCAGTTCCACTTCATTCGGTTCTTCGTCAGATGACGCTCGAAAGGACTCCTGCACCGTGAGCCGTCTTCGTACGCTGGGCGCCGCCACCCTCGCCGCCGCAGCCCTCACCATGACCGCGGGCGCTGTCGCCTCCGCGGGCACCCCGACCGGTGTCCAGCCCAACATCGTGGGCGGCGGCACCGCCCCCACCGTGAGCTGGGGCGCCCAGGTCTACGTCAACACCCCGGGCCGTCAGTGGGACGGGTTCAACTGCTCCGGCAGCGTCATCGCCCAGCGCTGGGTGCTGACCGCCAAGCACTGCCTCGACTCCGACGGCACCGGCATGCGGGTCCGCGTCGGCAGCAACCAGCTGCAGGGCGGCCGTGAGATCGCCGTCGACCGCAAGGTGTCCTCGCCGGCCGGCTCCGACATCTCGCTGCTGCACCTGGCCTCCGACGCCGGCGTCACGCCGATCACCCTGGCGAGCTCGAACCCGTCGGTCGGCAGCACCAACCAGCTCTACGGCTGGGGCCGCGAGACCCCGACCGGCCCGCCCGCCTCGGCGCTGAAGGTCGCCAACGTGCGCGTCTCGGGCAGCTCGACCGACGCCTACGGTGGCCCGGCCATCCAGAGCGTCGGCATCGACGGTTCGGCGTGGAAGGGCGACTCGGGCGGCCCCCAGGTCTCCAACGGCGTCCAGGTCGGTGTCGCTTCGACCGTGCAGAACCAGAGCGGCTCGAACATCCGCGGCACCAACAACTACGGCAGCGTCGCTTCGGCCCGCTCCTGGATCCGCTCGACCACCGGGGTCTGACCTCCACCCCGGCCGGGGCCCCTGCCGCGACGTGACCCGTCGCGGCAGGGGCCCCTTTCACGTCGGGGTGTCGGTGGGGTGTGGGACGCTCGCGGGCATGCGGATCGCGACCTGGAACGTGAACTCGATCGGGCCCCGGCTGCCGAGGGTGCTGGAGTGGCTCGGTTCGGCTCAGCCGGACGTGCTGTGCCTGCAGGAACTCAAGAGCGGCACCGACGCCTTCCCCGTCGAAGCGGTGCGGGAGCTGGGCTACGAGACGGCCGCCTACGGCATCGGGCGCTGGAACGGTGTCGCGATCCTGTCGCGCGTCGGGCTGGAGGACGTGACACGCGGGCTGACCGGCGAGCCCACCTTCGAGGACAAGACCGACGCGCGGGCCATCGGCGCCACCTGCGGCGGGCTGCGGCTGTGGTCGGTGTACGTGCCCAACGGGCGCGACCTGGAGAACCCGCACTACGGCTACAAACTCGCCTGGCTCTCCGCGCTGGAGGCGACCGTGCGGGAGGAGCAGGCGCGCGGACTGCCGTTCGCGGTGCTCGGCGACTTCAACATCGCGCCGACCGACGCGGACGTCTGGGACATCGGCGTGTTCGCCGAATCGACGCACGTGACCGAACCGGAGCGGAAGGCGCTCGCCGCGCTGCGGGACCTCGGGCTGTCCGACGTGTTCCCGCGGCCGCTGAAGTACGACCACCCGTTCACGTACTGGGACTACCGGGCCGGGAACTTCCCGAACAACAAGGGAATGCGGATCGACCTCGTGTACGCCGACGCCGTCGTGGCGGGTGCGGTGACGGATTCCTATGTGGACCGTGAGGCGCGGAAGGGGAAGGGGCCCTCGGACCACGCGCCGATCGTGGTGGATCTTTCGCTCTGAGGGGCCTGCGGGTGGTCCCGGATGTCATGAAAGGGCCGTTCAGGACGTTTTTCGTCCTGAACGGCCCTTTCATGACACTTGAGTGAGCCCGACGAACGCAGCCTGCCCGGATGCTAGGAACGGTCCTTTCCTTGCAAAATTTGCCAGGAAAGGACCATTCCTAGCACTCGAAGGAGCCGGCGAGGGGGCCTTCACGTACTTGCACACCGCAAAGATCGCATTCAGAGGACTAAACGCGCCCGGTCGGGAAAAGGCGAGCGTCAGCCCTCCCAGGCCGCCTTGTGCAGCCGCCGCAGCGCCCGCACCGCCGCCACCGCGCGTTCCCGGTCCACCGCCTGCACGGCCATGACCGAGTAGTACTCGTCCTCCGGCAGCTCCAGCCGGGCCCACGAGGCGCCGTCCGGGAAGCTCACCGAGAGCACCTCGCTCCACGCGAACTTCTTGGTCATCAGCACGTTCCGGACCTCGATGCCGTCCGCGTCGGCCTTCACGCGCGCGGTCGCGAACAGCATCGTGCCCGCGGCGAGCAGGACGCCGATGCCGATCATCGCCGCCTGGTCGGACGGCTGGAAGATCACGCCGGTGTCCGAGCCGCGCAGCAGCACCGCGACGACCACGAACGTCGCCAGCAGGATCACCGCCAGCACGGAGCACATCACCAGGGCGCGGCGGGGCCGCACCACCACGACCTCGGACTCCGTCATCACATCCGCCTCGACGCTCACACGAATCCCCGCTCGGTCCACGGCTGGCGCAGGTTCCGCAGCGCGTGCGCGGCGTCCAGCGCGGCGACCGTCGCTTCGTAGCCCTTGTCCTCGACGGAGCCGGGCAGACCCGACCGGTCGAGGGCCTGCTGCTCGGTGTCGCAGGTGAGGACGCCGTTGCCGACCGGGGTGCTCTCGTCGAGCGCGACCCTGGTCAGCCCCGCGGTGACCGCGTCGCAGACGTACTCGAAATGCGGCGTCCCGCCCCGGATGACCACGCCCAGCGCGACCACCGCGTCGTGCGTACGGGCCAGCGCCTGCGCGGCGACGGGCAGTTCGACGGCGCCCGCGACGCGCACGACCGTCGGCTCCTCCTCCAGGTCGGCCGCCTTGGCCGCATCGAGGGCGCGGTCCAGCAGGGCGCTCGTGATCTTCGTGTGCCAGCGCGTGGCCACGATCCCGAGCCGGATGTTCTTACAGTCGGACAGGTCGAGTTCGACGTCCGGACGGCCTTCGCCGCTCACCGCGTGCCACCTCCGTTGCCCTGGTCGACCTCGGCGCCGACCTGGTCGAAATGCTCCAGCTGGGACAGGTCGTGCCCCATCCGGTCCCGTTTGGTCTTGAGGTAGCGCAGGTTCTCCGGGTTCGGCGAGATCGGCAGCGCGACCCGCCCGGTGACCCGCAGGCCGTAGCCCTCCAGCCCGACGCGTTTGGCCGGGTTGTTCGTCAGCAGCCGCATCGAGCGGACGCCGAGGTCGCACAGGATCTGCGCGCCGGTGCCGTAGTCCCGCGCGTCGGCGGGGACGCCGAGCTGCAGGTTCGCGTCGACGGTGTCCGCGCCGGCGTCCTGCAGCTGGTAGGCCTGCAGTTTGTGCAGCAGCCCGATACCGCGGCCCTCGTGGCCGCGGATGTAGAGCACGACGCCGCGGCCTTCCTTGGCCACCGCTTCCAGCGCGGCCTCCAGCTGCGGGCCGCAGTCGCAGCGCAGCGAGCCGAACACGTCACCGGTCAGGCACTCGGAGTGCACGCGGACCAGGATGTCCTCGCCGTCGCCGATCTCGCCGTAGACGAACGCGATGTGCTCGATGCCGTCGAGCAGGCTGTCGTACCCGACCGCGCGGAACGTGCCCGCGTTCAGCGGGATCCGCGCCTCGGCGACCCGCTCGACCTGCTTCTCGGTGCGCCGCCGGTACGCGATCAGGTCGGCGATGGTGATCATCTTGAGGTCGTGGTCCGCGGCGAAGACCTCGAGTTCGTCGCGGCGGGCCATGTCACCCTCGTCCTTCTGCGACACGATCTCGCAGAGCACCCCGGACGGCGAAAGCCCGGCCAGCCGGGCCAGGTCGACGGAGGCTTCGGTGTGCCCCGGGCGCCGCAGGACGCCGCCCTGCTTGGCGCGCAGCGGGACCACGTGGCCGGGGCGCCGGAAGTCCGACGCCTTGGACGCCGGGTCGGCGAGCAGGCGGACGGTATGCGACCGGTCGGCCGCGGAGATCCCGGTGGTGATGCCCTTGGCGGCGTCGACCGTGACGCTGTACGCGGTGCCGCGCTGGTCCTGGTTCGTGTGGTACATCGGCGGCAGGTCGAGCCGGTCCGCCTCGGCCTCGGTCAGCGCCACGCAGACGTAACCCGAGGTGTAGCGCACCATGAACGCCATCAGCTCCGGCGTGGCCTTCTCCGCCGCGAAGATCAGGTCGCCCTCGTTCTCACGGTCCTCGTCGTCCACCACGACGACCGGACGGCCCGCCTTGATGTCGGCGATCGCCGCCTCGATGGCATCGGCGTTCACTGCCACCACCCCGCCCGCACAGGGGGTCAGATCGGCCGACCCCGGAATCGCACTCGTCTCGCTCACGCCCGCTCCTCCGTACCGCCATTGTCCCCCTGCGCGCGCAGGTGCGGCATGGCCAGCTTCTCGACGTACTTGGCGACCACGTCCACCTCGAGATTCACCAGGTCGCCCGGGGTGTTCCGGCCGAGCGTGGTGAGTTCGAGGGTGGTCGGGATCAGAGCGACGGAGAACTCCTCGTCGGTCACCGAAGCGACCGTGAGGGAGACACCGTCGACCGCGATCGACCCCTTCTCGACGACGTACCGGGACAGCTTCTTCGGCAGCGCGAACGTGGTGAGTCCCTGCTCGTCGCGGTTGAGGAAGACGCCGGTGCCGTCGACATGGCCCTGCATGATGTGCCCGCCGAGCCTGCCGCCGGCCGGCGTCGCGCGTTCGAGGTTTACGACGTCGCCGACCTGCACCTTCGCGAGGCTGGAGCGCTGTAGGGTCTCGTGCACGACATCGACGGTAAACTCACCGCCCGCCACCGCGACCACGGTGAGGCACACGCCACTCACCGCGATGGAGTCGCCGTGCCCGGCGTCGCTGGTCACCAGCGGCCCCCGAACGGTCAGTCTCGCGGCGTTCGGGACCTGCTCGACCGCGGTGACCTCGCCGAGTTCCTCGACAATGCCGGTGAACACTCCTGCTGCCCTCCTCCTGGCTCGCACCGCCGCTAAGAACGGTGCTCCCCTCATCCAACACCCATCGCGGCCGATTCCTTCTCCTGACCCGACGGCGGATCACGAGGCGGGATCAGCCGCGGACGCGGGCCGCCTGCTCGCGAAGCGCCGCGACGGCCTTACCTGGGTCTTCGGCGCCGTAGACGGCGGAACCGGCGACGAAGCAGTCCACTCCGGCTTCGGCGGCCTGCTCGATGGTGTCGGCGTTGATCCCGCCGTCGATCTCGACGACGAGCTTGAGGTGGCCGGTGTCGACCAGGCGCCGCGCGGTGCGGACCTTGTCGAGGACGCCCTCGATGAACGACTGGCCGCCGAAACCGGGCTCGACCGACATCACCAGGAGCGTGTCGTAGTGCTTGAGGGTCTCGAGGTGGTCCTCGATCGGCGTGTTCGGCTTGATCGACAGGCCGGCCTTCGCCCCGGCGGCGCGCAGGTTCTTCGCCAGCGCGATCGGGTCGTGCGCGGCCTCGACGTGCACGGTGACGTTGTAAGCGCCCGCTTCGGCGTACCCGATGGCCCACTTGTCGGGGTTCTCGATCATCAGGTGGCAGTCGATGGGGACGTCGGTGGCCTTGAGCAGCGACTGCACCACGGGCAGGCCCAGGGTCAGGTTCGGCACGAAGTGCGCGTCCATGACGTCGACGTGGACCCAGTCCGCGCGGGTGTCCCCCTCCCCCGCGACGGCACGGATCTCGTCGCCGAGCCGGGCGAAGTCCGCGGAGAGGATGCTGGGTGCGATCAAAGGTCGGTGAGCCACGCGCCCGAGTGTAGGAGGACGCCGCTAACGCCCGCTAACCGGCTGTGACCGTCGACCCGGTCTGGAGTATGACGCGAAATGGCACCGCAGTGGGAGGTGCGCGCACACGCCGCCGAATAGCGTTCCCCTCATGGTCAACCCACTCAAGCCCCTCGTGCGGATCGGCAGCTACCGCAGCGTCCCGTTCGGACTCCTCGGCATGGCGATGACGGCGATCCCGTTCCCCGTCGCGCTCATTCCCGCCGTCCTCGTCCCGGGTGACGTGTGGGCGAAGATGGTCTACGGCGTGCTCGCCATGAGTGTCCTGGTCGTGCTGGCCGGTTTGCCCGGACCGATGCGCCGGGTCGGTATCTGGTTCTCCAACCAGATGCTGGACACCCGGATCGCGCAGCCTCCGCAGCACACGAAGGTCGCCTGGGCGGAGCGCTGGCGCTCGGCGGCCTGGCTGCTCGTGCACACCGCGCTCGGCTGGGTGCTGTTCGGCCTCGGCTGTTTCCTGATGCTCGGCTTCGTGTTCGCCGTCGTGTGGGCGGGAGGCGGCGGCAGCCCCATCGAGTTCTTCGGGGAACGGGTGACGATCGAATCGGGCACCGGCGGGCTGTGGACGCTGCCGATCGCGCTGGTCACGCTCGTCGTCATCGCCTACGTCCTCGCCGGTTTCAGCAAGCTGTTCCAGTACGCCGCGGTCGCCCTGCTGGGCCCGTCCGCCACCGAGCGCGTCGCCGCGGCGGAAGTCCGGGCGAACCATTTCGAGCAGCGCAACCGGCTGGCCCGCGAACTGCACGACTCGATCGGGCACACGCTGACGACGTCGACCATCCAGGCCGCCGCGGCCGCCGAACTGGTCGATTCCGAACCGCAACTGGTGCGCCGGGCGCTGGGCACCATCGAGGAGTCTTCGAGGGCGGCGCTCGAAGACCTCGACCACGTACTCGGCCTGCTGCGGGAGGACCGGTCGTCCCGTGAGCCCGAACGGCGGCTCATCGAGGCCGGGACGTTGGCCGAACGGGCCCGCGCGGGCGGCGCGGAGATCGACTACGAGCTCACCGGCCCGGCCGCCGAACTGCCCGCGACCCTTTCGCGGGAGGCGTACCGGATCGTCCAAGAAGGACTGACGAACGCGTTGCGGCACGCCCATCCCGGCCCGGTGAGCGTGCGGGTCGCGGTACTCGCCGACGCGTTGCGGATCGAGATCGTGAACCCGCTCATGGAGCACGCGGCCGCCTCCGGCCGCGGCGGCAACGGGCTGCCGGGGCTCACCGAACGCGTCGAGGCCCTGCGCGGGGAGCTCGTCGCGGGGCCCGCCGTCGACGGGGAACCGTTGTGGCGGCTGGTGACCACGATCCCGCTACGGTCGCGCTCATGACACTGCGCGTCCTGATCGTCGACGACGAACCCTTGCTGCGAGCCGGTTTGCGTTCCCTGCTGGACAACCAGCCGGATCTGACCGTGGTCGGCGAGGCGGACGACGGCGGCGAGGTGGTCGATCTGGTGCGGCGGACACATCCCGACGTGGTCCTGATGGACGTGCGCATGCCCGGGGTGGACGGGATCGAGGCGACCCGGCGGGTGCTCGCCGAAATCCCCGACCCGCCGAAGGTCCTCGTGATCACGACGTTCGACAACGACGACTACGTCTATGACGCGCTGCTGGCCGGGGCGAGCGGTTTCCTGCTGAAGCGGGCGCGCAAAGAGGAGTTCGCGCACGCCATCCGGACGATCGCCGCCGGGGAGACACTGCTGTTCCCCGACGCGATCCGCCGGATGGTCACCGCGCGCCCGGCGCCGTCCGGCCTCGCTCCCCGCCCGTCGTCGCTGACGAAACGGGAGACCGAGGTGCTGCGCCTCATCGCCACCGGGAAGTCCAATGTGGACATCGCGGCCGAGCTGGTCATCAGCCTCGAAACCGTCAAGACCCATGTGGGCAACATCTTCGGGAAACTGGGCGCGGCGAACCGGAGCCAGGCGGTGGTGTTCGCCTACGAGACCGGCGTCGTCGCGCCAGGGCACAGCCTGCGCTGAGCGACATGGTGGGGCAAACCTCAGTAAGGTGTGGGGGTTCACCCCATGGCCACCGCGTCCGCGCCTCCCTAGCGTGGAATCCATGCGAAAATCCTTGCCAGGCAAGAAGATCGTCGCCGTCGGTTCACTGGTCGCACTGCTCGCCGCGACGACCGCCACCCCGGCACTGGCCGTCACCCACCCGCGGGACGAAGTCGACAAAGCGCTGAAAACACTGGTGCAGGACGGCGTCCCCGGCGCGCAGGCGACCGTGACGAGCCCGTCGGGGCGGTCGTGGTCGGAGCGTGAGGGCGTCGGGAACGCCGAGACCGGGACACCGTTCCCGCACGACTCGAAGTTCCGGGCGGCCAGCATCACCAAGACCTTCGTCGCGGTCGTGGTCCTGCAGCTCGTCGCCGAGGGGAAGGTGCGGCTGGACACGCCGATCGACCGCTACCTGCCCGGTCTCGTCCGCGGGAACGGCAACGACGGCACCAAGATCACCGTCCGACAGCTGCTGCAGCACACGAGCGGGCTGTACAACTACGTCCGCGATCTCGACATCGACGAGTGGCGGCATCGCGGCGCCGAACCGGGAGAACTGCTGGCGGTCGGCCTGGCGCATCCGCCGGACTTCGCGCCGGGCACGGACTGGAGGTACTCCAACACGAACTACGTCATCGCGGGCATGCTCATCGAGAAGCTCACCGGCCGCTCGGTCTCCACCGAGATCCGGAAGAGGATCGCCGAGCCGCTCGGCCTGCGCCACACCTACCTGCCCTTGCGCGGCGACGAGCGCCTGCCGCTGCCGCACGCCAGGGGCTACGCGCCGGGTCTCGTCGACTACACCGAACTGGATCCCTCGCTCGCCGGGGCCTCCGGCGGGATCGTTTCGACCGGCGCGGAGCTGAACCGCTTCTACGGGGAGCTCGTCGACGGCCGTCTCCTGCCCCGGGCACAGCTGGCGGAGATGCAGCGGACCGTGCCGGCGGGCCTGGGCATCCCCGGAGCGGAATACGGGCTCGGGATCGCGTCGGTGCCGCTGTCCTGCGGCGGGAGGTTCTGGGGCCACGGCGGCAACCTCCGCGGCTTCGCGAACATCTCGGGGGCGGTCCCGCACGGGAAGAAGGTGAACGTCGTGGTCAACCAGGACCCGCTGCCGGACGGGGCGTCGGCGCATCTGGTGGCCGCGGTCGACACGGCGTTCTGCGCCCGCTAGACCGCTGGGAGCAGGTCCAGCACCGAGGTCCAAGCGGTTTCCGGGGTGAGCCTCGTGGTAGTGACCCCGGCGGAGGCGAGCGTGTCGAGATGGCGCCGCCACGCCGGATGGTGCACCCGTGTGTCCTGGATCTGGTAGCCCAGCACGATCGTGATGCCCGGCGTGCCGAGGACGTCGCCGAGCAGGGTCAGCGCCTGGTTGTCGGCGATGCCGAGCGCCAGTTTCGCCACGGAGTTGGCGGACGCTGGCGCGAACAGGAACACCTCGGGGTCCGGATGCGGGCGGGGTTCGCCCGGTAGCCGGGAGGTGCTGCGGACCGGCAGCCCGGTGCACTTCTCCAGGTCACCGAGCCCGCCGGTCTTCTCCAGCCAGCGGGCCGCGGTGGGGGTCAGCGTGATGGCGAGCTCCCAGCCGCGGTCCGCGGCCGGTTTCGCGAGCTGCGCGGCGAACCGGGTGTCCAGTCCGCCGCACGAGCTCGCGACCAGGCCGAGGACCCTGCTCACCCGGCGGTGTCCGGCTTCCGCAGGACGGCGCAGAACATCGCGTCCGTGCCGTGGCGGTGCGGCCACAGCTGGACGTACGGGCCGTTGCCGAGCTGCGGGACGCCGGGGAAGAACTCCCGCGCGTCGACGATCTGGGTACCGGCGCGGCGCGCGGTCTCCCCCACGACGCCTTCGGTCTCGGCCAGATGCGGCGAGCAGACGACGTAGGTGACGATGCCGCCGGGCCGGACCAGGTCCAGTGCCGCGGTGATCAGCTGGCCCTGCAGTTTCGTCAGGTCCGCGATGTCGCTGGGCTGACGGCGCCAGCGTGCTTCGGGGCGGCGCCGCAGCGAGCCGAGACCGCTGCACGGCGCGTCGACGAGGACGCGGTCGTAGCCCGGTTCCAGACCGGTCTCACGGCCGTCGGCGACGTGCACGGTCACGGGCAGGTCCTGCACGGCCTTCTCGATCAGCTTCGCGCGATGGGGCGCCTTCTCGACGGCGTCGACGGTCGCGCCCGCGGCCACCGCGAGCGCGCCGAGCAGCGCCGCCTTGCCGCCCGGACCGGCACACAGGTCCAGCCACCGCACGTCGGAGCCGGAGACCGGGACCCTCGTGACGGCGTAGGCGCACAGCTGGCTGCCTTCGTCCTGCACCGCGGCCAGCTTTTCCTTGATCGGCTCGAGGTCGCCGGGGTCACCGGAGCCCGCGGGCAGCCGCACGCCGTAGGGCGAGTACGGCGCGACGTCGCCACCGGTGATGGCGGCCAGTTCCTCGGCGCTGATCTCGCCGGGCCGGGCGACCAGGTGGACGTCGGGGCGGTCGTCGTCGGCCTCCAGGGCCGCCTTCAGCTCCGCTCCCTTGTCCCCCAAGGCTTCCGCGAACGACCGCGCGACCCAGCGCGGATGCGCCGTCCGCAGGGCGTAGGCGCCGATCGGGTCGGCGGCCTCGTCGGGGGCCAGCTCGTTCAGCCAGGTCTCTTCGTCCTTTTCGGACACCGAACGCAGCACCGCGTTCACGAAACCCGCGATCCAGGAACCGACTTCGGCGCGGACGAGGTCCACAGTGGACCCGACGGCGGCGTGCTGGGGGATGCGGGTGCGCAGCAACTGGTACGCGCCGAGCCGGAGGCCGTCCAGCACGATGGCGTCGACCTTCTCCAGCGGACGGTCCAGGCAGGCCGCGATGACGGCGTCCAGCATGCCGACCGCGCGGCAGGTGCCGTAGGTCAGTTCGGTGGCCAGCGCCGCGTCGCGGCCGGAGATCCGGCGGTTGCGCAGCAGTTGCGGCAGCACCAGGTTCGCGTACGCGTCGTCTTCGCGGACCGCGCGCAGGACGTCGAAGGCGACCTGCCGGGCCGGGTCGATCTGCGGCGGGCGGCTGGGCCCCTCTTTACGCTGGCCCGGACGGCCGCGATCCGGCCTCGACGGCCGGCGTTCCCTACGCTCGTTCACTGCAGGCGCTCTCCTTGTTCGATCCTCATACCGCGCGCCCAGTCGGTGGCCGCCATCCGCTTCTTCCCCTGCGCCTGCACCTCGCCCAGCCTCACCGGCTTCGACGCCGTGCCGACCAGCACCCGCTTGCGCTCCACGACGAGTTCGCCGGGCGGGGGCCCCGGCTCGTCCACGACCGTCACCGGGCCGAGTTTCAGCCGCTCACCCCGGAACTCCGCCCACGCGCCCGGCTCCGGCGTGACCGCGCGGATCTGCCGGTCGACCGCGGCGGCCGGATCGGCGAACGACACGCGCGCGTCCTCGACGGTCACCTTGGGCGCGTAGCTCACGCCGTCGCCGGTCTGCTCGACCGCGCGCAGTGAGCCGTCGGCGATTCCGTCCATCGTGGACACGAGCAGCTTCGCCCCGGACTCCGCCAGCCTGCCGAGCAGTTCGCCCGCGGTGTCGGTGGCGGCGATCTGCTCGGTGACCACGCCGTAGACCGGGCCCGCGTCGAGTTCCTTGACGATGCGGAACGTCGAGGCGCCGGTGATCTCGTCCCCGGCGCGGATCGCGGCCTGGACCGGCGCGGCGCCACGCCACGCGGGCAGCAGCGAGAAGTGCAGGTTGACCCAGCCGTGCGCCGGGATGTCCAGCGCGGCCTGGGGCAGCAACGCCCCGTACGCGACCACGGGGCACGCATCGGGCGCGATCTCCGCGAGCCGGGCGAGGAACGCGGGGTCGCTCGCCTTCGGCGGGGTCAGCACCTCGATCCCGTGCTCGTCGGCCAGCGCGCCGATCGGCGACCGGACGACGCGGCGGCCGCGGCCTGCCTGGGCGTCCGGACGGGTCACGACGGCGACGACCTCGTGCTGCTCGGACGCCAGCAGCGCGCGCAGCGACGGGACCGCGGGTTCGGGGGTGCCGGCGAAGACGAGGCGCATCAACGCACCTCCGCCGGGGGGACGGGTACCTCTGACTGGGCGAACATCGCTCTGCAGTCTAGAAGGAGCTCACCACCCCGGCGCGCTCGCTCTCCCTCTGCGGTGCGGCGGCTGCTAGGAACGGTCCTTTCCTTGCAAATTTCGCAAGGAAAGGACCGTTCCTAGCGCGCGAAAGGGCCGAAGAGGCCTTCGCGAGCGAAGTCGTCCTTAACGCGGCGGCCAGGGCAGCACGACGGCCGCCGAGCCGCCTCCCCGGCGCGTGGGTTCGGCCGCGGCGAGCCACCGGCCGTCCCGCAGCCGCTCCACGCCGGTCGCCGCCCCGATCTCCGCGGGCGTCGCCGAGAAGCCCTGCCCCTTGGCCTTCAGCACCTTGAGCACCTCGGTCTGGTCCAGGAACGCCTGCTCCACCTGCGCGGCCGCGGAGTTCCGCTGCGAGGCGCGCGGTTCGGCGATCGCGTCGACCAGCTTCAGCCCGCGATCGATACGGCCGGTGAGGATCTGCAGCACCGTGGTGATGATCGACGCGCCACCGGGCGAGCCGACGGCGAGGAACGGCTTGCCGCCCTCGAGCACGATGGTCGGCGCCATCGACGAACGCGGCCGCTTCGCCGGGCCCGGCAGGTTCGGGTCGGGCACGCCCGGCGTCACCGGGGTGAAGGAGAAGTCGGTCAGTTCGTTGTTGAGCAGGAAGCCGCGGCCCGGCACGACGATGCCGCTCCCGCCCTCCTGCTCGATGGTCAGCGTGTAGGCGACGACGTTGCCCCACCGGTCGGCGACCGTGAGATGCGTGGTGTTCTCGCCCTCGTACGGGGTCGGCGCGGGGTTCGTCCCGGCCACGCACGGGGTGGGCTTGCGCGGGTCCGCCGGCGCGACCGGGCTCGTCCCGGCCTTCGCGGGGTCGATCAGGCACGCGCGGCTGTCGGCGAACTTCTGGCTGATCAGTTCCTTCGCCGGGACGTCGACGAAGGCCGGGTCGCCGATCCAACGGTTGCGGTCGGCGAAGGCGTACCGGGTCGATTCCAGGAAGTAGTGCAGGTAGTCGGCCTTCTCCAGCTTCGAGAGCTTCGTGTTCTCGAGGATGTTCAGCGCCTCGCCGACGGTCAGCCCACCGGACGACGGCGCGGGCATGCCGTAGACGTCGAGACCGCGGTACTGGGTCTTCGTCGGCTTCCGCTCGACGACGCGGTACTTCGCGAGGTCGGCCGCGGTCATGTCACCGGGGCGCACCTTCAGCGCCGACGCGGGGTCGACCGGCGGCTTCCGCACGGTGTCGACGACGTCCGCGCCGATCGGGCCGCGGTAGAGCACGTCGGTGCCCTTCGCGGCGAGCTGCGCGTACGTGCCCGCGAGGTCCGGGTTCTTGAACGTCGAGCCGACCGCGGGCGGCGCGCCGCCGGGCAGGTACAGCGACCGGGTGGACGGGAACGCCGAGAACCGGGCGGCGTTGTTCGCGATCTGGGTGTTGAAGGTCTGGTCGACGGTGAAACCCCTGCGCGCGAGGTCTTCGGCGGGTTTGACCGCCTTCGCGAGCGACTTGGTCCCCCATTTGCGCAGGGCTTCCTGCCAGGTGGCGGGCGTGCCGGGCACGCCGACGCCCAGTCCGCTGGTGACGGCCTCGGCGAACGGGATCGCCTTGCCGTTCTCGACGAAGAGGTTCTCGTTCGCGGTCGACGGGGCGGTCTCGCGGCCGTCGAGCGTGTGCACCTTGCCCGAGCGCGCGTCGTAGTAGACGAAGAAGCCGCCACCGCCGAATCCGGCGGAGAACGGGTCGGTGACGCCGAGCGCGGCGGCCGTCGCGACGGCGGCGTCGACGGCGTTGCCGCCTTCGCGCAGGATCTTCGTGCCGATCGCGGTCGCGTCCGCGTCGATACTCGACACCGCGCCCAGATAGCCGACGGCGGTGGGCGATTTGGCCGTCGGTGGCGCGGCCGCCGCCATCCCCGGCGCGGCGGTGCCGACCAGGACGGCGATCGCGGTGACTGCGGTGATGCGTACCGGAGTTCTTCTGTGCGCGGCCATGGCGCGAGTCTGCCCCGCCTGTCCACCCCGGACAAGACCCGTCCAGACCTGCGTTCGTCGGTGGTGCGGCCGTGGCGGGATGAGCAGAATGCGGGCCATGAAGACTTCCGGCAGGCGGTGGGGCGCCTTCCTCCCGCTGCTCATCGCACTTCCCGTCCTCGCTGTCCCCGGTGTCGCGCAGGCAGAAGGCGCGAGTGCCTGCTTCGACGACTCCGCCGCGATCACCGTCGAGGAGAAGCGGCTCACCGCGACCATGCCTTCGGGTGGTCCCGCGGTCGGCCCGGAACTCGTCCGGCTCGCCGGACTCGACAAGCTCGTCTCCGACTTCACGAGGCGCCTCTGCGCCACGAAGACCGCTTTGCGGGCCGAGAAGCTCGCCGAGACCGCCGGTGACGGGCTCTGGCGCACCGCGGTCGACCGCGCGCAGGGCCGCCGTCCCGACCTCGGCAGCATCGATAAGGCCGACGACCGGCCGCTCTACTGGGCCCGCCTCCAGATGAGCAAGGCGCTGCGGCAATGGACGCCGCGTTTCCCGCTGTCCGCGCCCGCCCGGGCGGAGCTGCTGAAGACGTTCGACTTCGGCGCGCGGGGCCTCGACGATTCCCGCTTCCCCGCCGGCCCGAAGCTCCGCCGGGTGCTGGTGAGCGGGTTCGATCCGTTCACCCTCAACGGCGCGGGCGTCCGCATCGCGAACCCGTCCGGCGCGGCGGCACTGCATCTCGACGGCAAGACCATCCAGACACCGACCGGGCCCGCGCTGGTGCAGGCCGTGTCGTTCCCGGTGGTGTGGCGCTACTTCGACGCCGGAATCGTCGAGTCGGCTTACGGCCAGGCGTTCAAGGACCGGTTCCGCCGTCCGGAGCTGATCATGACGATCAGTCAGGGGCGCCCCGGCCGCTTCGACATCGAGCGGTGGGCGGGTGCGTGGCGCGGTGGTTTCCCGGACAACCTCGACGAGCCCGTCCGCGGCCAGGTCCCGCCCGCCGACGGCTGGCCGCAGCCGGACGTCCAGTTCATCGAAACCACGCTGCCGTACGAAAAGATGCTCGCCGCGCCCGCCGGGGCGTATCAGGTGCTGTACAACGAGGCGTTCTGCGTCTGGCCGGACAGCACGAAACCGGGGACGGGGGCCGCGGTGTGCCGGACGGACGCGCCGAAGCCCGGTGAAGTCGCCGCTTCCGGTGGCGGCGGCAACTACCTGAGCAATGAGTCCATGTTCAGAAGCAACCGGCTCCGGACGGGCCTTGGCCTGACCGGGATCGCGGGCGGGCACCTGCACACGCCCGTCCTCGGCACACCCGCCGATCCTTCGGCCCTGACCGACGCCGATTTCGAGGCACGGCGGGCGGCGATCTCCTCGCAGATCGTCACGCTGCTCACCGCCGCTCTGGGCGGCTCCGCCACGAAGCCCGCTTCGCCCGCTCCGGGCGCTCCGGCGCGCGCCGACGTCCTCGCGACCCCCGGCACGACCCTCTGACCCCACGCATTTCGTCCTCTGGATGCGATGGTTCGCTGTCGAACCACCGCATTCAGAGGACGAAACGCGGGGGCTCTAGATGAGCTCCAGCGGGTCCAGCTGGATCCGGATGGGCTCGGACGCCTTGCGCGCGTCCCGCCGGGCGGCCGCAGCGTGGACGGCGGCGGCGAGCGCCTTCCCGTCCGGACGCGCGACGCGCACCAGCGCCCGCTCCCGTTCGGCGTTGCCGTCCTCGTCGACCTCGCCGAGCGGCACCGGGCCCAGCACCTCGCCGGTCTCCGGGAGGGCGAGGTCGTCGAGCAGTCCGGCGACCGCGTCCGGGGTGCCTTCGATACTCGCCATCCGCATCGCGGGCGGGAACCCGAGTTCGCGCCGCTCCGCCAGTTCGAGGCTCGCATGCCAGCCCGGGTCCCAGCGCACCAGAGCCTGCACCACCGAAAGGCCCGCTTCCGCGCCGACGAACACGCGACCGCCTTCGGTCCCCGGCCGCACCAGGGCCGCCGCAGCCATCCAGCGCCGCAGGGTCTCCTCCCCCGCGCGCAGGTCCTGCCGCCCCAGCAGCGCCCAGCCGTCCAGCAGCAGCGCCGCGCCGTAGCCGCCTTCCGCGACCGGCTCGGCGCCCGGCGTGCACACGACCAGCGCCGGTTTTCCGGGCACCGAAGCCAAAACCTCCGTCGCACCCGAGGTCCGTACGGGGAATCCGGAGAACGCGCGGCCCAGTTCCTCCGCGGTGCGCTTCGACCCGACGACGACCGCCCGCAGCCGCACCGAACCGCAAGCCACGCAATGGAAGTTCGTCTCGGGGACGCCGCACCACCGGCAGGCCGGCGGTCTCGGCGCGCCGTCGATCAGCCCGCCCGGCAAGGAAAGCGGCCCGGCGCACCGACGGCAGTGCGCCGACGTCCGGCAGTTGCCGCACGCGAGCCCCGGGACGTACCCGCGACGCGGAACCTGCACCAGCACGGGGAATCCGCCCGCCAGCGACTGTCGCGCCGCCTCGAAGGCGACCGACGGGAGCCGCGCGGCCTTGGCCGCTTCGTCCCGGGCGACGTCGAAGTCCTCTCCGACCGGGGTGACCCTCGGCGCCGCCGCCCGCAGTTCCGGCCGGGCGGCCACGAGTGGCTGCGCCCAGCCCGATTCCACCAGGAACTGCGCTTCGGCGGTGCGCGCGAAACCGGCGACGAGCATGGAGCCCTTCGCGGCGTGCGCGCGGTCCATCAGCACGTCACGGACGTGTGGATACGGTGCGTGCTGGTCGAGGTGGACGTCGTCGCCGTCGTCCCACACCACGAACAGGCCGGGATCGGCGACCGGCGCGAACATCGCCGCACGCGTGCCGACGACGACGCGCACCGCGCCGCGCAGCACCGCGAGCCAGCGGCGATACCGCTCGGCGGGGCCGAGCCCCGCGATCAGCGCGACCACGGATTCGGCGCCCAGCAAGGAAACGCACGCGTCGTGCAGCCGGGTCAGGTCACGATGGTCGGGCACGACCATGACCACACCCCGGCCCGCGGAAGCCGCGACGGCGGCCGCTTCGGCGAGGCGGCGCGGCCAGTCCTCCCCCGGCAGCGCCTGCCAGACCGCGTTGGCCGGACGCCGTTCCGCGACGGCCTCCAGGAACGCCGGACCGCTCTGGTACTTCTTCCAGGCGGTGGTGTCGGGCGGTTCCGGCGTCGGCGCGGGCTCGGCGGGCGGTTCGCTCTCGGCCTTCGCGTGCCGGGACGGGATCGCGAGCCGCAGAACGTCGCTGAGGGTGCCGCCGTAGCGGTCCGCGACGGACCGGCAGAGCGTGAGCAGCGCCGGGGGCAGGACGGGCTCGCTGGAGGTCACCCTGTCGATGTACGCGAGCTTGCCGGTGAACTCCGTGGTGTCGGCACGCTCGACGAGGTACCCGTCGACGAGCTGACCGGCGAACCGGACCCGCACCCGGCAACCGGGGACGGCGGCTTCGTGCAGTTTCTCGGGGATCCGGTAGTCGAAGGTGCGGTCGAGATGCGTGAGCGGGATGTCCACGACGATCCGCGCGACCGGGTTCTCGGGCGCGGGGTTCTGCGCCCCGCGGCGGCTGGCCGTTTTCGCGCGCGACGGCTTCGCCTTCCGCGCCGGCTCGGCCTTCGGCTCCGGAAGGTCCCACAGAGGGGTCGGTTCGGGACTGCTGCTCACCCGGTGATCTCTACCAGACGCTGTCGCCAGTGCCCGCCACCGCGTGGCCATCTCGCTGTGGAGTGCCGTGAAGGCCTCCTTGAGGGACCCAGAGTCCCTCAAGGAGGCCTTCACGGACCAGGCAATGCCCCGTTCGCCCCAGGCGCACCAGCAGTCACAATGGTCTCGCATCAAGGCTCTCCCGAGTACATGAAGGCCCCCTTCCTTGCGCCTAGGTAAAGGAAGGGGGCCTTCATGTACCTCCGGCAAGCAGAGACGCGCCAGCACCGCGCAGGCCGGGATCTCAAACTGGCGGCCTCGCGTGGTCGAAGGGACGACACGCGTGATCCGGCGGACGACACGCGTGTCTGGATGGACGACACACGCACAACAGGGCTCCGACCCCAAGACGCCGTGAAGGCCTCCTTCCCTACCCTCAAGGTAGGCAAGGAGGCCTTCACGGAAAGGGATCAGGCGCCCGCGGCCGACTTCAGGTCCGCGGCCCGCGCCGTGCTCTCCCACGGGAGCGACAGCTCGGGACGGCCGAAGTGGCCGTACGCGGCCGTCGGCGCGTAGATCGGGCGAAGCAGGTCGAGGTCGCGGATGATCGCGGCCGGACGCAGGTCGAAGACCTCCGTGATGGCGGCCTGGATCTTCGACGGGTCGACCGTCTCGGTGCCGAAGGTCTCGACGAAGAGGCCCACCGGGGCCGCCTTGCCGATCGCGTACGCGACCTGGACCTCGGCACGGGCGGCGAGCCCGGCGGCGACGACGTTCTTCGCCACCCAGCGCATCGCGTACGCGGCCGAGCGGTCCACCTTGGAGGGGTCCTTGCCCGAGAACGCGCCGCCACCGTGACGGGCCATGCCGCCGTAGGTGTCGACGATGATCTTGCGGCCGGTCAGGCCCGCGTCACCCATCGGGCCGCCGATGACGAAGCGGCCGGTCGGGTTGACCAGCAGCCGGACGTCGGAGGTGTCGAGCCCGAGCTCGGCGATCTCCGGGGCGACCACGTGCTCACGGACGTCGACGCCGAGCATCTGCTCCAGGTCGATGCCGTCCGCGTGCTGGGTGGACACGACCACCGTGTCGAGCCGCACCGGCTGGTCGCCGGCGTACTCGATGGTGACCTGGGTCTTGCCGTCCGGGCGCAGGTACGGCAGCACGCCTTCCTTGCGGACCCGGGTCAGCCGCTGCGAGAGCCGGTGCGCCAGCGCGATCGGCAGCGGCATCAGCTCGGGGGTGTCCGAGCAGGCGTAGCCGAACATCAGGCCCTGGTCGCCGGCGCCCTGGCGGTTGATCTCGTCCTCGTCGGATTCCACGCGGGACTCGTACGCGGTGTCGACACCCTGCGCGATGTCCGGCGACTGGGAGCCGATCGCGACGTTGACGCCGCACGAGTTGCCGTCGAAGCCCTTGGCCGAGGAGTCGTAGCCGATCTTCAAGATCACGTCGCGGACGATGGTCGGGATGTCCGCGTAGGCCTCGGTGGTCACCTCGCCGGCGACGTGCACCTGACCGGTGGTGATAAGGGTTTCGACCGCCACCCGGCTGCGCGGGTCCTTGGCCAGCAGGCCGTCCAGGATCGAGTCGCTGATGGCATCGCAAATTTTGTCGGGATGACCTTCAGTCACCGATTCCGATGTGAACAGTCTGCTCGTGGACGCGGTCACGGTGCCCGTCACTCCCTCACCTAGACGTCTGATGCCTAGAAAGTTAGGCACCCCTCAGCTTGAACTCAAGCCTACTGACTATCGCTTTGGGGGCTCTCAACGCTTCATCAACGTCACAACAGCGTCCCACAATGTGGACGCGAGTTCGGCCTTGGCGCCGAGCGGGATCGGGATTTCGGTGCCGTCGGCCCCGAGCAGCCAGCCGGAGTTGTCCTCGGTGCCGAAGGCCTTCCCTTCACCGACGGCGTTCACCACCAGCAGATCCGCGCCCTTGCGCTTGAGTTTGACCCTGGCGTGGTCGAGGACGCCACCCTTATCGTCCCCTGTTTCGGCGGCGAACCCGACGACCACCTGGCCCGGGGTCCGATTCCGCACCAGTTCGGCCAGGATGTCCGCGTTGCGGGCGAGCTCGACGACGGGATCCGGTGCGTCGTCGGACTTCTTGATCTTGTGGTCGGCCCGGTTCGAGGGCCGGAAGTCGGCGACGGCCGCGGCCATCACGAGGACGTCGGCGGAGGCGGCCTCGGCGTGCATCGCCTGGCGCATCTCCTCGGCGGTGGACACGTGGACGACCTTCGCGCCCGCGGGCTCCGGCAGCGCGACGGTGTGCGCGGTGACCAGGGTGACCTCGGCGCCGCGCTGGGCGGCGACGCGGGCCAGCGCGTACCCCTGCTTGCCCGACGAGCGGTTGCCCAGATACCGGACCGGGTCGAGCGGCTCACGGGTGCCGCCGGCCGAAATGGCCACGCGCACGCCTTCGAGGTCACGCGTGAGGGCCTTCGGCACGGCGAGCAGGAGCCGGGCGAGGTCGACGATCTCGGCCGGGTCGGCGAGCCGTCCCTTGCCGGTGTCCTTGCCGGTCAGCCTGCCGGCGGCGGGTTCGGCGACGACCAGGCCACGCGACCGCAGCAGCGCCACGTTGTCGCGGGTAGCCGGGTGCTCCCACATCTCGGTGTGCATCGCCGGGAAGAAGGCGACCGGGCACCGGGCCGTGAGCAGGGTGTTCGTCAGCAGATCGTCCGCGATGCCGTGCGCGGCCTTCGCGAGCAGGTTCGCCGTGGCGGGCACGACGATCACCAGATCGGCTTCCTTGCCGACGCGGACGTGCTGGACCTCGGGCACTTCGGTGAACACGCCGGTGTGCACCGGGTTTCCGGAAAGTGCCTCGAAGGTGGCCGCGCCGACGAAGTTCAGCGCGGCTTCGGTGGGGACCACGCGGACGTCGTGACCGGATTCGGTCAGTCCGCGCAGGACCTCACAGGCCTTGTAGGCGGCGATCCCGCCACCCACGCCCAGAACGATACGGGGTTTATTCACCCTCGGTGTGCTCGAGCAGACCGCCGTGGATCTCGCGCAGGGCGATGGACAGCGGCTTCTCGCGCGGGCCCGGCTCGACCAGCGGGCCGACGTACTCCAGGAGACCCTCGCCGAGCTGGGCGTAGTAGTCGTTGATCTGGCGAGCGCGCTTGGCCGAGTAGATCACCAGCGCGTACTTCGAGCTGACCTTCTCGAGGAGGTCGTCGATGGGCGGGTTGGTGATGCCTTCGAGCTCTTCGTGCAGCGTGGCCTGAGTCGTCACTCGTGGTGCTCCGAATCTTCGGGTCTAGTTGTCGCCGGTTATCAAGTTTAGCAACTGCTCGGCGGCCTCTCGCACGTCGGCGTTGACGACGCGCTCGTCGAACTCCCCGGCGGCGGCGAGTTCGCGTTCGGCCTCGGCCAGCCTGGCCTTCACGGCGGCTTCGTTCTCGGTGCCGCGGCCGGTCAGCCTGCCGACCAGTTCGTCCCACGACGGCGGCATCAGCATCACCAGCCGGGCCTCCGGCATCGCCTTGCGGACCTGCCGCGCGCCCTGGAGTTCGATCTCCAGGATCGCGTTGCGGCCCTCGGCCAGCACCCGCTCCACGGGCCCGCGCGGGGTGCCGTAGCAGTTGCCCGCGAACTCGGCGTGTTCGAGCAGTGCGCCGTCGGCGACCATGCGGTCGAACTCGGCCCGGTCGATGAAGTGGTAGTGCTCGCCGTCCACCTCACCCGGCCTCGGCTTCCTGGTGGTCACCGAGACGCTGAAATAGATCTCCGGATCCAGCTTGCGCAGCTCCTTGGCCACGCTCGACTTCCCGACCCCCGAAGGCCCTGAGACGACCGTGAGCCGGTGCCGGGATTCGACTCCCGCCACCGGCTCACCGCCGCGGTCAGCGCCCGGGTTCACCGGGTGGTCCTGACCGATGCCGCTCACTCGCCGCTGAATTCGGCCAGCAGCGCCTTGCGCTGCCGGTCGCCGAGGCCGCGAAGACGACGGCTGGGTGCGATCTCCAGTCGTTCCATGGTCTGCTGGGCACGGACCTTGCCGACGCCCGGAAGAGCCTCGAGCAGAGCCGAGACCTTCATCTTGCCGAGGACTTCGTTCTCCTCGGCCTGCTTCAACACGTCGACCAGAGTGGTACCGCCCCGCTTCAGCCGCTCCTTCAGCTCAGCACGGATGCGGCGGGCGGCGGCGGCCTTCTCCAGCGCCGCAGCGCGCTGTTCCTCTGTCAGCTGGGGAAGTGCCACGTTTTCCTCCGGTAGTTCTCAAATCTGGGTGGGTGTGGCGACGGTACCCACCCGTTACCTCGGCCCACAATGCGGGGGTGGCTGGTCATGACGGATTCCCGGGCCTGCTATTGGCCTTTTTCCAGGGGACCGAGGGAATCCCGGGTCCGCCGAACGGCCGCACGCAGAGCTTCGGGGTCCGGCCCGTGCTTGAGGACGTCACGGGACGACGCGGGCAGCACACCCGGCAGCCCGGCCCCGAAAACGGCCCGCAGATCGGCCGGAGTGGCCCCCTGGGCCCCGAAACCGGGTGCCAGGACCGGACCGTTCAACCCGCTCAGATCGAGCTGTCCCGGCGCGATGGTGGCGCCGACGACGACACCGATGTCACCCAGGGGGCCGACGCCCGCGTTGTATCCGGCCGCCGTGTCGACGATGTCCTGCGCGACGGTCTTTCCGTTGGGCAGCAAGGCGTTCTGCAATCCCTGCGCCTCCGGGTTGGAGGTGCGCGCGAGGACGAACAGCCCCTTGCCTTGCGCCTGCGCGACCTCCAGCGCGGGCGCCAGCGAACCGAACCCGAGGTACGGCGACACCGTGATGGCGTCGGCCTCGAGTTCCGCGCCGCCGGGCAGGAACGCCGCCGTGTACGCCGCCATCGTCGAACCGATGTCGCCGCGTTTGACGTCCAGCAGGACGAGCGCGCCCGCTTCCCGGCACACCTTCATCGTCTTGGCCAGAACGGCGACCCCAGGAGGCCCGTAGGCCTCGAAAAAGGCCGACTGGGGCTTGATCACCGCGACCTCGGGCGCGAGCGTCTCAGCGGCCGTGAGGGCGAACTTCTCCAGCCCGCCCGCGTCCGCCGTCAGACCCCACGCTTCGAGCAACCCGGGATGGGGGTCGATACCGGCGCAGAGCGGTCCCTTTTCCGCGACCGCCCGCGCCAGCCTCGCCCCGAACCGCTCGCTCATGCCTTGGCCTTCAGCGCCGCCTGCAGGCTCTGCAGCGACCGCACGCCGATGTCGCCCTTGATGACGGCCTCTATCCCGTGCACGGCCGCGGCCGCGCCCTGCACCGTGGTGATGCAGGGGATGTCGCGCGACACCGCGGCGGTGCGGATCTCGTAGCCGTCGATCCGCGGACCGCTGTTGCCGTAAGGCGTGTTGATCACCATCTGCACCTCACCGCTGAGGATGACGTCCACGACGTTCTGTTCGCCTTCGGCCGAACCTTCGTAGTGCTTGCGCACGACGGTGCAAGCGATCCCGTTGCGCCGCAACACTTCCGCGGTACCCGAGGTGGCCAGGATCTCGAACCCGAGATCGGCCAGCCGCTTCACCGGGAAGACCAGCGAACGCTTGTCGCGGTTGGCGACGGAGACGAACACCTTGCCGGAAGTCGGCAGCGAACCGTAGGCACCGGCCTGCGATTTGGCGAACGCCTTGCCGAAGGAGACGTCCACGCCCATGACCTCACCGGTGGACTTCATCTCCGGGCCGAGCAGCGAGTCGACGCCGTGGCCCTCCGGGGTGCGGAAGCGGTGGAACGGCAGGACCGCCTCCTTGACCGCGACCGGCGAATCGGCGGGCATGTGGCCGCCGTCACCCTCGGCCGGGAGGACGCCGGACTCGCGCAGATCCTTGATCGACGAGCCGGTCATGATCAGCGCCGCGGCCTTCGCCAACGGCACCGCGGTCGCCTTCGACACGAACGGCACCGTCCGCGACGCGCGCGGGTTGGCCTCCAGGACGTACAGGACGTCGTCCTTGAGCGCGTACTGGACGTTCAGGAGCCCGCGGACGCCGACGCCGCGCGCGATGGCCTCGGTCGAGCGGCGCACCGTCTCGATGTCGGTCCGGCCCAGCGTGATCGGCGGCAGCGCGCACGAGGAGTCGCCGGAGTGGATCCCGGCCTCCTCGATGTGCTCCATGACGCCGCCGAGGAAGAGCTCGTCGCCGTCGAACAGCGCGTCGACGTCGATCTCGATGGCGTCGTCGAGGAACCGGTCCACCAGCACCGGGTGCTCGGGGGTGACCTCGGTGGCGCGGTGGATGTAGCCGGCGAGGGACTCCTCGTCGTAGACGATCTCCATGCCGCGTCCGCCGAGCACGTAGGACGGCCGCACGAGGACCGGGTAGCCGATCTGGTCGGCGATCCGCTTCGCGCCCTCGAACGAGGTCGCCGTGCCGTACTTCGGCGCGGGCAGCCCGGCGTCGGTGAGGACCTCGCCGAACGCGCCGCGGTCCTCGGCGAGGTGGATCGCGTCCGGGGAGGTGCCGATCACCGGCACACCGGCGTCGGCGAGGCGCTTCGCGAGCGAGAGCGGGGTCTGGCCGCCCAGCTGCACGATGACCCCGGCGACGGTGCCCGACTCCTGTTCGGCGTTGACGACCTCGAGGACGTCCTCGAACGACAGCGGCTCGAAGTAGAGCCGGTCCGAGGTGTCGTAGTCGGTGGAGACGGTCTCGGGGTTGCAGTTGACCATGACGGCCTCGAAACCGGCCTCGCGCAAGGCGATCGCGGCGTGCACGCACGAGTAGTCGAACTCGATGCCCTGCCCGATGCGGTTCGGCCCGGAGCCGAGGATCAGCACCTTCGGCTTCTCGGTCTGCGCGGTGATCTCCGACTGCGCCGCGGGGTCGGTCTCGTAGGCCGAGTAGTGGTACGGCGTCTTGGCCGCGAACTCGGCCGCGCAGGTGTCGACGGTCTTGTACACCGGCCGCACCCCGAGCCGGCGGCGCAGCGCGCGGACGCCGTCCTCCCCGGCCAGTTCCGGCCGCAGCGAGGCGATCTGACGGTCGGAGAGGCCGATCCGCTTGGCGCGGCGCAGCAGCGGCTCGTCGAGCACCTGGGCGTCGCGGACCTCGGCGCCGACCTCGCCGATGAGGGCGATCTGGTCGATGAACCAGGGGTCGATACCCGATGCCTCGTGCACCTGCTGGACGGTGGCGCCGAACCGCAGCGCCCGCTCGACCTCGTAGAGCCGTCCGTCGTGCGGGGTGCGCAGTGCCTCCAGCACGGATTCCAGCGTCGCGCCCTCGGGGTCGGGGCGGGTCCAGAAGCCGGTGGCCTTGGTGTCGATGGACCGCAGCGCCTTGCCGAGCGCCTCCGGGAAGCTACGGCCGAACGACATCGCCTCGCCGACGCTCTTCATCGTCGTGGTCAGCGTCGGGTCGGCGCCCGGGAACTTCTCGAAGGCGAACCGCGGCACCTTCACCACGACGTAGTCCAGCGTCGGCTCGAAGGCCGCCGGGGTCTCGCCGGTGATGTCGTTGCGGATCTCGTCGAGGGTGTAGCCGATGGCGAGCTTCGCGGCGATCTTGGCGATCGGGAACCCGGTCGCCTTCGACGCCAGCGCGCTGGAGCGGGACACGCGCGGGTTCATCTCGATGACGACCATGCGGCCGTCCTCGGGGTTGATCGCGAACTGGATGTTGCAGCCGCCGGTGTCGACGCCGACCTCGCGCAGCACCGCGATGCCGACGTCGCGCATGTGCTGGTACTCGCGGTCGGTCAGGGTCATTGCGGGCGCGACGGTGACCGAGTCACCCGTGTGCACGCCCATCGCGTCGATGTTCTCGATCGAGCAGACGACCACCACGTTGTCGTGCCGGTCGCGCATGAGCTCGAGTTCGAACTCCTTCCAGCCGAGGACGCTCTCCTCGATGAGCACCTCGGTGACCGGCGACTCGTCGAGACCGGTGGAGGCGAGCCGCTCCAGCTCCTCGTCGGTGTGCGCCATACCCGAGCCGAGCCCGCCCATGGTGAACGACGGCCGGATGACCACCGGGAGGCCGACCTCGGCGACGGTCGCGCGGACCTCGTCCATGTCGTGACAGACCCGCGAACGCGGCACCTCGGCGCCGATCGTGCGGACGATGTCCTTGAACTTCTGCCGGTCCTCGCCGCGCTGGATGGCCTCGACGTCGGCACCGATCAGCTCGACGCCGTACTTCTCCAGCACACCCCGGTCGTGCAGGGCGACGGCGCAGTTCAGCGCCGTCTGCCCGCCGAGGGTCGCGAGGATCGCGTCGGGGCGCTCCTCGGCGATGACCTTCTCGACGAATTCCGGGGTGACCGGCTCGATGTAGGTCGAGTCGGCGAACTCGGGGTCGGTCATGATGGTCGCCGGGTTCGAGTTCACCAGCGAGACGCGCAGTCCCTCTTCGCGCAGTACGCGGCAGGCCTGGGTGCCGGAGTAGTCGAACTCCGCCGCCTGGCCGATCACGATCGGCCCGGAGCCGATCACCAGCACGTGCTGGATGTCTGTCCTCTTCGGCATTACTTGGCCTTCTCCATCAAGCTCACGAACTCATCGAACAGGGGGGCCGCGTCGTGCGGACCGGCGGCGGCCTCGGGGTGGTACTGCACCGAGAACGCGGGGACGTCGAACGCGCGGACACCTTCGACGGTGTCGTCGTTCGGGCAGTAGTGCGAGATCTGCGCGGCACCGAACGGCGTCTCGAACCGCTGGCCCGGCTCGCCTTCGAGGGCGAAACCGTGGTTCTGCGCGGTGATCGCGACCCGTTTGGTGGCCACGTCGATCACCGGGATGTTGATCCCGCGGTGGCCGTAGCGCATCTTGTACGTGCCCAGCCCCAGCGCGCGGCCGAGGATCTGGTTGCCGAAGCAGATGCCGAACAGCGGGATCTCCCGCTGCAGCACCGATTTCGTCAGCTCGGTGGCGTGCGCGGTGGTCGCCGGGTCGCCGGGACCGTTGGACAGGAACACGCCGTCCGCCTCGACCGCGAGCAGATCGTCCACAGTGGACGACGAGGGCAGCACGTGCACCTCGATGCCGCGCGCGGCCATCAGGCGCGGGGTGTTGGACTTGATGCCCAGGTCCAGCGCGGCGACGCGGAACTTCCGCTCGCCCTGCGCTTCGACGACGTACGCCTGCTTGGTGCTGACCTCGCCGGCGAGGTCGGCGCCCTTCATCTGCGGGCTCGCCTGCACCTGCGCGAGCATCTCCTCGTCGGAGCCCAGCGCGTCGCCCGAGAAGACGCCGGACCGCATGGCGCCCTGCTCGCGCAGGTGCCGGGTCAGCGTGCGGGTGTCCACTTCGGAGATCCCCACGACGCCCTGGCGCTCCAGTTCCTCGTCCAGCGTGCGCTTCGAGCGCCAGTTGGACGGGGTGCGCGCGGGGTCGCGGACGACGTAGCCCGAAACCCAGATGCGCGAGGACTCGTCGTCCTCGTCGTTCCAGCCGGTGTTGCCGATCTGCGGCGCGGTCTGGACCACGATCTGCCGGTGGTACGAGGGGTCGGTCAGCGTCTCCTGGTAGCCGGTCATCCCGGTGCAGAACACCGCCTCACCCAGGCTGCGGCCGCGGGCGCCGTACGCGGATCCTCGGAACACCCTGCCGTCTTCCAAGACGAGCGCGGCGGGTGTGCGGGTGCCGTTCGCGGTGCTCATCAGGCACCTCCCTTGATGTCGTTGCGGGTGTCTTGCAAAGCTTCGATCCACTGTGGATAGTCGTCGACGTCGTCGCCGCGGAATCCGGTGTCCAGCTCGACGTCGCCGGCCAACCAGGTGATGACGAGCAGCGCGTCGATGCCCATCACCTTCCCGGCCATCCCCTTGTCCTTGCGGACGCCGGTGACCGAGGCGCGCGGGATCCAGAAGTCCGGGGCGCCGCCGCGTTCGATGGCGATACCGTCTTCGTGCAGGCGCCACACCGCGCCGGTGCGCAGGCCCGCGCCGCGCGTGACGACGCGGTCCTGCCAGTGCCCGGCGGTGGTCGTGCTGACGTAGAGACCGGTCGATTCGAGCGACGCCTCGCCGGGTTCGGCGGGGATCTCGGCGAACGGCGGGACCTGGACGCTCTGCGCCCGGGACTTCCGCCGCCAGCCGCGCCACATCAGGAACACGCAGAAGAGGAAGAAGGCGAAAACCGCCAGGGTCAGCAGAATCCGGTCGCTCATGAGGCGATCTTCCCTTCCCGCGCGGTGATCCGCCCGCGCAGCAACGTCGCCGTCACCACGCCGG
This sequence comes from Amycolatopsis sp. SB7-3, assembly GCF_041021335.1. Lineage (NCBI taxonomy): Bacteria > Bacillati > Actinomycetota > Actinomycetes > Pseudonocardiales > Pseudonocardiaceae > Amycolatopsis > Amycolatopsis sp. SB7-3. The sequence goes on from NZ_JBFPJQ010000004.1 coordinate 254,206, forward strand.
GGAGCCGCATTCCTTCGTACGGGGTGTTGGCCGCGATACTCGCGAACTCGGCCCCTCGCACGGTCCATTCGGTGTCCGGGTCCACCAGCGTCAGGTTGGCGGGTTCGCCGACCTCGATCGGGCGGCCGTGGTCGGTCAGGTTCCCGATCTCGGCGGGCCGCTCGCTCATCACCCTGGCGACGCCCCGCCAGTCCAGCAGGCCGGTGCGGACCATGGTCTCGACCACGATCGACAGCGCGGTCTGCAGCCCGAGCATGCCGGGGCGGGCCGAACTCCACTCGCAGTCCTTGTCCTGGACCGCGTGCGGCGCGTGGTCGGTGGCGACGCAGTCGATGACGCCCTCGGCCAGCGCGGCGCGCAGCTTCTCGGCGTCGGATTCCGTGCGCAGCGGCGGGTTGACCTTGTTGACCGGGTCGTAGGTCGCGAGCCGCTCGTCGGTCAGCAGCAGGTGATGCGGGGTGACCTCGGCCGAGACCTTGGTGCCGCGATCCTTGGCCCACTTCAGGATGTCCGCGGTGCCCGAGGTCGAAACGTGGCAGACGTGCAGCCGCGCGTTCGCGTGCTCGGCGAGCAGGCAGTCGCGGGCGACGATCGACTCCTCCGCCGAAGCGGGCCAGCCGGTGTAGCCCAGGCGCGCGGCCTGCTCACCTTCGTGCGCCTGCGCGCCGACGGTCAGCCGCGGTTCTTCGGCGTGCTGCGCGATGACCACGCCCAGCGCCGTCGAGTACTCCAGCGCGCGGCGCATGAGCAGCGGGTCCGCGACGCAGAGGCCGTCGTCGGAGAAGACCTTCACCCGGGCTTCGGACTTCGCCATGGTGCCGAGTTCGGCGAGTTTCTCGCCCTTGAGACCCACGGTGACAGCGCCGACCGGGTGCACGTCGACCAGCCCGGCCTCCTGGCCGCGGCGCCACACGTGGTCGACGATCACCGCGTTGTCGGCCACCGGATCGGTGTTGGCCATGGCGAACACCGCGGTGTAGCCGCCGAGCGCGGCCGCGGCCGAACCGGTGGCGATGGTCTCGGTGTCCTCGCGGCCGGGTTCGCGCAGGTGGGTGTGCAGGTCGACGAAACCGGGGAGCAGCACCTGGCCGCCCGCGTCGATCACTTCGGCTTCTTCTGGCGCGTCGAGCGAACCGATGTCGGTGATGACCCCGTCCTCGACGAGCACGTCGACCGGGTCGCCCTCGCCGTAGGGTCGGGCGCCCTTGATCAGGACGGTGGTCACGCGGCGGCTCCTTCGCTGGCGAGCAGGTGGTAGAGGACCGCCATGCGCACGTGGACGCCGTTGCGGACCTGTTCGGTGATGGCCGAGGCCGGGGAGTCGGCGACCGCCGAGGCGATCTCCATCCCGCGCAGCATCGGGCCGGGGTGCAGGACGACGGCGTGCTCGGGCAGGAGCTTCATCCGCCGTTCGTTGAGGCCGTAGGCGATCGAGTACTCGCGCGCGCTCGGGAAAAAGCCCCCGTGCATGCGTTCGGCCTGGACCCGCAGCATCATGACCGCGTCGAGCGCGGGCAGTTCGGCGTCGAGTTCGTGCGACACCGTGACCGGCAGGCTCTCCACGCCTGCGGGCAGCAGCGTCGGCGGCGCGACGAGCACCACCTCCGCGCCCAGTGCCGACAGCAGGTGGATGTTCGACCGCGCGACCCGGCTGTGCAGGACGTCGCCGACGATCCCGATGCGACGGCCCTCGAACGAACCGAGGCGCTCCCGCAACGTGGCCGCGTCGAGCAGCGCCTGCGTCGGGTGTTCGTGGGTGCCGTCCCCGGCGTTGACGACCGCCGTGCCCGCTTCGGCGAGCCAGCCCGAAAGCCGCTGCGCCGCACCGGAGGCGGGGTGCCGGATGATCACGCAGTCGGCGCCGGCCGCGGCCAAAGTCAGCGCGGTGTCCCGCAGCGATTCGCCCTTGTTGACCGAGGAACTGGACGCGGAGACGTTGATCACGTCGGCGCTCATCCACTTCCCCGCGATCTCGAACGAGACGCGGGTGCGGGTGGAGTTCTCGTAGAACAGCGTGATGACGGTGCGGCCGCGCAACGTCGGCAGTTTGCGGACCTCGCGGCCCAGCAAGGTGTGCTTGAGCTCTTCGGCGGTGTCCAGCACGGCTGTCGCGAGCGCCGGGTCGAGCCCGTCGGTGGCGAGCAGGTGCTTCACGATCGATCTCCTTCTGGTGAAGCGCTCTCGTTCAACGACCGCAGCAGAACCGTGTCCCGTCCGTCCACTTCGGACAGCAGGACCTCGATCCCCTCGGCGCGCGAGGTGGGCACGTTCTTGCCCACGTAGTCGGCACGGATCGGCAGTTCGCGGTGGCCGCGGTCGACCAGCACGGCCAGCTGCACCGCGCGCGGGCGGCCGTGGTCGCGCAGGGCGTCGAGGGCGGCGCGGACGGTGCGGCCGGAGAACAGCACGTCGTCGACCAGGATCACCACCGCGTCGTCGATACCGGTCGGCGGCAGCTGCGAATGTTCGAGCGCGCGGGGCGGGCGGCGGCGGAGATCATCACGGTAGAGCGTGATGTCCAGCGCGCCGGTCGGCGGACGGATGCCGGAGAACTCGGCGATCTTGTCCGCGAGCCGCAGGGCGAGCGGCGTTCCCCTGGTGGGGATGCCCAGCAACACGGGCGGAGTCGAGCCACCGGCACCGAGAGCGGTCTTCTCGATGACCTGGTGGGCCATTCGGGCGATCGTGCGCGCGACATCGCCGGACGAGAGCAGCTCGCGCTCTCCCGCCGGTTCCGCCGCGCCACGCGGGCGTGACGACAAGGCGGACCTCCTTCCCCGCCTCTCTGGACGGGTCCTTAAAGGACGTCGACTTCCTGCGTAGCGAGGAAATCCCCCCGACACTAGCAGGAGCGATGGCTCATTCTTACGAGTGGCGCGCCCCAGGTGACGAAGGCCTCTCGAAAGCACCCGCTTGACCTGGTGACAACTATGCGTAACCATTACTCTGAGTATTCGACTCTAGGAGTCCCCTGGATCGGTCACCCCGACCGGTTGGGGGTGAGGAAACGGAGAACCACCAGATGGGCGATTACGCCAAGGCGCTCGGGGCCAAGCTCCGCGGGATCCGCCAGCAGCAGGGCCTGTCCCTGCACGGGGTCGAGCAGAAGTCCGGAGGCCGCTGGAAGGCCGTCGTCGTCGGTTCGTACGAGCGCGGCGACCGCGCCGTCACCGTGCAGAAGCTCGCCGAGCTCGCCGATTTCTACGGCGTCCCGGTGGTCGAGCTCCTGCCGGAGGGCCGGGTGCCGTCGGGCGCCGAGCCCGCCACGAAGATCGTCATCAACCTGGAGCGGCTCCAACAGCTCCCGGCGGAGAAGGTCGGGCCGCTCGCCCGCTACGCCGCCACCATCCAGAGCCAGCGCGGTGACTACAACGGCAAGGTGCTCTCCATCCGCACCGAGGACCTGCGTTCGCTGGCGATCATCTACGACATGACCCCCGGTGAGCTCACCGAGCAGCTGATCGACTGGGGTGTGCTGCCGCCCGAGGCTCGACCGTCCAAAGAGGACTAGAGATGGCGACGTTTTCGGTCCGGGGGGACCGGAAACGCCAACCGGCACCACCGAGCACGAGAACGGGCCGTGCCCTCGGCAGAGGACACGGCCCGTTGTCGTACGTCTTCTAGAGGACCGCGCGGAGCCTGTCGGCGATCGTGCCGATCCGGCCGAGCACGCCGTTGACGAACCGCGGCGAATCGTCGGTCGACAGCTCCTTCGCCAGCCCGACGGCCTCGTCGATGGCGACCGGGTCCGGCACGTCCTCGGCCCACAGCAGCTCGTAGACGCCGACCCGCAGCACCGCCAGGTCCACCGGCGGCATCCGGTCCAGCGTCCAGCCCTGGGCGTGCTCCGCGAGCAGCTCGTCGATCTGGGTCTTGCGGCCGGTGACGCCCTCGACCAGCGAGATCGTGTAGTCCGCGATCGGGTCGACCTCGACCGAACCGACCCGGTCCGCCAGCAGCGTCACCGCGTCGGCGCCCCGCTGGGCGGCCTCGTACATCATCTCGACCGCGCGCTTGCGGGCCTGACGACGGCTGATCGGCCCGCCGCGGTTCGGCGACTTGCCCGCTTTGGCTGAGTCGGCCATCAGCTGGAAACGCGGCCCAGGTAGCGGCCGTCACGGGTGTCGACCTTGATCTTCTCGCCGGTGGTGAGGAACAGCGGCACCTGGATCTCGGCGCCGGTCTCCAGGGTGGCGGGCTTGGTGCCACCGGTGGAGCGGTCGCCCTGCAGGCCGGGGTCGGTGTGCTGGACGACGAGCTCGACCGAGGTCGGCAGCTCGATGTACAGCGGGACACCCTCGTGCACCGCGACCTGGACCTCGGTGTTCTCGAGGAGGTAGTTCGCGTTGTCGCCGACGGTCTCGTTCAGCACGGTGATCTGGTCGTAGGTCTCCGCGTCCATGAACACGAAGTCCTGACCCTCCTTGTACAGGTAGGTCATGTTGCGGCGGTCGACGGTGGCCGTGTCGACCTTCGTCCCCGCGTTGAAGGTCTTGTCGACGACCTTGCCGGTGAGCACGTGCTTGAGCGTGGTGCGGACGAACGCGCCGCCCTTGCCCGGCTTGACGTGCTGGAACGCGGTGACGGTCCAGAGCTGGCCGTCGAGGTTGAGGACGAGCCCGTTCTTCAGGTCGTTGGTGGTGGCCACGAGTGTGCAGTCTCCTGTGTCGATCTTCCGGGCCGTCGTCAGACGACCACGAGTTCCTTGGTGCTCAGCGTGAGGAGTTCGGGCGTACCTTCCCGCACGACCAGCGTGTCCTCGATGCGCACGCCTCCGCGTCCGGGCAGATACACACCAGGCTCGACGGTGACGGCCATACCGGCGGACAGTGTACCGACGCCCGTGGTGGCCAGGCTGGGCGCCTCGTGCACCTGCAGTCCGACGCCGTGACCGAGGCCGTGGCCGAACTCCTCGCCGCGCCCCGCGTCGACGATCACGCCGCGGGCCGCTTTGTCCACTTCGGACACTTCGGCGCCGGGCAGTACGGCGTCGCAGCCCGCCGCCTGCGCGCGCTGGACCAGCTCGTAGATCTCCTCCTGCCACGCCGCGGGCTTGCCGAGGACGAACGTGCGCGTCATGTCGGAGTGGTAGCCGTCGACCGTGGCCCCGAAGTCGATCTTGACGAAGTCGCCGGTCGCGAGCACGGCCGAGGTGGGCCGGTGGTGCGGGATCGCGGAGTTCGCGCCCGCCGCGACGATGGTGTCGAACGAAGGCCCGGTCGACCCGTGGCCGAGCATGCGATTCTCCAGGTCGCGGGCGACGTCGAGCTCGGTGCGGCCCGGGCGGAGCCCGCCGGCGGACACCAGATCCTCCAGCGCCCGGTCGGCCGCCGCGCACGCCTGGCGCAGCGCCTCGATCTCCTGCTCGTCCTTGACCAGCCGCAGCTGCTCGACGAGCCCGGGCGTCCGGACCAGCTCGACCCGGTCGAAGCGGACCTTGAGGTCCTCGTGCTGCTCGACACTCACGTGCTGGCTCTCGAACCCGGTCTTGCCGAGCTTCTTCTCGGCCGCCAGATCGGCCAGCTTCGCCGCGCTCGCGCGGTCCAGCACCCGCTCGAGATCGGGCACCTCCGTCGCCGACTGGACCTGGTAGCGGCCGTCGGTGCAGAAGATCGTCTTGTCGTCGCCGCTCCCGTGGACGAGGAGAGCGGCGTTGGACCCGGTGAAGCCGGTCAGGTACCTGATGTTGAGCAGGTCCGTGACCAGCAGCGCGTCCACTCCGGAGTCGGCCAGCAGGGAACGCAGCGCCGCGCGGCGGCGAGAGAAGTATTCACGCACGTCATGGAGTTTAGGGGGTGATCCGCCGGTGGCACGCGTTTCGCCTACTGCTTGCGTTCACTGTGGGGCGCGGTGGTCCGTGAAGGCCTCCTTGAGGGACTCTGGGTCCCTCAAGGAGGCCTTCACGGACCGGGAAAGCGCCCTTTCGCCCCAACAACCCCACCAGTCACAGCATCGTCGCGTGAAGGCCCCCTTCACGCGACTGAGCCGAGGGAAGGGGGCCTTCACGCGCATCCATCGTGGCCACTGGTGCACCTGGGGCGAATGTGGCGGCCACCGATTCCGTGAAGGCCTCCTTCACTACCTTCAGGGTAGGCAAGGAGGCCTTCACGGACCGAAGGACCGACCACCACCGGCACGTGGGGGCGCCGGTCGCTACTGGCGAGTTAAGCTTCCCCAATGGCACCGTGGCTGACTCGTGGACTCGTGATGGCGCTGCTGCACGGCGCGGCCGTCACCGTGCTGGCCAAGTACGAGGTCTTCAACCCCACCGACAAGACCCTCGTCACCTCCCTCGCCCTCGCCGTCCTGGTCGGCGCGGCGGCGGGCTGGGGCGCCGTCGACGCCTGGCAGGGCAAACCCGAACGCGGCAAGAACTGGTTCATCGCGGCGCTCATCGCCGGCCCGGTCTCGGGCGTGCTGTACGTGATCGGCCGCGCGGTGTTCGTCGACCAGACCGGCGCTTCGGAACTCGGCGGCGCGCTCACCGGCGGCGCCGCCTTCTCGGCCCTGCTGGTGCTCATCCCGGCCGGGATCGGCCTGTTCGTCGGGGGCCGCATCACCAAGACCGGCGACGACGAGGATCAGCCGGCGAGCGAGAAACCGGCCGGGAAGCCGTCCCAGGCCTGATCGCCGATCTCTTCGACGGTCGAGTCGTTCAGCGCCGCCGTCCCCGCGTCCGGCACCGCGTACAGCTTGCCGTCGAGCACCACGCCGAATCCGCGGCCCGGCGCGTGCACCGTCTTCGCCCCGGCGCTCAGCCGCGCGGCCTGCGGGAACTTGTCGACGACCTTGAGCCGCTGGTCCAGCACCTCGCCCGCGAGAGCCGCCGCCACCGAGCGCCGGTCGACCCGCACCAGCTTGCCGTCGGCGACCAGGTCGATGGTCCGCTGCGGCGACGGCATCGCGACACCTTCGAACGAGGTCCGGATCCGGGCGTCGCCGTCGCACGCCCGCGAACCGCGGACGTCCAGGCCGAAATGCTTGAGGTCGGTCGGCGCCCCCGCGCCGCCGACGATCGTGGCGCGGACGACGTCGAAGGGCACCCGGTCGCAGACGTCGCCCGACGTGAGCGGCGCGTGCCCGTCGGGCCGCCGGACCAGGCCGGGGCCCTCCTTCCAGGCGCCGGGGATGAGCGCCGGCCGGTACGGCTGCGCGGTGAAATCCCTGGTCCAGAAGGTGAGCGTGGTGCCGGCGTCGGTCTCGTGCGCGATCACGAAGGCGTCGAGCGCGCCGACCCACATGAGGTCGGTACTGAATCCGTCGACCAGCGAGCGGGTACGCGGCGAGATCGTCGTGGGCTTGGCGACGAAGCCCTGCTCCCCCAGCGTCTCCACGCCCCGCGTGAACGCCGCGTCCTTGGCGCGGAGCAGGAACTGCCCGGCGCCGTTCCACCCGGCGGCCTTGGCCGTGGTGTCGGTGAAGAGCACGTAGAACCAGCCGTCGAGGTACACCGCCGAGGGCTGGCCCGCGCCGTAGACGTTGGCACGGTGGACGTCGTGCGCCGGTCCGATGATCGGCTGCCCGCCCGCGGCACGCGTCCAGGTGAGCCCGTCGGGGCTGGTCGCGAGGCCGATCGAGTTGCCGAGGGCGTGATCGCCCGCCGCGCCGGTGTAATACATGTAGTAGGTCGAGCCGACCTTGATCACCGACGGGTCGCAGGTGTGCATCCCGTCGAAACCGCCGGGCGCGCCGGAGAACACCGCCGCCGGACCACCGCCGGACGGGCCGGTGAAAGGACCGTCGAGCGAGGGGGACTGCGCGTAGAGGACGTCGTCACCGGGCGGCTGGGCGCTGCCGTACTGGCTGCACCACCACATCTTGAGCTTGCCGCCGTCCCGCATCACGGTCGGGCTGTAGTTGTAGACCGCGTCCTGATCTCCCGCGGCGACCACGCCGCCACTGGCCCGGGGATCGCTCGTCGCGAGCTCGACGTCCATCGGCCGCGGCTTTTCCTGGGGCGCCTGCTGGGCTCCGCCGATTCCGCCGCCCTTGCCGTCGGCCTGGGACTGCACGTTCCCGTCGCTGCACGCCACGAGGACCGCGCCCGCCGCGAAGACGGCCACCACGGCACGGGCGGGTCGCCGACCCCCTCGAAAAAGGCGCATGATGGCCGAGTGTAGCGAGGCTTAACCCGGCCGGGTGACGTCAGTACCCGGGAGGGCGACCAATTCCACTTCGAAGCCGTCGGCGTTTTCGAGGTAGGCGGCGTAGTGATGGTCACCGCCCGCATTCGGATAGCGGTCCGCGAACATCGGCGACCAGCCGTGTTCGACGGCTTTCGAAGCCAGCTCGTCCACCCGCTCGCGTGACTCGACGTGCAGGGCGAGATGGTTCAGGCCCGGCGCGGTGCGGTCGTGTTCTTCCCCGCTGAGCGCCGGAGAACGCTCGACGACGAGGTAGGTCGCGCCGTGCTTCCAGCTGACCCCGGCGGGCCAGCGCTGGAACTCCCGCCAGCCGAGTTCGCCCAGCAGCCAGCCCCAGCTCTCCTCCGCGCGGCCGAGATCGGGCACCCACAGCTCGATATGGTGCGCGCGGCCGTGGTCCGAAGGCAGCGCGACGAAGACGCGATGCGGCCCGCTGCCGTAGTGGTCACCGCCGCCGACATCGAGGAAACCCAAGCGCCGCACCAGATTCTGACTGGCCACATTGGACTCGCCGACCAGCGCCCACACCGACGACAGGCCGAGCCCGACGAGTCCGTGCTCCAGGAGCGCCTTGGCGGCCTCGGTCGCCAGACCTTGCCCGCCGTGCGCCCGCGCCAGGTAGTACCCCAGCTCCGGGACGTCGCCGGGAAGCTCTTGCGACGGCCGCAGGTGCGCGAGGCCGATCACCTCGCCGTCGCGTTCGATCACCCAGTGCCCCATGCCCGCCGGGCCGTCGTAGGACAGCCTGCGGCCGACCATTTCACGGACGTGGTCCGGTTCGGTGAGCGGCACCGCGAAATGCGCGCTCATCGCCGGGTCGGCGAAAAGCCCGACGATCGCGCCGGTGTCGGCTTCGGTCAGCGCGCGCAGCCGCAGCCTCGTGGTCCTGAGCTCGGGAGGGTTGTTCACGCCGCGTTCGCGGCCATCCAGCGCAGGGCCAGGGGGTATCCATCGACCCCGAGCCCGGCGATCACGGCGGTGGCGATATCCGACAGCACGCTGTGGTGCCGGAACTGCTCGCGTTTGTGCACGTTGGAGATGTGCAGTTCGATCAGCGGCGCCTTGAGCTGGGCGGCGGCGTCGCGGACGGCGATCGAGTAGTGCGTCCACGCGGCGGCGTTGAGCACCACCGGCCAGCCCGCGTCGGCGGCTTCGTGCAGCCAGCCGACCATCTCCCCCTCTTGGTCGGTCTGCCGGACCTCGACGTCGATCCCCAGCTCCTTGCCGGTTTCGACGCAGGTGGCGGCCAGATCCGCGTGCGTCGCCGAACCATAGATGCCGGGTTCGCGCAGCCCGAGCCTGCCGAGGTTGGGGCCGTTGAGGACGAGCACCTTCACAGCAGCACGCTCCCGCCGGGTTTGGGCGCGTCGCCCGCCACCACCGAGTACGCCGCGGCGAGCAGGGACGGATCCGGGCCTTCCAGCCTGCCGGGCTTCGCGAGCCCGTCGAGGACGACGAAGCGCAGCACACCCGAGCGGGTCTTCTTGTCGCCCTTCATCGTCTCCAGCAGCTGCGGGAGCGCGTCGGGGTCGTAAGTGGTCGGCAGGCCCAGCAACTTGAGCACCTTGGCGTGCCGCTCGGCGGTGGCGTCGTCGAGACGGCCGGCCAGCCGCGCGAGCTCGGCGGCGAACACCAGGCCGACACTGACCGCCGCGCCGTGACGCCACCGGTACCGCTCACGGCGTTCGATGGCGTGGGCGAGCGTGTGACCGTAGTTGAGGATCTCGCGCAGATCCGATTCGCGCAGATCCGCGGCGACGACGTCGGCCTTGACCTGGATCGAGCGGCGGACCAGCTCGCCGAGCACCTCGCCGGTGGTGTCCAGCGCCGCGGCGGGGTCCTGCTCGACGAGTTCGACGATCCGCGGGTCGGCGATGAACCCGGCCTTGACCACCTCGGCCATTCCGGCGACGAGTTCGTTGGGAGGCAACGTTTCCAGCGTCGCGAGGTCGACGAGGACCGCGCTCGGCTCGTGGAAGACGCCGACCAGGTTCTTGCCCGCCTCGGTGTTGATACCGGTCTTCCCGCCGAGGGCGGCGTCGACCATGCCCAGCAGCGTGGTGGGCACGTTGACCAGCCGGACGCCGCGCATCCAGGTGGCGGCGACGAATCCGGCCAGGTCGGTCACGGCGCCGCCGCCGAGCCCGACGACCACGCCCTGGCGGTCGAGACCGATGCGGCCGAGGACCTCCCAGCAGAAGCTGGCGACGGTGAGCGCCTTGCCGTCCTCGGCGTCGGGGATCTCGACCCGGTGCGCGTCGATCCCGGCCTCGGCCAGTTCGTCGCGGATGGCCTCGGCGGTGGTCGTCAGCGTCGGCGGGTGGATCAGCGCGACCTTGGAGGCGTCGGTGAGCTGCTCGGTGAGCTCGCCGAGCAGGCCGCGGCCGATGACGACGTCGTAGGGCTTGGCGGTGTTGACGGTGATGCGGACCGGCTCGGTCATCGTTCCCCTCACTTCGGCGGAAGCCGCTTGGCCCTCGCGACCTCGCAGGTGATCTTGCCCTTGACCGGGGTGTCCCCCGGGATCTCTTCGGTCACCTTCTGGCCTGGTGTCATCCGGTTCTTCACGAACAGCGCCTCGCCGGCGGCCTTGCCCTCGGCGTCCTTGATCGCGATGGTGACGGCGTACCGCGCGTCCTCACCGGTGCTGTTGGTGACCTCGATGGTGATCTTCGGGGTGTAGCTGTTGCTATCGCATTTGGTGACCTTGACGTCGGCCGCGACATCCGCCTCCGGCGCGGGGCTGCTGGCCACGCCGGTCTGGACGACGTCCGCGCCGGGAGGCTGCTTCTCCTCGCCGCACGCGGTCAGGCCCAAGGCCACGACGCCGAGCAGGACGCCGGCGATGGTGCGTTTCATGCTCGTTCCTTGCTGATCTCGGTCAGCCCGATGAGGGCGGCCTCGACGACCTCGTCGGCGGTCAGCTGGTCGGTCTCGATCTCGAACGTGGCCACCTCGCGGTACACCGGCAGGCGCGCGTCGAGGAGCGCCTTGTAGGTGGCGCGGGGGTTCACCCCGGCCAGCAGCGGGCGCGCGGTCGAGAGCCCGGCGCGCTGGACACCCGCGGCCATCCCGACGTTCAGGAAGATCACGGTGTGCCCGGCCAGCCGTTCGCGGGTGCCCGGCGTGATCGGCGCGCCCCCGCCCAGGGAGAGGACGCCTTCGTGTTCGGCCAGCGCCTTCGCGACCATCTCCTCCTCCAGCGCGCGGAAGGCGGGCTCGCCCTCCTCGGCGAAGATGTCGGTAATGGGCTTGCCCACGCTCGCGACGATGTCGTCGTCGCTGTCGCGGAAGGCGAGACCGAGCCGGGCGGCGAGCGCCGGGCCGACCGTGCTCTTGCCCGAGCCCGGCGGTCCGATGATCACCGCGCGAGGGGTCACCAGCGCTCCTCGAGCGCCTTCAGGTACGCCTCGACGTTGCGCTTGCCCTCGATCAGCGAGTCGCCGCCGAACTTCTCCAGCGCGGCGTCCGCGAGCACGAGCGCGACCACCGACTCCAGCACGACCCCGGCGCGGGGTACCGCGCAGACGTCGGAACGCTGGTGGATGGCCACCGCGGGTTCGCCGGTGGTGACATCCACAGTGGACAGTGCTTTGGGGACGGTCGAGATCGGCTTCATGGCGACCCGCACGCGCAGCGGCTCGCCGTTGGTGATGCCGCCTTCGAGCCCACCCGCGCGGTTGGACCGGCGGGTCACCCCGACCGGTCCGGTGCCGCGGTCGATCTCGTCGTGTGCCTGGCTGCCCCAGCGCTTGGCCGTGGTGAAGCCGTCGCCGACCTCCACGCCCTTCATCGCCTGAACTCCCATGAGCGCGCCGGCGAGGCGGGCGTCGAGCCTGCGGTCCCAGTGGACGTGCGAGCCGAGGCCCGGCGGCAGACCGTAGGCGATCACCTCGATCACGCCGCCGACGGTGTCACCCGCCTTCCGCACGGCGTCGACCTCGGCGACCATCGCGTCGGTCCCCTCCTGGCCGAAGGCGCGGACCGGGCTCTCGTCGATGGCCGGGAGGTCCGACGGCACCGGGAGCGGCCCCTCGGGCGCCGAGGCGCCGCCGATGGACACGACGTGGCTGAGGATCTCGACCCCGAGCAGCTGCTTGAGGTACGCGCGGGCCACCGTGCCGAGCGCCGTGCGGGACGCCGTCTCGCGGGCGCTCGCACGCTCCAGCACCGGACGGGCCTCGGGGAAACCGTACTTCTGCATGCCGGGCAGATCGGCGTGGCCGGGCCGGGGACGCGTCAGCGGCTCGTTGCGCGCGAGGCCTTCCAGCTCCTCGGCGGGCACGGGATCGGCCGACATGACCTTCTCCCACTTGGGCCACTCGGCGTTCTCGATCTGGACCGCGACGGGGCCACCCTGGGTGAGCCCGTGCCGGACACCGCCGGTGAACTCGATGTGGTCGGTCTCGAAGCCCATCCGGGGGCTGCGGCCGAAGCCGAGCCTCCGGCGCGCGAGCTGCTCGCCCACTTCGGCGGTGGTGACCTCGACCCCGGCGGGCATCCCTTCCAGGATGGCGGCGAGGGCGGGTCCGTGCGATTCCCCTGCGGTTATCCAGCGCAACACCTGACAGATCCTGTCACAACCTCCTCTCTGTCCCAGTACAGGCCGGGCTATCCAGGACCCGGTCCGGCGAAGACGGCGAGCGCCCACGCCGCGACCAGGAGACCGGGCCCGTGCGGCACCGTGGGATGCCGTGGCCCGCCCACCGCGAGCGCCACGCTCAGTAACACGGCAGCGACCGCGCCGAGCACGATCGACGGCCAGCCCGTCGCGGCGAGGACCGCGCCGAGACTCCCGGCGAGCTTCACGTCCCCCGCGCCGAGCGAGCGCGGCGACACCGCGTGCACGAGCGCGTGCGCCCCGCCGAAGACCAGCGCGCCCAGCACCGCCCGCCACGCGATGGCGGCCCCTCCCCCGTACGCGGCGATCGCCAGCGCGACGGCCAGTGCCGGGTACGCGGGCAGGGTGAGGATGTCGGGCAGGCGACGGTACTTGAGGTCGGCGAGCGCGAGCGGGACCGCGAAGACGGTCAGCACGGCCGGGACCGCGAGCCACCACGAGGGCCAGGCTCCCGACTGGTACCTGAGGCAGACCGCGACGAGCGCCACCGCGGTGAGGGCGGCGGCCCACGCCGTGATCGGCGCTCCGGCCCGGCGCAAGCAGGAGCGCGTGGCGAGCGCCGATCCGGCGCCCGCCACCGCGAAGGCGATCGGCGTGAACACGAGATCAAGAGTGCGTCCGGTGGCGGACGGGCGGCAAGATTTTCTTTTCGTGACAGGGACTCTCACGCACTTTCGGCAGGTGGGGCGAGGGTGCGGAAGTCGTGAACGGACCGTTCACGCAGGGGCGCGCGGCGAGATGGCTGCCGGGTTGGTCGTGAGTGGCGTTTCGGGTTAGAACCCGAAACGCCACTCACGACCAACTGGACCCAATCCACCCCGCGCCTGGCCCCGAAGACCTGTCATGACACCGGGATCAGGGGTTCATCCGCAGCAGCGGGAGACCCGACGGCGTGCGGATCTCGAGCGCCTTGATGTCCCCGGTCCGCATCGCGGTGCCGACCACGATATGCGCGGTGTCCTGGGGCATCGCGCGCCAGGACGCGAGTTCGCTGGTGCCGCCGTCGGCGCCGACGGCGACCAGGATGTAGTCCCCGGTGCGGTTGCCGCCGTAGCTGCACGTCATGTCGACCTTCGTGCCGGTGTCCGTGGCGGACATGGCGACTTCGGCGGTCACCGGGTAGTCGCCGAGCGGGGTCATCGGGTCGCCCGCCGCCGCCATCGGCCCGGTCAGGACGACGACGAGCGCGACGCCGGCGGCCACGGCCAACCCCGCCGCGGTGGTGGTGATCGCCCGTTGGATCCGCCTTCCCCGGCGGACCCGTTTGAGCACGGTCGGCAGGAGATCCGGCGAGGGCGCCGGTTCGTCCTCCAGCAGGGCCGGAGCGCCCGCCTGGGCGAGCAGTCCGGGGATCCCGGCCAGGTCGCGCACGGACGCCGCGCACCGGTCACAGACGCGAAGGTGTTTCTCGTAGGCGGACCGGTCTTCCGGGGACAACGCACCGAGCACGTAGGCCGCGTCGTAGGTGGCGAAGGGGTCGGTCATTGAGTCACCCCTCTTTCCTCCAATATCAGCCGCAGCGCCCGCAACGCGTAATGCGTCCGCGACTTGATCGTCCCTTCGGCCACACCCAGCCGCTTCGCAGCGTCGGCGACGGAGTAACCCTGGAAATAGCACAGGACCAGGACGTCCCGATGCCTCGGCGAGAGCTCACCGAGCGCTTCGGCGACCAGCCAGCCCTGGACCGCCCGTTCCGTGCCGTCCGTGACCGCCGTTTCGGGCGGTTGACCGGTCACCACCTCCGGATGCGCCTCGGCGGCCCGCCAGTCGTCGATGGCGATCCGTCTCGCCACGGTGAACAGCCAGCCCCGCGCCGAGCCCTCGGTCTGGTCGAGCACCTTGGCGTTGCGCCAGGCCCGCAGCAGGGTCTCCTGGACGACGTCCTCCGCGCGGACCCGGTCGCCGCTGGTGAGGTGCAGCGCGTAGGACCAGAGTGCCGCCGCGTGCTCGTCGTGCAGAGCCCGCATCAGCCGGTCCTCCGCGAATTCCTTCACCGATCCGTGCTTTCGCGGTTGAGGAGCAGCGGGAGGGCGAAGACCACGCAAGCCACTTCGGTGATCAGGCCCCAGAGCTCGGCCTGGGTGGTGAAGCGTTCCGAGACTCCGAAGAACCCTGTGGTCAGCGAGAGCACGTACGCGCCCAGCGTGGCCAGGCCGAAGCCGATCGCCGCGAGCGCGGGAAGCCAGTGGTGCCAGACCAGGACGGCGATCGCGATGACCGCACCCGCCACGACGTTCACCAGGAAGAGCGGGCCGACCACGTCCGTTTCCGAGGCCCAGTCCTGCCATACGACGTAATGCACCCATGCCGAGCCGAGGAGGCCCGCCGCCACCACCGCCCGCAACAGCCACCGGATCATGTCCGTATCTCTTTCCCGCGTGTTCGGTTCCCCTATGCCCTTGAACACGGAAAAGAGGGCCTCGCGGTTCAATCCGGCACCTGATGGCCGGCGAAATTGAACCGGATGGGTGCCCGGACCGTGTGTATGGGCATGACTGCCGAACTCCACTCCCGCCGCAAGGTCCTGACCACCGGCGCCGCCGTCGCCGGTGCCGCCGCCGGGGCCGTGGCCCTCACGGCCTGCGGAAGCGACAGCAAACCGTCCGGTTCGACCGCCGCGCCGCCCGCCGCGGCGCCGGGCGAGACCCTGACCGCGCTCTCCGACCTCCAGGTCGGCCAGGCGAAGGCCGCCAAGACGGCCGACGGCAAAGACGTCATCGTCACCAGGACCGCCGAAGGCACGGCGGCCGCGTTCAGCGCGATCTGCACCCATCAGGGGTGCGCGGTCGTCCCCGAGGGCGCGGAGCTGAAATGTCCCTGCCACAACTCGATCTTCGACGCCGCGACCGGCGCGGTCAAAAAGGGACCGGCGGACCAGCCGCTGCCCTCGATCGCGGTCAAGGTCACCAACGGCCAAGTCGTCACGGCCTAGAAATACGAAAAGGGTCCCTTTAGGACGTTCTAACCGTCCTAAAGGGACCCTTTCGCAAGCTTTCAGCTGTCCCAGGTGAAAATCGGGTCGCCCGCCTCGACGTCGCCACCGGTGAGCAGTCCGGAAAGGACCTCCGCCTTCGCGTCGAGCGCCACCACGGGCACGATCGGCGAGTAGCCCGCGGCCTTCACCGCGTCGGGGTCCCAGCCGACGACCGGCTGCCCGGCACGGACGGCCTCACCCTTGACGACGTGGAGGGTGAATCCCTCGCCCTTCTGCTTCACCGTGTCGATCCCCAGGTGGACCAGCACGCCGCGACCGTCCTCGGTGGCCACCACGAACGCGTGCGGGTGCAGCGTGACGACCGTCCCGTCCACCGGGGCGACCGCGTCCTGGCGCCCGCCCGAGGGCAGGACCGCGATGCCGGGGCCGACCATGGCCTGCGCGAAGACCGGGTCGGGCACTTCGGTCATAGCGGTCGTCTTGCCGCTCACCGGGCTGAGGATCTCGAGACTCACAGCAGATCCTCGATCTCACTGGCGATGTTGTCGGCCTCGGGGCCCACGATGACCTGGACACCGGCGCCCATGCGCACGACGCCCATCGCGCCGGCGGCCTTCAGCGCCGCCTCGTCGAGCAGGCTTATGTCTTCGAGCTCACAACGGAGCCTGGTGATGCACCCCTCGACCTCGATGACGTTCTCGGCACCGCCGAGGCCCGCGAGGATCTTTTCCGCCCTGTCATCCGCCATCGCGGTCTCCCTGTTCCCTGTCGGTTTCCCACATGCGAACCAGCTGTACTACGCCGTTCGCCGACTCGCACCCGATCCCTGGCCACGAACGCGTAACGGTGGTTGACACCCGCTCGTGCGACGGAGCATCCTGCCCCATCGGATCATTGGTCTAGACCGGAACGTACCAATCTTCCGGACCAGATGCGAGTACGGGTTACCCGAACAGACCGGCCCGAAAGGACGGTGACCGTCATGAGCGCTTCGGCGCAGCTGCCGCCGTCCGACCGTGTGATCAACGGACCGACGCCCAAGCACGCCCAGCTGCGGGAGATTCTGCGCCGCACGGTGGAGCGTGAGCTACCCCCCGGCTCGCCGATCCCCTCGGAACGTGACCTCGCCGAGACCTATCAGGTGTCGAGGCTCACGGTCCGTTCGGCGATCGGCAAGCTGGTCGAAGAAGGGCTCTTGTCGCGGGTGCGCGGCAAGGGGACGTTCACCGCCGCGAGGCGGATGGAACTGCAGCTCTACCTGATGTCCTTCACCGAGGACATGCGCCGTCGCGGGATGACGCCGACCACGGAGGTCGTCAAGACCGCCACCGAGGTCCCGCCCGCCCCCTCGGCGCACGCCCTCGGCCTGGCCGCCGGGACCCCGGCGCACCACCTGGTCCGGCTCCGCCGTGCCGACGGGGTGCCGCTGGCGGTCGAACGCGGCTGGTATCACGCGGGCCGGATGCCCGGTCTGCTCGACCTCGATCTCACCCGATCGTTGTACGTCCAACTCGCCCAGTCGTACGACCTGCGCCCGGATCACGCGTGGCAGACGGTCTGGGCCGAATCCGCGGACCGCGAAACGGCACGCCTGCTCGGCATGCGCGCCGGCAGTCCGCTTCTTGTCTTCCGCCGGGTCTCCAGCGTCAACGGGGAACCGATCGAAGACATGACTTCCTGGTACCGGGGCGATCACTACCAGGTCACCATGCAGCTGGACCGGAACACCCCGGATTCCGGTCACCATCCTCACTACGGAGGTACCCGATGAGCTCCACCACCGCGGAGGGGGCGAAGGGCAAAGGCAAGGGACTGGCCGGGCTTCAGCGCTTCGGCCGTAGCCTCATGCTCCCCATCGCCGCCCTGCCCGCCGCCGCGCTCCTCAACAGGTTCGGCCAACCCGACCTGCTCGGCAAGGACGGCCTCGGCTGGGACAAGGTCGCCGAAGTGCTCGGCGCGGCGGGCAACTCGCTGTTCAGCTGGCTGCCGCTCCTGTTCGCGGTGGGTATCGCCGTCGGCTTCGCCCGGAAGAGCGACGGCGCGACCGGGCTGGCCGCCGTGGTCGGCTTCTTCGTGTTCACCAGCGTCCTCCAGGTCTTCGCGCCGTTCTCCGAGCTGCCCGGCTGGAACCCCGAGAAGCCCGCGGGCCTGATGCTCAACCCGATGAAGTGGCCCTACAGCGTGCTGGCCGGTGTGATCGTCGGCCTGGTCACCGCCCTGCTGTGGCAGAAGTTCTACCGCATCAAGCTGCCGCCGTACCTGGCCTTCTTCGGCGGCCGCCGGTTCGTGCCGATCATCACCGCGGTGACCCTGATGGTCCTCGCGGTGCCGCTGGGCCTGGTCTTCCACTGGGTCAACGACGGCATCCAGGCCGCGGGTGAAGCGGTCACCGGCGCCCCGGTGGTCGGTGGCGGTATCTACGGTGTGCTCAACCGCCTGCTGATCCCGGTCGGTCTGCACCAGCTGCTGAACGTGCCGGTGTGGTTCATCTTCGACGGCGGTGACCTCACGAAGTTCTTCGAGGGCGACCCGACCCGCGGTACCTTCATGACCGGGTTCTTCCCGATCTTCATGTTCGCCATCCCCGCCGCGGCGCTGGCGATCTGGCAGAGCGCCAAGCCCAGCCAGAAGAAGATCGTCGGCGGTGTGATGATCGCCGGTGCGCTGACCTCGTTCCTGACCGGTATCACCGAGCCGATCGAGTTCTCGTTCATGTTCGTCGCGTGGCCGCTGTACCTGATCCACGCGGTCCTGACCGGTACGTCGCTGGCACTGGTGAACGCGCTCGACATCCACCTCGGCTTCGGTTTCTCGGCCGGTGCGATCGACTTCGCGCTCAACAGCGGTCTCCCGGCGGCGAGCGGCAACGTCTGGCTGCTCATCCCGATCGGTCTCGCCTACGCGGTCGTCTACTACGTGATCTTCCGGTTCGTGATCAAGAAGTGGAACCTGCGGACCCCCGGCCGCGAGGACGACGCCATCGAGGCGGATCTCGAAGCCACCGCGGCGAAGCCCGTCAAGTAGTTTCAGCTCAGCAGAACCAAAGGCACGAAAGGGAAAGAACATGCCGGAGAAACGCGTCACCGTGGCCAGCAAGGTGGGCCTGCACGCCAGGCCCGCGGCGACGGTCGCCAAGGCGGCCGCGGCGCAGCCCGTCGCGGTGCACATCGCCAAGGCGGGCGGTGACCCGGTCGCGGCCGGCAGCGTGCTGAACCTGATGACGCTCGCCGCCGGTTACGGCGACGAGGTCATCATCAGTGCCGAGGGTGAGGGGGCCGAGGCGGCCGTCGACGCCATCGCCGAGCTGGTGGCGACCGACCTCGACGCCTGACCCCACTCTCTGCGAAGCCCGGGCCGCCCCGACCGGCCCGGGCTTCGTAGGGTGTTGGCATGGAAAGCGTGCGCAGGATCGAACAGTGGCCGGTGGACAACGCCGCCACGTCCGTGGTGACCGCCGCCGGTGACGTGCTGGGCACGCACGGCGACCCGACGAAGGTGTACCGGCTGGCGTCGGTGACCAAACCGCTCACGGCCTACGCCGCGCTGATCGCCATCGAAGAGGGCGTCGTCGAGCTCGACACTCCCGCCGGGCCGGAGGGCTCCACGATCCGGCATCTGCTCGCGCACACCTCGGGCCTGGCCTTCAACGAGCACAAGGCGATGGCCGCGCCCGGCAACCGGCGCCTGTACTCCAACGCCGGCTTCGAACAGCTCGCCGACGCGCTCACCGAGCATTCCGGCATCCCCTTCGCCGACTATCAGGCGGAGGCGCTCTTCCAGCCGCTGGGCATGAAGGCGACCAAACTGACCGGCTCCCCCGCTTCGGGCGCGGAGTCCACTGTGGACGACCTGGTCGCGTTCGCCGCCGAACTGCAGGCCCCTAAGCTCATCGCCGCCGAAACGGTGCGCGAGGCGACTTCCGTGGTCTTCCCCGGACTTTCCGGTGTCCTGCCCGGTTTCGGCCACCAGAAGCCGAACGACTGGGGCCTCGGCTTCGAGATCCGCGACCACAAGAGTCCACATTGGACCGGTTCGTCGAGCTCGCCGCGGACCTTCGGCCACTTCGGGCAGTCCGGCACCTTCCTCTGGGTCGACCCCGACGCCGGTGCCGCCTGCGTCGCGCTCACCGACCGCGCCTTCGGCCCGTGGGCGGCCGAGGTCTGGCCGCCCTACACCGACGCCGTACTGGCGGAGCTGCGCGGCTCTACTCCATGACACGGATCGGCGAACCCGCCTGGAAGGCCGCGATGTCCTCGACCGCGTCGCGGTAGAAGATCTCGTAGGCCTCCCGGGTGACGTAGCCGATGTGCGGGGTGAGCACGACGTTGTCCAGCGTCCGCAGCGGATGCTCCGACGGCAACGGCTCCACGTCGTAGACGTCCAGTGCGGCGACCGCGATCTCCTTGCGGCGCAAGGCGTCCACCAGTGCGGCCTCGTCCACGATCGGTCCGCGCGAGGTGTTGACCAGCATCGCCGTCGGCTTCATCGCGGCGAGTTCGGCCGCGCCGACCAGCCCGCGGCTGCGGCCGCTGAGCACCAGATGGACCGACAGGACGTCCGCGCGGGCGAACAGTTCGTCCTTCGACACCGCGGTCACCCCGTGCGGGTCGGCCTTCTCCTGGGTGAGGTTCTGGCTCCACGCGATGGTCTCCATGCCGAACGCCTGGCCGATCTTGGCCGCGCCGGCGCCGAGCCTGCCGAGCCCGAGCAGCCCGAGCGTCTTGCCGGACAGGATCGTGCCGACCGTGGTCTGCCAGCCGCCCTCACGCATGTTCCGCGACTCCACCGGCACGTTCCGCGCGGCGGCGAGGATCAGCGCCCAGGTGTGCTCCGCCGCGGGGGCCGCGATGTACCCGGTGGACGAGACGACCACGCCGTTGCGCCGGGCGGCGGCCACGTCGATCGCGGCGTTGCGGTGGCCGGTGCTCACCAGCAGCCTGAGCGCGGGCAGCCGGTCGAGGACTTCGGCGGGGAAGCGGGTGCGTTCGCGCATCGCCACCACGACCTCGAAGTCACGCAGACGGCCCACCACGTCGGCGGGATCCGCGAACGGCTTCGTGAACACCTCGATCTCGGCACCGAGGGAGTCCCAGTCCCCGAAACCGAGCGCCACTTCCTGGTAGTCGTCGAGAATCGCGATCTTCATGCTCCCCAGGCTAGAGTCGGCGCCGAAACCATGCCTGGGGAGGCCACCATGATCCTGGAAGTCCGCACCTACCGGCTGCAGCCCGGGACGAGCGAGGAATTCCTCCGCGTGATGCGCGAAGAGTCCGTGCCCCTGCTGGAGCGCGCGGGGCTGCGGGTCGTCGACTTCGGACGGTCGCTGGTCGCCGAGGACGGACACGAAGAGGCCTACCTGATCCGCGCATTCGGCTCTCTCGAAGAACACGAACGGCAGGAACGCGAGTTCTATGGCAGTGAGGCCTGGCTGACGGGCCCGCGCGAGGCGATCGTCTCGCGGATCGAGAGCTACCACACGATCGTCATGGAGACCTCCGAAGAGGCGGTCAAGGCGCTCGGACAACGGTGACCGGAGGAACGAATGCACGAGGGCGGGATCCTGGCCTGGACCGAAGCGGAGCGGCTGAGCTTCGCTGATCTGCTGGAGGGGCTCGACGACGAGGACTGGTCCGCGAAGACGTTGTGTCCGGAGTGGACGGTCCACGCGATGGCGGGCCACCTGGCGCAGACGACGAGGAACCGGCTCAAGGACACCCTCGCCGGCATCGTGAAGGCCAAGGGGAACTGGGACCGGATGAACACCGGCCAGGCCATCGCCTACGCCGCCCGGTTCTCCCCCGCCGAACTCGTCGCCCAGATCCGCGAGGACGCCGGATCGGCCCGCCGCTCGCCCGGCGCCAAACCGATCGACCCGCTCGCCGACGTGCTCATCCACGGCCAGGACGTCGCCCGCCCGCTCGGTATCGCGCGGCCGATGCCGGAGAAGCCCGCCATCGCGGCGCTGGAGCACCTGCTCGTCAGCCCGTTCTGGGGCGCGAAGAAACGCTGCAAGGGTCTCCGGCTGATCGCCACGGACGCCGACTGGACCGGCGGAACGGGCCCCGAGGAAGTCCGGGGCCCGCTCGTCGACCTGCTCCTGGCCGTGAGTGGCCGGAACACCGGGCTGGCCACCTTGACCGGCCCGGGCGCGGCGCTGCTCGGCGCCCGCTGAGCCCTACCGGCGCGGGACGAACACGTCGACGCGCACCAGGTGGTGGTCCGAGGCGTCGTTGAGCCGGGCCAGCGGTGACTCGGGCAGCGGCCAGAAGACCTCGGCACGCCAAGGGAACAGGCCCTTCGACGGCAGGACGTAGTCGATCCGCAGGTTCCCCGGCGCCTTGTCGTTGAAGTCGCCGGTGTCGAAGTACGGGTCGCCCTTCTGGCCGATGTTGGCGCCCGCCTGGTCCTGAGCCGCCCGTACGCCGCCTTCGCTCCCCGGCCGGGTCTCGATGACGCGCGGCGCGTTCAGCAGGCGTGAGATGGCGCCTGGGACGCTGTCGCCGTCGAGCGGGTCGGAGTTGTGGTCGCCGGCGATGACGAACTTCTCGTGCGCGCCCAGCCCGCCGCGACGGCCGCGGTCGTCGTGGATGTAGCGGCCCTTGCCCGGGGTCACGTAGTCCGCCCAGAAGCGGATCTCGTCGTTGTTGCGGGTGCCGTTGCGGTCTTCGGGACCGTCGAAGGTGGGCGGCGTCGGATGCGCGGCCAGGAAGTGCACGGTCGAACGGCCGACCCGGATCGGAACGTCCCAATGGGACTTCGACGACAGGCGCAGCACGTCGAGCGCCTGCGGCGAGTACCAGTCGTTCGGCGCGGGGGTGGCCGGGTCGTCGGGCAGCAGCGCGCCCGGCATGTCCTTCCAGAGGAACTTCTGGAACGTCCGCACGCTGTGAGTGTCGATCGGGTACTTCGACAGCACGAGCATGCCGTACTGGCCCTCGAAGAGACCGAAGCCGTGCGCGTCGTTGCCGCCGCCGACCTTGCCGTCGCGGTCGAGGTCGAAGCCGGTCGCGACGCCGGTGTTCGAGGGCGCGGTGAAGGCGTACGGGTAGTCGATCGGGGCGGCGCCGTTCTGGCCGCGCATCAGGTAGTTCTCGCGGAACAGGTCCGCGGCGCGGTTGCCGGGCACGTAGTCGAATTCGTTGATCAGCAGCACGTCGGGCCGGTTGCGCTGGATCACCTCGGCGACCTCGTTCGCCTGCGCGTTGCCCGGCTGCGACAGGTCGGTCACGAGCTGACCGGCGGCCCCGCGGTTGAGCGAAGCGTTGTACGTCGCGAAGCGGACGTTCTGCCCGGCGGCGGCTTGCGCCGGTGTGGCGGCCAGCAGCGTCCCGGCGAGCAAGGCGCCCGAGGTGAGCACGGCGGCGATGCGTTTCACGTTCCTTACCTCCCAGAGTTCGAGGCGACCTTACGCATCCGTCGTGACCGGTGGGGTGAGGTTCAGGTGAACAGCATCTCTTGAACGCGTTCAAAATCTGGGCTACGGTTCTTCTTGAACACGTTCAAAAGGAGGTCCCCATGCAACCCGTAGTCATGGCCTACGCGCTCTACCTGGTCATCACCGTGCCGTTGACCGTGCTGGTCGCGCGCACGCTGAGCAGGCACGGCAAGACGTTCCTGGAAGACGTCTTCCAGGACAAACAAGCGTTGGCGCATTCGGTGAACCAGCTGCTCGTCGTCGGGTTCTACCTGGTCAGCCTGGGTTTCGTGACCCTGTTCCTGACCAGCGACGACACCGTCCTCGACGCGCGCGACGTCTTCGAGATGCTGTCGGTCAAGGTCGGCACCGTGGCGCTCGTGCTCGGCGTGATGCACGTCGGGAACGTGCTGGTGTTCAACGGGATCCGGCGCAAGCACCTCAACCACGCGACCGAACGGCCCGCGCCGGTGCCGCCGCCCTACCCCGGCTACCCGGCGCCCGCTCCGCACCCCGCGCCCTGACCGGATAACGTGCAGTGGTGGCGAAGAGTGAGGAAACCAGGTCACTGATCGTGGCGACCGCGTTGCGGCTGTTCGCGGAGAACGGCTACGACCGCACGACCATGCGGGCCATCGCCGCCGAAGCGGGCGTGTCGGTCGGGAACGCCTACTACTACTTCGCCTCGAAAGACCAGCTGATCCAGGGTTTCTACGACGAGATCGCGAAGGCGCACCTGACGGCCGCGCGCCAGGCGATCGAAGGTGAGCGGGACTTCAGCGCCCGGCTCAAGACCGTCCTGCTCACCTGGCTCGACGTCGCCGAGCCGTACCACCGCTTCGGCACCCAGTTCTTCGTCAACGCCGCCGACCCGGACTCGCCGCTGAGCCCGTTCAGCGAGGAGTCTTCGCCGGCGCGGGACGCCTCCGTCGGCCTGATGCGCGACGTCATCGCCGACTCCGACGTCAAACTCGACCCGGATCTGCGCGACGATCTGCCCGATCTGCTGTGGCTGTACCAGATGGGGGTCGTGCTGTTCTGGGTCCACGACCGGTCCGCCGGGCAGAAACGCAGCCGGATCCTGGTGGAACGGACGGTGCCGCTGATCGCGCGGCTGGTGGGGCTTTCGCGGTTGCGGGTGCTGCGCCCGGTCAGCCGGGAGATCGTTTCGCTGATCCGGGACCTGTCGAAGCGGGACGACGTCGCCTGACACGCATTTAGTCCTCTGAATGCGATAGGGGAAAACCGCATCCAGAGGACTAAACGCGGCGTGGGTCAGGACTCCCGGATGGTCCGGAAGTACAGGAACCGTGGTTCGGTCCGCAGTTTCGCGTACCACCGCGGATCCGATTCGGCGATCGCCTCGTCCGGCATCGGCTCGACCAGCCTGTCGACGGCGAACCCGGCGTCCCGCACCGCGCCGAACGTCCAGCTCAACGGCCGCCGGTAGAAACGGACCGGCTGCCCCGGCGGGAACTCGTCCTCCAGGAGTTCGAGCTGGAAGTAGTTCCGCTTTTCGAACCACCGCCAGTCCTCGCCCGGATGATGCACCGAGAACACCAGGAGCCCGCCCGGTTTGAGCACCCGCCGGAACTCCGCCAGCGCCGGCGCCCACTCCTTCAGGTAGTGCAGCACCAGCGACGCCGTGATGACGTCGATCGAAGCGTCCTCCACGAAAGGCATCGGCCGCGACACGTCCGCCGTCTCGAATTTCGCGACGTGCCCGAACTTCTCCCTGGCGACGGCGACCATGCCCGAGCTGGCGTCGACACCGAGGACGTCCGCGCCCTTCTCCGCGAGCAGGGCGCTCAGGTGTCCCGCCGCGCTGCCGACGTCCAGCACCCGTTTGCCCGCCACGTCCCCGGCCAGCTCCACGATGGCGGGACGGTCGTAGTGGGCGTTGGTGCTGCTGGTCTCGGCGTGCGCCGCGTAGAGCCGCGCGAACCCGTCGTACTGGGCCGCGCGCGCCCGCTCGATGATCTCGTCGACCACGTCGTTCTTGGCGTCGGCGTAGTGCTGGATGTACTTCCAGGTGCGCGACGCCAGTTCGCGCTTCTTGGCCTCGTAGAGCTTCCGCTCGTCCTCGTGCGCGATGAGACGGTCCCGGAAGAGACGGTAGCGCTCGGTCTGGCCGTTGTCCGGCGAGTAGACGTGCAGGTTGATGTTCGTGTCCGGACCTTTGAAGCAGCGGTGCTTCTCCCAGTCCGGCTCGCGGATGACGAGTTTGTAGCCCTCGGCCTCCAGCTGCGGCACGTAGGTTTCCTCGTCGTCCGAATCCGCGACGATCAGCATGATGTCGATGATCGGTTTCGCACACAGTCCCGGCACCGACGTGGAGCCGACATGCTCCAGGACCAGTGCGCGTTCCCCCAGGATCCCCCTGATGCGCTTGGCTTCCCGGTCGAACAGCTCAGGCCACTCCGGGTCGTACTCGGCCAGGGTGACGGTGGAATTCATGACCGGAGCCTCGTCGACCCAGGAGTTGTTGATGTCTTCTTCGGTGTAGTGGTCTCGATCGGGTTTAGGCATCGACCCCTTGTTCCTTCCTCAAGGCAGTCGACCAGATTATCGAACTCAGGCGATCTTGTCAGGCGCTTTCACGAAGAAGGTTCCGCTCACCGGTCCGTGAAGGCCTCCCCCTGAAGGTCAATGCAAGAAACTTGAGCGATGTCGCTTGGATGTCCACAGAGGACGGTCGCTCGGTGGAATTGTCCGATTGGCGACCTTTTGACGCTGTACCCCAGCCGCACGACGGGCCGACGCCTCACCCGCTACCTGCGCAAACGTGACCCGCTCGGGTGGAGCGTTGTCGATGAAGGATTTGGGACGTTCACTGTCCCAAATCCTTCATCAACGAATCCAAGTCCCTCAAGGAGGCCTTCACCACCCGCCGAGCCGTGCGACCTGGCCTCCCGTGGTCCGCTCAGCCGATCGGCAGGGAAAGGATCCCGCCGGTCGCCTCACGCAGCGCGTCCCGCATCTCCGCCCGCGGCGCGGGCTGCCCGGTGAAGTACTCGGACTGCCCGAAAGCCTGATGCAGCAACATGTCCAGCCCGGTTGCGAGCCGCCCGCCCCGCTCGGCGACGGCTTCGGCGAGCGCGGTGGGCCAGGGGTGGTAGATGACGTCGAGGACGCATCCGATCCCGGACAGCTCCGCGAGATGCGGCCGCACGGCGTCCGGGGGCACGGTGTTCACCAGCACCGCCGAATCGGCCGCGAGCTTCCCGAAGTCGGCTTCGGCCCAGCGCAGGACCTCGACGTCGAGCCCGGCCCGCTGGGCCGCCTCGACCGTTTCCGCCGCCCGTGCCGGATCCCGCACGACGAGCCGGACCGTCCGCACGCCGAGCGAGGCCAGCCCGACGACGGCCGCAGCGGCCGTCCCGCCCGCACCGAGGACGACGGCGGCGTCGTCCGGGCCGGGCGTGTACTCCCCCGCGATCCGCAGCGCCTCGGTGACGCCGTCGACGTCGGTGCAGTCCGCCAGCCAGCCGGATTCCCGGCGCACCAGCGTGTTCGCCGCGCCGACCGCCGCCGCGCGCGGCGTGACCTCGTCGGCGTAGTCCAGCGCGGCCCGCTTCCCGGGCATCGTCACCGAGAGCCCGGTCCACTCCGGACCGAGGCCGTCGACGAACGCGGGCAGCCCGGGACCGTCCATCTCGACCCGCTCGTAGGTCCAGCCGTCCAGACCCAGCGCGCGGAACGCGGCACCGTGCAGGACGGGCGAGAGCGAGTGTTCGACCGGTTTCCCGAGGATCGCGGCCTTGCGGTCAGATGACACCGCGCCTCACCGCGTCGTCCCGGTTCTTCCGGTGGTCCTCGAAGGTCACCGCGAAGCAGGAAAGCCCGTTCTTCTCGCATTTGACGAAGAACAGCCACTCCCCCGCCGTCGGCTTCAGCGCGGCCTGGATCGCCTCCGCGCTCGGGACCGCGATCGGTGTCGGGGTCAGGCCGACCGACTTGTAGGTGTTGTAGGCGCCCGCTTTTTCCCGTTCTTCGGGTTTGGTGAGCAGGGTCGGCCGGTCGAGGACGTAGTTGATCGTCGAGTCCATCTCGAGCCGCATCTTCTCGTCGATCCGGTTGTAGATGACCCGCGAGATCTTCCCGAAGTCGGCCTTCACCGCCTCGCGTTCGATGATCGACGCGATGACGAGCGTCTCGTACGGCGTTTTGCCCTCGCCCTTCGACTGCTCGCTCAGCCCGGCGTTGAGGATGCGCTCCGCCGACGTCTTCACGGCGTAGGTGAGCAGTTCTTCGGCCGTCCAACCGGGCTTGATGTTGTAGATACCCGGGGCGATCAGCCCTTCGAGGCGCCGGTCCTTGTGCTCGGCGTTCGTCGCGGGCTCGATGGCCCACGCCGGGACGCCCAGTTTCGCCAGATCCGCGGTCTCGATCGTCTTGCGCAGTTCCTCGACCGGCACACAGGTGCTCGTGCCGTTCAGGTCGGCGCAGGAAGCCTTGGACAGCAACGTGTACACCCCGGGCGTCACCTTGCCGTCGGGCTGGGTGATGTCGTGGAACTGGGTGTACGGCCGGATTTCGACCTGGCCGACCTTCGACGCGGGCGCGATCATCTTCTCGACCGCGCTGGCCCCGGACATCTTCGTCTTCATGACGTAGTAGCCCTGCTGGAGCCGCGAGACGGCGGTGTTGTCCTCGCCCGCCTTCACGAACGCCTTGCCGCTGGCGACCACCCCGGCCGCCTGCAGCCGGTTGCCGATCGCCGACGTCGAGTCGCCCTTCTCCACCTGGACGAGGACGTCGCTCTCGCCGGTGCCCTCGTAGTCGTCGTAGCCGAAGATCTCGGTGAAGCCGTAGTAGGCGCCGCCGGCGAGCAGGACGAGCACCGTCAGCGCGGCGATCCAGCCCAGCGCGCGCTTCTTCTTGCGCTTCTTGGGTGGCGGCCCCTGACGTTCCGGGCGCTCGTCCTCGATGCGTTCCGGTTCGGCCCGGTCCTCGTCGTCGTAGTCCTCGTAATCCTCGTAGTCGTCGTACTCGTCATAGTCGTCGTACGCGTCGTCGCCGAAGATCTCGTTGTATTCCTCTTCGCTGCCCTGAGGCGGCGAAGAAGGAGCCGCGCCGGGGCGCCGGGCCAGCGGCGCCTCCTGGATCGCGGGGAGGACGTCGGTCGGCCGCTCGTCCGGGAGCGGGCCGTCGTCCTCGCGGCGCCTGCGGCGGCCGGGACGGGGGGTCTCGTCCTGGGCGTAGGCGGGCATGCCGATACCCCGGTCACCCGGCTGGGGGGACCGCCGCTGGGGCGCGGGGGGCGGCGGAGGGACCGCCTGTTCCGGGGCCCGCCTGGCCGGGGCCGGACGCGGTGCCCGGGGCGGCGGCTCGTCGGCGGCGCGCCGGGCCCGCGGTGGTGGCTCTTCCGGTGACCGGCGGGCTCTCGGCGGTTCTTTCGACGGACGCCGTACGGGCGGTTCCTCCCGGATGTGCCGTCGTCCCGTCGGCTGGGGCTCGGGCCGTCGACGTGGCGGGGCCGGTGGCTGGATGGCCTCTTCAGGCTCCCGCAACCGTCGTCTTCCGCCCTGACGGCGTTCGGGCCGGCCGTGGGGCTCGGTCATGTGTCGCCCTTCCGTGCGCGATGTGCCGCTACCGCGTCGATCCACGCCTGCAGGATCTCGACCGCGGCCGCCTGATCGACGACGGCACGTTGCTTACGTCCCTTCACCCCACGCTGCGACAGCATCCTGGATGCCGTCACCGTGGTCAACCGCTCGTCGGCCAGTCGCACCGGTACCGGGGCGATCCTGGCGGCGAGCTTCCCGGCGTAGTCGAGTGCCGCTTCGGCCGCGGGGCCGTGACGGTCCTTGAGCGTCCTCGGCAAGCCGACGACGACTTCGACCACGTCGTGTTCCGTGACGAGTTCGACGAGCTGGTCGACGTCCTTGTCGCCCGCCGCGTCGCGAGTGAGGGTAACGAGCGGGCTCGCGAGGATGGGGTCGGGATCGCTGAGCGCGATCCCGACCCGGACGGATCCGACATCCACCCCGAGCCGCCTGCCGCGCCCCGGATCGGACTCCCCAGGCCGATCCGGGCGCCGCTGAGGGGCGTCGTCAGCCAACTTGGGCGACCGCCGCGCGCAGGGAGGCGATGGCCTGGTCGGCCCCGGCCGGGTTGGTGCCCCCGCCTTGGGCCATGTCCGGCTTGCCGCCGCCACGGCCGCCGATCGCCTCGGCGAACGACGGGACGAGCTTGCCCGCCGCGACGCCCTTCTCCTGCGCCGCCTTCGTGGTGGCGACGACGAAGGCGACCTTCTCGCCCTGCGGGGCGAACAGCGCGACGACGCCGGGCCGGTTGCCGAGCCTGCCGCGGATGTCCGAAGCCAGCGCGCGCAGACCGTTCGAGTCGACGCCTTCGCCGAGCTTCTCCGCGACGACCGCGATCCCGCCGATGTCCTCTGCCTTGTCCGCGAGCGATCCCGCCGAGCCGAGCACCTGCTGGGTGCGCAGCTGCTCGATCTCCTTCTCGGCGTTCTTGAGCCGGGTGAGCACGTCGTCGATGCGCGACGGCAGCTGCTCCGAGGGCACCTTGAAGGTGTTCGCGAGCTGCGAGACGAGCAGCTGCTCCTTGCGGACGTACTTGAGCGCGTCCGTGCCGACGAGCGCCTCGACGCGGTGCACGCCGGAACCGATGGACGAGTCGCCCACGAGCTTCACCAGGCCGAGCTGGCCGATGCGGTCGACGTGGGTGCCACCGCAGAGTTCACGGGAGTACTCGCCCATGTCGACGACGCGGACGTCGTTGCCGTACTTCTCGCCGAACAGCGCGACCGCGCCCAGTTCGAGGGCCTTGTCCTTCGTGGTGACGAAGGTGTTCACCTCGACGTTGGTCTGGAGGTAGTCGTTGACCTCCTCCTCGACCTCGGTGAGCACGTCGGCCGACACCCCGCCGGAGGTGGTGAAGTCGAAGCGCATCCGGCCCGGCGAGTTCAGCGAACCGGCCTGGGCCGCGCGCTTGCCGTACGCGCCGCGGACGGCGGCGTGCACCAGGTGCGTCGCGGAGTGCGACCGCTCGATCGACAGGCGGCGGTGCTGGTCGACCGAACCGGTCAGCGCACTGCCGATGCCGACCTCGCCGTCGAGCACCTCGACCCGGTGCACGAACAGGCCCGGCACGATCTTCTGCACGTCGTGGACCTTGAGCTCGACGCCGTCGCCGAGCAGCACACCGGTGTCGGCGACCTGGCCACCGCTCTCGGCGTAGAACGGCGTGCGGTCCAGGACCAGCTCCGCCTTCTTGCCCGCGCCGACGCGGGAGACCGGCACGCCGTCTTCCAGCAGCGCGACGACCTTCGCCTCGGCCTGCAGGTCGGTGTAGCCGAGGAATTCGGTCTCGCCGTGCTGCTCCAGCACCTTGCGGTACTCGGACAGGTCGCCGTGACCGGTCTTGCGCGACGCCGCGTCGGCCTTCGCGCGCTGCCGCTGCTCGTTCATGAGCGTGCGGAAGCCCTCTTCGTCGACGGTCAGGCCCTGCTCGGACGCCATCTCCAGGGTCAGGTCGATCGGGAAGCCGTAGGTGTCGTGCAGCTGGAACGCCTTGTCGCCGGCCAGCAGCGAGCCACCGGAGCGCTTGGTCTCCTCGGCCGCGAGGTCGAAGATGCGCGAACCGCTGGTGAGCGTGGAGAGGAAGGCCTCCTCCTCGACGCGAACGACGTCCTCGATGCGGTCGAAACCGGACACCAGCTCGGGGTACGTCGGGCCCATCGTGTCGCGGACGACCGCGGCGAAGGCGGGCAGCACCGGCTCGTGCACGCCCAGCAGGCGCGCGGAGCGGATGATGCGGCGCAGCAGGCGGCGCAGCACGTAACCACGGCCGTCGTTGCCCGGGGTGACGCCGTCGCCGATGAGCAGCACACCGGTGCGCGCGTGGTCGGCGATGACGCGGAAGCGGACGTCGTCGGTGTGGTCGGAGCCGTAGCGGCGGCCGGAGAACTCCTCGGCGCGGCCGATCACCGGGCGGACGAGGTCGGTCTCGTAGACGTTCTCGACGCCCTGGAGGATCGTCGCCACGCGCTCGACGCCCATGCCGGTGTCGATGTTCTTCTTCGGCAGCTCACCGATCGGCTTGTGGCCGTGCTTCGGGCTCTTGTCGCCCCGCACGTCCTGCATGAAGACGAGGTTCCAGATCTCGATGTAGCGGTCCTCGTCGGCGACCGGGCCGCCCTCGCGGCCGTAGTCGGGGCCGCGGTCGTAGTAGATCTCCGAGCACGGGCCGCCGGGTCCGGGCACGCCCATGTCCCAGTAGTTGTCCTTGCCGTCACGGGACTGGATGCGCTCGCCGGGCAGGCCGGTGAGCTTCTTCCACAGACCCGCCGCCTCGGCGTCGTCCTCGTAGACGGTCGCCCAGATGCGCGCCGGGTCGAGGCCGTAGCCGCCTTCGCTCTGGGGCTTGGTGATCAGCTCCCAGGCCGCCTCGATGGCGCCTTCCTTGAAGTAGTCGCCGAAGGAGAAGTTCCCGGCCATCTGGAAGAAGGTGTTGTGCCGGGTCGTCTTACCGACCTCGTCGATGTCCGGCGTGCGGACGCATTTCTGGACGCTGGTCGCGCGCGGGTACGGCGGCGGGGCCTCGCCGAGGAAGTACGGCTTGAACTGGACCATGCCTGCGTTGACGAACAGCAGGTTCGGGTCGTCGAGGATCAGCGGCGCGCTCGGGACGCGCGTATGTCCCTTGTTCTCGAAATGGCTCAGAAAACGCTTGGTGATTTCGTGTGTTTCCACGGGATCGTCCTTGTATACGGGCTCGCGCGAAGGCGCTGGGAATGCGGACAGGCGGGAACGGCGAAGGGCTGGGGATCTTCCGGTCGCGGACGCGACCCGATCAGCCCTCCGCCCGGCGAGCTCGCCGGACCGGGCGCCGCGACTGCGCCGCGTGCCTGCCCTCGGTCACGGGGGCCGTGCTCAAGCCGGTCCGTTCGGACACCATGTCGTGCAACTCCTGTTCCCGCTCGCTCATCCCGGCGCGGACCTCCGCGCCGAACGAACCGACGGCGCCCGCGAGTTCCCGCACGGCGTCGCCCAGGTTCGAGGCTAACCCCGCGGGCGTGGCCTGGCGAGCGGTTTCCGTCGCTTTGCGTGACAGGGCGACGCCGGCGACCACGCCGACGCCGAGCCAGAACAGGCGCTTCATTTGCGGCCCCGCTTCCTCGCCGGACGGGAGGCTTTCGCTTCCGCCTTCTTCCGGCGGGCCTTGATGGCCTTGCTGAGGCCGTAGGACAGCGCGGCCGTCTTCACCAGCGGACCGCCGAGCGTCGCGGTGAACACCGACGACAGCGCGGACACGTTGCCGGAGACGGCCTGCGCGTTGGCCGTGATGCCGTCGACCCGCTCCAGCTGCGTGTTGACGTGCGTGATCGTCTCATTCGCGCCGATCAGCAGCGGGTCGGTGTTCTCGTGCGCCTTGCGGATGGCGATCGTGGCCTCGTCCAGGGTCCGGCCGAGCTTGAACAGCACGATCGCCAGCAGCACGACGAGTACGACGAATGCTCCTGCGGCGATCAGCGCGGCGATCTGCCCTGCCGACACGGGCCCTCCTCAAGGGTCTGCGGTCTTGGTGCTCGTGAGGTTACCGCGCAGGCGGCCTTCCGGCGGTGCCACCCCGCCGGACGGTCACTCAGCGTCCACAAGTGACCTCGGTGGAGCGCTCTGGCCGAGGCGATCGAGTTTGTGCCAGGGCAGCCGGGCGCCCGCCAGCGCCGTCATCACCGACTGGATGACCACGAGGTACATCAGCTGGCGGTAGACGAACTGTTGCAGCGGAAGGAAAAGCAGCGGGCGCAGCGATTCCCGGTCGAGCCGGAAGGCGATCACGCCCGGGACGAGCTGCAGCAGCAGGAACACCGACCAGTACAGCAAGGCCGTCTTCCAGTCCCCGGTCAGCACGCCGAAAAGGGCGGCCACGTCGACGAACGGCGCGAGCACGGGTAGCGCCACCTGGAACAGCAGCAGATACGGGATGCCACGGCGGCCGAGCCTGCCCGCCGCGCCCTTGGCGACTACCGCGCCCCGGTGCTTCCAGA
The DNA here is from genome assembly GCF_041021335.1 of Amycolatopsis sp. SB7-3. Classification (NCBI taxonomy): domain Bacteria; kingdom Bacillati; phylum Actinomycetota; class Actinomycetes; order Pseudonocardiales; family Pseudonocardiaceae; genus Amycolatopsis; species Amycolatopsis sp. SB7-3. The sequence goes on from NZ_JBFPJQ010000004.1 coordinate 287,338, forward strand.
TCGCCTGCAGCGTGCCGTAGCACCAGCGGTAGCGCTGTTTCCACAGCTGCCCCAGCGTCGCGGGCGCCTCGGTCCAGGCGCGGGCCTCCTGTTCGTAGACCACGCGCCAGCCGTCGCGTTCCAGCGCCATCGTGAGGTCGGTGTCCTCGGCGAGGGTGTCCTCGGGGACACCGCCGAGCGCGAGCACCGCCGACCGGCGGAAGGCCCCGACCGCGCCGGGCACCGTCGGCATGCACTCGCCGACGTCGTACATCCGCCGGTCGAGGTTGAAACCGATGACGTATTCGATGTGCTGCCAGCGGCCGAGCAGGCCGCCGCGGTTGGCGACCTTGGCGTTGCCGGAGACCGCGCCGACGGAAGGGTCCGCGAACGGCTGGATCACCGCGCCCACGGTGCCGGGTTCGAGCACGGTGTCGCCGTCGACCATGACCACCAGTTCGGTGCGGGCGGCGGCGAGACCGGTGTTGAGCGCGGCCGGTTTGCCCGCGTTTTGTTGCCGGATCAGCGTGACCCGGCGCAGGGCGAGCCGCTCGACGACGTCGGCGGTGCCGTCGGTGGACCCGTCGTCGACCACGATCACCCAGGTCGGATGGTGGTCGGAGGCGAGGATCGAGCGGATGGTCGCCTCGATCCCGGCCTCCTCGTTGTAGGCGGGGACGATCACGGTCACCGGCTCCCGCACCGGCGGGCGCGAGGGCTCGGCCCTGCCCCGTCTGACGTGGATCGCCGTGGTGAGAAGGACCAGGACGGTGCGCAGGAGGGCGAGCGCACTCGCCGCGACGAGCAGCCAGCCCAGCGCCGTCGAGAGGGCTTCGCCAGTCTGGACGGCGGCGATCAGGAGCCAGCCGCCGAAACGGGTCAGCCCGTCCACTCCGGCCGTGGTCCCGGTGAGCCCGGCGGCCCCGCTGACGGTGTCGAACCGCCAGCCCTTGGCCTTGAGCTCGGGGATCACGCGGTCGAGCGCGGCGAGGGTCTCCGAACGGTCGCCGCCCGCGTCGTGCAGGAGGACGACGGCGCCGTCGTCCGTCCGAGGGGTGATCGCGGCGGCGACGGCGTCGACGCCGGGCCGCCGCCAGTCCTGGGAGTCGAGTTCGGACAGCACGACCAGCCTGCCCTCGCCGCCGAGGCGGGTCGCCGCGCGCCAGCCCGCGTCGTCCACCGCGTCGGCGGTCGAGGAATACGGCGGCCGGACCAGTGAGGTCCCCGTCCCGGCGGCACCGGCGATGGCGAGGTCGGTGGCCCGGAGTTCGATCTGCGCCCGGACGTCGCCCGCCGCGCCGAGGTCGGTGTGGGTGGCGGTGTGGTTCCCGAGTTCGTGACCACGGTGGACGATGTCCGCCGTCAGCCCGGGATGACGCGTCACCTGCCCGCCCGTCACGAAGAACGTGGCGTGGATCCCGTGCCGCGCGAGGACGTCGAGGACCCGCGGCGTCCATTCCGGATCGGGGCCGTCGTCGAAGGTGAGCGCCACGGTCTTGGGCTGAAGCCGGGAGGTGACGGGCTCGGCCCCGCGCGGGTCGATGATCGGGCCGCCGTCGCGTACCGCGGCCGGGACCTGCGTCGCGGCCACGGTCCTGGGTGTCCCGTCGACGGCGAACCCGCCGCCGACCAGGGCGGTCAATCCCAGCAGGACGGTGACGGCGAACAGCAGGGTCGCCAGCAGCGCCCAATGCGCCTTGGGCGGCGGCAATCGCCGATGGTGGGACAAGTGGGTTCCTCGGGGTCAGTGCCCGTTGCCGGGAGGCGCGGTCTTCGTCTGTCCCGGCGGGACGTCGGGCGCGCGGCTGTTGCGGCGGTCGATCACCGGCGAGGAAGTGCTCGTGAGCCCCGGCGGCGTCGTCCTGGATGCGGCCGCCGGCGGGGTCCGGCCGGCGCTCGTGTCCACCGGCGCGCGCCCGGTGGCGGGCGAATCGGTCGATCCGGTCCGTGAAGATGTGGGCCTGGGGGCGGACGAAGTCGTCTCGGACGGCGCACCAGTGGTCGCCGAGGGCGCGGGAGGCGGAGCGGGGATCAACGCGGAAGGCAGGGTCGGCGCCCCGAAAAGCGCCGCCGTGAGGAGGATCCCATAGCCGACGACGACCGCGCAGGCACCGATCGCGATCCGCCGGACGACGGTGCGGCGGCGGCCGCTGGGGTCGACGAACACCGGTCTGGCGGGGTCTCCCCCACTCTCGTTTTCGTTGTGATGATCAGGAAACACGGCCATCCAGGGGTTCGTACGGGCGGCATACTCTAAACACAGTGACGGCCAGGGACCAAGCCCGGAACGGCGGATCGACGCGGTGTCACCGCCCGGCTACGACGCCGAGTCGACCTGTTCGGTTCTTGTGACGTTCATGTTCCTGGGACAAGGTTCCGGCATGCCTGAACTGTCACGCCGTACGTTGCTGGGCGCCACCGGCGCCGCGGCCGCCACCACGCTTCTCCCGCCGTCCGTGCACGCCGCCATGGCCGAACCCATGCGGCGGGGCGGACTCGACGCCATCGAGCACGTGATCGTGCTCATGCAGGAGAACCGGTCGTTCGATCACTACTACGGCAGCCTGCGCGGTGTCCGTGGTTTCTCCGATCCGCGCCCGCTCGAACTGCCGTCGGGCAGATCGGTGTTCGAGCAGCCGAATCCCGCCGGTGGCACGGTGCTGCCGTTCTCGGTGCGCAAGGCGGCCGAGCTCGCCGGCCGGAACGCGGACGACATCCAGTACCTCGGCGACCTCGACCACAGCTGGAACGGCAGCGGCAAGGCGTGGGCGCGCGGCTGGAACAACGGCTGGATCGCGGCGAAGACGCCCGCCACCATGACCTACTACGAGCGCCGCGACATCGCGCTGCAGTACGAACTCGCGGACACGTTCACCATCTGCGACGCCTACCACTGCTCGATCTTCGGCTCCACGAACCCGAACCGGAACTTCCTGTGGACCGGCACGACGGGATTCGAACCGGGCAGCACGACGAACCGCGCGGTCACGAACGCGGCGTACTCCTACGACCACAAGGGCTACGACTGGACGACGTACCCGGAGCGTCTCGAAGCCGCCGGGGTGCCGTGGCAGATCTACCAGGAGTGGGACAACTTCACCGACAACGCGGTCGAGTACTTCGTGCCGTTCAAGAAGGTCGGCACGAAGATCCTCGCCTCGGTCGACGAGAAGTTCCGCACCACCGAGGAGTTCTACGACGCGCTGCCCAAGAAGACCGCCGAGGAGCGCGCGAAACTGCTGGCGCAGTTCGACGCCGGGGTCGCCAAGCTGACGCCCGCCGAGCGGAATCTGTTCGAGAAGGCCATGTACCGCAGCGAGCCGGAGACGCTTGTGACCCGGCTCAAGGCGGACATCCAGGCGCGGCGCCTGCCCGCGGTGAGCTGGCTGGTGCCGTCCGCGAAGGACTCCGAACACCCCGGCGCGTCCACTCCGGTCGGCAGCGCGAACCTGATCTACCGCGTGCTCGACGCGCTGGCGTCCGACCGCGAGACGTGGTCGAAAACGGTGCTGCTGATCAACTTCGACGAGAACGACGGGTATTTCGACCACGTCCCGCCACCGATGCCGCCCGGGAACGCGGCGAACGACGCGGACCACTTCAACGGCCAGCCGCTCGGCTTCGGCCCGCGTGTGCCGATGACGGTCGTCTCGCCGTGGTCGATCGGCGGCCACGTCGATTCCACCGTGTACGACCACACCTCGGTGCTGCGGTTCCTCGAGCGCTGGACCGGGATCGCCGAGCCGAACATCAGCAAGTGGCGGCGGACCGTCGCGGGCGACCTCACCGGCGCCTTCGACTTCTCGCGCGCCGGACGTCAGCCGCGGGTGAACCGGCCCGGCCCGGTGCCCGCGCCGATCAGCCGCTGGCGGCCGTCCGCCCCGGCGGAGCAGAGCCTGCCCGTGGCCGAACCCGGCAACCGGCCGTCCCGTCCGCTGCCGTACCAGGTTTCGGTGTCGGGCGCGGTGGACAAGTCGGGGAATCTGGCGCTCTCGCTGGCGAACAGCGGCTCGTCATCGGCGCATTTCGCGCTGTACCCGTACAAGGGCGAGTTCGCCGAGCCCGCACACCGCGACGTCCGCGGCGAGGCGCCGGAACTCGTGAAGCTGGCCGGTGACGAGTACCGCGTCGTCGTCCAGGGACCGAACCGGTCGTGGTGGGAACTGCGCGGGAGCCGGTCCGGGGCCGCCGCCGGCGTCGATGTCCGGACGCGCTTCCTGACGTGGCGTTCGGGTGTCGAGTTCAAGCTGTCCAACTCGGGCACTTCGGCGCTGACGCTGCGGTTGTCTTCCTCGCGCTTCACACGGGTCGTGCGGGTCGGGGCCGGACGTTCGGTCACGGTCGACTGGCCGGTTTCCGGCGGCTGGTACGACGTTCGCGTGACGGCGGACGGAGATCCGTCGTTCCTGCGGACGCTGACCGCGCGGGTGGAGAACGGGCGGCCCGGCGTCTCCTGCTGACCGTTCCGTGAAGGCCTCCTTCCCTACCCTGAGAGTAGGGAAGGAGGCCTTCACGGACCTAAATCGGTTGCGTGCCGGTCGTCGTCGCTCTTAGCGTCGCTTATGGCCGCCACCCTGCACGCGCTCCGGATCGCCGCGCACGATCCGCACGCCCTCGAACGGTTCTGGACCGGACTGCTCGGCCGGGCGATCGAGGACACCGGTTTCCGGCTGAGTTTCGTACGCAGCGACGAACCGAAGACCCGCCAGAACCAGATGCATTTCGACCTGACGAGCGAGTCGCTGGACGACCAGCGCAGGACGGTCGCGAGGGCGCTCGAACTCGGCGGACGGCACATCGACGTCGGCCAGCTTCCCGAAGAGGAGCACGTCGTGCTCGCCGACCCCGAGGGCAACGAGTTCTGCGTCATCGAGCCGGGCAACGACTTTCTCGCCGAATGCGGTTTCGTCGGCGCCATCGCGAGCGACGGTTCGCAGGAGGTCGGGCACTTCTGGAGCAAGGCACTCGGCTGGCCGCTGGTGTGGGACCAGGATCAGGAGACCGCGATCCGCTCGCCGCACGGTGGCCCGAAGATCACCTGGGGCGGTCCGCCGTTCACCCCGAAGACCGGACCGAACCGGCTGCGTTTCGTTTTGACCGGACCGCTTTCCGAAGTGGAGCGGCTGGTTTCGCTCGGCGCAGCCCGGCTCGGTACCGGGGATGACGGGCAGGTGGAGATGGCGGATCCCGACGGGAACGAGTTTTCCGTCGTGGTGCTCGGCTCATAGTGCAGTGGCGCCGGTCGCGGCGAGATTTCGGACAGAGTGCAGGGTCAGTGGCAGGAGCGCGATCACGAAGTAGGTGATCCCGCCCAGTATCGCGACCTGTGGCATGCCTGCTGCTGACGCGATGGGTACTACTGCCAGTTGCCCGACCGGTATGGCCACGTAGGAGCCGAAGTCGTCGTATGAGGTCACTCTCGAGATCATGGTGTTCGGGATGTTCCGTTGGCGCACTGTGTCCCAGACGATGCCGAAGAGCGCGGAACCCAGCCCGGAGACGAAGGTCGCGGTGGCCAGCAGGATGAGGTTCGAGCCGGTGCCGAGCAGTACGAGCGGGATCGCCGTCGCCGACATGGCGATCAGGCCGATCAGGAGGGGTCGCCGCACCGCGATTTTGATCATCGCCAAGCTGGCGATGACCAGCCCTGCTGCCTTGACGCTGGCCACCAGACCCCAGCCTGTCGCGCCGATTGTCGTCGAGGCTATGGAGGGGCCGAGTACCTGCCAGACGCCCATCTGAATCGCGTTCAGAAACATAAAAGCGAGGGTGATCGACCAGATCCACGGCGTTGAGCTGAAATAGGTCCATCCTTCGCGGAGGTCTCGCAGCAGGTTGGCGGAGGTCGACTTCGCCTTCGCTGGCAAGACAACGCAGGTCAGGCACGCCGCGGCGATGAGAAACGACGCGGCGTCCAGCGCGATCGCCCACCCGCCGCCCGCGACCGCGACGAGAACACCGGCCGCTGAAGGGCCCAGGATGCGGGCCGCGTTCCGGGAAGCGCTGAGCATCGAGTTCGCTTTCTGAATGTTCGCGCTGTCGACAAGCTGCGGAACGATGCCCTGCATCGCCGGGCTGATGAAGGCCTGCAGCGTGCCGTTGACCGGTGCCAGGAGTATGAGGAACAGCGGATCCTGTTTCGTAAGCACGCAGAACGCGACACAAGCCTGGGAAAGCCCGGCCCCGGCGTTGGTGATCCGCAGCAATACGTCACGTCGCCAACGGTCGGCCACGCTGCCACCGATGATGACGAATACGATCTCAGGCACCATCGCGGCGGCCAGGACGAAGCCGAGATACTCCGGACTGGATGTTGTTTCCAGTACGGCGAAGGCAAGTGCTACGGGCGTCATGGAACTTCCAAGCACCGACACGATCCGGCCGGCGAAGAACCACCGGAACGGACGTGCACTCAGCGGCCCATCGACCTGGTTTCGGAACCCTGGATCAGTGCCGGAGTTGTTCGCCATCGCCGCCCCTTCTTCGATACCACCTTTCGGAGCCCCGTCTTGACTTCCAGAACTGAGGTCCAACAAGGTGAATACCATGATCATGGCTGCGGGGATGACCTGGCCGACGGCACAATAGGCAGTTTGTTCGTAAATGCGCTACACGCACGATATTTCGACGAGATCAGCGCACTCACGCGGAGTCCAGCCGCATTGGCCAAGCGGATCAGCTCCGGCCCGCTTCCAGTCAACACCGACTTGAAGGCGGAAATCGGGCACGGGGTCATAGCATCCACCAGATGTGGTCAGCAGTATGGCCATCCGGGAATCCTGTTGCGGGGCCTGACTTACACCCCGCCACCGGACCGGCTCACGCTCCTCGACGAGGACCGGACCTGACGAACCACAGGTACGCTCCGCCGTACGGCACAGGATGGAAATTGGTCTACACCTATTGACGCGCGCCAGGTCGGCGGCTCAAGCTGCTGTGACCGAGGGCCATCTTCCACTGTCGGAGGTTCGGCGTGCCAAGGAGAACCAGGAAACTACTCCCCCTGCTGGCGTCGCTCATCACGCTGGCCGGACTCATGATCGTCGTCATCACCCCGTCCACGTCGAGCGCGGCAGGCCATGAGGACTGCCGTCCCGACGGGCTGTACCGGACACCCGGCGTCGACACCCCCTACTGCACCGTCTACGACACGAACGGCCGGGAATCCCTGGGAGAAGGGCATTCCCGCCGGGTGATCGGCTACTTCACCAGCTGGCGCACCGGGAAGAACGGCGCGCCCGCGTATCTGGCGAACAACATCCCGTGGACCAAGGTCACTCACCTCAACTACGCGTTCGCGCATGTCGACGCGCAGAACAAGGTGTCGGTCGGCGCCCCGGGCCCGAACAACGAGTCCATCGGCATGGAATGGCCGGGCGTACCCGGCGCCGAGATGGATCCCTCGTTGCCCTACAAGGGACATTTCAATCTGCTGAACAAGTACAAGAAGCAGTACCCGAACGTGAAGACGCTCGTTTCGATCGGCGGCTGGGCCGAGACCGGCGGCTTCCTGAACCCGGACGGCACGCGTAACGCGTCGGGCGGGTTCTACAAGATGACGCAAAGCCAGGCGAGCATCGACACCTTCGCGGATTCCGTCGTGAAGTTCTTGCGCGACTACGGATTCAACGGCGCGGACATCGACTACGAGTACGCGACGTCGGCGAACTACGCCGGCAACCCGGACGACTACTGGATCGCGCAGGCCAACCGGGGCACCCTCTGGGCGGGCTACGAGAACCTGATGCGCACGTTGCGCCAGAAGATCGACCAGGCAGGCGCCGCCGACGGCAAGCACTACCTGCTGACCGCGGCCGTCCCCGCGTCCGGCTGGCTGCTGCGCGGCCAGGAGGTCTACGGCGTCACGCAGTATCTCGACTACGCCAACATGATGAGCTACGACCTGCACGGCGCGTGGAACCAGTTCGCCGGGCCGAACGCCGCGCTCTACGACAACGGCAAGGACGCGGAACTCGCGCACTGGCAGGTGTACACGACCCCGCAGTACGACGGGCAGGGCTACCTCAACACCGACTGGGCGTATCACTACTTCCGCGGCGCCATGCAGGCCGGCCGGATCAACATCGGCGTCGGGTTCTACACCCGCGGCTGGCAAGGCGTTTCGGGCGGGACGAACGGTTTGTGGGGCACCGCTCCACTGCCGGACCAGAAGCAGTGCCCACCGGGAACCGGATCCCAGGTCGGCTCGACGGTGCCGTGCGGCAACGGCGCGATCGGCATCGACAACCTCTGGCACGACATGAGCCTGACGGGCGCCGAGGTACCGGCGGGCGCGAACCCCATGTGGCACGCGAAGAACCTCGAGAACGAGATCACCCCGGACTATCTGGAGAAGTACGGGCTGGACCCGAAGAACAACCCGAAGGACCGGCTCTCCGGCTCCTACAACAGGTTCTACGACAACACGATGGTGACGCCGTGGCTGTGGAACAACGACAAGAAGGTGTTCCTGTCCACTGAGGACGAAGAGTCGCTCGCCACGAAGGCCAAGTACGTGGCCGACAAGGGCATCGGCGGCATCATGATCTGGGAGCTGGCGGGCGACTACGCCTTCGACAGCGCCAAGGGTCAGTACTTCATGGGCGACACGCTGATCACGAAGATCAACGACGGCCTGCGTGGCGCCGCCCCGTACGGCAACGCCAAGTCGCCGCGTCCCGCGCCTTCGTCGGTGCTGAACGCGCACATCAACCTGACCGGTTTCGCGCTGGGCGACGCGAACTACCCGATCACCCCGCGGATGCGCATCACCAACAATTCGACCACCACCATCCCCGGTGGGACGAAGATCGAGTTCGACTACGGCACGAGCGCGCCCGGCAGCATGTCCGACCAGTCCGGCTTCGGCCTGACGGTCACGAGCAAGGGCCACAGCGGGCCCAACGTCGGCGGAATGAAGGGAGACTTCCAGCACGTCGCGGTGACCGTGCCCAGCTGGCAGACCATCGCCCCGGGCGCCACGATCGAGATCCGGCTGAACTACTACATGCCGATCGCGTCGCCGTCGAACTTCACCTTCACCTTCGGCGGGACGACGTACGCGATCGCGTCGGACAACCCGCGTGGTGGCGGCACCCCGCCGACGACCACGACCACACCGACGACGGGAACCACGACCACGACGACCAGCCCGACCACCACGACCCGGACGACCACCACCACGCCGACGACGACCACGTCGGTGCCGTCGGACGCCTGGAAGCCGGGTGTCGACTACGCCACCGGCGCCAGGGTGACCTACAACGGCACGGCGTACGTGTGCCGTCAGGGCCACCGGTCGCTGGCCGGCTGGGAGCCGCCGAACGTGCCCGCGCTCTGGGCACCCGCCTGATCGACCCCGGCGGCGCGCGCTAGGAACGGTCCTTTCCTTGCGAAATTTGCCAGGAAAGGACCGTTCCTGGCATCCGGATATGTCAGGAAAGGGCCATTCAGGACAGGAAACGTCCTGAACGGCCCTTTCATGACACCCGAGATCCTCAGTAACGCCCGGCGGTCAGCTCGTCGAACCCCGGGAAGTCCCCCGCCAGCGTCGCGCCGGTGAAGTCGCCGACCCACCCGCCGTCGTCGTGGAAGAACCGGATGGACACGTAGTCGGGCCGCGTCCCCATGTCGAACCAGTGCGTGGTGTTCGCGGGCACGCTCAGCAGATCCCCCGCCTCGCACAGCACCGCGTACACCTTGCCCCCGACGTGCAGATAGAACACGCCGGACCCCCGCGCGAAGAAGCGGTCTTCGTCGTCGCCGTGGGTGTGTTCGGCGAGGAACTTCTGCCGGGCTTCGGCGGCCGTGGCCGCCCAGCCGGGTTCGTCGGACGGGGTCATGCGGACGGCGTCCACGAACGTGTAGCCTTCGGCCGCCGAGACCTTGGCGATCGGCTCCTCGTAGGCGGCCAGCACCTGCTCGGGCGTCACTTCGCGCGGCAGGTCCTCGACGAGGTCCCACCGTTCGAACCGGACGCCGAGCCGCCCCAGTTCCCCGGTGATCACGGCCGGATCCTCGGTCCTGAGCGCGATCTCGCCGGGCCGGTCGTCCGGCCATACGGTCAGCAGGGTCATCGCACTCCCCTTTCCTCTCCCACGAGTCTTGTCTCTACCCGGAACCGGAGCAACCACTCCAAACATTCCAGGCGATGACGCGCGTGGCGCAGGTCATCGCCCCACACGTAGATCCCGTGCCGCGCGACGATCACCGCCGGCGTGTCCGCCCGGAACCCGGCCTCGAACGCGTCGCCGAGGACACGCATGTCCTGGCCGTTGGCGATCACCGGGATGGTCACCAGATCGTCGTGCGCGGCGCGGCCGAAACCCTTGAGCATCTCCAGGTCGCGCAGTTCGACGCCGTCCGGCCAGTGTTCGGCGGCCACCACCGGCGCGAGCGCGTGCACGTGGATCACCGCGCCCGCCCCCGCCACCGCCGCGATCCGGGCGTGCAGTCCCGCCTCGGCCGAGGGCACCTTGTCCGGATGCGGCTGGTCCGCGACGGCCTGCCCGTCCTCGCCGACCACCACGACGTCGTCGCTGGTCAGCTCGCCTTTGTCCCGGCCGCTGACGGTGACCGCGACCCGCAGCGGGTCACGGCCGAGCACCACCGAGAGGTTGCCGGACGTGCCCCGCATCCAGCCCAGCCCGGCGAACCGGGCAGACTCCTCGGCGAGCGCGCGTCCGGCCAGTTCGAGGACGCTCATCGAGGGACGACCTTGATCTCGTCGAACGTCCGGATCGTCCGGTGTGTTCCGAAATCCGCGTCGCCGAACGGTTCACCCTCGCGGGCGAGCCCGACGGTCTGCCAGCCGTCGGCCGCCGCGCCGTCGAGCTCGGCCGGGACGTCGGAGAAGAACACGATGTCACCCGGCTCGGCCTCCAGCGCGGAGGCGATCGCGCGGTACGACGGCGCCTCGCGTTTCGGCCCGGCGTTGACGGTGTCGAAATGCCGCTCGAACAGGCCGGTGACGTCACCGTCGGTGGTCCGCGAGAACGACGCGATCTGCCCCGCGACCGAACCGGACGAGAACACCGCGAGCCGCAGCCCGGACTCGTGCCACGACCGCAGGGCCGGGGCGACGTCGCCGAAGAACTCCGTCGTGAGGTCGCCCTCGGCGTACCCGCGCTGCCAGATGAGACCCTGCAACGTCTTCAGCGGCGCGATCTTCCGGTCCGCGTCCATCCAGCCGTGCAGCACCCGCACGACGTCCACAGTGGACGCGTCCGCCGGGAGCCCGCCGAGTTCTTTGATCTCGGCGACGGCGGCGGCGACCTCCGGATCCTCCGGGTGCTCGTCGATCCACGGGCCCAGCCGCGGCCGCGCGTAGTCGTAGAGGGTCACGTGCACGTAGCTGGTGGCGGTCAGCGTGCCCTCGATGTCGAGGACCACCCATCGGGCGGTCAGCGTTGCGGTCACTGGTTCGCTTCCCCTTCTGCGTAGTACTCGCGGAGCCGTCCCGGTTCGAAGGCCCCGCGGTCGGTCACCACCGTGGTCACGAAACGTGGTGGTGTCACGTCGAAAGCCGGATAGTGCCCCCGGGCGCGTTCACCGGCGACGCGGTGGCCGAGCGCGCTCAGCACCTCGTCGCCGTCGCGGTATTCGATCGGCACGTCGGCGCCGGTCGGCGCGGCCTGGTCGGGTGCCTGGACCATCGCGTGGAACGGCACGCCGAACGCCTCCGCCGCCACCGCGAGCCCCAGGGTGCCGATCTTGTTGACGACGTGACCGTCCATCGTGACGCGGTCGGCCGCGGTCACCAGCGCACCGACTTCGCCCGACGCCAGCACCGCGGCCCCCATGCCGTCGGTGATCAGCCGGGTGTCGGCGCCCATCTCGGCGAGCGTCTCGGCGGTCAGCCGCGCGCCCTGCAGGTACGGCCGGGTTTCCGTGCAGAAGAAGGAGAACTCCTTGCTCTGCCGTCGCGCGGCGAGCACGAATTCGACGAGGTACAGGTCCGCCCAGCAATGGGTCAGCACGGTCGCCCCGTCCGGCACCAACGCGGCGGTGTGTTCGCCGAGCGCGCGGCTGCGCGACCGGTACAACTCGTCCCCCGCCCGCGCCCCGGCTGTCGCGGCATCGACGAGGTCACCCGTCGCTTTGTCCACTTCGGACAGTACGGCGGCCACGGCCTTGCGCAGATGGTTGTTGGTCTTGCGGGTAGCGACGATCCGCTCCCCCGCCCGCCGCAGGTACGACCGGGGGTCCGGGAGCCCGGACGCCTCGCGCGCGGCGAGCACCATCGCGCCCAGCGCGGCGAAATACGGCCCGGACGACTGCGTGACCATGTCTTCGATGGCGACCGCGACCTCTTCCGAGGTCCGGCAGAGCACCCATTCCCGCTCGAACGGGAACACCCGGCGGTCGAGGATGTGCACGCCTTCGTCGTCGAGGCGGACGCTGTCGGCGAGGATCGGCAGCGTCATCAGCTGTACCCCGAGAGACACGGCGGGATGCCGTTGAGGAAGTGGTCGCCGACCTCGCGTGCCTTGTACGTCACGGGATCGTGCAGGGTCAGCGTGCGGGCGTTGCGCCAGAAGCGGTCGAAGCCGTACTTCGTCGCCGTGGCCCGCGCGCCGGTGAACTCGAAGACCTTGCTCGTGGTTTCGACGGCCACCCGGCTCGCCACGACCTTCGCCGACGAGATGGCGATCGCCGCTTCGGCCCGCTCCGCCGGGGTCAGGTCGAAGCCGCGTTCGTCGGCATCGCCGAGCGCGGAAACCGCCGCGTCGACGGCGAATCCGGCCGCTCGCGCCGTCGCGACCAGCTCGCCGTAGCCCGCCAGCGTGTACGGATCCTGCGTCGCTTTGTCCACATCGGACAGTGTCCACGGCCGGGCGCTCTCCCGCGTGTAGACGGCCGCCGCGTCGAGCGCGCCGAACGCGAGGCCGACGTACACCTGCGCCAGCATGAGCTGGAACCCGATCGCGGCCAGGGAGATCCGGGGCACCTTCGGATCGGACTGGTCCTCCGGCTGGGCGCCGAGCACGTCGTCGTGCGCGACGCGGACGGCTTCGAATCGCACCGCACCGCTCGCGGTGAGCCGCTGGCCGATGTTGTCCCAGTCACCGGGGAAGGTGATCCCTTCGGCCCGCGCGTCGACGACGAAGGTCAGCTTCTCGCCGTTGTCGGTCCTGGTCGCGCTGACCACGAGGCGGTCGGCGACGGCCGCGCCGGTCGCGAAGGTCTTGGTGCCCTCGACGGTGAACCCGCCGTCGGCCGGGGTCAGGAGCAGGGCGGCGTCGAGCGGATTGCTCACGCCCGCCCAGAACCAGCCGGGCTCGCTCGCCGCGCGCGGCCCGAACAGGCCGGTGCGCCACAGCTGCAGGTAGTGGTAGCCGAGCAGATGGCCGACCGACGCGTCCGCGGCGGAGACGATCCGGGTGGCCTCGTTCGCGGCCGCCCAGCCGGCGGTGTCGAGCAAGGACAGCAGCCCGGACTCGCGCAGCAGACCGACCTCGTGGACGGGGAGGTGTCCGGCCAGATCACGCTCGGCAGCGTCCGCCGCCAGCGTGCTCGCCAGCTCGTGAGCCGCCTTGCGCCACACTTCGGTCATTCCGCCCCTTCCACATCGATGAGCGCGTCGAGCGCCACGCGCGTGGCCCTCGCCACTCCCTCGGCCACGACGTCGCGGTGCGGGTCGTAGGCCGACGGGTCGGGGTGGTCGGGCCGCGCGTCGCCGTCGATCACGAGCACACCACCGGCCCGCAGGCCGCGCAATGCCGCGAACACCAGCAACGTGGAGAGTTCCATCTCAATGGCGATCACCCGCGCGGCCAGGTATTCGGCCATCGGGAGGGTGAGCACCAGCGGGCTGAACGCGGCCCGCGTCCACACCACGCCCCGGTGCGCCTCGGGTGCCACGCGGCTCAGCGCCACGACGAGCTCCGGAGTGGCGAACGCCGGGTACTCCGGATGGATGAGCTGCTGGGTGACGCCGTCGTCGCGGACCGCCGCCTCGGCGATGACGAGGTCGCCGTCGGTGATGCCGTCGGCCAGCGAACCGGCGGTGCCGAGCCGCAGGAACGTGCGGACGCCCGCGTCGGCGAGCTCGCCGAACTGGCACAACGCGCCGGGCCCGCCGACGCCGTGCGACGACACGACGACCGGAACGCCCTTCCAGGTGCCGGTGTAGCTGCGGTACTCGCGGTTCTGCCCGACGAGGACGGCGTCCGTCAGCGACCCGGCCACCGCGGTCGCGCGGTCGGGATCGCCCACGACAAGGGCACGCGGCGGCAGTCCGTGCCGGGGGATCTTGGTGATGGGCAGGACGTCGCTCACGCGGGCTGTCCCTTCTTGCGCTTGAAATTGGACAGGAACAACGCCACGAGCGTGACGACATAGGGGGCGGCGTCGGTGGCCTGCTGCGGCAATCCGATGCCCTGGAGCCGGAAGCCGAACGCCTCGGCCAGGCCGAACAACAGCGCCGCGAGCAGCACGCCGAGCGGATGCGCGCGGCCCAGCATCACGGCCACGACGGCGATCCAGCCGCGGCCGGCGGTCATGTTCTCGGCGAAGAGCGTCACCGAACCCAGCGCCAGTTGCGCGCCGCCCAGACCACATAGCGCTCCTCCGGCGAGGATCACCCCGTAGCGGTATTTGGTCACGTTGACACCGAGGCTGGACGCGGCCTCCGGACGCTCCCCGACCCCGCGCAGCCGCAACCCCCACGGATGCCGGTAGAGCAGCACCGCGAGTGCGGGCACGGCCAGCCAGGACAGGTAGACCAGCAGCGACTGTCCCGGAATCGGGCCGAACTGGCCCAGCCCTCGCAGCGACGGGTCGCTGAAGGAGCCTTCGGTGCCGAAGACGGTGCGGATCAGGAAGCTCGTCAGGCCGACCGCCAATAGGTTGCTCGCGACACCCAGCACGATCGGATCGCCGTCGAAGGTGATCGAGCCGATCGCGAGGATCAGCGAATACGCCGTCGCCGCGAGCACCGCCACGACGACGCCGATCCACGCGCTGCCGGTGTACCAGCTACCCGCGACCGCGCCGAAGCAGCCGACCAGCAGCGAGCCTTCGAGGGAGATGTTGAAGACCCCGGCCCGCTGGCACAACGCGCCCGCGAGCGCGGCGAACAGGATCGGCGTCAACGCGGTGAGCGCCGACGAGAACAGGCTCGCGTCGATCATGCGCGCTTCGCCTTCCGCTTGAAGACGCCCGACGTCGCCGCCAGGAAGATGATCAGCACCGCCTGCAGGACCGCGGTGAGTTCGCGCGGGACCTGGGTGGCGCGTTCCATCGCGAACCCGCCGCTGGTCAGCGCCGCGAAGAAGACCGCCGCGAGCAGCGTCCCGAGTGGGCTGGCCCCGGCGAGCAGCGCCGCGAGCAGGCCGATCCAGGTGTACTGCGGCGTGATCAGCGCGCCGTCGATGAACCGGTACGGGAAACCGAGGACGGCGATCGCGCCGACCAATCCCGCCGTCCCGCCCGAGGCGGCCAGCAGCCGCAGCGTGAGTTTCGGCCGGTCGATCCCGGCGTAGGCGGCGAACCGCGGTGCCCAGCCGGTCACCTTGGTCTCGAAACCGGCGGGAGTGCGGGCGTCGATCACCGTGTAGACCGCGATCACCGCCACCACCAGGAAGATCCCGGTCGTCACGCCGTCGATTTCGGGCAACCGCGCGCCTTCGGTCAGTTGCGGGCTCTGCGGCAGGCTGGAACCGGCGTCCTTCAACGGGAACCGCACCAGATACCCGGCGAGCGACATCGCCGGATAGCTCAGCAGCAGCGTGCTGATCAGCAACGGGACACCGAGCCTGTTCTCGCAGACCGCGGCCAGTGCGGCGTACGCGGCTCCGGCGATCACTCCCGCGAGCAGCGCGAGGATCACCTTCACCGGTCCAGGGCCGGGCACGTACAGGCCGACGGCGAGCGCGCTGATCGCGCCGAGCACCAGCTGGCCCTCCCCGCCGAGGTTCACCATGCCCGCGCGCAGCGGGATCGCGAGCGCCGTGGCCATCCCCGCGACGGGGACGGCGTAGGCGAGGGTGTCGCCGATACCGTCGGGCCCGAAGGCGCCGGAGACGATCGCGCCGTAGGCCGCCAGCGGGTCGGTTCCGGTGGCGAGCAACAGGATCGCGCCGAGGACGAGCGCCGCGGCGACCGGGACGGCGATGAGACGGACGCGGTTCATCCGGCGCCTCCCGCCATCGCGAGCCCCACCGTGTGCTGATCGGCCTCGTCCTTGGTGAACTCCGCGACGATCCGGCCTTCGAACAGCACCAGCACCCGGTCCGACAACGCGAGGATCTCGCTGAGCTCGGCGGAGATCAGCAGGACGGCGTGCCCGGCGTCGCGATGGGCGACGAGTCTCGCGTGGATGTTCTCGATCGCGCCGACGTCGACGCCGCGCGTGGGCTGTTCGACCAGCAGGAACGGCGCGTCGTGGGTGAGTTCACGGCCGAAGATCGCTTTCTGCTGGTTACCGCCGGACAAGGTGCCCATCGCGGCGGAAGGGCCGGACGCGCGGACGTCGTAGTCCTCGATGATCGCCGACGCGTGGTCGTCGATCGCCTTGCGGCGCAGGAATCCCTTGCGCACCAACGGTCGTTCGCGGTGGAAGCCGACAGCCAGGTTCTCCCGGAGCCCCGCTGTGGGCGCCGAGCCGACCTCGGCGCGGTCTTCCGGGACGTGAGCGAGTCCGACATCCCTTCGCGCACGTACTGACAGTCCATCGAGCTTCTGTCCATTGAGGACGATGGTGCCGCCGGTCTTCAGGAGGCCGGCGATGGCGCCGGAGAGCTCGGCCTGCCCGTTGCCCGCGACCCCGGCGACGCCGACGATCTCCCCGGCGCGCACGGTCAGGGACACGTTCTCCAGCAACGGTTTTCCTTCCACGCCGGGAACGGTCAGGGAACGGGCTTCGAGGACGGTGTCGCCCGGCGTCCCGGCCGGGTGGACGCGATCGAGGTCGACCTCGCGTCCGGTCATCGCCGCGGCGAGCCCGGCGGCGGTCTGGTCCGCCGTGCGCCCGCGGGCGCTGACCCGGCCGTCGCGCAGCACCGTGACATGGTCGCTGACGGCGAGGACCTCCTGGAGTTTGTGCGACACCAGCAGGATCGTGCGGTCCTCGGCGGCGAGGGCGCGCAACACGCCGAAGAGCCGCTCGGTCTCGGGCGGGGTCAGCACGGCGGTGGGTTCGTCGAGGATCAGCACACCGGCGTCGCGGTACAGCAGCTTGAGGATCTCGACGCGCTGCCGGAGCCCGACCGGCAGGTCACGGACCCGGTCACCGGGCCGCAGCCGCAGTTCGTGCCGTTCGATCAGTTCGGTGACGCGGGCCGTCGCCGCCTTGCGATCCAGCAGGCCCCGGCGGGTCGGTTCGCTGCCGAACACGACGTTCTCGGTTACGGTGAGTTCGCCGAACAACGCGAATCCCTGCTGCACCATGCCGACACCGGCGTCGATGGCCTGCGCGGGCGAACCGAAGGACACTTCCTTGCCGTGCAAGGAGATCGTGCCCTCGTCGGGCCGGTGCAGCCCGTAGAGCACGGACATGAGCGTCGACTTGCCCGCGCCGTTCTCCCCCATCAGGGCGTGGATTTCGCCTCTGCCGACGTCGAGGTCGACATGGTCGTTCGCGAGCACTCCGGGGAACCGCTTGACGATCCCCCGGAGTGAGACGGCGTCAGGATTTGGCGGGGTCATCGACGACGATCGCGCCCGAGATGATCTGGTCCCGCAGTTCGCCGACCTTGGCCAGCACGTCGGGATGGCTCGCGACGACGCACTGCGACGTCGCGGCGTCCGGCTCCAGCCCGGTCAGGGAGATGCCCTTCTCCTTGACACCGTAGGACTTCGTCTCGCCGGTCTTGCCGCCGAGGATCGCGTCGACACCGTCGCCGATGACGACGTTGGTGCGTTTGATGACGTTGTCCACGACCTGACCGGGGCTGGCCGGGCATTGGTTGGCGTCGACGCCGAACGCGAAGAAACCGCCCTGTTTGGCCGCCTCGAACACGCCGAGGTTGCCCGCCGCGGAGGCCGCGCCCATGACGTGGTCGACGCCCTGACCGGCGAGCGTGGTGGCCAGCGCCTTCGCGCGGGCCGGGTCGTTGAACGGGTTCGCGCCGCCGATGAACAGCGGGGCGAGCGTGGTGCCGGGCTTGGCCTTTCCGGCGCCCTGCCCGAACGGGATCGAGTACCGGCGGAACTGGGGCGCGTCGAGGACGACGACCGCGCCGACCTTGCCGCTCTTGCTCAGCAGCCCGGCTTCGGCGCCGGCGAGGTAGCTGCCCTCGTGCTCGCGGAACACCGCGCAGGTGACGTTCGGGAACGGTTTGGTCGTGCAGGAGTCCACGAACAGGAACTTCTGCCCGGGATTGCGTTCGGCCTCGGCCGCGATCGCGTCGGCGAAGTTGAAGCCGACGGCGACGATCACGGCGGGCTTCTCCCGCACCGCGGCCGCGAGGTTCTGCTGGATCGAGGCCGGATCGGTGCTCTGGTAGACCTTCTGCGTCCCGTTGTGCTTCTTGGCCGAGTCCTCGATGCCCTGGACGGCGAGCTTGAGGAAGTCGTTGACGCCGACCGAGCTCGGCGTGATCAGGACCAGCGCGGGTCCGGCGGCGTTCTGCGCGGCCGGGTCCTTGGCCGAGGCGTTGCACGCGGCGAGGAGCGTGACGGCGGAAACGGCCATGACGGCCCGCAGGAGGGTTCTCGGCGACATGTCCCGGACTGTATGTCTCCGGTCCACGATATGGCACCGAGTCCCACCATGCGGAACCGTGTAGGACGTTATACATCTCCCCGATCAGCGCCGAGAACGGCGTGCCGCGACCGATGGAGACCGGCGGTGCGACGCAGGGTGAACCGGTCGATCTCGGCGCCGTCGTTGCGGAGGGTCCGCACCGTCAGCGTCGTCCGGCGGCCGGGCCAGGCGGGCTCGACGTCGATCGCGAGGAACGAGTACCCGGTGTAGCGCACGCGGGACCACGAGACGGTTTCGGTCACCTTCTCGCCGCCCTTGACCCAGTGATACGACTGGAACTCGCCCGCGAACGTGTCGGGTACCGGGAAGCTGTAGAGACTCTTCCCGCCGCCGCCACAGGTCGCGTACACGGTTCCGTCGCGATCCGGCTCGACGGTGTCGCCGATCTCGACCTCGCGGGTCACCTTGCCGCCGCGCAGGGCGTCGGTGCGTTCGTAGATGTGGTTGTGCCCGTTGATCACGAGGTCGACCCGGTACTCGTCGAACAACGGGACCCACTGCTCGCGGACGCCACCCTCCGACGCGTGCTGATTGGTCGTCGAATAGGCGCAATGGTGGAAGAAGACCATGATGAAGTCGACGTCCGGCTGCGACCGCAGGTAGCGGAGGCGGCGCTTGAGCCACGCCGTCTGGGAGCCGTGCGAATAGCCGAGGTTCGCGGGGATCTCGTAGGAGACGTCGTTGGCGTCGAGCGAGATCACGCCGACGTTGCCGTAGATGAAGGAGTAGACGCTGGGGCAGTCGTGCGGGCCGGTGCCGGGGAAATCCCAGCGTTTGACCTGGCCGCCGTAGCCGTCGGGCGAGTAGAGGGCCTCCATGTCGTGGTTGCCGGTGGTGACCATCCACGGCACCGAGGCCGCGACGCCCTCGATCTGGCGGTAATAGGCGTCCCAGACCTTGGGGTCGAAGAGATCGTGGTCCGCGTCGGGCTTCGACCCGGGCGGTTTGCCCGCGCCGCTCGGGTCGGCGTACGCGATGTCGCCCGCCAGCAGATGGAAACGCGGATTCTGACGCGCGACGGCACCGTCCTGCGCGAGCGCAGTCGTCGAGACGCCTTGGTCACCGAACGCGGTGAAAGTGAACTTGCCCGCCGGGATCCCTCGCGCGGGCGCGGTGGTGAACGTCGAGATCGCCGCGGGCCCGCCGTCCCCCGAAGCCGGGTC
The DNA here is from genome assembly GCF_041021335.1 of Amycolatopsis sp. SB7-3. Lineage (NCBI taxonomy): Bacteria > Bacillati > Actinomycetota > Actinomycetes > Pseudonocardiales > Pseudonocardiaceae > Amycolatopsis > Amycolatopsis sp. SB7-3. Next base: position 307,189 of record NZ_JBFPJQ010000004.1, read on the forward strand.
GAAACCCTCGTGCCCGACGGCGTACCGGTAAGTGTGGCCGGGCCAGAGATGGTCGGCCTCGGCGTGGAGGTAATACTGGTCGTACGGCGCGATGACCCCGGCGACCTCGGAATGCAGCGCGCGGACCTCGGCCGGAATGCGGTGACTCCAGCCGCCGTGGCCGTCGGCGATACGCAGGAACGGCTTGCGCACCGGCGCCGGCACCTGCCACGCGACCCGCATCGACGTCCGCGGATTCCGGCCGAACGCGAGATGCCGCCCCGCCGGGACGACCTTGTCGCCGTCGGCGTACGCGGTGCCCTGCAGGAGAAGCGGACCGGCCGCGAGGACGGCGCCCTTCAGAATCGTGCGGCGGCTGAGGAATTCGTGCTGTTCGGCCATCGTGAGACGCGAGGCCAGCGCGTCGGGAACACCGACCCTGGGGATTTCCATGCGCGGATACTCGCCGACGGACATGTTCGGCTCGCGACGTCGAGACCAACGGAAGTGGTCCAGCTGCCCAGGGTGGGATCAAGAGGCTTTCAAGCGAGCTTTACCTTTGCCCCGCATTTAGTCGACTAACCGCGTGGACCTCTTCGCACTTAGTCGACTAAATGCGAGTCGCTCAGGGTGATTCGGCGTTGGCGGCTGTTTCACCCTTCAGCGTTGTTCGCGCGGTTTCGCTTGTTGCTTAAAATTACGAACACGTGTTCGATTTCTTCGGGTATTATGGAGTCGTGCCCGAGACCTTCCTCCCCGAGTTGCCGCAGGAACTGTGGCGCGCCGGCAAGCTGGAGCTTGCTCATGGTGTGCAGCAGTCGTTGCAGGTGATCCGGTTGGCGACCGCGTGTCTGGGGCGGTTTCTGGCGGAGATCGAGGATCGCGGCGTCAAAGACTTGTACGGGCACGGCAGCACGACCAGCTGGTTCGCGGATCTGGCCGGGCTGTCGCGCGGCGAAGCGGGCGCGGTGGTGAAGCGGGCCATCGCGTTGAACCCCACCCGCGCCTTGGATGGCACGGAGGTTCCGCCGGTCGCACCGGCGACTGCCGCGGTCGCGGCTCAGGGATTGGTCGGGGATGAGCGGATCGATCAGATCCTGGAGATCTTGAAGAACCTCCCTGCCGATACTTCTGTCGAGGATCGGGAGAGTGCGGAGAAGATCCTGGCCGAGCTTGCTCCGAACGCCGGTCCTCGCCAGCTCGCCAAGGCTGAAGCGAAACTGCAGGGCTGGCTCAACCCTGACGGCAACGAACCCAAAGACCCCGAACCCAAAGAGCCACGCCGCGAGATCACCCTGGAACGCCGTAAGGACGGGTTCTGGAAACTCACCGGCCTCCTCGACGATGAGACCGGTGCCCGTACCGCCGCCGCGTTGGAGGCGCACGCCCAGCCACGGCCGGTGGACGAGTTCGGGCAGGCGGATCTGCGGATGAAATGCGAACGCCTGGGAGACGCCTGGGCCGAACTCCTCGACCTGGCCATCGCCTGCCCCGACCAACCCGGCACCAGCGGCTACCGGACCCTCGTCCACGTCACCATCGGACTCGAAGAACTCAAATCCGGCCTCGGGGCCGCATGCCTCGACTTCGTCGGGACCATGACCGCCCGCGAAGCCCGGCTCGCCTCCTGCGACTGCCTCATGCTGCCGGTCGTGATGGGCGCCTCGGGTGAACCTCTGGATATGGGACGCCTCCGAAGATTCGTCACCCCAGGCCAACGACGCGCACTCAACATCCGCGACGGGGGCTGCGCCTTCCCCGGCTGCCACCGCAAACCCAAGAACTGCCACGCCCACCACATTCACCACTGGGCAGACGGAGGACCCACCGACCTCCGGAATCTCGTGTTGCTCTGTGGTTTCCATCATCGGCTGATTCACCACGGCGACTGGGAAGTCCGCATCGCGGCCGACGGGCTACCGGAGTTCATCCCACCCCAATACCGAGACCCACTCCGAAAACCCCGACGCAACACCCTGCACCACGTCTGAACCCCGAAGAGCCCGTCGGCCACACCGGCGACGGGCCCCTCGGCATGCCCAACGCCGATGACCGTGTGGATTTCGGGACATCTGACGTCCCAAAACCCACACAGTCCATCGCGACCGAAGCACTCCCTAGCGGACGACCATCGTGACCGGTCCGATCACGCACGACTGTGTGGATTTCGGGTCATCCAACGCCCCAAAACCCACACAGCCCATCGTCACCGGACCGATCACCACCGCTCCCAGCGCATACCCTGGCCCACGGCACTCCCGCTGACAACCCCGCCGAACGCGAGCTAACGCTCCCCCCGAATGGTCCTCCGCAGCTTCGGCACCCGCTCGTACAGCGTCCGCTCCGCCCCGCGCTGCGTCGGCTCGTAGTAGTCCCGCCCCACCAGCTCGTCCGGCGGATACTGTTGCGCCAGAACACCTTCCGGCACGTTGTGCGGATACCGGTAGCCCTTCGCGTTGCCGAGTTTCTCCGCGCCCGCGTAATGCCCGTCGCGCAGATGCGGCGGCACCGTCCCGATCCGCCCGGACCGGACGTCGCTCAGCGCGGCGTCGATGCCGGTGATGACGGCGTTCGACTTCGGCGCCGTCGCCAGGTGCACGGTCGCCTGCGCCAGCGCGAGACGGCCTTCCGGCATGCCGATGAACTGCACGGCGTGCGCCGCCGCGACGGCCGATTGCAGTGCCGTCGGGTCCGCCATGCCGATGTCCTCGCTCGCGTGCACGACCAGACGCCGGGCCAGGAACCGCGGGTCCTCCCCCGCCTCGATCATCCGCGCCAGGTAATGCAGCGCGGCGTCCACGTCCGACCCTCGGATCGATTTGATGAACGCGCTGATGACGTCGTAGTGCTGGTCGCCGTCGCGGTCGTAACGTACCGCCGCCTTGTCCACTGTGGACTCGACGATGGCGAGATCGATCGTCTTGGCCTCGGTCGCGCTCGCCGCGTCGGCGGCCGCTTCCAGCGCGGTGAGCGCGCGCCGCGCGTCGCCGGAGGCCAGCCGCACCAAATGGTCCCGCGCGTCCTCGGTCAGGGTGAGTTCGCCGCCGAGACCGCGTTCGTCGGCGAGCGCACGCTCGATCAGCGCGACGATGTCGGCGTCGGTCAGCGGCCGCAGCTGCAGCACCAGCGACCGCGACAGCAGCGGCGAGACCACCGAGAACGACGGGTTCTCCGTGGTGGCGGCCACCAGCAGCACCGTCCGGTCCTCCACCGCGCCGAGCAGGGCGTCCTGCTGGGTCTTGGAGAACCGGTGGACCTCGTCGATGAACAGCACCGTGTTCTCGGCGTTGTAGTTCCGGCGGCGGCGTGCTTCCTCGATGACGCCGCGCACCTCTTTCACCCCGGCCGACAGCGCCGACATCGCCACGAACCGGCGGCCGGTCGCCGCGGAGACGAGGTTCGCCAGCGTGGTCTTGCCGGTGCCAGGCGGGCCGTAGAGCAGCACGGAAGCGGGGGCCGCGCCTTCGACGAGCCGCCGCAGCGGCGCTCCCTCGCGCAACAGGTGCTGCTGGCCGACGACCTCGTCGAGCGACCGCGGCCGCATCCGCACCGCCAGCGGCGAGCCCGCGGGTACGGTGATCTCCCTCGGCTCGGCCGGCTCCGGCGGCGGACCGAGGTCGGGGTTCACGGTGAAGAGTTCGTCCTGTGCCACGGTGTCGACGGTAGCCGTACCCACCGACGGTTCCGGCCACAGGTCAGCGCAGCCGCTCCCGGAACGCCTGCCACATGATCACGGCCGCGTACGGCACGAACTCACGCCCCCGCCGCCACACCCACGGGATGCCCTTGAGCACCAGCCAGCCGACGTGCCCGGCGGTACTCGGCTCCACGCCTCCCGAGCAGGTCAGGCTCACCGGCCGCGGCACCGCGAACCCGGCCTCGGCGAGCCGTTCGGTGAACCCGGTCGCCAGCATCCGGTGCCCGAGTTCCGACGGGTGCAGCCGGTCGACGCTCCACGCGGTGAGGTCGTAGGCGCCGGGCAGCAGTTCGAGATCTAGACACGGCACGCCCTCACGTTCGACGACCCCGTCGATGGCGGCGTTCAGCTCGGCCACCCGCTCGCTCAACGCGCGCCGCAGCGACTGCGGGAGCCGGAACACCTTCCCGTGGTCGTGGTAGCGCACCGGGACCACGACGGTGCCGACGGCGGCCAGCGAACGGATCACCTCGGTGAGGTCCGCGGCGATCTTCTCGGCGCTGAAATCGGGGCGCAGCGTGTCGTTCATACCCGCCACCACCAGCGCGACGTCCGGCCGATGCGCCACGGCTTCCGGCAGCTGCTTGGTCAGCACGCAGCCCATGCGCGCCCCGGTGAACGACGGGTTCAGGTAGCCGTCCGGCTCGACACCGAGCGCGTCGGCGACGAGCGGGCCGACCCCGCGCCAGCCACCTCGACCCGGCAGCGGGTCACCCAGGCCCACGGCCGTCGAATCGCCGAGCACGACCAGTCTGCGAGCGGACCGCGGGACCGCCGGTGCGGGAGGAAGAAGGGGTTCGGGACTCGGAGTGACTTCGACACTGATCACGGTCACGGTAGCCACCATCGGCCACGCAGACTCACCCGTGGTGATGCCTGGGTAACGCGGCGAGGACGGTCGAGCGAAAAGTCCGTGCGGCGGTCACCGGAACGCGGGATAGAACGCGAGATCGGCGTGCGGCCCGAGCCGGGCGCCGAGGGCCGCGGCGACCCTGGTGGCGTGCTCGGAGATATGCGTCAGCCGCGCGCGCAACGAGTGTTTGGCCAGCTCCCGCCACCAGGTGACCAGCGCGGCCTCCCGGCTGATCGGCGTCGCGTGCCGGTCCAGGTCCAGCTCCGGGAGGATCTCCCAGGTGAGGACCCACAGCAGGAGCAGCTGGCCGTCCATCAGATGCTCGGCCAGCGCGTCCTCGTCCGCGAGTCCGGGCCAGACCGAGACGACCTCGGACCGCCAGGCCGCGATCATCGCCTCGCTCATACCCGGCGGCAGGGCCAGCGCGTCCGCGCTCGACGCGAACGGGAGCCGCAGGTACGCCACGTCCATCAGGGTGCTGCGCACCCGGCCGCGTTCGAAGTCGAGGAACCGCACTCCGCCGCTGGTCACGAGGTTGTTGTCCGGGCTGAGATCGACGGGGCTGAACGCGCGGTACGACGGCGCGCCCGCCCGCTCGGCGACCTCCATGACCCGCTGTTGCACCGGCTCCGGCGTCTCGACGTCGAGCAGTTCCTCCAGCAGGCCCGGCAGTTGCGCGCAGACCGCTGGCAGCGGCGCGTCCTCGTTCTTGACCGGGCCGCCCAGACGGCGCAGCAGCGCGTTGAAATCGGGCTCACGGCTCGCGGTGGTCGCGTGCAGCCTGCCCAGCGACCGCGCCCAGGACAGCAAGGCGCGTTCGGCACCGCGGGCGTCACGGGCGTGGAGCTTGTCGTGCAACGTCGGGACGCCGCCGAGGTCTTCGATCACCAGGACCCGGTCCCGGCCGTCGTGCGCCAGCAGTTCCGGGCACATCCGGTCCTCCGGCGCGAGCGCGGTGAACAGCTGGTAGCTGACCGCCTCCTGCGCGAACGGATCGGGCCGTCCCGGTTCGGGTGGATCGGGGTAGTGCTTGATGACCAGCGTGCGCGGCAGCGCGAACGGCGACGACGCCACCCGCGCCCGCACGACCGTGGCCGGGCCACTGCCGGCGAGGTCTTCGGGGGCGACGAGGGTGATCGCGCTGCCGAATCGGCGCGTGAGGACCGACTCGCCGGCGGCGACCGCGGCCGCCACGGCGAGGGTTTCGGCTCCAGCTCCGACGGTCGAATCGTCGGCAGAGGAGGTATCGACTGTCATTGCCACCGACCCTACTCGTGACTGAGCAACCATGACCACTGAGATCCGGGCAACCACGCGCACTGGCGCGATCGAGGACTCATCCGCGTGAAAGCGGACGTTCCGTCACCCTCGATCGTTGCCCACGACGGCGCAATGTCAGCACAATGGCCGCAGCTGCAACGATTCCGATGAGATTGACCAGCAGCTGGCCCGCCGAATAGAGGCACCGTTCCCACTGACCGGCAACGGCCGCGACCACCGCGTAACCGGCGGCGGGCACCGTCGTCACCGAGATGAAGACGCCCACGAGCGCGGCGGATTTGGCCGACGTCATGGAAAGCATGCCCGCGGCGCCGGCGAGGAGCGCGACGATCAACGACGCGATTCCCACCTGGTAAACGAAATCGACCTCGTGGTTGTCCGCGAGCTTGCTGACCTCGAGCACCCCGGTGGCGTTGCCGGCCAGCACCACGCCGAGGGTGATCACCATGGCGATCGGGAAACCGCCGAGCAACGCGACACCGCCCTGCTTCACGAGATCTCCCCGCCGGAGCACCAACCCGACGGCGATGGCCGCCAGCGGCCCGAATTCCGGCCCCACGACCATGGCGCCGACGATGGTGACGGCCGAGTTCGTGACGACGCCGACCGACGCCAGCAGGCACGCGATGGTCAGGAATGCCTGAAATGTCCAGGTGAGCCGGGACTCCTCGCCGGAGCGCCCGACGAGTTCCTGCCACACCACCGCGTCGGCGCCTTCGCCCGGCGCGGCTTCCTCGGCCTTGTCGGCGGCGTCGGACACCGCGGTGTCCAGCGCTTCCAACGTGATGCCGCCGGTGTGGTCGAGGTCGAGCCCGCACAGCGACTCGATGATCTCGTCGGCCGCTTCACGGGCGATGTCCGCTTCGATCAGGTCGCCCTCGGGCGCGACCGCCACCTTGCGATGCACGACGAGGTGCGCGGTCCCGGTGTGCGCCCGCAGGATCCGGATCGCTTCGTCGGTCCGGTCCGGCGGGCACACGGCCCTGAGGTGGAGCATCAGTTCTTGACGGGCGGCGCGGGCTTGGCGTCGATGCCCGCCTCCTTGCGCTGCTCCGCGGTGATCGGCGCGGGAGCGGCGGTCAGCGGGTCGAACCCGCCACCGGTCTTCGGGAACGCGATCACGTCACGCAGCGACTCGGCCTTGGCCAGCAGCATGACGATCCGGTCCCAGCCGAACGCGATCCCGCCGTGCGGCGGCGGGCCGAAGGCGAAGGCGTCGAGCAGGAAACCGAACTTCTCCTGCGCCTCCTCTTCGGACAGGCCCATCAGCTCGAAGACCTGCTTCTGCAGCTCCTGCTGGTGGATACGGATCGAGCCGCCGCCGATCTCGTTGCCGTTGCAGACGATGTCGTAGGCGTAGGCCAGCGCGTTGCCGGGGTCGTCGGCGAGTTTGCCGATCCACTCCGGGGTCGGCGAGGTGAAGGCGTGGTGCAATGCCTTCCACTTGCCGCCGCCGACGGCGACGTCGTCGGACTCCTCGGCCGAGATGAACATCGGGAAGTCCACGACCCAGACGAACGACCAGGCGTTCTCGTCGATCAGGCCGAGACGGCTGCCGATCTCCAGCCGGGTGGCGCCCAGCAGCGCACGCGCGTCGGCGGGCTTGCCGGCGGCGAAGAAGACGCAGTCGCCGGGCTTGGCGCCGACGGCCTCGGCGACCGTCTCGCGCTCCTTCTCCGACAGGTTCTTCGCGACCGGCCCGCCGAGCGTGCCGTCCTCGTTGACCAGGATGTAGGCGAGCCCGCGGTGGCCGCGCTGCTTGGCGAAGTCCTGCCAGGCGTCGAGGGTCCGGCGCGGCTGGTCGGCCCCGCCCGCCATCACGACGGCGCCGACGTACGGCGCCTGGAACACGCGGAACGGGGTGTCGGCGAAGAACGCCGTCATATCGGTGAGTTCGAGGTCGAAGCGCAGGTCCGGCTTGTCCGAACCGTACTTCTCCATCGCCTCGGCGTAGGTGATGCGGCGGAAGGGCTTCGGGATCTCGGCGCCGATCAGCTTCCACAGCGCCGTCACGATGTCCTCGCCGAGCGCGATGACGTCGTCCTGCTCGACGAAGCTCATCTCGATGTCGAGCTGGGTGAACTCCGGCTGCCGGTCGGCGCGGAAGTCCTCGTCCCGGTAGCAGCGCGCGATCTGGTAGTACCGCTCGAGGCCGCCGACCATGAGCAGCTGCTTGAACAGCTGCGGCGACTGCGGGAGCGCGTACCAGGAGCCGGGCTTGAGGCGGGCCGGGACGACGAAGTCGCGGGCGCCCTCGGGGGTGGAGCGGGTCATGGTCGGGGTCTCGACCTCGACGAACTCCTGGGCGTGCAGCACCTCGCGGGCGGCGCGGTTGACCTCGCTGCGCAGGCGCATCGCGGCCGCGGGGCCGCTGCGGCGCAGGTCGAGGTAGCGGTGCTTGAGGCGCACCTCTTCGCCGACGTCGACGCGGTCGTCGATCGGGAACGGCAGCACGGCGGCCTCGGACAGCACCTCGAGCTCGGTGACCAGCACCTCGATCTCGCCGGTGGGGATCTCGGCGTTGGCGTTGCCCTCCGGGCGCTTCGAGACCTCGCCGACGATGCGGACGCAGTACTCGGAGCGCAGCTGGTGGGCGCGCTCGGCCATCTCGCCCTCGCGGAAGACGACCTGGCTCACGCCGCTGGCGTCGCGCAGATCGATGAAGATGACGCCGCCGTGATCGCGCCGCCGGGCCACCCATCCGGTGAGGGTGACCGTCTGACCGGCGTGCTCGGCACGCAAGGTGCCGGCTTTGTGGGTGCGAAGCACTGCGGGTGCTCTCCTTCGGCATCACGATTCTGCGATTCGACGGCGCTGCGGTTCGACTTCCGCGCCGACGTCAAAGGCTAACGAATCGCCCGTGATGCCTCGCGACCAGGTGTTCTCAGATCGTCGGCCAGGCCTCCAGCGCGGCGACCATCCGCCGCGTATGCGCCAGATAGTCCGGCACGGACAGGACCCGGCCGTCGATGTTCTCCAGCAGCCAGCCCGAGGCCGCCTCCTTCGACGCGAAGAACTCCGTGCAGACCAGCGCCTCGACGTAGTCCTGGCCGAGGGCGAGGTCGATCCCGGACAGTCGTGACGCGGCGACGACGGCGTGCGGCGGGTCGACGCTCAAGACCCTCTCGCGGGTGAAGTGGACACGGACACGTGCCCCGGTCGCCGGGCAGACCGCGTCCGCGTGCACGGGTTCACCGGTGGCGACGGCCAGGAGGAACAGGTCGACCCGGTACCGGTCAGAGCCCGCCCGTCCGGCCGGGCGCGAGCCTCGGTCCATCACGACCAGCCCGTCGCGGATGACGAAGCCCATCAGGTCCATCAAACGGTGGGCTTCGGCCGGGTCCATGCCGACGGTGGCGGCGAGTCTTCCGATGGCGATGGGGTGTCTGCCCGCTCTGGTCAGCTTGGTCGCGGCCCAGGCGATGCGGACAGCGGCGGTGCGATCCGTACGGGTGGTCAACAGGCACCTCCTCGCCTTCGTCCCCTTGAGATTAGGCACGAAAAGGTTTTCCGCCAAGCCACTGCGCCGAACGGCCGAACCCGTTGTGCGGTAAGACTTTCGGACACTCGAGGCGAAAGTGCGCCTACAGCAGTTTCAGTTGCTCCGCCGCCGGTACCACCGCCTCCCCGGAACGCTGCACGGGCATCGTCACCTGCATCCGTTCCCCGTCGTCCGCACGGGAACCGAAACCGTGGCGGCGCGACAACGGGCCGACCCTGGCGCCGAGCCGCTCCCGATAGGACTTCGGGAGATACGCGCCGCGCGAGTACAGCTCGCGGTATTTCGGCACCAGCTCCGGATGTTCCCGGCCGAGCCAGCGCGCGAACCATTCCCGCGCGCCCGGCCGCAGATGCAACGGAAGGACGGTGACCCGCGTGGCGCCCGCCTCGGCCAGCCGCGAGAACAGGGCGTCGAGCGCGGCCACCGAGTCGGTCAGGTACGGGAGCACGGGGGCGACCAGCACCGAACACGGCAGCCCGGCGTCGCGTGCCTTGCGGATCAGGTCGAGCCTCGCCCGCGGGCTCGGCGTTCCCGGCTCCAGACGGTGCTGGAGCTCCTCGTCCAGCAGCGCGAGCGAGATCGCCAGCCCGGCGGGCACGTCCTTCGACACCGATTCCAGCAACGGGAGATCCCTCGCCAGCACGGTCCCCTTGGTCAGGATCGACAGCGGCGTTCCCGAATCGGCCAGCGCGGTGATGATGCGCGGCATCAGCTTGTACCGGCCTTCGGCGCGTTGGTAGGGATCGGTGTTCGTGCCCATCGCGACGTGCTCGCGTGTCCAGCTCGGCCGCCGCAGCTGCGCGGCCAGCACCTCGGGCGCGTTGACCTTCACGATCACCTGCGTGTCGAAATCGCGTCCGGCGTCGAAGTCGAGGTACGTGTGGGTGTTCCTGGCGAAACAGTTGTGCGTGACCATGCCGTCGGCGATGAAGTCGCCGGTGCCGGTGGTGATGTCGAACAACGGCAGCTCGATGCCCAGCGGCTCGATGGACGTCACCTTCCGTCTCGTCCGGCCGATCGGCAGGCCGTCGAGCGATCGTTTCCAGCCGACGGCGGGGTCGGCGAGATGGAAGAACCGGACCTCCTCCGAGGGCCCGCCGAGGATCTGCACCGTCCACAGCGGACGGAATTTGGCGTTTTCGCTTCTGACGTAACGGAAGCCGAAGTTCCCCAGCGCGGAACAGAAGGTCGAGACGATGTCCTGTTCGTCATGGGTGACGCGCAACGCGCCGTGCCGGTAGCTCCCGGCGAGGTCGAACAACCCGGCCAGGAATCCGCGCAGCCAATGGGAATCCGGCGACGGCGGCACCTGCACGAAACCGACCGACGCACCGAAATCCGGCAGGTAGCGAAGCGCGCGGTCCGCGGCGTCCTTCTCGGCGGAAAACCCGCCGGAGCGCAACATCCCGCACAGGTATCCGGCGCGGTAGCCGAGGGTGTCGTCCGGGGTGCGCGCGAGCCGCCCGACGCCGACGAGTTCGGTGCCGCCGACCAGATGCGGCCGCTGGGCCGCGCCGAACCGGGTGCCGGTGACGTGTTTCCAGCCGCGACCGGTCAGGAACCGGTGATCACCACTGGCCACGATGGACGTTCCGTCGTCGAGGGACAGGCGGTACGCCGGTTTCAGCGTCGACCAGTGCGCGAGGACCTTCGTCGGCACCAGACGGCGCCCCGCGCCCCGCCCGCGCGTCCCGTAGATCGCGTCGCCGGGCGCCAGTTCCGCGAGCGGCTTCGCGCGGCCGTCGGCCATCAGGACCGGCGTGCCGCCCTCGAGGCAGTACGTACACGCGTGAGAACAACCGCGGTACGGGTTCACCGTCCATCCGAACGGGACACCCGAGCCCTCGGGCACCTTGTTCAGCACGGATTTGGCGTGCACCTCGTGAAAGGTGACGCCGTCGAACTCGGGCGTGCGCACCGAACGCAGCAGCCCGTCCAATCCGGGCAGTACCGGCTCGCCGCCGTCCGCCCGCTGTCGATCCCATCGCACCCGGCCAGTCGAACACATGTTCTAGACAGGTGTCAAACGTATGTTCGAACGAGGGTGATCTTCGCAGCATTTAGTCCTCTGGATGCGGTAGTTGCGCGTGCAAGGACCGCATCCAGAGGACTAAACGCGAGCTAGAGCTTCGTGATCTCGTCCGCCACGTACCCGGCGGGCTGGATCAGCCCCGCGCACCGGCTCTCCCCGCGCGGAGCCGCCGAACGCCGCCGCACCGTCACCGAGTAGAAGTCCTCGCCGCCGCGCACGGTGACGACCCGCGCGTCGGATTCGAGCAGCGGCTCCTCCTGGACGGCGAGCACGTCGTCCAGGCCGGGGAGGTCCAGCCGCCGCCGGAGCGCGATCTCCGCGAACTGCGCCCACGCCGTCCGGGCGGACGTCCGGCCGCGAAGCTGCTCCGGCTCGACCTGGCCGCGCAGGGCGGCCTTGGCGACCAGCGCCGCCTCGGCCGGGTTCAGCTGGCCGTGCAGGAAACCGTCCGGGACCACCAGCAGATTGCCCGCCCAGCGATCGCCGCCGACGTGGCTGACCTCCCAGGACCGGCCGGGATGGTTGGTGTTGAGCGCCGAGGCCAGCGGGCGGCCGAGCACCGCGCAGCACATGTCCTTGGTGCCGTGGGTGCAGACCAGGAACAGCGGCCCGTCCACGCGGGTGCCGAGCCCACCGGCACCTTCCGCGACGGCTTCGAGGTCCAGCGTGGCCAGCTCACCCAGGTCGTGGATTTCGAGGCGTTCCAGCCAGCGGTTGCCCGGCTCGCCTCCGCCCACGTACACGGAACGAGGGCGATCCGGGTCGCGCTGGTGTTTGCCGGGACGGCGGATGAGCAGCGGGCGCAGCCCGTGCGACCGTCTCAAGTTTTCGAGCAGCTCACGGCGCTCGGCGGGGAATGCCTCGTCGAGGACGTTTTCCAACGCGTCCGCTGGCCAGGGGCCCGGCTGCTCGATGAGCAGCCAGCACCGCATGTCCGCCGCGGTGCCGGCGGGGCTCGCCCCGAGCATGCGCGCGACGGTGGCGCAGCCCGGCAACGCGGCGGGCGGCGCTTGCGTGTCCGAGAGCTGAGCGGTCATCGGCCGACCCCTCCGGACCTCACCTTAGGCATGCCTTAGCTTACCCCGTCCGGGCTCCCTTCACACTTCTCGCCTCCTGTGACTTTCAACCGATCGAGAGCAGTCCCTGCGTGGTGAGCTCACCGAGGAAGGCCCGCACCGTCCCTCGATCGAGTTCGGACAGCTCGGCGAGTCGCTTGACCGCCTGCGGCGAGCCGTCGAGCAGCGCCTTCAGCAGCGGGGTCGCGGCACTCGCGAAGACGAACCGTTTCCCGTCCGCGAGCAGGCTCACCCGGCCGTCCCCTTCTTCGAGCACCGCCCTCGGGACGAGGAACCGGACCTCGGTCTCGTCGCCGTCCGGCAGCAGGCCGGGGGTCGCCGCCCAGGGCAGGCCGACGCGCGGATGCGCCGGGGCCGCCGCGTCGCGTTCGGCGAGGAACCTGTCGACGACGTCGGTGGTCAGCGTGGCTTCGAGCTCCGCGCGCAGGGCCGCGGCGCGGGCCGCGCGCTCCTCGGCCGTCCCGAACCGCGGGAGGTCCTGCCGGAACACGGTGCTCGCCCGCAGTTTGTCCGCGAGCCAGGAGACGAGGTCGATCCCCGTCGCCGGGCTGAAGCCGAGCGTGAGATGCAGCGACATCTCCCCCACGGCGGTGACGTCGTGCCAGTGCCCGCGGGGGACGTAGAGGACGTCGCCGTCTTCGAGGACGAAGTCGTCGATCGGCTCCCAGGGCCGCTCGGGCTGTTCGACGTCGCGATGCAGCGGGGCGGGCCTGGTCGGGCCGTGCATCCGCCAGCGTTTGCGGCCGGCGACCTGGATGATGAACGCGTCGTGGTCGTCCCAGTGCACGTCGAAACCGTGGGTCACACCCCAGCCCGCGTACAGGTTGACCTGGACGCTCTCGCGGAGGTCGTGTTCGAGACTCCTGGCGAGATCGCCGATCGGGTCGCTGAGTTCCTGGATGGCGTCGAGCACCATCGTCGCGCCGCCGCGGAGATGCTCCGTGAACGGAGCGGCCTGCAGGCGGGGGACGGTGCCACTGCGGCGGGTGGGGACGAGATCGGTGTAGCTCTCCATGGGCACCGGGGTGCCATCGAGCGCGAGGCGCAGCCGCGGGAACTCCAGGCGATGCTGCCGGAGGATCGCGTTCAGCGCCGGCCACGGCAGCAGGTCGGCGAACCGGCCCGCGCGGCCTTCGAAACGGCGGTAGGTCTCGCCCTGGACGTCTTGGAAGAACTGGCTGACCCCGAGCGGAGCCACGAGGTCAGCCAGCGTCGGCGTTTCGGGCACTCAGCCGTCGTTGCCGTCGTTGTCGGCGGCCGCGCCGTTGGCCTTCCCGCGGTCGACCGCGGTCGGGATCTTCTCGACCTCCAGCAGCAAACCGCTGTCGGGAGCCTGCGTACCTGACTGTTCCTGTGCCATCCTGCCACCTTTTTCTCAGACGAGCGGACGGACCGAAAATCGGCCTGGAGCGCCGCCAAGCCTACGACACGTTTCGAGAAAATTCACTGCCCAGCAGGGAAAAACGGCCTTGTGAGCGATCTTCGACACCGTGGCGCCGGTTCACCCGGACAGCGGTTCTAAGCTGCCATCCATGGCTGAACCGGCATCCGTCCCCCGCCCGCGATGGGACGCGTTCGCGGCCATCGGAGCGGGTGGCGCGCTGGGCAGTCTCGCCCGCTACGGTCTCTCCGTCGCGATCCCCCACTCCCCCGGCCGGTTCCCGCTTTCCACCTTTGCCACCAACGTTTCCGGCTGTCTGCTGATCGGTGTCCTGATGGCGCTGCTGACCGCGGCGGAGAAACCGCACAGACTGCTACGGCCGTTCCTCGGGGTCGGGATCCTGGGCGGCTACACCACGTTTTCGACCTATGCGACGGACACACTCGATCTTGTGACGGCGGGGCGTCCGTTCACCGGGTTGGCGTACGCGTTCGCCACGGTGGCCGCCGCACTGGTAGCCGTCTACGCCGGGCACGAGATCACCCGCGCGGTGCGGAGATGACCGTTCTGTTCGTCGCGCTCGGCGGCGGCCTCGGCGCGATCCTGCGATTCCTGACCGACCGGCGCGTCCAGGCCTGGCGGAAATCCGGGTTCCCGTGGGGCACCCTCACGGTCAACGTCGTCGGCTCGGCGATCCTCGGCGTGCTGACCGGCTGGGCCCTGCACGGCGGGCAGCCGGACGCGGTCCGAGCACTGCTGGCCGTCGGTTTCTGCGGCGGGCTCACGACGTTCTCGACGTTCGGGTACGAAACCCTGCTGCTGTTCACCGGAAAGCGGCGAGCACGCGCAGCGCTGTACGTCGGCGTCACGATGGCCGCCGGGATCGGCGCCGCGGCGATCGGGCTCCTGATCGCGTCCGCGATCTGGCGCTGACTCAGTCTTCGGGTGCCATCCGCCACGCGGCCGCGGCGATCGCCTCGCGCTGCTCGGCCGGAAGGCCTGCCGCCATCTCCTCCAGCTTCTCGACAACGCCTTCGTGGGCGGCGTTCGCGAGCCGGAGCCCTTCTTCGGTCAGCGTGATCTTCAGCGCGCGGCGGTCACAGGAATCCGCGACCCGCTCGACGAGCGCGCGCCGCTGCACGCGGTCCACCAGGCCGGTGACGCTGGACTTCTCGAGGTTCAGCATCTTGCCGAGGTCGGTCATCCCGACACCCGTCTCCCCCTGTGCCAGTACGCAGAGCAGCTGCGCCTGCTGTGGCGTGAGGTCGTACGACCGGCCGACGTCGATGAAAGCCCGCTGCACGAGATGCGAAAGCCGCACCAGCGCGGTCGCGAATCCGAGGTCTTCGGCCGTGGTCATGACCGAAGTCTACTTGACGATCGTTCGGAGTACGAACTACTGTAGTTCGTAGTACCAACATTACGCACTACGAACTAGGGGATCTCATGACCACGACCGTGGCCGTCATCGGCGGGGGATACGGCGGCACGACCGTCGCCAAGGAGCTGGACTCGTTCGCCGACGTCGTGCTCGTCGAGCCGCGCGAGGACTTCGTCCACCACGTCGCCGCGTTGCGCGGACTCGTCGATCCCGAGTGGACGGATCGGCTCTTCTACCCGTACTCCGGGCTTCTCGAACGGGGACGGGTGCTGCGCGACCGCGCGGTGAGCGTGGACCAGGGCGGCGTCACGCTCGCGTCGGGTGAGCGGCTCGCGCCGGACTACGTCGTGCTGGCGACCGGTTCGGCGTACCCGTTCCCGGCGAAGATCGATTTCCACGACAGCGCTTCGGCGAAGGCGAAGATCCGCGCCACCCGGGAGGAACTCGCGGGAGCGGGGAAGGTGCTGCTGCTCGGCGCGGGCCCGGTGGGCCTCGAACTGGCGGGCGAGATCAAGGCGGTGTGGCCGGAGAAGACCGTGACGATCGTCGACCCGGCGAAGGAGATCCTGGCCGGTTTCCCGGACGAGTTCCGCGCCGAGATCCGCCGTCAGCTCGACGACCTGGGCGTCGAACTCCTGCTCGGCACTTCACTGGCCGAGACGCCCGTCTCGGAACCGGGGCAGGCCAAGACGTTCACCTCGGGGCTCACCGGCGGCGGCGAGGTGACCGCCGACCTGTGGTTCCAGTGCTACGGCGGCGCTCCGCACACCGCGTACCTCGACGGTGAACTGGCCGCCGCGCGGCAGGCGAACGGGCGGGTCGAGGTGACGCCCGAACTGCGTCTGCCGGGGCAGCCGCGCGTGTTCGCGCTCGGCGACATCACGGCGCTGCCGGAGGGGAAGCTGGCGAAGGTGGCCGGTGACCACGCGGAGGTCGTCGTGGCCAACATCCGGGCGCTGATCGAAGGCGGCGAGCTGCGCACGCACACGCCGGGCGGGCCGATGATCTCGTTGCCGCTCGGGCCTTCCGGGGGCGCGACCTACGCCGAGGAGGTCGGCGTCCTGGACGCGGCGACGACGTCGGAGATCAAGGGATCGCACATGATGGCGTCGCGGTACGACGAGCTGTTCAACGTCGCCTGAGCCGCCCCCGGATGTCATGAAAGGGCCGTTCAGGACGAAAGATGTCCTGAACGGCCCTTTCATGACACGCGTCAGCGGGGAGCGAGGCCCCGCACGTGCGCGAAGGGGTCCTCCCCCGTTGGCAACAACGCGATGATCGGCGTCGTCAGCCCGTTGTCCACATAGGACTGCACCTGCTCGCGGCAGGATTCGAGGCTGCCGTGGACGATCAGGTCGTCGACGACCTCGTCCGGGATGACCTGGTTCGCCTTCTGCCGGTCGCCCGCCGCCCACGCCTCGTGCATCGGCGCGAGCGCCTCACCGCGGCCGAGCCATTCGTGGAACGCCGCGTACACCGGCACGGTCAGGTAGCTCGAGATGAGCATCCGGCCGAGCCCCCGCGCGGCGTTCTTGTCCTCGGTGGGGCAAACGAAGATCCGCGCCGCCAGTTCGACGTCCGGCCCGATCTCCGCGCGCACCTTCGGCACGTCGGAGGCGGCGAGCCAGTTGGTGATGGCGCCGTCGGCCTCCTTCGCCGCCAGCCGCAGCATGCCCGGCCGCAGCGCGGCGAGCATGATCGACGGCGGCGGGTCGGCGGGCCGCTCCAGCCGGAACTTGCTGACGGAGAACGACTCGTACTCCTCGGTGACCTTCTCCCCCGCCAGCGCGGAACGCAGGAACCGCAGGGTGTCCCGCGAGCGCTTGAACGGCGCCTCGAACTCGGCGGCGTTCCAGTTCTTCACGATCACCGGCGACGACGCGCCGATGCCGAGCACGAACCGGCCGGGCGCCAGTTCCGCGACGGTCGCCGCGCTCATCGCCAGCAGCCCGGGCCCGCGCGTGTACACCGGCACGATCGCGGTACCCAGCCGCAATTGCGGCGCCCATTGCGAAGCCAGCACCAGCGGCGTGAAGGCGTCGTGGCCCGCCGTCTCGGCCGACCACGCGTCGGTGTAGCCGAGATCCGGCAGTTCCCGCACCATCTCCTCGTGCGCCGCGAGCGGCACCCCGGTCAGCGGAATGGTGATGCCCCACCGTTTCATGCGTTCTCCTCGCTCTTGACCGCGGCACCGGACAGCTCACGCACGATCCAGTCCACCTGCGTGCGCATCAGGTTCTCCGCGACCTCTTCGGCCTGCGGCGTCATATGTGTCGCGCCGGCCAGCGGCAGGAACACGTGCGCGCGTCCCTTGGCCAGCAAGGCCGACGACAGGCGCAACGAGTGGGCGACGAAAACGTTGTCGTCGGCCAGTCCGTGCACGATCAGCAGCGCCCGCGAGAGGTCACCGGCGCCGGCGATCAGCGAGTTGTGCTCGTACGAAGCCGTTTCTTCCTGCGGCAGCCCGAGATAACGCTCGGTGTAGTGCGTGTCGTATAGCGACCAGTCGGTCACCGGGGCACCCGCGACACCGGCGTGGAAGACGTCGGGACGCCGCAGCACGGCCAGCGCGGACAGGTAGCCGCCGTAGGACCAGCCGCGGATGGCGACCCGTTCCAGATCCAGTTCCGGATGGAGCGCGGCCGCCGCGTGCAGCGCGTCGACCTGGTCGGCGAGGGTGACATCGGCGAGTTTGCCCGCGATCTCCTTCTCCCAGGCCGAACCCCGGCCGGGTGTCCCGCGCCCGTCGGCGACCAGCACCGCGAAACCCTGGTCCGCCAGCCACTGCGGGGTCAGGAACGCGTTCCGGGTCTGCAGGACACGCTGGGCGTGCGGGCCGCCGTACGGGTCGAGCAGCACCGGGAGCTTGCCCTCGCTCTCCTCGTACCCGGTCGGCAGCACCAGCGCGGCACGCAGGCCCCGCTCCCCCAGCGTCAGCCAGGTCAGGTTCGGCACGACGTCGGGGTCGACGGTGTAGGAACCGATACGCGCCAACGTCTTCTCGCCGGACACGACGGTCACCACCGGACCGCTGCGCTCCAGGCTCCACGACGAGAGCACGGTCAGCGAAGCGTTCCCGGAGCCGACGTGCACACCGTCCTCAGTGGACAGACGACGGAGCTCGCCGCCCTCGGTGCGGAAGACGTGGATCTGCGTCGGGTCGGCCTCCGAGGCGCTGAACAGCACCTCGTCGCCGACGTGCAGGATCGAGCGCACCTGCAGTCCCGGCGGGGTGACGGCCACGCCGTCGACGACCAGCCGGTGGTCGCCGTCGGCGGCGCTCTCGCGCACCAGACGGCCGTCGGCGGTCCACGCCGGGACACCCGCGGCGAGCTCGACCCAGTGCTCGTCGGTCTCGGTGTGCAGCACCTCGACCGCACCGGTCGCCGGGTCGACCGCCTGGATCTCCAGCTTCCGCTGGTCACGCGACTGGACCGACAGCAGCGGCTTGCCCGCGGCGGACCAGTGCACCGCGGCCAGGTACTCCCAGCCGGTCTTCGTGACGTCGACGCGGGAGCCGTCGAGGCCGAGGATCGCCAGCGTCACGTCCGCGTTCGTGGTGCCCGCGGCGGGATACGCGACGACGTTGGCGGCCGACTGCGGGTTGGCCGGGTCGGCGATCGTCCAGCGCGGCACGGCCGCCCGATCGGACCGCTCGACGAGCAGGCTCTTGCCGTCCGGCGACCACCAGTAGCCGCGGGTGCGGCCCATCTCCTCGGCCGCGATGAACTCCGCGAGCCCCCAGGCGATGTCGTCGCCCGCCTCCTCCACGAGCACGCGGTCCTCGCCGGTCGCCCGGTCGATCACCCGCAGGCGCCGGTCGCGGACGTAGGCGACGTGCGTGCCGTCCGGGCTGGGCCGCGGGTCGACGACCGAACCGTCGACCAGCACCGCGACCTCGCCGGTGGTCAGGTCGAGGGTGTGGAGTTTGCCCGAGAGCGAGAACGCGGCGACGGTGAAGGCGTCGTCGACCGCGTAGCCGACCACGCCGCCGCCGGTCTCCCGGCTGCGCTCGCGGCGGGCACGCTCCTCCGGCGGCAGGTCCTCTTCACCGGGCAGCAGCTCGGCCGCGTCGACCAGCTTCGTCTCCTCGCCCGACGCGACGTCGAACGACCACAGGCTGTGCCGCGGGTCGGTCCCGGATTCGGACCGCAGGAACAGGATGCGGGAGCCGTCCGGGGAGACCTTGAACTCTTTGGGTGCGCCGAGGGTGAAGCGCTGGGTGCGGGCCTGACGGCGGAGGAACGGGAGATCTTCGAGGCTGTTGTCGGTCACGACCGCACTCTCTCAGACGATCAACCGGGGACGCCAACGCCTTCCAGCTTCTTCAGCTCGGTCTCGGGGTCGAAGTCGGCGGGCGGGAACTTCGGGTCCATCTCCTCGATCGTTTCGATCAGCAGCCGCGCGACCAGCCAGTTGCGGTACCACTTGCGGTCGGCGGGGACGGCGTACCAGGGCGCGGCCGCCGTGGACGTCTTGGCGAAGATGTCGGAGTAGGCCTTCTGGTAGTCGTTCCACTGGGCACGCGCGTCGAGATCGGCCGGGTTGTACTTCCACCACTTCGCCGGGGTCTCCAGCCTCGCCTTGAGCCGCTTCAGCTGCTCCTCCGGCGAGATGTCGAGGAAGACCTTCACGATGGTCGTGCCCGCCTCGGTCAGCTCCTTCTCGAACGCGTTGATCTCGGCGTAGCGCTTGCGCCATTCCGCCGCGGGGACGAGCTTCTGGACACGCGGCACCAGGATGTCCTCGTAGTGCGAACGGTCGAAGACGCCGACCTGCCCCGGCACGGGGAGCTGCTTGCGGATCCGCCACAGGTAGTGGTGGCGGGCCTCGGCCGCGGTCGGCTTCTTGAACCCGGCGTACCGCACGCCCATCGGGTTGACGAGGCCGAGGACGTGGCCGACGGTGCCGCCCTTGCCGGAGGTGTCCATCCCCTGCAGGACCAGCAGGAGGCTGCGGTGCCCGCCGCCGACGCCCTCCGCGTACAACGCCTCCTGCAGCTCGGCGAGCCTGCTCCCAGCTTCCGCGAGGTCTTTGAGCCCCTTGGGCTTCTTGGTCGGCCCGATCGGGAACGAGCCCGGATGGTGCCGCTCGCCGCCCTTGCCGATCCTCAGCGTGTCCCGGACGGAGACGGTGTCCTTTTTCGCCATCCGGCGACGATAACCGCGGTCCGGGTCCCGCGCCTCCGGTGATCGAGTACGCCTCTGCACGATTTCGCCACTCGATGGAGTCGATACGCAACGAACAACGGGTCAAAGCAACGTTTCCCGGATGAAAGCAGCCGGATGGGCATCTAACCTGAACGCATGACGACCGCCGACTTCATCGCGCTCGACGAGCAGTGGAGCACGCACAACTACCACCCCCTGCCCGTGGTGATCGCCACCGCCGAAGGCGCCTCGGTCACCGACGTCGAGGGCAAGACCTACCTCGACTTCCTCTCCGGCTACTCGGCGCTGAACTTCGGGCACCGCCACCCCGGCCTCATCGCCGCCGCGGTCGAGCAGTTCGGCCGGGTGACGCTGACGTCGCGCGCCTTCCACCACGACCAGCTCGGGCTGTTCTGCCGGGAGCTCGCCGAGCTGACCGGCACCGAGATGACCCTGCCGATGAACTCCGGCGCCGAAGCGGTCGAATCCGCGGTGAAGATCGCCCGGAAATGGGCGTACCGGGTCAAGGGCGTCCCCGACGGGACCGCGGAGATCGTCGTCGCGGGTTCCAACTTCCACGGCCGCACGACGACCATCGTGTCCTTCTCCACCGACGAGACCGCGCGCGCCGACTTCGGCCCGTTCACGCCGGGCTTCGTCACGGTGAAGTACGGCGACGCCGAAGCGCTCCGCGACGCCATCACCGAGCGCACCGCCGCGGTCCTGCTGGAGCCGGTGCAGGGCGAGGCGGGCGTGATCGTGCCGCCCGCCGGCTACTTCGCCGAGGCGCGGCGGCTGTGCGACGAACACAACGTCCTGCTGATCGCCGACGAGATCCAGTCCGGTCTCGCCCGCACCGGCACCGTCCTCGCGCTCGACCACGAGGGCGTCCGTGCCGACGTCTACACGCTGGGCAAGGCGCTCGGCGGCGGCATCATGCCGGTCTCGGCCGTCGTCGGGAGCAAGGACGTGCTCGGCGTGCTGCGGCCGGGTGAGCACGGCTCCACCTTCGGCGGGAACCCGGTCGCGTGCGCGATCGGCCGCGCCGTGGTCGGTCTGCTGAAGACCGGCGAGTTCCAGGAGCGCTCGCGGGAACTGGGCGCCCACCTGCACTCGCGGCTCGGCGAACTGGTCGGGAACGGGCTCGCCGAGGTCCGCGGGCGCGGGCTCTGGGCGGGCATCGACATCGCGCCCGGCGGGCCGACCGGCCGCGAGGCGTCGACGGCGCTCGCCGAACGCGGCGTGCTGTGCAAGGAGACGCACGACCACACGCTGCGGATCGCGCCGCCGCTGGTGATTTCCCGCGAGGAACTCGACCGCGGTATCGACGCGATCACGGAGGTCGTCAAGACGCGGTGAACCTTTCGGACGGGTTGTACGTTGCCTGTCCATGGGAGCAGAGCGGGAGTGGGTGGAGCGGCCGCTGGTCGGCACCGAGACGGTGTCGCCGGAGGACTGGTCCGCGAGGGGTAAGGCGCTGCGGGCCGAGGCGCCGACGTCCGCGCACGATCACGCGGCGGCGGGCGAAGGACGGCCGAGTGTGGCGGAGTTCTTCGCACGGAGCAACGAAGGCCGCCTGCCGGAGCTGGTGGAACTGCGGCGCGAGCGCATGCTCGCGTCGCCGTTCACCTTCTACCGCGGGGCGGCCGGGCTGATGGCCGCCGATCTGGCGGGTTCGCCGGCGTCCGGGCTGACGGCGCAGCTCTGCGGCGACGCGCACGCCGCGAACTTCGGGCTGTACGGCACGCCCGAAGGCCAGATCGTCATGGACATCAACGACTTCGACGAATCGGTGCCGGGCCCGTGGGAGTGGGATCTCAAACGGCTCGCCGCGAGTCTCGTCCTGGCCGGTCGCGAGGGCGGCATCGGCGAATCGGGCTGTCGTGAAGCCGCCGAAGACGCGGTGAAGTCGTACCGGCGCACCATCCGGGGGCTGGCGGAGCTGCCGTTCCTGCGGTCGTGGAACGCGTTGCCGGACGCGTCGGTGCTGAGCAAGGTGCGCGCGCACGACCTGATCGACGACTTCGAGGAAGCGGCCGAGAAGGCGCGGAAGAACACCAGCGCCAAGGTCACCGCGAAGTGGACCAGGCGGATCGACGACCACGAGACCGGACTCGAACGGCACCGCTTCGTCGAAGACCCGCCGGTGCTCACGCACGTCGACGACGCGACCGCCGAAGCCGTCGTGACCGGTCTGGTGTCCTATGTGGACACGCTGCGCGAGTCGCGGCGGACGCTGATCTCGCGGTACCGGGTGTCCGATGTGGCCTTCCGGGTGGTCGGCACCGGCAGTGTCGGATTGCGCAGCTACGTCGCGCTGCTGCACGGGAACTCCGGCGAAGACCTTGTCCTGCAGGTGAAACAGGCCAACCCGTCGGCGCTCGCGCCGTTCCTCGGCCTGCCCGCCCCGGAGCACGAAGGCCGCCGGATCGTCGAAGGCGCGCGGCTCGTGCAGGCCGAAACGGACATCCTGCTCGGCTGGACGACCATCGACGGCGTGCCGTACATCGTGCGGCAGTTCCGGAACCTCAAAGGCGACATCGATCCGGCAGAGCTGAAGAAGGACCACCTCGACGACTACGGCCGTCTGGCCGGCGCGTTGCTGGCGCGGGCGCACGCGCGGTCGCTGCATCCGCGGATGCTGGCGGGCTACTTCGAGGACGACGAAGACCTCGATGAGGCCATCGGTGCCTACGCCATGCGGTACGCGGATCAGACCGAAGCGGACTTCGAGACCTTCCGCGCCCTCTGACCCCCTGCCCGCATTTAGTCCTCTAAATGCGGGCAGGGGCAACCGATCCGGCGCCTTCGCGCAGCCCCTCGCGGTGGTCGTGAGTGGCGTTTCGGGTTAGAACCCGAAACGCCACTCACGACCCCTGTACCGATCGTCCACCGCATTCAGAGGACTAAATGCGGGTTCAGACCAGGGCCAGGACGTCGTCGGCGCAGCCCCAGGCGACGGTGATCCCCGCACCGCCGTGTCCGTAGCAGTGCACGACGCGGCCGTCCCGCTCCAGCCGCACCTCGGGCCGGAACGGACGCAAGCCGACCTTCGCGCCCAGCACGGGCGCGTCGGCCAGCGCGGGCACGAGTTCCCGGCACCGGCGCACGATGTCGGCGGTCACGCCGGGGTCCGGCTCGACCGAATCGCGGCCGGGCTCCTGCGTGCCACCGCAGACGACGTGGCGGCCGTGCGGGATCACGTGCCGCAGCACCGGCGTCGAGCCGTCCACGATCCATTCGGTCAGCCCCGGATCGGCGAGGTGGACGACCTGGCCGCCGACCGGCACCACCGTGCCGTCGCCCGCCAGCCGTCCCCCGCCGAGCCCGGCGGCGTTCACCACGAGATCCGCGTCGAGGTCGTCCAGGCGCGAGACGGTGCGGTACTCGGTCCGCACGCCCAGCGCGGCGACCTCACCGGCGAGCCAGTCGAGGTACACCGGGGTGTCGACGAGCGCGGTGGTGAAGGTGAGCCGTCCGGGTTCGTGATCGAGGCCGGGCATGGACAGCGCCCACGACGGCAGCGCCGCCTCACGCGGGACGACGTACGTCCCCCGGAGCATGCGGACGCCGGGGGCGCCGAGGGTGCGGTACTCCTCGACGCTCGTCGTGGTCCAGCGGTCGACCCGGTCGGAGTTCGCCGCCAGCGGCGGGAACAGCACGCCACCCGCGACCGCCGACGTCGTCTCCCCCGGACCGGCGTCGGTGACCACCGTGACGTCGTGCCCGGCCCCCGCCAGCCGGTGCGCGCAGCTCAGCCCGATCACCCCGCCGCCGACCACACTGATCCGCATCGAAAGCCCCCTTCGTCTTCGCGAGCCGTCCTTGCATGGTGACTGATCGCCCGTCACGTAATCTCGCCGGATGAGCGGAAGAGCGCCGTACGGGCTGGTCGCGGTGACGTGCGCCGTGATCATGGTCGTGCTCGGGGTGCTGGTCTCCGGCGGAGGTGTCGCCGGTCCGGACGAACTCGCCGCGCGCTGGGTGGAGCGCGCCTTCGGCCCCGACACCGACCTGCTGCGGCTACTGGTGCTGCCGACCGAGGCCTACGTGCTGATCCCGGTCGCGGTGCTCGCCGCCGTCCTGTGCCTGGTCGGCGGGCGCAGGCTCGAAGCGGTGCTGACCATCGTGGGCCCGCTCGTCGCGATCCTCGCGAACACCTGGGTGCTCAAACCGCTTTTCGACCGCTGGAAGTACACCTATCTCGCCTACCCCAGCGGGCATACCGTCGCGCTGGTCGCGGTGCTGACCGTGCTCGTCCTGCTCGCCCGTCCCGGCGTCGCCAGGGCGGTCATCGCGACGGTGGGCGCGGTGGTGCTGTGCGGCGTGACAATCGGCATGATCGGCCTCGGCTACCACTACCTGACCGACGTCGTGGGCGGCACGCTGTTCGCCGTCGCGACCGTGTGCGCGACGTGGGTCCTGCTCACCTGGGCTGCACGGCGTCGCGCGCCAGTGCCGTCAGACGGCTGACGGCGCGCAGGTACTTCTTGCGGTAGCCGCCGTTCACCATCTCCTCGGTGAACAGCTCCGGCACCGGCTCGCCCGAGACCACCAGCGGGATCGCGCGGTCGTAGAGCCGGTCGGCGAAGGCGACCAGCCGCAGTCCGACGTTCTGGTCGGGCACCGGGTGGATGTCGCGCAGGTGCACCCGGGTCACGCCGTCGAGAAGCCTTCCGTAGCGCGAAGGGTGCAGGCTGCCGAGGTGGTCGCACAGCGCGTCGAAATCGTCCACTGTGGACTCGGGATGCGCGGCGGCGGAGGCTTCCAGCTCCTCGGCGCTCGCGGGCGGCGGCGCGTCCGGGAGCCCGCGGTGGCGGTAGTCGGGGCCGTCCACGCGGCAGACGCCGAACCGGGCGGACAGCGACTGGATCTCACGCAGGAAGTCCGCGGCGGCGAACCGGCCCTCGCCGAGTTTGTCCGGCAGTGTGTTGGAGGTCGCCGCGACGAACACCCCGGCCGAGATCAGTTCCTGCAGCAGCCGCGTGACGAGCATGGTGTCGCCGGGGTCGTCGAGTTCGAACTCGTCGATCGCCAGGAACCGGTGCTCCGACAGCCGCCGCACGGCCTCGGCGAACCCCAGCGCGCCGACGAGGTGGGTCAGCTCCACGAACGTCCCGTACGCCTTGGGCGACGGCGTCTCGTGCCACGTCGAGGCGAGCAGGTGCGTCTTGCCGACGCCGAACCCGCCGTCGAGGTAGAGCCCCATCGGCCCGGACGGCGCCTCGTCCCCGCCGCCGAACAACGCGCGCAGCTTCGACTTCGGCTTCCGGTTCGAGGCCTCCGCCACGCGCTTCGCGAACGCGCCGCAGTCGACGACGGCCTGTGCCTGGCTCGGCTCGTCCGGATTGGGCACGTAGGTGGAGAACCGGACCGCGTCGAACCTCGGCGGCGGGACGAGCGCGGTGATCAGCTCGTCGGCGGACAGCTCCGGACGGCGATCGATCAGGCGGGCGGGCATTCGCCGAGGGTAACGGCACCGTCGTCGCGGGTTCACTCTCCCTGACCGGGCGTATCCCCCGCTCAGCGGTGCCGTAGGGCGCGTGTTGGGATGGCGGTGTGCAGCTTTTGTGGCCAACGACACCGGCGGAACCCGTCTCCGACGGCGACCTCGAACGGCTCTACGGGTATCCGGAAGACCTGGCCCGCCCCTGGGTCCAGGTCAACTTCGTCAGCTCCGCGGACGGCGCGGTGGCGGTCGACGAGCTGTCCGAGGGGCTCTCCTCCCCCGCCGACAAGCGGATCTTCCTGATGGGACGGCTGCTTTCCGACGTCATCCTGGTCGGCGCCGGCACCGCGCGCGCCGAGGGCTACCGCGGCGCGCGGATCACTCCCGGACGCGCCGCCCGCCGCGTCGCGCTCGGGCTGTCCGAGGTGCCGCCGATCGCCGTGGTGACCCGTTCGGGTGAGCTCGACCCCGTAGGCCCGTTGTTCACCGACACGAAGGTCCCGCCGATCGTCATCACCACCGAGAAGGCGCCCCGGACCGCGCTGGAACGCGCGGGCGCCGAGGTGCTCGTCGCGGGGACCGAAGACGTCGACCTGCACCGCGCGCTCGCGCTGCTGGACGACCGCGGGCTGCGCCGGATCGACTGCGAGGGCGGGCCGGCGCTGTTCGCCGACCTGATCGCGGCCGACCTCGTCGACCAGCTGTGCCTGACCGTCGCCCCGCTGCTGGCGGGCGCGGGCGAACGCCGGATCGCCGACGGCCGCCCGTCCCCGGAACCACGGCGGATGGACCTCGCGTCCGTGCTCTTCGAAGACGGTTTCACCATGTTGCGTTATCGCCGCCGGGAGAGCGGGTGAGCGAGGCCGCGCCGGTTCCGGACGAGGAACTGGCGGCCCGGGCCGCCGCCGGGGACCACGGTGCCTTCGACATCCTGGTCCGGCGGCACACGGCCAGGATGTACCGGGTGGCGCTGCGGATCACCGGCAGTTCGTCGGAGGCCGAGGACGTCGTCCAGGAGGCCTGGCTCTCCGCCTGGCGCGCCTTGCCCGGCTTCCGGTTCGAATCCGCGGTGTCGACCTGGCTCTACCGGGTGACGACGAACGGCGCGCTCGGCGTGGTCCGCCGACGGAAACCGACGGTGCCGCTCGACGAGGGCGACGCGGGCGTCGTGCCTGGTCCGGAGGGGTACGTGGTGAGCGCCGAACAGGTCGGAAGGGTGCTGCGCGCGATCGCCGAACTCGACGTCGGCCAGCGGATCCCGCTGATTCTGCGAGAATTCGAAGGGTTGACCTACGACGAGGTGGCCGAGGTGCTGGAAGTCAGCGTGCCCGCTCTGCGCGCCCGCCTGCACCGCGCGCGGGTGGCGCTGCTGGCGAAACTCGGCGACAACTTCCGACCCGGGGAACGGTGATGAGCGAGGATCCGCGCGACGACCCCCGGTGGCAGCAGGTGCGCGCCGCCGCGAGCCGTCCGGTACCGACACCGCCGGGACTCGTCGAACGGGTGCTCCGCTCGGTCGGCGGCGTCCGCGGCGGGCACACCACCGCGCCGCTCGATCTGCCGTCGTCGGGCGGCAGGACCCAGGTGTCGGAACGGGCGCTGGTGCTGATGACCAGAAGCCTCGCCGCCGAGATCGGCCGCGAGCTCGGCGGGGTCCACGTCTCGGCCGTCGCGCTCGAAGAGGACGTGCTCCAGGTGCTGGTGACGATCCGGTTCGGCGTCGAGGCAGGCGTCGCGGAACTGTTGCGGCACCGGCTCGGCGCGGCGCTGTCCGGCCAGCTCGGTTCGGCCCCGCCCACGATCAACGTCCACGTCGTCGACGTCCACCCGGACTGAACCGCAACTGATTACCCCATCCGGGGGACATCGCGTGACGGCTCGGCGTGCGCGTGTGTCCAGGTCGGTGAGAGCGTAGGGATCGCCGCGCGCGCAGGTCGCGCGGCACCGGTGCGAGAAGGAGCGAACTTCATGGCGCAGCCGAGCGCGAGCAAGCCCGACACCCCGGTCGCGGGGTCGTCGCTCAACGAGGAAGGAGCCGCCGGCAAGACCACGATCTCGTCGGTGGTGGTGCAGAAGGTGGCCGGTCTCGCCACCCGCGAGGTGACCGGGATCCACGCCCTGGGCGGCGGTGTCTCGCGGGCCTTCGGCGCGATCCGCGAGCGCATCCCCGGCTCCGGCACCGTCACCACGTCCGGTGTCTCGGTCGAGGTCGGCGAGAAGCAGGCCGCGATCGACCTCGACGTGGTCGTCGAATACGGCGCGCGCATCGTCGACGTCGCGCGCGCGGTGCGCCGCAACGTGATCGGCCAGGTCGAGCAGATCACCGGCCTCGAGGTGATCGAGGTCAACATCGCGGTCAACGACATCCACCTGCCCGACGAGAACGGCGGCGAGACCGAGACCTCGCGGGTGGAGTGATGAACGGGACCCAGACCGGCCTGCTCGCCGGCCTCATCCTCGGCCTCGCCGCGACCCAGGGCTTCACCGCGTTCCTGGTGACGCTGGCCGTCGGCGTCATCGGCCTCGTCCTCGGCCGCGTGCTCGACGGCGAACTCGACCTCGGCGACCTGTTCGGCCGGGGCCGCGACAAATGACCCTCCCGGCCGAACCGGAGGACCGCGGCACCCTCACCATCGCGCCGTCCGTGGTCCGCAAGATCGCGCAGCACGCCGCGGACCAGGTCGACGGGACCACGCGCGCCGAGCGGCGGATCGCCGGGCTCGGGCTGGGGACACACGGCGCGAGCGCGAAGGTCGGCGGCGAGGGCAACGACGTCGATCTCGTGCTCGACGTCGCGCTGAACTACCCGGCGCCGGTGCGGCGGATCGTCGGCGACCTGCGCTCCAGGGTCACCGAGGAGGTCGAACGGATCACCTCGTACCAGGTCCGGGACATCTCGGTGACGGTCTCCGCGCTCCTGCCCGACATCGCGCCCCGCGTCCGCTAGAAGGAGCACCCGCATGCGTTTGTTCGTCCGCCTGCTGTCGGCCCTGCTCGGGCTGGCGCTGGCCGCCGCCGGGGTCCTGCTGGCGCTGGAGGTCGGCTGGGGCTGGTGGCGGCCGGGACGCGGGCCGCTGTTCGTCCCCTGGGACGACTGGCGCGACAGGCTCGCGGAGCTGTCCTGGAACACCGCCGAAGTCCGATACCTGGCGATCGCCGTCGCGGTCGTCGGGCTGCTGCTGATCCTGGCGGCCGCCTCGGCCGGGCGGCGCGCCATCCGGCTGACCGATCCGGCGAACGAGGTCAGCGTGACCACGTCGCCGCGTTCGCTGGCGAGGCTGGTCGGGGTGACGGTGCGCGCGCAGGACAACGTCGTGGGCGCGAAGGTCACGGCCACCGCCAAGAAGATCCGCGTCCGCGCGACGAGCAGGCTGGAAACCGAAGGCGCGCTGCGGCCGCGGCTGCTGGAGACGGTCTCCGGTCTGCTCGACGACGTCCCGTTGGTGCGACGGCCGAAGGTGTCGGTTGTCGTCGACTCCCCGAAGGACCGCCGATGACCCGTTCGGTCTCCGCCAAGGCACTCGGCCGGTCCACCGGCACGGAACGGACGCTGACCGTCCTCATCGGACTCCTCGCGCTGCTCGGCGGGGCCGCGGCGCTGGTGGTCGGGGCGGGCTGGCTCGGCACGTACCGCGCCGACCGGCCGCTCGTGGACCCGATCGCCCTCGACTGGCTGTCGCGGCACGCACTCGCGGGCCGCGTCGGCGCGATCGTGCTCGGCGTCCTCCTGCTGTGGCTGGGCCTGTGGTGGTTCTTCCGGTCGCTGCGCCCGGAGGGCCGCCCGGACCTCGAACTCGACGACGACCTCGTGGTCACCTCCTCGGCCATCTCCGAGGCCGTCCGCCTCGACGCCGAGACGGTCGACGGGGTCGGGCGCGCCCGGGTCCGCGCGGTCGGCGACAAGGAGAACCCGGCGCTGCGCATCACGCTCTGGCTCGTCGAGGGCACCGACCTGAAACGGGTCTGGGAGCAGCTCGACCACACCGTGCTGGCCCGCGCGCGGGAATCGCTCGGGGTGGACGTCCTGCCGACCGCCGTCCGGATCGAACTCGACACGACGGCACCGCAACGGGTGCGCTGACCGCGCCGGTGCGGCAAGAATGGCCGTCATGTCGCTTCCCTTGACGCCGCCGGTCAAACCGATGCTCGCCAAACCGGCGAAGGCGATCCCCGATTCCGGCGGGCTGCTGTTCGAGCCCAAATGGGACGGCTACCGCTGCCTGGTGTTCCGCGACGGCGACGAGCTGACCCTGCAGTCGCGCTCGGAGAAGCCGCTGAACCGGTACTTCCCCGAGGTCGTCGAGCGGTTGAAGGCGGCGCTGCCCGAACGCATCGTGCTGGACGGCGAACTGGTGGTCGCCCGGGGCGGGAAGCTCGACTTCGACGCGCTCACCGACCGGGTCCACCCCGCCGAGAGCCGCATCAAGCTGCTGGCGGAGCAGACCCCGGCCGAGTTCATCGCGTTCGACCTGCTGGCGCTCGGCGACGAGTCCTTTCTGGACGAACCGACGTCGAAACGGCGGGAACGGCTGGAGAAGCTGGCCTCCGACGGCATCCATCTCACCCCGGCCACCGCGGATCCCGCGGTCGCGCGGCACTGGTTCGAGCTGTTCGAGGGCGCCGGGCTCGACGGCGTGATCGGCAAACCGCTCGACGAGCCGTACACGCCGGGTAAACGCGTGTTGCTGAAGTACAAGCACTCACGCACCGCCGACTGCGTTCTCGCGGGGCTGCGCTGGCACGTCGACGGCGAACCGGGTGAGCTGGTCGGTTCGTTCCTGCTCGGGCTCTACGACGAGAACGGCGTGCTGCACCATCCCGGTGTCGTCGGCTCGTTCCCGGTCACCCGGCGGCGTGAACTGGCCGAGGAGCTGGCGCCGCTGATCACCGACGGGGCGGATCACCCCTGGCTGGGCGACAACGTGCGGGAGCACCAGCGGATCCCCGGCGGGATCACCCGATGGAAGGCCAAAGAAGCCCCGTGGGTGCCGCTGAAGCTGGAGAAGGTGGTCGAGGTCGGCTACGAACACACGGAAGGTGGATATCCGTCGCGGTTCCGCCACACCGCGCAGTTCAAACGCTGGCGCCCCGACCGCGAACCGGACTCCTGCACCTACGCCCAGCTCGACGAGGTCGCCCGCTACGACCTGGACGCCGTGTTCCGCGGCGAGGTGAAACGCACCCGCTAACCGTGTCCTGACATCCGACCTGCGAAGCTCTGTTCCGAGCTTTTGTCATGCCTTGGAAGTGAGGACCAGCCCGTGAGCACCGCCCGCCGCACGCCACGGCTGATCCTGACGACCACCGTGGTGGCGGCCGTGCTCGCGGGCTGCACCGCCGGGCCGTCGGTCCGGCCCGCGGTGATCGACAACGACGGCAAGCCGGCTCCCGGCGGCCAGACGACGGCGCAGCAGGTGCCGCTGCCGCCGCTCGCGGAACCCCGGTCGCCGTCGATCAAATGGGAGGACTGCGACGAGGCGACCCGGCAGCGGCTGGGTCAGCCGTCCGTGCCGGACACGCTGAAGTTCTCCTGCGCCAGGGTGCCCACCACGCTCGACGCGCCGGACCTGCCCGGACGCGGGCTCTCGCGGCTGTCGGTGGTCAAGACCGGCGGCGGGCCCATCCCGCTCGTCGTGGTCAACGACGTCGACGGCGAGCCGGGGTCGCTGTACGCCGCGCGGCTGGCCGCCACGCTGCCGCCCGAGTTCCTGCAGAAGTTCTCCCTGATCGGGGTGGACCGGCGCGGGACCGGGGCGTCCGCGCCGGTGCAGTGCATCCCCGCGGAGATCCGCACCGATCTGCTGGGCGGTGATCCGACGGCCGCCGACCTCGAAGGCGTCGTCGACGCGGCGCGCAAGGCGGGTCAGCAGTGCGCCATCGAACTGGACGACTCGCAGGTCGCGATGGACAGCTGGCGGGCCGCGGGCGACCTCGAAGAACTCCGTGAGCAACTCGGCATGGACAAGCTGCACGCGCTCGGACGCGGTGACGGTTCGAAGGTCCTCGCCGAATACGCCGTGCGGTTCCCGGCGCAGGTCGGCCGGGTGATGCTCGACGGGCTGCCCGACCCCGCCCCCGACGCGGCGGCCGTGCAGGAGTCGGTCGCCGCGAGCGCGCAGGCGACCCTCGACGCTTTCGGCGCCGACTGCATCGCGAGGGGCTGCCCGATCGGCGACGCCCGCTCGGCCGTGTCCGCCGTCGCGGACCGGCTCCGCTCCGCTTCCGCGACGACCACCGACGGCGCGGAGATCACGCCGGGGATCGCGCTGTACGCCATCTACTCCGGGCTCGCGCAGCGCTCGCGCTGGGTGGAACTCGCCGAGGCGCTCAAGACCGCGCAGAGCGGCGACGTCACCCCGCTGGCCGCGTTCGCCGAACCGGTGCTGAAGGACTCCCGGGCACGGCCTTCGCGGCTGGACGGCACGCTCGCGACCAAGTGCAACGACAGCGCGACCCGGCTCTCGGCCGAGGAACTCACGCGCGTGACCACGACCCTGCGCGACAAGTACCCGCAGTTCGGCGTCTTCGCCGCGCAGCAACTGGCCTGGTGCAGCCCCTGGCCCGTGCGCCGCGAGCCGCTCCCGCCGGCGGGTGCGCCCGGTGCGCCGCCGATGCTCGTCGCGGGCACCGCGACCGATCCGGTCACCCCGGAACAGGGCACCGGCCGGGCCGCCGATCAGATGCCGAGCGCGGTCACGATCACCTGGCAGGGTGCCGGGCACGGCGCGCTGAGCCTCTCGCCGTGCGTGGCGGACGCGACGCGGGGGTTCCTGATCGACGGGAAGGTGCCCGTCGACGGGACCCTCTGCCCGGCCTGAGTCCCTACCCGCCTCGCCGCCTGAAGTGTCATGAAAGGGCCGTTCAGGACGTTTTTCGTCCTGAACGGCCCTTTCATGACATCGGCCTGAGCTACTGCCGGTAGGACTCCACCTCGGACACCGGCCGCGCCGAAGCCTGATCCGGGTCCTCGTCGAACTCGACCCGCGCCCGCCGCTGCCGCAGCAGGTCCCAGCACTGGTCCAGCTGCTGCTCGACGCTCGCGAGGCGGGACCGGTCGTCCGAGCTGAGCCCGGTGCCGATCGCCCGCGAACGGAGTTCGTGCTCCTCGCTGACCAGTTCGTCGATCCGGCTGAGGATGTCCCCGTCGGCCATACGCACCTCCCGCGAAACGTGGGTTGCTCCATCCGAGACGCTACGCGCAATCCCGGGAATGCGCGTCCCGCCCGATTCGTTACGCGGGGCATGAGCACTGTGGAGCTGACCGCCGCCAACTTCGACCAGGTCGTGTCCGACAACGACTTCGTCATCATCGACTTCTGGGCGGGATGGTGCATGCCGTGCCGTCAGTTCGCGCCGACCTACGAGAAGGTGTCGGAGAACCACGACGACATCGTGTTCGCGAGCGTCGACACCGAGGCCGAGCAGCAGCTGGCCGCAGCCTTCGACGTGCGCTCGATCCCCACCCTCGCGGTCATCCGCGACAAGACGGTGATCTACGCCCAGCCGGGCGCGCTGCCGGAGAAGACGCTCGAAGACCTCATCCAGCAGGCGCGCGACATCGACATGGACAAGCTCAAGGAAGAGGCCCAGGAGGCCTGACGAGCACGAAGAAGGGGCCTTGCCCGGCGGGTTTCGCCGGGCAAGGCCCCTTTCTACTTCAGCGGAACAGTGCCACCCGGGACCGGGTCAGCCCTTGGTGGCGAGTCCGCGCAGGAAGAACGCCAGGTTCGCCGGGCGTTCCGCCAGCCTGCGCATGAAATAGCCGTACCATTCGTCGCCGTAGGGGACGTAGACGCGCATCGTCTTGCCGTCGCCCGCGATCCGGCGCTGCTCCTCGGGACGGATCCCGTACAGCATCTGGAATTCGTGGTCGTCCGCCTTGCGGCCCGCGTCCGCCGCGAGCTTCTCGGCGATCGCGATCATCCTCGGGTCGTGCGAGGCGACCATCGGATAACCCTTGCCCTGCATGAGGATCTTCAGGCAGCGAACGTAGGACTTGTCCACTTCGGACTTGTCCTGGAACGCGACCTCCTCGGGTTCGGCGTACGCGCCCTTGCACAGCCGGACACGGGATCCTTCGACAGCCAGGTCCCGGCAGTCCTGCTCGGTGCGCCGCAGGTAGGCCTGCAGCACCGCGCCGACCCACGGGTACTCGGTGCGCAGTTCCTTGAGGATGCCCAGCGTCGAGTCGGTGGTGGTGTGGTCCTCCATGTCGAGGGTCACCGTGGCACCGACCGCTTCGGCCGCCGCGCAGATCTTGCGGGCGTTCTCCAGCGCGACCTTCTCGCCGTCGGCGGGCAGGAACTGGCCCACCGCGGACAGCTTCACCGACACGTCCGCGCCGAACGCGAGGCCGTCGGCCGCCAGCGCGGTCAGCAGTTCCTCGTAGGCGCGGACGGTCGTCGCGGCCTGCTCGGCGTCGGTGGTGTCCTCGCCGAGGTGGTCGAGGGTGACCCGGAGGCCGTCGTCGGCCAGTTCGCGGACCACCCGGGCGGCGTCGGGCGTCTTCGCGCCGGCGACGAACCGGCTGACCACCGATCGGGTGGCGGGGACGACCTCGACCAGCTTGCGCATCCGCTGGGATCGAGCGGCGGCGAGCAACGGGGCACGCAACATCACGAACTCCTGGTTCTCAGCCCTGGTGGGGGTAACGGACGCTGGTGGGCGGGACGAAGGTCTCCTTGACCGAGCGCGGGCTCGTCCAGCGGAGCAGGTTGAACACCGAACCGGCCTTGTCGTTCGTGCCGGACGCGCGGCCGCCGCCGAAGGGCTGCTGGCCGACGACCGCGCCGGTCGGCTTGTCGTTGACGTAGAAGTTGCCGGCGGCGAAGCGCAGCGCCTCGGACGCCTTCGCGACGGCGGTGCGGTCGTTCGCGATGACCGCACCGGTCAGCGCGTAGTCGGCGGTCTCGTCGACCAGCTTGAGCACCTTGTCGAAGTCCTCGTCCTCGTACACGTGGAGCGCGAGGATCGGGCCGAAGTACTCGGTGCGGAAGATCTCGTGCTCCGGGTTGTCCGACACCAGGATCGTCGGGCGCACGAAGTAGCCGACGCTGTCGTCGGCGGTGCCACCGGCGATGACCTCGATCTCGGGGTCCTCGGCCGCGCTGGCCAGCACGGCGGCGTGCTTGTCGAAGGCGCGGCGGTCGATCACGGCGCCACCGAAGTTGGTCAGGTCGTTGACGTCGCCGTAGGTGATGGCCTCGGTCTCGGAGACCAGCTCGTCCTTCAGGCTCGCCCAGAGCGACCGCGGGACGTAGGCGCGGGACGCGGCCGAGCACTTCTGGCCCTGGTACTCGAAGGCGCCGCGGATCAGCGCGGTGCGCAGGATGTCGACGTCGGCGGAGGCGTGCGCGAGCACGAAGTCCTTGCCGCCGGTCTCGCCGACCAGGCGCGGGTACGTGCGGTAGCCGGAGATGTTGGCGCCGACGGTGGCCCACAGGTGCTGGAAGGTCGCCGTCGAACCGGTGAAGTGGATCCCGGCCAGGTCGCGGTGGGTCAGGGCGACCTCGGAGACGGCCTTGCCGTCACCCGGCAGCAGGTTGATCACGCCCGGCGGCATGCCGGCCTCTTCGAGCAGCCGCATCAGCATGTGCGCGGCGTAGCTCTGCGTCGGCGACGGCTTCCACAGCACGACGTTGCCCATCAGCGCGGGCGCGGTCGGCAGGTTGCCGGAGATCGCGGTGAAGTTGAACGGGGTGATGGCGTACACGAAGCCCTCGAGCGGGCGGTGCTCCATCCGGTTCCAGATGCCGGGCGAGCTGACCGGCTGCTCGGCGAGGATCTGACGGCCGAACGCGACGTTGAAGCGCCAGAAGTCGATGAGCTCGCAGGCGGAGTCGATCTCGGCCTGGAAGGCGGTCTTCGACTGGCCGAGCATGGTGGCGGCGTTCAGCTTGGCGCGCCACGGGCCGGCGAGCAGGTCGGCGGCGCGCAGGATGATGGCGGCGCGGTCGTCGAAGGACAACGCGCGCCAGCCGGGAGCGGCGGCCTTGGCGGCGGCGATCGCGTCGTGGGTGTCCTGCGCGGTCGCGCTGTGGATGACGCCCAGCACCGCCTTGTGGTTGTGCGGCTGGACGACCTCGATCTTCTCGCCGCCGCCCTTGCGCTGCTCACCACCGATCGTCGCGGTGATGTCGATGGGGTCGGCGTTGCCCAGCAACTTGAGCGCGCCCTCGAGTTCAGCGCGCTCAGCGCTGCCCGGCGCGTAGTTCAGCACCGGCTCGTTCTTCGGGGCGGGGGTCTGGGTCACGGCGTCCACTGACTGCTCCTGACTTCACTTCGCCGGATAGAGGTCTCACCCCGAACGGTAGACCGGACGGCGTCGCCACGGCTTGTTCGACTGGCTAGAATCGGGGTGACCATCTTGTCCGATCGGCTTAATTCGGTGATGACCTGACCACGGATACGACCACAGGCGCCTCGCTCCGGCATGTCCTCGCCACGCTCGGGGAACCGCTGGTCAGGGTGCTCGCGGCCCCCGGCGGGCTCGGCGTCCAGGTGGAGGACGTCGTGATCCACGATCCGGAGGATCCACCCGACGCCCATCCGGGTGACCTCGTCCTGGTGATCGGCGCTCGCGGACGCTCCGCCGCGGGAGCGATCCGGGCGGCGGGGCGGTCCGGCGCTGCCGCCGTCGCGGTCAAGACCGGCTCGGCCGTCGTCGACGTCGCGGCCGACGCGGGGGTCGCGCTGATCGAGGTCGGCCACGAGGCGCGCTGGGAGCAGGTCGAAGCACTGGCCAGGGGCGTGGTCGACGCGGCGCGCGCCGGTGGCGAGGCGGACAGCGGCGAGGTGCTGGGCGATCTGTTCTCGCTCGCGCAGACCATCGCGACGCTCACCGGCGGCCTGGTCAGCATCGAGGACACCGCGAGCCGCGTACTGGCCTATTCGCGGGCCGGCGACGAGGTGGACGAACTGCGCCGGCTTTCGATCCTCGGCCGCGAAGGCCCGGAACGGTATCTCGCGATGTTGCGCGAATGGGGCGTCTACCAGCGGCTTCGCGCCGGTGAAGGCATCGTCCGCATCGACGAGCGGCCCGATCTCGGCATCCGGCGCCGGATCGCGGCCGGGATCCACGCCGGATCGCAGCCGCTGGGCACGATCTGGGTCCAGGAGGGCGCGCATCCGCTCACCGAAAGCGCGGAGGTCGCGTTGCTCGGGGCGAGCCGCGCGCTGGCGCCGCAGCTGATCCGCCACCGGACGCTGCCCAGCCCCGAACTCCGGCTGCGCGAGGATCTTCTAGCCGGCCTGCTCGACGGCCGCGTCGACGCCGAGTCCGTCGCCGACGACATCGGCGCGGATCCCGGGAAACCCGCCATGGTGCTGGCGTTCTCGCTCCCCCGCGACCGGGCCGCCACCGACCGGCAGCTGCGGCGCGCCGAGCTGGTGCACCTGATCACCGTGCACACCGCCGCGTACCGGCGGAGCGCGCTGGTGAGCGTGATCGGCGGCCGGGTCTACGCGCTCCTTCCCGACCTCCCCGAGCACGCGGAAGCGCGCATCCTGGCGCTGGCCAAGGAAATCGTCGCTACCGCGCAACGGCATCTCGACGTCCGGGTGCGCGCGGCGCTCGGCGGTGTCGTGCCCCGGCTCTCGGACGCGGCGGCCTCACGTGGCGACGCCGACCGCGTACTGGCGACGATGGCGCGCGGGCACGAGACCGCGGACGTCGCCTCGCTGGCCGACGTCCGCGCCGAAGTCCTGCTCTCGGAGGTGCTCGCGTTCCTCGGCGAGCAACCGAGGATCCGCGATCCGCGGCTGACCGAACTGGTCGCGCACGACGCGGAGCACGGCGGAATCCTGGTGCCCGCCGTGCTCGCGTACCTCGACGCGTTCGGGGACGTCCGGCGCGCGGCGCGCGAGCTGAACATCCATCCGAACACGGTCCGGTACCGGGTGCGCCGCGCCGGCGAGGTGTCCGGGATCGACCTGGACGACCCCGCTCAGCGCATGCTCACCCAGCTCCTTTTGCGCCTCTAGGGTTTCCCCCTGCCCGCAATTAGTCCTCTGGATGCGGTCCTTGCGTGTGCAAGTACCGCATCCAGAGGACGAAACGCGTGGGGTCAGGCCAGGGTCAGGCTGAACCGGCGGTTCTGGACGTCCAGTTTGTCCAGCCGCACCGCGACGGCCGCCCCGGCGGCGAACGGGCCGGTTCCGCCGACGGTCGGCAGCAGCCCCTCCATCCCGGGGGCCACTTCGACGAACGCGCCGAACGGGAGCACCCGCGTGACGACTCCGTCCAGGACGCCGCCCTCGGCGTGCGCGACGACGAACTCGCGCCAATTCTCGGTGGGAGACATGCGATTCACCTCCTTTCCGCGCATGGTCCACAGGAGGACACCTACGCGGAGGCGGGCTGCGGGCCCGCGCGGAGATCAAACGGCGGCCGGGGAACCCGTCCGCTCACGGCACGAGGCCGACCCGGCAGTCATGGCCGTGACCCTAGCAAAGGTCACGACACGGCCACCAGGCTGCGAAGTACGGCGACCTCGGCCAGCGCGCGATAGGACTCCAGCCGCTCCGCCTGGTCGAAGGTGCTGGTGGTCACCAGGATCTCGTCGGCGCCGGTCTTGGCGACGAGATCCGCCAGCCGGTCGCCCACCTCGTCCGGGGTGCCGGCGAGCTGACCGTCGAGCGCCCGGTCCAGCCGGTCCCGGTCGCGGTCCGACAGCGGCCCGGCGAGGATCTCCTCCACCGGCGACAGCGGCGGGAAGACGCCGTGCGTGCGCGAATAGACGGTCGACCACGCTTCGGGGATCAGCAGCCTCCGGGCCCGTTCGGCCGTCTCGGCGACCGCGATGGCCGTGGACACCACGACGTACGGCCGCGAAGCCTGAGGGGAAGGCCGGAACCCGGACCGATACCCCTCGATCGCTTCGAGCAGCGGACCCTCGCCCCGGACCGGCGCGATCACCAGCGGCAGCCCCAGTTCCGCGGCCAGCCGCGCCCCGGCGCCGGTGGCCAGCAGGAACGCGGGCACGCGCAGACCTTCCGCCGGAATGGCGTGCACGCCCGGATACGTCGTCTGATCGCCCGCGAGGAAGCCCAGCAGTTCGCGGACCTGCTCACCGAAGCGATCGGCGTCGTCCTTCTCGTGCCCGAGCGCCTGCCGCACCCCGCCGGTGAAGCCGACCGAACGCCCCAGCCCCATGTCGATCCGGCCGGGGAAGAGCGATTCGAGCACGCCGAACTGTTCCGCGACCACGAGCGGCCGGTGGTTGGGCAGCATCACACCGCCGGTGCCGACCCGGATCCGCCCGGTCGCCGAGGCGACCGCCGCGGCCAGGACGGTGGGCGCGGAACCGGCGACACCGGGCACGCTGTGGTGTTCCGACACCCAGAACCGGTGATACCCCAAGGCTTCGATGTCCCGCGCGAAGGCGACCGTGTCCCGCAAGGCGCGGGGCGCGTCGCCGCCGCGGCGGGTCGGGGACCGGTCCAGTACCGAAAGCGTGATCACCCTCGGGTCAACGCGTCCGGGCCCGGCGGGCATTCCCCGCTCAGGGGCGCCAACGCTCGCTGTAGTCCGGGTGGTCGGCGTGCGGCAAGGCCAGCAGCCGCAGGGTGAGGCACCAGTTCGTGCCAGCCTCGTCGGCGGGCACATGGCACGTCTCGCACCAGTACTCGTTGCCGTACAAGGGGAATCCCGGGACCTTCTCCGAAACCGTGGTGCGATGCGCCTGCAGGAGCCGCCGGGTCGCCTCGATCTCGTTGATCATCTGATTGATCGCGTCGAGTTCGATGTCGTTGAGCGAGCGGATCTTCTTTTCGATGACGACCTTGGTCTCACCACGATTGAGGGATTCGTTGATCTCGGTTTTCTTGACCGCCTGCATGATCAACGCCTGGCGTTGCCCCACACGCGCGGCGAGGAAGGCGATCAGGTCGTCCACGGGTACTCCTTCGTCTCCCCCAGCCTAGTGTTCGGAGGGAAATGTCGCTGGCAGGAAGCCCTGCGTTACGGCTGAGTCCCACGCGTCACACAGTCTCGTATCGGTCACGGGCGAAGCGGTAACAGGTTTCTAGATCGACACGAAAGCGCAATCACTCCGCGAGCAAAACGAAGAAGAGACCGATGCCGGGCGCGAATTCGTCACCGATACCGCACACCTCGTCACGAAATGCGTTCCCCGTCGTGGCGGGGCTCGCCGTCGCGCTCACTTTGGGCGCCGGCGCCGGTGTGGTGGCGGCCACCCGGCCGGGTGAGCCCGTCGCCGCGCCGGCCACTCCGGCGACGGTGACCGTCACGGCGGAGGCCGCGCCCGCGCCCACCGTGACCGTCCCGGCACCACCGGTCACCTCGGGACGCACGGCGGTCGCGTCCTCAGTGGACCGCTTCGCCGACGGGACCTATCTGGTCGGCACGGACATCCGAGCGGGCTCGTACCGTTCCCCCGGACCGGCGCCGGGCGGAAACGGGCACTGCTACTGGGCGCGGCTCCGGCCCGATGGCGCGTCGAAGATCGTGGCCGACCAGCTGACCACGGGCGCCGCACGGTTCACCGCCCGCAACGGCGAGTTCGTCCAGGTCGCCGGGTGTGAGTTCACCCGGTTCTAAGTATCGTCGCGCGCCTTGCTCGGCTGGACGCGTTTCGGCTCACCGGGCATCTTCGGATAGTCCGGCGGATACGGCATCTCGCCGAGGCCGTGGTCGCGTTCGTCGCGCGCGTACCAGTCCAGCAGCGTCTCGATGCCGAACGCCTGCTCGTCCATCGGCGCGTGGAGGTCGCCGCGCTCGGCGTAGAAGGCGCCCGCGGTGAGGACGTCGAAGTCGTCCGGGTCGACCTCGGTCAGCAGATCCCAGGTCAGCGGCGTCGACACCGTCGCCCGCGGGGTGCCGCGGACCGACCAGGACGACGCCACCGTGCGATCACGGGCCGCCTGGTTGTAGTCGATGAAGACCCGGCCGCCGCGTTCTTCCTTCCACCACGCGATGGTGGCCTTCTCCGGGATCCGGCGCTCGACCTCGCGGCCCAGCGCGATCACCGCGTGCCGGACTTCGATGAAATCCCAGTCCGGCCGGATCCGCACCAGCACGTGCACCCCGCGCCCGCCCGAGGTCTTCGGGTAGCCGGTCAGGCCCGCCGAGTCGAGGACCTCGCGGACCACGCCCGCGACCTCGACCGCGTCGGCGAAACCGGCCTCGTCCGGCGGATCCACGTCGATGCGGAGTTCGTCGGGATGGTCGACGTCGGGCCGCCGCACCGGCCACGGGTGGAAGTCGAAGGTGCCCAGGTTCGCCGCCCACGCGAACACGGCGGGCTCGGTCGGGCAGACCTCCTCGGCCGTCCGGCCCGACGGGAAGGTGATCTTCGCGGTCTCCACCCAGTCCGGGGCGCCCTTCGGCACGCGCTTGGCGTAGAACCACTCGCCCTCGACGCCGTCGACGTAGCGCTTCAGCGTCGTCGGCCGCTCCCCGATCGCGCGCAGCAACGGCACGCCGACCGCGACGTAGTGCTCCACGACCTGGCGCTTCGTGATCCCCCGGGCCGGGAAGTACACCTTGTCCGGGCTGGACACCCGGACCTTGCGCTCGCCTGCCTCGACCTCGATCGGCTCACCGTTCTTGGGCATGCGCCCACCGTATCGCCGATCAGGGCCGGGGATCGGTCTCCAGGACCGCCATGCTGATCGCGTCGTGCCATTCGCCGTCCCACCACAGCGCGTCGCGTTGGAGACCCTCGCGGACGAACCCGGACTTCTCGTACACCCGCTGCGCGCGGGGGTTGAAGTCGAAGACCTCCAGCGAGACGCGATGGAGGCCGACGATGTCGAACGCGAAGTCCAGGATGAGCTTCGTCGCCTCGGTGCCGTACCCCTTGCCGAAGACGTCGGGCCCGGTCAGTGCGATCCGGAACGAGGCCGAGCGGTTGTCCGCGTCGACCTCGTTGAGCACGACGTCGCCCAGATAGACGCGGTCGTCCTTGCGCAGGATCGCGTAGTCCGCCCGGTCGTCGAGGCCCGGCCGGGACGAGAGCCAGGTACGGATCTGCTCCTCGGTGAACGTCGCGTGCGTTCCGGTGAACCGGGTGCCCTCCGGTTCGTGCAGCGCCTGCCACGCGGGTTCGAAGTAGGTCTCGTCGAGCTGCGTGAGCACGACGTTCTCGCCGGTGAGTTCGGGCTGTGCCCGCAGCGCCTCGGTGTCGATCACGGCGGACACGGTACGGTGGACGCGGTGTCCGGGCGTACCAAATTAATCCTCGCGCTCGCCGTACTCGCCCTGTTCGTGGCGGCGGCGGTGCTGCTGCCGATCCCGAGTCCCGCCGGGCTGCGGGCCTGGGCCGCCGAGACCGGCCCGGCCACCCCGCTGGTGTTCTTCCTGGTCTATTCGGTGCTGACGGTGGCACCGATCCCGCGCACCGTGTTTAACCTGGCGGGCGGGCTGCTGCTCGGTGCCACGACGGGGATCGTCGTCGGCATCCTGGCGACCACGGTCGCCTCGGGGCTCTCATTCGCTCTTTCGCGGGCACTCGGCCGCGATCTGGTCACCCGGCACCTGCACCGGGCGAAGGTCCGCGCGGTCAACGACCGGCTTTCGGACGGCGGGGTACTGGCGATCACCTCCTTACGGCTGATCCCGATGGTGCCGTTCGCTCCGTTCAGTTACCTGTGCGGAGTGTCATCGGTCCGTTTCGCCCCGTATCTGATCGGGACCGCGCTCGGCAGCCTGCCGGGTACGGTCGCCGTCGTCGTCCTCGGCGACGCGCTGACCGGGGAAACACCTCCCGCCCTGCTGATCTGTTACGCCGTCTTCGCCGCCGCGGGGGCCATCGGGCTGGTCAAGGTCTTCCGGCGCAAGGCCCCTCCGACGCCCGAACCGAGCGGCGAGGAAGAATTGCCCGCCTCCGCACCGGCGA
This sequence comes from Amycolatopsis sp. SB7-3, assembly GCF_041021335.1. NCBI lineage: Bacteria > Bacillati > Actinomycetota > Actinomycetes > Pseudonocardiales > Pseudonocardiaceae > Amycolatopsis > Amycolatopsis sp. SB7-3. The sequence continues at coordinate 349,829 of NZ_JBFPJQ010000004.1, forward strand.
GCTGACGGGGAGCCGAAACCGCCGCCCGCTACACTCGATCGGGTGCGCGGGACCTGTCAGGCCGCGTAACGCCACCATCACCCGGAGAATGTGTCAGGAGCAGTCGCCATCGACACCGGTCAGCTGATCGCTGGGCACTATCGCCTGGTCGAGCAAATTGGTAGCGGTGCCATGGGGGTGGTCTGGCGTGCCATCGATGTCCGCCTCGAGCGCTCGGTGGCGGTCAAGCAGATCCTCCCGCAGCCAGGTGTCTCCGAGGCCGAACGCGACAACATGCGCCAGCGCGCCATGCGCGAGGCGAAGAACGCGGCCCGGTTCCAGCATCCGAACGCGATCGTGGTGTTCGACATCGCCGAGCACGGCGGCGACCCCTGCCTGGTGATGGAGTACCTGAACGGCCCGAGCCTTTCGGCGATCATCGCCGACGAAGGCACGCTGCCACTGGGGCGCGTCGCGAAGATCGGCGAGCAGGTCGCGTCGGCACTGGTCGCCGCGCACCGCGCCGGGATCGTGCACCGCGACGTCAAACCGGGCAACATCCTGATCGACGAGTCCGGCACCGCGAAGATCACCGACTTCGGCATCTCCCGCGCGGCCGGCGACATGACGCTCACCCAGACCGGGCTGATCGGCGGCACCCCGGCGTATCTCGCGCCCGAGCTGGCGCGCGGCTCGGACCCGGTGCCCAGCTCCGACGTCTTCGCGCTCGGCGCGACGCTCTACCAGGCGATCGAGGGCCAGACGCCGTACGGGAACAGCTCCAACCAGCTCGCGCTGCTGTACGCGGCCGCGAACGGCCAGATCAACCCGCCGCAGCAGGCGGGTGCCGCGACGGCGCTGCTGATGAGCCTGCTGCGCACCGAGCCGACCGAGCGCCCGACCATGGCCGAGGCCAGGGAGCGCCTCGCCGCGCTGGCGGCGAACGAATCCGGCGCGGGCGCGGCCGCCTCGCCGCGGCTTTTCGGAGCGGGCGGCGGTAGACAGCCCGCCGTGCCCGAGACCCCCGGGCACGGCATCCCCGGCGGAGACCGCCCGCCGTGGCAGCGGACCGACAAGCCGGCCGCCTCCACCGCGGCTCCCCCGCAACCCACCAAGACGCACACGCCGACGGCCGCGTTCATCCCGATGCGCTCGCCGTCCGCGCCGCCGAACACCCCGCCGCGTCCGGTCGCGGCGATGAGCCCGCCGCCGTCCGCGGCCGCCCCGATGCGCCCGTCGCCCGCCAAGCCGACCGACGCGAAGCGCAAGGCCGTCCTGTTCGCGGGCGCCGGTGCCGCGGTCGTGGTGATCGCCGTGATCGTGTTCCTGATCCTGAACTCGAGCAACGGGGGCAACACCCCGGGCGGGAACAACGCCGGGGCGAACCCGCAGCCGGGCACCTCTGCGCCCAAGTCGAGTGCCCCGTCCTCGTCGCGTCCCGCGCCCGCGGGCCTGGGCAAGACCCCCAGCGAAAAGGTCACCAGCTACTCCAGCGTGGGCAGCTTCCTCCTGGACTTCTTCGACACCGGCAAGATCGGCACGTCCGCGAGCTGGAACAAGCTCACTGACGCGGCGAAGGCCGTGTACGGCTCCGAGCAGGCTTTCGCCGAATACTGGGCCGCGCACAAGGTCACCGGCTCCGAAAAGGCGCGAGCCGACAGCGGCGGCGGAAACCCCGACGGCTCGATCGACATGAACATCACGATCAACGGCGGCCCGCGGCCGGCGCTGCGCGTGGTCCAGGTCGGCGGGCAGTACCTCATCGACGCCGACACGCGGGTACTCGGCAACTGACGCAGCGTGGCGGTGGTGAGACCCGCCTCGCTGGTGGTAGGCCAATCGCCGATCGTGGCTTACTGTTGCCGGTATGGCCGATAGCGGACCTTTCGGACCTCGCCAGAATCCTCGCTTCCAGGAAGACCTGGTAGGCCTCGATCCGCACGACCCCGAGGCCCGGGCCTTCGCCGAGCATCTGGACCGCATCGAACGCTGCGGCCCGAACTTCACCGTGGAGGCCTGCCTCGACGGTGTCTCCGATTTCGCCGACTCCAGCAACCGGCTCGGCGGGTTGCGCTGGTGGGTTTCGGCACTGGTCGTGGTCCTCATCGTGCTCGGCGTGATGGTCACCGCATGGGACATCATCGGCCGGGCCATCGCGTGGCTCGCGGAGTAACGTGGAACCGGTGAAAGGCATGAAACCCGTTGTCGGAGCCACGCCGCGCGTGGTCAAGTCCGAGCAGGAATGGCGGGAGCAGCTCAGCCCCGACGAGTACGCCGTCCTTCGCCAGGCGGGCACCGAGCGCCCCTTCACCGGTGAGTACACCGATGAGAAGACCACCGGTGTCTACCAGTGCCGAGCCTGTGGCGCCGAGCTGTTCCGCAGCGACACGAAATTCGAGAGCCACTGCGGCTGGCCGTCGTTCTACGACCCGGCCGACACCGACGCCGTCCTCCTCCGCGAGGACACCACCATGGGGATGCGCCGGATCGAGGTGCTGTGCAAGTCGTGCCACAGCCACCTCGGGCACGTCTTCGAAGGCGAGGGTTACGCCACGCCGACGGATCAGCGGTACTGCATCAACTCGATCTCGCTGAAGCTCGTTCCCGAGTCGTAACCGAACGAAGCGAACCACCGCCCTTCCCGGCGCGTTCCCGGATGACAGGAACAGCGTCGGGGAGGGCGGTGTCGTATGAACGAACCCTGGGGGATCTCCGGACCGGGTTTCGCGTGGCTGTACGGAGTCTGTGCCGTACTGCCGGTCGCGCTCGCCGTGGCGAACGAGTGGTGGCTGCGCCGTGACACCGGTGCCAGGACGGTGCCCGGTCTCTACCACCTGGCCGCGCTGGCGGACGGCGCGGAGCGGGTCACCGACACCGCCGTCGCCGGCCTGATCGCGAGGCACTTCCTGCGGCCGGACGGACGCGGCGTCCTGCACCCGGTCAGGCCGGTCCCCGCCGATCCCTTCGAGCGCGCGGTCGTCTCGCTCGTGCACGGCAACGGGATCGGCCTGCGCGAGCTGCGTTCGAAGATGGCTCGGCACGCGGCCGTCCGGGCACTGCGCGCCGATCTCGAACAGCGTGGCCTGCTGGTCTCCGAGAAACACCGCCGGATGGGCTGGCAGTACGCGATCGCCTTGTCCGTGGCCGTCTTGGCCTTGGGGATCGTGCGGCTGGCGAACGCCGTACCGCTGCACCGGCCGGTCGGTGCCCTCGTGGTCCTGATCGTCGGCGTGATCGGCGCGATCGGCCTGGCCGCGTGGCGGCAATGGCCGGACGGATCCGGCCGGGCGACCGCCGCGGGCACGCTGGCGCTCCGGTACGGCGACTGGGATCGCGGCCTGGCCCGCACCGCGGCCGGGCAGGTGGCGCTCGACGGCTGGCAGGCATTCCCGGACAAGGTCGTCGCGGTGACGCTGATCAGGACAGGCGGCACCAAGGCCAGGCTGTTCGCCGGTACGGCGGGCACGTGTGGCGGAGGCGCCACGTATGTCGCCGGTCCCTCGTGCGGCGGCGGAGGCTCCTCGTGCGGCGGCGGGGGTTCTTCCTGCGGCGGCGGAGGTGGCTGCGGCGGCTGACGGCCCAACTGCCGTCGCCGGACTCGACACCGGATGCTCGAATCACGGAACCACGATCGGACCGCGCGGCGTCCGACTACGGTAAGTGCACCTGCTCGTGAAAGGCCCGTGCGATGGAATACACCTGGGGCATCCCCGGACCCACGTTCCTGGCGATCTACGCCGTCCTGCTGGTGTTCCCGCTGATCGCCGGTCTCGTGTGGACGATCGCGGCCAAACTGGGCACCAGAACCCCGAGCGCCGAAGTGAGCGGCCCGCAGCCGACGGTGTACGAGTTCGCCTATCTCGCCGGCGGCTCGGACCGGGTGGTCGACACGGCCATCGCGGCGCTGGTCGACCGCGGGACCTTGCGGGTCAGCAGCTCGAAGCAGCTCCAGCTCACCGGCCCCGAGCCGGCCGACCCGATCGAGAAGGCCGTCGCCAAGAGCGCGCGGCCGGGGCACAACGCCACGACCCGCGGCATCCGTGACCGGCTGCGGCTGTCGGGTCCGATGCAGGCGCTCGCCAAGGATCTGGAGGCACGAGGGCTGGTCGTCGTCGATCAGGGGCCACGGATCCGCCGGGTCGTGTACTTCCTGTACCTCGCCGTCCTGGTCTTCGGTGTGGTGCGCCTGATCGCCGGGCTGGCCGGCGACCGCCCGGTCGGCTTCCTGATCCCGATGCTGCTCGCGGCGGGGGCCGCGACCCTGATCGCCCGTGCGCTCAAGAACAGGCAGCCTGGCCCTCGTCCGACCGCCGAAGGCAACCGGGTCCTCCACAAGGCCAGGTCCGCGCACGGACGGGAGCGCAAACGCGGCATCCCGAACGGACCGGGCTACGTCGGCGGCGCCGTGCTGGGTGGCGCCGCGGCGGCGGTCGCGTTCGGCGGCCTCGCCTCCTACCCCGACGAGGAGCTGAGCGCGGCCCTGATCCCGCCGCCGGTCTCCAGCGGTTTCGGCGGCGGTTCGTCCGGCGGCGGCGGCTCCTCGTGCAGCAGTGGCGGAAGCTCGTGCAGCAGCGGCGGCAGCTCCTGCGGTGGAGGCGGCGGCTGTGGCGGCTGACGGACCCGGCAGGCTCGGGATCGGCATCGGCTGGCGGCACGAGCTCGACCTGTCGATCGCGCGGCTGCCGGGCGTCGACTGGGTCGAGGTCGTCGCCGAGAACCTGCACGCCGGGCATCTGCCGGAGACCCTGGTCGCCTTGCGCGACAAGGGAATGCCGGTCCTTCCGCACGCGGTCTCGCTGTCGCTGGGCGGGGCCGAACCGCTGGACACCGCGCGCGTCGAGCATCTCGCGGAGGTCACCCGCGAGCTCGGCGCGCCGCTGGCCAGCGACCACGTGTGTTTCGTGCGCGCGGGCGGCCTCGACTCGGGCCATCTGATGCCGCTCCCCCGCACCCGCGAAGCCCTCGACGTCCTGGTGGACAACGTCAAACTGACGCAATCCATCGTGGAGGTCCCGTTCGCGCTGGAGAACATCGCGGCGGTGCTGGAATGGCCGGACGCGGAGTTCACCGAGTCGGAGTTCCTGCGGGAGCTCACCGACCGGACCGGCTGCCTGCTGATCGTCGACGTGGCCAACCTGTACGCCAACGCCCGCAACCTCGGCACCGATCCCGAGCGATTCCTCGACGAGATCCCGTGGGAGCGCCTGGCGTACACCCATATGGCGGGCGGTGTCGAACGCGACGGCGTCTATCACGACACGCACGCCCATCCGGTGGTGCCGGAAGTCCTGGACCTGCTGCGCGAACTGCGGCGGCGTACCGAACCGCCCGGCGTCCTGCTGGAACGCGACGACGACTACCCGTCCGACACCGAACTGGCGGCGGAGCTGGCCGCGTTGCGGGAAGCGGTCTCGCCGTGACGTCGCCCCGCGAGCGGCTCGCCGGGCGGCAGGCGGAGCTGCTCAAGGCGCTTCTCGCCGGAGGCGACGCCCCGGCGGGCTTCGACGCGGACAGGCTCCGCATCGAGGCGGACGTCTTGCGGAACAAGCAAAGCAGGCTGGCCGCCTACCTCCGCCCGGACCTCGCCGAAGCCCTCGGTGACCGGTTCGCCGCGCTCTTCCGCGAGTACGCGACGGCTCACCCGAAGACCGACGCGATCCGGGCGCGGGCCTATGCGGACGCTTTCGGCACGTGGCTTGTCGAGCGCGGTGAGATCCCGAAGCCCCGAGGCCGGTTCACACGCTGGCTCCGCCGCATTTAGTCCTCTAAATGCGGCGGTCACCAAACCGGGCGGTCGCTCCCCGGTACGTGCGTCGCTTCCGTCCACTGTGGATTCGAGCCCGGCAGGGTGCCCGCCATTTTGACCCGGGTGACGCGGCCGAGCTGGCCGTCGACGTCTTCGAGCCACTCGCCGCCGTCGAACCCGGCGGGCCCGGCTTCCTTACGCCCCAAGGAGTTCAGCCACTCCCCCGTCCCGGCGAGCGAGGTGCGGACGTGCTGGCTGCCGCCCTCGGTGGCCGCCCGGCGGACCGCGGTCATGATCGCCGCCGCGGTGAGCCAGCCGGTCGCGTGGTCGAGAGCCTGCACCGGAAGCGGTCCCGGACCGTCGAGTCCGGCCGCATTGCCGCCCTCGTCGGCGATCCCCGACGCCATCTGCACCAGGCTGTCGAACCCGCGCCTGCGTGCCCACGGCCCTTCCCAGCCGTACGCGGACAGGTCGGCGACCACGATGCCCGGCCGCAGCTCGGCGATCGCTTCCGGGGCGAACCCCTTGGCGGTCAACGAACCCGGCCGGAAACCCTGTAGCACGACGTCGGCGCGGGCGATCAGCTTGCGCAGCCGCGAGCGCCCGGCTTCGGTCTCCAGGTCGACGTACGCCGACAGTTTCCCCATCCCGGTGTCGACGGCCAGCGGCGGCACGGTCGGCAGCTGCGCCGAACCGATGTGCATGACGGTCGCCCCGTGCGCGGCGAGCACGCGGCCCGCGACCGGCCCGGCGATGACGTGGGTCAGGTCCAAGATCCGCACCCCGCCCAGCGGCCGGTCGGATTCGAAGAGCCGCACGGGTTCCGATGTCCCGAGCGGCCGGATGTCGGCGACCGGCAACGCGCTCGACGCCTGCCCCTGCTTGTGCGCCAGCCACTCGTCACGGGTGCGCAGCACGGCCGCGGCACCGCCCGCGCCCACCACGGCCGATTCGACCTCGTACTTCGACTTGGCCGCCACGACCTTCTCGAACGCCGCCCGCGTCGCGGGAACGCCGAGACCCCAGCACACGGCGGACACGTGACGCGGGTAGTTGCAGTGCAGCCGCACCCAGCCGTCGTTCGCGCGGTAGTCGCCGGACAGCGGCGCGCTGAACGGCACCGGCTCGCCGTCGACGCGGACGTACTGCTCGCTGTGGAACGACGCGGCGGCGTGCCGGGTGTCGACCGAGACCTTGCCCGGCTCGATTCCCCGCAACCGCAACAGTTCCCCGGCCGCGAGCGTCGCCGCGGCGATACTCGTCGTGGCCGCCTCCTCGACCCGGAAGGTCCCGGGCAGCACCGACTCGGGGCCGGTGATCTCGACGGCGTCTTCGGCGAGGGTGTCGCCGGTGAGCGTGGTCCAGACGCGGGTGTCCACTAGGGCAGCAAGGCGATCAGCTCGGCGGGGGCCACCTTCGTCCCGGTGTAGAACGGGATCTCCTCGCGCACGTGCAGGCGGGCCTCGGTGCCGCGCAGGTGACGCATCAGGTCGACGATGCGGTGCAGTTCGTCGGCCTCGAAGGCCAGGATCCACTCGTAGTCGCCCAGCGCGAACGACGCGACCGTGTTGGCGCGGACGTCGGGGTAGTCGCGGGCCTCCTTGCCGTGGTCGGCGAGCATCTTGCGGCGCTCGTCGTCCGGCAGCAGATACCACTCGTAGGAGCGCACGAACGGGTAGACGCAGATGAACTTGCGGGCCTCTTCACCGGCGAGGAACGCCGGGATGTGGCTCTTGTTGAACTCCGCCGGGCGGTGCAGCGCCACCTGGCTCCACACCGGCGCCGACGCGCGGCCGAGCGGGGTGTGCCGGAAACCGCTGTACGCCGCCTGGACCTGCTCGATCTCCTCGGCGTGCCACCAAATCATGTAGTCGGCGTCGGCGCGCAGCCCGGAGAGGTCGTAGACACCGCGGACGACGACGCCCTTGGCCTCCAGCGCGTCGAGGTACTCGGTGGTCTCCGCGGTCGCCTTCGTGCGGTCTTCGCCGAGCTTGCCCTGCTCGGCCCGGAAGACCGACCAGGCGGTGTAGCGGATGGTGTCATTGAGCTCGTTGTAGTTCAGCCGCGCCATACCGCCATCTTGGCACTGCCCGCGCTCAGGAGCCCTCGTGGGTCGATGTGATCCCGGCGATGCGGCGGGCGGCGGCGTCGGCGGTGGCGATGCAGGCCGGGAGCCCGACGCCGTGCAGTGTCGCGCCCGCCACGGCGAGCCCCGGGACACCGGCGACGGCGCGTTCGATCCGCTCGACGAGTTCGAGGTGCCCGGTGCCGTACTGCGGGAGTCCGCCACCCCATCGGGTCACCAGGGTGTCGATCGGCTCGGCGGTGACGCCGCTCAGCCGGGCGAGGTCTTCGCGGACCACGCGCACGAGTTCGTCGTCGTCGGCGTGCAGCGCGCCCGGTTCGCCGAAGCGGCCGACCGAGCCGCGCACCAGCACCGGCCCTTCGCCGTACTGCGCCCATTTGCGGGACGAGAAGGTGAACGCCTTGGCGGCGAACGGTTTCCCGGCGGCGTCCCGCTCCCCGGCACCGATCAGCACGCCGGACGACTCGGGCAGCGCGGTGCCCGGCGGGAGCGCGAGCGCGACGACGGCCATCGACGCGAGTTCGACCTCGGCGAACGCCGAAGACGCCACGCCCGCGACGCCGTCGAGCAGCCGCCGTGCCGAAGGCGCAGGGACCGCCAGGAGAACGGAGTCGGCGTCGAGGTCGTCGACCTTCCAGCCGTCGGCGGTGCGCTCGAGCGCCGTCACCGTGGTCCCGGTGCGGATCTCGGCGCGGGACAGCTCCGTGAGCCGGGCGATCAGCGTCCCGAGGCCGCCCAGCAGGGTGCCGAAGACCGGCGCCGTACTCGGCGACGCGGGCATGAGCGACGCCGCGCCTTCGGTGAGCGAACGCGCGCCGCGGTCCACCGCGGAGGCGAGCCCGGGCATGGTCGCGCGCAGGCCGAGCCCGTCCGCTCCCCCGGCGTACACCCCGCCGAGCAGCGGATCGACGAGCCGGTCGACCAGTTCGTCACCGAACCGCTCGCGCAGCAGCGGACCGAGCGGCACATCACCGGCGGGCAGTTCCAGCGGAGACAGCGACGCCTCGGCCTCGACCAGGGCACGGCCCTTCTCCGACAGCACCCCGGCGACCGCGTCGGCCGAGGCGGGAACGCCCATGACCGTGCCCGGCGGCAGGCCGAGCACGGAGCCGCCCGCGTGGATCTTGGCGCGGGCCTTGGTGGGATGGACGAGGCTTTCGCCCAGCCCGATCTCGCGGACCAGGGCGAGCGCTTCGGGACGGCGGGCGAGGAAGGCCTCGGCGCCGACGTCGTAGCGTTCACCGGCGAGTTCGACCGTGCGGAGTTTCCCGCCGAGCGACCCGGTCGCCTCGAAGACGACGATCCGGGCATCCTCGCCGAGCAGGGTTCGCAGCCGGTACGCCGCGGTCAGTCCCGAGATGCCGCCACCGACGACGGCGACCGTCGTCACGGCCGAAGCTCGTGCACCAGCCCGACCACGCGCGTCAGAACGTCCGGGTCGACACCGGGCAGCACGCCGTGGCCGAGGTTGAAGATGTGACCGTCGGCCGCGCGGCCCTCGGCGAGGATGCGCCGCACCTCGGCCTCGATGACCGGCCAGGACGCGTGCAGCAGCGCCGGGTCGAGGTTGCCCTGGACCACACCGCCGCCGAGCCGCCGCACGGCTTCGTCGAGCGGGATGCGCCAGTCGACGCCGACCACATCGGCGCCCGCGTCGCGCATGGCCACCAGCAGCTCGCCGGTTCCGACGCCGAAGTGGATCCGGGGCACGCCGTAGCCCGCGACCGCGGACAGCACCTTCGCCGAATGCGGCAGGACGAACTCGCGGTAGTCCCGCTCCGAGAGCGCGCCCGCCCACGAGTCGAACAGCTGGATCGCGTCGGCCCCGGCGTCGAGCTGCGCGGAGAGGAAGGTGATCGCCATGTCGGCCAGGCGCCCCGCCAGCTCGTGCCACAGCCCGGGCTCGGAGTGCATGAGCGCCTTGGTGTGCTCGTGGTTGCGGCTCGGCCCGCCCTCGATGAGGTACGAGGCCAGGGTGAACGGCGCGCCGGCGAACCCGATCAGCGGCGTCTCACCCAGCGAGCCGACCAGCAGCCGGACACCCTCGGCGACCCGCTCCACCTGCTCGGGCTCCAGCACCGGCAGCGCGCGCACGCCCGCGGCGTCGCGGATCGGCTCGGCGACGACCGGCCCGGTACCCGCGACGATGTCGATGTCGAGGCCCGCCGCCTTGAGCGGGACGACGATGTCGCTGAAGAGAATGGCCGCGTCGACGCCGTGACGGCGGATCGGCTGGAGCGTGATCTCGGCGAGCATCTCGGGGTCGAAGCACGCCTCGAACATCGAGGTGCCCTCGCGCAGGGCCCGGTATTCGGGCAGCGACCGGCCCGCCTGGCGCATGAACCACACGGGGGTGTGAGCCGGGCGTTCGCCGCGCGCGGCGGCCAGGAACGGCGCCCCGGGCAGGGCGCGACGGGCCGCCGGGACGGTCTGCGCGGGAGAAGCAACTGAAGGAGACATCACGGTTCATGGTGCCATGTGCGCTCGGAGGCCTTACTCTCGGCGCGTCTGCGCCCCGAACCGGACGATCGCGTCTTACAGTCGGTTGGTGACCGCGATGACGTCAGTACCCGATCTCTTCCGTGAAGCCGTCGCGGCGTTGCAATCGGTCCGGCCCCGTCCCGAAGTGCGGCTGGAGAAGATGCGCCCGCCGCAGCGGCTGGCGCCGTGGTCCTACGCGGTGAGCTGTGAGGTGGAAGGGCCGGCGGACGTCCTGGCGTCGGGGCGGCTGGTGCTGCTGCACGATCCCGACGGCCAGGAAGGCTGGGACGGCGTCCTGCGGCTGGTCATGTACGTCCGCGCGGAACTCGACCGGGAACTGGCGACCGATCCCTTCCTGCCCGCCGTGGGCTGGTCGTGGCTGACCGACGCGCTGGAGACCTCCGGCGCGGAGTGGACGGCGCTGGGCGGCACGGTCACCGAAACCTCGTCGGCCCGCTTCGGCGACATCTCCGGGCCCGCGCGCACCGACGATCTGGAACTTCGGGCGTCGTGGACGCCGACGGACGCCGCGTTGCGGTCGCACGGGCAGGCGTTCTGCCAGGTGATGGCGAGCGTCGTGGGGCTGCCGCCGGTCGGCGTGACGCTGTTCGAGCAGCGCCAGTCCTCCTGAGCCGCTTCTTCTCAAGTCCGTGAAGGCCTCCTTGAGGGACTCTGGGTCCCCCAAGGAGGCCTTCACGGACTTGAGCCACGGCCCCGACACGCCGGATTCCCATCAATCGAGACATGGCATTCGGGTTATATTGCGAACACCGGCCATCTAGCGCTGCTAGGAAAACTAGCGCGGTAGCAAAGGTCCCTTGCTCCCCTCCGCGGCTCCGTGAAGGCCCCCTTCACTACCCTCAAGGTAGGCAAGGAGGCCTTCACGGACAGCCGCGAGCCGCGAAGGGGCCGAAGCGCCTTCGCTTACCCCATTCGCGGGCCCCTCAGGGTGTCTGCACGACGCCGAAAGTCGCTTCAGGGCCATCTGGACTAGACCAGCCTCCACCTGCGCGAAGCCGGTCGCTCAGAGGTCTGGACCACCCCGTTCGTGCTAACCCGGCTGTCACCGTCCGCAACAAGATCGAATCCGCTCCCGAACACGCCCCGACGCTTCCGGAGCGTTACCATCACAGTCACCGAGCGGAGCGATCATGACTCTCCGCGAAGTTGATCAAGCCCCATGCCGGAGGCACATTCCGGCGGCCCCGCGAAGGTCCCGGGCAGAGGCACCGGCAGGTGCACGGCTCATCTGCACAGTCGGTTGGACCCTGGTAACCCCAGTGCATCGTGTTCTTTCGGCGATGTGTTAGCCACCGGCTGTGTACTAGCCCGATCGTGTTACTACGAACTCCCTGAGTGACCACTGGTTTGAGATAGATACCCATTCGATCCCCCCGCGAAGGCCTCAGGGCGGCTACAGTGCCATCGACGACACCACTTTCGGTCTAAAGCTGGCGCGGCTAAACGGCCGAAAGTCCCGGTGCCGGTCGGGGGGCACGACCGACTCCAGGGAGGTAGTGACGTGGCTACCGTCGGCATTTCTCAGGCCGTCCGATCCACGCCAGCCGGTTCATTGCCGGCGAGCATGGTTCCGCACCCGCGGGAAGAGCTTTTTTCCGTGTTGGTGGTCGATGACCACCCGCTGTTGAGGGAGGCAATCTCAGCAAGACTCGCACAGATGGGTGCGGGCACCGTCCACGAGGCCGCCACGGTGGCCGAGGCGAGGGCGCGAGCACAGGCCACCGGGCCTTGTGACCTGGCGATCCTCGATCTCGGACTGCCCGATGGCAGCGGCATCGAGCTGGTTACGGAACTCCGTAGCCACGGCTGGCCTCGGGTAGTGGTGCTCGCTTCATCAGACGACCCGTACGCGGTCAGGTCGGCGTTCCAGGCCGGCGCCCAGGCATACCTGCTCAAGTCGGCTTCGCCGGTCGTGGTGACCGACGGCGTCCGCAGGGTGCTCGAGGGCGGCGTCTACGCGGACCCGAGCGTCGCACCGGTCTTGGCCACCGGCACCCGGGTCGCCGGCACCGACAACACCCCGCGCGAGCTTTCCGCGCGCGAGGTCGAGGTGCTGCAGCTCGTGGCCGACGGCCAGAGCAACAAGGAGATCGGCGAGGAACTCAGCCTCTCCGCTCTCACGGTGAAGTCTCACCTCTCCCGCATCGGGCGCAAGCTCGGCACGGGTGACCGGGCTCAGATGGTGGCGCTGGCCATGCGTGCCGGCGTGATCCGCTGACAAAGGCGAACAGCCCTGCGGGGCGGGCGGACCAGGCGCGGCCCGCTCGTCCCGTAGGGTCTTCACCTATGGAAGGCGACCGACCCGGAGAACCGCAGACGGACCCGAAGACCGGCACCGACGACACCGGTGGACCGGTCCTGCTGCGTGAGCCCGCCGAGGGCACTCCACCGGTGATCGCCGACGCGACCGCCCTCGCCGAAGCCTGCGCGAAGATCGCGGGCGGCAGTGGGGCCATCGCCGTGGACACCGAACGCGCGTCCGGCTACCGATACTGGCCCAAGGCCTATCTCGTGCAGCTGCGCCGCGAAGGTGCCGGCTCCTTCCTCATCGACCCCATTCCGCTCGAAGGGCAGCTCGAACCCCTCGCGGAAGTGCTCAACAACGCCGAATGGGTGCTGCACGCGGCCTCTCAGGACCTGCCGTGCCTCGCCGAACTCGACCTGCACCCGAAGAGCCTGTTCGACACCGAACTCGCCGGGCGGCTCGCCGGGTACGAGCGGGTCGCCCTGGGCACCCTCGTCGAGCTCCTCCTCGGCTACCAGCTGGAGAAGGGGCACAGTGCCGCCGACTGGTCGAAGCGCCCGCTTCCCGTCGATTGGCTGAACTACGCCGCCCTCGACGTCGAGCTGCTCATCGAGCTGCGCGAGAAGCTCGAAGCCGACTTGGCCGCCCAGGGCAAGCTCGAATGGGCCCAGCAGGAATTCGAAGCCGTCCGCACGGCGCCGCCGCCCGCCCCGAGGGCCGAGCCGTGGCGCCGGACGTCCGGGGTGCACAAGATCCGCAGCGCCCGCGGCCTCGCCGCCGTCCGCGAACTGTGGCAGGCGCGCGACGAGCTCGCCCGCAAACGCGACCGCGCGCCGAGCCGGATCCTGCCCGACAGCGCGATCATCAACGCCGTCACCGCCGACCCGAAGACCGTCGAGCAGCTGCAGGCGCTGCCGGTGTTCAGCGGCCGGGTGCAGCGCAAGTACACCGCGAGCTGGCTGCGGCATCTGCAGGCCGCCCGCGCGCTCCCCGCCGACGAGCTGCCGACCCCCGCGCAGCAGACCGACGGACCGCCGCCGGTGAACCGGTGGTCGGACAAGGATCCCGACGCCGCCGCCCGGCTTTCGGCCGCCCGCGCGGCGCTGTCCGCCATCGCGGAGGACCGGCGGCTGCCGGTGGAGAACCTGCTGTTGCCGGAACTGGTGCGCCGCACCTGCTGGCGTCCGCCGTCGGACCTGAGCGAGGATTCGGTCGCCCAGGTCCTGCGCGACGGCGGCGCGCGGCCGTGGCAGGTCAAGCTGACGGTCGCGGTGCTGAGCAAGGCGCTCCACTCGACCGCCGCCTGACCCGCGTTCAGCCCTCCAGCAACGCTCGCGCGGAGCCGCGCAGACCCGCGTCCGGCTCCCCGAGCCCGACGAGCCTCAGCACGCTGTCGGCCCCTTCGACGGCGTGCGCTTCGACGTCCAGATCCGGCTGGTCGCGCCGGACGATCGCGATGCTCTCGACGAGCCCGAACACGAGGTCGGTCCGGATCCCCTGGAGGGCTGGGGTGACCCCCGCCGCCGCGACGAGCGAGCCGTAGACGCGTTTGAGCTCCGCCCGTTCGGCCCGGAACCGCGCCAGCCGCGGCGACGAGATCTCGGGCAGCAGGTACAGGGCGCCGAGGTTCTGCCGCGCGCTGCCGAGCAGGTGGATGTCCGCGTAGGCCAGCGCCCACAGCCGTGTGCCGACCGGCGCGAGCTTGGCCGACAGCCCGCCCGCGACGTCCAGTGACGGCCGGACGGTGTCCTCCAGCAGCGCAGCGAGAATGTCCTCTTTGGACGGAAAGTGGTAGTAGAGCGACGCCTGGCGCAGTCCGGCGCGTTCGGCGATGGCCCTCGTGGTCGTCGCCGCGTAGCCGGCGCCGGTGAACAGCTCCCCCGCAGCGTCCAAAACGGCGAGCCGCGCCTCGCGCTTGCTCGCCGCGGCGCCGCTGGCTCTCGGTCTGCCCACCCCGGTCGTTTTCGTCATCTATCCGATCCTGCCATTTCTCCGCGAAGATCTTTGTTACGTCCGGCGGTCGGCCCAGGTTACCGAATCCGGTATCTGTTAACACCGCGCTTACCCGGCGGAGATCGGAAGGATCCCGCACGCGCTTAATTTCGGTCAGCCGATCGAAATCCGGCCCTTGAGACAGGAGCCTCCGCAATGCCTTCCGAAGACCTTTCCGCCTTCGGGTACCGCCAAGAACTTCGCCGGACACTGGGCGGTTTCTCCGCCTTCGCCGCCGGTTTCTCCTTCGTTTCCATCCTCACGACGGTGTTCCAGCTGTTCGCCTTCGGCTATTCCTTCGGCGACACGCTCTTCTTCTGGACATGGCCGCTGGTGATCACCGGGCAATTGCTCGTCGCGCTCAACTTCGCCGAACTCGCGGCCCGATTCCCGCTGGCGGGATCGGTTTACCAGTGGGCGAAACACCTCTCCCCCGGATTCGCGGGGTGGCTCGCCGGCTGGATGATGCTGGTGGGCTGCGTCGTGGCGCTCGCCGGTGCCGCGATCGCGCTCCAGGTCGTCCTCCCGTCGGTCTGGAGCGGGTTCCAGCTCGTCGGCGGGGATCCGGCGATCACCTCCCCGACCGGTGCCAGCAACGCGGTCCTGCTCGGCACCCTGCTGATCGTCCTCACCACCGCCGTCAACGCGGGCGGTGTGCGGCTGATGGCGCGGATCAACGACGTCGGGGTCGCGGCCGAACTCGTCGGCGTCCTCGTGCTGATCGCCGGGCTCGCGTTGTTCGCGGTCCGCGGTCCTCAGGTCGTGCTCCAGCCGGCGGGTGAGAGCCCGGGAGCCGGCGGTGTCCTCGCTTCGGCCTTGATGGCCGCGTATGTGCTGTACGGCTTCGACACCGCCGCCTCCGTCGCCGAGGAGACGAAGGACGCACGCCGCACCGCCCCGCGTGCCGTGCTCCGTGCCCTCCTGATCTCCGGGATCGGCGGGCTGGCCGTCGTCCTCACCGCGCTGATGGCGGCACCGAGCCTGACCGACGGGCAACTCGCCGGGAAGGGCCTGCCGTATGTGATCACGGCCGTCTTCGGCGACACCCTCGGCCGGGTCTTCCTCGCCGACGTCGCGATCGCGGTCGTCGTCTGCACGCTGACCATCCAGACCGGCACGGTCCGGTTGATCTACTCGATGGCCCGCGACGGCGCGCTTCCCGGCGCCAAACGCCTTTCCGCGGTGAACGCCCGCACCGGCACGCCGATCGCGCCCGCGGTGCTGTCCGGGGCGCTCGCCATCGGGCTGCTTCTGCTGAATCTGGGGAATCCGACGATCTTCAGCACCATCACCGGCACTTCGGTGGTCGTGGTCTATCTGGCCTATCTGCTGGTGACCGGACCGCTGCTGATCCGGCGCCGTCAAGGCCGTTTCACCGCCGAACCCGGCCATTTCTCCCTGGGGCGATGGGCTATTCCGGTCAACATCGCGGCAGTAGGGTACGGCGCGATGATGATCGTCAACATCGCCTGGCCACGAGCCGAAATCTACGACCTGGCGGGCACCGGTTCCGTCTGGGTCCTGTTGTTCCCGATCGAGTTCGTCGGCGCCGCGCTGCTCACCGGCTACCTCTGCTGGCGCCGCCGCTCCGCGCTCACCACGGTTCCCGTCCCCGCGACCTGAAGGAAGGTTCCATGAGCACGACATCGACCACGTACGGCGCTCGCGACCACGCGCGCGCCCAAGCGGGCACGGTCACCGAAGCGATGCCTGCCATCCCGGCGTCCACCTGGCCGGACCCGCCGCCCGGGATCGACCCGGCGAAGCTGACCTGGGCCGAGACCGTCGCCGGCGGCGGCTACACCCACAAGGTCCTCGCGAGGGGCACCGAACTGCGGCTCACCGACGTCGAAGGCGACGCCTGCGCGCATGTGCTGCTGTACAACGCCGACCAGCCTTGGGAACGGCTGAACGTCGCGGACACGGTGAAGGTCCAGTGGAACGCCTATCTCGGCGAGGCGATCGCGCTGCTTTCGGATCAGGCGCGGGTGCTCGCGACCGTCGTCACCGACAAGAGCGGGAAACACGACGCCCTCTGCGGGACGTCCACTGTGGACGGACTCAGGCTGTTCACCCTCGCCGCCGCCAAACACGGCCTCACCCCACGCGATCTCCCGCCGAGCCTGTCCTTCTTCCAGGGCGTCCACGTGGAGACCGACGGCGGGCTGACGTTCACCGGTTCCGCGGGCCCCGGCAAATCCGTGGTCCTGCGCACCGAACTCCCGGTGATCGTCCTGATCGCCAACGTCGCGCACCCGCTCGACCCGCGTCCGGACCACACGGTCACCCCGCTGCGCGTCCTCGCGCAGCGGAGCGCGCCGTCCACACCGGACAGTCCTGAATGGACAGCGTCACCCGAAGCGCAGCGCGCCTTCGAGAACACCGCCGACTACCTCACCGCTAGGGGCCTGGCATGACGACGATCATCTCCGACACCGAGGTCGCCGCGCGGGCGCCGTACTCCACCGTGCTGCGCGAGGGCGAGACGCTCGCGATCATCGACCTCGGCGGCAACCAGGCCGTCGACTTCCTCTGCTACGACGCCGCCGACACGGCGAAGAGGTACAGCGCGGCCGCCACGATCGCCGCGCAGCGCAACATCTTCCTCACCACCGGCAGCGTGCTGCGCACCGGCGAGGGCACGCCGCTGCTGACCGTCGTCGAGGACACCTGCGGGCGGCACGACACGATCGGCGGCGCCTGCAGCAAGGAATCGAACAGCCTCCGCTACGGCCAGCACACGCGGTACCAGCACGCCTGCGTCGAGAATTTCCTGACCGAGGGCGCGAAATGGGGCCTCGGCAAACGGGATCTGGTCAGCAACGTCAACTGGTACATGAACGTGCCGGTGGAACAGGACGGCACGCTCGGCATCGTCGACGGCATCTCCGCGCCCGGTCTCGAAGTCAAGCTGCGCGCCGAGACCGACGTGCTCGTGCTGGTGTCGAACTGCCCGCAGATCAACAATCCGTGCAACGGCTTCGACCCGACGCCGGTCCGGATGATCGTCACCGGCGGTGGCGCGTGAAGCTGCTCGTCGCCAACCGGGGGGAAATCGCGGTCCGGATCATCCGGACGGCAAGGGAGATGGGCATTCCGACGGTCGCCGTCTACTCCGACGCCGACCGTACGGCCGCGCACGTACGGCTTTCCGACGAAGCCGTCCGGCTCGGCCCGGCACCGGCGAGGGAGAGCTATCTCCTCGGCGACGCCATCATCGAAGCCGCACTGAAGACCGGCGCGGACACGATCCACCCCGGCTACGGTTTCCTGTCCGAGGACGCCGCCTTCGCCAGGGCGGTGGAGGCGGCCGGGCTCCGGTTCGCCGGCCCCACGGCGGACCACCTCGAGGTCTTCGGCAGCAAGCACACCGCACGGGAGAAGGCCGTCGAAGCCGGTGTCCCGCTGCTGCCGGGCACCGGACTGCTGGACACCCTGGCCGACGCCGAAGCGGCGGCGGACGGGATCGGCTACCCCGTGATGCTCAAGGCCACCGGCGGTGGCGGCGGGATCGGCATGCGGGCCTGCGCGTCCGCCGCGGAACTCCGCGACGCCTGGGAGGCGGTGCAGAGCATCGCGGCCAAGAGCTTCTCGACTTCTGGCGTGTTCCTCGAACGGCTCGTGACGCACGCGCGGCACGTCGAGGTCCAGGTGTTCGGCGACGGTACGGGTGAGGTGCTGGCGCTGGGCACGCGGGACTGCACCCTGCAGCGACGCAATCAGAAGGTGCTCGAAGAGTGCCCCGCGCCGGGACTTTCCGAAGCGGCGCGGGAGAAACTGGTCTCGGCGGCCGTCGATCTCTGCGCTTCGGTGCGCTACCGGTCGGCCGGGACGGTCGAGTTCATCTACGACCCGGTCCGCGAAGAGGCGGCCTTCCTCGAAGTCAACACGAGGCTGCAGGTCGAACATCCGGTCACCGAGGCGGTGTACGGCGTCGACCTGGTCTCGTGGATGCTCCGGCTCGCCGACGGCGAGACCGGGATGTTCGCCACCACGCCGTCCCCACGCGGGCACGCGATCGAAGCCCGCGTCTACGCGGAGGATCCGGCCGCCGGGCACCGGCCGAGCGCGGGTCTGCTGACCCGCGCCGATTTCCCCTCCGGTGTCCGGGTCGACACCTGGGTCGAGGCCGGGGCGACCGTGACGACGCATTACGACCCGCTGCTCGCCAAGGTGATCACCGTCGGCGCGGACCGGACCGAGGCGCTGACGGCGTTGGGCGAGGCGCTCGGTGAGAGCCGGGTGGACGGTGTCCGGACGAATCTCGGTCAGCTGCGCGCGGTCGCCGCGGATCGGCGGCTGCGCGAGGTCACGCACGACACCGCGACGCTCGACACGATCACCGACCCCGAACCGCGGATCGAGGTGCTGCGGGGCGGCACGATGACCACCGTCCAGGACTGGCCGGGGCGGCTGGGGTTCTGGCACGTGGGTGTCCCGCCGAACGGGCCGATGGACGATCTGTCCCTGCGGCTGGGCAACCGCGCCCTCGGCAATCCCGAAGGCGCGGCGGGCCTGGAGTGCACTGTGGATGGTGTCTCGCTCCGGTTCACCGAAGACGCAATCGTTTGCGTCACGGGATCGCCGTCACCGGTGACCGTCGACGGCTCCCCGGTTCCACAATGGACACCGGTCGAGATCCCCGCGGGCGGGGTGCTCGACGTCGGCACCGGGACCGCCGGGCTCCGCGCGTACGTCCTCGTGCGCGGCGGGATCGACGTGCCGGACTTCCTCGGCAGCGCGGCCACGTTCACGCTCGGCGGTTTCGGCGGGCACGGCGGGCGCGCGCTGGCGACCGGCGACGTCCTCTCCCCCGGGCCGCTGCCGGAGAACCCCGTCGGCGGGCCCGTTCCCGAGGCCGAACGGCCGGTTTTCGCCACGCACTGGGAGATCGGCGCGACCGAGGGACCGCACGCGGCACCGGAGTTCTTCACCCCGGACGACGTCGAGACGTTCTACGCCACCGACTGGGAGGTGCACTTCAACTCCGCGCGGACGGGTGTCCGGCTCGTCGGGCCCCGGCCGCGCTGGGCACGGGAGGATGGCGGCGAGGCGGGCCTGCACCCGTCGAACATCCACGACACCCCGTACGCGATCGGCGCCGTCGACTACACCGGCGATCTGCCGATCCTGCTGGGCCCGGACGGGCCGAGCCTCGGCGGATTCGTCTGCCCGGCGACCGTGGTGACCGGGCAGCGCTGGAAACTCGGCCAGCTGCGGCCGGGCGACACCGTGCGGTTCGTGCCGATCACCACCGAGCACGCGGGCTCTTTGCGTGTCTCGCCGAGCAAGGCGGTCAAGGCGAGCCGGAAGCCGATCGACGACGGTGGCATCCTCGGCCGTCTGTCCACATCGGACGAGAACCCGGAGGTCACCTACCGGCGCAGCGGCGACGACAACCTGCTGATCGAGTACGGGCCGATGAAACTCGACCTGGCCCTGCGGATGCGGGTCCACGCGCTGGCCGACCGGCTGGCCACGGAAGGGCTCGACGGCGTCGTCGACCTGACCCCCGGCATCCGCTCGCTGCAGGTGCACGTCGATCCGGACGTGCTGCCGGTGCCGAAACTGCTCGGCCTCGTGCAGGAGGTGGAGCACGATCTGCCGCGTACCGGCGACCTCGTGGTGCCGAGCCGGACCGTGCGGATGCCGTTGTCCTGGGACGATCCGGCGACGCGCGAGGCGATCGAGCGGTACATGGCGGGCGTGCGCGACGACGCGCCGTGGTGCCCGTGGAACATCGAGTTCATCCGCCGGGTAAACGGTCTGTCCAGTGTGGACGATGTCTACCGTACGGTGTTCGACGCGGAGTACCTGGTGCTCGGCCTCGGCGACGTCTATCTCGGCGCGCCGGTGGCCACTCCTCTGGACCCGCGGCACCGGCTGGTGACCACGAAGTACAACCCGGCCCGTACGTGGACCGCGGAGAACTCGGTCGGCATCGGCGGCTCGTACCTGTGCATCTACGGGATGGAGGGTCCCGGCGGCTACCAGTTCGTCGGGCGGACGGTGCAGGTGTGGAGCGGCTGGCGGCAACGCGGATCGTTCGAACCGGGTTCGCCGTGGCTGCTGCGGTTCTTCGACCGGATCTCCTGGTACCCGGTGAGCGCGGAGGAACTACTGGATCTGCGGGCACAGAGTTCGGCCGGGGAACTGGAACTCGACATCACCGACGGCGAGTTCGCGCTGGCCGACCACGAACGCTTCCTGGCCGACAACGCGGCCGACATCGCCGCGTTCCGGGCGAAGCAGAGCGCGGCGTTCGAGGCGGAGCGGCAGGCGTGGGCGGCGGCGGGCGAGTTCGACCCGCGGCCGGAGCCGGTCGGCGCGAAGGTCCCGACCACGAAGGTCGAGGCCCCGCCCGGCGGGCACGTCGTCGAGGCGCCGTTCGCGGCGACCGTGTGGCGGGTGGACGTCGAGCCCGGCAAGAAGGTCGACGCGGCCGAGACGCTGGTGATCCTCGAAGCGATGAAGACCGAGGCGCGGATCCCCGCACCCGCCGGCGGCGAGGTCGTCGAGGTGCTCGTCTCGCCCGGTGATCAAGTCGCCCCCGGCACTCCGCTGGTGGTTCTGGGAAGGAGCGCGGGATGAGCGTGCGGGAGCGGGTGCGCGCCGCGTACCACCGGATCGCCCGGGTCGACCGGCCCGAGATCTGGATCGACCTGCGTCCCGAGGAGGACGTGCTCGCCGACGCGGAGAAGCTGGAAGCCCGTCGCGTGGCGGGGGAATCCTTGCCGCTGTACGGGAAACTCGCCGCGGTCAAGGGCAACATCGACGTCGCCGGGCTGCCGACGACGGCGGCGTGCCCCGAGTACGCCTACTCGCCCGCCGAGGACGCGCCGGTGGTGGCGCGGCTGCGCGCTGCCGGGGCACTGATCCTGGGCACCACCAATCTGGACCAGTTCGCGACCGGGCTGGTCGGGACGCGCAGCCCGCACGGGGCGGTGCGGAACGCGATCGATCCGGCGTACGTCTCGGGCGGGTCGAGTTCGGGATCGGCGGTCGCGGTGGCGCTCGGGATCGTGGATCTCGCGCTCGGCACGGACACCGCCGGATCCGGCCGGGTTCCGGCGGCGTTCAACGGGATCGTCGGGCTGAAGCCGACGCGGGGGCTGCTGCCGACGACGGGTGTCGTGCCCGCGTGCGCGAGCATCGACTGCGTGACCGTGTTCGCGCGGACGGTCGACGAGGCGACGGCGGCGTTCGCCTGCTTGAGCGAGCCGCGGGATCTCCCGGTGCTGAACCGTCCTTTCCGGGTCGGCGTACCTTCCGAGCTGGGCCCCTTGCAGGACGGCTGGGCCGAAGCGTTCGCCGCGGCGGCTCGCTCGTATCGGGACGCGGGCGCCGAGCTGGTGCCTGTCGACATATCGTCGTTCCTGGCCGCGGCGCGCCTGCTGTACGAAGGCGCCTTCGTGGCCGAGCGGTACTCGGCGGTCGGCGAGTTCATCGAGGCTCATCCGGACGCCGTCGATCCGGCCGTGCGGCAAATCATCGGCGCGGCGAAGGACGTCCCGGCGCATCGGTTGTTCAGCGACCTGGCGAGGCTCGACGGTCTTTCGGCCGAGACGTCGGCGATTTTGTCCACAGTGGACTGTCTTCTGCTGCCCACGACGACGGAACACCCGACGATCGCCGAAGTCGAGGCCGATCCGCTGGGCGTGAACGCGCGACTGGGCCGGTTCACGAACTCGACGAACCTGCTGGGTCTGTCGTCGCTCGCCGTGCCCGCCGGGACCGTCGACGGGCTGCCGTTCGGGGTGATGCTGGTCGGCCCCGCGTACGCCGACCGGATCCTCGCCGACGTCGCCCGCTCGGTGCCGCGGCGGACGCGGATCGCGGTCGTCGGCGCGCACCTGCGCGGGCAGCCGCTGAACCACGAACTGACCTCGCGGGGCGGCCGGTTCGTCTCCGCGGGACCGACGGCGGCCGAGTACCGGTTCTACGCGCTGGACACCGTGCCGCCGAAACCCGGTCTCGTCCGGGTCGCTTCGGGCGGCGAGCCGATCGAAGCGGAGGTCTGGGACCTGCCGCTGAGCGGTTTCGGCGAGCTCGTGGCGGGCATTCCCGCGCCGCTGGCCATCGGGAAGGTGCGACTGGCCGACGGGAGTGAGGTGTCGGGGTTCGTGTGCGAACCCGGAGCGGTGGAGGGCGCCCAGGACATCACGGAGTACGGGGGGTGGCTCGGGTACCTGGATCGCTGACTCGGCTGATCAGCGGTGGAACACCCCGAGTGCGGCCGCCAATCACGCGAGTCACGCCCCTGATCACGCGAGTCACGCCTCCCCTCACGCCGCGCCTTGGGTGCCCGGTCCGTGAAGGCCTCCTTGAGGGACCCAGAGTCCCTCAAGGAGGCCTTCACGGACTTCCGCCCGAAACGTCACTCACGACCACCCGGACCAGGCGGTTTCCGATTTGGTTGGCTTCACCGGGCGTTCTGGGAAGAAGCTCACAAACCGTGGCGGCCCGCCGGGGGCTGGGTAGCTTCGGAGTGGTGCCCACCACATCCACCTCCAGCCGCAGGACCGTGATCAGCGTGTTCGCGGCGCTGGGCCTCGTCGTGGCCGCGATGGTGACGCTCGGCGCCACCGGCCTGGCCGTCAAACCGGTGAACGGACAGGCGCTCGCGGTCCTGGAAGAGGTCCCCGGGCCCGAGAGCGGGCCGACTTGCGTCGTCGACAAGCGTTATGTCGACGAAGACACCTTCGGTATGCGCCCGGACGTGATCGAAGCGTGGAACGCCATGCGCGCCAAGGCCAAAGCCCAGAACGTCACGCTCTGCGTGAACGACGGCAAACGCAGCCGGGGCCAGCAACAGCGCGAATTCGACAAGGCCGTCGAGCGGTTCGGCTCCGTGGAGCAGGCCAAGAAATGGGCACTGCAGCCCGAGACGTCCATGCACGTCAAGGGAATCGCCGTCGACATCCAGCCGCTGAACTCGGCGGCGTGGGTGGACAAGAACGGCGGCCCGCTCGGCTGGTGCCGTCGCTACGACAACGAGAAGTGGCACTTCGAGTACGACCCGGCCTACAAGACCGCCGGCTGCCCCGCCCTGCTCCCCAGCGCCACCGGCAACTGACCCGGAACTACGCCAGCTTTTCGACGACGTACTTCGCGGCCTCCGCGAGTAGCGCTTCGTCGTAGGGAGCGTCCTTCGCCGACTTGCTGGACATGACCGCCAGGACGATCGGTGCCTTACCCGGCGGCCACAGGACGGCGATGTCGTTCAGCGTGCCGTACTCGCCTGTTCCGGTCTTGCCGGCGATGGTCCAGCCGGGCGGGAGGCCCGCGCGGATCCGTCCGGCGCCGGTGACGGTGCGCTGGAGCAGGTCACGCAGGAAGTCGCGTTTTTCGGCCGTCAGCGTGTCCCCCAGCACGATCTCCCGGTAGTCGGCCGCGAACGCCCGCGGCGTGGTGGTGTCGCGAAGGTCGCCCGGGGTGGCCTCGGTGATGGCCGGCTCGACCCGGTCCATCCGCGTGACCGTGTCGCCGAGACCGCGTGTGAACGCCGTCAGTGCGGCCGGGCCGCCGAGATCCCGCAGCAGCAGATTGCCCGCGGTGCCGTCGCTGAACCGGACGGCGGCGTCGCACAGCTGGCGGATCGTCATGCCCGTGGCCACGTGCCGCTCGGTGACCGGCGCGTGTTTCATCAGGTCGTCCCGCGAGTAGCTGACCCGCGTTTCCAGATGCGACAACGGGTTGCGCTGCAGGACCGCGGCCGCCGCGACCCCTTTGAACGTCGAGCAGAACGCGAACCGCTCGTCAGCGCGGTGTTCGACGGTGCCGCCGCCTTCGGTGTCGAGCGCGTAGACGCCGAGCCTGGCGTCGAACTTGTTCTCCAGTTCCATCAACCGGTCGTGGAACTGGCGGGTGGTGGACGGCGGGGGTGGCGGAGGCGACGGCACGGGCGGGTTCGCCCGCGTGCAGGCGGCCAGTGACGCGAGGACCGCCATCCCCAGCAGCGCACGACGGGTGACGGCCGGCCCCGGCGAGTTCATCGTGATCCCTCCCCCTGATCACTTCGAACATAGCAATTTCCCCACCGCTCCCGGATCGGCCAAGCGGCCGAGGCGGGTGACCCCGGGAGTGTGCCTTCCCCCACTCGACCGGGCCACCATCCTGGTTACCGACCGGTAACCGGGGCTAGGGTGCGGTCAGGACAACCTCTACTTCAGGAGCATTCGTGGCCGCAGGAGCAACACCGCTCGCGCCGAACGCGCGGTCGGTACGCAATGTCGCCTTCGTCGAAGGGGTGCGGACGCCCTTCGGCAAGGCAGGCGAAAAGGGTATGTACGCCGGCACCCGTGCCGACGATCTCGTCGTCAACGCCATCCGTGAACTGCTGCGGCGGCACCCCGAGCTGCCGCCCGAACGCGTCGACGAGGTGGCGATCGCCGCCACCACCCAGATCGGCGACCAGGGCTTGACCATCGGCCGCACCGCCGCGCTGCTGGCGGGCCTGCCGAAGTCGGTGCCCGGTTTCGCGCTGGACCGCATGTGCGCGGGCGCGATGACCGCCGTCACCACCACCGCGAGCGGGATCGGCTTCGGCGCCTACGACATCGCCATCGCCGGCGGCGTCGAGCACATGGGCCGCCACCCGATGGGCGAGGGCGTGGACCCGAACCCGCGCATCATCGCCGACAAACTCGTCGACCCGACGGCGCTCGTGATGGGCCAGACCGCGGAGAACCTGCACGACCGGTTCCCGGCGATCACCAAGCAGCGCACCGACGCCTTCGCCGCGCGCAGCCAGGAGAAGTACGCCGAGGCCGTGAAGACCGGCAAGATCGGCCCCGAGCTGGTCCCGGTCGCCACGCGTTCGAAGGAACTCGGCTGGGGTCTCGCGACCGAGGACGAGCCGCCGCGTCCCGGCACCACCGTCGAGCAGCTCGCCGGGCTGAAGACGCCGTTCCGCCCGCACGGCCGGATCACCGCGGGCAACGCGGCCGGGCTCAACGACGGCGCCACCGCGGCGCTGCTCGCCGACGAGGACACCGCCCGCGAACTCGGCCTGCCGATCGGCATGCGCCTGGTGGGCTACTCGTTCGCCGGGGTCGAGCCGGAGGTCATGGGCATCGGCCCGGTGCCCGCCACCGAGAAGCTGTTCGCGCGCACCGGCCTGTCGATCGACGACATCGGCCTGTTCGAGATCAACGAGGCGTTCGCGGTCCAGGTGCTCGCGTTCCTCGACCACTTCGGCATCGCCGACGACGACCCCCGCGTCAACCAGTGGGGTGGCGCGATCGCCTGCGGTCACCCGCTCGCGTCCTCCGGGGTGCGGCTGATGACGCAGCTTTCGCGTCAGTTCGCCGAGCGCCCCGACGTGCGCTACGGCCTGACCACCATGTGCATCGGCATCGGCATGGGCGGCACGGTCATCTGGGAGAACCCGGCTTTCGAGGGGGCCAAGTAACATGACTTTCACCGCTGAGCAGGCGAAAGCCGCCTTCCCCGACGAGGTCGTCACGAACGCGGTCACCCGCCTGGTGAAGGTGCCCGGGCTCGACAAGCCCGTCGCGCTGATCACCCTCGACAACGGCCACGACCACACCCGGCCGAACACCTTCGGCCCGCAGGGCCTGGTGAGCCTCAACGCCGCGATCGACGCCGCCTTCGCGGCCGAGCCCGCCGCGATCGCGGTCACCGGCAAGCCGTTCATCTTCGCCGTCGGCGCCGACCTTTCCGGCGTCGAAGCGGTCGCGGATCCGGCGCTGGCGCGGGAGATCGCGCAGACCGGGCACGACGTGTTCCGGCGCCTCACCGAGACCGAGATCCCGACCTTCGGGTTCATCAACGGCGCGGTGATGGGCGGCGGGCTCGAACTCGCGCTCTCCTGCCACTACCGCACGCTTTCGGAGAACACCGCCGCGATCGCGTTCCCCGAGGTCTTCCTCGGCCTGTTCCCGGGCTGGGGCGGCACGCAGCTGCTGCCGAACCTCATCGGCCCGGACGCCGCGGTCACCGTGATCATCGAGAACGCGCTGGCCCAGAACAAGATGCTGAAGGTCGCGCAGGCGGCCGAGCTCGGCATCGTCGACGAGGTCTTCGGCTCGGCCGACTACCTCGAGCAGTCCCTGCTGTGGCTGGCGAAGGTCGTCAACGGCGAGATCACCCCCGCCCGCCGCGAGATCGACCGCGGCGCGGGCTGGGACGCCGCGATCGCCCGTGCCAAGGCCATTGTGGACGGTCGCACGAAGGGCGCCTCCCCCGGCGCGACCAAGGCCGTCGAGCTGCTGGAGCTGGCCCGCGAGAACGACCTCGACCGCGGCTACGCGGCCGAGACCGACGGGCTCGCCGAACTGCTCATGGACGACACCCTGCGCGCGGGGCTGTACTCGTTCAACCTGGTCAACAAGCGGGCCAAGCGGCCGGCCGGTGCGCCGGACAAGTCGCTGGCGCGCAAGGTGAACAAGGTCGGCATCGTCGGCGCGGGCCTGATGGCCAGCCAGATGGCGCTGCTGTTCGTCCGCCGCCTCAAGGTGCCGGTGGTGCTCACCGACGTCGACCAGGAACGCGTCGACAAGGGTGTGTCCTATGTGCACGGTGAGATCGACAAGCTGCTGGCCAAGAAGCGGGTTTCGCCGGACGGCGCGAACCGGCTGAAGGCGCTCGTCACCGGCTCGCTCGACAAGTCCGCGTTCGCCGACGCCGACTTCGTGATCGAGGCGGTGTTCGAGGAGCTGGGCGTCAAGCAGAAGGTCTTCGCCGACCTGGAGCAGTACGTCTCGCCCGAGGCGATCCTGGCGACGAACACCTCGTCGCTGTCGATCACCGCGATGGCGTCGCAGCTGAAGCACCCCGAGCGCGTGGTCGGGTTCCACTTCTTCAACCCGGTCGCGGTGATGCCGCTGCTGGAGATCGTCCGCGCGGAGAAGACCGACGACGCCACGCTGGCCACTGCGTTCGCGCTCGGCAAGCAGCTCAAGAAGTCGAGCGTGCTGGTCAAGGACGCGTCCGCGTTCGTGGTCAACCGGCTGCTGCTGCGGTTCCTCGGCGAGGTGCTGGTGACCGTCGACGAGGGAACGCCGTTCGACGTCGCCGACAAGGCGCTCGAGCCGCTGGGCCTGCCGATGACGCCGCTGACGCTGATGCAGCTGGTCGGCCCGGCGATCGCCCTGCACGTCGGGGAGACCCTGCACGGGGCGTTCCCGGACCGGTTCACCGTCAGCGAGAACCTCGACCGCTTCGTGAAGGCGGGCAAGAAGGGCGTCTGGCAGTGGGACGACAAGGGCAACGCCACCGTCGATCCCGAGGTGGCCGAGCTCTGGCGGCAGGGCGACTCGCCGTCGACGTCCGAGCAGGTGCGTGACCGCGCGCTGGCGGCGATCGCCGAGGAGATCCGGATCATGCTCGACGAGGGCGTGGTCGCGGAGGCGCAGGACATCGACCTGTGCCTGATCCTCGGCGCGGGCTGGCCGTTCTGGCTGGGCGGCATCACGCCGTACCTCGACCGGGCCGGCGTGTCCGAGAAGGTCAACGGCAAGCCGTTCCTGGCGCCGGGCGTGGCGAGCGTGCCGCTCTCCTGAGCCTCGGCGAAAGGCCACCGTCGGCGATCCCTTGATCGCGGACGGTGGCCTTCCGCGTTTTTCGTGGATTCGATGGCGAGTGACTACGTTTTCGTGAAAGCCTGGGGTTCGTACGGGAACGTTCGTCTCCCCGGCCATCCCCCGGGGAGACGGGCATCACAGAACGCCGTGCGTTGGCCGTCCGGACATCGTCCGTTCAACGACGCTCTTTAGCGTCCGGCCGGTGAACAGCGAAAAACCCGGCGTCGACCGCCGCGGATTCCTCAAACGCGCGGGCCTCGTGTCCGCGGCGGCCGCCGGCGCGCCACTCGCCGCCGCGGCACCGGCGGACGCCCTCGATCTGGATCTGGACCTCGACCTCGGCCTGCTCTTCGGCCGGGACCGCTATCGGTGGCTGGCGGGCGATCACCACATCCACACGCAGTACTCCTACGACGCGATGTACACAGTGGACGGAATCGCCACCGACGCGCGCCGTCACGGCGCGGACTGGGCGGTGATCACCGATCACGGCCACGCCGCGCACGAGAAGTCGTCGGTGGAGCGCACGAACGCCGCGATCCGGGCGGCGCAGCGCGAACATCCCGATCTCCTGCTGTGGCAGGGCATGGAGTGGAACGTGCCGGGTGCCGAGCACGCGACGCTGTTCTTCCAGGCGGGCGCGGCCCAGGCCGCGAAACTGCGCGAGTTCGAGCGCGCCTTCGACTGGCGGCTGACCGGGACCGAACCGGGCACGCCGGACAACGAGGCGCTGGCCGTCGAGGCGATCCGCTGGCTCGCGGCCGAAGAGCGGGCCCGCCGGATCCACGCGCCGGTGGTGGTGATCAACCATCCGCTGCGCAACGGCCGGATCGCCCCGCACGAGATCCGCGCCCTGCGCGACGCCGCGCCCGGCATCGTCATCGGTATGGAAGGCGCGCCGGGAGCGCAGGCCGACGGTTTCCCCAAACCGCTCGGGAGCGGCGGGGGCGCGCGTGGCGGGTACGGCAACTCGCCCGGCTCGAACTCGTGGCCGGGCTTCCCGGCGTCGGCCTACCGCACCTACGGCGGCTTCGACTGGAGCACCGCGACCGTCGGCGGACTCTGGGATTCGCTGCTGGCCGAAGGAAAGCCGTGGTGGATCACCAGCAACTCCGACTCGCACTACAACCGCGGCGACACCCACGTGCGGCCCAGCGTCCCCGACGGCTACTACGACGAGCACGGCGGCTACCCGGACCCGATCGACACCGGCGTCCCGCAGACCCTGCCGCCGTACGCGGACTTCGCCCCCGCAGAGTTCAGCCGGACGATGGTCGGCGTGACCCGCCGAAGCCACGAAGGTGTGCTGGAAGGTCTGCGCGCGGGCCGCGTCTGGGTGGTGCACGGCGGGCTCGGGCAGGAACTCGAGTTCGGCGCGTACAGCGGCTGGAGCTCGGCGACGATGGGCGGCAGGCTGCGGGTCCGGCGCGGATCCGACGTCACGGTCGTCGTCTCGGCGAAGCTGGCGGCCCGGCCGAACGGCGGCGGCGCGATCCCGCGGCTCGCGCGGCTCGACCTCGTTTCGGGACCGGTGACCGGCCCGGCCGCCGACCGCGACACACAGACCGCCCCGGGTACCCGGGTGGTGCGGTCGTTCGAGCCGCGGTGGGCGCCCGGGCGGCGGGTCACCTTCCGGCACACGTTCCGCGACGTGCGTGAGCCGTTCTTCGTGCGGACACGCGGGACGGACGGCAAGAAGCACGTGCCCGGCGGGATCGAGCCGAGCGCCGACGTGATCGGGCAGTCGAACCCGTTCGAAGACCTGTGGTTGTACGGGAACCCGATCTTCGTCGACGTGCGGTAGGTCTCCCGCGGATGTCATGAAAGGGCCGTTCAGGACGAAAAATGTCCTGAACGGCCCTTTCATGACACTTCCGAAACGCTAGGCGCCCAGTTTGTCCGGGTCCGGCCCCAGTCGCTTCCCCTGCTCCAGCGTCGCGATCGCGGCGGTGTCGTGCGCGTCGAGCGCGAAGTCGAAGACGTCGATGTTCGCCTTGATCCGTTCCGGCGTGACGGATTTCGGGATCACCAGATGGTCCATCTCGACATGCCAGCGCAGCACGACCTGGGCCGGCGTCTTGCCGTGTTTCTCCGCGATCGTGGTGATCTTCTCGTCGGCGAGCAGGTCTCCGCCGCGCGCCAGCGGGCCCCACGCCTCGGTGACGATCTCGTGCTTCTCGTGGAAGTCCCGCAGCAACGGCTGCTGCAGCCACGGGTGGCATTCGATCTGGTTCACCGCGGGAACGGTCCCGGTCTCCTCGATCAGCCGTTCCAGATGCGGGATCTGGAAGTTCGAGACGCCGATCGCCTTCGCCCGGCCGTCGGAGGCGATCTTTTCCAGCGCCCGCCACGTTTCCACGTACTTGTCCTGCGCGGGCAGCGGCCAGTGGATCAGATACAGGTCGACGTAGTCGAGCCCCAGCTCGCTCAGGCTCGTGTCGAAGGCGCGCAACGCCGAGTCGTAGCCGTGTTCGGTGTTCCACAGTTTCGTGGTGACGAACAGTTCCTCGCGTGGCAGCCCGCTGGTGCGGACGGCCTCGCCGACGCCGCGCTCGTTGGCGTACAGGGTCGCCGTGTCGATGGCGCGGTACCCCGCCTCGATGGCGGTGCGGATCGCGCCGGTGACCTCGTCGTCGCCGATCTTGTACACCCCGAACCCGAGTTGCGGGAGGGATGTTCCGTTGTTCAGCCGAATACTGGGAACCATGCTCGAACCGTAACCCCCGCCGGGGGTCAGGGCAGAGCGGGCAGGTGGACGGTCACCGAAAGGCCGCCGCCCACAACGGGTTCCGCGGACACCGTGCCACCGTGCGCCTGCACCGCGGCCCGCACGATCGAGAGCCCCAGCCCGGCGCCGGTCCGGGCCGTCCTGGCGACGCCGGCGCGGCGGAACGGCTCGAACAGTTCCGGGACCGCGGCCGGATCCAGCAGCCCGCCCGAAGACCGCACCCGCAGCACCGACCACTGTGGACCGGCCTGCGTGACGACGTCCAGCCAGCCGCCGTCGACGTTGTGCCGCACGGCGTTCTCCAGCAGGTTGCCCGCGATCCGTTCCAGCAGCGCGGGATCGCCGAACGTCACCGCGCCCTGGGTCGCGAATTCCGTGCGGATGCCGCGCTTTTCGGCTTCGGCACGCACCGCGCGCCAGGCACTCGCGACGATCACCGCCAAATCGACCGGTTCCCTGGCCACCAATCCCGCGCCGTCCGTACGGGCGAGCAGCAGCAGCGAACCGACCAGCCGCTCGGCCCGCTCCGTCGCGTCACGGACGACACCCGCCATCCGGCGTAACTCGGCTTCGTCCGCGTGCTCGTCGGCCAGGGTGACGTCGAGTTCGGTGCGGATGACGGCGAGCGGCGTCCGCAGTTCGTGGCTGGCGTTCGCGACGAAATGCCGCTGCGCGTCGAACGCGGCCTGCAACCGGTCGAGCATGTCGTCGAACGTCTCGGCCAGTTCCGCGAGTTCGTCCTTCGTGCGGACCTCGCCGATCCGCTCCCCCATCGACTCGATCGAGAGACGGCGCGCGGTACCGCTGATCTCGCGCAGCGGCCGCAGGACCCGCGCGGTGAACGTCCACGCGAGGATCCCCGCCGCCAGCACGACGAAACAGAACGCGACCGCGCCGAACAGCAGCACCCGGTTCCTGGCGTAGACCCGCAGATGCTCGGTGACGGCGGACGCGTCGACCTCGACGCCGTCGACGCGCACCGTGGTGCCCGGCGGCAGCTGCGGCACGGCGGAAACCGCGTCGCCGACGAGGTTCCAGGTCAGCCAGAGCAACAGGACGCTGACCAGTGCCACCAGCCCGGTCGCGAGCAGCGTGACCCGCCCGCGCAGGCTGCGGGCACCGGACAGGTTCACCCGCGTGCGGTCCCCTGCTCCGGCACCCGGTAGCCGGAGCCGACGACGGTTTCGATGATGCCCGGCTCGCCGAGCTTCTTCCGCAGGGTCATCACGGTGACCCTGACGGTGGTGGTGAACGGGTCGGCGTTCTCGTCCCACACGCGTTCGAGCAGTTCTTCGCTGCTGACCACCGAACCGGCGGCCGACAGCAGCACCTCCAGCACGCCGAACTCCTTGCGGGTCAGCTCGACCGGACCGCTCGCGCGGCGGACGGTCCGCCTCGCCGGGTCCAGTTCGACGTCGCCCGAAGTCAGCAGCGGCGGCGCGGCCGGGGTCGCGCGGCGGCCCAGCGCCCGCACACGTGCGACGAGTTCGGGGAAGGCGAACGGTTTGGCGAGATAGTCGTCGGCGCCGAGGGAAAGGCCGTCGACGCGGTCCGAAACGGAACTGCTCGCGGTGAGCATCAGCACGCGGGTCAGCTCGCCGGACGCGACGATCTCGCGGCACAGGTCGTCACCGGACATGCCGGGCAGGTCGCGGTCGAGCAGCACGACGTCGTACCGGGTGACGGCGGCCTTCTCGTGCCCGTCGTCACCGGTGAGCGCGATGTCCACCGCCATACCCTCGCGCCGCAGGCCGCGTGCGATCGCGTCGGCGAGGGGTTCTTCGTCTTCGACTACCAGAATTCGCACGACCCTACGTTGCCACATTTACCTGAGAGTGACCTGATTGGACCAGCGCAGGGCGAACCACAGCCGCATCCGGGTCTCCGGATCCGCCAGATCCACCCCCAGCGCCCGTTCGATCTGCCCGATCCGGTGCCGGACGCTGTTGCGGTGCACGCCGAGTTCGGCGGCCGTGCGGTCCCAGCCGCCGTGGTGCGCGAGCCACGTCCGCAGCGTGCCGACCAGTTCGCGATCACCCTGCCGGTCGAGTTCGCGCAACGGCGCCAGCACCTGGGCGGCGAACCCGGCCGCGGCATCCGGATCGATCAGCGCGTCCAGCCCCGACGTGCCTTCCGCGACCACCGGCCGCCCCAGCGCGGCGGCCCGCGTCAGCAGCAGCTCGATCTCACCCGCCGCTTCGGGAAGCCGTCCGGGTGGGACGGGCGAGCCCACCACCGCGAGCCAGCCATCGGCGCGGAGCCGGTCGAGATCACCGGCCTCCGGCGCCTCGCGGACGATCGCGTCGAAGCGCGGCCCCGGCCGCAGCCGTACGAGCGGGGTGTCGAGCCGGGCGCGCAGCCAGTCGTAGCGGACGGCCACCTCGTTCGGCCCTTTCCGGTACGCGATCCCGGCGACCAGACGGCGTTCGTCCCCGCCGATCACCTCGGTCTCCCCCAGCAGCAGCCCCGTGGCGGTGGCGCCCAGCCCGGCCGCGTCCGAACCCGCGCGCCCCGCCAGCCCGAGCAGCGCCGCCCCGACCGACAGGATCGAGCGGTCCGCGCCGTCGAACCGCGCGACCCGGCCGACCACGACCAGATGCGACGCCGTCGCCTGCGGGTACACCGGCTGCGCGACGACGTGCGTGCCGTCGGCCAGTTCCGTGGTCGCACTGCGGATGCCCCGGCCCGCCCGCAGCGTGGCGACCAGTTCCCGGACCTCGCCGGGCAGCGGCGACGGCGCCCCGTGGTCCGCGGCCAGGACGTCGTCTGCGCCGACCAGCGCCACCCATGCCCCCAGCCGTCCGGCCAGCGCGCTCGCCAATTCGCCGAGCCCGTCGCCCGCCGCCCTGGTCAGCGCCTCGCGCGCGGCCGCGATCCGCCGCTGTTCCCGCTGCCCCGCCTCGGCGAGCGCGACCGACACCGCCCGGCTGATCGCGAGGAACGGCGTCCGCGGCTGGACGACCAGCAGCGGGAGACCGTGCCGGGCGCACGCCGTCAGCAGGGGCGGCGGCAACGTCTCGTAGGCGCCCGGGGTGAGGCCGAACCCGAGCGCGGAGATACCGCTGCCGGCCAGCCGTCGCACGTACCGATCGATCTCGGCCGGTTCCACCGGCAGGTTCACCCCGGCGGTGAGCAGCAGCTCCGCCCCGAGCAGGTAGGGCACGGGATCCAGCAGCTCGCTGACGTGGGCCCAGCGCACCGGGGCGTCGAGCGCGCCCGGCCGCAAGGTCTCCACGACCGGGTCGAGTGCGAGTTCCGGGTTGCCGACCACGGCGCGTAACGGGACATTCACATCCGAGTCGAACGGATCGCGACTTTGGGTCATTTCATCCTCGATCTCCGATGAGTTCGGATGGATCATCCCATGTCGTTCAAGGTGCGAACGAACCTACGGTGACCCGAACGAAGCGAACAGCCCCAAGTCAAGGAGGACACCGTGGCCGGTGACTACGCGGTGATCGCGCTCTACATAGCGGGCATGATCGGGGTCGGCTGGTTCGGGCTGCGGCTCGCCAAGACCAAATCCGACTACCTCGTCGCGGGCCGCCGCCTCGGCTGGTTCATGTACTCGGGCACGATGTCCGCAGTCGTCCTCGGCGGTGCTTCCACGGTCGGCGGGGTGAAGCTCGGCTACACCTACGGCATCTCCGGCGCCTGGCTCGTGATCGCGATCGGGGTCGGCATCCTGGTCCTGCACACGCTGTTCGCGCGGCGGCTGGTGAAACTGCGCGTCTACACCGTCGGCGAGATGCTCGACCTGCGGTACGGCGGCTCCACCAGCACCATCTCCGGCGTGGTCATGTGGGGCTACACGCTGATGCTGACCGTCACCTCGACGCTGGCGTTCGCCACCATCTTCAAGGTCCTGTTCAACGTGCCGAGCTGGGCGGGTATCGCCATCGGCGGCTCGATCGTGGTGCTCTACTCGGTGCTCGGCGGCATGTGGTCGATCACGCTGACCGACATCGTCCAGTTCGTCATCAAGACCATCGGCATCCTGCTGATCCTGCTGCCGGTCTCGATCGTCTCCGCGGGCGGTTTCGACGGTATGGCCGCGCGGCTGGACGAGAGCTACTTCGAACTGACCGCCATCGGCGGCGACACGATCTTCACGTACTTCCTCATCTACAGCTTCGGCCTGCTGATCGGCCAGGACATCTGGCAGCGCGTGTTCACCGCGCGGACGCCGGGTATCGCGACCGGCGGCGGCGTCATCTCCGGCGTCTACTGCCTCGTCTACGGTCTCGCCGGCGCGCTGATCGGCACCGCGGCCAAGACGCTGTACCCGAACCTCGCCAGCGCGCAGGACGCGTTCGCGACCATCGTCGAGCAGCAGCTGCCCGCCGGGATCCGCGGGCTGGTGCTCGCGGCGGCGCTCTCGGCGATGATGTCGACCGCGAGCGGCGCGCTCATCGCCTGCTCCACGGTCAGCACGTCGGACCTGCTTTCCAAGCTGGGCCTCAAAAAGGCCGTCGACGAGGTGACAAGGAACCGGGTCACCACGCTGGTACTCGGCATCGTCGCGATCGGCATCGCGATGATCGTGGACGACGTCGTCAACGCGCTGACCATCGCTTACGACATCCTCGTCGGCGGTCTGCTGGTCGCGATCATCGGCGGGCTGGCGTGGAAACGCGGTACCCGCCAGGGCGCGCTCGCGTCGATGGTGGTCGGCACCGTCGTGGTCATCACGTTCATGTTCGTCGACGGCGTCGAGGCCAACAGCCCGATCTACTGGGGCCTCGGCTCCAGCCTCGCGGTGTACCTGCTGGTCAGCTTCCTGACGCCGCGTACCTCCGACGAAATCCTCACCGTGTGGACCCGCCGCCTGAACGGCAGCGCGGCCGCCGAAGAAGAAGAGGCGAAACTCGCCGCTTCGCAGTCCTGAAACACCAGAAGGAGACACAGTGCCTGAGCAGAACCCGATCGGACCCGTCGACTCTTCGAGGGTGCCCCGGTTCGCCGGTTTCGCGACCTTCGCGAGGCTTCCGCGGATCGATCAGGTCGAGCGCGCCGACGTCGCCGTCGTCGGGGTGCCGTTCGACGCCGGGGTGTCCTACCGCCCCGGCGCGCGCTTCGGCCCCTCCGCGCTCCGTGAGGCCAGCCGGCTCCTTCGCCCGTACCACCCCGAACTCGACGTTTCCCCGTTCGCCGAAACGCAGGTGGTCGACGCCGGTGACATCGCGCTCAACCCGTTCAACATCGGCGAGGCGATCGAAACGCTGCAGAGCGAGGCCGAGGCGCTCACCGCGAACGGGACACGGCTGGTGACCGTCGGCGGCGACCACACGATCGCGTTGCCGCTGCTGCGGGCGGCGGCGAAGAAGCACGGACCGGTGGCGCTGCTGCACTTCGACGCACACCTCGACACCTGGGACACCTACTTCGGCGAGCCGTACACCCACGGCACCCCGTTCCGGCGGGCGTCCGAGGAAGGCATCCTCGACACCGAAGCGCTGTCCCACGTCGGCACGCGCGGCCCGCTGTACGGCAAGCGGGATCTGGAAGAGGACCGCCGCCTCGGATTCGGCATCGTCACCTCCGGCGACGTCATGCGCCGCGGGGTCGCCGAGACCGTCGACGCGCTGCGCCAGCGCATCGGCGGCCGCCCGCTCTACATCTCGGTCGACATCGACGTGCTCGACCCGGCGCACGCGCCCGGCACCGGCACTCCCGAAGCGGGCGGCATGACCAGCCGCGAACTGCTGGAGATCCTGCGCGGACTGCGGGACTGCAACCTCGTCGGAGCCGATGTGGTGGAGCTGGCCCCGGCCTACGATCATGCCGAGATCACCGCCATCGCGGCTTCCCACGTCGCCTACGACCTGGTGAGCCTGCTCAGTTTGGGGAAGAGCGCATGACACAACGCATCGGCGGCGACATCGTCGTCGAAACCCTCCACGCGCTCGGCGCGGACACCGTGTTCGGCCTGCCGGGCCAGCACGCGCTCGGTCTGTTCGAAGCGTTGCGGCGCACGGACGACCTGCGCGTCATCAGTTCACGGGTGGAGAACAATCTGGCGTTCGCGGCCGACGGACACGCCCGCGCCCGGCTCGCGGCGGATCCCGAGGGCCCAGTCCCGGTGACACCGATGATCGTGTCGACCGGTCCCGGCGCGCTGCTGACTTTGGCCTCACTGCAGGAATCGCGGGCGGCGTCGGTCCCGGTGCTCGGGATCTCCAGCCAGATCCCGGTCGCCGGGCTCGGCGGCGGACGGCACGGTTATCTGCACGAACTGCCCGATCAGCAGGCCAGTTTCCGCGATGTCGTGAAGTCGGTGCACGTGGTGCGCACCGTCGGCCAGATCCCGACGGCGTTGCGCGAGGCGTGGGAATCGGCGGCGACCGCGCCGTACGGCCCGGTGTGGGTCGAGATCCCGCAGGACATCCTGCTGGCTCCGACGGATCTGCCGCGGATCACGTCCGTGACCGCACGGCCCGCTCCGCTCGCGCCGTTGCCGGAGCTCGTCACGGAAGCGGCGAAACTCCTTGGCGCGGCCGAGAATCCGGTGATCCTCGCCGGGGGCGGCGCACTGCGCTCGGGCGCGCACGCGGAACTGAAGGTGCTCGCGGAGGCTTTGCGCGCCCCGGTGCTGTCGACGTTCGGCGGCAAGGGCGTCTTCGGCTGGGATCACGAGCTGTCCGGACAATCGTGGCTGGAGGACTGGCACAGCACCGAGTTCCTCTCGGCCGCGGACGTGCTGCTGGTGCTGGGCTCCGGGCTCGGCGAACTGTCCAGCAACTACCGCGAGTTCGCCCCGCGCGGCCGGGTGATCCAGGTCGAGGCCGATCTCGGGAAGCTGGAGTCGAACTACCCGGCCTTGGGCATCCATTCCGACGTTCGCCTTGCCCTGCAAGGACTTCTGGAACAGGTTCCGTTCCGGCAGTCAGACGGCGCCGCCGAAGCGGCGGTGACGGAACTGCTGGCCAAGGTGCGCGAACGCCTCGACGGCCAGCCCCTCGAAGCCGAGCGCAAGCTCATCGACGACATCCGCGCGGCGATCCCAGAAGGCACCCAGACGTTCTGGGACATGACGATCGCGGCCTACTGGGCCTGGTCGGCGTGGAATCCCGAGGGCGCGCCGATCCACACCGCGCAGGGTGCGGGCGGGCTCGGCTACGGCCTGCCCGGCGCGCTCGGCGGTGCCGCGGCGACCGGCGGCCCGGCGCTCGCGGTCTCCGGCGACGGCGGCGCGATGTACGGCATCGCGGAACTCGCGACGGCGGTCCAGCACGGGCTGGACGTCACCTGGCTCATCGTCGACGACGGCGGTTACGGCATCCTGCGCGAGTACCTGACCGGCGCGTTCGGGCAGTCCACCGCCACCGAACTCGCCCGCCCCGATTTCGCCGCGCTGGCGAAGTCCTTCGGCGTCGGCGCGACCGTGTCCTCTTTGGACACCGTCGGGAAGGACCTGGCCGACGCGTTGGCCACACCTGGCCCGTCCGTGGTCGTCCTGCCCGCCCTGCTCAAGATGTTCGAGCCGACCCACCTGGAGAAGAAATGACTCAGGTCCTCAATTTCGTCGACGGCGCCGAGGTACCGGCGTCGGGCTCGCGGACGCTCGACCTGGTGAATCCCGCCACCGGCGAGGTCTTCGGCACCAGCGTCCTTTCGGAACAGTCCGATGTGGACGCCGCGCTGGCCGCGGCCGAACGGGCGTTCGAGGTGTGGCGCAAGAGCACGCCCGCCCAGCGTCAGCTCGCGCTGCTGAAGATCGCCGACGCGCTGGAATCCCGCGCGGAGGAGTTCGCCGAGCTCGAAATCCGGGAGACCGGCAAGATCCGCGCCGTCGTGCTGGAGGAGGAGATCCCGGAGTGCGTCAGCGCGCTGCGGTTCTTCGCCGGTGCGGCGCGGCAGCTCGAAGGCACCGCGTCCGGGGAGTACCTGCCCGGGCACACGTCGGCGATCCGCCGGGAGCCGGTCGGTGTCTGCGCGCAGATCGCGCCGTGGAACTACCCGCTGATGATGGGTGTCTGGAAGATCGCCCCGGCCTTGGCGGCGGGCAACACCGTCGTGCTCAAGCCCGCGGAGACCACGCCGTCGACGGCCGTCCTGCTGGCCAAGGTCGCGGCGGAGTTCCTGCCGCAGGGCGCTTTCAACGTGTTGTGCGGCGACCGCGACACCGGCCGCGCGC
Organism: Amycolatopsis sp. SB7-3; assembly: GCF_041021335.1. Lineage (NCBI taxonomy): Bacteria > Bacillati > Actinomycetota > Actinomycetes > Pseudonocardiales > Pseudonocardiaceae > Amycolatopsis > Amycolatopsis sp. SB7-3. Next base: position 388,791 of record NZ_JBFPJQ010000004.1, read on the forward strand.
TGGTGAAGCACCCGATCACCGAGCTGGTGTCGATCACCGGATCGACCCGCGCCGGGATCGACGTCGCCACCGTCGCGGCGGCCGATCTCAAGCGCACGCACCTCGAACTCGGCGGCAACGCGCCCCTGCTGGTCTTCGGCGACGTGAACCTCGCCGAAGCGGCCGAGGGCATCGTCGGGGCGGCGTTCTACAACGCCGGGCAGGACTGCACCGCGGGCAGCCGGGTGCTGGTGGACGCGGCGATCCACGACGAGTTCGTCGCGGAGCTGACCAAGGCCGCCGCCGTGCAGACCCCGGGCGAGGACTTCGGCCCGCTCAACAGCGAGGCGCAGTTCGGGCGGGTCCGCGGACTCGTCGAGCGGCTGCCCTCGCACGCCCGCGTGGAGACCGGCGGCACCCCCGCCGGCGACCGCGGTTTCTTCTTCTCCCCCACCGTGGTCTCGGGTCTGGAGCAGGACGACGAGATCGTGCAGGAGGAGATCTTCGGCCCGGTGATCACCGTCCAGTCCTTTGTGGACGAGGGCGAGGCGGTGCGCCTGGCCAACGGCGTCCCCTACGGGCTGGCGTCGTCGATCTGGACCAACGACCTGTCACGCGCGACCCGCGTTTCGGGCGAACTCGACTTCGGCTGCGTCTGGGTCAACACCCACGGGCCGCTGGTCTCGGAAATGCCCCATGGCGGCTTCGGGCACTCGGGCCACGGGAAGGACCTCTCGTCCTACTCCTTCGCCGAGTACACCCGCGTGAAGCACGTCATGACCCGCTTCGCCTGATCGCGTTTCGTCCTCTGAACGCGGTACTTGCGTGTGCAAGGACCGCATTCAGAGGACTAAACGCATAGCTGGAGGTCCCCATGGGTGACAAGGTCACCGAAGTCGAGCAGCACGGCATCGCACCGATCCCGCCGGAAGAACAGACCTCGCGTCCGCGCGACCTGTTCCGGATGGCGTTCGGCGGTGCCAACACCTTCGCCACCATCATCCTCGGGACCCTCCCGATCGCCTTCGGGCTGAGCTTCTGGGCGGCGGTGGCGGCCACCGTCGCGGGCGTGGTCGTCGGCGCGCTGGTGCTCTCGCCGATGTCGCTGTTCGGCCCGCTCACCCGCACCAACAACGCGGTCTCCTCCGGCGCGCACTTCGGCGTCGTCGGCCGCTGTGTCGGCTCCTTCCTCTCCCTGCTGACGGCGATCACCTTCTTCGCCATCTCGGTCTGGGTGAGCGGCGACGCCGTCGCCGGTGCGGCACAACGGCTTTTCGGCTTCGACGGCGGTGAAGTGCTCCGCGGCGTCGCGTACGGCGTCATCGCGATCGCCACGCTGGTGGTGTGCATCTACGGCTACCGGTTCATGCTGCTGGTGAACCGGGTCGCCGTGGTGCTGGGCACGGCGATCATGCTGCTCGGCATCGTGGCCTACGGCGGCACGTTCGACCCCGGGTTCGCCGGCACCGGCACGTACGCGCTCGGCGACTTCTGGCCGACGTGGATCCTCGCCGCGCTCACCACGATGGCGAACCCGATCTCGTTCGGTGCTTTCCTCGGCGACTGGACGCGCTACATCCCGGCGCGGCACAGCCGCCGTTCCCTGCTGGCCGCGCCGTTCCTGGCGCAGGTGGCGACGTTGCTGCCGTTCGGCTTCGGCATCGCCACCGCGACCCTGGTCGCGGATCCGGCCGACTACATCACCGGCCTGACCGCGATCTCCCCGCTCTGGTACGCGATCCCGCTGATCGTCGTCGCGCTGATCGGCGGGCTGTCCACCGGTACGACGTCGCTCTACGGGACCGGCCTGGACTTCAGCTCGATCTTCGTGAAGCTGAGCCGGGTGCAGGCGACGCTGCTGATCGGCTCCCTCAGTGTCGTGTTCATCTTCGTCGGCAATTTCGTGCTGGACATGGTGTCCAGCATCAACGCCTTCGCCACGCTGATCGTGCTGTGCACGTCGCCGTGGATGGTGATCATGATGATCGGCTTCGTGCTGCGGCGCGGGTTCTACGACCCGGACGACCTCCAGGTGTTCAACCAGGGCCGCAAGGGCGGGCGCTACTGGTTCACCCGCGGGGTGAACTGGCGCGCGATGGCCGCGTGGATCCCGGCGACGACGCTGGGCCTGCTGACGGCCAACACCCCGATGATCGCCGGGCCGTTCAAGGACATCGCGGGCGGCGTCGACATCAGCATGGTGGTGACGCTGTGCACGGCGGCGATCGCGTATCCGGTGCTGGTGAAGCTCTTCCCCGAGCCGCGGGAGGTCTACTCGTACGCGGAACCCGTCGCGGAACCGGCCGTCGCGGTCTAGGCGAAGCGGCGCAACGCCCCGAGGAACAACGCGTCGAACGCGCGGTCCGGGAGCACCCGGCGCACGAACAGGATCGGCTTCGCCCCGAAACCGGCGGCGTAGCGGGTCTTCGGGCGCCGGGCCCGGACGGCCTTCACGATGACGTCGGCGATCACCTTGGGGTGGGAACCGCGTGCGGCCTGGTCGAAGAACTTCGCCAGCGCCTTGGCCTGCGGCGCGTACGCGGTGTCACCCGAGGTCTTGAGCAGGTTCTCGACGGCGATACCGCCCCATTCGGTCTTGATGGCGCCGGGTTCGACCACCACGACGTCGATGCCGAACGGCTTGAGCTCCAGCCGCAGTGAGTCGCTGAGTCCTTCGACCGCGAACTTCGTCGAGTGGTACCAGCCGCCGAGCGGTTCGTAGATCTTGCCGCCGATGGACGAGATGTTCACGATCTTGCCGGAGCCCTGGGCACGCATATGCGGCGTGGTCAGCTGGACGAGCCGCGCGAGCCCGAACAGGTTGACCTCGAACTGGTACTTCCCCTCCGAGAGCGGCACGTCCTCGAAGGCGCCGTACGAGCCGTAGCCCGCGTTGTTGACCAGGACGTCGATGCGGCCGGACTCCTCGATGATCCGCTCGACGCCCGCGACCATCGAGGCGTCGTCGGTGACGTCCATCGCGAGGACCTTCACCCCGCGCTCGGCGAGCCCCGCCATCCGCTCGACGCGCCTCGCGGCGCCGTAGACCGTGTAACCCGCGTCCTTCAGCGCGAGCGCCGTGGCTTCGCCGATCCCAGCCGAGGCTCCCGTGACCAGTGCGACCTTCATGACCGTCTCCTAACTAACCAGTTGGTTGTCAACTCAGGCTGCCATGCGGCCCGGCTGGATGTCAACCAACCAGTTAGTTAGACTCGGTCACATGGTCAGGGACAAGGAAGCGACCAAGCGGAAACTGCTGGACGCGGCGACGACGGAGTTCGCGACGTACGGCATCGCCGGCGCCAGGGTGGACCGCATCGCGAAGAACGCGGGTGCGAACAAGGCGCTGATCTACGCCTACTTCTGCAGCAAGGAAGAGCTTTTCGAGAAGGTCGTGGAGGAGCAGGTGGACCTCGCCATCCGGACCCTCACGATCACGCCCGAGGACCTGCCCGGCTACGCGGGCAGGCTGTTCGACCGCTACCTCGAACACCCCCATCTCCTGCGGCTCATGGGCTGGCTGCGCCTGGAGAACGGCTTCGACGCGACGCCCGAAGCCGAGGTCCGGGCGCACGCGGACAAGGTCGCCGCGATCCAGGCGGCGCAACGGGCGGGAACCGTGCCGGACCACTTCGACGCCGAGGAACTGCTGAGCCTCGTCGTGCACCTGTCGATCCTGGGGTTCTCCTCCCCTACTGCGACGCGAGACCTCGTGGTGCGGGCGGTCGGGCGGATCGTGGGCACCTGAGCCGGGCTTTCGCACGACCGCTGGGACACCCCCCCCAAATGTCATGAAAGGGACGTTCAGGACACTTTTCGTCCTGAACGCCCCTTTCATGACATTTGGAAGTGCGTAGCGCGTGCAATGAAAGGTCCTTTCCTTGCAAATTTTGCAAGGAAAGGACCTTTCATGGCGCACTTGTCAGCGGCGCGTGTCCTCCGGAGCCGGAGTGCGGCTCGCCAGCTTCGCCGACCACTCGGTCACCCGCCGCGCCACGTCCTGCGCGGTGAGCCCAACGCGAGCCAGCACCTCCTCGCGCGAACCGTGATCGTGGAACACCTGCGGCACCGCGAGATCCCGCAGCGGCACGTCGCATTCGGCGTCGCGGAACAGCGCGGCCAGCGCGGAGCCGAAGCCACCGTGCCGCCCGCTGTCCTCGACGGTCACGACGAGCTTGTGCTGTTCGGCCAGCGCGACCAGTTCGGCCGGGGCCGGGACGACCCAGCGCGGGTCCACCACGGTCACGCCGATGCCCTGGTCGGCCAGCCGGTCCGCGGCGGCGAGCCCGAGCATCGCGAACGCGCCCACCGCGACGAGCAGGACGTCGGCGTCGCCGTCGGGTTTGCGCAGCACGTCCACCGTGCCGACGCGTTCCACGGCGGGCACCGAGTCGATCACGCCGCCCTTGGAGAACCGCAGCGCCGTCGGCCCGTCCTCGACCGCGACGGCCTCCCGTAGCTCCTCGCGCAGCGTGCCGGCGTCACGCGGAGCGGCGACCCGCATCCCGGGCACCATGCCCAGCAGCGAAAGGTCCCACATGCCGTGGTGGCTGGGACCGTCCGGACCGGTGATGCCCGCGCGGTCCAGCACCAGCGTCACTGGCTGGCGGTGCAGCGCGACGTCCATCAGGACCTGGTCGAACGCCCGGTTCAGGAAGGTCGAGTAGACGGCCACGACGGGGTGCTTGCCGCCCATCGCGAGCCCGGCGGCCGAGGTCACCGCGTGCTGCTCGGCGATCCCGACGTCGTACCAGCGGTCCGGGTACGCCTCGGCGAACTTGTGCAGCCCGGTCGAGCGCAGCATGGCCGCGGTGATCGCGACGACGTCCTCGCGGTCGGCGCCGATCTTGACCATTTCGTCGGCGAAGACGCCGGTCCAGCTCGGGCCCTTGACCGGCGGCAGGCCGGTTTCCGGGTCGATCGGGTCGGTCTGGTGCATCTGGTCGGCCTGGTTGGTGACCGCCGGCTCGTAGCCGTGGCCCTTCTCGGTGACCACGTGCACGATGACCGCGCCGCCGAAGTCACGGGCACTCTGGAACGCCTTCTCCAGCGCGACGAGGTCGTGCCCGTCGACCGGGCCGAGGTACTTGAGGCCGAGGTCGGAGAACATCATCTGCGGGCTCAGCGCGTCCTTGAGACCCGCTTTCGCCGCGTGCAGCGCCGCGTAGATCGGCTTGCCGACGACGGGCGTGTGCCGCAGCAGTTCCTTGCCGCGGTCCAGCACGCGCTCGTAGCCCGGCTTGAGCCGCAGCGACGCGAGGTGGTCGGCGACGCCGCCGATGGTCGGCGAGTAGGAGCGGCCGTTGTCGTTGATGACGATGACGACCGGGCGGCGCGGGTTCGCGGCGATGTTGTTGAGCGCCTCCCAGCACATGCCGCCGGTCAGCGCGCCGTCGCCGACGACGGCGATCGCGTGCCTGCCGCCGCCTTCGAGTTCGAACGCCTTGGCCAGACCGTCCACATAGGACAACGCGGTCGAGGCGTGGCTGTTCTCGACGAGGTCGTGCTCGCTCTCGCAGCGCGCCGGGTAGCCGGTGAGGCCGCCGAGCTGGCGCAGCTTGCCGAAGCCGTCATGACGGCCGGTGACGATCTTGTGCACGTACGCCTGGTGGCCCACGTCCCACACGATCGCGTCGTCCGGCGAGTCGAAGACGCGGTGCAGCGCCATGGTCAGTTCGACCACACCCAGGTTCGGGCCGAGGTGACCACCGGCGAGCCGCACCTTCTCGACGAGGAAGTCCCGGATCTCCGCGGCCAGCTCACCGAGCTGGTCCTGGTTCATCCGCTTCAAGTCGGCCGGTCCGTGCACGGACTCGAGCAACGTCACTCTCCCACCTCGCCTGGTTCCTCTTCCGCCGTTCCGGCCAGTCTACGGAGGTCGCCTGAGAGTCTTCCGTCCGCCGCGTCACGGGTCACATGTCAGAAAATCACCACTCGGCACCCAAGGGTGTGAACATGGTCTCTTTTGCCAAGTAGCGGTCACGTCGGGTGGCCGCGATAATCGCTGATCGGCGGTCAGTTCGAAGTACGTTTTCCCGCTGAGAACTCATCAGCGCAGCAGGAGCCGGTTCGGAGGGCTTGATGGCGGACTTTTTCATCGGTGGCGAGTGGGTCGACGCGGTCGGCGGTGGTCGCCGGGAAATCCGCTGCCCCGCTGACGGGTCGCTGGTCGCGGAGGTCGCCGAGGGCACCCGTGAAGACACCGAAGCGGCCATCGCCGCCGCGCGGAAGGCGTTCGACACCGGCCCGTGGCCGCAGACGCCCGCCCCGCAGCGCGGCGACCTGCTGCTGAAGGCCGCCGACCTGCTGGACCGCGACGCCGCCGCCTTCGCCCGCGCCGAATCGCTCGACACCGGGAAACGGCTGGTCGAGAGCGAATACGACATGGCCGACATCGCCGCGTGCCTGCGCTACTTCGGCAAGCTCGCCGCGAACGACGCGGGCCGTGTGGTCGACACCGGCAACCCGGACGCGTTCAGCCGCATCGTGCACGAGCCGGTCGGCGTCTGCGGCTTGATCACGCCGTGGAACTACCCGCTCCTGCAGACCATCTGGAAGGTCGCCCCGGCGCTCGCGGCGGGCAACACCTTCGTCCTCAAGCCCAGCGAACTGACCCCGCACACCTCGATCATGCTGATGAAGCTGCTGACCGAGGCCGGACTCCCCGGCGGCGTGGCGAACCTCGTGCTCGGCGCCGGCGCGCAGGCCGGAGCACCGCTCTCGGAGCATCCGGACGTCGACCTCGTGTCGTTCACCGGCGGCCTCTCGACCGGCAAGATCATCGCCGCCTCGGCCGCGGCCACCGTCAAGAAGGTCGCGCTGGAGCTGGGCGGCAAGAACCCGAACGTCGTGTTCGCGGACTCGGATTTCGACACCGCCGTCGACTACGCGCTCACCGCGGTGTTCCTGCACTCCGGGCAGGTCTGCTCGGCGGGCGCGCGGCTGATCGTCCAGGAGGAGTGGCACGACGAGTTCGTCGACGAACTCGTCCGCCGCGCCGAGCTGATCCGACTGGGTGGACCTTTCGACCCGAAGGCTGAAACCGGTCCGCTGATCTCGGCCGCCCATTTGGAAAAGATCGAACGCTACGTCGCCGCGGCGCTCGAAGAGGGCGCCGTCCTGCGCACCGGCGGCAAACGCCCCGACGATCGCGAACTCGCGAAGGGGCACTACTACCTGCCGACCATCCTCGACAACGTGAAGCAGGGCAGCAGCGCCGTCGTCGACGAATCGTTCGGCCCGGTGCTCACCGTCGAGACCTTCACCGACGAGGACGACGCCGTCCGCATCGCCAACGACACCCACTACGGCCTCGCCGGCGCGGTGTTCACCTCGGACGCCTCCCGCGCGCAGCGGGTCGCGAACCGGATGCGGCACGGCACGATCTGGATCAACGACTTCCACCCGTACCTGCCGCAGGCGGAATGGGGCGGCTACAAGCAGTCCGGCTTCGGGCGCGAGCTCGGCCCGACCGGACTGGCCGAGTACACGGAGGCGAAGCACATCTACCAGAACCTCCGGCCCGCTCCACAGCGCTGGTTCTCCGGGGAGCCCGCGTCCAACTAAAGAGGGGAAACTGCCGATGAGCAATCCTTCCGACGACGGCTTGGCCGGTTTCGGCTACAAACAGGAACTCGAAAGAACGCTCGGCAATTTCCACACCTTCGCCGCCGGGATCAGCTACATCTCGATCCTGACGGGCACCTTCCAGCTGTTCTACTTCGGCTTCAGCTTCGGCGGGCCCGCGTACTGGTGGTCTTGGCCGATGGTGTTCGTCGGCCAGCTGATGGTGGCGCTGTCGTTCGCCGAACTGGCCGCGCACTATCCGGTCGCCGGGTCGATCTACAACTGGTCGAAACGGCTCGGCAGCCCGCACGTCGCCTGGCTGGCCGGGTGGATGATGCTCACCGCGTCGATCGTCAGCATCGCCGCCGTCGCGCTCGCATACCAGATCACGCTCCCCCAGATCTCGTCGTTCTTCTCCTTCTCCGGCGACAGCGCGGTGAACGCGGTCATCCTGGGCACGGCGCTGATCGTGTTCACGACGCTGGTGAACGCGTGGGGCGTCAAGCTGATGGCGCGGATCAACAGCGCCGGGGTGTTCATCGAACTGATCGCCGCGGTCCTGCTGATCGTCGCGCTCGCGGTGAACATCACGCGGGGCCCGGAAGTCGTCATGCAGACGAACAACACCGGCGCGGACCAGCCGTGGGGGTACTTCGGTGCGTTCCTGGTCGCTTCGCTCGCGTCGACCTACGTCATGTACGGCTTCGACACCGCCAGTTCGCTCGGCGAGGAGTCGCACGACCCGCGCAAGAACGCGCCCAAGGCGATCCTGCGCGCGCTGATCGCGTCGTTCGTCATCGGCGGGCTGATCCTGCTGCTGGCGCTGATGGCCGTGGGCGACATCAACAACCCGGAGATCGCGACCGGCGGCCTGCAGTTCATCGTGCTCGACGTCCTCGGGAGCACCATCGGCACGATCTTCCTGCTGGCGGTCGTCATCGCCATCACCGTGTGCAACCTGGCCGTGCAGTCGGCGGCGATCCGGATGATGTTCGCGATGGGCCGCGACAACAACCTGCCCGCCGGGAAGCATCTGGCCCGGGTGTCGCCGAAGACGAAGACGCCGGTGGTCCCCGCGATCGTGTCCGGCGTGATCGCCGTGCTGATCCTGGTGGTCAACGTCGGCCAGCCGCAGATCTTCACGGTGATCACCAGTATCGGCATCATCATGATCTACCTGGCGTACCTGCTGGTCACCGTTCCGATGCTGGTCAAGCGCCTCCGCGGGCAGTGGCCGCCGCCGAAGGTGGCGGGCACCAAGTACTTCTCGCTCGGCAAACTGGGGCTGCCGGTCAACATCCTCGGCGTGCTGTGGGGCGGCGCGATCGTGGTGAACCTGGCCTGGCCGCGGCGCGAGGTCTACAACGCGACCGAGCCGTATCACTGGTACCTCGAATGGGGGGCCGTGCTGTTCGTCGGCGCGGTGGCGGTCGCCGGTTTCGCGTATTACTGGTTCGTCCTGCGGCACAAGAGCGGCGTCCTGGCCGATCACGCCGCGGAAGCACATCCCGAGGAGGCAGCACAGTGACCGGAGAGTTCGACTACATCGTCGTCGGCGGCGGGACGGCGGGTTCGGTGGTCGCGGCGAGACTCTCGGAAGATCCGGACGTCACCGTGGCACTCCTGGAAGCCGGACCATCCGATGTGGACGATCCGGCGGTGCTGGAACTGACGAAGTGGATGGCCCTGCTGGAATCCGGCTACGACTGGGACTACCTGGTGGAGCCGCAGGAGTCCGGCAACTCGTTCCTGCGCCACGCCCGGGCGCGGGTGCTCGGCGGCTGCTCGTCGCACAACTCGTGCATCGCGTTCTGGGCGCCGGCCGAAGACCTCGACGAATGGTCGTCACTCGGCCTGCCCGGTTGGGCGGCGAAGGATATTTTCCCGCTGTACCAACGTCTTGAGACCAACGACGGCCCCGGCGACCACCACGGCCGCTCCGGTCCGGTGACCATCCGCTCGGTGCCGCCGAACGACCCGACCGGTGTCGCGCTGCTGCAGGCCTGCGAGCAGGCGGGGATCCCGAGGACGGAGTTCAACTCGGGCAAGACCGTGACGCACGGGGCGAACTGGTTCCAGATCAACGCGCGCGAGGACGGCACGCGGTCGTCGGCGTCGGTGTCGTACCTGCACCCGATCATCGGCAAGCGGCCGAATCTGGAGATCATCACCGGCGCCCGCGTCCGGCGGCTGCTGTTCGACGGAAAACGCTGCACCGGCGCGGAATACCTCGCCGACGACCTGATCCACGGTGTCCAGCTGCGCGCGCGGCGCGAGGTGATCCTGTCTTCGGGCGCGATCGACACCCCGAAACTCCTGATGCTGTCCGGGATCGGCCCCGCTTCCCATTTGCGCGAGGTCGGCGTGGACGTGCTGGTGGACTCCCCCGGCGTCGGCGAGAACCTGCAGGATCACCCCGAAGGCGTCATCCAGTGGGACGCGCTGCAGCCGATGACGACCGAATCCACGCAATGGTGGGAGATCGGCATCTTCACCACCACGGAGGAAGGCCTCGACCGGCCGGACCTGATGTTCCACTACGGCTCGGTGCCGTTCGACATGAACACCCTCCGGCACGGCTATCCCACCACGGAGAACGGCTTCTGCCTGACCCCGAACGTCACGCGTTCGCGGTCGACCGGGACCGTGCGGCTGCGCAGCCGCGACTACCGGGACAAGCCGAAGGTGGACCCGCGGTACTTCACCGACGAACACGACATGCGCGTGATGACCTACGGCATCAAACTGGCGCGCAAGATCGCCGAGCAGCCCGCGCTGGACGAATGGGCGGGCACGGAACTGGCGCCCGGCAAGGACGTGAAGACCGACGACGAGATCGCGGACTACCTGCGCAAGACGCACAACACGGTCTATCACCCGTCGTGCACCGCGAAGATGGGCGGCGACGGGGACCCGACGGCCGTACTGGACGCCCGGCTGCGCGTGCGCGGCGTCGAAGGCCTGCGGGTCGCCGACGGTTCGGCGATGCCGTTCCTGGTCGCGGTGAACCCGTGCATCACGACGATGGCGATCGGTGAGAAGTGCGCGGACATGCTGAAGGAGGACGCGCGCTCCTAGGACTCGCTCGTCCGGCCCCCTGGCTTCGGCCAGGGGGCTTCTTCTTGCCCGGAAAACCGGTGGGGCGGCTGCCGGCGGGCCATTACCGTGCTGCCGGACCACGTCGCCGAGCCGAGGGCCTGCCGTTGTACACCCTGTGAGACCTCCCGAGCGCTGATTTCGTCGCGCGTCGCGTCTTTCGCGCCGCGCCGCCTTTTGCTGCGGATTTCTCACTGAACGGGTGTATTTCCCATGCTCGAAAACTGGGTGGTCGTTCCCACCTGCCTTCCGGTCGTCCTCCGTCGTTGCCACGCCTGCGGGTCCGGGCGCTTCCGGGCGAACGGCAAATTCCGGGTCAACGCCAACCACAAACTCATCGACGTCTGGCTCCTCGTGCTCTGCACTCGGTGCGGGGACACCACGAAACTCACGATCCTGGAGCGCGTGCACGTGCGCTCCGTCCGGCCTGAACTGCTGGATCGGCTGCACGAGAACGACCTCGGCCTCGCCGCCGAGCTGCTCCAGGATCCGGCCGTGCTCCGCCGTAACCACGTCGCCCTCGATTGGGCGGGCGCCTGGCGGCTCGATACCGGTTCCTTGTGTCATGGGGACTTTCGCGATGTCTCAGTTCGTTTCGAGGCCCGGATTCCGCTTCGGCCTGTGCGGTTGATCGCCGAGGGGTGTGGTCTTTCGCGGGGTGAGGTCGAGAGACTGATCGAGGAGGGGAAGGTGGTTTCGGCGGTGCGGTTGCGGGGGAAGGTTTCCGGGGACTTCACTTTTACCCTGAAACGCTGATCTTGGGTCTCGTGAGTGGTAAGGACGGCTCTAACCGTCCTCGCCACTCACGAGGACGCGGCACCGCACTCACGTGATCAGCGGCGTGACTCGCGTGATCGAAGGCGGAACTCGCGTGATCAGCAGCGGAACACCCGAGTGCGGCCTCTAATCACGCGAGTCACGTCCCTGATCACACGAGTAACGCCGCTGATCACGCCGAGCCCTGTGTGCCCAGTCCGTGAAGGCCTCCTTGAGGGACCCAGAGTCCTTCAAGGAGGCCTTCACGGACTTCAGACCAGGAGAGGATTGCGGCCTTCGCACCTTCAGCGTTGCGAAGAGACTTTCGCGACACACTGACCTCCCGTCCGCCACCTTCACGAATCGCGAGAGTCACGACGCGCGGAAATCAAATAATCCATCAGTGGTAAATGCGCAATTACCGTTGTCGCTTAAAATTACGAATGATTCCCGCTGCATTTTTCGGTAATATGGAGACGTGCCCGAGACGACCATTCCCGAACTGCCGCAGGAACTGTGGCGCGCCGGCAAGCTGGAGCTTGCCCACGGCGTGACGCACCTGCTGCAGGTCATGAGAGTGGCCTCCGCCGGAGTGGGGAAGTACCTGGCGGAGATCGAGTCGCGGGGGCCGGAAGACTTGTTCGGCTACGGGAGCGCGGCATCGTGGCTCGCCGATGTCGCCCGGATATCCCTTGGCGACGCGCAAGACATGGTGAACCGGGCCTTGGCTTTGAACCCCGCGCCGAGCGTCGGTGGCGAGATCGCCGTGTTCGCGCCAGCGACCGCCGCCGCGGCCGAGGACGGCGCGCTCGGGGAGCAGCACATCGACCTGATCCTGGAGATCCTGCGCAAGATCCCGTCCGAGGTGCCCGTGGAAGACCGGGCCGGGGCGGAGAAGATCCTCGCCGACCTCGCCCGCGACGCCGGGCCGAAACAGATCGCCGAGGCCGGAGCCGACCTGCTCGCACACCTCGACCCCGACGGGAACGAGCCGAAAGACCCCGAGCCCGCCCCGCCGCGCCGCGAGGTGTTCGTCGAGCGCCGCAAGGACGGGTTCTGGAAGCTCTCCGGCTTGCTCGACCCCGAAACCGGCGCCCGCACCGCGGCCGCGCTGGACGCCTACGCGGCGAAACGACCGGTCGACGAGTTCGGCCAGGCCGACCACCGCACCCTGCCCCAGCGCCGAGGCGACGCGTGGGCCGAGCTCCTCGATCTTGCCATCGCCTGTCCCGACCAGCCGGGCACCTCCGGCTACCGCACGCTGGTGCACGTGACCGTCGGGCTCGATGCGCTGAAGACCGGACTCGGGACCGCGTGCCTCGACTTCGTCGGCCGGATCACCGCCCGCGAAGCCCGGCTGGCCGCCTGCGACTGCCTGATGATCCCGGTGGTGCTGGGCGCCGCCGGCGAACCCCTCGACGTCGGACGGATGAAACGCTTCGTCACCCCCGGCCAACGCCGGGCCCTGAACATCCGCGACGGCGGCTGCGCGTTCCCCGGCTGCCATCGAGCACCGAAACACTGTCACGCCCACCATATTCGGCACTGGGCCGACGGCGGCCCGACCGATCTCCGGAACCTGGTCCTGCTTTGCTCCTTCCACCACCGGCTCATCCACCACGGTGACTGGCAGGTCCGGATGGCGCCCGAGGGGATACCGGAATTCGTGCCGCCCCAGTACCTCGATCCGCTACAGGTGCCACGGCGCAACACCCTCCATCGCGTCGTGACCTGACCTTCGCCCCATCCCGAGGAGCCCGCCGACCGCACCGGCGACGGGCTCCTCGGCATGCCCATATTCAGCCCCAGACGTTTGTGTGTCGCGAAAGCCACTTTCGGGACATCACACGTCGCGAAAGTGGCTTTCGCGACATGCGCCAGACCGCGGGTCTCACCAACGCCTTCACCATCCCTGGGCCGAGCGGGAAGAAATACCGACCCATTCCAATCCGAAACGCCACGCAGAACCCTCAAAGGTAAATGGCCGCCGGAGTTCCCCGATTCCCCGTCATCTGGTCCAGCGCCCACGCCCGTCCGAACTCGGCCAGCGCGGGGCCCGACCAATACGCGGGAATACTGATCCCCTTCCACAGCGGCATCTTCGGCCCACTCAGGGTTCCGTGACTGACCTGCACCTGAACCGCGCCTTCCACCCAGGTGAAGACGAAATGCGCGTACATGAACATCCACGCCTGCCTGCCCAGCAGATCACGCGCGAGCACCGGCCCTTCGGATGGGTACGGCGCCGTGTAGATCACTTGCTTCCGACCACTGCGATAACTGATCTCCTGGGCTGTGACACCAGGAGGAAGCATTGAGGGTTCCATTCGATCAGTCCTCCACAATGGTGATCGTGCCGTGCCCGTCACAGCCGGAACAACCTTTTCCATCACAGTCGCCACAGACCGAGGTAAGATAGTTCATAATGCGAGCAAGTTAACGAGCACGACGACACCCGGACAAGCCGAACGAAGCCACTCCATTCCGACGGATTACAAATCCGGAATTATTGCAACAACGCAACGCATTCGACGTGGTGCGTCATCGGGAAAGCGTCGAAAGCGCGCAGATCCACCAGCCCGTATCCGTGTTCCTTGAACAGCGCGATGTCGCGCGCCAAGGCAGCCGGGTCGCACGCCACGTAGACGATCCGGTCCGGGGAGCCCTCCACAATGGACTCCACGACCGCCTTGCCCGCGCCCTTGCGCGGCGGGTCGAGCACGACCACGTCCACCGGTTTGGGGGCATCGGCCAGCAGGTGTTCGACGCGGCCGGAGCGCCAGCGGACCTGAGGGAGGTCGGCCAGGTTCTCCTCGCCGTCGGCCACGGCACGCCGTCCGGATTCGATGGCCAGGACCCGTCCGCGCGGGCCGACCTGCGAAGCGAGCACGGACGCGAAGAGGCCGACGCCGGCGTACAGGTCCCAGGCCACGCCGTCGCGCGGCGCCTCGGCCCATTCCGCGACGACGGCGGCGAGCGCGTCCGCGGCGGCCGGGTGGACCTGCCAGAAGCCGTGGGCGTCCAGGCGCCAGTCTCGGCCGGCGGCGTGCTGTACGGCGATGCCGCCCGCCAGCTGCCGCGCCCGGGTCTTCCCGTGGACCGTGGACAGGTCGCGAAGGTGCACTTGCCCCTCGCCGTCCTTGGTGACCTCGATTTCGCTGCCGGGCCGCCAGTTGCGCGACACGACGTCGTCGAGCGCGCCGGGCACGGTGATCGGGCAGTCGTCGATCGCGATCACGCGGTGACTGTGGTGCGCCCGGAAGCCCGCCTTCCCGTCCTTGCCCGCCACGAGCCGCACGCGGCTGCGCCAGTCCAACGGGCCACCGTCGAGCGCTTCGACGACGACGTCGCGCTCGATCCCGGCGAGCCGCTTCAGCTGCTCCATGACCACGGCGGCCTTGAGTTCACGCTGATGCTTGGGCGTGGCGTGCTGCCAGTCGCAGCCGCCGCACTCCCCCGGCGCCGCGAGCGGGCACGGCGGCTCCACGCGTTCGGGGGATGCTTCGAGGACCTCGATCGCGTCGGCGCGGCAGAACGAGCCGCCCTTGTCCTCGGTGACCGTGGCCAGGACCCGCTCGCCGGGCAGCGCGTGCCGGACGAACACGACCCGGCCCTCCGTCCGGGCGACGCAGTGCCCGCCGTGCGCGACCGCGCCGACCTCCAGCTCGATCGTTCGTCCGAGCCAGGTGCCGGTCGACGCGTCCACACTCATTCTGCTTTTTCCTTGTTCTTCTCGGGTTGCTTGACGACCGGGGAAAACCCACGGCGCACGTCGCCTGCCGCCGGACGCGCCTTCCGGTCGCGTTTGATCGCCTTTTCCGACGATTCGAGCTGCCACGGCACGCTGGTCACCATGACGCCGGGCTGGAACAGGAGACGTCCCTTCAGCCGCAGCGCGCTCTGGTTGTGCAGGACCTGCTCCCACCAGTGCCCGACCACGTACTCGGGGATGAACACGGTCACCACGTTGCGCGGATTGTCACCGCGGACGCGCTTCACGTAGTCCAGCACCGGTTTCGTGATCTCGCGGTACGGCGATTCGATCACCTTCAGCGGCACCTTGAAATTGTGGTCGTCCCATTCCTGGACGAGTTTGCGGGTCTCGACGTCGTCGACGTTCACCGTCACGGCCTCGAGGACGTCCGGCCGCACCGCCTTGGCGTACGAGACCGCGCGCAGGGTCGGCAGGTGCAGTTTCGAAATCAGCACGATCGCGTGGTTGCGCGAAGGCAATACGGCCGGTTTCCGGTCCATCTCGCGCAATTCCTCGGCGACCCGGTCGTAGTGCTTCCGGATCGCGGTCATCAGCACGTAGATCGCCACCATGGCCGCGATCGCGATCCAGGCGCCGAGGAGGAACTTCGTCACCAGCACGATGATCAGCACGGTGCCCGTCATGGTGAGGCCGATCGCGTTGACCGTCTGCGAACGCCGCATCCGCCGCCGCACCGTGGGATCGGTTTCCCTGGCCAGCAGCCGGTTCCAGTGCCGGATCATGCCCGCCTGGCTCACCGTGAAGGAGACGAACACCCCCACGATGTAGAGCTGGATGAGCTTGGTGACCTCGGCGTCGAACGCGATGATCAGCACCAGCGCGAAGGCGGCGAGGAACAGGATGCCGTTGGAGAAGGCCAGCCGGTCGCCGCGGGTGTGCAGCTGACGCGGCAGGTAACGGTCCTGGGCGAGGATCGAACCGAGCACTGGGAAGCCGTTGAACGCGGTGTTCGCGGCCAGCAGCAGGATGATGCCGGTGGCGAAGGAGATGTAGTAGAACGCGGGGGTGAAGTCGGCGAACACCGCCTGCGCGATCTGCGCGACGATCGTCTTCTGCTCGTAGCCGGCCGGGGTGCCGGTGAGCTGGGTTTCCGGGTGCTCGGCGAATTTGACGTCGGTGATGATCGCCAGCGTGATGATGCCGACCAGCATCGTCACCGCGAGCACGCCCATCATCAGCAGGGTGGTCGCGGCGTTCTTCGATTTCGGCTTCTGGAACGCCGGGACCCCGTTGCTGATCGCCTCGACCCCGGTCAGCGCCGCCGCACCGGAGGAGAACGTGCGCAGCAGCAGGAAGAAGAACGCGAAACCGGTCAAAGAGGCTTCTTCGTGCAACTGGAAGTCCGCGCTCTCGGCCCGCATGTCGGCGCCGGAGGCCGCTTCGATCAGGCCCCAGATCACCATGCCGAGGATGCCGATGATGAACCCGTAGGTCGGGATCGCGAACGCTTTGCCCGATTCGCGCACTCCGCGCAGATTCAGCGCGGTCAGCACCACCACGATGATGACCGCGGCGATCACCTTGTGCTGCGCCACCCACGGAATGGCCGACCCGATGTTCGCCACGCCGGACGACGTCGACACCGCGACGGTGAGCACGTAGTCGACGAGCAGCGCGCTGGCGACGGTGAGGCCGAATTTGCCGCCCAGGTTGGTGTTCGCGACTTCGTAGTCACCACCGCCGCTGGGATAGGCGTGCACGTTCTGCCGATAGGACGCCACCACGACCAGCATGACGAGCGCGACGGCGACGCCGATCCACGGCGCGAACGCGTACGCCGACAAACCGGCGACGCTGAGGGTCAGAAAGATTTCCTCAGGCGCGTAGGCGACGCTCGACAACGCGTCGGACGCGAAAATCGGCAGCGCGATGCGCTTCGGCAGCAGCGTATGCGAGAGGCGGTCACTCCGGAATGGACGTCCGAGGACGAGCCGCTTCAATACGGTCGGGAACTTCGACACCGCAGAAGCGTAACGGGCGGTGCTCACGGTAGGTTCGGCGCTGGTATGTCTGGGTACCTGCGGACGGGTGAACGTCCGACGACGAAGGAGGCAGGGCGTGCACGTGGTGATCATGGGATGCGGCCGGGTAGGCGCATCCCTGGCCGCGGCGCTGGAGCGGCTGGGGCACGAAGTCGCCATCATCGACAAGACCCAGCAGGCGTTCCGGCGGCTCGGCAGTGATTTCCACGGTCAGCAGGTGGTCGGCGTCGGTTTCGACCGGCAGGTGCTGATCGAGGCCGGGATCGAACGCGCGGGGGCTTTCGCGGCGGTGTCCAGCGGCGACAACTCCAACATCATCTCGGCGCGGGTGGCCAGGGAGAACTTCGGCATCGACAAGGTCGTCGCCAGGATCTACGACCACAAACGCGCGGCGGTCTACGAACGGCTCGGCATCCCGACCGTGGCGACCGTGCCCTGGACGACCGACCGGTTCCTGCGCACCCTGCTCCCCGACGGCGTCGCCTCGGAATGGCGGGACCCGTCGGGCAGCGTGGCGCTGCTGCAGCTGCCGCTGAACGAGGGCTGGGTCGGGCACAGCGTGCGCGACCTGCAGGACACCACCGGCGCGCGGGTCGCGTTCATCATGCGGTTCGGCACCGCCGTCCTGCCCGACACCAAGGCCGTGATCCAGGCGGACGACGTCGTGTACGTCGCCGCGAAATCAGGCACTGTCAGCGACGTGACCAGCGTCGCCGCTCGCGAACCGGAAGAGGAGAACTGATGCGGGTCGCGATTGCCGGGGCCGGCGCGGTCGGCCGGTCGATCGCCGCGGAGCTGATCGACGGGCGCCACCAGGTGATGCTCATCGAACGCGAGGCCGACCAGTTCGAGCCGCACACCGTCGAACAGGCGGACTGGGTGCTGGGCGACGCGTGCGAGGTCTCGATCCTCGAGGAGTCCGGGATCGAGGAGTGCGACGTCGTGATCGCCGCGACGGGCGACGACAAGGCGAACCTCGTGGTGTCGCTGCTGGCGAAGACCGAGTTCGCGGTGCGCCGGGTGGTGGCGCGGGTCAACAACCCGGCCAACGAATGGCTGTTCAACGACGCCTGGGGCGTCGACGTCGCCGTCTCGACCCCGCGGATGCTCGCGGCGATGGTCGAGGAGGCGGTGAGCGTCGGCGATCTGGTGCGGCTGATGACGTTCCGGCAGAGCCAGGCGAACCTCGTCGAACTCACCCTCCCGGAGGAGACGCCGCTCGCGGGCAAGGCGGTCAGCGAGATCAACCTGCCGCGGGACGCGGCGCTGGTGACGATCCTGCGCGGCGACCGGGTGATCGTGCCGCAGCCGGAGGACCCGCTGGAGCCGGGTGACGAGCTGCTGTTCGTGGCGACGTCGGACGTCGAACCGGAGATCCGGACCGCGCTGGGATATTAGTTGTCGACGGCGGGCGCCTGCGCGTACTTCGCGCGCAGGCGGGCCTCGACCTCTTCGTCGGTCTCCTCGCGCGGGGCCTCTTCGGCCTGCGCCTTGAGGTGCTTGTCCGACCGCCGCACCGCCCAGACGACGGTGAGCAGGCCGAGCGCGTACAGCGGGTAGCCCATCGCGATCTTCGCGAAGGCCAGCCAGCCGGTGTAGTCCTCGTCGTAGAGCCAGCGCTGCACGACGAACCGGGCGCCGAAGATCAGCGCCATCGCGGCGGTCGCGATCGAGTAGGAGATCAGCGACTTCTTGTCCTTGCGCCACGCGTGGCCGCTGCCGTTGAGCGCGTTCCACACCACGCCGGCGAGCGGCCAGCGGACGAGGATCGACAGCACGAAGACGCCGCAGTAGACCAGGCTCGTCCAGATGCCGAACAGGAAGAAGCCCTTGGCCGAACCGGTCCGGTAGGCGATGAACGCCGCGATCGCGACGCCGAAGAACCCGGAGATCGCGGGCTGCAACGGCTCCTTGCGGACGACGCGCAGCACGGTGATCGCCACCGCGCTGCCCACCGCGGCCCAGATCCCCACCGTGAGCCCGAAGATCGCGTTCGCGATCACGAACACGATGACCGGCAGCGAGGAATAGAACAGTCCGGACAGCCCGCCCATCTGTTCCAGCAGGGTGGGCTGGGGCTTCTTGTCTTCGGTCTTCTCTTCGCCGCCGACGGGTTCAGTCACGATGCGGGATCAACTCACAGGGCTCTGAAGTTCGTAATAGGGGTTGTAAAGCACCTTCTGACCATCACGTTCGGCCATCCGGCCGCGCACCTTGATGGTTCGCCCGGGTTCGATCCCGGGGATCCGGCGGCGTCCGAGCCAGATTAGCGTCACACCCTGTGTGCCGTCGAACAGCTCGGCCTGCAGGGTCGCCGCCTCGTTGGTCGGGCAGAGTTCCACACTGCGGAGTCTGCCGAGCACCGTCACCTCTTGACCCGACCGGCAGTCGCAGGCGCGCTGCGCTCCGCCGGCCTCGGATTTTTCGGACAGATCGTCGGCGTCGAGATCCTCGACGTCGCTGGTCAGCTTGCGGACCAGCCGGCTGAAGTAGCCGCCGTCTTTGGCGGACATAACGGTGCTCCTGTGCTCCGGGGCCCCCGACTTGAACGGCCCGTGCGTAATCCAGCGTAACTGTGCTCGGACCAGGACAACGGGTTTGGGAGAAGATCGCAACGTGACCTCCGCTATTCCGCCTACGACGGCAGTAGTACTCCCCGGCACCGGGTCCGACGAAGTGTTCGTGCGCGCCGTGTTCGCCGGTCCGCTGCGGGCACTCGGCATCCGGTTGCTCGCCCCTCCCCCGCCCCCTGGCGAGAGGCTCGCGGAGGGCTATCTCGAGGAGCTGGACAGGCTCGCCGACGAGCACGGTCCGCTGCTCGTCGGCGGCATTTCGTTCGGCGCGCACCTCTCGGCGGAGTGGGCGGCGCGGAATCCGGGCCGCTGCACCGGCCTGCTGGCCGCGCTCCCGGCCTGGAACGGCCCGGCCGGGCGAGCACCCGCGTCGCTCGCCGCGCGGCTGTCAGCGGATCTGGTGGCCGAAAACGGCGTCGGCGGCGCGCTGGCGAAATCCTCCGACGGCGTCCCGGAGTGGCTCGCGGCGGAACTCGGCCGCGCGTGGCGGCGGCACGGCGACGGACTGGCGGCGAGTCTGCGCACGGCGGCGGCCCATCCCGCGCCGTCGCTCGAAGACCTCAAGGGCCTCGACGTGCCGGCGGGGATCGGCGCGTGCGTGGACGATCCGATCCATCCGGCGGAGGTCGCCCGCGCCTGGGCGGACGCCCTGCCGCGCGCCGAGGTCGGCGAGTCGACGCTCACCGCACTCGGCGCGGACCGGGAGTCACTGGGCCGGGCGACCCTGCTGGCCTGGTTGAAAGCCCGCTAGCCCTGCTGTTCGGCGATGTGCTGCGCGACGGCGTCGGGCAGCGTGATGGTCAGCGGGGTGCGGACCGGCATCGGCGCGTCACCGCGGTCGACGATGGTGTGCCGCACGATCTCCCGCAGCACGGCCGGCGCCTGGGACGCCTGCGACTGCGGACCGGCGATGACGCCGCGGAGCATCCAGCGCGGGCCGTCGACCCCGACGAACCGCAGCGCGACGTCGCCGACGATCGCCGACAGCTCCAGCCCCCACTCCCCCATGCCGACCGAGACCTTGGCGCCGTCGGCCCGCAGCTGCTCGGTGAGCTCGGTGCTGACGTCCTTCCACAGGCCGCCGGACCGCGGTGCCGCGTAGCCGCTGACGGTGATCTGGCCCTGTTCGGTGACGACGTGCACCGCGCGGACTCCGCCGCTCTCCGGGTCCATCTCGACCTGGACCTGGGAACCGTCGGGCACCGGCACCTTCACCGAGCCGAGGTCGATCCTCGGGATGCCGTCCTCGGGCGCGTCGGCGAGGTCGAAGGGGCCGTCGGAGGTCTCCGACAGCTGCGACTCGATCTCTTCGTCGGCGTCGTCGGCAACTGGACGCTCGTCGACCTCGGGCGCGGCGTGCCGTCCGGTCGGCTTCGCGCGCTTGCGTCCGAAAATCCCCACTAGTTCTCCGTTCCTTCCCTGGCTCCGGCTCCCAGTGTGGCGTGTCCGCCCGTGGAGCCATACCCTCCCTCGCCGCGCTCGGACGGCTCGAGCTCGGCGACCTCGACGAACTCGGCCTGTTCGACCCGTTGCACGACCAGCTGCGCGATCCGGTCGCCGCGGGTGAGCACGACCTTCTCGGAGAGATCATGGTTGATCAGGCAGACGCGGATCTCACCGCGGTACCCGGAGTCGATCGTGCCGGGGGTGTTGACGACCGAGAGGCCGACGCGGGCGGCGAGACCCGAGCGGGGGTGGACGAAGCCCGCGTACCCGGGCGGCAGCGCGATCGCGACGCCCGTGCCGACCACGCCGCGTTCACCCGGCGCGAGCACGAGATCCGAGGTGGTGACGAGGTCGGCGCCCGCGTCGCCGGGGCGCGCGTAGGCGGGGAGGGGGACCGAAGGATCGATCCGGGAAAGCAGTACCTGAACGGTGGACACGGGCGGCGAGACTACCCTGAAGAGGTGGTTGAAAGTGTGAGCGCGGCCGAAGGCGGCGACGTCAAGCATTCAGAGCGGCTCTATGTCCCGTGGTGGGGCTGGCCGTTGCCGCTGCTGGGCGGCGGGCTGCTGGCGGCGGAGATCGACATGGGCTATCCGGGCCTCCGCGGATGGCTGCCGTACGTGGTGCTGATCCCCGCGGTGATCGCGCTGATGATCTCGCTCGGCCGGTCCCGCGTCCGGGTGACCGGTGGCGCCGAGCCGGAGCTGTGGCTGCGCGACGCGCATCTGCCGCTCAAGTTCGTCGGCGACGTCGACGTCATCGACAAGGAAGCCAAGCGCAAGGCACTCGGCCGCGACGCCGATCCGGCGGCGTTCGTGCTGCACCGGGGCTGGGTCGGCCCGGTCGTGCGGGTCTGGCTCACCGACCCCGACGACCCGACGCCGTACTGGCTGTTCAGCACCCGGCATCCGGAGAAGGTGGCCGCGCTGCTCCGCCAGCCCGCCTCGAAGCCCCAGGCATAGGAAAGGGGGCCGACCATCCGGTCGGCCCCCTTTGTTCCTGTTTCAGTCCCCGAAGCCCCTGTCGCGCCGTCCCCTGTGCCCGTAGGCTCAGGCGCAGTCGCGGCAGATGAGCCGTCCGCCACTCTCCTCCGCCAGCCTGCTGCGGTGGTGCACCAGGAAGCAGACGGAGCAGGTGAACTCGTCGGCCTGCTTGGGCACGACCTTGACGGTCAGGTCCTCCCCGGAAAGTCCGGAGAGGTCCGCGCCCGGCAGCTCGAAGTTCTCGGCGGTCGCGTCCTCGTCGACGTCCACGACGCCGGACTGGTTTTCGTTACGCCTTGCCTTCAGCTCTTCCAACGAGTCTTCGGCCAGCTCGTCGGCTTCGCTGCGGCGCGGAGCGTCGTAGTCGGTCGCCATTAGTCCCTCACCCCTGCGATGCTTTCGATGTCAGATGGCCCGGACCCGCGAGCGCGCGGCTCGTGAGTCCTTCGTGCCGCTGGTTAACGTCCCAGCGCCCCTGTTTGTGCCCGGCTGGGCAGTGAGCGAGGTCTCTCTTTTGCGCCTCTTACTGCCGCCTGAGCCCGCGAAGGGTAGCTCACGTCGATACCGGCTCTGCAACGAGTCAGACATTGCTGCGATTACGTCACCCAACAGGGGGAACCCTGCTGTCAAGACGCCTGTCGTCCGAATGGGTTGCCCCCGCGTCGGGTACCTCACCCCTTGGGCCCGGCTGCTTGCCCGGAGTGGCCATCGCGTGGTGCTATCCGGAGGCCCGCGCCGATCACCCGCGCCGCAACGCATAGGCTGATCGGACACGATGGTGAGTTGAAGCACCGTCCGGGGATCCGGGCTTTGGGGAAGGGACTGGCAGGTGGCGTCGGGGAACGGCATCGGGGACCGCGGGGCGAGGCCGTATCGCAAGCACAATCCGCTGCCCGCGCTCATCGTCATCGGGGTGATGGCGCTCGGCGCGGTGATCGTCTGGGTGAACGTCGTCGCGAGCAAATCCGACATCGACGCCAGGGTCCGCTGCGATCCGCCGCCCGTGCCGCAGCAGGGTGTCACCTACACGCCGCTGGCCCACAACGGTCTCGACGACCGCGCGCCGGTCCCGCCGGACAAGGTCGCCGTCCAGGTGCTCAACGGATCCCAGGTGCGCGGCCAGGGCGGCATCGTCACCAGCACGCTCCGGGAACTCGGTTTCTCGCAGATCGTCGAGCCGGACGTCGACCCGGCCTACAAGAACGCGGAAGCCAAATGCCGCGGCCAGATCCGCTTCGGCGAGAACGGCGCCGCCGCGGCCCGCACGCTGAGCCTGGTGGTCCCGTGCGCCGAACTGGTCAAGGACAACCGCAAGGACGCTTCCGTCACGCTCACCACCGGCACCCTGCTCGGCGACATCCGCCCGAAGGCGGAGGCGCGCCAGGTCCTCGACCAGCTCACGAAATGGTCGAAGGCGCAGCAGGGCAGCGGTGGCGGTGAGCAGTCCGCGGGCGGCGGTGCCCCGGTGATCGACCAGGCGCTGCTGAAGGCCGCCCGCGAAGCCCCCTGCTGAGAGTCTCTCAAGCGCTATGAAAGGTCCTTTCCTTGCAAAATTTGCAAGGAAAGGACCTTTCATGGCATTCAGATCGTGCCCACGCCCGAGTCGATGAGCGCCTCACGCAACGGCGCCGCGATCGACGGCGCCACCGCGAACGTCGCGTCCGGCCCCAGCTCCGTGTCCTCCCCCGGCAACGACACCCGAGCGCCCGCCTCGGCCGCGATGAGCGCGCCGGCGGCCCAGTCCCAGTGCCCGAGGCCGTGTTCGACGTACGCGTCCAGCCAGCCCGCCGCGACGGCGCACAGGTCGAGCGAGGCGGCCCCGTTGCGCCGGACGTCCCGCACCCGCGTCGCCAGTTCCGCGACGAACCGGGCCTGCTTCGTCCGCCGTTCCACCTTGTAGGCGAATCCGGTGCCGACGAGCGTCAAGTCCAGCCGGGAAGGGGCGTTGACCGACAGCGGCCGCCCGTCGAGGAACGCGCCCTGCCCGCGCGCGGCGGTCCAGCGGCGCCCGCTGACCGGTTCGACGACGGCGCCCGCCACCGACACCCCGCCGACCTGCGCGGCCACCGACACGGCGAACCAGGGCAGTCCGTAGAGGAAGTTCACCGTCCCGTCGATCGGGTCGACCACCCACGTCACGCCGTCACCGGCGATACCGCCGCCCTCCTCGCCGAGCACGGCGTCGTCCGGGCGCAGTTCGGCGAGCCGGGCGCGCACCAGCCGTTCCGACTCGTGGTCCACGGCGGTCACCACGTCGGTGTCGGCGGATTTGGTGTCCACGCGCACCTCGCGGCCCGCGTTCATCCCGGTCCAGGCCTCGTGGACCAGTTCGGCGGCCTCGCCCGCGACACGCTCGGCGACACCCTTCAGCAACGTCTCGTCAACTCCCACGTCCGCCATGTCACCACATCCGGTTAAAGTCTCCGAGGCAGGCTTCTGAATCGTGCGAGAAGGGACCACGTCCGTGGTGGAGGCGACCCGAGGGTTCGGTATCGACATCGGCGGCAGCGGGATCAAGGGCGCGCTGGTGGACTTGGCGCAGGGACAGCTGATCGGCGACCGGATCCGCATCGACACGCCGAAGCCGTCGACCCCGGAGGCGGTGGCGGACGTCGTCGCCGAGATCACCGGCCAGGCGGGCTGGGACGGCCCGGTGGGAGTCACGCTGCCCGCGGTGGTCAAGAAGGGGGTCGCGCACACCGCGGCCAACATCGACCGCAAGTGGATCGGCACCGACGCCGACGCCCTGTTCGCCAAGCGGCTCGGCCGCGGCGTGGACGACATCGCGATGCTCAACGACGCGGACGCCGCCGGCATGGCCGAGATCCGCTGGGGCGACCCCGTGGCCCGGCGCGGCGTGACGGCGCTGCTGACCTTCGGCACCGGCATCGGCAGCGCGGTCTTCCAGGACGGCAAGCTCGTGCCCAACACCGAGTTCGGCCACATCGAGGTCGACGGCTTCGACGCGGAGAAGAAGGCCGCGGCGTCGGTGAAGGACAACGAGGAGCTGTCGTATCCCGAATGGGCGGAACGGGTGAACAGGTATCTCTCCGTGCTGGAAAACCTGATCTGGCCGGACCTGTTCATCGTCGGCGGCGGGGTCAGCAAGAAGTCGCACAAATGGGTCCCGCTGCTGGACATCCGCACGCCGGTCATCGTCGCGTCGTTGCAGAACAACGCGGGCATCGTCGGCGCGGCGGCCGCCGCGGCGGAGGGCATCGAGCACTGACCCGACCGCGCTGACATCCACCCCGCGGATGTCACTTCGGCGCGTCGCACGGCGTGTCGCGCCCGCCGGTCGGTGGTCCGCGCCGCGACGCTGTCACGTATCGTCGTTACAATGGAACACGGCCCCCGGCGGCGGCACTCACGAGAACGAGGGAAACCGCAGGCCGAGGGGTGTTCCCCGAAGTTTGAGGCAGCCGAGACCATCACGCCTCGGCTCGTCATGATCGACCGCTGCGAAAGGGCGTAAGTGGCAGCCGCAAGAACCGCAACCCGAAGCGGGACGAAGACAGCGACCGCAGCCGGCGAGCCGGCCGACGAGGCAGCCACCGACGCGGCGAAGCCCGCGGCGCGCAAGACCGCCGCCAAGGCGGCCGGCGCGAAGAAGGCCCCGGCGAAGAAGGCTCCGGCCAAGAAACCCAGCACCAAGAGTGCGAAGACCGAAGACGGCGACCCGGAAGACGGTCCCGGCGACCTCGACGAGGCCGACCTCGAGACCCCGGATCTGTCCGACCTCGAAGAGGTCGAGGTGGATGTCGTCGACGCTTCCGTCACCGAGGAGACGGACGAGGACGCGGAATCCGAGGAGGACGTCGAAGAGACGCCCGCCCGCGGGCGCCGCACGTCGACCGACAAGAACGCCGGCAAGTCTTCCGACAACCCGGACTTCGTCTGGGACGAGGAAGAGTCCGAGGCGCTGCGCCAGGCCCGCAAGGACGCCGAGCTCACCGCTTCGGCCGACTCGGTCCGCGCGTACCTCAAGCAGATCGGCAAGGTCGCCCTGCTGAACGCCGAGGAGGAGGTGGAGCTCGCCAAGCGCATCGAGGCCGGGCTCTACGCCGCCGAGCGCGTCCGCAACGCCGAGGAGGAGGGCGAGAAGCTCGTCACCCAGATGCGGCGCGACCTCAAGTGGATCGTGCGCGACGGTGAGCGGGCGAAGAACCACCTCCTGGAGGCGAACCTCCGGCTCGTGGTCTCGCTGGCCAAGCGCTACACCGGCCGCGGCATGGCGTTCCTGGACCTGATCCAGGAGGGCAACCTCGGTCTGATCCGCGCGGTCGAGAAGTTCGACTACACCAAGGGCTACAAGTTCTCCACGTACGCCACCTGGTGGATCCGTCAGGCGATCACCCGCGCGATGGCCGACCAGGCCCGCACCATCCGTATCCCGGTGCACATGGTCGAGGTCATCAACAAGCTCGGCCGCATACAGCGTGAACTGCTGCAGGACCTCGGTCGCGAGCCCACCCCCGAAGAGCTCGCGAAGGAAATGGACATCTCCCCGGAGAAGGTCCTCGAGATCCAGCAGTACGCCCGCGAGCCGATCTCGCTCGACCAGACCATCGGCGACGAGGGCGACTCGCAGCTCGGTGACTTCATCGAAGACTCCGAGGCCGTCGTCGCGGTCGACGCGGTGTCGTTCACGCTGCTGCAGGACCAGCTCCAGTCGGTGCTGCAGACGCTGTCCGAACGTGAGGCGGGAGTGGTGCGGCTGCGGTTCGGCCTCACCGACGGCCAGCCGCGCACGCTCGACGAGATCGGCCAGGTGTACGGGGTGACCCGTGAGCGCATCCGGCAGATCGAGTCGAAGACGATGTCGAAGCTGCGTCACCCGTCGCGTTCGCAGGTGCTGCGCGACTACCTGGACTGAGCCCAGGGTTCACGGAAGACCCCGTCACCGTTTTCGGTGGCGGGGTTTTTCGCGTCCGGTGTCGAATCGCGGCCCGCCCGTTCGACGCGTGGGTATGACGAAACCTCACGCCACCAAGAACCTCGACCGCTACGGAGCCGCGGAACTCCCCTGGAGCCGCGCGCGGGACGTCCTCGACGAGGACACCCCGACCGCCGACCTGACCTTCTTCGTGACCACCGTGCGTCCCGACGGGCGTCCGCATTCGGCGGGCGTCGGCGCCGTCTGGGTGGACGACGTCCTGTACTTCAAAGGCGGGCCGGGCACCCGCCGGTCCCGCAACCTGGCCGCGAACCCGGCGTGCGCCGTTTCGGTGCGGCTGCGGGGAATCGACCTCACGATGGAGGGCGAGGCGCACCGGGTCACCGATCCGGCGACGCTGGAACGCGTCGCGGCGGTCTACCGGACGGGCGGCTGGCCCGCGACGGTGGAGGGCGACGCGCTCACCGCTCCGTTCAGCGCGCCCAGCGCGGGCGCCCCGCCCTGGTATCTGTACCGCCTGGCCCTGCGCCGGGCCATCGGCGTGGCGGGTGCCGAACCCCATGGCGCCACGCGCTGGGACTTCACCCCGTGAGGTCCGGGCTCAGGGGCGGCCGGTCAAGGTGGTCCACGGGACGTGGACGGTCACCCGCTCCCGGAGCTGTTCGTTCATCAGCCACAGCTCCCCCGTCGCCGGCCAGTACGACAGGTTCTGTGAGTTCACCGGCGCCCGCCCGCTCAGCCGCGACGTCGAGGTACCGCCGACCCCGCCGTGCAGGCACGAAGGATGGTCGCCCGCCACCCCGGCGTACTCGGGGCACACACCGGTCAGCACGAAATATCCGTTGCGCGCCACCGCTCCCTGCATGCCCCACACCGGCGACACGAAGCCTTCCTTCGCGTGCACGGTGCCGTCGGCCGACACCTTGGGCAGCCCGGTCGCGCGGTCGAACGGCCACCGCAGCACCCGGCCGCCCGCCGCGTTCGGGATGTGCTCCGCGGTCACGATCGAGCCGTCACCGTGGTCGAACGACATCGTCGCGAGACACGGCCGGATCCCGGGCGCGTTGGTGCAGGCACCGCCGCCGGGGTACCAGTAGGCGCCGATCTGCGGCATCGCGTAGTCGTAGAACGCCGCGTGGTACTTGCCGTCCGGACCCTTGCCGACGACGCCGGAGCTGTCGTCGACCTTCCAGAAGTGCGTGGTGTCGAAGACCCGCACCACACCCCCGGTGGTCGCGACGAACAGCCGGTTCCCGATCCAGGTCATCCCGTGACCGTGTCCTTGCACGACGGCGAAGTTGTCGTTCGACGTCGGTTCGACGAGCAGTACGTGCCGGTAGCCCAGCCCGGTAGCGTCTACAAAGGACAGACGGACCATGGTGTCGCCGGGCGTGTGCCACGACGTCGCCACCACCCGTTTGCCGCCGACCTTCCCGGTCGCCGCGTCCGCGTCACCGGAACCGGTCAGTCCCTGCGGGATCCAGTCGTTGGTCTTGTCGTCGTTGGCGTCTTCCCAGCAGAATCCCGCCGGGTTCAGCGCCGACGCGAGATACGTGGCGTGGCACAGCGGCCGCGCCTTCCGGTTCGCCGACGACAGGATCTCCGGCAGCCCGCGTGCCGGGAGGTGGTTCTCCAGCGCGGCGATCCGGGCGCCGTAGGTGCCGAAGCTCGAACCGGACGTCCAGCGGAAACCGTCGACCGTGGCCGCGTCCATCTTCGGGAAGGCGGCCGCGGCGGAGGCCACGCCCGGGATGAACGCGAACACCAGCAGGAGTGAAGCGAGAAGTCCCAGCCTCTTCATGCCCGCGAGCCTTCCGGCCGCGCGCATACTTTCGATACAAACCCGCGTCAGGACACGGAAAGCCCGCGCTCGGCCAGGGATTCCTCGACGCGCAGCCGTTCGATCTCCCGGTCGAAACCCTCCGGCAGTTCGGCCAGCCGGTGCTCCACCTCGACCTCCCGGCAGGCCTGGACGAGCAGCGCGTCGTACGCCTGCCTGGTGCCGTACCGGCGGACGGCGGAGGCGCCGGACGGAAGCTCCGCCAGCTGCCGGTGCACCCGGCGGAGATCGGCGGCGAGTTTCTCGATGGGCGGCCCGGCCGGGAGTTCGGGTCGGCGGCGGCCGCGCCACCACCGCAGCCCGGCCGGCACTTTCAGCGCGCACCAGAAAAGAACCGAAGGCGCCACGGCGACCACGGCGTACAGCGCGACAGGCCCGATGGCCATGACTCATGGTAATCCCGCGCGGAGCACCGGAGAAACCGCGAATCCGGGCTATATTCGCGACTGTGCTGACCGAGGGCTACCGCTACCCGGACGCCGGCGACCACGTCACCGGTGTCTTCATCCGACGGCACGAACCCTACGACGGCTACTGGACGGCCAGCGAGGACCGCGCGCTCGGGAAGGTCGCCGAACGGCTCACCGAGATCCTCGCCCCACGCGAGCGGGTCAAGGCGCTCGACGCCGGCTGCGGCGAAGGCCGCCTTCTCCCCTGGCTCGCCCGGTTCTCCGCCGACGTCACCGCCACGGATCCCGACCCGGACAGGCTGGCCAAGGCACGCGAGACCGTCGTCGAGGACACCGAGTTCTCCTTCGCCGTCTCGCCGATCACGGATTTGGACGGCGGCCCGTACGACCTCGTGATGTGCAGTCATGTCATCCAGCACGTGCCGACGCCGGACGTCGGACCGATCCTGCGGCGGCTGGCGGGGATCACCGCGCCCGGCGGTGTGCTGGTCCTCGCGTACAGCCGGTCACCGGTCGGGCAGGGCGCGTTCAGCCTCGACAGCGTCGAAGCGGGCGACGAAGTCCGCTCACGCCGGGTATCGCGCGAAGAGTTCGACCAAGCACTGCACGACGGCGGCCCGGCGCTCCCGGTGCGCCATCTGGACCCGGCGGAGATCGCCGCCGACGCGGCCGAAGCGGGCTGGCGCACCGAGTGGGAGTGGACGTACCACGTCCTCGACGATCTCGGCCCGGCCGACGAGCACATCGACCGCGACGAACTCGTCAACGCCTCCGGCCCGCTGCGCCGCCATCTCGGCCGGGACCTGATCACGGTGCTGCGCCGCCGATGACCGCGGTGCTCCTCACCTTCGCGTGGGCGGTCCCGCTGTCGGAGCGGGAGGCCGGGAAGGTGCTGGACGGCGGACGGGACCGCGGCCTGCTGGCCCACCTCGACGGCAAACTCGGCGACGAGTGGACGGCGGCGGAGAATTTCCTGGCCAGTTACACGACACCGCCCCGAAGACGGGTGCTGCGCAAACGCACGCTCGCGATCCGCGTCGGCGAGACCGGCCTGCCGTGTGAACTCGTCGTCACCTGGCATCCCGCCTATCACGCGATGACGCTGGTCCTCGCCACCAAGATCACCGGAGCGGCGGCGGACGGGCCCGCCGCCGAGTTCGACCTCGCCATCGCGATCCTGCAGAGCCTTCAGGGCCGGGAGACGTCGAACGAGGAGAAAGGGCTGCATGGCCGCTACGGCGAGAAGACCTTCCCTTCGCTCCTCAAGGCCGTCACCCACGTCTTCGAGGACTTGACCAAGGGGTGCGGCCTCACCGAAGGGCTCGGCCGCAAGGGCTGGTGCGTCGAACTGCGGTCCCACGACGGGCATCCGCCCGCCCAGCGGGTCGCCGCCGATCCCCGGCCGTTCTACGGGATGGCGACCAGCGACGAGGGCTGGCGGTTCGTGCCCCGCGAGGTCGCCAGGGACGCGCTCGGCCCGTCGTGGGGCACGCGGTCCTTCGTCGCCGCGTACACGATGGCGGGTGGGATCGTCTGCCTCAACAGCAAGGATTCCGAGTACGTCGAACACCAGGCCGAGCTGATGCGCGGCCCGTTCGGCGACGCCGATCCGTACTTCGGCATCGACAGCGAGATCGGCGGGCTCGACCACGGGATGCTCTTCATCCTCGAACGGGTCCTCATCCGGATGGCGCTGGCCGACCAGTGGCTGGCGTCGATGAAGCAGACCGGGAGCCGCACCCGGCTGTTGCGCGGCTCGCTCGACGACATCCTCGAAATGCTCCATTCGGTACTGCCGCCGGAGATCGATTCCCTGGAGCGCCGGCTGGTCACCAGCATGGGCGTGGAGCGGATCATCGCCCAGCTCGACCGCCAGGCCGAGGCGATGGACGAGGAGACCAGGTACGCCTACGAGAACACGGTGAGCGCGCGGGTCACGCGGCTCACCGTGGTGACCGTCGTGCTGACGGTCGTCACCATCGTCCTCGGGGTCCTGCAGGTGCTCGTCTCACTCTGACCGGCGCCCCTTGCGGGCGCGTTCGGCGAACAGCACCCCCACGCCCGCGGCCACCATCAGCGCGCTCGCCACCACGTGCATCCCCGGCGGGAGAAGGTGGAGCTGGACGAACCAGCTCGGGTTCGCACTCCCCAGCAACCGGTTGATCAGTCCACCACCGCCCTGCACCAGCAGCAGGATCCCCAGCAGTTCGATCATCGTCGTGCCCCTTCCCCGACCCGGTCCTTGGGTGAGAGCTCCTGCCACAGCGGCCCGGTGGCGAACCAGATGGCGGTCACGACCCCCAGCCGTGGCAGCCAGCCCCACAACGGGTCGACCTGTGCGGTGCCGCCGACCATGACGATCAGCAGGAGCAGCACCCCGGCGGCCAGCCCGCAGGCCAGCACGCATTTGAACCAGTCACGCCATTCGGCGCGCAGCTTGTCCCGGCCCCTCGGCTTGGGCGGCGGTGGCGGCCCGCCCGCGAACCGGTGCGCGAACCGCACGTCGGCCCACTTGATCATCGAATGCCCGAACACCACGCTGAAGCCCAGGTACACCGCGGCGATGCCGTGCACGAAGTTCGCCGTGGCCCCGTTGCGCAGGTCGATGACCGTCGCGACCAGCACGACGATGTCGATCACCGGGGTCAGGAGCAGCAACGCGACGCCGGTGCGCTTGAGCTTGAGCGGATAGCGGGCCACGAGGCCGGCGAGGATGGCGACCCAGAAACCGATCTCCCCGCCGGCGATCACGGCCGCCATCGGGTTTCTTTCGATGAAGTCCCAGATCTCGTTCACGAGCCGAGTCTGTCTCGCGAGCGGGCGGGGCCGCGTCGGCGAACGGCACGAGATCATCGTCATCAGTTCGTAGGACCCCGCGGCGGGTGCCGGTGTGCTGGGATGGAACGGTGCCCACGTTCGTCCCGCGCCTGAACCACCTCGCCGAATGGAAACAGGACCTCGTCATCGCCTTCGGCACCTGGGTCCTGGGTGTGCTGGTCTATCTCAGTGGGATGCACGTGCTGCTCAACGGCAAGGACGACACGCCGCTGTGGATCCGGCTGACCGAGCTGACCGTGTTGTGCCTCCTGCAGGTGTTGCGCCGCAAGGTCCCTTTAGGACTGTTGTGCGGGCTCGCCGTCCTCGGCGTGGACATCGCGTTCGGTCCCTCGCTGCCGATCTTCGTCATCTTCACCGACTTCCTTTACGCGACGACGCTGTACGGCTCACGACGGGTCAGCCGGGTGATGATCGGCGTCGCCGCGGTCGGGACGCTCGCCGCGGTCTGCCTGGCGCTCCTGTTCTCCGCGCAGTGGCGCACGGCGATCCTCGTCGCGTTCGCGTTCCTGCCGTTCCTGGTCACCCCGGTGTGGTGGGCGGCCAACGTCCGTCAGCAGCGGGACATCGCCCACAACGAGCGGGCGAACGCGGTCCAGCTGGCCACGATCGGCGAATTGGACCGGAAGGCCGCCGTGGCGGGCGAACGGTCGAAGATGGCGCGGGATCTGCACGACGTCATCGCCGGGCATCTCTCGGCGATCGCGATCCAGTCCGAAGCCGCGCTGTCGATGGCGACCGCCGACCCGAAGCTGTCCAGGAAGGTGCTGGAATCGGTGCGGGAGAACAGTGTCAGCGCGCTGGAGGAGATGCGCGCGATGATCGGGCTGCTGCGCGCGGACACCGAGATCGAGCCGACCGCGCCCGCCCGGCTGGCCGAACTGTCCAAACTGGTCGAATCGGCGCGGGCGAGCGGGCTGGCGGTCGAACTCGGTGCCGTACCGGACCGGTCCGCCGACCTGCCCGCCGCGGTCGACCTGACCGCGTACCGGATCGCGCAGGAAGCACTGACCAACGCGATGAAACACGCTCCCGGCGGGCGGGCCGTCCTCGACATCCGGTCGAGCGGCGGCATACTCACCGTCGAGGTGCGCAATGATCTTCAGCCGGGCCGCCCCGGCGACGGCGGGACCGGCCTCGGCCTGCTGAACATGCGGGAACGCGCCGCCGCGGTGGGCGGCACCTTCACCGCCGGGCCGTCCGGCGGCCGCTGGCTGGTCCGCGCCGAACTGCCTCTGGAGGGGTCTTGAGCGACGGGAACATCAGGGTGCTGGTCGCCGACGACCACGGCGCGATCCGTGCCGGGCTGATGATGATCCTCGGCAACGCCGACGGTATCGAGGTGGTCGGCGAGGCCGCGGACGGCGCCATCGCCGTCCGCCAGGCGAAGGCGCTGAAGCCGGACGTCGTGCTGATGGACGTGCGGATGCCCGGGGTCGACGGCATCGCCGCCACGCGGGAGCTGACCGCGGAGGGGCTGTGCGAGGTCCTCGTGCTCACCACCTTCGATCTCGACGAGTACGTCCACGCCGCGTTGCGGGCGGGCGCGGCCGGGTTCCTGCTGAAGTCGGTGGAAGCGTCGCGGCTGATCGAGGCGGTGAAGCTGGTGGCGGCGGGCGAAGGCGTGCTCGCGCCGCAGGTCACGCGGAAGCTGATCGCCGCCTTCGCCGCGGGGACCCGTGAACCTTCCGTCGTCCCCGCGGGGCTCGAAGACCTGACCGAACGCGAACGCGAAGTGCTGGCGTGCCTGGGCGGCGGCCTGTCCAACGCGCAGATCGGCACGCGGCTGCACATCGGCGAGACGACGGTGAAGACGCACGTCTCCCGGGTGCTGACGAAACTGGGGCTGCGGTCGCGGGTGCAGGCGGCGATCCTGGCGCAGGAGAACGGCGTCGTCCTGGAGGGGTGAACTCCCACCGATCTGCGAGGTGGACGGCGATCTTCTAGCGTGACCCTTCATGCGGCGAACTCTGGACGTGGACGAGGTCCTGAAACGGCAGGATTCCGGTGAGCTGAAACGCCGCCTGCACGGGCGCGACCTGATCGGGTTCGGGGTCGGCATCATCATCGGCACCGGCATCTTCACCCTCGCCGGGGTCGAGGCGAAAACGCACGCGGGCCCGTCGGTCACGCTGTCGTTCGTGCTCGGCGCCGTCGTGGCCGGGATGGCCGCCCTCTGCTACGCCGAACTCGCCTCCAGCGTGCCGACGGCCGGAAGCGCCTACACCTACGCCTTCGCCACCCTCGGCGAGACCTTCGCCTGGATCATCGGCTGGGACCTGCTGCTCGAGTTCGCCCTCGGCGCGGCCGTCGTGTCCCGTGGCTGGTCCGGCTATCTCGCGAATCTGATGGGGCTCTCCCCCGACTGGTTCGGCGAGGACGCGAAGGTCAACATAGGCGCGGTCGTGATCATCGCCGTGCTGACCGTGATCGCCGTCCTCGGGATCAAGGAGTCGGCGCGGGTGACGAATCTGCTCGTGCTGGTCAAGGTCGCGGTGTGCGTGCTGATCCTCGCGGTCGGCGTGTTCTACGTCCGCGGCGAGAACCTCACCCCGTTCATCCCGGCCGCGCAGCCGCCGACGGAAACCGCCGGGACCCTGCACCAGCCGATCGTGCAAGCCGCGCTCGGGCTCGAACAGTCCGTCTACGGCATCGCCGGGATGGTGACCGCCGCGGCCGTCGTCTTCTTCGCGTACACCGGTTTCGAGGCGCTCGCCAACCTCGGCGAGGAGACCGTGAACCCGAAACGCGATCTGCGGGTCGGCATCCTCGGCGCACTCGGCGTCTGCGCGCTGCTCTACATCGGGGTCTCGCTGGTGCTGACCGGGATGGTGCCGTTCGCCGAGATCGACGCGGGCGCCCCGCTCGCCGACGCCTTCGACCGCGTCGGGCAGCACTGGGTGGGCGCGCTGATCTCGCTCGGCGCGGTCACCGGGCTGACGTCGGTGATGATGGTGGAACTGGTGACGATCGGCCGGATCGGTTTCGCGATGGGCCGCGACGGCCTGCTGCCGAAGAAGTTCGGCATGGCGCATCCGCGCTGGGGCACCCCGCACCGGATGACCATCGCCGGCGCGGTGCTGATCGCGGCGCTGGCCGCGTTCGTCCCGATCTCCGAACTCGCCGACATGGTCAGCATCGGCGCCCTGTCGGCGATGATCATCGTCGCGCTGGCCGTGCCGGTGCTGCGCAAACGGCGGCCGGACCTGGAACGTCCGTTCACCGTGCCGTTCTCGCCGTATCTGCCCATCGTGGCGGCGCTGGCGTGCTTCTACCTGATGCTGAACCTGGACGTGATGACGTGGCTGCGGTTCGCCGCGTGGCTGCTGCTCGGTCTGCTGATCTACGTCTTCTACGGGCGCAAGCATTCCCGTTTCGCGAAGGACGAGCTCAGCTCCACAGACCGGCCGTCGTGATCGCGGCGACGGCGGCCTCGGCGTCGCCGTCGTCCACCACGACCAGCATCCGCTTCAGCGCCGCGGCCACCCATTCCACCGGCTGGTCGTGCAAACCGTTGTCCCCCAAGGACGGATAGCCGTCCATAATGGACACAAGGGTGCCTTCGGCGCCGATCCGCATCCCGGCGGCCAGCACGTGATGCCCGCCGGGCGGGCGCCAGCGCGACGACCACAGCGGCGGGATACCGGTGTCGAGATAGTCGAGCAGCGCTCGCGCCGGGGTGTCGTGCGCGCCGAACTCGGCCGGGTCGACCTCCGCGATCAACGCGACCCTCGGCAGCCGCCACAGCGCCGCGAGGAGCATGAACAACGAGTGCGGCGCCCAGTCCCCGGTGGCGGGCACGGCGACGAGCCGTCCGCCCGACAGGGTCCCGATCGCCCGTGCCAGACCTTCGTGGGTGGTGCCGGACAGGGCCGCGACCTCGTCCTGGCCCGCGACGTCGAAACCCGCCGCGCGCAGGGCGGCCAGCGCCGTGAAGGGTCCGGCGAGCCCGTCCCGCTGCGGGAGTTCGGCCCGCGCGACGGCGACGAGGTGCTCGCCCCCTGGCAGCCAGCGGCGATCGGACAGCCCCGTCCGGTCGCCGTCGATTCCGGACGACATCAGTCTTCGAACGTCCACGACTGCATGATGAACGGCCCGTCGTTCGACGCCCCGGCCGAGGTGTAGGTCGCCAGCGCGGCCTCGTTGTCCGTTTCGACCCCGACCCACATCCCCCGGCAGCCGCGCTCCCGCGCGATCCCGGCCAGCGCGTCGACGAGGTCGCGACCGATCCCGCGCCGCTGGTAGTCCGGGCTGACGTCGAGTTCGTTGAGGAACATCTCGGTGCCCTTGTCCGGATGCGTCACCTCGGTGCCGGTGATCATCCCCGCGGGCTCGCCGTCCTCGTAGGCGATGAGGAGGTGGTTCTCCTCCCCCGCGAGGAACTTCTCGGACGCCTCACGGTGCGCGGGGCCGTCGAACAGGTGCTGGGCGGCGACGACCTCCTCGACGGTGACGGCCCGCCGGATCTCGGCCACGTGTCCTCCCGGTGCTGAAAGCGCCACAGACCGCTCAGTATCCCGCTCAGAGGGGCGCCGAGTCATCACGTTTCCCCGGGGAACGCAGCGCGACCCCGGCGACGACGGCCAGCGTCCCGAGGGCCTCGGGCAGCGCCGGGACCTGACGGAGCCAGAGGAAGCCGATGACGCCCGCCGTGACCGGCAGCAACGCGAGCAGCAGCGCGAACCGCGCCTGCCCGGCCTTGCGCAGGACCACTTGGTCGAGCCCGTACGGCACGACGGTGGCGAGCACCCCCACCCCGACGCCGAGCAGCACCAAACGTGGCGAACCCCACACCGCGCCGGTGCCGAGCGCCAGCGGCGACAGCACCACGGTGCCGACCGCGAACCCCACGGCCAGCCCGTCGATCCCGTTCCCGCCGACCGCGACCCGCTTCCCGAGCAGGATGTAGCCCGCCCAGGCGGCCGCCGCGCCGAGGGCGAACAGCACGCCGAGCAGGCTGCCTTCGAGCCGGACGTCCGCGATGGCGACCACGCCGGCCACCACCAGCAGCAGCGCGAACACGTCGCGACGGGTCCGCGAACCGAACGCGGCCACCACCACGGGCCCGGTGAACTCGAGGGCGACCGCGGTGCCCAGCGGCAGCCGCGCGATCGCCTCGTAGAAGAGCACGTTCATCCCGGCGGTGACGACGCCGAAGGCGCCCGCGAGCAGGAACGTGCGGCCGGTCCATGCCGAGCGAGGTGGCCTGCGCCACGCGAGAAGGACCACCGCCGCCCCGAGACAGCGAAGCCAGGCCACCCCCGCGGGGGAGGCGACCGAAAAGAGACCTACGGCGACGGCCGCACCGGCGTACATCGAAATTCCGCTGAGAACGAACAAGATCGGCGACGGCACGCTCGGAAGACGGTTCCGGACGACTGCGATTCCCACCCCCGCATGGTGCCTGACGTGGGAAAAGGCCCTTCGGCGGGGAGTCTTCTCCCACGTTGCGTGATTACGCTACGGCATACGAGGTAATTACCAGTGACAAATGAGACACCCGCACGGGAACACTTGCGGGCCGCCAAACGTCTGGAAGAGTGGAAGCACGAACACGGCGGGGCCGGGAACGAATGTTGCCGGCATCAGTGCCGAAGTGGTCGTAGCTGGATCGATGGCACCGGGCCACCGGTGCCGGGACGGAGGGAGACTCCAATGACTTCACCGACGCTCACCCGCCCCGAACTGACCGCTGCCGACCGATGCGACCGGTGTGGAGCTGCAGCCCAGGTTCGAGCCATTCTCAGCACCGGTGGCGAGTTGCTCTTCTGTGGTCACCACGCCCGCGCACACGAGACGAAGCTCAAGGAAATGTCCGCGGACATTCAGCGGTAGCCCACCAGTCCACGACCACCGGCGGCCGGCTACTCCCCCAGGGGAGAGAGCCGGCCGCCCTGTTTTTCACCTTCAAAAACATACAGACAGAATGTATGTTAGTTGGCATGACGACCAGCGACCTCCTCGGTGAAGCACATGTGGTGGATCTCGGCGACGCCCGCATCCGCTATCGCGACCATGGCGAAGGGCCTCCCGTGGTCTTCGTGCACGGCCTCCTCACCAACGGCCTGCTCTGGCGCAAGGTGGCGCCCGCGGTCGCCGACGCCGGGTTCCGCTGCCTGACCCCGGACTGGCCACTGGGCTCGCACGAGATCCCGGTCCCCCACGCCGAGCTGAGCCCGCCCGGGGTCGCGGCGCTCATCGCGCGGTTCCTCGAAGCACTCGACCTGACCGACGTCACCGTGGTCGCGAACGACACCGGCGGCGCACTGACGCAACTGCTCATGACCACGAACCCGGAACGGGTGGGCCGGGTCGTGCTGACCCCGTCGGACTCCTTCGAGCGCTTCCTGCCGCCGTTGTTCGCGGGGCTGAGCCCGCTGGCGCGGATCCCCGGCGGCGTCGGGCTGGTGACCGCGGCGCTGCGCTGGCGGTGGCCGCTGAAGGCGACGGACTTCCTCTGGCTGGCCAAGCACCCGGTCCCGGACCACATCCTCGACGCGTACCTGCTGCCGAGCCGCCGGAGCGCGGAGATCCGCGACGATCTGCGCCGGTTCATGGCGAGCGTCGACAACCGCTACACCCTCACCGCTGCCGAGCGGCTGCCCGCGTTCACCAAGCCCGTGCTGCTGGCCTGGGCACCGGAGGACCGGCACTTCCCGTTGTGGGTGGGCCGCAAGCTCGCCGGGGTCCTGCCGAACGCCGAGCTGAAGACGATCGAGGATTCCTACACCTTCGTGCCGGAGGACCAGCCGGAGCGGCTGAGCGGCATGATGGTGGAATTCCTGCGTGCCCACGCCACGACGTAGCCAGACCGAACGCTCGCAATCGACGCAGGCCGCGTTGATCACGGCGGCGCGGACGCTGTTCGCCGAACAGGGTTACGCCGCCGTGCCCGCCGACGAGATCGTCCGGGCGGCGGGCGTCACCCGCGGCGCGCTGTATCACCACTTCGGGGACAAACAGGGGCTGTTCCGTGCCGTGATCGAGCAGATCGAAACGGAGATCACCGAGGAGCTGAAGACCGTCCTGGGTGCCGCGGGCGACCCGTGGACGGGGGCGCTCGGGGTGCTCAGCCGGTTCCTGGACCTGTGCCTGCGGCCCGAGGTGGTGCGGATCGCGCTCACCGACGCCGTATCCGTCCTCGGCTGGCAGGAATGGCGCGAACTGGAGAACCGGTACGGGCTGGGCATGATCACGGAGATCCTGGAGTCCGCCGCGGCGGACGGGCTGCTGATCGACGCGCCGATCCCGGAGCTGGCGCAACTGGTGCTGAGCGCCTGCGCGGAGGCCGCGCTGATGATCGCGCACGCCGAAGACCGCGAAGCCGCGAAGGAGAAAGCCCTGGCCGCCCTGGTGGCCCTGCTGTCCGGCCTCGTGACAGAACGCATTTAGTCCTCTG
Organism: Amycolatopsis sp. SB7-3; assembly: GCF_041021335.1. NCBI lineage: Bacteria > Bacillati > Actinomycetota > Actinomycetes > Pseudonocardiales > Pseudonocardiaceae > Amycolatopsis > Amycolatopsis sp. SB7-3. The sequence goes on from NZ_JBFPJQ010000004.1 coordinate 428,328, forward strand.
GATGCGGTCCTTGCGTGTGCAACTACCGCATCCAGAGGACTAAATGCGAGCTACACGGTGTCCAAAATCATCTCGAACGCCGCCTCAGCCGCCCCCAGCAGTTTCACGTCCGCCCCGAGCGCCGAACTCACGATCTGCGTCCCGCCGACGGCCCGGCTGACCAGGCTCCGCCGCCGGACCTCGGCCGCGACCGACTTCACGACCGAATCGGGCAGCACGGTGAGCAGATCGCCCAGCACCACCAGCTGGGGGCCGAGCAGGTTGACCACGTTCACCAGGCCCAGCGTCAGCCATTCCGCGAACTCCGACAACCGTTCCTCGGCCGCGTGCGGATCCCGGCCCAGCTCGCGCAGTTCGAACAGGATCGCCCCGCGCGGGGTGTCCTCGGGCAGGTCGAGGGCGCGGCACAGCGCCGCCTCGCCGACCTCGGTCTCCCAGCAGCCGCTGGACCCGCAGTAGCAGGGGCGGCCGCCCGGCCGGATCGCCATGTGCCCGATCTCGCCGACGTAGCCCGCGCCGCCGCGCAGCGACGAGCCGTCCGCGATGATCCCGCCCCCGACACCGACGTCGGCGGAGACGTACACGGCGTCGGAAGAGCCCCGCGCGGCGCCGCGCAGGTGTTCGGCGATGGCGCCTAGTTCGGCGTCGTTGCCGACCAGGACGGGGATGCGCAGCACACCGCCGAGCCGTTCCCCGAGCGCCACGTCGGTCCAGCGCAGGTTGGGGGCCTCGTGGACGTGCCCGTCGGCCCGGCGGACGACGCCGGGCACGGACACGCCCGCGGCGATCGGCTGTACGCCGAGGTCGCCCGCCAGCACGGTGGTCGACTCGATCACGTGCGTGATCACCTCGTCGGCCTCCCGCATCCGGCCGCGGAGGTTCCAGCTGTTGCGCCCGAGGATCTGGCCGCCGAACCCGACCAGCGCGATCGCCACGTGTTCGACCTGGAGATCGACCGCGAGCACCACCGCCGCGTGCGGCTGCGGCAGGACCAGGAGCGAGGGGCGGCCCGCCCCTCGTCCCGGCCTCGGGACCCGCTCCTCGACGACCCCCGCTTCCGCGAGGCCGTCGACGAGGGTCTTGATGGTGCTGCGGTTGAGCCCCAGCTCGGTGGCGAGGGTCGCCCTGGTGCTCGGGCCGCTGACGTGCAGCAACCGGAGCAAGGTCGTGCGGTTGTGCCTGCGCACCTCGTCTGGTCGTGCAACGGGTGTGCTGGTCACGGACTTCATCATTCCATGCGGACTCAGCGCGGCGACGCAGCCGCGCGGCGCCGGGACAGCGCGTCCACCGTGGCCGCGAGGAGCAGCACCAGACCGGTGACGATGTTGACCACCGCCGCCGACTGCTTCAGCAGGCCCAGCGCGTTCTCGACGACCGCCAGCACGAGACCACCGATCACCGCGTCGACGACCCGGCCCTTGCCGCCGAACAGCGACGTACCACCGATGACGGCGGCGCCGACCGCGAACAGCAGCGTGTTGAGGCCACCGGCCTGCGGGTCGACCGAACCGACCTTCGACGAGTAGACGATCGCGCCGACCGCCGCCACCGCCGAGCAGATGACGAACACCGAGGCGCGGATCTTCTCGACGTTGATACCGGCGCGGCGGGCCGCCTCGCGGTTGCCGCCGACGGCGTAGATGTGGCGGCCGTACTGCGTGCGGTTGAGCACGTAGGTGCCGAGCACCAGCAGGCCGAGCACGATCGGCACGACGTACGGGACGCCGGAGATGACGATGTTCGGGTTCGGCGCGCGGTTCAGCGTGAGCAGATAGGTCGCGATCGCGGCGACCACGGCGATCGCGCCGACCTTGAACAGCACCATCGGCGTCGGCTGGGTGACCAGACCGCGCTTGAGCCGCGAGAAGTGCTGGCCCAGTGTCACCGCGGCGAAACCACCGGCGGCGATCAGGAACAGGACCCAGCTGCCCACAGTGGACAGATTGCCGTTGGCGACCTTGAACAGCACGTCGGAGGTGCTGATGCCGAGCGTGCCGCCCTCACCGATGAACTGGAGGATGACACCCTGCCAGGCGAGGAAGAGCGCCAGCGTCACGACGAACGAGGGCATGCCGATCTTCGAGACGAGGAAACCGGTGAGGACACCGATCGCGCCACCGACGGAGATCGCGAGCAGCATCTCGATCCACGCGTTGGCCGCGGTTCCCGACAGCACGAGCGCGATGGCGAGCACGGCGAACCCGACACCCGCCCAGATCCGCAGGATCACACCGAGCAGGGCGGCGATGGCGAGCACGACGAGGAACGCGATGAACACGCCGTTCCCCATGCCGCCCAACAGGTTTCCGTTGCGCACGTAGTGCATCGCCAGCACCGCGGCGGTGACGCCGGACGCGGTACCCGCGGACAGGTCGATCTCGCCGAGCAGCAGCACGAACACGATGCCCATCGCGATGATCGCCTTGCCGGCGCCCTGCGCCATCAGGTTCGCGATGTTGTTCATCGTCAGGAAGGTGTCCGACAGCGAGGCGAACACGATCACCAGCACGAGCAGGCCGAGCAGCGCCGGGAGCGAACCCAGCTGTCCGGCCTTGAGCCGGGAGAAGTAGTCGCCGACGGCTTCGCGCGTCGACATCGATGTCGTGTCGATGCCGAAGTCCGTGATGGCCGCCGACGGGTTGAGCGCGGCGGCCGCCGACTTGCCCCCCTCCGGCGAGGCGGGCTTTGCAGGTGTCTCAGTCATTTCCGGTTCTTTCTCGCCTCTGCTCAGAGGACGGCGGCTTCGGGGCGGGCAAGGCCGAGGTCGCCGGAGCGACCGGCGGTGATCAGTTCCACGACCTGGCCGTGGGTGACGTCCTTGGTGTGCACCTCGGCGACGAGACGGCCGAGGTAGAGCACCGCGATCCGGTCGGCGACCTCGAAGACGTCGGCCATGTTGTGGCTGATCAGCACCACACCGAGGCCCTGTTCGGCGAGACGGCGGACGAGGTCGAGCACCTGACGGGTCTGCGCGACACCGAGCGCGGCGGTCGGTTCGTCGAGCAGGACGACCTTCGAGTCCCACAGCACGGACTTCGCGATCGCGACGGTCTGCCGCTGCCCGCCCGAGAGGGCCGAAACGGGCGTGCGGACGGACTTCACGGTGCGGACCGAAAGCGAGGCGAGCGTCTCGCGGGCGGCCTTCTCCATGCTGGCCTCGTCGAGCAGCCATTTGCTGCCGCGTTCCCGGCCGAGGAACATGTTCTGCACGATGTCGAGGTTCTCGGCGAGCGCGAGGTCCTGGTAGACGACCTCGATGCCCAGATCGGCGGCGTCGCGCGGGCCGTGGATGTTCACCTGCTTGCCCTGGAACGTCACCGTTCCCGAGTCGTAGCCGTGGATCCCGGCGATCGACTTGACCAAAGTGGACTTACCGGCACCGTTGTCGCCGACCAGCGCGGTGACCTCGCCGGCGCGCACGTTGAAGTCCACGTCGTGGAGGACGTGGACCGGCCCGAAGCTCTTGTTCAGCTGCTTCAGTTCGAGGATGGGTTCACTCATGGGGGGTTCTCCCGGCTGGGTACCGGGCTGGTGCGCTCCGTCGAGGGAACGCACCAGCCCGGTCGTCTGGATTTAACGGGTCAGGAGATACCGAGCTGCGTGCACGCCGCGGCCAGGTCGCCGCCGCAGATCTCGGCCGCCTTGACGTAGCCCTGCGTCACGACCTCCTTGACGCCGTCCTTCGTGGTCAGCTTCGGCTCGAGGAGCACGGACTTGACCTCGCGGTTGCCCTTCGGGTCCTTCGCCTTGCCGGTGGCCAGCGCGTCGGCACCCGCCTTGTCGCCCTTGGCCAGGAGGACGGCGAGCTTCGCCGCGGCCTCGGCCTCTTCCTTGATGGGCTTGAAGACGGTCATGTACTGGTCGCCGCGCAGGATGGCCATGAGGCCGTCCGCGGTGGCGTCCTGACCGGTGACCGGGACCTTGCCGTTGAGGCCGTTCTTCTTCAGCACGGTGATGACCGCGCCGGCGAGACCGTCGTTCGCGGCGACGACGCCGTCGACCTTGCCCTTGTTGTCGGTCAGGATCTGCTCGAAGGTCTGGCCGCCCTTCTGGTTGTCCCAGTTGTCGATGGCCTGCTCGCGCACGAGCTTCAGGTCGCCGCTGGCGAACTTCGGCTGCAGCACGGACTTCTGGCCGTTGGCGAACAGCGTCGCGTTGTTGTCGGTCGGGGCACCCTCGATCATGACGACCTCGGCGCCCTTCTTGTCCTTCAGCGCGTCGGCGAGGCCCTGGCCCTGGAGCTGGCCGACCTTCTCGTTGTCGAACGAGACGTAGTAGTCGGAGCTGCCGCCGAGGTTGAGGCGGTCGTAGTCGATCGTCGGGATGCCCGCGGCCTGCGCCTTCTTGGCGACGGCCGAGCCGACCTCGCCGTTGATGGCGGCGATGATCAGGACCTTGACGTTCTGCGCGATCATGCCGTCGGCCAGGGTGGTGAACTTCTGGACGTCGCCCTGGGCGTTCTGGACGTCGGCGTCGAAGCCCGCGTCCTTGAGCGCCTTGGTCAGGAAGGGCTTGTCGAAGGACTCCCAGCGGGCGGAGGTGGCGGTCTCCGGCAGGATGACGCCGACCTTGCCACCGGCGGCGGCGCCGCCCGGGGCGGGCGCGGACTGCGAGGAGTTGCCGCTGCCCGAGTCGGCGGTGTTGGCGCCACAGGCGGAAAGCACCAGGCCGGCGCCCACCGTCGCGGCGAGGAGGGTAAGGGTTCTGCTGCGCATCCTCGTTCCTTCTCCGATCTTGCTCGCGGGCGGCGATCCTGAAGGACCGGTCGCACCATCGCGCATATGTTGTGGGCGACAACATATGCCGCCGAACGGGTTTCGCGGAAGACGGCTGAATCGATTAAGCCTCATCAAATGGACACGGTTTGGCAACGTGGCCGTAGCAAGACGTACGAAGTTTAGGTGTGCTGACGGTGTGACCGCCACCACTCACTGAGCGTGATCAGTGCAGCTCCGGTTCTCCGCCCCCGAACGCTATGAAAGGTCCTTTCCTTGCAAAATTTGCAAGGAAAGGACCTTTCATAGCGCTTGCTCGAGAGCGGTCACCAGGAACGCAGGGTGACGATCCGCTCTTCCAGCTGCTCCACCGAAGCCATCGCCGTCGGCGGCCCGCCGCACACCCGGCGCAGTTCGTTGTGGATGGCGCCGTGCGGCTTCCGCGTCCGGTGGTGGTGCACGCCCACCAGCGCGTTCAGCTCCTTGCGCAGCGCGCCGAGCCGCTCGCTGACCGACTGCGGCCGCGCGACCGGCGCCGCCTCCTCGGCCTTGGGCTTGCGCCGCTTCTCATCGGAGAGCTGCTCCTCCTGCCGCTTCCGCAGCAGGGCGCGGACCTGGTCCGGCTCCAGCAGCCCCGGCAGGCCGAGGTACTCCTGCTCCTCGTCGGAGCCGGAGAACACCGCGGTGCCGAACGAGTTGCCGTCGTAGATGACCTGGTCGAGCTCGGCGGAGGCGCCCAGCGAGGTGAACGCCTTCTCCTCCTCGCCCGGTTCGTCCTCGGTGCGGTTGGCCTGGGCCAGGAGTTCGTCGTCCCAGCCCTCCTTCTCGCGGTGGGGCTTGCCGAGGACGTGGTCGCGCTGCGCCTCCAGCTCGCTGGCCAGCTCCAGCAGCACCGGCACGCTCGGCAGGAAGACCGAAGCAGTCTCGCCGGGTTTGCGCGAACGCACGTACCGGCCGATGGCCTGCGCGAAGAACAGCGGGGTCGACGCGCTCGTGGCGTACACACCGACGGCGAGACGCGGGACGTCGACGCCTTCGGACACCATCCGGACCGCGACGAGCCAGCGGTCGGTCGAGTCGGAGAACTCCTTGATCCGCCCGGACGCCTTGGGGTCGTCGGAGAGGACGACCGTCGGGTTCTGGCCGGAGATGCGCTGCAGGATCTTGGCGTAGGCGCGCGCCGAGTCCTGGTCGGTGGCGATCACCAGACCGCCCGCGTCCGGGATGCCGTTGGCGCGGAGCTGCGCGAGACGCGTGTCCGCGGCCTGCAGCACCGACGGGATCCACTCGCCCGCCGGGTCGAGCGCCGTACGCCAGGCCCGCGCGTTCTGCTCGGCGGTCAGCGGCTCGCCGAGCCGTGCGGTGAACTCCTCCCCCGCGCTGGTGCGCCAGGAGGCCTCGCCGGAGTAGGCGAGGAAGACGACCGGCCGGACCACGCCGTCGGCGAGCGCGTCGGCGTAGCCGTAGGCATGGTCGGCCTTGCTGCGCTGGAAACCCGAGCCGTCGGCCTCGTAGGTGACGAACGGGATCGGCGAGTCGTCACTGCGGAACGGCGTCCCGGTGAGCGCGAGACGGCGGACGGCGGGGGTGAACGCCTCGCGGATCGCGTCGCCCCACGACTTCGCGTCACCGCCGTGGTGGATCTCGTCCAGGATGACCAGGGTCTTGCGGTTCTCGGTGCGCACGCGGTGCAGTGACGGATGCGCGGCGACCTGCGCGTAGGTGACCGCGACACCTTGGTAGTCACGCGAGGTGACACCGGTGCCGTTGCGGAAGTTCGAGTCGATCGCGATACCGGCGGCCGCGGCCGAGGCGGCCCACTGGTGCTTCAGGTGCTCGGTCGGCGCGACGATGGTGATCCGCTCGACGGTCCGGTCGCTCAGCAGCTCGGCGGCGATCCGGAGACCGAACACCGTCTTGCCCGCGCCCGGCGTCGCCACGGCCAGGAAGTCCTGCGGTTTCTTTGTGAGGTACTTCGTCAGCGCCCGCCGCTGCCAGGCACGCAGCGGGCGGGCCGTGCTGTCCTTCGCCGCGGGAGGCGCGCCCAGCTCGCCTCGATCGCGTTCAACGGTTTCCGACATGCAGGTCCCCCTCCTCCCTCACTCGAAATGCCTGGTCATCCACCCTGACACAAGCGAAAACCCCCACTTGGGTATCCGGCCGCGACGCCGGCGCCTGAGGTGAGGGCACTCCGGGGAGCCTACCTTCCAGCCCCGTGGAACGCCGGAAGCGCCACCCCCGTTGTCGGGTTACTCACCCGAAAACCCAGGGGTGGCGAGCCGAATGGCGCGGCATGGACCATGCTGGACACCGTCAAGGGCGCTCGGCGCCGGCGGAGGAGCTGCATGAGCGAGGAGAACGGCCGTCCCGACACGGCCGCCGAGGTCGCGAAGGGCCGCAGGGGGCCGTTGCGCCTGCTCAGCCGCACGCTCAGCAAGGCCTGGGACGGCAACATCTTCTCCGAGGCCGCCGAAGCCGCGTTCTGGCAGACGCTGTCGCTGCCGCCGCTGCTGCTCGGTCTCCTCGGTTGCCTCGGTTTCGTCGGCGACTGGTTCGGCCAGGAGGTCGTGACCGCGGTCCACGACCGGATCATCACCTTCAGCAAGACGATCTTCAGCGACAACGCCGTCCACGACATCATCGAGCCGACGGTCAACAGCATCCTCACCGTCGGCAAGGGCGAGATCGTCTCCGTCGGCTTCCTGATCTCGCTGTGGGCCGGTTCGTCGGCGATGTCGTCGTTCGTCGACGCGATCACCGTCGCGCACGACCAGTACGGCGTCCGCAACGACGTCTGGCAGCGGATCTTCGCGCTGCTGCTGTACCTGGCCGGGCTGGTCATCCTGGTGGTCGGGCTGCCGCTGCTGGCGATCGGGCCGGACCTGCTCCCCCAGTTCTTCCCCACCGACTGGCGCGACACGGTGTCGTACTGGGTCGGCACGCTGTACTACCCGGTGCTGGCCGTGATGATCGTGCTGGCGCTGACGACGCTGTACAAGCTGTCCCTGCCACGCAGGCTGCCGTGGCACCGCGGGCTGCCGGGCGCGATGCTCGCCATGGTCGTGTTCCTGCTCTCCAGCATCGGGCTGCGGATCTACCTGAACTGGATCACCAAGACCGGCTACACCTACGGCGCGCTCGCCGCGCCGATCGCGTTCCTGTTGCTGATGTTCTTCATCGGGCTCGCGGTGGTCGGCGGCGCGTACTTCAACAGCGCGATCCAGGAACTGTGGCCCGCCAAGGCGACGAAACGCCAGCGCCGGAAATGGCGGCGGCTGGAAATGGAACGCGCCAGCGAACGGATCCGTGCCGAAGAGGGCCGCAAACTGTGGGAACGGACGACCGTCCCGCTCCGCCGCCCCCGCCAGAACGACGAGACCGAATCAGAACAATCGGTGAACGAAGAAACGCAGAGCGAAACCGATCAGGTGACCGAACGGCAAAATTGAGGCCAGTCTGAGCAGGACCTCATCCCGAAGTCGTACTCCGATTCCACCCGTGGTGTGAATCCAGTCCACCCGCCGCCATGAAAAGCTCGCGGTAATCCGCACGTTCCCGAGTTGTCTTCCTGGGGGATCCCGTCATGTCCACGCTGGCCAGACTGAGCCTGCGCAACCGAAGTCTCATCGGGCTGCTCGCCCTGGTGGTGATCGGCTTCGGCGCCTTCGCCCTGCCGCAGCTGAAGCAGCAGCTGTTCCCGTCACTGCAGTTCCCGCAGGCGCAGGTCATCACGCCGTACGCGGGCGCGTCGCCGGACGCGGTCGACCGTCAGGTCACCGAGCCGCTCGAAGGCGGGCTGCAGGGTTTGAAGGGGCTCGAAGAACTGAGCTCGACGTCGTCGGAGGGGCTGTCGCGGATCACCGCGCAGTTCGAGTTCGGCACGGACATCGACGCGGCCGTGGGGCAGATCCAGCGCGTCATCGACGGGCTCAAGGCCCGCCTGCCGCAGAACAGCGAGCCGACGGTGTCCGCGGGGTCCACCGACGATCTCCCGGTCGTGCTGCTCGCCGCCGGGACCACCGGTGACCCGCAGGCGCTCGCGCCCGCGCTGACCGGGGAGGTCGCGCCGGAACTGCGCAAGATCGACGGCGTCCGCGAGGTCGACGTCACCGGTGTGCGGCAGCCGCGGGTCACCATCGCGCTGGACTACGCGAAACTGGCGGCCGCGGGGGTCGACCCGTCGTCGATCGCCACCACGCTGCAGACCGCCGGTGCCGCCGTCCCGGCCGGGACGCTCACCGAAGGCGACAAGACGCTCACCGTCCAGGTCGGCGGCGGACCGACCACAGTGGACACGATCAAGAACGTGTATCTCACCCCTTCGCAGCCTTCCCGTCCGGGGGCGCCGGCGGGCAAGCCGGTGAAGCTCGGTGACGTCGCGGACGTCCAGGCGGGCTTCGCGCCGCCGACGTCGATCACGCGCACCAACGGCAAGCCGAGCCTCGGGCTTTCGATCACCATGGTGGAGAACGGGAACGCGGTCGCGATCTCGGAAGCGGTGCGGGACAAGCTGCCCGAGCTGTCGAAGAAGATCGGCGCCGAGATGAGCGTCGTGTTCGACCAGGGCACCCCGGTCAAGGACGCGATCAGCGGCCTGACCACCGAGGGCCTGCTGGGGCTGGCGTTCGCGGTCGTGGTGATCCTGCTGTTCCTGATGTCGGTGCGCTCGACGCTGGTGACGGCGGTGTCGATCCCGCTTTCGGTGGTCGTGGCACTGCTGGCGTTGTGGACCGGCGATCTTTCGCTGAACCTGCTCACCCTCGGCGCGCTCACCATCGCCATCGGGCGGGTGGTCGACGACTCGATCGTGGTGCTGGAGAACATCAAACGACATCTGGCCTACGGCGAGGACAAGCAGCGCGCGGTGCTCGACGGCGTGCGCGAGGTCGCGGGTGCGGTGACGTCGTCCACCCTCACCACGGTCGCGGTGTTCCTGCCGATCGCCTTCGTGGGCGGGTTCGTCGGCGAGCTGTTCTCGCCGTTCGCGGTCACGGTCACCGTGGCGCTGCTGGCGTCGTTGCTGGTCTCGCTGACGATCGTCCCGGTGCTGGCGTACTGGTTCCTCAAACCGCCCAAGGCCCCGGCCGACGAACGCGAGGCCGAGCTCACGCGCCAGGCCGCCGAGGACAAGGAACGGCGCGGGCTGCTGCAGCGCGGATACGTGCCGGTGATCCGGTTCGCGACCCGGCGCCGCGTCACCGTCGTGCTGCTGGCGCTGATCATCTTCGGCGGCACGGTCGGCCTGGCCTCGCAGCTGAACACGAACTTCCTCGACCAGTCCGGCTCCACGACGCTGAGCCTTTCGCAGAAGCTGCCGCCCGGCACCAGTCCCGAGGCCAAGGAGAAGGCCGCGGGCGCGGTCGAGCAGGCGCTCGCCGCCGAACCGGCCGTCGAGACGTATCAGGTCAGCATCGGCGGAGGGAACTTCTTCGGCGGTGGCGGGACGGCGACCAGCATCCAGGTCACCGTCGCCAAGGACACCGACCTCGACGCGCTGTCGGATCGCTTGCGGGGCAAGCTGGACAAGCCGGAACTCGGTGAGGTCAAGATCGGCGCGGAAGCCGGCGGGTTCAACTCCGACCAGGTCTCGATCACCGTCACCGCGCCGGACGAGGCGGCGCTGAAGCCCGCCGCCGAGCAGGTCCGCCAGGCGATGTCCGGCGTCCCGGACCTCACCGAGGTGACCAGTGACCTCGCGCAGGGCTCGCCGCGCGTGCAGGTCGAGGTCGACGCCGCCAAGGCCGCCGCGAGCGGGCTTTCGGCGACCACGATCGGCCAGATCGCGAACCAGGCCATCGCCGGCCGCACGGTGACGCAGCTGCCGGTCGACGGTCAGCGCACGGACATCGTGCTGCGCGCGGGCACGGCCCCGGTGTCGGTCGACGCGGTCAAGGCGCTGCCGATCCCGAGCGCGACCGGCGTGGTCCGGCTGGACTCGGTCGCCACCGTGTCCACAGTGGACGGCCCGGCCGCGGTGCACCGCACCTCGGGCGAGCTGAGCACCACGGTCACCGCCAAGAACACCGGCGCCGACCTGGCCGCCACCACGAAGGCCATCCAGTCCAAACTGGACGGACTGACCTTCAGCGGCGGCGCGGCGTACAAGCTCGGCGGGGTCAGCGAGGATCAGCAGGAGGCGTTCGGGAACCTGTTCCTCGCGCTGCTGGCCGCGGTCGCGATCGTGTACCTGATCATGGTGGCGACGTTCCGCAGCCTGATCCAGCCGCTGATCCTGCTGGTGTCGATCCCGTTCGCGGCGACCGGCGCGATCGGGCTGCTGCTGGCCACCGGGACCGCGCTGGGCCTGCCCGCGCTGATCGGGATGCTGATGCTCGTCGGCATCGTGGTGACCAACGCGATCGTGCTGATCGACCTGATCAACCAGTACCGGGCTTCGGGGATGAGCGTCGCCGACGCCGTCGTCGAAGGCGGCAGGCGACGGCTGCGGCCGATCCTGATGACCGCGGCGGCGACCATCTTCGCGCTGGTCCCGATGGCGCTCGGGCTGACCGGGCAGGGCGGGTTCATCGGGCAGCCGCTGGCGATCGTGGTGATCGGCGGGCTGGTCAGCTCGACCCTGCTGACGCTGATCCTGGTGCCGACGCTCTACACGATGGTCGAGACGCGGAAGGAGAAGCGCCGCGCGAAGAAGGCGGCCCGCCGGTCCCCTTCGGCGGCTCCGTCCTCCGAGACGCTGACTCCGGAACCGACCGCGTAGACCTGGGGGCGGGGGAGGAAGGCACGCCGGGGCCGGGTGGGCGCCCGGCGTGCCTTTCGCACTTAGCCGACTAACTGCATGGGCGTGTCACGCCTTGCGGAACCGCCACGTCTTGCTGTCGAAGGCCACGCACCACGAAGGCGAGAGCACGACGACCCGCAGGGTCCCGTCGGCGGCGACGTCGATTCCCTCGGTCTCGAAGTTCCCGCTGCAGGTGCTCTTGAGGGGCAGTTGCCCCAGCGACGTCACCCGCCCGGTCACGTCCGAACCCGACAGCACGCCGGAAAGATCCACCTGCAGCAGCGGCTTCGTGGTCCCGAACAGCAAGCCCTCGGGATCGTCGGACGAGCACAGCAGCCGGGTCGCGGTGACGAAGTCGCAGCCCTGGATGTCCCGCACGGGTTTGTCGAGCCGGATCGCGGACGAGTACGGCAGGTTCGCCGCCGGGTTTGTGTGCGCGACGCCGGGCATCGGGTGCACGAGGAGGCGGTCCATCGTGCCCCACTCGCCCGCCACCATCCAGCGCGCGTCCGGCGTCACGGCGGCGAACGAGTTGTTGTTCGCCTCCCACGATTCCAGCGTGTGCGTGTAGTTCGCCCACTTCCCGTCGGGCGACTCGACGCGGAAGAGCTTCGCTCCCCGGTCGTCGCGCTGGTACGGCTCGACGTACCAGCCCTGCGCGGAACCCGGGTCGCCGACGTGGTTCCAGCCCTGGGTGGAGAGGCTCATCGGGACGGTCGCGATCCCGGTGTAGCGGTAGATCGTCCCGGACGGCCGTTCGATGGTGGCGAGGCCCTGGCCCTCGTCGAGCGGGCGGGCGTTGTCCGAACCGACCGTGGTCCAGCCGGTGACGGCCTGGGCGGCGGCGGGTGAGAACACCGCGACCAACGCGGCGATGGCGAGCACGATCCCGGTTCTACGCATGAAGGCTCCGTCCCGGCTGGGTTTCGCTGGCGGGTACTGATTACCAGCGAAAACCGGGACGGGCAGCCGCCATGTGAAGGATTTTCAGATTTTGTCCGGTATCGGACACCGGACGGACACTCAGTCGCCCGGCTTGAGACCGTCGTAGATCTTCTTACAGTCCGGGCAGACCGGCGAACCGGGCTTCGCCGACTTCGTCACCGGGAAGACCTCACCGCACAGCGCCACCACGTGCGTGCCCATGACCGCGCTTTCGGCGATCTTGTTCTTGCGCACGTAGTGGAACATCTTGGGCGAATCGTCGTCGGTGCCGTCGGTGCCCTCGGGACGGGTATCCGGCTTCGGAAGGGTCTGAGTACTCACCCCTCCATAATGCCCCAAATCCTCCTGCGCACACCGGCGACCTGGCAGGATCTCGCCCATGTTCCAGAAGGTGCTCGCGACGTTCGGCTCGGGCGGGGCGAAGATCGACGCCCGGCTGCTCGACCGCACGGTCTCCCCCGGCCGCCCGTTGCGCGGCGAGGTCCTGCTGCTCGGCGGCGAAGTCGATCAAGAGATCAACGGTCTCTCGGTCAAACTGCTCGCCAGGGTCACGCTCCCGGACGAACGCCGCCCCGGCGTCGAGGACCTCGAGTTCGGCACCCAGCAGCTCGCGGGCAACGAGCGCATCGGCCCCGGCCAGCAGGTCCGCATCCCGTTCGAGGTCGCCCTGCCCTGGGAGACGCCGATCTCCAGCGTCTTCGGCAAACCGCTGAACGGGATGGCCGTCGGCCTGCAGACCAGCCTCGACATCGCGAACTCCGTCACCGACCCGGTCGACGTCGACGCCGCCGCGATCGAGCCGCTGCCCGCGCAGAAACGGATACTGGACGCCTTCAGCCGGATCGGCTTCGTCTTCCGCGAGGCCGTGCTGGAACGCGGCCGGGTCGACGGCGCGGTCCAGCAGCTTCCCTTCTTCCAGGAGATCCGCTTCTCCCCCTCGCCGCGGTTCGCGCCCGTCTTCACCTCGGTGGCGGTGACCTTCCTGTCCTCGCCGTCGGAGACGCAGGTCGTGCTGGAGGTGACCAAACGGGTCCGGGTGTCCAAGAGCGGCGGCTTCGGCGGACGCGGTCAGGAGTTCCTCGGCCTGTTCAAGGTCGACCACGCCGCGCTGGAGCGGGTCAAGTGGGAGCCGCAGCTCGAAGGCTGGCTGCACGAGGTGGCCAAGGCACGCGGGATCTTCGACTGATGGACTGGCCGACCGCGATCACCCGGCTCGGTGGCGATCACCAGATCGCCGCCGTCGCGTGGAACGACCTCCAGGCCCGCTACGCCGAGCCGCACCGGCGCTATCACGATCTCGGGCACGTCACGGCCGTCGCGCGGGACAGCGGGGCCCTCGCCGTCGCCTTCGGGCTCGGCGCCCGCGAACGGGCCCTCGTCGCCATCGCGGCGTGGACGCACGACGTCGTCTACGACGCCCGCCCCGGCGAGGACGAGCAGGCCAGCGCCGCCTGGACCCGCGACGAACTCACCAACGCCGGTGTCCCCGCGGCCGACGTCGAACGCGCCGGCGAGCTGATCCTCAGCACCATCCACCACGCCGCCCCCGACGAAGACCTCCTCGCCACCGCGCTGCTGGACGCCGATCTGGCGATCCTCGGCGCCGCGCCGGAGGACTACGAGCAGTACGCGAACGGTGTCCGGGAGGAGTACTCGATCTACTCCGACGAGGACTGGCGGGCGGGTCGCGCGGCCGTGCTGGAAAACCTGCTGGCCAGGCCGCGGCTGTACCGCAGCGACATCGGGCGGGCACGCTGGGAGGCCAAGGCGCGCGAGAACCTCTCGAACGAACTGACCCGATGGCGTGACGCGGACCCACATCACCGATGATGTTCGTTCGTGACTCCGCAACTGTCCCTTCACGAAGAGGTCGCCTCCGCCCTCGCCGCCGGTGACCCCGTCGTCGCGCTGGAGAGCACCATCCTCTCCCACGGTCTCCCGCCCGGCCGCAACCTCGACGTCGCCCGGCGGCTGGAGAAGGTCGTGCGCGACGGCGGCGCCGTTCCCGCGACCATCGCCGTCCTCGACGGCGTCCCCCTGATCGGCCTCACCGGCGAGCAGCTGGAACGCGTGTGCGCGCCCGGCGCGGACCTGGACAAGCTCTCCCTGCGCGACATCGGCCCGGCCGTCGGCCTCGGCCGCTCCGGCGCGACCACCGTCGCGAGCACCGCGGCACTCGCCGCCGCGGCCGGGATCGGGATGTTCGCCACCGGCGGGCTCGGCGGCGTGCACCAGGGCGCGGCGCAGAGCTGGGACGTGTCGGCGGATCTGGGCGTGCTCGCGAAGGTGCCCACCACGGTCGTCTGCTCGGGCGTTAAGTCGGTACTCGACATCGCCGCGACCCTCGAAGTGCTGGAGACCAACTCGGTACCCGTGCTGGGCTACCGCACCGGCGAGTTCCCGGCGTTCTACCTCCGCTCGTCCGGTTTCGAGGTGCCGTGGCGGGTCGACGACGCCGCGCGGGCCGCCGCGGTCATCGCCGCGCACCGGGCGCACGCGTCTTCCGGTGTCCTGCTGGCGAATCCGATCCCGGAAGCGTCCGAAATGGACCGGGAACTACACGACCGGCTGCTCGCCGAGGGACTGGAACTCCTCAAGACCCGTGGCGTGCACGGAAAGGACGTCACACCGGTGCTGCTGGAGCACTTCCACACCGCCAGCGAGGGCGTGAGCCTCGACGCGAACGAGGCCCTGGTGCTGTCCAACGCGGAACTGGCCACCGAGGTCGCCGTCGCGCTCGCCGGGACGACCGCATGAGCGGCATCGTCGTCGTCGGCGACGTCGGTCTCGACGTCGTCGCGCGGCACGAAGGTCCCATCCCGCACGGCGGCGACATCCGCGCGAAGGTCCACTTCACCAGCGGCGGCGCGGGGGCGAACACCGCGCTGTGGCTGCGGGCCGAGGACACCGAGACCACTCTGGTGGCGCGGATCGGGGACGACTCCGGCGGCCGCATGGTGAAGAGCGAACTGGAGGCGGCGGGCGTCCGCTGCGAGTTCGCGGTGGACCCCGAGGAGCCGACGTTCTGCGTCGTCGTGCTCGTCGACGGGGCGGGTGAGCGGAGCATGCTCGCCGACCGCGCGGCCAACGCGAAGTTCAGCCCGGAGGACATCACCGAGGCGGCCCTGGCCGGGGCGAGTCACCTGCATCTCTCGGGCTACGTCCTGCTGTACCCGTCGTCACGGCCCGCGGCGCTCGCGTCGCTGGCGGCGGCGAAGAAGGCCGGGCTGACGACGTCGGTCGACCCGCAGGCGGCGACGCTGATCACCGATCCCGCGGCCTTCCTCGACGACGTGCGCGGCGTGGACCTGCTGATGCCGAACACCAGCGAACTGGTCGCGCTGACCGGGTCGAGTGATCCCGAGGCGGCGAAGGAACTGCTGGACTACGTCGGCGAGGTCGTGGTCACCGCCGGTCTCGACGGCGCCAGCTGGGTGGACGCGAGCGGCACCATCACCTCGGTGCCCGCGCAGCCGGCGGAGTGCGTCGATTCGACCGGTGCCGGGGACGCCTTCGACGCCGGTGTGCTGGCGGCGTGGCTGCGCGGCGAGTCCACGGTGGAGGTGCTTCGGGCCGGGACGCGGCTGGGTGCCCAGGCGGTCGCGAAGGTCGGGCCGCAGCCTTAAGCCTCACCGAACGCTATGAACGGTCCGTTCCTTGCGAATTTCGCAAGGAACGGACCGTTCATAGCACGCGCGAAACGAGTCAGCCGCCGTCGATGACGCGGTGACCGGAGCTTTCGATGCGGGTCGGTTCGGCCTGGTACCGGTTGACCTTCTCGCTCTTGCGCGGCGGCCGGTCGTTGGCCACCAGGACGGCGATCCACGGCAGCGGGATCGAGATCGCGATCAGCGCCAGCGCGAGCCACCAGGTCTGGTAGAAGATCCCGGCGAGGATCAGGCACGGGATGCGGAACGACATCATGATGATGTACTTCCGCTTCCGCTTGGCCAGCTGGTCTTCGTAGGACGGGGCGGCTTCGGTGATCAGCACCGGAGCGGGTTCCCTCGGTTCGGGACCGTGGGCGGGCGCGTTCACAGCACCACCTCCGGCTTCCATGCTCCCACTCCCCCGGCTCATCCGACACCCGGGTGGGTGAGCCGGTGCAAAGCCGCGACCACGAGCGTCTCGACGCCGGCCGAAAGCGTCGGTTGCGGGATCGGCGCGAAGAGCGGCGAGTGGTTCGACGGGATGTCCTGTTCGAAGCGCCCGGCGGTCATCGCGGCGATCACCTTGCCCTCGTCCAGGCCGCCGACCAGCCAGAACACCGAGGGCACCCCGGCGGCGCGGCCGAATTCGCTGAAGTCCTCGCTACCGGTGACCAGCGGCGCGGGCATCACGCGGCCCTCGCCGAAGTGGTCGCGGAAGGCGGCGGTGAGCCCCTCGGTGGCCGCGTCGTCGTTCTCGGTGACCGGGAACGCGCCGATCCGCTCGATCTCCGGCGGTTTCGGCGCGCCCGCGGTGGCCGCCTCGCCCTGGACGATCCGTTCGACCGCCGCGACGACCTTCTCCCGCACGGCCTGGTCGAACGACCGGATGTTGACCTCGAGGACGGCGTGGTCGGCGATGATGTTGTGCGCGGTCCCGACGTGCAGCGATCCCACGGTCACCACCGCCGATTCGGTCGCCGAGATCTCCCGCGACACGATGGTCTGCAGTTTGAGCACCACGGACGCGGCGAGCACGGCGGGATCCACCGTGGTCTCGGGGCGTGAGCCGTGCCCGCCCCGGCCGTGCAGGGTGATGCGGAGCGCGTCGGTGGCCGCCATGATCACGCCCGGCCTGGTCAGCACCCAGCCCGCGGGACCGGGCACGACATGCTGGCCGAGCACCACGTCGGGCTTGCCGGCGGGACCGAAGACGCCGTCACGGACCATGCCGGCGGCGCCGTCCCCAGCCTCCTCACCCGGCTGGAAGACGACCATCAGCGTGCCCGACCAGTGCTCGCGTCCGGCCGCGAGCAGCGACGCGGCGCCGGAGAGCCAGGTGGCGTGCATGTCGTGACCGCAGGCGTGCATCACCGGCACGTCGCGGCCGTCGGCGTCGACCCCGCGCGCCGTGCTCGCGTACGGCAGGCCGGTCTTCTCCTCGACCGGCAGCGCGTCGATGTCGGCGCGCAGCATCACCTTGGGGCCGGGGCCGTTGCGCAGCACGCCCAGGACGCCGGTGCGCCCGATACCGGTGTGCACCTCGTAACCGTCGGCCTCCAGGCGCCGCGCCAGTTCGGCGGCGGTGCGGGTTTCGGCGAACGACAGCTCCGGATGCCGGTGGAGGTCGATGTACAGGTCTTCCAGTCCGGGCAGCGCCGCCTGCAGCGGTGCCAGGACACTTTCGAGGCTCACGACCTCATCCTGGCAGTATTACTCATCGTGAGCACACGAGCGGCCCTCCCCGACCTGTCCGACGACGTTTGCGCGAGGCTCCGTGACGCCTTCCGCCGGACGGGTTACGACGCCGACGGCGTGGTCGGCGCCCTCGGCTCCGCCCACGGCGCCCTCGGACGCGGCGAACCCGAACTCGCCTACCGCGCGACGCGTGACTCGGGTGAGCTCGGCACGCTGATCCGGCTGTTCCTTCTGGGGTCGACCGAACCGGAGAAGGACGTCGAGGCTGCTTTCGCGCCGCTTTCCCTCGATGACGCGGTCGCCGCCACCCTGCTCGTGCCCGTGGCCGACGGTTACCGCGCCGGTCTCGACGTCCGCCCGCACGGCGACGACGAAGGCTCGTGGTGGGTCGTCGCCGACCTCGACGCCGACATCCTGGGCCGCACGGTGCCCGAAGACCACGTGCTCGGTGTCGGGCACGCCTCCCTCAGCCTGATCCGGGCCACCAGCCGCCGCGAGGTCGGCAACCTGCTCGACGTCGGCACGGGCAACGGCGTCCAGGCGCTGCACGCCACCCGGCACGCGAAGAAGGTCACCGCGACCGACGTCTCGGCCCGGGCGCTGGCGCTGGCCGCGGCCACGTTCCGGCTCAACGAGCTGGACGTCGAGCTCGTCCGGGGCGAATGGTTCGCGCCGGTCGCGCGGCGCCGGTTCGACCAGATCGTCTGCAATCCACCGTTCGTGGTGGGCCCGCCGCGGGTCGACTACACCTACCGCGACTCCGGTCTCGCCGGTGACGACGCCAGCGCGCTCGTGGTGCGGCAGCTGCCCGGGTTCCTCAACGACGGCGGCACCGGCCAGCTCCTGGCGTCCTGGCTGCACGTGAAGGGCGAGGACTGGGGCGATCGGGTGACCCGCTGGCTGCCCGCCGAGACCGACGCGTGGTTCGTCCAGCGGGACATCGCCGATCCGGGCCTCTACGTCGGCACGTGGCTGCGTGACGCGGGCATCGACCCCCGCTCCCCCGAAGGCCGCGCGAAATCGGGCGCGTGGCTCGACTGGTTCGCCGAGAACGACGTCCAGGGCATCGGTTTCGGCTTCGTCACCCTCCGCCGGGCGGACGGCGCGACCCCGACGATCGTGTGCGAGGACCTGCGCCAGGCCTACGACGACCCGCTGGGCGCCGAGGCCGCGAACTGGCTGGACCGGGTGGAATGGCTTCGTACCAACGGGGATTCGCTCCTCGATGTCCGGTTCCGGGTCCCGGAGACCGTCCTTCTGGAGAGCGTCGCCGAGCCGGGTGAGGAGGGCTGGGCCACGACCGTCCAGCGGCTGCACCGCACCGACGGTCCCGGTTGGTCGCACGAAGTGGACGAGCTC
The DNA here is from genome assembly GCF_041021335.1 of Amycolatopsis sp. SB7-3. NCBI lineage: Bacteria > Bacillati > Actinomycetota > Actinomycetes > Pseudonocardiales > Pseudonocardiaceae > Amycolatopsis > Amycolatopsis sp. SB7-3. The sequence goes on from NZ_JBFPJQ010000004.1 coordinate 447,431, forward strand.
GCGACACGGCTGCTCGCCGGCTGTCAGGGCGCTTTGCCTTTGGAGGATCTGATCGTGCTCCTGGCGGCCGCTCAGGGCCTGGAACCGGAGGAACTGGCCGAGGCCGCGCTCCCCGTCGTCCGGGAACTGGTCCGGCACGGCATGCTGCTGCCCGCCGTCTGATGCGGGCGGTGGTGGCGAGGGTCACGGAAGCGAGCGTGACCGTCGGCGACGAGGTGACCGGCGCCATCGACGAGCCGGGTTTGCTGGTGCTGCTGGGAATCCACGCCGACGACGACATGTCCAAGGTGCCGACGATGGCCCGCAAACTGCACGAAGCTCGCATACTTCGCGACGAGGAGTCGTGCGCCACCACCGGCGCACCCCTTCTCGTCGTCAGCCAGTTCACCCTGTACGGCGACACCCGCAAAGGCCGCCGTCCCTCCTGGACCGCGGCCGCCCGGCCCGAGGTCGCCGAACCGCTCGTGACGGCCGTCGTCGACGCGTTGCGCGATCGCGGCGCCCGGGTCGAAACCGGCCGGTTCGGGGCCATGATGGCGGTCCGGAGCGTGAACGACGGTCCGTTCACCCTCCTCATAGAGGTCTAGACCACGTTTCTTTCTCCCGGGCACGGGCATTCTCAGGAAAAGCTCAGGGTTGGTCGAGCAACGCCCCAGGTCAGCCGCCCGTCTCCTCTGTAGCGGCCGGGAACGTTTTCGGACCTCCCGGCGTTGAGCCAAGTGTCCAGCCAAGCTGGGCCGACGAGGAGTAGCGGGTTTTCCACAGGGCCTGTTACGCCGAGGCGGATCCGGCGGACACATCGCAGCACGTTCAGCCCGTGACCGGGGAGGCAGAATGTCAGTCCAGACTCTCGAACGCGAAGCGCGCGGGATTCGCGAGCGCCGTATCCCGGCGCAATCCACCCAGGAGCCGGTGAGCACGGGGGCGCTCACCGACGCCGACCTCGACGCCCAGAGCCCGGCCGCGGACCTCGTTCGCGTGTACCTCAACGGAATCGGCAAGACGGCGCTGCTGTCCGCCGCCGACGAGGTCGAGCTGGCCAAGCGCATCGAAGCCGGTGTGTTCGCCCAGCACATGCTGGACACCGCCGAGGGTCTCACGCCGAAGCGGCGTTCGGAGATGTCCGCCCTCGTGCGTGACGGCCACAGCGCGAAGAACCACCTGCTGGAGGCCAACCTCCGCCTCGTGGTCTCGCTCGCGAAGCGCTACACCGGCCGGGGGATGCCGCTGCTCGACCTGATCCAGGAGGGGAACCTGGGTCTGATCCGCGCGGTGGAGAAGTTCGACTACTCCAAGGGGTTCAAGTTCTCGACGTACGCCACCTGGTGGATCCGCCAGGCCATCACCAGGGGGATGGCCGACCAGGGACGCACCATCCGGCTGCCGGTCCACCTGGTGGAACAGGTGAACAAGCTGGCCCGCATCAAGCGCGACCTGCACCAGCAGCTCGGCCGGGACGCCACCCACGAGGAGCTGGCCGCCGAATCGGGTATCCCGGCGCACAAGATCTCCGACCTGCTCGACCACTCGCGTGACCCGGTGAGCCTCGACATGCCGGTCGGCACCGAGGAGGACGCCCCGCTCGGTGACTTCATCGAGGACTCCGAGGCGACCGACGCCGAGAGCGCCGTGATCTCCGGTCTGCTCCAGGACGACCTGCGCCGCGTGCTCGCGACGCTGGACGACCGCGAGTCCCAGGTGATCCGCCTCCGCTACGGCCTCGACGACGGCCAGCCGCGCACGCTCGACCAGATCGGCAAGCACTTCGGGCTCTCCCGTGAGCGCGTTCGGCAGATCGAGCGAGAGGTCATGTCGAAGCTGCGTCAGGGTGAGCGGGCGGACCGCCTGCGCGCCTACGCTTCGTAGCGGCACAGAGCCTTTCGGCGCGGAAAAAGCAACACCCGTTCGGCAGCGTTGACTTATGACCTGCGTCACGAGACCGTCGAGCAGGTAAAAAGTCTTCGCGGTCGGGTGTTCGCGCCCGGATCGCTTTCCCCGGGAGGTCGGGTCCGTCGGGGTGGGCCCGGCCTCCCGAACTATTCGTGGGGCGCGGCGACAAAATGCAGGGCGGGAATTGCATTCTCGCGCCTTCGCGTCGGACGTGCCGCCGGTCACGTGGGGCCCGCCTAGTACCGTGAGCGGGTTCCCGATGCCGGCAAAGGAGCCCGCGCAGTGGCGCCCACCACGTTCCAGTACACCGAAGTCCTTCCGCTCGCCAAGGACACCCGCACCGAGTACCGGCTGATCGGCACCGAAGGTGTCGAGGTCGTCGAAGCCGCGGGCCGGAAGTTCCTCAAGGTCGAGCCCGAGGCGCTGACCAAACTCGCCAAGACCGCGATCACCGACATCCAGCACCTGTTGCGCTCGTCACACCTGGCGCAGCTGCGGGCGATCGTCGACGATCCCGAGGCCAGCGGCAACGACCGGTTCGTCGCGATGGACCTGCTGCGCAACGCGGCGATCTCCGCCGGCGGTGTCCTGCCGATGTGCCAGGACACCGGCACCGCGATCGTGATCGGCAAACGCGGCGAAGGCGTGCTCACCGGCGCGGACGACGAGCGCGCGCTCTCGCGCGGTATTTTCGACGCCTATCAGGAGTTGAATCTGCGCTATTCGCAGATGGCGCCGGTGAATTTCTGGGATGAGCGCAATACCGGCACCAACTTGCCCGCGCAGATCGAGCTCTATCACAAAGACGGTCAAGGCGACCCGAGCTATGAATTCCTGTTCATGGCCAAGGGTGGCGGCAGCGCGAACAAGACGTTCCTCTATCAGGAAACGAAAGCCGTCCTGAACCCGAAGCGCCTCGCGAAGTTCCTCGACGAGAAGCTGCGCAGCCTCGGCACCGCGGCCTGCCCGCCGTACCACCTCGCGATCGTCGTCGGCGGCACGTCGGCGGAGTTCAACCTGAAGGTCGCGAAGCTGGCCTCTGCCCGCTATCTCGACGACCTGCCCACCGAGGGTTCCGAGCTGGGTCACGGTTTCCGCGACGTCGACCTCGAACAGCAGGTGCTGGAGATGACGCGCCAGTTCGGCATCGGCGCGCAGTTCGGCGGCAAGTACTTCTGCCACGACGTCCGCGTGATCCGCCTGCCGCGCCACGGCGCGTCCTGCCCGGTCGGCGTCGCCGTGTCGTGCTCGGCCGACCGCCAGGCGAAGGCGAAGATCACCGCCGACGGCGTGTTCCTGGAGCAGCTGGAGCGCGACCCCGCGCAGTTCCTGCCGGACGTCACCGAGGACGACCTGTCCGACGAGGTGGTGACCGTCGACCTGAACCGGCCGATGGCCGAGATCCGCGCCCAGCTCTCGCAGCTGCCGGTGAAGACCCGCCTGTCGCTGACCGGCCCGCTCGTCGTCGCACGCGACATCGCGCACGCGAAGATCGCCGAGCGGCTCGACGCGGGTGAAGAGATGCCTCAGTACCTTCGCGACCACCCCGTGTACTACGCGGGCCCGGCGAAGACGCCCGAGGGTTACGCGTCGGGTTCCTTCGGGCCAACGACCGCGGGCCGCATGGACTCCTACGTCGAGCAGTTCCAGGCCGCCGGCGGTTCGCTGGTGATGCTGGCGAAGGGCAACCGGTCCAAGAAGGTGACCGCCGCGTGCAACGAGCACGGCGGGTTCTACCTCGGCTCGATCGGCGGCCCGGCCGCGCGGCTCGCGCAGGACTGCATCAAGAAGGTCGACGTGCTCGAGTACGCCGAGCTGGGGATGGAAGCGGTCTGGAAGATCGAGGTGGAGGACTTCCCCGCGTTCATCGTCATCGACGACAAGGGCAACGACTTCTTCGAGGCCACGTCGGAACCGGTGCTGCAGATCAGCTTCCGGTAGTCCACGATCCTGTCCGTGAAGGCCTCCTTCACTACCTTCAGGGTAGGGAAGGAGGCCTTCACGGACTCGGCGGATCGTCACGTTCGCCCCGAACGCACCAGCAGTCGCAACGGCTGCGCGTGAAGGCCCCCTTCCCTCGGCTGAGCCGAGGAAACTCGACCTTCACACCATGTCGCAGTACATGAAGGCCCCCTTCCTTGCGCTAGACGCAGTGAAGAGGGCCTTCATGTACGTTCGTCAGCTGCAGAACGCTATGAACGGTCCGTTCCTTGCAAATTTTGCAAGGAACGGACCGTTCATAGCGCGCGTAGGCGTTATCGCATCTGCTTGAGGACCACGGTCCGCTCCCCCAGCGGCGCCGAAAGCGCCACCGAGATCACCGGATGCCGGATGTCCATCGTGCACATCTGGCCGGTCTGGCCCTTCAGTTCGGTCAGGTTGACGGTGACCCTGGTCCCGTCCTGCTGCGCGGCCTCCGCCGTCGCGTGCCCGCAGCCGCCTTCCTGGCCGCGGATGTTCAGGATCGTCCCGCCGTTGCTGGTGTACACCTCACGCGGGTAGTCCGCAGGCAGTGCCGACGCGTCGAGCTGCTTGTCCGGCAGCTTGGTGCTGCCTTCCGGCACCTCCTGGCGCGGCGCGCCCGGCACACCCGGCTGGCTTCCCGGCTTGCTGGTCGGCGCGGGAGCCGACGACGAAGGCGGCGCGGTCGGGGACGGCGGCACGGTACTCAGGGTGCCGCTCCCGGGTCCGGCCGCGGGTTCCGCCGCCTGGTTCTGCGCCCCGCAGGCGGATACCGCAACGACGATCAGGCCAAGGCCGATGGCATTCGTTAAGTACCTCATGTGACTGGGACGGAACGAAGCCGCCATCGGGTTGCATCCCGAACCCGGTCAAACGACGACCTTCCGGGTACCGAGCGGCTGGGCGAGTTTCACCGGCAGGACGGCGTAGCGGATCACCTGCGGGCACATCTGCCCCGGCTTCGCGTGGTCGATGGTCACGGTGACCACGACCCGCTGCGCGTTCTCTTCGGCGAGGTTCGCCCTCGCCTCGTCGCAGCCGCTCAGTTCGATGTGCACGGCCAGTCCGTCGTTCTCGGCGCTGACCTGCACGGGCAGTTGGGTCTCGACCTGGGACGGCGGCAGCATCTTGTCCGAGGGCGGCGGGCCGACGGTCGGCCGGGACATCGGCGGTTTCGCGACCGGCGGGCTCGCCGGGAGCGAGGTGGGCAGATCCGAAGGTGTGGTGACGACCGGAGGGGTGCTCGTGTTCGCCGGAGCTCCGGGGCCGCCCGCGCCGCAGGCCGCCGTCGTCGCGGCGAGCACGATCACCGCACCCAGCGTCTTCGCTGCGTTCATCATGGTGTCGAGACGGAACGAAGCGGACGAATGGTTGCATCATCGCTGTGCCGCACGGCCGCGCGCCAGCCCGAGGACCACCACCCCGGCGAGCGTGACGGCCAGCAGCAGCACGGTGCTCGCCGACGCCAGGAACACCTGGCCCCGGTCGGTGAGCGCGAAGATGCTCGCGGGCAGCGTCCGCCAGTCCGGTGGGTACAGCATCATCGTCGCGCCCAGTTCGCCCATCGACATCGCCAGCGCGAGGCTCGCCGACGCCGAGATCGACGGCAGCAGCACCGGAAGCCGCACCCGCAGCAGCACCCGGGCCGGTGACGCGCCGAGGCTCGCCGCCGCCTGTGCCAGCAGCGGATCCATCCGCGCGATCGCGGCCGAGACCGTGCTGTAGGAGAACGGGAGAAGGATCATCACGTGCCCCAGCAGCACGATCCAGCGCGTGCCGTTGAAGGCGAGCGGCGGACGGCTGAACGCGACGAGCAGCGCCAGCCCCAGCACCACCGACGGCACCGCGATCGGCAGGTGGAACAGGGTGTCGACGGCCTTGCGCAGCTTCGGCGGCGCCGACCGCGACGCGAGCGCGGCCCACGTGCCGAGCAGTACCGACACCAGCGACGCGATGACACCCGTCTGGATGCTCACCGAGAGACTCGCGAACGTCTCCCCGGACAGCGCCCGCGCGAAATGCGAGCCGGTGAGCGCGCCCGGCAGAAGTCCCGTCCAGTTTCCGGCGACCGACGCCAGCACGATCATCAGCAGCGGCGCCAGCACGATGGCGGTGAACAGCACCGCGAACACCACCCACAGCAGGACTCGGCTACGCCTGGTCCACAGCAGCACGGCCGCCTCCCTTCGTCAGCCGCCGGTAGGTTCCGTACAGGGCCAGGGAGAACACGACGTTGACCACCGCGATGACACAGGCCTGCGGGAAGTCGAACGTGACGATCCCCTTGCCGTACACCAGCATCGGCAGCGTCGTGACGTCCTTGGCGCCGAGGAACAGCACGATGCCGAACTCGTTCATCGCCAGCAGCATGGTCAGGCACGCGCCGGAAGCCAGTGAAGGCAAGGCCTCCGGGAGGATCACCTGGCGCAGCACGCGACCGGGTTTCGCGCCGAGGCTGGCCGCGACCTCCATCTGCGCCGACGAGACCTGGCCGAACGCGGCGAGCGCGGGCCGCATCACGAACGGCGTGTAGAAGGTGATCTCCGCCAGCAGGATCCCGAACGGCGAGTACAGGAATCCGCCCGCGCCCAGGATGCCGGCGCTGCCGTAGATGAACGTGAACGCGAGCGCGATGAGGAACGACGGGAACGCGAGCACGGTGTCCACCAGCCGCGAGAGCGTCCGCGCGCCGGGGAACGGCACGAACGCGATCACCAGCGCGAGGAACGTCCCCAGCACCACGCAACCCGCGGTGGCGCCGAGCGCGAGGGCGACGGTTTTCCAGGCGGCGTCCCGGAATTCCGCCGAGCCCAGGACGTCCAGCCACACCGAAAGCCCGAACTCACCCGTCTTCGATTCCAGCGACTGCAGGACGACCAGCACCAGCGGGTAGCCGAAGAAACCGAGCAGGACGAGCACCGGCGGCAGCAGGAGCCAGCCGCGACCGGACTGTTTTTCCCGCCGCCGCGCCGGTGCCGCCACGGCGGTGAGCGCGAGGCCGGTCATCCGACGCCCACCAGCGGGCAACCGTCCGGAATGGACACTCCGACCCGCTGCCCCACGTTCGGAAGGCCGTCGATGTCCGGCACTTCGGCGCGGACCTCGTTGCCGTCGTGCGCGAATTCGAGGTCGAGCCGGAAACCCGTGCCACGCCACTGGACACCGCGCAGGACCGCGGGCAGCGCGCCCGGGGTGTCCGCCGCGGTGATCCCGACCCGATGCGGCCGGACGCCGAGCGCGACCGGCTGGCCCGCCCGGAAGGTCCCGGACGGATCGGCCGCCAGTTCGCGGTCGCCGAGGCGGACCCTGGTGCCGTCGGCCTGGATCAGCTCGACCGGGATGAGGTTGGACGCGCCGAGGAAGCTCGCGGTGAACTCCGTCGACGGCCGCTGGTACAGCTCGCGGCTGGGCCCGAGTTCCACCAGGTGCGAATCGCGCATCACGGCGATCCGGTCGGCCAGCGCCAGCGCCTCGCCCTGGTCGTGGGTGACGTAGATCAGCGTGGTGTCGGGCAGTTCGGCCCGCAGCCGCAGCAGTTCCGCGACCATGTCCTCGCGCAGGGCGGCGTCCAAAGCGGACAGTGGTTCGTCGAGCAGCAGCACCCGCGGCCGGATCGCCAACGCCCGCGCGAGCGCGACACGCTGCTGCTGCCCGCCCGAAAGCTCACGGGGGTACCGGCGGGCGTACTTGCCCATCCCGACCAGCTCCAGTGCCTCGGCGACCCGGCTCGCTGTCTCGGCGCGGGGCGTTTTCCGTGCCTTGAGGCCGAAAGCGACGTTGGCCTCGACCCGAATATGCGGAAACAGCGCGTAACTCTGCACGACCACGCCGAGGCCGCGCCGGTGCGGCGGCAGATCGGTGACGTCCTCGCCGTCGAGCAGGACCCGGCCGGTGCTCGGCACGACGAAGCCCGCGAGGGCCTTCAGGGCCGTCGACTTGCCGGAGCCGGACGGCCCGAGCATCGCCAGCGTCTCCCCTCTCGCCACGGTGAGGTCCAGTGGCGAGAGGGCGGTCGTCCGGCCGAAACGGACGGACACGCCGCGGAATTCGACCGCCGGGGTCATCGGCCCACGGCCTTCTTGTACGCGGCGAGGTCGGCGTCGAGCTTCGCGAGGACGGCGTCCCAATCCGGCTGCCAGATCTCGACTCCGGCGAGGGCGGCCTTCACCTTGTCCGCGCGCGGGCCGGACGGTGTGACGTCGGTCCGCGACGGGGCACCGAAGGCGTCGACGGCCTTGCCCTGCACCTCGGGCGAGAGCAGGAAGTCCAGGAACTTCTTGGCGTTCTCGGCGTGCGGCGCGTTGTTCACCAGACCGGCGTAGTACGGGAGGGCGAAGGTGGAGCGCTTGCCCTGCGCGTCGGCCGGGAAGAAGACCTCGAAACCGCCGCTCTTCTCGATCTCGGCGAGGTTCATCTGGACGTCGCCGTTGGCCACCAGGATCTCGGCCTTGGCCACCTTCGGCTGGAGCTTGCCGGTGGAGGACGACGGGCCGACGTTGTTGGCTTCGAGCTTGGCGAGGTAGTCGAGCGCGCCCTGATCACCGAGGACGTGCTGCAGCTGCAGCAGGACAGCGGTGCCGTCACCCGCTTCGCCGGGGGTCGAGTACTGGAGCTTGCCCTTGAGTGACGGGGCCAGGAGGTCGTCCCAGGTCTTGGGCGAGGCCTGCGGGTTGCGGATGAAGCTGAGGTAGTTGTTCATGAGGGCGAAGTAGCGGCCCTGGCCGTCCTTCTGCCCGGCGGGGACCTGGTCGATCCCGGCGGGCGCCGTGGCGGCGAGCAGGCCCTGCGACGCGGCCCGCTGGATGAACGGCGGCAGCGTGACCAGGATGTCGGCCTGGGTGTTGACCTTCTCCTTCTCCACCCGCGAGGCGACCTCGCCGGATCCGGCGGTGACCGCCTGGACGGTGATCCCGGTCTTGGCCTTGAACTCCTCGATGCGCTGGGCGTACCAGTCCTCCAGACCGTCCACTGTGTACAGCGTGACGGTCTGGTCGCCGGACGCGCCACCGGCGGTCCCGCCGCAGGCACCCAGGGTGAGGGCGAGCAGCCCGGCGAGGGCGGTGGCCGCGAGTTTCTTCATGTCGTCAAAGCTCCTTTTAGGACAGCAGGGTGGGGAGGTCGCGGACGGATTCGAGGACGTGGGTGGCGCCGGCGGCTTCGAGTTCCGGCTTCTTCGCCGATCCGGTGAGCACACCGGCGACGAGCGAGGCGCCGGACCGCAGCCCGGTCTGGACGTCCGACGGGGTGTCACCGGCGACGGCGATCCGGCGGACATCGGTGACTTCGAGCCGCAGCGCGGCGGCGAGAACGAGATCGGGGAACGGGCGGCCGCGTACTCCGTCGCCCGGCGCCAGCACGGCGTCGGCGAGGCCGTGCCAGCCCAGCGCGTCGAGGATCGCGTTCTGCGTGTCCGGCGCGAAGCCGGTGGTGAGCGCGACCTTCACGCCGTGGGCACGCAGTTCCTGGATCGTCTGCTCGGCGCCGGGGATCGGCTCGCAGTGGCCGTCGGCGACGAGTTTCCCGTAGGCGTCCTGGAAGGCGGTGTTCGCGCGCTGGGCGAGTTCTTCGTCCCCGTCGAGCAGGGCGCGGAAGACGACGATCTTGGACTGTCCCATCGTTTCGACGACGTAGTCGAGCATGCCGGGGAAGAGGCTGTCCTCTTCGGACACTCCGGCGGCGGCGATCGCGGCGGTGAAGGCGCGGATCACCAGGCCGTCGTCGGCGACGGTGGTGCCCGCCATGTCCAGGACGACGAGTTCGGTGTTCACCAGGACAGCTCCTCTGCGGTGTCTTCGGCGATGGCGGGGGAACAGGTCATGCCGCGGCCGCCCGGCCCGGTGACGAGCCACGCGTTGTCCGCGACGCGGGCGCGGTGCACGATCCGGGCGGTGTCGGTGGTCTGGGCGTAGACCCCGGCCCAGCGGCGGGTGATCCGCGGCAGCGGCCGGCCGAGCAGCGCCCCGGCGACCTCGGCGAGATGGTCGTACGGCGCTTCAGTGGTGTCGAAGGAGAACGGTTCGTCGTACTCGTGGGTGTCGCCGATGGTCAGCGAGCCGTCGAGGCGCTGGACCATGAGCAGCTGCATCTTGGCGGCCGCGGCGATCTCGCCCTGCGGCTGGCCCGCGTTGAGGCCGTCGAGCGCCTCGCCGCGGTACGCCGGGTAGTAGCGGAAGCTGTCCGCGTCGGCGACCGTGGTGGTGAGGGTTTCCCCGAGCGGCTCGGTCTGGGCCATCTGCAGCCGCACGCGGCGGACCGGCGTCGTCCCGGCGAGCTCCTTGACCAGGCCGCCGGTCCAGGCGCCGGTGCACAGCACCACGACGTCGCCCTCGTGGGTCTCGCCCGTGTCGTCGACGACGCCGCGATCGGTCAGGTCGCGGATCTCGCGGCCGGGCACCCAGGTGTAGCGGCCGCTCTTCGCGAGCTCGGCGCGGAGGGCGGGCTGGGCGACGCGCGGTTCGACGGCGGCGTCGCGGTCGCACCAGAGCGCGCCGAGGAATTCGCCGCGCAGGGCCGGGTTCAGTTCGCGGGTCTCGGCGGCGTCGAGCAGTTTGAAGCCGCGGTCTTCGACTGTGTCGGCGGCCGCCCGCGCGACGGCGAGTTCGGCCTCGGTGCGGACGACGGTGAGCGAGCCGTTCGGCCGGAAGCCGATCCCTTCGACGCGTTCCCCGATGCGCTCCCACAGCACCCGCGCCCTGGCGGCCGTCTCCAGTTCGGGACCGCCGGCGCGGCCGCCGACCCAGACCAGGCCGAAGTTGCGCACGGACGCGCCCCTGGCCTCGGGTTCCCGTTCGATCTGGACGACGTCGTGGCCGCGTTCGACGGCCTGCCAGGCGTGCTGGGTGCCGAGCACTCCGCCGCCGATGATGAGGATTCGCACACCGCAGACGCTCGCCTGCGCGCACCAACGCTCCGTGACCCCCGTCCTAACCCCAGGTGAAGTACCTCCGAAATGTGGACCAGACCTGTTATATTTGCGTTACTTTACCCCGCGTTTCGTCCTCTGGATGCGGTCGTTGAATCCGCAAATATCGCGTTCAGAGGACTGAATGCGGCGGGTGGCTACTCCACGCGGCCCAGTCGGGTCTCGAAGGAGAGCCGGTCGCCGCGGAACAGCGAACGGACACGTTCGAACGGGATCCCGTCGGTGCCCCACGAGGTCCGGTGCATCAACAGCATCGGCAGCGCCGGGTTCGTCCCGATCAGCAGCGCCTCCCGCGGCGTGGCGAGCACGGTCTCGACCCGCTCCTCCGCGCCGTCGAAGACCACCCCCAGCCGTTCCCGCAAACAGGCGTAGAGCGACTGTGTGGGATCGAACACATCCATCAGCGTCGGGAATCGCGCGGCGGTGAGATAGGTCGATTCCAGCCCGACCCGCTCGTCGTCGGCGAGCAGTACCCGTTCGATGTGGATGACGTCGTCTTCGGGATCGATTTCCAGTTCCGAAGCCAGCGACGGACCCGCCTCGCGGCGTTCCAAAGAGATCAAATTCCGGCCCGGCTGAATGCCCTGCCTCCTGAGTCCTTCCGTGTAACTCACCAAGGCGAGCGGCTGGACGAGCTTGGGGCCCGCGACGTACGTGCCGCTCCCCTGACGCCTGCTCAGCCGCCCTTCCAGGACGAGTTCGCCGACGGCCTGGCGGACCGTCGCACGGGAAACCTCGAACCTTTCGGACAGTTCCCTTTCGGTGGGAAGTACCGCTCCTTGGCCTAATTCGGAGATCACGTCGAGCAGATCGACTTTGACCGCGTAATAGCGGGGAATGCGGCCGTGCTCGGGAATTCCGTCCCGGACCGGGCCGTCGGCGGGGGGATGCAGTCTAGGCGAACGCGCTTTCACGATCCAGATCCTAGGCCCGATTCCCCATGCCTGTACTGACCCGAACGAAGTGTTCATGCCACGCTCACACTCGTGGCCGAAAGGGCACCTCTCCGAGGTCGTTCAGCCTTCCGGCGGTTCCGGCGATCGCCGGCCTGGGAGTAGAGGCGTTGGGCGCTCCGGCCTACGCCATTCGTCGGCGACCAGGACCGGACGTCCGTTAATCACCACCATCGGCCGAAAGATCCGAAGAAAGTTGGTTGTCCCCGTGTGTGCCCACCTGCTGTAGTCAGTTGGCCGCAGTCAGTCTCCCTGCCTCCACTGTGGACAGCCGGAAGGAATGAACCCTTGAACATCAAGCGTCGGTTCAGCCTGCTCAAAAAGACCCTGATCGCCGTCGCGGCGGCCGGAACCCTGGCGGGCCTCGCCACGGCTCCGCAAGCCGCCGCCGCGCAGCCGCCGTCCACCGACGTGGTCGGTGGGACCCGGGCCGCTCAGGGCGAATTCCCTTGGATGGTCAGGCTTTCCATGGGTTGCGGCGGTGCGCTCTACACCCCGCAGATCGTGCTGACGGCCGCACACTGTGTGTCGCGGACCGGGGCCAACACGGGTATCACCGCCACCCTCGGCGTGGTGGACCTGCAGAGCACGGCGGCCAAGAAGGTCAAGTCGACCTACGTGTACCGGTCGCCGACCTACCCCACCTCCACCGGTGGTGACTGGGCGCTGATCAAGCTCGCCAGCCCGGTCAGCGGCATCCCGACGCTGCCGATCACCACCACGACCGCCTACAACAGCGGCACCTTCACCGTCGCCGGCTGGGGTGCCGCGACCGAGGGTGGCGCGCAGCAGCGGTACCTGCTCAAGGCCACCGTCCCGTTCGTCTCCGACTCGACCTGCAAGGCGCAGGGCGGCAGCTACGCCGACCTGATCGACAGCGCCGAGATCTGCGCGGGCAACATCAACTCGGGCGGCGTCGACACCTGCCAGGGTGACTCGGGCGGCCCGATGTTCCGTCGCGACAGCGCCGGGGCCTGGATCCAGGTCGGCATCGTCAGCTGGGGCGAAGGCTGCGCGCGGGCGCACGCTCCCGGCGTCTACACCGAGGTGAGCACCTTCGCGACCGCGATCAAGAACGCGGCCGCCGGGTTGTAGTTCCACCGCACGGCATGCCATGAACGGTCCGTTACTTGCGAATTCCGCAAGTAACGGACCTTTCATCGCGTTCTGAGGGGATCTCAGCGGGTCTTGTCCAAACGCGACAGTGTTTCTTCGTACCCCGAAACGAGTTCCGCGATCACGTCGGCGACCGGGCGCACCCGGTCCATCCGCCCGACGATCTGCCCCACCGGCATCGAGACCACACTCGGATCCGCCGCGTGGTGGATCCGGTTGTGCGCGTGGGAGACCAACAGGTTCTGCAACGGCATCGGCAACGGCTCGGGCGCGTCGGGCGCGGCCCACGCCTCGGTCCACCGGGTCTTGAGCAGCCGCGCCGGTTTGCCGGTGTAGATCCGCGTGCGGACGGTGTCGGACGACCCCGCCGCGACCAGTGCCCGCTGCATCGCCTCGGACTCCCCCATGGTCTGGAGGTATTCCTCGGTGGCGAGCCAGAAGGAGCCCATCCAGACCCCGGACGCGCCCAGCGCGAGCGCGGCCGCGACCTGCCTGCCCGAGCCGATCCCGCCCGCGGCGAGCACCGGGACCCGGTCGCCGACGGCGTCGACCACCTCGGGCAGCAGGACCATCGACGCGATCTCGCCGGTATGCCCGCCCGCCTCATAGCCTTGTGCCACAACGATGTCGACGCCGTTGTCGACGTGCCGGACAGCGTGCTCGGCCTTGCCCGCCAACGCCGCGACCGGCACGCCCTTCGCGTGACACTGCTCGATGACGTCCACCGGCGGTGAGCCCAAGGCGTTGGCGATCAACCGGATCGGGTGTTTCAGCGCGACCTCGACATGGGACCGGGCGACCGAATGCAGCCAGCCCAGCACACCGGCGCGTTCGTCGGTGTCGTCCGGAAGCGGCGGCACCGCGAGGTCGCGCAGCGTCCGCTCCACGAAGTCGCGGTGCTCCTGCGGGATGTGCTTCGCGAGATCGATCGACGTCCCTTCGGCCGGGATCTTCGCCGGCATCACGATGTCGACGCCGTACGGCTTCCCGCCGGTGTTCTCGTCCATCCAGGACAGGACGGCGTCGAGTTCGGCCGCGTCGTTGAACCGCACGCAGCCCAGCACGCCGAGCCCGCCCGCCCGGCTGATCGCCGCGGCCACATGCTCGGACGGGGTGAACCCGACGATCGGCAGGTCGATCCCGAGCCGGTCGCACAGAGACGTCCGCATGAAACTCCTTACGCCGGTTGGATGGTGACGGGCTCGTGCTCGGAGGCGTAGCGCTGGGCCCAGGGATAGTCCGGCTTCCCGCTGGGCGAACGCCCGATCTCCTCCGCGAGCCAGAGACTGCGCGGCACCTTGTACCCGGCGATCTCGGTCCGTACGTGCGCTTCGAGCGCGGCGACGTCGAGTTCCTTGCCGGAGCGCGGCTGGACCACCGCGGCCACCCGCTGGCCGAGCCGGTCGTCGGGGATACCGATGACGAGTGCGTCGAAAACGTCCGGATGCGATTTGAGCGCACCCTCGACCTCTTCCGGGTACACCTTCTCGCCGCCGGTGTTCACGCATTGCGACCCCCGGCCGAGCAGGGTCACCGTCAGGTCTTCCTCGTAGCGCGCGTAGTCACCCGGGACGACGTACCGCTTGCCGTCGATCTCGACGAAGATCTTCTCGGTCTTCGCGGGATCCTTGTAGTACCCGAGCGGGACGTGCCCGCGCCGGGCGATCAGGCCGATCGCGCCCGGTTTCGGCTCGACCAGCGCGCCGTCGTCGTCCACGAGGATCGCGTCCTTGCCGAAGTTGACCCGGGGCCCGGCGGAATGATCGCTGTCCTTGCTGACCATGCCGATACCGGTGAACCCGCTTTCGGACGAGCCGATCGCGTCGGTGATCACCACATGCGGGAGCAGCGACAGGAATTCCTGCTTCACCGACTGGGAGAACAGGGCGGCGTGACTCGACACCGCCACGATCGACGACGCGTCGTAGTCACCCTCGCGATAGGCGTCGATCAACGGCCGCGCCATCGCGTCGCCGACGATGGTGAGCACCTGGACCTTGTTGTCCTGCACGGCTTTCCAGACGTCGTGCGCGTCGAACCGCGGGACGAACACGACCGGGCTGCCGGTGAACAGCGCGCCGAACGCGGCCCATTGCGCGGCGCCGTGGATCAGCGGCGCGGCCGGGAGCCGGACCAGGCTGCCCGACTTGCCCTGTTCGGCGAGCGTCCACTCGTCCGGGACGTACTCGCCGGTGACGAAGTTGATGCCGCCGCCCAGCGCCCGCCAGATGTCCTCGTGACGCCACAGGACGCCCTTGGGATAGCCGGTGGTGCCGCCGGTGTAGAGGATGTAGATGTCGTCGGCGCTGCGTTCGGCGAAGTCCCGCTCGGGCGAACCTTCGGCGAGAGCGGCTTCGTAGTCCACGCCGCCGTAGGACGAGTAGTCGCCGTCGCTTCCGTCGTCGACGACGACAACGTGTTTCAGTTTCGGCGTTTCCGGCAGGACGGCGGCCACCTTGTCCGAATACCCGCGTTCGTGGACCAGCGCCACGAGGTCGGCGTTGTCGAACAGGTACCGCAGTTCGCCGTGGACGTAACGGTAGTTGACGTTGACCGCGATCGCGCGCAGCTTGTACGCGGCGATCATCGATTCCAGGGCCTCGATCGAGTTCCGGGAATAGACACCGATGTGGGATCCGGGTCCCACGCCGTGTGCGGCGAGGTGGTGCGCCAGCCGGTTGGCGCGCTCTTCCAATTCGGCGAAGGTGACCCGCCGATCGCCGCAGACGACCGCGATGCGCTCCGGCACGGCGTCGACGGCGTGCTCGAGTAGATCCGCGATGTTGAGTGCCACTTCTTCAAAGTAGAACATGTTATCGTTCTGGGCAATGGCCGCTCTTCGGGAGGCTGAAACTTTGAAAAATGTGGTGAACGAACCTCACGCGCTGGTGGAAAAGATCGGACACACCCTCGTGGTCACGATGAACCGACCGGAGGCCCGCAACGCGCTCAGCGGCGAGATGCTCGGGATCATGGTCGAGGCGTGGAACCGGGTCGACGAAGACGACGACGTCCGGTGTTGCGTGCTCACCGGAGCGGGTGGCGCGTTCTGCGCGGGCGCGGATCTGAAGTCGATGTCGAAGAACTCGCCGTCCGATTCGTTCGAGAAGGGCACTTTCGACCCCAGCAAGATCGAGGGACTGCTGAAGGGGCGGCGGCTGACGAAGCCGTTGATCGCGGCCGTCGAAGGACCGGCGATCGCGGGCGGGACCGAGATCCTTCAAGGCACCGACATCCGCGTCGCGGGCGAGAGCGCGAAGTTCGGCGTGTCCGAGGCGCGGTGGAGCCTGTTCCCGATGGGCGGTTCGGCCGTGCGGCTCCCCCGCCAGATCCCGTACACCGTCGCCGCCGACCTGCTGCTGACCGGACGCCACATCACCGCGGCCGAGGCGCTGGAGATCGGCCTGATCGGCCACGTCGTTCCGGACGGCAGGGCATTGGACAAGGCGCTCGAACTCGCCGGCCTCATCTCCGCGAACGGCCCCTTGGCGGTCCGCGCGATCCTCAAGACCATGCGCGACACCGAGGGCATGCACGAAGAAGAGGCCTTCAAACTCGACGCCCAGTACGGCATCGAGGTCTTCGCGAGCGAAGACGCGAAGGAAGGCCCCCGCGCCTTCGCCGAGAAGCGCAAGCCCGTCTTCCGGGGCCGCTGACCCCCGCGTTTCGTCCTCTGGATGCGGTAGTTCGCCGGTGAACTACCGCATCCAGAGGACTAAATGCGTCAGGGGGCGCGGTGGCCCTCCCAGTACGGGTCGCGGAGCTTGCGCTTGTAGAGCTTCCCGTTCGGGTCGCGCGGGAGTTCGGGCAAGTAGTCGACGGAACGCGGGAGCTTGAACTTCGCCAGCCGCGACGCCGCGTACTCGAGGATCTCCGCGGTCAGCTCCTCGGACGGTTCGACCCCGTCCGCGGGCTCGACGACGGCCTTGATCGCCTCGCCCCAGTCCTCGTGCGGGACGCCGAACACCGCGACGTCGGCGATCTTCGGATGCATCACCAGCTCGCCCTCGACCTCCGCCGGGTAGATGTTGACCCCGCCCGAGATGATCAGATCCGCCTTGCGGTCGTGCAGGAAGAGGTAGCCGTCCTCGTCGAGATGCCCGACGTCGCCGAGGGTGAACAGGTCCCCGACCCGCGCCTTGTCCGTCTTGGCCCGATCCTTGTGGTACTCGAACTTCGAGTCGCCCATCTTCATGTACACCGTGCCGGTCTCGCCGGCGGGCAGTTCCGCGCCCTCGTCGTCGAGGATCTTGATCGTCGAACCCGGCCACGGCAGCCCGACCGACCCCGGTTTCTTCAGCCATTCCTCACCGGAGATCGCCGTTCCGCCACCTTCGGTGGCCGCGTAGTACTCGGTGACGACCGGGCCCCACCAGTCGAGCATCCGGCGTTTGACCTCCAGCGGACACGGCGCCGCGCCGTGGATCATCACGCGCAGCGAACTCAGGTCGTAGGCCGCGCGGACGTCGTCCGGCAGGGCGAGCAGGCGGCGGAACTGCGTCGGGACCATGTGGCTGTGCGTGACGCGGTGCCGCTCGATCAGCCGCAGCATGTCCTCGGCGTCCCAGCGGTCCATCAGCACCGCGGTATGGCCCAGCTGCAGGGAAATCGCGACGAAGTTGAGCACGGCCGTGTGATAGAGCGGCGATCCGCACAGATGCACGTGGTCGTCGTGCGGCGCCAGCCCGAAGATCCCGAAGAACCACGTCGACGCGGCAGGCACGGAGTCGGGGTCGGCGCCGGTCAGCGGCCGCCGGACACCCTTGGGCCGCCCCGTGGTCCCCGACGTGTAGAGCATCGGCGAGCCCGCCGTGCGCCGCTCCGGACGGCCGTCGCCCTCGCCGGAACCGAGTTCCTCGATCCGGCGGAAGCCGTCGACGTCGCCGACGGCGAACCGGCCGCGTTCCGGGATCCCGGCCTCGTCGGCGGCGGCGATCGCGACGTCGGCGAACCGTTCGTGCGCGAGGAAGGCCTTGGCACCGCTGTCGGACAGGATGTAGGCGACCTCCGGCGCGACGAGATGCCAGTTGACCACCACGATGTACAGACCGGATTGGATGGCGGCGAAGTACGCCGCCACGAGTTCGTCGCCGTTGGGCTGCAGGACGACGACCACGTCCCCGGCCTCCAGCCCGAGGGCCTGCAGGCCCCGGGCGTACGCGTTCGCTTTCGCGGCGAGGTCCCCGTAGCCGATGGAGCGGCCGTCCGGATCGACGAGCGCGACCCGTTCCGGCTCCTGTGCGGCGATGTTCCAGACCCCAAGTGTCCCGGTGGCAGTCGACATACCCGCGAATCTAGAACGCGTTCCACTCAAGGGCAACCGTCAGCCGAGCCCAGATGGCCGATCTTGCCGAGAAATCGAGAACATGTTTCACTCAGGATGTGAGCGCACCTGAACTCCCGCTGTCGGCCCCGCTCAACGTGGGCTTCGACTACACGCGTTCGGTCGGCCCGGTACTCGGCCGGTTCGTCGACGCCCTGCGCGAACGCCGCGTCGAAGGCGTCCGGGGCAGCGACGGCCGCGTCCACGTACCCCCCTTGGAGTACGACCCCGTGACCGCCGAAGCCCTGTCCGAGTTCGTCCCGGTGGCCTCCGAGGGAGAGATCGTCTCCTGGTCCTGGATCGCCGAACCCGTCGACGGCCAGCCGTTGTCGCGGCCGTTCGCGTGGGCGCTGATCCGGCTCGACGGCGCCGACACCTCGATCCTGCACGCCGTCGACGCGGGCACGCCTTCGAATGTCCACACCGGACAGCGCGTGCGGATCCGCTGGGCCGAGGAGACCGTCGGCCACATCCGGGACATCGCCTACTTCGTCCCCGCCGACGGGCCCGACACCGAACCCACCGAGGCGCCTCCCCCGGTCGCGAAACGCGAAGAGGGCGCGCCGGTCAGCGTGGTGATCACGCCGATCCACCTGCGCTACGAGCATTCCGCGTCGCCCGAGGAAAGCCGGTACCTGCGCGGGCTCGCGGAGGGGAAGCTGATCGGCCAGCGCTGCCCGTCGTGCGAGAAGGTCTACATCCCGCCGCGCGGCGCGTGCCCGACCGACGGCGTGCCGACCACCGACGAGGTCGAACTGCCCGACACCGGCATCGTCACCACGTTCTGCATCGTGAACGTGCCGTTCCTCGGCCAGAAGATCAAACCGCCGTACGTGGCCGCGTACATCCTGCTCGACGGCGCGGACATCGCGTTCCTGCACCTCGTCCTCGGCTGCGACGCCGCCGACGTCCGGATGGGCATGCGGGTGCGCGCCTCCTGGAAACCGCGGGACGAATGGTGGACGTCGCTGGAGAACATCGGCCATTTCGAACCGACCGGCGAACCCGACGCGCCGTACGAATCCTTCGCCCACCATCTGTGAGGACCACCGTGCCAGATGTAGCAGTCGTGGGCTTCGCGCAGGCCCCCAACGTCCGCAGCACCCCGGGCACCACCAACGGCGTGGAAATGCTGGTGCCGATCTTCGCCGAGGTCTTCGAGCGCACCGGTCTGTCCAAAGAGGACATCGGGTTCTGGTGCTCGGGTTCCTCGGACTACCTCGCCGGCCGCGCGTTCTCGTTCATCGCCGCGGTCGACGCCATCGGTGCCTTCCCGCCGATCCACGAGTCGCATGTCGAGATGGACGCCGCGTGGGCGTTGTACGAGGCGTGGCTGAAGATCCGGATGGGCAAGGTCGACACCGCTCTGGTCTACGGCTTCGGCAAGTCGTCCGCCGGACAGTTGCGGCGGGTGCTCGCCCTGCAGATGGATCCCTACGTCGTCGCGCCGTTGTGGCCGGATTCAGTGAGCATCGCCGGGATCCAGGCGCGGCTGGGACTGGAATCCGGGCTGTGGTCGGAAAAGGATCTCGCCGAGGTCGCCGCGCGCAGCCGCGCCGACGCCGCCGGCAATCCCGCCGCGCAGCTCTCCGGAACGGTCGAAGTCGCGGAGCTGCTCGACGCCCCGTACTTCGCGGATCCGTTGCGGGCCCACGACATCGCGCCCATCACCGACGGTGCCGCCGTGCTCGTGCTCGCGTCGGCCGAGCGGGCGGCGGACCTCGTCGACAGCCCGGCGGTGATCACCGGGATCGAGCACCGGGTCGACTCCCCCGCGCTCGGCGTCCGGGACCTCACCAAGTCGCCGTCGACGGCGGCCGCCGGGCGGGCCCTCGACCTCGACGGCGTCGAAGTGGCCGAACTGCACGCGCCGTTCACCCATCAGGAGTTGATCCTGCGTGAGGCACTCGGCCTCGGCGACCAGGTGCGGATCAATCCCTCCGGCGGTGTCCTGACCGGTAATCCGATGTTCTCGGCGGGGCTGGCGCGGATCGGCGAGGCGGCGAACCGCGTCCTCGACGGCAGCGCGCGCAAGACCCTCGCCCACGCGACCAGCGGCCCCGTCCTCCAGCAGAACCTGGTCGCGACCTTGGAGGTCCTCTCGTGAAGCACCTCGCGGCCGTACTGGGAACCGGCCAGACCCACCACAAGGCCAAACGCACCGACGTGTCCATGCCGGGCCTGCTCCGGGAGGCCATCGACCGCGCGATGCTCGACGCGGGGACCGGCTGGGACGACATCGACGCCGTCGTCCTCGGCAAGGCGCCGGATCTGTTCGAGGGCGTGATGATGCCCGAACTGTTCCTCGCCGACTCGCTCGGCGCGACGGGGAAACCGTTGCTGCGCGTGCACACCGCGGGTTCGGTCGGCGGGTCGACCGCGCTCGTGGCGGCGTCGCTGGTGCAGGCGGGCGTGCACCAGCGGGTACTGACCGTGGCGTTCGAGAAGCAGTCCGAATCGAACGCCATGTGGGGTCTGTCGATCCTGCCGCCGTTCCAGATGCCGGTGGGCGCCGGGGCGGGCGGGTACTTCGCGCCGCACGTGCGGTCCTACATCCGGCGATCCGGCGCGCCCGACCATGTCGGGGCGATCGTCGCGGCCAAGGACCGCCGCAACGGCGCGCTGAATCCGTACGCGCATCTGCGGCAGGCCGACATCACCGTGGAGTCGGTGCAGGCGTCGCAGATGCTGTGGGATCCGATCCGCTACGACGAGACGTGCCCGTCCTCGGACGGCGCGTGCGCAATGGTGATCGGCGACGAGGCGTCGGGCGACGCAGTCCCCGGTGGCGCGGCCTGGATCCATGCGACCGCGATGCGCACCGAGCCGACCACGTTCGCCGGACGCGACCAGGTCAATCCCCAGGCGGGCCGGGACGCCGCGGCCGCGTTGTGGCGCGACGCCGGGATCACCGACCCACTGTCCGAAGTGGACGCCGCCGAGATCTACGTGCCGTTCTCGTGGTTCGAGCCGATGTGGCTGGAGAACCTGGGCTTCACCGACGAGGGCCAAGGCTGGAAGCTCACCGAGGCGGGCGAGACCGCGCTCGGCGGGCGGCTGCCGATCAACCCGTCGGGCGGGGTGCTCTCGTCGAACCCGATCGGCGCGTCCGGGATGCTCCGGTTCTCCGAGGCGGCCAAGCAGGTGATGGGCCGGGCCGGGGACTACCAGGTCGACGGCGCGCGGATCGCGCTCGGGCACGCGTACGGCGGCGGTTCGCAGTTCTTCTCGATGTGGGTGGTGGGGTCGGCGAAGCCGAGCTAAGAGCGACGCCGGGGCCGGAGGCGTTGCGCGGCCAGGGTCGCGACCACCCCGGTCACCGCGCCGACCAGTGCCGGCTTGAGCCCATGCCGGTCGGGGGCCGCGACCACCGGCCGGACCACCACGGGAGGCGGCGGCTTCACCGGATCCGGCGGGGCGTCGCGCGCGGTCGCCGTCCAGGCCGTCACGAACACCAGCATCCGCGCCACCAGCGAGATGAAGAAAATGAGACCGATGATGGAACCGAACGCGACCCCGGTCGGCGAGTTCCCGATCAGGCGCAGGTAGATCCCACCGGCCTGCTTCAGCAGTTCGAAGCCCAGCGCCAGCGCGACCGCGCCGCGCATCGCGCTGCGGACCCCGACCGGTTTCCGCGGCAGCCGGGTGAGCACCCAAAGGAACACGAGCCAGTTCGCCAGCAGCGCCAACGGGATCGAGATCGCCGACAGCACGTTGTGGCCCCAGGCGGTGTCGTCGACCCCGGCCAGCCCCAGCAGGTACCGGCCGAGCGCGGAGCCGGAGATGGTGATGGCGAACGAGAGCAGCAGCGCGCTCGCGAGGCCGAGCAGCGCGAGCAGGTCCGCGGCGATCGTACGCAGCAGCGGGAGATCCGACCGGTTCTGGCCCCACAGCGCGGTGAGCGCGTCCCGCAGCGAGTTCATCCAGTTCCAGCCGGAGTACAAGCCGATGATCAGACCGATGATCCCGACGCTGGTGCGCTGCTCGACGAATCCGGTGAGCAGCTCCCCCGCCTTGTCGCCGAGGCCGCCGGGCAGGGTGCCGGTGATCGCGTTCAGCATCGACTCGATCAGCTGCGGCTGGCTCGCCAGCACGAAACCCGCCACCGAAACCGCGACCATGAGGATGGGCACCAGCGAGAACAGGCTGAAATAGGTGATCGACGCGACGTAGTGGTAACCGCCGTACTCGATGTAGCGGTTCACCGCCCGCGCCACGTGGTCCAGCCAGCGGTAGCGGGCGCGCAGCCGCTTCCATTTCGTCGGTGCCTTCTTCTCCCTCACACGCCAATGTCTACCTCAGCGAGGTCACGGCTCGTGCGCAACACGCGATCAAGCGAGCGCGATCAGCCCCGAGCCGTCGTCTTCCGGCAGCGACGGACCCGCGGTCGCCAGCACGGTGTTGCCGAGAAAGTCCAGCTCACAGCCGAGGGTGGAGAGGAACGCGGTGTCGGCGGCGTCCCGTCCGGTGGCGATCCGGCAGAGGCTCTGCCTCGGCGCGAGGCCGGTGGCGTCGAACACGTACCAGCGGCCGTCGATCGCGGCTTCGAACACGGCGTGGAAGTCCATTGGGGACAGTCCGGGCGCGTAGACGGCGGCGAACCGGGCGGGGATGTCGAGCACGCGGCACAGCGAGATGCAGACGTGCGCGTAGTCGCGGCAGACCCCTTCCCCGGCGAGGTAGGTGTCGACGGCGTCATCGGTCGGGGAACCGGAACCGACCACATAGGACAGGTGTTCGCCCACGTGCCGGACGATCGCCTCCACCTGGGCGCGCGCGTCGGGCAGGCCGCCGAAGCGGGACAGCGCGAGCCCGCCCATCCGGTCCGACGGGCAGTACCGGCTGGGCCTGGTGTAGCGGATGACGTCGTCCAGGCCGACGGGCTCGGCGTCGGCCGGGTCGAGCGTGCGTTCGGCCCGGTACCGCACGACGTGGTCACCGGGCGGCAGATCGACGACCTGGGCCCGGGTCCCGTGTTCGAACGCCACCTGGCGCGGCGGCGCGGGATAGGCGAACTCCTCTTGCCCGGCCCCACCGGCGAGCGCGATCACGAACGCGGCGGGGCCGGGTTTCGTGACCCGGAAGGACATTTCGACGTCGACCTGTACGTGGGGACCCATGACCCCATGGTGCCCCACGAGCGCGGGCGCGGCCGGTCAGGCGTAGCGGACCTGGTAGTGCTTGATCCCGTTGAGCCAGCTCGACCGGAGGCGGTCGGGCGGGGCGAGCTCGGCGATGTCCGGCATGACGTCGGCGATGGCGTTGAAGATCAGGTCGATCTCCAGCCGCGCGAGGTTGGCGCCGATGCAGTAGTGCGAACCCGTGCCGCCGAAGCCGACGTGCGGGTTGTCCTCGCGGAGGATGTCGAATTTCTCGGGCTGGTCGAAGTGGTCCGGGTCGAAGTTCGCTGAGCTGTAGAACATCCCGACCCGGTCGCCCTTGCGGATGTGCTGCCCGCCGAGTTCGGTGTCCCGGGTCGCGGTGCGCTGGAAGGCGACCACCGGGGTGGCCCAGCGGACGATCTCGTCCGGCGCGGTCTTCGGGCGCTCCTTCTTGTACAGCTCCCACTGATCGGGGTGATCGAGGAACGCCTTCATCCCGTGGGTGATCGCGTTGCGCGTGGTCTCGTTGCCGGCGACGGCGAGGAGGATGACGAAGAAGCCGAACTCGTCCGACGCCAGCGATTCGCCGTCGACGTCGGCCTGCACCAGCTTCGTGACGATGTCGTCCATGGGGCATTTGCGGCGTTCTTCGGCCATGTTCCAGGCGTAGCCGACGATCTCCGCCGACGCGGCGAGCGGTTCGACCTCGTACTCGGGGTCGTCGTAGGAGACCATCTGGTTCGACCAGTCGAAGATCTTCAGGCGGTCTTCCTGCGGGATGCCGATCAGTTCGGCGATGGCCTGCAAGGGAAGTTCGCACGCGACGTCGACGACGAAATCGCCGGAGCCCTTCTTCTTGGCCTCGCTGACGATCCGCTCCGCGCGATCGCGCAGGGTGTCCTCGAGCTTCGCGATCGACCTCGGCGTGAAGCCCTTCGACACGATCCGGCGCAGTTTCGTGTGCTGCGGGGCGTCCATGTTGAGCAGGACCAGACGGTTGGCTTCGAGGCTGTCGTCGGTCATGTTCTCGTCGAACCGGATGATCGCGGTCTTCTCCCGCGAGGAGAACAGCTCGCTGTCCCTCGACACCGCCTTGACGTCATCGAGCCGGCTGACCACCCAGTAGCCGTCATCGCGGAAGCCCGCGGTGTTGTGCGGCTGAGGGTTCCACCAGACCGGCGCCGTGCGGCGGAGTTCGGCGAACTCCTCCAGAGGCAGTCTGGTGGCGTACAGATCCGGATCGGTGAAATCGAAACCGGCGGGGATCAGGGGAGCGGCCACGGGCTACCTCCTACGCGGTTCGCCAATGAAACACGTTCTAGACCCGATTGAAGCATACGGCGTTTACCAAGTGAAGAGTTTCAGTGAAACCCGTTTACTCGGCTCGCGCGGATCTTGCGTTCCCTGCAAAAAGCGGGAACGGCGACCAGTGATCAAAATCCGGCCGACTCTGGGGCGGCTTGCCCAAATCGAGAACGTGTTCTACTTTCTGTGTAGTGAACAGTGTTTCCCAGGAGGCGAACGTGGGTAGTCCGGTGATCGTCGAGGCGGTCCGCACCCCTATCGGCAAGCGCAGGGGGCACCTGGCGGGGCTGCACGCCGCCGAGATCCTCGGCGCCGCGCAGCGCGCCCTGCTCGAACGCGCGGGACTGGATCCCGCGCTGGTCGAGCAGGCGATCGGCGGGGCCGTGACCCAGGCGGGCGAGCAGGCGGGCAACGTCACGCGCACCGCGTGGCTGCACGCCGGCCTCCCGGAGACCACGGGCGCGACGACCATCGACGCCCAGTGCGGCTCGGCGCAGCAGGCGACGCATCTGATCGCCGGGCTCATCGCGACGGGCGCTATCGACGCCGGAGTCTCATGCGGCGTCGAGGCGATGAGCCGGGTCCCGCTGGGCGCGAACCGCGGCGAGGGCATCGGCACGCCGAGGCCCCAGTCGTGGTCGATCGACATGCCGAACCAGTACGGCGCGGCCGAGCGGATCGCGGAACGCCGCGGGATCACCCGCCTCGACGTCGACCGGTTCGGGACCGAGTCGCAGGCCAAGGCCGCCGCCGCGTGGGCCGCGGGCCACTTCGACCGCGAGGTCGTCGCGGTGAAGGCACCGGTGCTCGGCGAGGACGGCACGCCGACCGGCGAGACCCGGCTGGTGGCGCGCGACCAAGGACTTCGCGACACGACCGTCGAAGGCCTCGCCAAGCTCAAGCCCGTCCTCGAAGGCGGCGTGCACACGGCCGGAACGTCGTCGCAGATCTCCGACGGCGCGGCCGCGCTCCTCCTGATGGACTCGGACCGGGCCAAGGCGCTGGGCCTCGAACCGCGGGCGCGGATCGTCTCGCAGGCGTTGGTCGGCGCGGAGCCGTACTACCACCTCGACGGCCCCGTGCAGGCGACCGAACGCGTCCTCGCCAAGGCGGGGATGACGATCGGCGACCTCGACCTCTTCGAAGTCAACGAGGCGTTCGCTTCGGTCGTGTTGTCGTGGCAACGGGTGCACCGGCCCGACGAGGCCAAGGTCAACGTGAACGGTGGCGCGATCGCGCTCGGGCATCCCGTCGGCAGCACCGGCGCCCGCCTGCTGACCACGGCGTTGCACGAACTGGAACGCCGCGACGCGAGCACCGCGCTGGTGACGATGTGCGCCGGCGGCGCGCTTTCCACCGGCACGATCATCGAACGGATCTAGCGACTAGGGCGTGTCGACCTCGACCACCGGACCGTTGTCCGGCCTCGCGAGCCTTTTGAGCCCCTGACCCTCCTTCCAGAAGTCGAAATAGATGGTGTTGCCCTCGACCCAGGTCAGCACCGCCTCGGTGAGGTCGAGCCGGAAGACGTGCGCCTCCCCGTCGTCGCCCTGCAGGCGGGCGACCTCGGCCGGATCGGTGATCTCGACGGCCTTTCCCGACACCTTCGCGTCCGCGCCGCCCTCGTCGATCGCCGAGGCGGCGTGGATCGCGAACCTGCCGTCGTGCTGGAGATCCTTCGCCTTCATCGCGCCGATCATCGAACCGATCAGCAGATCCTGCTCACGGAAATCGACCTCACTGCCACTGACCCGGGGCGAACCGTCCCGCCGGACCGTCGCCAGCACATGCGACTTCGCCGCGGTGAACCGTTCCTTGATCTTCTCCGCCAGCGCGGGTGCCTCTTCACTGAACTGCTGCCACGTCGCCATGCGCACCAGCGTCCCATCGGGGTCCGACAGTTTTCGAGCGGTCAGGGCCGCGGCGCCCCCATCGGGTTCGGCAGCGGGATCGCGCCGGCGTCGAAGATGCGGCGGCTCAGCGGGACGGCGATCCGCACGACCTCGGCCGCCCCGTCCTCCCCCAAGGCGTCGAGCGGGCCGGCGGCGAGGCGATCGGTCTCGTCCTCGATCCGTTGGCGCAGCTCGATTCCCGGGCCGGTGAGCCTGAGATCGCCGTCGAGGATTCCTCGTTCCGACAGCCGCGCGACGCTCGCGTCCCACTCGTCGTCGGACCAGCCGCGGTTGATCTGGATGACCTCGCGGGTCACCGCCCCGCTGCCGATGTGGGTCAGTGTCGTGTCGAGCCCGCGCAGCCCGGCGGTGACGGCGGAAAGCACGTGGCCGTCCCCGCGATGCTCGCGCAGCACCGTCGCCGCGAGCCAGACCCGGCCCGCCGTCGTCGCGGGCCTGGCGACGGAGGACCAGGCGGCGGCGAGCGGCCTGGCCGCGTAATCGCAGCCGGCGATGGCCTGTTCGAGCAGATCGGCGAGTTCCCCGAGAAGCGCGTCGGCGGGAAGGATCCGGTTCAAGGCCTCCTCGACGGCCTCCATCCGGCTCTGGAGGACGACCGCCGGTTCGGCGTATTTCCACGCGTCGGGCAGGGATCGCGCGACCATCCTCGGCGCGAACCCGAAGAGCATCGCGGTCGCGGGTGGTTCCGGCAGCGGCCCGAGCGGCGCGACCCGGCCGGCGAAGTAGCCCATCCACCAGCCTGGCAGTCCCGCCGCCTTCGCCGCGGCCGCGGTCTCCGGGGCGAAGTAGACGACGGCGTGCAGCGGCTCGACCGCTTCCCAGAGACGGCGCTGAAGTGACTTCACTCCCTCATCTTGCCTGGCCGAAAACCGGATGCGGCCGCTCTCGGCATGGTGTGTGATCACGAGATGGTGATCAGCTTGGAGAAGCCGGGACCCGACGGACTGACCGAGGCCGTCGAAGCGCTGCGGGAGTGGCAATCCGAAGGCGTGGCTTGGCAATTGCATCCCGGTGACCTCGGCTGGTACTGGCGTAAAGGCACGGCCGCGACGGCCGAGGCGGTCCGGATCTGGCGCCGGGACGGCCGGATCCTCGCCGTCGGATTCCTGGACGGGGCCGACCTCCTGCGGCTCACGACCGCGCCGGACGTCCGCCGGGACGAGGAACTGGCACGGCGGGTGGCCGAGGACGTGGCCGCGCCCGAGCGTGGTGTCCTGCCCGCCGGGCAGGTTTCCGTCGAGGCGCCGATGGACGCGTTGCTCCAGGACGTGCTGCCCGGACACGGCTGGCACGCCGACGAGGAAGAGCCATGGACGCCGTTGAGCCTCGACCTCACCGAGCCGGTGAAGGCCCCGGACCTGCGGATCGAGACGGTCGGACCCGACCTGGCTGCCGCGTGGGCCGACGTGATCGGGGCGGCGTTCGGCGGATCGACGTTCACCGCCGAAACGTGGCGGACGATGGCGGCCGCGGCGCCGTACGCCGATGCCCGGTGTCTGCTCGGCTTCGACGACCGAGGTGACGCCGTCGCGGCGGTGGCCGTGTGGTCGGCCGGTCCCGGCAAGCCCGGCTTGCTCGAACCGATGGGCGTGCACCGGGACCGGCGCGGTCACGGATACGGCCGGGCGATCACCGTCGCCGCGGCGGCCGCGCTCCAGGAGCTCGGCTCGTCGAGCGCGGCCGTGAACACGCCCAGTTCCAACGTCGGCGCCGTGACGACCTACAAATCGGGCGGGTTCCGGCCGTGGCCCGAGACGCGGGACCTGACGCGGGACGCCTCGTGAGTGGCGTTTCGGGTTAGAACCCGAAACGCCACTCACGACCAACGGCACCGAAGACCTAAGCGCCGTAAACGGGTTCAGGGACCGGTGCCTCCGCCAGCAGGTCCGCCACCACAGGACCAAGCTCACCCGGCGACCACCGGGAACCCTTGTCCCGCACCGCGCCGTGCCGCCAGCCCTGCGCGATCGAGACGCGTCCGCCGTCGACCTCGAACACCCGGCCGGTCACCCCGGACGACTCCTCGCTGCCGAGCCACACCACCAGCGGCGACACGTTCTCCGGTGCCATGGCGTCGAAACCGTCGTCCGGCGCGGCCATGTCGTCGGCGAAGGCGACTTCGGTCATCCGGGTACGGGCGGCCGGGGCGATCGCGTTCACGGTGACGCCGTAGCGCGCGAATTCGGTCGCCGCGACCAGTGTGAGGCCCAGGATGCCGGACTTCGCGGCCGCGTAGTTCCCCTGTCCGACGCTGCCGAGCAGACCGGCCCCGGAGCTGGTGTTGATCACCCGCGCCGCCCGCGTCCGGCCCGCTTTCGCCTCGGCCCGCCAATATTCGGCGGCGTGCCGCGTCGGCGCGAAATGCCCCTTCAGGTGGACGCGGATGACGGCGTCCCATTCGTCCTCGCCGAGGTTGACCAGCATCCGGTCGCGCAGGAAACCCGCGTTGTTGACCAGGACGTCCAGCCCGCCGAAGGTTTCGACGGCCGTCCGCACCAGGGCCGCGGCGCCGTCCCAGGAGGCGATGTCGTCGGTGTTCGCCACCGCTTTGCCGCCGAGCGCCTCGATCTCGTCGACGACGTCCTGCGCGGGCCCGGCCGATCCGCCGCTGCCGTCGATCCCGGCGCCGAGATCGTTCACCACCACCCGCGCGCCCTCGGCGGCGAACGCGAGCGCGTGCGCCCGTCCGATACCGCGACCGGCTCCGGTCACCACCACGATCCGGCCGTCGGCGATCCCGCTCACACCGGCTCCTTTCGTTCTTTCACCAGGGAATTGGACGCGGTGAGGAAGGCAGGCACCTCTCCCCCGCCGTGGACGGTCAGGCAGGCGCCGCTGACATAGGAGGCCAGCGGGGACGCCAGGAACACCGCACAGGAACCGATCTCGTCCGGATCCGCCAACCGTCCTAACGGGACGGTCGCGCCCACGGCCTCGATCCCCGCCTCGTCGCCGTAGTGCAGATGCGAGTGCTCCGTCCGCACCATGCCGACGTCGAGCCCGTTGACCCGCACCTTCGGCGCCCACTCGACGGCGAGCGACGCGGTCAGGTTGTCCAGGCCCGCTTTCGCCGCGCCGTAGGACGCCGTCCCCGGCGACGGTCTCGTCGCGCTGACGCTGCTGATGTTCACGATGACGCCGCCGCTGTCCTGTTCCTGCATGACGGCGTTCGCCGCACGCGCGACGGCCAGCGGCGCCAGGAGGTTCAGCGCGACGATCTTCTCGTGGAACCGCGGCGAGGCGTGCGCCGCCTCGGCATACGGCGCGCCGCCCGCGTTGTTGACCACCACGTCGATCCTGCCGTGGCGCCGGACGATCTCCTCGACGAGCGCGTCGACCTCGCCCGCGTCCCGGACGTCGCAGGAGATGAAGGTCGACGCCTTCTCCCCGGCGCACACCGGCCGCTCGGGTTCGGTGCGGGCGCAGGTGACGACTTCGGCGCCGGCACGCAGGAAAGTCCTGGTGACACCGGCGCCGACGCCGCGGACCCCACCGGTCACCAGCACCACGGTGCCATCGAGCCGGAGTTCGAGTGCCATGCCGGGCCTCCTTCACGGTCGCTGTACCCGGGCCGGACGTCCTGCTAACGTACCAAGCAAGTGCTAGGTTTGGTAGCGGAGAAGGGTGCCCGATGACCGTTTCCACCCACTCACCTGAGCCCGGCATCGCCGTGGTCACGGTCGACGCGCCCCCGGTGAACGCGCTGAGCGTGAAGGGATGGTTCGCCCTCGCCTCCGCCGTCACCGACGCCGGGCGCGACCCTGCGACCCACGTGGTGGTGCTGCGCGCGGAGGGCCGCGGGTTCAACGCCGGGGTCGACATCAAGGAGATCCAGCGCGATCCGGGCTACGGCGCGCTGATCGGCGCGAACGAGGGCTGCGCGGCGGCGTTCTCCGCGGTGTACGACTGCGCGGTCCCGGTGATCGCCGCGGTACAGGGTTTCTGCCTCGGCGGCGGGGTCGGTCTGGTCGGCAACGCGGACGTCGTGGTCGCCAGTGACGACGCCACTTTCGGGCTGCCCGAGGTCGATCGCGGCGCGCTGGGCGCGGCGACCCATCTCGCGCGCCTGGTCCCCCAGCATCTGATGCGGGCCTTGTACTACACGGCTTCCACGATCACCGCGGCCCAGTTGCACCACCACGGTTCGGTGTACGCCGTCGTCCCGCGGGAGGAACTCGACGAAACCGCGCTCGGCGTCGCCCGGCAGATCGCGGCGAAGGACACCCGCGTGATCCGTGCCGCGAAACAGGCCATCAACGGCATCGACGTCCAGCCCGTGCACCGCAGCTACCGCTTCGAGCAGGGATTCACCTTCGAACTCAACTTGGCGGGCGTCTCGGACGGCGCGCGCCAGGAATTCTTGGACGGTAAGGGGAAGTGATGGCCGACAAGCGGATGACGCCGGACGAGATCGTCGCCGAGCTGAAGGACGGCATGACGATCGGGATCGGCGGCTGGGGCTCGCGGCGCAAGCCGATGGCGCTGGTGCGCGCGATCCTGCGCTCGCCGGTCAAGGATCTCACCGTGGTCTCCTACGGCGGCCCCGACGTCGGACTGCTGGCGTCGGCGGGCAAGCTCAAGCATCTCGTCTTCGGCTTCGTCACCCTCGACACCATCCCCTACGACCCGTGGTTCTCGCGGGCGCGGGAATCCGGGTCGATCACCGTCACCGAATACGACGAAGGCGTGTTCGGCACCGGTCTTTCCGCTGCCGCGCAACGACTTCCGTTCCTGCCGACGCGGGCGGGCCTCGGCTCCGGCGTCATGGACCTGAACCCGTCGCTGCGCACCGTCCGCTCGCCGTACGACGACGCCGAAGAACTGCTGGCCGTGCCCGCGCTCAAGCTCGACGCGGCGTTCGTCCACCTCAACCGCGCCGACGCCCGGGGCAACGCGCAGTACCTCGGACCGGATCCGTACTTCGACGAACTGTTCGCCCTCGCCGCCGACAAGTGTTACGTGTCCACGGAAAAGATCGTCGAGACGGCCGAGCTCACCGAAGCGGGCCCGGTACAGAGCCTGCTGCTGAGCCGGATGCTGGTCACCGGGGTGGCCGAAACGCCGAACGGCGCGCATTTCACCACCGCCGTCCCGGACTACGGCCGCGACGAACGTTTCCAGCGCCACTACGCCGCATCGGCCAAGGACCTCGACGCGTGGCCGGAATTCGTCGACAGGTTCCTGTCCGGGGACGAAGCGCACTATCAGAAGGCCGTCGCCGAGTTCGGGGAGTCCGCGTGAGTGACATCAGCCGTGCCGAAGTGGCCGTCGTGGCCTGTGCCGAATTGTTCCGCGGTGACGGCGAAATCGTGGTGAGCCCCATGGGGTTCATCCCGTCGCTGGGCGCGCGGCTGGCCAGGCTGACGTTCGAGCCGGACATCCTGCTGTCCGACGGCGAGGCGTATCTGATGACGCCGGACGCCGTCGTCGAAGGCTGGCAGCCGTTCCGCAAGGTCCTCGACACCGTGGTGCCACGCGGGAAGCGGCACGTGGTGATGGGCGCCAACCAGATCGACGGCGAGGGCAACCAGAACATCTCGGCGATCGGCGCGCATTCCCAGCCCAAGAAACAACTTCTCGGCGTACGCGGCGGGCCGGGCAACACGGCCAACCACCGCACGAGCTACTGGGTTCCCAGGCACGGCAAGCGGGTTTTCGTCGATCAGGTCGACGTCGTGTCCGGCGTCGGTTACGCCCGGGCGCGTGCGGCCGGCTTGCGGCACCACGACGTCCATCGGATCGTCACCAATCTCGGAGTCCTGGACTTCGGCGGCGAAAACCACGCGCCGCGGCTGCTTTCCGTACACCCAGGGGTTTCCGTGGACGAGGTCCTCGAGGCGACGTCGTTCCCGCTGAGCACCGACGGTGTCACCGAGACCCGGCTGCCGACCGAGACCGAGCTGCTCCTGATCCGCACCAGTCTGGATCCGAAGTCCTTGCGGGACAAGGAAGTTCCGTCATGAAAACGGCGTTGACCGAGCTGGCGGGCATCCGGCACCCGATCGTGCAGACCGGGATGGGCTGGGTCGCCGGGCCGCGGCTGGTGTCCGCGACGGCGGAAGCGGGCGGCCTCGGCATCCTCGCGTCCGCGACGATGACCTACGACGAGCTGGCGGCGGCGATCAAGGAGGTCAAGAGCCGCACGTCGGAGCCGTTCGGGGTCAACCTCCGCGCCGACGCCGACGACGCCGCGCGCCGGGTCGAGCTGCTCATCACCGAGGAAGTCCGCGTCGCGTCCTTCGCGCTCGCACCGAAGAAGGACATGATCGCGCGGCTCAAGGACAACGGCGTCCTCGTCGTCCCTTCGGTCGGCGCGGCCAGGCATGCGGAGAAGGTCGCGGGCTGGGGCGCCGACGCCGTCATCGTGCAGGGCGGCGAGGGCGGCGGGCACACCGGCGGGGTCGCGACGACACTCCTGCTGCCCTCGGTACTGGACGCGGTCGACATCCCGGTGGTCGCGGCGGGCGGCTTCTTCGACGGGCGGGGGCTGGCCGCCGCGCTCGCCTACGGGGCGGCCGGGGTCGCCATGGGCACCCGGTTCCTCCTGACGAGGGAAAGCACCGTCCCCGACGAGATCAAACAGGCGTACCTCGCCCGTGACCTCAACGGCACCGTCGTCACCCGCAAGGTGGACGGCATGCCGCATCGCGTGCTCCGGACGGAACTGGTCGACGCGCTCGAATCCGCCGGTCCGGTGAGCGGGCTCGCCCGTGCCGCCCGCAACGCCGCGAAGTTCCGGAAGCTGACCGGGCTGTCGTGGCGTTCGCTGGCCACCGAAGGGCTGCGGATGAAACGCGGCGGCGACCGGACGTGGTCGCAGATCCTGATGGCCGCCAACACGCCGATGTTGCTGCGCGCCGGCCTGGTCGAGGGCGACCGGAGCGCCGGGGTGCTGGCGTCCGGGCAGGTCGTCGGCCTGCTCGGCGACTTGCCCGCGGTCGGCGACCTCATCGAGACGATCGTCGCCGACGCGACCGGCATCCTGCGGCGGCTGGCCTCGGAGTGAGCGGCCGGACGCGCTGTGCTTGACTTCGGCCATGATCTCGGAGAGTCGTTGTCCGGTCGAGGACGGTGAGCTGTACGTCCGCAGCACCGGCGAAGGGCCGCTTCTGCTCCTGATCGCGGGCGGTCTGGGCTCGGCGGACACCTTCCGGGCGATGACGAAACTGCTCGCGGACGACTACACCGTCGTCACCTACGACCGGCGCGGCCATTTCCGCAGCACGGACACCAGCACCGGCCCGGTCAGCGTGCCGAAGCAGGCCGACGACGCCCACTCGGTGCTCCAGCACGTCGGCGGCGGCCCCGCGAGCGTGTTCGGGACCAGCGCGGGCGCCATGATCGGCCTCGACCTCGTCGCCCGCTATCCCGACGCCGCGACGATGCTGATCGCGCACGAACCGCCCGCCATCCAGCTGCTGCCCGACGCGCTCGGCTGGCTCGACGAGGCCAACGCGCAGGTCCGGCTCGCCCAGGCGGGCGACCTGATGGGGGCGTTCAAGCGGTTCACCGACGGGATCGCCGGTGCCGCGCTGCCCGAACTGCGCGCGATCCGGCTGCCGAACGAAGAGGACTGGAAGCGGCTGTTCGGCCGCGAACTGGCCGAGATCCTCGACTACCTTCCCGATCTGCGGGCCCTGCGCAGGAGCAGGACCGAGATCGTCCCCGTCGCGGGCGTCGGCAGCCGCGGGCATTACCACTACCAGCCCGCGAAGGTTCTCGCGCTGGAGCTGGGGTTGCCGTTCACGGAGGTACCCGGCGCGCATCTGGCGCCGCAGCGGAACCCCGCCCAGTTCACCGAGGCGCTGCGGGGTTTGCTCGAAGGCTGAGTCACGGCATCAGCGGCAGCTTCCCGACCAGTTTGTCGACCCGGTTGCGCGGGCCGACGATACCGATCGCGCAGTAGTCCATCTCCTCGGTCGGGATCTCCTTCATCGTCGCGAGGAAGTCGGTGTAGACCCGGATTTGCTGGGCGACGGCGGGCATGTCGGCGACGTGGCAGCCCGGCGAGGCCGCGGCCTTGGCACGAATGGCCCGCAGCTTCCCGGCGTCGGCCGACAGGATCGAGCAGCCGATCCAGGGCAACCCCGTGTGGTGCTCGCCGCCGGCGTCGACCGCTTCGTCGCCGAGGAGTCCGGTGACGCCCCGCGCGGTGGCGGCGGCGGTGCAGACCGCCGCGTTGACCGCGCGGCCCGGCGGCAGCTCGCTGTTGACCACGATCACCCACTTCAGCCGGGCGGACCGGGTGGACGCGGTGAAGTCGATCTCCTCGGGGGCGAATCCGATGGCCGTATCGTACTCGGACATTCAGCTGGTCTCCTGCTCACTTCGACGGATGAACAAGGCCAAGCTAGGAGGACGTACGAGTACAGTCCACCGTGTTCGTACTTAATACGGCGAGAGGGCCACGATGGCGCAGTTGGACGAACTTGATAAGGCGATCCTGGCGCAACTGCAGTCGGACGCACGGAAGACCAACCGTGAAGTCGCCGCCGCGGTGGGCGTTTCACCGACGACGGCGCTGGACCGCACGCGCGGGCTGCGGGAACGCGGCGTGATCCGCGGCGCGCTGCTGGACGTGGACCTGCCCTCGATCGGCCGCGGGGTGCAGGCGCTCATCGCGGTGCGGGTGCGCCCGCCCTCGCGGCGGAACATCGAGGGCTTCCGGAACTGGGTCAACGCGCTGCCCGACCTCGTCGGGCTCTACGTGACCACCGGGACCGAGGACTTCATCCTGCATGTCGCGGTGCCCGACAACGACGCCCTCTACGCCTTCGTGATCGACAAGCTGACCGAACGTCCCGAGGTGGCCGACGTGCGCACCTCGATGGTGTTCGAGCACAGCCGTCGCACCAAGATCACGCCGGTCGACCGTTAGAGCTCCCGGATGACGCGGGCCGGGTTGCCCGCGGCGAACACCTTCGACGGCAGGTCACGCGTGACGACACTGCCCGCGCCCACCACCACGTCGTCCCCGATGGTGACCCCGGCGCAGACGATGACCCCGCCGCCGAACCAGACGTTGTTCCCGATGGTGATCGGCGCGGCCGATTCCCAGCGCTGCCGCCGCAGTTCGTGGTCTTCCATGGGGTGCAGCGCGGTCAGCAGCTGGCAGCGCGGCCCGATCGAGCAGTCCGAGCCGATCTTGATCGGCGCGCAGTCGAGCAGGATGGCGTCGTAGTTGAGGAAACTGTTGGCGCCGATCTCGATCAGGTAGCCGTAGTCGCACTGGAACCGCGGCATGATCCAGGAACCCTCGCCGAGCTTTCCCAGCAGCTCACGCAGAATCGTGTCCCGCTCACCGGTCTCCTCGGCGCCGGTGCCGTTGAACCGGTCGACGAGTGCCTGCGCGCGCCTGCGATCCGCGACCAGTTCGGGGTCGTTGTCCCGGTACAGCTCGCCGCGCAGCATGCGGTCCTTCTGTTCACCCATGCGGCCAACCTACCGAAAAAGCCCTGCCGGCGAGCTTCCCTCGGGAAGCCGCCGGCAGAGCGGGGTGCATGCTTGCGGAGCGTTCTTCAGTTGTGTCGATCGGTTTCCGGGTAGGGCCGGCCCGGCGGGTGGGTGAGGTGTAGGGGGGACCCGCCGGGCCGGAGTTTCTTCCTTTCTCTTCGCAGGATCCTGCTTCCGCTTCAGGGCGTCATTCGCGGCACTTGCGGCCTTCGTTGACGCAGTCGACGAGGCGGTCCATGACCCGGCCCGGCATCACGTTCGCGAAATCGTCGTGGTCGGAGAACGGGTTGTGATCCTCCTCGGGGAACGAGTCCACTTTGTACTGTCCGTTGACCTGGATCTGCCGCGGGATCTCGTAGGTCAGCGAGATGGTGAGTTCCGGGACGGCGGTCAGGCCGTCGGCGCATTCGCCGTTCTCGTCCGGGTACTTGATGTGGTCGCGGTGGTTCTCGCTGTCGATGTTGTTCCCGTCCAGACAGCTCGGGAACGTGTGCACCCGTTTGACGTCGCTGCCCTCGGGACAGATCGGGTACTGCTTGACGAGCCTGTTCTCGAAGCCGGTGCACGTCCAGCTCTCCCGCGCGTTGGCGGGGCCGTTCGTGGTGACTTTCGCGTCGCCGTAAAGGATCCGGAGGAACTTCGGCATCTCCTTCACCTTCTCGCGGGCGTTGCCCTTGAAGGTGATGTCGACGACCGCGGGACGCTGGATCTCACCGTCGTTGCCGGCGAGTTCGTTGTCCGCGTTCGGTTCTTCGAGCCGAACCTGCTCCTGCTCGTCGTTCCGGTTCCGCTGTTTTCCGGCTTCTTCCCCGGTGTCGATCCGCACCACCGGCCAGAAATACGCCGATTCGTCGCCGTTCGCGCAGGTGGTTCCGGCGCCCAGCAGACTGTCGTTGTCCGAATCCGCGTTCGTGGACAGGTTTCCGACGTAATCGTGCAGATGCTGGGCGCCGTTGCGGATACCCGGCTGCGCGATGAAGTTGTCGGGATTGAAATGCCCGTTCTCGTTCCTGCCGCAGTCGACGGTGAACGAACCCGTGGACGCGTTCCGGCCCGGCCGCGGCTCGTCGACGTTCGGCCGCACCTTCGTGATGTCCACGAACTGCGACTTGTCCACCTCGTCCGCGGAGGCGCGCTCGGGGTCACCGGCCGTGGTGGACACCACCAGCCCGCCGACCGCGATCGACAGGCCCAGCAACGCGGTCGCGATCTTGGTCCTGCGGGCGATACGATGGCGCCCTTGATTTCGTGCCATTGGCTGCTCACCTCATTCGTTTCCGGACACGCCGGTCACCCGCGCCCGGGCATGAGCCACGCATTCGTCGAATACGGGGAATAGCCGCATTCGCGGCGAACCCTTCTGTTCGCCCGCCGATTCAGATCCGGCTATCTGGAGATACGGCTCCCGCGTGGATCCGGTTCAAAACGCGATCCGTCCGTTATCTTTCCGTTATATGACTTACCGGCGCACGACGGCCAGCACCGTGCCGTCCCGCTTGTGCACCTCGAACCGTTCGATGTCGGCCTTCTGCAACGCCGTCGCACCGGTGATGACGAGGGGATCCGGGGAACCCGGCACGCCGTACCCCTTGGACGGCACGCTCCAGTTGTTGACGACGTACGCCTCTCCGCCGTGGGAGTAGGCGAAAAGCTGGCACGTCATCGGCCCGATGAGGCCGCGCAGTTCGAGCTCGACCGCGCTGCCCCACTCCTTCTCCTGCACCGTGACCTCGGCCGCGACGGCGTTGCCCGCCTCGGACCAGCCGAACGGGGCGGCGCCGCCGTCCGGGCCCGTCTCGCGTTCCCGTGACGACAACGGGGACGGCACCACCGACGTCACGACGGAAGGCGCGGCCTGCGTGACGACCGGCTCACGATCGGTGAGCGAAAGAACCGTGAGCGGCCCGCCGACGACGAGCACGAGCACGGCGGCCGCCGTCGCCAGCCGGATGACCTTGCGCCGTCGGCCCGCCTTGGCGGCGTCCGCGAGCAGCATCCGCAGCACCCGGGGGCCCGGGCCCTTCACGGGCGGATCCGGCCAGCTCTTCTTGACCATGTCCAGGATGTCGGGCAGGTGGTACATCTCCACCAGCTCGACCTGACATTCGGGGCACTCCAGCAGATGCGCCTCGAACCTGGCGTGATCCTCCTCGCCGAGGACGCCCAGCACGTAGGCGGCGATATCCGTGTGGACGGCTCCGGACACCTCGCTCACCCCCGCTCCTGCAGCGCCCTGCGCAGCGCGCGCACAGCGTGGTGGATCCGCGATTTCACCGTACCCGGCGGAACCCCGAGCGTCGCCGCGACCTCGTTCACGGTGCGGTCACGCAGGTAGGTCTGCTGGACGGCTTCACGTTGTTCCGGGGAAAGATTGCGCAGGGCCTCGTAAACGATCATGGCCGCGAGCGTCTTCTCCGATTCGTCCGGCACTCCGATCGAATCCGACTCCAGTTCCTCCACCTCTTGAGGGCGGGCGCTCCGGCTCCGCCAGCCGTCGATGACGATGCGCCTGGCCACGGTGAACAGCCACGCGCGCAGCATTTCCGGCTGCCGGTCGAGTTTGCCGGCGTTGCGCCACGCCTTGATGAGCGTCTCCTGGACCACGTCCTCGGCCCACTGGCGATCGTGGCCGGTCAGCTTCAGCACGAACGCCATCAGGCTCGATCCGAACTCCTGGTACAACGCCCTGATGAGGTCGTCATGCCCGTTCGACGCGGGTTCATGATCGACAATTGGCTGCAGTATCCGAGAGTGGCGTCCCACGCGGCACATCTTTGTGGGATCAGGGGCGATAAGTCCAGTACCAAAACCGTTCCGGCCGGTTCATCGCACGGGGGAAAGTTTTTTGAACCGTTCCCTCCCCGTGACCGTATCCCCTACCGAAGACCCCCGACCCGGCGCTGTCCCCCGCATCGCCGAATCCACTGTGGATCATGGATGTCCCTCTTGAATGTCCACAGTGGAATTGAACCTGCCTGCACACCATCTCCCCGCGGTGATGGCGTTCTCCTCTGCCCCGACAGGAGGATTTCCGTGAACCCCGTGTCACGCTCGGTCATACCTCTGCCCCTCGTCCTGGCCGCGGTCGCGCTGACCGCCGCCTGCACCACCGGTACCGCGGGACCGAACGGCTCTCCCGGCGCGGCCTCGACCGCGGGAACAGCGCAGATCCCGGGAATGCCCGACCCCGCGGCCGAACCCGCCCCCGGTGTCACGGCGGCGATCCTGTTCGACCTCGGGCCGATCGTCACCGACACCAACGGCTACACGCTCTACCGTTACGACAAGGACACGGTGAATCCGCCCAAATCGAATTGCGCCGAAACCTGTGCGCGAACCTGGATTCCCGCCAAGGCAGGCCCCGACCTCGTGGTGACCGGGATCGATCGCGCCCTGGTCGGCACCGTGACCAGGGACGACGGCACCGAGCAGGTCACGCTCGCGGGCTGGCCGCTCTACCGCAACGCCAAGGACGCGATGCCCGGCAACACCGGCGGGCAGGGCGTCGACGACGCGTGGTTCCCCGCCAAGCCGGACGGGACGAAAGTGCTGCTCACCGCCGAGACCTGGCAGGCCGATGACCTCGGCATCTGATCTCCCCAGACCCGTCCGCCCGCTGCTCGTCCTGCTGATCGCGGCCGCGGTGAGCCTTTTCGGCCCAGTCGGCGACGCGCACGCCCAAGAACTCTCCGCGGCGGACAAGAACCTGATCGTCAACGTCAAACTGGCCGGGCTGTGGGAAATGCCCGCCGGGATGTGGGCGCAGGAACGCGGGAAGAGCAAGCGCACCCGCGAAGTCGGCCGGACGTTGATGATCGACCACGGCAGGCTGGACACCGCGACGCACGCCATCGCCGACCGGTTCGGCATCGCGCTGCCGGCCGAGCCGTCGGATCAGCAGTCCGCCTGGCTCGGCGAGATGAAGGCCGCCCGCGACGACACCGAGTTCGACCGGATCTTCGCCAACCGGCTCCGGTACGCGCACGG
Source organism: Amycolatopsis sp. SB7-3 (assembly GCF_041021335.1). NCBI lineage: Bacteria > Bacillati > Actinomycetota > Actinomycetes > Pseudonocardiales > Pseudonocardiaceae > Amycolatopsis > Amycolatopsis sp. SB7-3. The sequence goes on from NZ_JBFPJQ010000004.1 coordinate 487,357, forward strand.
CGTGCTGTTCCCCATCATCGCGCAGGTCAGGGCCGGTACCCGCAACGACGTCGTCCGCGATTACGCCACCACGGCCAACCAGGCGGTGCTGCGGCATATGACGCTGCTGGAGAGCACCGGTGTCGTCGACCAGTCGCTGATGCCGGAAGCGCCGGTGCCGCAGTCGAATTCGGCCAACGCCGCGATGGACGTCGGTTTCGGCGACTTCGCGCTCGGCCTCCTGCTCGCGGTGGCGCTCGGCGGCGGGCTCTTCCTCGCCTTGCGGGCCCTGCGCGCCAAGAACACCCGGACCCGCAACCGCGCGGCCGTCCCCGAACCGGATCCGGTTCCCAGCGCCCCAGGAGAGATCAATGTATGACCAGTGGTCCGAGGTGGTGATCGTGCTGACCCAGAAATCGGACACCGACCCCGGCATCAAGGGCATGGCGCAGACCTCCGCCCGGATCTCGTACGGCTTCATGTGCCTCACCCTGTGCTGGGGCGTGTTCACCGCGACCGGCTGGATCAAGTCGCTGACCGGGCGGAAGGCACTGCGCAACTCGCATATGGTGCTCGGCATCCTGACGCTGTCGTTCGGGGTCGTGCACGCGATGTCGTTCCTGTTCCTGCCCGACGGTTTCACCCTGGCGCAGATCTCGATTCCGCTCCTGCCCGGCACCTTGGCGCGGCACGAACTCGGCGTCGTCGGGCTCGAGGTCATGATCGCCGTCGCGCTGACCGGCGGGATCAGCCGGTTCAGTTCCTATCGGCGCTTCCTGTGGATCCACCGCCTCGCCTATCCGGCGGTCGGGATCACCGCGCTGCATTCGTTCTTCGGCGCCATGGCCAACGGACATCTCGGCCTGCTGTGGTTCGGCGGGATCACCCTGCTGGTCCCCGTGGTGCTGCTGACCGCGCTGCGGTTCACGCCGACCCGGTACCTGGAACGCCTGGGCCTGGTCGAAGAGCTGGTCTGAAGACTTGGAGAGACGAAAGATGATCTTCGGAAGCATACGGCGTGGCACCCGCGTCAGCGTCGACAACGAGCGGTGCGAGATCTTCGGCTTCTGCGAGATGGAGGCGCCGTCCACCTTCAAGATCGGGCCGGACGGCAAGCTCCGCATCCGCCGGATGGTCGACCGGGACGGGCTGGACCAGGCCATCTCCGCCGCGCGGCTCTGCCCGAAACAAGCCATCAGAGTCAAGGGAGAAGGAGCGTACGACGATGAGTGACGGAGATCGGATCGTCATCGTCGGCGCGGGCGTCGCCGGGCTCCGCTCCGCGGAACGGTTGCGGGAGCTCGGTTTCGACGGCGAGATCGTGCTGGTCGGCGACGAGCCGCGGAAGCCCTACCACCGGCCGATGGTGTCGAAGGAGCTCATCACCGGCGGGGTGAAGCCGGTGGCCGCGAGCCTGGAGCCCTATGTCGACCTCGACGTCCACTGGCGGCTCGGCACCCGCGCGACCTGGCTGGACAGCAAGGAGCGCACGGTGCACCTGCCGGGCGGGGAATCCCTGTGGTACGACGGGTTGATCATCGCGACCGGCGTCCATCCCCGCCATCTCCCCGGCTCGCCGCGTCACGACCCCCGGGTCCGGGTGCTGCGCACCGTGGAGGATTCACTGGCCGTCCGGCGGGCTTTGGGCAACAGCAACAAATCCGTCGTGGTGATCGGCAGCGGACTGATCGGGAACGAGTTCGCCGCGTCGATGCGGTACATGGGCCGGGACGTCACGCTCATCGGCCACGCGAAGGCGCCCTTGCACCGCTTCGGGGAGCGGATCGCGTCGGCGCTCACCAAGGAACATCAGCACCATCGCGCGAAGCTTGCGATGAACACCGAGGTGCGGAACTGGATCAGCACCAAGGAGACGGTCGGCCTGCACCTGACCAACAACCAGTTCCTGGTGGCCAGCTGCGTGGTGCTTTCGATCGGCAGCGTACCGGCCGTGGACTGGCTGCGCGGCTCGGAGCTGACCATCGACGACGGCGTGCTGTGCGAAGCGACCCTGTTCGCCACCGGGGCGGAGGACGTCGTGGTCGCCGGTGACGTCGCGAAATGGCCGAACCTGCGGATCGACGAGACCCCGCGGCGGGTCGAGCATTGGATGAACGGTGTCGAATCCGGGCGCGCGGCGGCGGAAAGCCTGATGCTGGGCCGCGGCAACGCGCGGCCGTACACACCGCTCCCCCGCGCCTGGTCGTCCCTCTACGACGCGCGGCTGCAGACCGTCGGGATGCCGTCGCTGGGCAAGGACACGATCGAACTTTCCGACGGGGTCACCGGTTTCGTCCGCGACGGCAGGTTGATCGGCGCGGCGGGCTGGGACCGGCCGAAGGCGATGATCCACTGGACCGCCGAACTCGACCGGCGGCTGCCGGTGCCCGAGCCGGTGTTCCCCGCGCCCGCTCCTTCGACGGCGGACACGCCGATCGGGGAGGACATCCTCGCCCCGTTCGAGCGGGACTTCCTGTCCGAGACCCCGACCGAGGCCGTTCCGGCGCCGGAAAGGATGCCCTGGGCTCGCGTTCCCGCCGGGTGACCCGGGAGCGCGAACGGACCGGGGCCGCGCGCGGCGGCCGCGGTCCCCTCAGGTGGCGGTGGGCAGCTGGGCCTCCGCACCCACCGCCACCCCCTGGGGACGCCGGGAGGTATCCGGCCCGACGGTGATTCGGGCTCCGTCGGGTACCGCCCTCCGGGCTCCCCGTATCCGGTCGGGGCCCTTCCAGGCTTGACTCACCTGGGAGGGCCCCGATCTACGAACTCGTCACTCACGTGATCAGAGACGGAACTCATGTGCTTGGAGGCGGAACTCGCGTGATGGGGTGCCGCACTCGGTCTGCGGCATCTGATCACGCAAGTTCCGCCTCAAAACACGCGAGTTCCGTCTCTGATCACGCGAGTTCCGTCTCTGATCACGCGGCGGCCCGGGAGGAACGATGCTTTCGCCGCGAACAGCAGCAGGAAACCATGTCGCGAAAGCCACTTTCGGGACATCAGACGTCGCGAAAGTGGCTTTCGCGACACTTGGCGTGACCGCTCACGAGGCCTGGGCTTCACGAGGACGGCTTCACGACCACGGTGTCGTCCGGGCCGACCACACGCCCGTCCGCGGCCCGGATCTCCAGGCCCCGCAACGGAAGCCCGCCCTCGCGGTCCACCAGTTCCGACCGCGCCTCCCCGTCGGCGAAGAAATGCGCCTCGCCCCATTGCCGCAGCGCGACGATCACCGGGAACAGGTCCCGCCCCTTCGGCGTCAGGACGTACTCGCTGTACGTGCTCCCGTCCGAAGCCGGGACCACTTCGAGCACCCCGTGCCCGACGAGCGCCCGTAGCCGCGCGGACAGGATGTTCTTCGCGACGCCCAGGCTGCGCTGGAACTCCCCGAAGCGGCGCACGCCGTCGAAGGCGTCGCGCACGATCAGGAGCGACCACCAGTCGCCGATCGTGTCGACCGAGCGCGCCACCGGGCAGGAGGCTTCGTCGAACGTCGTCCGCTTGACCATGGTTGCATCTTACAACCGCAGTGCCCTACCGTCAGGTGGTAGCAAGTTGAAACCATCTGGAGGATCTGTGCATCGCGGTGTCGTCCTGTTGTTCGCCGTGGCCGCCGGGACGGCCGTCGCCACGATCTACTTCGCCCAGCCGTTGCTCGTCACCATGGGCGCCGAGCTCGGCATCGCCTCCTCGACCGTCGGCGGCATCGTCACGCTCACCCAGCTCGGGTACGGCCTCGGCCTGTTCCTACTGGTCCCGCTCGGCGACCTGCTCGACCGGCGGCGGCTCGTCGCCGGTCTGCTGACGCTGCTGGCGATCGCCGAACTGGTCGCCGCGACCGCCGTGAACGGTTTGACGCTGTTCGCCGGGATGGCGGCGATCGGCGTGCTGGCGGTGGTCACGCAGCTCCTGGTCGCGTTCGCGGCGTCGCTGGCCGCGCCCGCCGAACGCGGACGCGTGGTCGGTCTCGTGACGACCGGCGTCGTCCTCGGGATCCTGCTCGCGCGCACGGTGTCCGGCACGCTGGCCGACCTCGCCGGCTGGCGCGCGGTGTACGTCGTGTCCGCCGCGGTGACGGTGGTGATCGCGATCGTGCTGTATCGCATCCTTCCCGCCACGGCGCCGGGCGAGACCATGAACTACGGGCGGCTGCTGCGGTCCACGTTGTCCCTCTTCGCCGAGGAACCCGTCTTCCGGACACGTGGAACGCTGGCGTTGCTGATCTTCGCCGCGTTCGGCACGTTGTGGAGCTCGGTCGCCTTGCCGCTCAGCGAAGACGGCCTGTCGCACACCGCCATCGGCGCGTTCGGGCTGGCCGGGGCCGCGGGCGCGCTGGCGGCGGCCCCCGCGGGACGGCTCGCCGATCGCGGCCGGGCGCGGTGGACGACCGGGCTCGCGCTCGGCCTGCTTCTGCTTTCCTGGCTACCGCTGGGTTTCACCCGCACGTCACTGTGGGCGCTGGTGGTCGGCGCGATCCTGCTCGATCTCGCCGTCCAGGCCGTGCACGTCACGAGCCAGACCCTGATCTACCCGCTCCGGCCGGACGCCGGAAGCAGGTTGATCGGCGGCTACATGATCTTCTACTCCGTCGGCAGCGGCCTGGGCGCCATCGGCTCGACTGCCGTCTACGCCGTCGCGGGTTGGACGGGTGTCTGCCTGCTCGGCGCGGCCTTCAGCGCTCTCGCGCTCGTAGTGTGGGGTGTCAGAGACGTTCGATGATGGTGACGTTCGCCGTGCCGCCGCCCTCGCACATCGTCTGCAGCCCGTAGCGGCCGCCCCGCCGTTCGAGTTCGTGCAGCAGGGTCGCGAACAGTTTCGTCCCGGTCGCCCCGATGGGATGGCCGAGCGCGATCCCGCCGCCGTTGACGTTGACGCGGTCCGGATCGGCGCCGGTTTCCTCGATCCACGCCAGGACGACACTCGCGAACGCCTCGTTGACCTCGAACAGGTCGATGTCGTCGATGCCCAGCCCGGTCTTCCGCAGCGCGTGCGCGGTCGCCGGGATGGGTCCGGTCAGCATCCAGACCGGATCGGCCGCCCGCACGGAAAGGTGGTGGATCCTGGCGCGCGGGGTGAGTCCGTGTTCCTCGACGAACTTCTCCGACGCGATGAGGGTCGCGCTGGCGCCGTCCGAGATCTGGCTGGCCACGGCCGCGGTGATCCGCGAACCCTCGCTCAGCGGTTTGAGCCCGGCCATCCGTTCCAAGCTGGTGTCGCGCCTGGGCCCCTCGTCCAGGGCGGCACCGGCGAACGGGGCGATCTCGGCGGCGAAGCGGCCTTCGTCGATGGCGGCGATCGCGCGCCGATGGCTGCGGAAGGCGAACTCCTCCATCGCCTCACGGGTGAGATCCCAGTGCTCGGCGATCATGTCGGCACTGCGGAACTGCGAGACCTCGACGCTGCCGTAACGCTCCTGCCAGCCCTTCGAGCCGGAGAACGGGTCTTCGAAGCCGTACTCGCGCCCGGCCAGCATCGCCGCGCTGATCGGGATGGCGCTCATGTTCTGCACGCCACCGGCGAGGACGAGGTCCATCGTCCCGGACAGCACCGCCTGTGCGGCGAAATGCACGGCCTGCTGGCTCGAACCGCACTGCCGGTCGATCGTCACACCCGGCACGTGGTGCCCGAAACCCGCGGCGAGCCAGGCCGTGCGCGCGATGTTCCCGGACTGCGGCCCCAGCGTGTCGCAACAGCCGAGGATGACGTCGTCGACCAGGTCGGCCTCGACCCCCGTTCGCTCGACGACGGCCTGGATGACGTGGGCGCCGAGGTCGGCGGGATGGACACCGCTGAGCGCTCCCCCGCGTTTGCCGACCGGGGTCCGGACCGCGTCCAGGACATACGCTTCAGCCACGCCGCCTCCTCTTCGTCGCGATGCCGTCCAGCAGGATCCCGAGGTACTGCTGCGCGACGTCGTCCGCGCTCAGCGTGCCGCCGGGGTTGTACCAGCGCACCGCCACCCAGACGGTGTCGCGGATGAACCGGTAGGTCAGTTCGACGTCGAGGTCCTCGCGGAACACGCCGGCCGCGATGCCGTCGGTGAGGATCCCGTTCCACAGTTTGCGGAATTCGGTGTTGCGGTCGTTGAGGTAGCCGAACCGCGGCAACTGCATGAGATGCTTGGCCTCGGATTGGTAGATCGCCACCTCGGCCGGCCGCCGGTGAATGGATTCGAACGACGCCACGACGACGGCTTCGAGGGTTTCCTGCGGGCCTTTCCCTTCCGCGACGATCTCGGCGTAGGCGCCGAAGAGTTCGTCGAGGAATCCGGTGAGGATCTCGTCGGCCATCGACTCCTTCGAGTCGAAATGGTGGTAGAGGCTGCCGGAAAGGATGCCCGCCGCGTCCGCGATGTCCCGCACGGTGGTGGAGACGTACCCGCGCTCGGCGAACAGCTTCGCCGCCAGGGCGAGCAGTTCGGCGCGGCGGGACCCTGGGCTGGCTTTCATCGCTACCTCACGCATGCTGGGAACTCACGGACACGACCTCGCCGGTGAGGTACGAGGAGTACTCACTGGCGAGGAACACCATCACATTCGCCACTTCCCAGGGTTCCGCCGCCCTCCCCGAGACCTCGCGCGCGGTGAGTTCGGTGAGCAGTTCGTCGCTGGTCACCTTGGCCAGGAACGGATGCATCGCCAGGCTCGGCGCGACCGCGTTGACCCGGATGCCGTGTTCGGCGACGTCGACGGCCGAACTCCGGGTGAGCGCCATGACACCCGCCTTCGCGGCCGCGTAATGGGCCTGCCCGGCCTGCGCGCGCCAGCCGATCACCGACGCGTTGTTGACGATCACCCCGCCGTCGCCTTGGGCGATGAACCGCTTCACCGCGGCCCTGGTCGCGCGGAACGTGCCGTTGAGGGTCACGTCGATGACTCGCGCCCATTCGTCGTCCGTCATGTCCACAATGGACTTGGTGCCGCCGAGACCGGCGTTGTTGATGAGCACGTCGATCCGGCCGTAGTGCGCGGCGGCGCCGTCGATGAGCGCCTGTACCTGATCTTCCTGTGTGACGTCGCAAGGGATCGCGTGGACGTCACCGAGTTCGGCGGCCTTCTCGCCCAGCCGCCGCTCGTGCCAGTCGCTGATCACGACGCAGGCGCCCTCTTCCATCGCGCGTTTCGCCACCGCGGAACCGATCCCGGTGCCGGCCGCCGCCGTCACCACGACCACCTTGTCCCGCAGGAGATTCGCCCCCTCGGGGTACTTCGGCACCGGGATCACGGACGTACCTCCCTTGGCAGGCCGAGCACCCGCTCGGCGATGACGTTGCGCTGGATCTCGTTGGAGCCGCCGTAGATCGTGTCGGCGCGGGTGAAGAGGAAGAGCCGTTGCCAGGCGTCGAGCCCGTCTTCCGCGACCATTCCCCGCGCACCGCGGACGAGCATCGCGAGTTCCCCGAGGTCGCGATGCCAGTTCGCCCAGACCAGTTTGGACACTTCGGCCACGCCCGGCGACGAGTCGCCCAGAGTGCGGATCGCCTGTGCTCGCATGACCTCCAGGCCGACCCACGCGCGGTCGATCCGTTCGGCGATCACCGGATCGTCCGGCGCCATCCTGGTGAGTTCTTCGAGTTCCCGGCGGAAGCCGACCTGCTGTCCGAGCGTCGCGACCCCACGCTCGAAGGCGAGGGTGCCCATCGCCACACGCCAGCCGTCGCCGGGTTCGCCGACCACGAGGTCTTTCGCCGTGCGGGCGCCGTCGAAGAAGACCTCGTTGAACTCGGAGGTCCCGGTGAGCTGCTGGATCGGCCGGACCTCGACGCCGGGCTGGTTCATCGGGACGAGCAAATAGGACAGTCCTTTGTGGCGTTTCGAGCCGGGCTCGGTGCGGGCGAGCACGAAACACCAGTCGGCGACGTGCGCTAGCGACGTCCACACCTTCTGGCCGTTCAGCACCCACTCGTCGCCTTCGAGGGTCGCCGTGGTGGCCACGGCGGCGAGATCGGAACCCGCGCCGGGTTCGGAATAGCCTTGGCACCACAGTTCTTCGACGGCCACGATCGGCGGAAGGAACCGCTTCTGCTGTTCCGGGGTGCCGAACGCGATCAAGGTGGGACCGAGGAGCTCTTGGGCGAGATGACTGACCCTCGCCGGGGCGTTCGCTCGCGCATATTCCTCGTGGAAAACGACCTGCTGGTCGAGCGTCGCGCCCTGTCCACCGTGCTCGACCGGCCAGCCGACGCAGGTCCAGCCCGCCGCCGCGAGCCGCCGCTCCCACGCCACGCGTTCGTCGAAGGCCTCGTGCTCCCGCCCTGGACCGCCCAAACCGCGCAGTTCCGGCGGCAGGTTCTCCGCCAGCCAGGTGCGCACACGGTCACGGAAACCGTCCTGAGCCACGCCTGCCTCCTCTAGCCAAACCAGAGCCTGCTGCGTAGGCTACCCTACCAAGCACTTGCTAGGGAGACTTCGATGACTGAAGGAACCATCCCGGCGGCGCTCGACAGGGCCGCGGAGCGCTTCGCCGGCCGGGAAGCGCTGGTCGACGGCGAAGTCCGGCTCATCTATGCCGAACTCGCGCGCCGGGTGCGGCAGGCCGCGCGGTTCTTCGAGGGCCACGAACGGGTCGCGATCTGCTCCCCCAACACCTGGCATTGGGTCGTCGCCGGGCTCGGCGCGCTGTACGCCGGCGCCACACTGATCCCGGTCAACACCCGCTTCACCGCGCGCGAAACCGTCGACATCCTCGAACGCGCGAAAGTCTCCGCGCTGGCCATCACCGGCACGTTCCTCGGCACGGACCGGCTGGCGGACCTCGGTTCCGCTCGTCCGGGCACCGTGGTGCGCATCCCCGTCGAAGGCCCCGAGGAGCCCGTCGACGGCGTCACGGAATGGGACGCGCTCTCCGGTCTCGACAGCGATTTCGTCAGTCCCGCACAACCCGGCGACGTCAGCGACATCCTGTTCACGTCCGGGACCACCGGCCGCAGCAAAGGCGCGATGAGCAGCCATCGGCAGGCACTGAGCGTGGCCGAAGCCTGGGCCGAGTGCGGCGGGTTGACCGAAGAAGACCGGTACCTCGTGATCAACCCGTTCTTCCACAGCTTCGGGTACAAGGCGGGGATCCTCGCCGCCGTGCTGCGGGGCGCGACCCTGGTGCCGCAGCGCACCTTCGACGTCCGCGAGACCTTGCGGCTCATCGAAGCCGAGCGAATCACCGTGCTGCCCGGCGCGCCCACGATCTACCAGGTGCTCCTGGAGGCGCCCGAGCGCGGGAACCACGACCTCTCCAGCCTCCGGCTCGCGGTCACCGGTGCCGCGACCGTGCCGGTCACGCTCGTCGAGCGGATGCGGACGGACCTGGACATCGACACGGTGCTCACCGCGTACGGCCTCACCGAAGCGGTGGTGGCCACGATGTCCCGCCCCGAGGACGACGTCGAACTGGTGGCGAACTTCTCCGGCCGCGCGACGGCCGGCTTCGAGGTGAAACTCGGCGAGCACGACGAAGTCCTGCTGCGCGGGCCGAACGTGATGCTGGGCTATCTCGACGATCCTGACGCCACCGCGAAGGCCGTCGACGCCGACGGCTGGCTGCACACCGGCGACGTCGGCGTGCTGAACGAACGCGGGTACCTGAAGATCGTCGACCGGATCAAGGACATGTACGTCTGCGGCGGCTTCAACGTCTACCCGGCCGAGGTCGAGCAGGTGCTGAGCCGCCTGGCCGGGGTCGCCGAAGCCGCCGTCGTCGGTGTGCCGGACGAACGGCTCGGCGAGGTCGGCAAGGCGTTCATCCGGCTCGCCCCTGAGTCTTCACTGTCCACAGAGGACGTACTTACCCATTGCGAAGGCCAATTGGCCAACTACAAGACTCCTCGATTTGTCGACTTCGTGGCGGAGCTTCCGCGAAACCTGTCGGGGAAGGTCCTGAAACGCGTGTTGCGGGAGGAGAACGGATGACCGTCGAGTACGAGCGGCGCGGGCCGGTGGCCGTCGTCACGATGAACCGGCCGGAGTACCGGAACGCGCAGAACTCGGCGATGACCTACGCGCTCGACGCCGCGTTCACCCGCGCCGTCGACGATCCCGAGGTCAAGGTGATCGTGCTGGCCGGGGCGGGCAAGCATTTCTCCGCCGGGCACGACATCGGGACACCGGAACGCGACGTGGACGTCTCGTTCGAGCGCAAGGCGGTGCTGTGGTGGGACCACGTCGGCGCCGAGGGCGGTGATCAGCGGTTCGCCCGCGAGTCCGAGGTCTACCTCGGCATGTGCCGCCGGTGGCGTGAGATCCCGAAACCGACCATCGCGAGCGTGCAGGGCGCGTGCATCGCGGGGGCGCTGATGCTGGCGTGGGTGTGCGACATGATCGTCGCCTCCGAAGACGCGTTCTTCGCCGATCCCGTGGTACGGATGGGAATTCCCGGCGTCGAGTACTTCGCGCATCCCTGGGTCCTCGGTCCGCGCGCGGCCAAGGAGGTGCTGTTCACCGGTGAGCGCTTCACGGCGCAGCAGGCCAAGGAATGGGGCATGCTGAACCGCGTCGTCCCCCGCGCCGACCTCGAAACCGAGACGATGGCGCTGGCGGAGAAGATCGCGGTGATGCCGCGGATGGGGCTCGCGCTCGCCAAGAAGGCCGTCAACCAGGCCGAGGATCTGATGGGTCTCCGGTCCGGAATGGACTCCGTGTTCGGGCTGCATCACTTCGCGCACGCGCACAACGCCGAGGTCTCCGGCGGCGACTCGCTGGGCGGGCAGGACGCGCGCTCGATGCGGGACGCGAGTTCGTGATGAACCTCGATCTGGACGAGCGGACACTCGCCTTCCGCGACGAAGCACGTGCCTGGCTCGCCGCGAACGTTCCCGCCGAGCCGCTGAAGTCGTTCGACACCGCCGAAGGATTCGCTCAGCACCGCGAGTGGGAAGCCCGACTGGCGGACGCCCGCTGGTCGGTCGTCTCGTGGCCGCGTGAGTTCGGTGGCCGGGACGCGAGCCTCCTGGAGTGGGTGCTGTTCGAGGAGGAGTACTACGCGGCCGGAGCGCCGTTGCGGGTCAACCAGAACGGCATCTTCATGCTCGCGCCCACGCTGTTCTCCCATGGCACGGAAGAACAGCAGGCCAGGATCCTGCCGAAGATGGCGCGTTCGGCGGAGGTCTGGGCGCAGGCGTGGTCGGAACCCGAGGCGGGCAGCGACATCGCCGCCCTCCGGAGCACCGCGACCCGCTGCGACGGCGGCTGGCGGGTCAGCGGGCAGAAGACGTGGAGCTCGCGGGCGACGTTCGCCGATCGCGCGTTCGGCCTGTTCCGCAGCGACCCGGAGTCGGTGCGGCACAAGGGACTCACTTATCTGATGGTGGATCTGCGGACCGAAGGGGTCACCGTACGGCCGATCCCCCAGCTGGACGGTGAACCGGGGTTCGCCGAGATCTTCTTCGACGACGTCTTCGTCCCCGACGAGGACGTGATCGGCGCGCCGGGCGAGGGCTGGCGGGTCGCGATGACCACGGCGAACAACGAACGCGGCCTGTCCTTGCGCAGCCCCGGCCGGTTCCTCGCCGCGGCCGACCGGCTGGTCTCGCTCTGGCAGGAGGCGGGGCGTCTCGCGCACACCGCGGACCGGGTCGCCGACGCGTGGATCGGCGCGCGGGCCTACCAGCTGTACACCCTGGGCACGGTCACCCGGCTCGCCGACGGCGCCGAGCTCGGGCCGGAATCGAGTGTCAACAAGCTGTTCTGGTCGCATCTCGACGTCGCGCTCCACGAGACCGCGCTCGACATCCTCGGCCCGGACGCCGAACTGCGGGGCGCCTGGAGCGATGGCTGGCTGTTCTCCCTGGCGGGACCGATCTACGGCGGAACCGACCAGATCCAGCGGTCCATCGTCGCCGAACGGTTGCTCGGCCTGCCGAAGGGGGCTCGATGAGGTTCGCACTCTCCGGTGAACAGGAGCAGTTCTCCCGCAGCCTGAACGATCTTCTGTCCGGTGTGGACACCGACTCGGCCAACCGCGCCTGGGCGGCGGGTGATCCGGGGCCCGGGCTCAAGATCTGGCGGCGTCTGGCGGAACTCGGCGTGACCGCGCTGGCGGTCCCCGAGAAGTACGACGGGCTCGGCGCCACACCGGTGGATCTGGCCGTCGGCTTCGAACGACTCGGTTACCACTGCGCTCCCGGGCCGTGGACCGACACGGTGGCCGTGCTTCCGTCCTTGTTGGACGACGAGCTGCTGACGTCGGTCGCGTCCGGCGAGACGCTGGCTTCGGTCGCGTACGCGCCACACGTGCCGTACGCCTTGGATGCCGACGTCGCGGACGCTCGCCTGGCGGTCGAGAACGGCAGACTGCGCGCGTTCACCCCCGGAACGCTTTTGTCCTCTGTGGACAGTTCACGGCGACTGTTCCCACCGGTGAACGGCGACGATCTCGGCACGGCTCTCGACGCGGATCGCGCGTTCGAGTTGGGCTGTCTCGCCACCGCCGCGCAACTCCTCGGCGCGGGACGGTGGCTGCTCGACACGTCAGTCGCCTATGCCTCGCAACGCAAGCAGTACGGCCGCGAGATCGGCGGGTACCAGGCGGTCAAACATCTGCTCGCCGATGTGGCGACCGCACTCACGCTGGCCGAGCCGCTGCTGTTCGGCGCGGCCGTCACGCTGGACCGGCGCGACGTCTCCGCGGCCAAGGTGGCGTGTGGCGATGCCGCGCATCTCGCCGCCCGCACGGGGCTGCAGGTGCACGGCGCGATCGGCTACACCGCGGAGCACGCGCTCGGCCTGCGCCTGACCAGGGTCCGCGCGCTGGTCGGTGCCTGGGGTACGCCGCGATTCCACCGGGAGCGGGTGCTGTCATGACGTTCACCGCCGAACAGGACGCGCTGCGGGACAGCGTCCGGAAACTGCTGGACCGGGAAGCGGATCCCTGGCCGGAGCTGTGCGAACAGATCGGCGTGGCGGCGCTGGCCGTACCCGAGCGTTTCGGCGGGCTCGGCGCGGGGACGGCGGAACTGCAGGTGGTCGCCGAAGAACTGGGCCGGGTGCTCGCCGACGTCCCGTTCCTCGGCTCGGCCGTGCTCGCCGTGCACGCCGTCCTGGCCACGGGCAACGACAAGGCTTGCGAGCGTCTGCTCCCCCGCCTCGCCGAAGGCACTGTCGGCGCGGTGGCGTGGACCGACGCCGATGGCCGTTGGGACACGCCTGCCTGCCGTGTCGTCGACTCCGCCGTGGAGGGTGAGGCGCACTATGTCCTCAACGGTGACGAGGCCGAGATCCTCCTGGTCGTGGCGGACGGCTCGCTGTACGAGGTCTCCGATGCCCGCCGTGTGCGGACTCCGGCGATGGACGAAACCCGGCGGCTGGCTCGCGTGGTCTTCGAGAACGCTCCTGCCCGGCTGCTCGGCCCCGTCGACCTCGGCGCCTTGCGTGACGTGGCTTGTGCCGTCCTGGCCGCCGAACAGGCCGGAGCCGCTGCACGGGCGTTCGAGCTGACGGTGGAATACAGCAAGCAGCGGCGCCAGTTCGGCAGGCCGATCGGCGGGTTCCAGGCGTTGAAGCACCGGATGGCGGACCTTCACGTGCTGGTGGAGACCGCGCGTTCGGCGGCTTACGCGGCTCCGGAGTCGAGCAGGCTGGCGGCGGTGGCGAAGGTGCATTGTTCGGAGGCGCTGGCGACGGTGGCGGGCGAGATGATCCAGCTGCACGGCGGGATCGCGATCACCTGGGAGCATCCGGCGCATCGGTATTTCAAACGGGCGCATGGCGCGGCGCGGCTGTTCGGCTCGCCTGGGGAGCATCTCGGGCGGGTGCGGCCTGCGTCTGATCCAGGAACCGGGTGATCGCGCTGATCCGATCCCCGTCGAGCGTGAGGACCATCAGCCCGGCCGGTGTCTCGCTGTGGCGGCAGCGGAAGGCGGGCTGGTTGTTCGCCCGCGCCGGCGTCATGGTGAAACCTTCCACGGGAACGGCCATGGTGACGCGGAGGAAACCCGCGATCGCTTCGAGGCCGTGGTACTCGTGCGGCGCCGGCGGCATGGCGAGCCACGCGTCGTCGGTGAGCAGGCCGAGGACGCCGTCGAGGTCGCCCGCGGTGAAGGCGTCGGCGAAGCGCCTGGTCAGCTCGCGTTCCTGAGATGACGGCCGGTGCCCGGCGCTTTCGCGATGTTTGTCGAGCGAGGCGCGGGCGCGCTGAAGGATGCCTTTCACCGCCGTCTCGGTGGTGCCGAGCATGCTCGCGACCTCACCCGCGGGGAAGCACAGGACGTCGCGCAGGACGAGCGTGGCGGCTTGTCTCGGCGGGAGGAGCTGGAGACCGGTGATGAAGGCGAGCTCGATCGCCTCCCTGGTGCCGTAGCGCGCTTCGGGGCCGGGGTCACTGTCGGCGACGCGCTCGAGGAGCTCGTCCGGGTACGGCTGCAACCAGGTCATCTCGCCACGTCGGCTCGGTTCCGGCGGGTCGAACGGCGGTACCGGCTCCGGTGGGCGACGGCGGCCGGCGTCCCGCAGCGCGTTGAGGCAGCGGTTGGTGGCGATGCGGTACAGCCAGGTGCGGAGCGACGAGCGCCCCTCGAAGCCGCCGAGGCCCCGCCATGCTGCCAAGAGCGTCTCCTGGACGGCGTCCTCTGCGTCGGTGAAGGAGCCGAGGATCCGGTAACAGTGCAGGTGGAGCTCGTGCCGATACGTCTCGGCGAGCTCGCGAAACGACTGCTCGTCCGTTGCCCTGGTGCTCACAGACCGTTCCTTTCGCGGCGTGGGTGGTGTCTGACCGGGTGAAGACCGACGAAAGGAACCATCATGACCAGTCCCGCCTTGGCTGTCGCGCTCTCCTACCACCGCGCGTGGACCGGCGAGGACTTCGAGAAGGCGATGACGTACGTCGCCGACGACATCGTCTGCCACACACCCGGCGGGCCGCTCTCCGGCGCGGAGGCGTTCCGCGCGTTCATGGGCCCGTTCACCGAGATCCTGACCGGGTCGACCCTGCTTTCGGCGTTCGGGGACGAGACGACGGCGTTGCTGATGTACGACACCGCGACCCTGCCGGTGGTGAGCGCCCCGGGGGCCGAGCTGCTGACGGTGCGGGAGGGACGGATCGTGGAGTTGCGGATCGTGTTCGACCGGGCTCCTTTCGATGCGGCTCGGGCGGCCACTGCCGGGGCTTAGCGGCTAAGCGGCCAGGACATGCGGACGAGGGCGGGCCTGCGCGGTGCGGCACGCAGCCCGCAGCTCGGCGACCACCTTGTCGGGTTCGGTGCGCAGCCGGGACGGCAGCGTTTGAAGCACGACGATTCCCGCGGCGACGTAGCGGGCGTTGCGGGCGACGGTGGCACGGTGGTCGTCGAGGCTCGTGTGGTGCAGGAAAGAGTCGATCTCCCAGGCCAAGGCGATTTCGTCGCACCAGAAATCCGGGGTGGCGATGTAGCCGCCCTGGGCGTCGTGGATCGGGACGTTCCACCGGCCCGGCGGGAGACCGGATCTTCGCCAGAGACGCCACGCGTCGGCTTCCGCGACCGATTTCGCTCCCGCCAACAGTGGGGCAAGCGCTCGTCTCGGCATCGCGGTTCCCGCGGTACGACCTCGGTCGAGCTCGTCGGCGAGCATCTCCGGGGTGCAGAAGCGGCGCTGGACGGCTTCGGCCATCACCGCCTGGGCCTCATCCACGTTGGTGAGCCGTCGCACGGTGTCGGCGACGGCACGGGGAACGGGGGCCATCGGCAGACCTGCTTTCAGATGAGGTCGTGGCAGGCGATTGGTGCGCTCCACACGGACGAAGCCGACGTCGGCCACGTCACGGCTCGCGGGAATGAGGACATGCACGACGTCCTTCCCGGGAAGCCGGTCCAAACCATGGCAACGAAGCGCGTACGTTCCGGTGAGCACCGCGCCCGCACGGCCGTGGAGCAGGGCAGCGCGACCACGATGCTCGTCGGAGGGCTCTCCATTGTTGGTCAGCACGATTCCGGGCAGCAGCGACTGCCATGGCCCGCCCGCGGCGCATCGCCGGGAGATGGTCTGTCGCGGAACACCGATCTCTTCGAGGTCGGCAGCGCGGACCACCTCCGGGTGGCCCGGAGCGGTGAGCAGGGGGTGAGACGCCCAAGTTCCTCTTCGCACCCGGCCACCATCCGCCAAACCACCGACAAGATCAGCCTCCAAGCTGCACGAGAGGTCCGGTCACGCCCAAAAGATCTCGTTCATGAAGGATTTGGGACATTGAGTGTCCCAGATCCTTCATGAACGGGCCGCTCACCAAGAAGGTAGGGCCAACCCCCGCACCAACCCACCGGCGCACCGCATTCACCCGACCCCCGCCCCGAACCAGACTCACAACGGTGACCGCAAACCTCCGCACAGGCAGCGATTTCGCCCGCCTGTCCCGCCGCATCAGCGAAGCGGGCCTCCTCGACCGCCGTCCCGGCTACTACGTCTTCCGCATCGGCCTGGTCGCCACCCTCTTCGCCGGCGGCTGGATCGCCTTCTTCGCGATCGGGGATTCCTGGTGGCAGCTGGGGATCGCCGTGTTCCAGGCGGTGATGTTCGGCCAGATCGCCTTGCTGTCGCACGATCTCGCGCACCGCCAGGTGTTCCGGACCCGCCGCCCGAGCGAGATCGCCGGCCGGATCGCGGGCAATCTCGGTGTCGGCATGAGTTACGGCTGGTGGATGGACAAGCACACCCGTCACCACGCGAACCCGAACCACGAGGACCTCGATCCCGACGTCGACCCGGACATCCTCGTCTGGTCGAAGGAGCAGGCGCGGGCCAGCAGGGGACTTCCCCGGTTCATCGGCCGCTACCAGGCGTTCCTGTTCTTCCCGTTGCTCACCCTCGAAGGCCTGAACCTGCACTTCTCCGGGATCCGAGCGGTCTGGAAGCCGGGTCTGCGGCGACGGGGGCTCGAAGCGGCCTTGCTGCTGACGCATTTCGCGCTCTACTTCAGCGCGCTGCTGGTAGTCCTCTCGCCCGGCAAGGCCCTCGTCTTCTTCATCGTCCACAAAGCACTGTGGGGTGTCTACATGGGATCGATCTTCGCCCCGAACCACAAGGGGATGCCGATCCTGTCCGGCGACACCGAACTCGACTTCCTGCGCAAGCAGGTGCTCACCTCACGCAACGTCCGCGGCGGCCGCGTCGTCGATGTCGCGCTCGGCGGGCTCAACTACCAGATCGAGCACCACTTGTTCCCGAGTATGCCGTCGCCGCATCTTCGCCGCGCCCGGCCCATCGTCCAAGAATACTGCGCGGAAATCGGCGTCCCGTATCACGAGACGGGACTTCTCGAGTCGTACTCGCTCGCGTTGCGGAGCCTGCACGAAGCAGGTGAGCCGATCCGACTTTCGTCGGGTTCACCGGCTGAGACGCCCGCCGGACGCCGTTGACACTCCAGATACGGCTTCTTACGTTCAGTGCATGTCGCCCCCGAAGATCTTCCCCGGCGCCACCCTGCATCCAGAACCGTTCCCGCGGGCCCTGCGCGCGGCGATCACGGCCAGCGGGCTCCCGCTCGACCGGATCCGCCATCGCCTCGAACTCCGCGGCGTCTCCATCAGTGTGCCGACACTGAGCCATTGGCAGTCCGGCAGACGGAGACCGGAACGCCCGGAATCGCTCCGGGCGCTCGCCGAACTCGAACAACTGTTGTCCTTGCCGCCGTTGGCCTTGCGCTCCTTGCTCGGCCCGCCCCGGCCCCGCGGACGAAAGAGCTCGGTCCCGGCACAGCGCCGGGACCGAGCCACCCCCGAGGAAACCTATCCGACGTAGAGCGTGCGGTTCGGGCTGCCGCTACCGGGGTTGGTGACCTTCCCCGGAGTCGAAGCGCTGATCAGCGCCTGAGCGACCTGCGCCGCGGTGGCGCCGGTGTGCGTCGAGAGGTACAGCGCCGCGGCACCCGCCACGTGCGGCGCGGCGAACGAGGTGCCGTTACCGGTGTAGGTCGCGGTGTCGTTGTCCTTCCAGGCCGAGGTGATCGAGACGCCCGGCGCGAACAGGTCGACCACGGAACCGTAGTTGGAGAAGGAAGCGCGGCGGTCGGTGCGGTCCGCCGCGGCGACCGTGAGCGCCTCGGTGACCCGCGCGGGCGAGGTGTTCGCGGCGTTCACGTTGGAATTGCCGGCGGCGATCGTCCAGGTGACCCCCGACTTGATGGAGTTCCGCACCGCGGTGTCCAGCGCGGTCGACGCGCCACCGCCGAGGCTGGCGTTGGCCACGGCGGGCTTCTTGGCGTTCTTGGTGATCCAGTCGACGCCCGAGATCACCCCGGCGGTCGTGCCGCTTCCGTCGGAGCCGAGAACGCGCACCGGGTACAGCGAAGCACCCTTGGCGACACCGTATTTCGCCCCGGCGATCGTGGCCGCGACATGGGTGCCGTGACCGTAACCGTCGTCCGCGTTCGTGTCATTGTCGACGAAGTCGTAACCCTGCTTCACCCGCCCGCCGAAATCGGTGTGCGTGGCACGGATTCCGGTGTCGAGAACGTAGACGTTCACATTCGAAGCGGTCGTCGAGTAGTTGTACTTGCCGTCGAGCGGAAGATCGCGCTGATCGATGCGGTCGAGCCCCCACGACGGCGGATTCGTCTGCGTCGCCTCGGCGCGCAGCACCTTGTTCTGTTCCACGAAGGCGACCGCCGGGTCGGCCGCGAGCCGCTTGGCCTGCCGCTCCTTCAGCGCCACCGAGAAACCGCTGATCCCCTGCGTGTACTGCCGCCCGATGGCACCACCGAACTTGCTTGCCAGCGAAGGCTTGTCGGCGGTCGAGCCGTCCTTGAGCACGACGATGTAGCTGTCGGCGACGGCGCCTTCCGCACCGGCGCCGACGATCGCGCCCTCGGCCGCCTGCGCCGGCGTCACGCCTGCCAAAACCGTGACGACGGCGGCGGCCAACCCGATTCCGGTCAGTCTGCGAGAATTCACGTTGCTGTCCCCATTCCTTGGTGAGCTTCCGCCGAAAACGCTAAGCGGAAGCCACCGGAAAGGACAGCTTTACATTTTTTCGTTTATACGGATTAAAGCCAATCGTCCGGACGCGGCCACGGCATGAGCGCGGCGAGCGCGTCCGTCACCGGTTCGGTCACCGTGTACCGCCCGCGGTGGAACAGCAGCGGCCGATCGTCCGACGGTTCCCCCAGCGCGGTGACCCGGCCGACGACGACGTAATGGTCCCCCGCCTCGTGCACCGCTTCGAGCGTGCAGTCGATCCACGTCAAAGCCCCGGTCAGCAAAGGAGATCCGGACGGCGCCGGGGTCCAGTCGACCGACGCGAACTTGTCCGCGCCCCGCGCGCCGAACACCGCGCTGACGTCTTGCTGATCTTCGGCCAGCACGTTGACGGCGAACCGGCCGGACTCGGCGAGTACCGCCCACGTCCGGGAAGTCTTGGCAGGACAGAAAAGCACCAGCGGCGGGTCCAGCGAAAGTGCCGCGAACGACTGGCACGCGAAGCCCACCGGAGCCTCGCCGTCGTGTCCGGTCACGACCGCCACGCCCGTGCAGAAATGCCCGAGCACCGTGCGGAACCGTGCCGGATCGATGTCCGCGCCGAGGTCCGTCACCGGGGTCACGACTGCCCCGGCGGCCTGGCGCCGACTGAAAAGTCGTGTCCCCACAAGGAAACCGCCGTACTCTCTCGGGCGATCCAGCTTTCGTCGTCCACTTGACGTCCCTCGCAGCCGTATTCGACATCGAAGCCGCCGGGGGTCTTCATGTAGAACGAGAGCATCAGATCGTTGACGTGCCGCCCGAGGGTCGCCGACATCGGCACCTTCCGGCGGATGGCCCGGTCGAGACAGAGACCGACGTCGTCGGTGTTCTCCACTTCGACCATGAGGTGCACGATGCCGCTCGGTGTCGGCATCGGCAGGAACGCGAGGCTGTGGTGACGCGGGTTGCAGCCGAAGAACCGCAGCCACGCCGGCGCGCCGTCGGCGGGCCTGCCGACCATCTGCGGTGGCAGTTTCATCGAGTCCCGCAGCCGGAATCCGAGTACATCACGGTAGAAGCGCAAGGACGCCTCATCGTCGTGTGTGGACAGGACGACGTGCCCGAGCCCTTGCTCACCGGTCACGAACTTGTGCCCGTACGGGCTCACCACGCGCCGATGTTGCAGAGCGACCCCGTGGAACACTTCGAGCGTGTTGCCGGAAGGGTCCTCAAAGGACACAAGGCCGTCGACCCGGCGATCGGCCAGCTGATCCGGTGTGCCTTCCTTGTACGGCACCGAGTGCGCGTCGAGCGATGCCCGGATCTCGTCGAGTTCGCCGGCGTTGGCGACCTCCCAGCCCGCGACGGCGAGCCTGTCGCGCTCACCGGGGAACACCACCAGCCGCGCCGGGAAGTCGTCCATGCGCAGGTAAAGCGCCTCGGGATTCGTGCCGGAACCCTCGACCATGCCGAGGACCTTCAGCCCGTATTCGCGCCACGCGGCCATGTCGGTGGCTTCGATACGCAGGTAGGCGAGCGAACGGATACCCATCAGGAGGCTCCCAGGAAGTCGAGTGCCAGCCGGTTGAACTCGTCGAACTTCTCCAGCTGCGCCCAGTGCCCGCAGCCGCCGAACACGTGCAGCTGCGCACGCGGGATCGTCTTGAGCGCGAGCAGCGCGCCGTCGAGCGGGTTCACCCGGTCTTCGCGCCCCCAGATGAGGAGCACGCGCTGGCGCAGGCGATGCGCCTCACGCCACAGCATGCCCTCTTCGTAGGTGTCTGGCTGGGCGAACGACTTCCCCATCGCCTTCATCGCGGCCAGCGACTCGGGCGCGCTCGCGGCGGCGAACCGCTCGTCGATCAGTTCGTCGGTGATCAGCGACTGGTCGTGCACCATGATCCGCAGGAAGGCTTCGAGCTTCTCGCGGCTCGGCCCCGGCGGGGCACTGAACCGGCCGAGGTTCTTGATGCCTTCGGTGGGATCGGGCGCGAACAGGTTCACGCTCAGGCCGCCCGGCCCCATCAGGACCAGCCGTCCGGCGCGTTTCGGATGGTTGAGCGCGAGCCGCACGGAAGCCCCGCCGCCGAGCGAGTTCCCGACGAAATGCGCCCGTTCGATCCCGAGTTCGTCCATCAGCCCGACCACGGCGTCCGCGCTGTGCCGGAAGTACTGCGGATGCTCGGTCGGTTTGTCCGACCGGCCGAACCCGGGCTGGTCGATGGCCAGCGTCCGGTAGTTCTTGCCGAACACCGGGAGGTTGCGACCGAAGTTGCTCCACGCCGACGCACCGGGCCCGCCGCCGTGCAGCAGGATCACCGTCTCGGGATGTTCCGCGCCCGCCTCGTGGTAATGCAGCTTGAGTCCACCTTGGACGATGACGTACTTGCCTTCGGTCATCAGACCATCGCATTCTCGACGGGCAGCCCGAAGGCGCCGGTTCCGAACATGACGTAGGCGCGCTCGGCGTCGTTCGCCGCGTGCACCCGGCCGGCGTGGGCGTCGCGCCAGAACCGCTGGATCGGGGTTCCGGCCTGCAGCGCACGGCCGCCGGAGTTCTCGAAAAGCCGGTCGATGGCGAAGATCGCGCGTTCCGTGCCGCGGACCTGGTCACGGCGGACCCGCAGCCGCGTGGGGAACGGGAGCTTCTCCCCCCGGCACGCCAGCTGGTACAGCTCGTCGATGTTGTGCGTCAGCTGGAGCCAGGCCGCGTCGATCTCGCTGGCCGCCTCGGCGATGCGCACCTTCGCGAACGGGTCCTCTTTGGACTGTTCGCCCGCGTACGCCGCGCGGACCCGCTTGCCCTGGTACTCGACGTGCGCGTCGTACGCGCCCTGCGCCATCCCGATGATCGGCGCGGTGATCGTGCTCGGATGCACCGAACCGTACGGCAGTTTGTAGAGCGGCCCGGGGTTGATCTCCTGCCCCGGCGTCTTGCACTTCGACGTCGCGATGAAGCTCAGCGCGCGGTGCTTCGGGACGAACACGTCGTTCACGATGATGTCGTTGGACCCGGTGCCGCGCAGGCCCACGGTGTCCCAGACGTCTTCGATCGTGTAGTCGGAGATCGGCACCAGATAGGTGCAGAAGTCGACGGGTTTCCCGTCCTTGAACGTCGGCCCGCCCAGCAGCACCCAGGTCGCGTGGTCGCAGCCCGAGGAGAAACTCCAGCGCCCGCTGAGCCGGTAGCCGCCCTCGACGACGTCCGCCTTGCCCATCGGCGCGTACGACGACGAGATCCGGACGTCGGTGTCGTCACCCCAGACGTCCTGCTGCGCCTGCGCCTCGAACAGCCCGAGGTGCCACGGGTGGACGCCGAGGATGGAGGCGACCCAGCCGGTGGACCCGCACGCGCTCGCGACGAGTTTGACCGCGGTGTAGAAGCTCACCGGGTCGGCTTCGATGCCACCGAAGGTCTTCGGCTGCAGCATTTTGAAGAACCCGGTCTCCTGCAGGGATTTGACGGACTCCTCGGGAACGCGCCTGGCGTCCTCCGCCTCCTGCGCCCGTTCCCGCAGGACCGGCAGCAGCTCCCGGATCCCCGCGATCACGTCCTGCGCGGCGTGCTCGCTCATATGCGTTCCCTCTCTCGCCATACTCCGTGAACCGGATCCAAGACTAGAACACGTTCTCGTTTTTGTCGACCGATCCCCGGTCGAGCGCACTGTGCAGTCCGGCACGCCGACCGGAAAACACGCAGTCGGCCAGCGACAGACCGCTCACATAGGACCTAGAACAGATTCCCACCGCGGTCCGGCCCGCCGCGTACAGACCGCGGATGGGGACACCGGCCCCGGAACGCACGGCACCGGTCTCCTCGTCGACCACGAGGCCGCCCAGGGTCAGCATCGGGCACGGATAGCCGAGGTTCGGCTTGATCGAGACGTCGATCAGCGAATACGGCGCCCGATCCAGCGGCCGCGCGAATTCCGCCGGCTTGCCCGTCGGATCCGCGCCGGAACGCGCGGCCTCGACCGTGGCGGCCAGCCCGCCCGGGTCGACGCCCGCCTTGCGCGCGACCTCGTCCAGCGACCCGGCGACGACCCGCTGCCGCAGCAGATACCGCACCTGAAGCCCTTGGAACCATTGGCTTTGCCCGCGCGCGTCCCGTTTGACCTCCCCGACGATGGCATCGTCGACCAGCAGCCAGCCGCGTCCGCCGTGCCCGGTGATCATGCGTTCGCCGACGGCGGCGCCGTAGCGGGATTCGTCGATGATCCGGCCGCCCGTCTCGTCCACGAGCAGGCCGCCGAGGAACGCCGACGGCGGGGTGATGAACCGCCAGGCGGAGATCCGCCCGAGTTCGGCGGTGGCCCCGCCCGCCTCGACACCCATCCGGATACCGGATCCGTCGTCGGCCGAGGTCCCGAGCGCCAGCCCGCCCCGGTACGCGGGCGCGTGCTCGCGCACCATCTCACGGTTCGCGATGAACCCTCCGGCCGCGAGAACGACCCCGCGCGTGGCGGAAATCCGCAGCTCACGGCCGTATCGGCGTTCGATCCGCTCCGCCCGCCGGTGCAACGACTTCCGCAGCGAGGGCACGTAGATCCCGGGTTTCGCGGCATACGCGGACAGCTTCCGATGCGCGGCCCGCACGCGAGCGGGAGCGTTCCGCAGGGTGGACACCACTACGCCGGTGACGGTGCCGTCGTCGTCCACGATCAGGTTCCGCGCCGCCGTCTGCGGCAGCACCTGGATCCCGCGGCTCCGGACCGCCTCGGCCAGGCGTTTCATCAGCAGTTTCCCGGAAGTGCCGGGACCCTTGACGCGATGTCCGCGTGGCGCGGGCTTGGCCGCCTCGCGGAAACCGCCTGCCGCCTCGCTGCCCGAGTAGTACAGATAGTGCTTGTCGCTCGGATAAGACGTCTTGTACGGGCACAGACTGCCCTCGAAGGGGACGCCGTTGCCTTCCAGCCACGAGATCATCTCCGTACTACCCGCGCAGAACCGCCGCAGGGTCTCTTCCGAGACGACGTCGCCGACCTCGAGCCGCAGGTAGTCGTACATCGCGTCGACACTGTCGTCGACGCCCGCGTCCCGCTGCTGCGCCGTCCCGCCACCGGCGTAGACGACACCGCCGCTGACCGCGCTCGCGCCACCACCGGAGAACCGGTCCAGTACGAGCACCCGGGCACCGGCGTCGGCCGCTTCGATCGCCGCGCAGGCGCCCGCCGCACCGAAACCCACGATCACCACATCCGCGACGAGGGAGTCCATGGCCCCACCCTAGAACTAGAACACGTTCTCGTCTATGGTGACTGGAGCAGCGCGAATGCTGCTCGTTGCTTCCTACAACGTGTTTCAGGTGAGGGGCGTATGGAGTTCGACGTGATCGTGGCGGGCACCGGTGCCGCCGGGATGACCGCCGCACTGTCCGCAGCCCACCGGGGACTCGAGGTCCTGGTCGTGGAGAAGGCCGCCCACTTCGGCGGCTCCACCGCGCGCTCCGGCGGCGGCGTCTGGATCCCCGGCAACCACGCGCTGCGGGCGGCCGGGATCTCCGAACCCCCGGAGCGGGCGCGCGAATACCTCGAAGCGATCGTCGGAGACGTGGTCCCCGCCGAACTCCGGTCGGCCTTCCTCGACCGCGGCCCCGAGGTGCTGTCCTTCGTCTGCGACCACACGCCGTTGCGCTTCCGCTGGGTCCGCGGTTACTCGGACTACCACCCGGAGGCTCCCGGTGGGCGCGCCGGCGGACGCTCGGTCGAACCGGTCGCGCTCGACGGCAACCTGCTCGGCCCGGAACTGGCGAATCTGGAGCCGCCGTACAGCGCTCCCCCGCTGGGCGCGCCGATCACCCAGGCGGACTACCGGTGGCTGAGCCTGCTCGCCCGGCACCCGCGCGGCGTCCTCCGCGTGCTGAGCCTCGGCGGACGCTGGCTCGCGGGCCGGATCCGCCGTCAGCGGCTGCTGTCCATGGGGCAAGCGC
The DNA here is from genome assembly GCF_041021335.1 of Amycolatopsis sp. SB7-3. NCBI lineage: Bacteria > Bacillati > Actinomycetota > Actinomycetes > Pseudonocardiales > Pseudonocardiaceae > Amycolatopsis > Amycolatopsis sp. SB7-3. The sequence continues at coordinate 512,115 of NZ_JBFPJQ010000004.1, forward strand.
TTGCGGCCGGGCTGCGTGAAGGGCTCCGGCGGGCGGAGGTTCCCGTCTGGCTGAACACTCCGCTGGTGGATCTGGAGATCGAAGGCGACCGGGTGACCGGCGTCGTCGTCCGCCACGAGGGTGAGGACAAGACGATCCGCGCGCGGCTCGGTGTCGTCCTCGGCGCGGGCGGGTTCGAGCGCAACGAGGAGATGCGGGGCAAGTACCAGCGGGCGCCCATCGGTACGGAGTGGACCGTCGGCGCCGAAGCCAACACCGGCGACGCCATCGACGCCGGACTCAAACTCGGCGCGGCCGTCGACCTGATGGACGACGCCTGGTGGGGTCCGTCCATCCCGCTCACCGGCGGCCCGTGGTTCGCGCTCGCCGAACGGTCGCGGCCGGGCTGCCTGATGGTCAACGGGCGGGGCGAGCGTTTCGTCAACGAGTCGGCGCCCTACGTCGAGGCCGTGCACGCGATGTACGGCGACGGGGACGGCCCCGGCGAGAACTTCCCGACCTGGCTGGTGTTCGACCAGCGCAACCGCAACCGGTACATGTTCACCGGCCTCGGGCCCCGCCAGCCGCTGCCCGGCCGCTGGTTCAAAGCGGGCATCGCGGTCAAAGCGAGCACCATCGCGAAACTCGCCGAGCGGATCGAGGTCCCGGCCGACGCGCTGGAGAACACCGTGCGCCGGTTCAACGGTTTCGCGAAAAGCGGCGTGGACGAGGACTTCCACCGCGGGCGCAGCGCGTACGACCACTACTACGGCGACCCGCGGAACAAACCCAACCCGAGCCTGGGCCCGCTGGACGTCGCGCCGTACTACGCGGTGAAGATCGTGCCCGGCGACCTGGGCACCAAGGGCGGATTGAGGATCGACCCGCACGCGCGCGTCCTGCGCGAGGACGGGTCGGTCATCGAAGGGCTTTACGCGGCGGGCAACACGAGCGCGGCGGTGATGGGCCGCACCTACGCCGGCCCCGGCGCGACGATCGGCCCGGCGATGGTGTTCGGCTACCTTGCGGCCGAGCACCTCGCGCAGCAAGATCACGGTCAACCGGGAGGCAGCCGATGACGACGGAATCCGTACGACAGATCGACGCGGGCGCACCCCCCGCACGGTTCGCGCGCGGGTGGCACTGCCTCGGCCTCGCCGAGACGTTCCGCGACGGGAAACCGCACGCCATCACCGCGTTCGGGACGAAACTGGTGGTCTTCGCCGATTCGTCCGGCAAGCTGAACGTGCTCGACGGGTACTGCCGCCACATGGGCGGCGACCTCACCCAGGGCGAGGTCAAGGGCGACGAGATCGCCTGCCCGTTCCACGACTGGCGCTGGAACGGCAACGGTAAATGCGTGTCGATCCCCTACGCCAAACGGGTTCCGTTGCGGGCGCGCACGAAGTCGTGGCAGGTGCTGGAGGAGAACAAGCAGCTGTTCGTCTGGCACGACCCGGAGGGGAACCCGCCGCCGGACGACGTCGTCATCCCGCGCATCGAGGGCATCTTCAGCGGCGAGTGGAGCAACTGGACCTGGGACTCGGTGCTCATCGAGGGCTCCAACTGCCGCGAGATCATCGACAACATGGTCGACATGGCGCATTTCTTCTACATCCACTACGCCTTCCCGACCTACTTCAAGAACGTGTTCGAGGGCCATATCGCCACGCAGTACCTGAACACGAAGGGCCGCCCGGACAAGGGCATGGCGTCGAACTACGGCGGCGAGGAGAACCTGCTGCGGTCGGAGGCGTCGTACTTCGGCCCGTCGTACATGATCAACAAGTTGCTCAACACGTACCAGGGTTTCGAGATCGAGAACGTGCTGATCAACTGCCACTACCCGGTCACCGAGAACTCGTTCGTCCTGCAGTGGGGCGTGAGCGTGAAGAAGTTCGAGGGTGTCTCGGACGAGCACGCGGACAAGATCGCCGGGAAGTTCGCCAAGGGGATCGGCGTCGGCTTCCTGCAGGACGTCGAGATCTGGCGCAACAAGACCCGTATCGACAATCCGTTGCTGTGCGAGGAAGACGGGCCGGTGTATCAGCTGCGCCGCTGGTACGACCAGTTCTATGTGGACGCGGCCGACGTCACCGAGGACATGACACAGCGATTCGAGTTCGAAGTGGACACCAGCCGCGCCAACGAGGTCTGGGCGGCGGAGGTGGCCGAGAACCTGGCACGGCAGCAGGCGGAAGAGGCCGGGGTGTGAAGCCCGAGACCGTCGAATTCCTCACCGCCGGGCTGCGGCCGCTGACCTGCCGCTCGTGCGGGACGTGCGTGCTGGTCAAGAAGAACAGCATGCAGCACACCAGCATCCAGTGGACGAGTGACGCGTCCCGGAGCTGCCCGGTGTTCGCCGAGCAGAAGGCTTCCGGCGCGCAGACCGCGTTGCTCGACACCTGCGGCAATCTCAGCGAGAGCATCGAGATCGCCTTGAAAGACGGCCTGCTGGAGGTGCCCGAATGAGCGGTCCCGTCACCGTGACCGTGGCCGAGGTGATCACCGAGACGGCCGACGCGCGGTCGATCGTGTTCGACATCCCGGCCGAGCACGTCTCCTCTTTCGCTTACGCCCCAGGACAGTTCCTCACGTTGCGCGTGCCGAGCGACCGGACCGGTTCGGTGGCCCGCTGTTACTCGCTCTCCAGCGCGCCGCACGAGGGCCGGGTGCAGGTCACCGTCAAACGCACCGCCGACGGCTACGGGTCCAACTGGCTGTGCGACAACCTCCAAGCAGGGCAAGAGGTCCAGGTGCTCCCGCCGGCCGGGGTGTTCAGCCCCGCGTCGCTCGACGAGGACTTCCTGCTGCTCGCGGGCGGCAGCGGCATCACGCCGGTGATGTCGATCCTCAAATCCGCGCTGGAACACGGCACCGGCAAGGTGGTGCTCCTGTACGCGAACCGCGACGAGAGCTCGGTGATCTTCGCGCGGGAGCTGGCGGACCTCGCCGCCCGGTACCCGGACCGGCTGGCCGTCGTGCACTGGCTGGAGAGCCTGCAGGGGCTGCCGACGGAAGCGCACCTGCGCGCGCTGGTGGCGCCGTACACCGCGCACGAGGCGTTCATCTGCGGGCCCGGGCCGTTCATGGACGCGGCGCGCACGGTGCTCAAGGACCTCGGGCTGCCACGCAAGCGGATCCACCTGGAGCGGTTCCTGTCGCTGGGCGGGAACCCGTTCGAAGTGGCCGAGCCCGTCTCCGCCGAAGAGGCCGAGACCCCGGCGTCGGTCGAGGTCACCCTCGACGGCGAGACCAGGAACCTCGCCTGGCCGCGCCGGACGAAACTGCTGGACCTGTTGCTGGAAAAGGGTTTCGACGCGCCGTACTCGTGCCGCGAGGGGCAGTGCAGCGCGTGCGCCTGCCGGATCGTCTCCGGCGAGGTGAAGATGCTGAACAACGAGGTCCTCGACGGCGACGACATCGCCGAAGGCATCGTGCTGGCGTGCCAGTCCCTGCCGCTGACCGACGAGGTCACCGTCACCTACGAGTAGGAGTCCCCGTGCCCATCGATCCTTCGGTCGCGATCGGCGCCGACCTCGGCGAGGTGAGTTTCGCCTGGACCGCCTCCGACGTGCAGCTCTACCACCTGGCGCTGGGCGCCGGCGCGGACCCGATGAGCCCGCGCGAACTGCGCTACACCTACGAAGACGGCCTCCAGGTGCTGCCGACGTTCGCCACCGTGGCGGCGAACCTGCGCGTGTTCGAGCCGCCCGCGGTCTCGTTCCCCGGCGTCGAGGTCGACCTCGGGAAAGTGCTGCACGGCAAGCAGGAGGTGATCGCGCACCGGCCCATCCCGGTCTCGGGGAAGGCCGTGGCGCGGACGCGGATCGTCGACGTCTTCGACAAGGGCAAGGCGGCCGTGATCGTGAACGAGACGATCGCCACCGACTCGGACGGCGCTCCACTGTGGACACTGCGGTCGAGTATCTTCGCCCGTGGTGAAGGAGGTTTCGGCGGCGAACGCGGCCCGTCCGACCGGGCCGAACCCCCGTCGCGGGAGCCGGACGCCGTCATCGACACCCCGACGCTGCCGCAACAGGCGCTGCTCTACCGGCTCTGCGGGGACCGCAACCCCCTGCACGCCGACCCCGCGTTCGCCGCGGCGGCCGGGTTCGACAGGCCGATCCTGCACGGCCTGTGCACCTACGGCGTCGTCGCGAAGGCGGTCACCGACGCCTTCCTCGACGGCGACACCGCCCGCGTCGCGTCGTTCTCGGCCAAGTTCGCCGGCGTCGTCTTCCCCGGCGAGCCGCTACGGACCCGGGTCTGGCGCGAGCCCGCCGGGCTGCTGATCGCGACCACGGCACCGGACCGGGACGACGCGCCCGTCCTTTCCGACACTTTCTTGACCACGACAGACTGAATCATCGTTCCCGCAGGTAGCGCACCTGGCTAGACTCGGCCGGGTGCGCCCCTTGATCTCGGACCCGTATGCCGAACTCGGCCGGGACTACGCGCGATCGAGACGGCCGGATCCCCGCGTCGCCGCCGCCATCACCGCGGCCCTCGGCGACGCGCGCTCGGTGGTCAACGTCGGGGCCGGAGCCGGTTCCTACGAGCCGGAAGACCGCGACGTGGTGGCCGTCGAGCCGTCACGGCGGATGATCGCGCAGCGTCCCGCCACGGCGGCGCCCGCCGTCCAGGCGTGCGCGGAAGGCCTGCCCTTCGCCGACGGCGCCTTCGACGTCGCCCTGGCCGTCCTCACCGTGCACCACTGGACGGACGTGACCGCCGGGCTGGCCGAGTTGCGGCGCGTCTCCCGCCGCCAGGTGATCGTGACCTGGGACCAAGCTGTGTTCGCGCGGTTCTGGCTGGTGCGGGACTACCTGCCGGAGATCGCCGAACACGAGAGCAGGCTGGCCTGTCTCGACCGGATCGTCGCAGAACTGACCGAGGCGGGCCAGGCACCCGCGGTGGCTCCGCTGCCCGTGCCGTCGGACTGCGTCGACGGGTTCCTCGGCGCGTATTGGCGCAGGCCGGAGGCGTACCTGTCCGAGCGCGTGCGCGCGGGCATGTCCGGGGTGGCCCTGCTGGACCAGAACGTCGTCGCGACGGCCGTCGAGCGGCTGCGCGCCGATCTCGCGGACGGGCACTGGCACCGGCACCACGTCGGGCTGCTCGGCCGGACGGAACTCGACCTCGGGTATCGCGTCGTCACGACGTGACCGAGTACACAGTGGACACTTCTCGCGGCGTGAACGGCGGTCGACCCCGGCCGCGAGGCATGGTATTCATGGCTCTCGTGACGGCAGGGACGGGAGCGGCATGACGACGGAGTACTTCGTGGTCCGTGGCCAGGTGGAGAAGGGCGATCAGCGGGGCAGGGAACTGGGTTTCCCGACCGCCAACATCGCGCTGCGCGACCAGGACGGCCAGGTCGGCGACGGAGTGTGGGCGGGCTGGGCCGAACGCGCCGACGGCACCCGGATCGCGGCCGCGGTCTCGGTCGGCAGGCGGCCGACCTACTACGGCGCGGACGGTTACCGGCTCGTCGAGGCGCATCTGCTGGACTTCAGCGGCGACCTCTACGGCGAGGTGCTGACCGTATGGCTGGGCCACCACCTGCGCGAGCAGGAGGCGTACCCGTCGTCGGAGGCGCTGATCGTCGCGCTCAACAAGGACATCGCGGACGCCCGCAAATGGGCCGCGGAGAACCCGGCCGGCGGTTTGCCGGACGCGGGTGCCGCGGAGGCCGGTGTCGTGCGGCGCGTGCCGCTCGGTTCCTAGACCGCCGCACCCAGCAGCATGTAGCCCATGCCGAGCCCCATGATCACCCGGCACACCCGCCGCGACGTCTGACCGGAGGCCGTGGCGCCCCGCGACGCCAGCACCCCGGCGCGCACGGCGTCCGCCGCGAAATACGCGGCCACGGCGCCGAACAGCAGCGAAAGCCACAGCGCGGAAGTGCCGCCGGGGCCGGACATCACCAGCCACGGCCCGTGGGACACCTCGCTGTGCGGCATGAACGTCACCATGAACAGCATCGCGACGGCGGACACGGCGTGATGCCCGCACGACGTGTGCCCGGAGCGGCGGCCCTTCCACCACGAGACCGCGAACCATCCCGCGGTCAGCGCCAGCACCGCCTGCCAGCCCGCCGCCGGGATCGGGCCGCCCACCGGCGACAGCATCGCGACCATGGCGACGACGAGCAGCAGTTCGGCCAGGTCGCCGTTGCGGACCGCCGCGCCCTGCCTGCCGTAGTCCAGCCGGACGAGTCTCAGCACGCAGGGAAGGACGAGCGCCGCGAACACCGCGGTCAGGGTCCACGCGACGACGATTGGTCCAGACATGGCACCTCCCGGCCGGTAACCCCTTCACCGTGACAGGTGGCGCTCTAGTACACCATCGGGCATTGAGGTGATCTCAGAGCCTGTTGGCGGAGCTGAGACTTGATCCGGAAGGCGACCGCACGCGTGAACCCGCTGTGCCGAATCACTGGCGGGTCACCAACAGGCACTCAGCCCGCGGTCAGGACCAGTCCGCTCGTGGGCACGCCGGTGCCGGCGGTCACCAACACCCGCGCGGCCCCGTCGACCTGGTTCACGGCGTCGCCCCGGAGCTGCCGGACCCCTTCGGCGATCCCGTTCATCCCGTGGATGTAGGCCTCCCCCAGCTGCCCGCCGTGCGGGTTGAGCGGGAGCTTCCCGTCGAGTTCCAGGGTGCCGCCGCCGATGAAGTCCTTGGCCTCGCCCTTCCCGCAGAAGCCGAGTTCTTCCAGCTGCATCAGGACATAAGGGGTGAAGTGGTCGTACAGCACGGCGAGGTCCATGTCGCCGGGGCCCAGCCCGGACTGCTCCCACAACTGCCGCCCCACGACCCCCATCTCGGGCAGCGCCGGGAGATCGTCGCGGTAGTAGCTGGTCATCACGTACTGGTCCGGCCCGCTCCCCTGCGCCGCCGCCGCGATCACGGCGGGCCGGTGCGGCAGGTCGCGCGCCCGCTCGGCGCTGACGATCACCAGGGCGACCCCGCCGTCGCTCTCCTGGCAGCAGTCCAGCAGATGCAACGGTTCGGCGACCCAGCGGGAGGCCTGATGCTCTTCGAGCGTGATCGGCTTGCCGTAGAACCACGCCCGGGGGTTGGTCGCCGCGCGGGCGCGGTCGACGACGGCCACCCGGCCGAAATCCTCGCTGGTCGCGCCGTACTCGTGCATGTAGCGCCGGGCGAGCATGGCGACGGTCGCGGCCGGTGTCGCGATACCCATCGGGTAGTGGAACGCGTTGTCGACGCCGGACGAGTTCACCTGCCCCGCCGCGGCCGAGGACACCTGCCCGAACCGCATCCCGGACCGTTCGTTGAACGCCCGGTACGCGACGACGACGTCCGCGACCCCGGTCGCGACGGCCATCGCGGCCTGCTGCACCGTCGCGGCCGCGGCCCCGCCGCCGTAATGGATCCGGCTGAAGAACTTGAGCTCCGGGATGCCGAGTTCCCGCGCGACGGCGATCTCGCTGTTGCCGTCCATGGTGAACGACACCAGTCCGTCCACATCGGACGGAGTGAGCCCGGCGTCCTTCAGCGCGCTCGAAACCGCTTCCGCCGCCAGCCGCAGCTCACTGCGCCCGGAATCCTTCGAGAACTCCGTCGCGCCGATCCCGGCGATGGCCGCCCGTCCGGAGAGGGTCATCACTCGCCTCCCAACGTGATCGCCACGGTGCCCACCACATGTTCGCCGAGACTGTCCACACCGGACACCGCGATCACGACGTCGTCGCCGTCCCGTTCCGTGACCCGGCCGGTGAAGGTCAGCGTGTCGTAGGCGTAGCAAGGTACGCCGAGCCGGATCTTGATCGACCGCACGAACGCCTCAGGGCCCGCCCAGTCGGTCACGAACCGTTGCACGAGGCCGGTGTCGGTGAGGATGTTGAGGAAGATGTCCTTCGAGCCGCGCTGGACGGCGGCGTCGCGATCGTGGTGGACGTCCTGGAAGTCCCGCGTCGCCAGCGCGGTGCTCACCACGAAGGTCGGGGTGGCCTCGATCGTCAGCGGCGGCAGCTCGGTGCCGACCGAACAGTCCTTCATCGCGCGACCCTCCAAGCGGGCAACGTCAGTTCCTCGTCGATCTTCACGAAGGCCGCTTCCATCGGGAGTCCGATGTGGACGGTTTCGGGGTCGGCGTCGAGCAGCTCGCCCATCACCCGGACGCCCTCCTCCAGTTCGACGAGCGCGACCACGAAGGGCAGCTCCTTGCCGGGGACCTTCGGATGGTGGTGCACCACGTAGCTGTAGACCGTTCCGCGTCCGCACGCGACGACGTAGTCCGGCTTGGCGTCGAAGTCCCCGTCCGGCGGCATGGGTCCGGGCGGATGCCGCAAGGTCTCGCCCCAGCGCTGGATCCGCAGCTCCCCTTCCCGCAGACCGGCCCAGAAGAACTCGGTGTCCTTGCTGATCACCGGCCGCAGCACGGGCGCGGCGGTCTTGGCGGGCTCGGCGCCCGGCGGACGGAACTTCAGCACCCGGAACACCATGTCCGCGACGGCCTCGTCGCCGACATACCAGGTGGTCTTCGTCGTCACGAACCAGCCTTCGCCCAGCGCGGTGCGTTTGGGCCCGACGACGCTTTCGAGTTTCGCGGTCGCGGCGACCCGTTCGCCGTGCCGCAGATACCGGAAGTAGTTCTGCTCGGAGTTCGTCGCGACGACCGAGGTGAACCCGGCCTCGTCGAGCACCTCCATCATCGCGCCGAGCGGATCGTCCGACGCCCTGGTCCAGTGCAGCCCGCCCATCGTCCACACCTGCGCCATCGCGGGCGGCGCGACGAGTCCCTTGTGGACACTCGCGGCGGCGAACTCCTCGTCGACGTACACCGGATTGCGGTCGCCGATGGCTTCGACCCAGTTGTTCACCATCGCCTGGTTGACCGCGTCGCGCGCGGCCCTCGGCGCGGATTCCCCGCGCGCGGCGATGCGTTCGGCCGCTTCCTGGATGCTCATCGCGGCACCCTCGGCAGGCCGAGCCCGGCGGTGGCGATCAGCTCGCGCTGGATCTCGCTGACGCCACCGCCGAAGGTCAGCACCAGATTGCGTTTGGCCACCACGTCCAGCCACTGCGCCAGGTCCGCGGTTTCGGTGTCGGCCTGATCGCCGTGTCGCGCCACGATCTCCTCCAGTTTCCTGGCCAGCCCCTGGATGCGCTCGGAGCCGACGATCTTCGTGGCCGACGCGTCGGCCACCGCCACGGGCCCGGTCGCGGACGACGCGGCGACCTGCCAGTTCAGCAGTTCGTTGATCCGGGCGGTCGCCAGGGTTTCCGCGAGGACGGCCCGGACGTCGGGCAGCTGGAGCAGCGGCGTCCCGTCCGGGGTCTTCCTCGACGCCGCCCACTCGCGGACCCGGTCGTGGAGACCGCCGATCCGCCCGGCGGGGCCGAGCATGACGCGTTCGTGGTTCAGCTGCGTGGTGATCAGCCGCCAGCCCTCGTTCTCCTTGCCCACCAGCATGTTCGCGGGCACCCGGACGTCCGAGTAGTAGGTGGCGTTCACGTGGTGGGCGCCGTCGCAGGTGATGATCGGCGTCCACGAATAGCCAGGATCGCGGGTGTCCATGATGAGGATCGAGATCCCCTTGTGCCTGGGCGCTTCGGGATCGGTCCGCACAGCCAGCCAGATGTAGTCGGCGTCGTGCCCGCCGGTGGTGAAGATCTTCTGGCCGTTGACGACGTACTCGTCCCCTTCGCGCACCGCTGTCGTGCGCAATGCCGCCAGGTCCGTTCCCGCCTCGGGTTCGGTGTACCCGATGGCGAAATGCACCTCGCCCGCGAGGATCTTGGGCAGGAACAGGGATTTCTGCTCCTCGGTGCCGAACGCCTGCAACGTGGGGCCGACGGTCTGCAGGGTCACCGACGGCAGCTGGACGTCGGCACGGGCGGCCTCGTCGACGAAGATGTGCTGCTCGATCTCGCCGAAACCCCGGCCGCCGTACTGTTCCGGCCAGCCGACGCCGAGCCAACCGTCGCGGCCCATCCGGCGCACGATCTCCCGGTACACCGGCCCGTGCCGCTCCCGCAGCATCGCGCGCCGCTCGTCCGGGCTCACCAGCCCGGCGAAGTACTTTCGCAGTTCGGAGCGCAACTCGTGTTGCGCCGCGGTCAGTTCGATCAGCATCGGTTCACCCCGCCACCAGTTCGCCCAGACCGGCCAGCCGATGCGAGGCGCCGCCGAGCGTTCGTCCCAGATCCTTGACCGCCGACGAGAACCGGTGCAGCGGATACGTTTCGTCCACGCCGATCCCGCCGTGCAGGTGATGGCAGACGGCCAGCGCCGCGGGCGCCTCCTCCGCCAGCCAATAGGCCGCGATGTCGAGTTCCGTGTCGGCGTCGAGCCCCGCCGCGAGCCGCCAGACCGCCGACCGCGCGGCCAGCTGGACCGTCCTCGAAGCGACGTAGACGTCCGCGATCTGTTGCGCCACCGCCTGGAACGCCGCCAGCGGGCGCCCGAACTGCTCCCGTTCGCCGACATGTTTCGTGGTCAGCGCGAGCGCGCCGGCGAGGAGTCCGTCGCCGAACGCCACCGCACCCGCGAGCGCGAACCGGTGCAGTGTCGCGATCGACTCGCCGGGGCCGTGCCCGTTGAGGAGATCGGCGTCGGTGACGGTCACCGAATCCAGCGTCATCGTGTAGTCCGGTGTGCCGGAAGAGGTTCTCGTCGGCGTCAGGGTCACGCCGTCCGCGCGCGGATCGACGAGGAAGACGCCGGTGCCGCCGGGCAGCGAGGCGGGCGTCAGGATCCGGGTCGCCTCCGCCGCGAACGGCACGCCGACCTTGACCCCGCTCAGCCGCCAGTCCCCCGCCGATTCCGCGACGGTCGCGGGCCGGGTGGTGAACGGCGCGGAAGGTTCGTTCAGCGCGGCGGTGAGCAGGGAGTCGCCCGCGGCGACCGGCGGGAGCAGCGCCGAGCGCTGATCCGGTCCGCCGAGCGCGGTGACCGGCAGGACACCGAAGGCCAGCGACGCCAGCGCGGGCGACGGCGAGGCGACCCGGCCGAGTTCGGTCAGCACCAAGGCGACTTCGGCGACACCGAGGCCGTCGCCGCCGAGTTCGGCGGGCAGCGCCAGGGCGAGCAAACCGGCGTCGGCCAGCGCGCGCCACGTGTCCGCGGGCTCACGCTCCTTGCCGAGCACACGCGCGGCCAGCGCGGTGACCTCGGTCTGCGTCTCGTCGAACTGGAAGTCCACACTGGCTCCTCACCGGGGCGAACGGGCACAATATTGAAACCTGTTCTAGTCTTATCCGGAAGGAGCCGCGACGGCAAGGGGGAGGATCTAGGAGGTGGCCTCGATCAGTTCCGCGAGCGCGTCGGCGAAATGGTCGGCGAGCGGCCACAGGTCACCGGTGAGTTCACGGGCGCCGAGCAGACCGACGTCGACCCTGCCCGCGTTGGACAGCACGGTGATGTTGAGCCCGGCGCCGTGGAACACCGGGCCGAGCGGGTGGAGCCCGGTGATCCGGCAGCCCAGCAGGTACAGCGGCATCGGCGGACCGGGCACGTTGGAGACCACCAGGTTGTGCACCACCGGATGCCGTTCGGCCAGGCGCAGCGCGGAATACGCGCGGACCGCGAGCCCGAACATGGTCGCCGCCGAGAACTGCGCCCAGTCCTGGAGCATGTCCGCGTCGATGTCGTGGTGATGGTCCTTGGACAGCCGGTTCGACTCCGCCAGCATGAACACGCGCGCGGCGGGATCCTCCAGATGGGTGGGCAGCGACGCGAAGAACGCCGAGACCTTGTTGATCCCGTGCTCGCGCTCGGTGCGTCCGTGCACCGAGACCGGAACGGTCGCCACCAGCGGATCCTCCGGCAGTTCGCCCCGATCCCGCAGGAACTGCCGCAGGGCACCGGCGACCACGGCGAGGACGACGTCGTTGACGGTCACCCCGAAGGCGTTCTTGACCCGTTTGACGTCGTCGAGGTCGAGAGAGGCGTAGGCGACGCTGCGGTGCGCGGTGATCGTCCCGTTGAACGACGTCCGCGGCGCTGTGAACGGGACCGGCATTCCCTTGCCCTGCAACGCTTTGCCCAGCCATCTCGGCACGAGTTCGAGCAGGCCGGGCAGCAGTTTCGCCACCTCGACCGGACGTTTCGCGAACGACGTCAGCCCCGCGCCGAACAGTGCTCGCCTGCCGGGAACGCCCGCGTTGCGGCGTTCGTCCTGGGTGGTCTCCGGCGGCGGAGCGTCCGGTTCGAGCCCGGCGAGGGAGGCGATCAAGCTGGCGCCGCCGACCCCGTCGACGCTGGCGTGGTGCATCTTCAGCAGGACCGCGATCCCGCCGTCGGCCAGGCCTTCGATGACGTACAGCTGCCACAGCGGCTGCGCGCGGTCCAGGCGTTGTCCCGCGATGTGGGCGCAGAGTCCGGCCAGTTCCCGCCGGTCGCCGGGCGCCGGTACGCCGATGCGGTGAACGTGGGCTTCGAGATCGAAGTCCTCGTCCTCCACCCAGACCGGATGGGCCAGATTCCAGAGTGGATTGTGCAGCTTGCGCCGGAACGCCGGGATCAGCTCGACCCGTTCGGCCAGTTTCTCCTTGAAGCGCTCGAAATCGTAGCCGCCGGGCATGGTCGAACCGTCCAAGGTGAGCAGCCCGCACACGTGCAGTACCTGGGCAGGCGTCTCCAGGTACAGAAAACTCGCGTCCAGACCACTCAATCTCTGCATGAGAATCACCTTAAGTGAACTTTGCAACCCGTTCTAGGCGGTCACCCGGCGGTAGGATCGGTGGCCATGCAGCCGAGTTTCGTCGTCCGCCAGGCACTCCAGCTCGCGCTCACCGCGAACGCGCTGAAGCCGCCGAGAGGCGCGCGGACGGCGGTTCCGGCGTTCTTCGCGGGCTGGCTCACCGGGGAGCTCGCCCCGCATCTGCTCGCGCTCACCGCGGCCGACGCGGCGGCGCACGTCGCCCGGCACCGCGGCGCGTCGAGCAAAACGGGGCTCGCCCTCGCGGCGGCGTCGGCGGCCGGGCTCGGCACGCTGATCGCGCAGTCCCAGCGGGCGCGCGACGAGATCGAGACCGCGCTGACCGAAGGCATCGGCGAGGCGTACGCCGACGAACTCGAACACCCGCCGAGCCCGACCGACCTCGCGACGCCGTGGGGCCAGCTGGCCATGCCGTTCCGCATGCGCGACCCCGAGGTCCGGCGGATACGCAACGTCGCCTACGCGCCCGGCGGGAAACGGTTCCTGCTCGACATCTACGCCCCGCGCCGCCCGGTCACCGGCGCGCCGATCCTGCTGCAGGTGCACGGCGGTGCCTGGGTGATCGGGAACAAGGACCAGCAGGGCCTGCCGCTGATGCTGCACATGGCCAAACGCGGCTGGATCTGCGTCGCGATCAACTACCCGCTCTCCCCCGCCGCCCGCTGGCCCGCGCATATCGTCGCCGCGAAACGCGCGCTGGCCTGGATCCGGGACAACGCGGAGACCTACGGCGGCGACCCGTCCTTCGTCGCCGTCACCGGCGGATCCGCGGGCGGGCATCTCGCCGCGCTGCTGGCGCTGACCGCCAACGACCCCGCGCTGCAGCCCGGCTTCACCGAAGCCGACACGAGCATCCAGGCGTGCGCCCCGCACTACGGCGTGTACGACTTCGCCGCGACCAGCGGACGGCGCTCCAGCCAGACCCGGCTGAAGACGCTCATCGCCCGGCACGTCTTCGAGGCGGACCGGGATCCGGTGAACTTCCTCGACGACTACATCGCGGCGTCCCCGCTCGATCGCATCACCGAGGACGCGCCGCCGTTCTTCGTCATCCACGGCGTCCACGACTCGCTGGTGCCGGTGGGCGAGGCGCGCGAATTCGTTCGGCGTCTGCGGGACAAGTCCCAGCGTGAGGTCGCGTACGCGGAGATCTCCGGCGCGCAGCACGCCTTCGACGTCTTCCCCTCGATCCGCAGCGCCCATGTGGTGCGCGGGGTGGAACGGTTCCTTGAGTGGAGCTACCGCACCTGGCGGCGCCGCTCCGGCGGGGCGTGAGTAAAGGCGTGACTCGCGTGATCAGGGACGTAACTCGCGTGACTGGAGGCCGCACTCGCGTGTTCCGCCGCTGATCACGCGAGTTACGGCTTCGATCACGCGAGTGCGGTCTCCGTTGGCTATTCGCTGGGCGGGTAGATCACATCGGTCGGCCGGGCGGCGGACGGGCCGTCGACCCGCCAGCCCTCGCCGTCGCGCACGAAGCGGTACCACCGTTCGTCGCGGCCGTAGCGCAGTTGCAGGTCGCCCTGGGTGATCCGGTTCCGCCAGATCTTGGGCTCTCCCGGCAATCCCGACTCGGCGAGGTCCGCCTTGGCCTGGGCGAGCGGCGCCTGCCCTGGCGGCCACGTCTCCCGGACCACCGCCATCCCGCCCCGGCCCGCCTCACGCCAGGCTTGCGCCCACAGGGCCAGATCCCGCGCCGCCACCCCGGCCGTTTCGGCGAGTTCGGCGATCAGGTGCGGCTCGCTCGCCGCCGCGCGGCGCGCGAGGTCTTCCTCGAACGACAGCTCCGCTTCACGCCCGGGCCCCATGACCAGCAGCTCCCAGGCCCTCGCGGCGGCATCGGCGGCCAGTTCGACGAACATCTCCCCGCTCCAGCCCGTCCGGTGTGGCGGGTCGACGTCGAGGACCGCGGGCGGGCCGACCGTGCCCGGGACGGCCTGTCGCGGCGGCAGCGCGGCGATCCGCCGGGTGTAGGCCCGCTTCGGATCCACCCCGGGCGCGGTCCCGCCGCGCACCCGCTTGCCCGGCGCGCCCGCGGGCGCGCGGCGGGACCGCAGTTCCGCGAGCACCGCCTCCCTCGGCCTGCCGCGCAACAGGAACAGCACGAACGGATCGGCGTCGACCTCGTCCGCGACCAGGTAGTACACCGCGGCCACGTGTTTGCACGGGTTCGCGCTGTCCGGGCAGGAGCACTTCGGCCGCAGATCGCCGGGGCCGGGCAGCAGATCCGCGCCGGCGGTCCGCGCGTCCTCGGCCAGCTCGGCGGGCAGTTCGCCGTCGAGGAGGGCGGCGACGTGCCCGAGCCGCGAGCCGACCATGCCGAGCAGGCTCTCCCACTGCGGCTCGGTGAACGCCCGCATGTGGATGGTCACCCGGTACGGCACCGCCCGGCTGCCCTGCACCCAGGCCGTCACCTCCCCCGCGCCGACCGCGAGCTTGCTGACGGTGCCTTTGCGCGCGTATGTCCGGCCTCGCGGCAGGCGGTTCGGGTCGAGTTTGGCGCGTTCCTCCAGCGCCTCGACCCACGCCTTGCCCCACCACGTGTTGCCGAAGGTGCGCCGTTTCCGCCCTGTCGCGCCGGGCATCACGGCTCCCCGAGCCGGACCAGATCGGCCAGTTCGTCGTCGGACAGCTCGGTGATCCAGTCCTCGCCGGCGCCGATGACCGCGTCGGCCAGCCCGCGTTTGGTCTCCAGGACCTTGGCGATGCGCTCCTCGAGCGTGCCTTCGGCGATCAGCCGGTGCACCTGGACCGGCCGGTCCTGCCCGATCCGGTACGCGCGGTCGGTGGCCTGGTCCTCGACGGCCGGGTTCCACCAGCGGTCGTAGTGGATCACGTGGGTGGCCTTGGTCAGGTTGAGCCCGACCCCGCCCGCCTTGAGCGAGAGCAGGAACACCGGGACCTCCCCCGCCTGGAACCGGGCGACCATGTCTTCCCGGACCTTGGGCGTGCTCGATCCGGACAGCAGCATCGTCGGCAGACCGCGTTCGGCCAGGCGTTTCTCCAGCAGACGGCACAGCTGGACGTACTGGCTGAACACGAGCACGCTGTCGCCCTCGTCGAGGATGACATCGAGCAGCTCTTCGAACGCGGCGAGCTTGCCGGACCGGCCGTGCAGCACGCCGGGTTCCTTGAGGTACTGCGCCGGGTGGTTGCAGATCTGTTTGAGCTCGGTGAGCAGTTTGAGCACCTGCCCACGCCGGGCCACCCCGTCCAGCTCGCGGATCATCGCGAGATTCTCCCGGACCACGGCCTCGTACAGCGTCGTCTGCTCGGCGGTGAGCGGGACGAACCGGTCGGTCTCGGTCTTGCGCGGGAGCTCGGGCGCGATGTCCGGGTCGGTCTTCTTGCGGCGCAAGAGGAAAGGCCGGACGGTCGCGGCGAGCCGTTCGGTCGCCGCGGTATCCCGGTCCCGCTCGATCGGGCGGGCGACCTTGCGGCGGAACCCGTCGAGCGAACCGAGCAGCCCCGGCGTCGTCCAGTCGATGATGGACCACAATTCGGTGAGCCGGTTCTCCATCGGCGTCCCGGTCAGCGCGACCTTCGCGGCGGCCGGGATCTTCCGCAATTCCTTGGCGGTGACCGAAAGCGGGTTCTTCACGTGCTGCGCCTCGTCGGCGGCGATCATCCCCCAGTCCACTTCGGACAGTGCTTCGCGATCGCGGCGGAGCACACCGTACGTGGCGAGCACGACCTCGTCCGGTGCGACCTCGTCGAGATGCCGCCCGCCACCGTGGAACCGGCGCACCGGGATGTCCGGCGCGAACCGGGCGAATTCGCGTTCCCAGTTGCCCAGCAACGACGTCGGGCACAGGACGAGCGTCGGCCCCTCGCCGCGCGGGCGGCGGTGCAGGTGCAGGGAGATGAGCTGGATCGTCTTGCCGAGCCCCATGTCGTCGGCGAGGCAGGCGCCGAGACCGAGCCCGGTCATCGTCGCCAGCCAGGCGAGCCCGGCCTTCTGGTACGGCCGCAGGGTGGCCTTCAGTTCGGCGGGCTGCTCGATCGGTTCCGCCGCGCTGTCGCGGATCCGCTGGAGTAGCCCCGTCAACGCCGACGGGGCGGTGAACTCGACCTTTTCGCCGTCCAGCTCCAGTTCGCCGGTGAGCGCCGCGGCCAGCGCCTCGGCCCCGGACAGCTTCTTCGCCCGGTGGGCGCGCACCTTGGCGATCAGACGCGCGTCGACCTTGACCCATTTGCCCCGCAGCCGCACCAGCGGCCGCTTCGCCTCCGCGAGCGCGGTGACCTCGGCGTCGGTGAGGTCTTCGTCGCCGAGGCTCATCCGCCAGCGGAACCGCAGCAGGCTCTTGAGCGTGAACTCGGGCCCGGTGACGCTGCCCGGGGCCTGCGTCGCGCTCGCCTTCGCCTTGAGCTCGCCCGCGAAGAGGTCTTTCGGCCACTGCACCTCGATGCCGGCACCGCCCAGCGCCGCGTCGCCGTGGGTCAGCAGGTCGACGACCTCGTCGTAGTCCAGCGCCAGCCCGGTCGGCGCGGCGGACTGGAGCATGCGGCCGAGCGGCGCCCACGCCCTGGCACCCCGGCGCAGACCGAGCAGCAGCTGCGTCTCGACCTGCTCGCCCATGCGTTCCAGCACCGCCTCCGGCGCGTCCCACAGTGTCGCCGCCTCGACGATCAGGCTCGGGTCGGCGGCGCTCCGCACGGCGAGGACGGCCTCGAACGTGGGCTCGTCTTCGGGGTTTTCGGGTTCGTGCACCTCCATGCGCAGGACGAGATGCGCGCCCTGGGCCTGCCGGGCGCTCAGTTCCGCCAACCACGCGGCGCCGTCCGGCCCGACCAATGTCGGCTCCGCGGCCGCGAACGCCGGACCGCCCGCCGCCACGCTCGCGGCGGGCGTGCGGACCAGCACGTCCGCCGTCGCGTCCCAGAGCGCGCGGATCAACGACTCCGGCGAATGCAGCCGGATTCGTTTCAGCCCGGACAACGGCAACGCGTGCGCCTCGGGAGGCAACGCGGCGGCGAGCCCGCGCAGCATCTCCTCGTCGGCGACGTCGAGCGGGCCGACCCGCCACGAATCCACCCCGCCGGGTGAGGCCGCGGGCAGCAACCTGCCGCGGGCGATCAGGTTCACCCCGGCCTCGGCGACGGCCGACCACGCGGCGATGGCCGGGCTCAGCTCACCCTCCGCGGTGAGCAGCCGCGGAATCGCGCGTGACAACGGGACGAGTGCCGCGTCGACCTTCGTGCGCCGGAAGACCTTCCCCACCGGCAGCACGAGTTCGATCGCGGTGTCACCCGCTACGCCGTCTCCCCAGAGCGCCAGCACTCCGTCCCGCGGGGGATCCGAGGGGACGAAGGTGGCCTGGGTTCCTGTGCCGAACTCCACGCCCCGCACGCTAGAGCACCGGACCGACATCCCTCGGGCGGCGGTGTCATGAAAGGGCCGTTCAAGACATAAAACGTCCTGAACGGCCCTTTCATGACACTCGGCACCGGCGTGACAGGGACTTTCAGGACCGCGGCAGCCCCAGCAACCGCTCCGCCGTCAGCGACAGCAGCACCTGGGTCGTCCCGCCCGCGATGCTGAGGCACCGGGTCAGCAGGAACTCGTGCTGCGCAGGGTCGCCGTCCACGAGGGCGCGCTCACCGAGCGACTCCAGCGCGAACTCCGCCACCGCCTGCCGATGCCGTACGCCCAGCAGTTTGCGCACACTCGATTCGGCGCCCGGGTCTTGCCCGTCGAGCCGCCGCAACGTCGCCCGCAGGTCCAGCACCGAACACGCGCTCCCGTCGGCGATCAGCGCGCCGAGTTCCTCCAGGTCGGCGCCGTCGCCCAGGGTGGCGAGCAGGTTTTCGACGCCCTCCCCCACCGCCGAACCGCTCCCGAGGGCGACCCGTTCGTTCGCCAGCGTCGTCCGCGCGAGCCGCCAGCCGCCGTCGATCTCGCCGACCACCATCTCGTCGGGGACGAACACGTCGTCGAGGAACACCTCGTTGAAGACGGCGTCGCCGGTGATCTCGCGCAGCGGCCGCGTGCTGATCCCGTCGGCGGTCATGTCGACCAGGAAGTAGGTGATCCCCTGGTGTTTCGGCGCGTCCGGGTCGGTGCGCGCGAGACAGATCGCCCAGTCGGCTTCACGCGCGAGCGAAGTCCACACCTTCTGGCCGTTGAGCAGCCATCCCCCGTCGGCACGGCGGGCCGTCGTGCGCAGCGACGCGAGATCCGAACCCGCCCCCGGCTCGCTGAACAGCTGGCACCAGGTGATCTCGCCGCGCAAAGTCGGTGCGGCGAACCGTTCGCGCTGCGCCGGGGAGCCGTGTTCCAGCAACGTCGGCACGGCCCAGCCACCGATGACCAGATCCGGACGGCGGACCCCCGCGTCGTCGAGCGCGGCGTCGATCCGCAGTTGCTCGGCGGCCGTGGCGCCCCTGCCGTACGGCGCGGGCCAATGCGGGGCCAGCAGTCCCGAATCGGCCAGCGCGACCCGCCGTTCCGGCTCGGGAAGGGCGGCGATTTCGCTTACCACGTCACGGAGTTCGGCGTCCTCGCCGACGTCGACGCTCAAGGTCCGGCGGTCACCGCGCAGCGCGAGTTCGGCCGCGCGACGGCGCCAGCGGGCGGAACCGCCGAGCCATTGCCGCAGGGCGACGGCGCGGCGCAGGTAAAAGTGCGCGTCATGCTCCCAGGTGAATCCGATGCCGCCGAGGACCTGGATGCAGTCCTTCGCGTTGGCCACGGCCGCGTCGAGCGCGTAGGCCGCAGCTGTCGCGGCCGCGACGGAGTGCTGCGCGGGATCTTCGGCCGCCCTCGCCGCGTCCCACGCGAGCGCGTCGGTGGCTTCGGCCCGGCACAGCATTTCCGCGCACAGATGTTTGATCGCCTGGAACGACCCGATGGGACGGCCGAACTGCTCCCGCACCTTCGCGTACTCGACGGCCGTCCGGAGACACCATCGGGCGATTCCCGCGGCTTCGGCGGCACCGAGCGTGGCGGCGTAGGTATCCACCGGCAGTGCCTCGAAAACCGCTTCGGGCCGCACCTTTTCGCATCGGACGCGGCCGACCGGCCGCGAGAGGTCGAACGGCTCGCCCTGCCGGGTGTCCATTCCGGACGCTCCGGGCGGGATGAGCGCGGACACCGTGCCGTCGGAGACCAGCGTCCACGCCGACGGGTGAACATCGAGAGCCGGTCCCGATTCGCCGTCGACCACCTCGTCCGCGACACGGAAACCGCCGCCCAGCACCACCGCCAGCCGTTCGGTCCCGTCGGCGAGACCGGGCAGGATCTCCTTGGCGGTCTGGGGAACCGTCGCGAGCAATGCCCCACCCAACGCCGTCCCGAGGACAGGGCCGGGTACGAGTGCTTCGGCTGCTTCGGCGAGCCCGGCGGCCAGATCGGCGAGCGTGCCGCCGGCGCCGCCGACGTCTTCGGGAATCGCCACGCCGAACAGCCCGAGCTCCGCCAGCCCTGGCGGTGGCTCGGCGATCCGGCCACTTCGGACGGCGTCGACGGGACGAGCGGACGTCGCCCAGGCGCGGATCGACGCGGCCAGGGCCGCCTGTTCTTCGGTGAGCGCGATCGACACGGGTGAGACCTCCTCGCCGGACCTACCCGCGAGTGTAGAACGTGTTACAGTTTCTTGCCCAGTGGGTCACGTCTTGAACAGTTCGTCCGCTTAGGTACGCTACGTGAGGAAAGTGGAACAAGTTCCGACGAAGGGGGACGTGGCGATGCCAGGGAAGGCCAAGGCACCCACGAGCGCGAAGGCGCGAAGCGGCAACGGTCTCTCCGCGCTGGGCGGCGAGGAACTCGGCTCCGCGGCCCAACGCGACCGGCGGCGCCGCATCATCGACGCGACCCTGACGCTCGCCGCGAAGGGCGGGTACGACGCGGTCCAGATGCGGGCGGTCGCCGAGAAGGCGGACGTCGCGCTCGGCACGCTGTACCGCTACTTCCCCTCCAAGATCCATCTGCTGGTTTCCGGGCTGGCCAGGGAATTCGAGCGCGCGCAGGAGAAACTCGACCGCGCCGCCATCCCCGGCGACACCCCGAGCGAGCGGCTGATGTTCGTCCTCGGCCGCAACACCCGGCTGATGCAGCGGGATCCGCATCTGACCGAGGCGATGGTCCGCGCGTTCATGTTCGCCGACACGACCGCGGCCGCCGAGGTCGAGCAGGTCGGGCGGCTGATGGAGAACATGTTCGCCAAGGCCATGGGCATCGAGGACCCGACCGAGGCCGATCGCGACATCTTCCACGTCATCGCCGACGTCTGGATGGCGAACCTGGTCGCCTGGGTGACCCGGCGCGCGTCGGCGGCCGACGTCGCGAACCGGCTGGAGCTGTCGGTGCACCTGCTGCTGGACAAGAACGTCTGAACGCTATGAACGGGACGTTCCTTGCGAAATTTGCAAGGAACGTCCCGTTCATAGCGCGCGTCAGGCGGTCAGCTTGGGCAGCACGTCCCGCCCGAAGGTCTCGATGAACTGATCCTGGTTCCGCCCCACGTTGTGGATGTAGATCCGGTTGAAGCCGGCGTCGACGTACTTCTGCAGCGCCGCGCGGTGCACGTCCGGATCGGACGACACGACCATGCGCCCCTCGAAGTCCTCACGCCGCACCAGTTTCGCCATCTGCGCGAAGTCGAACGGCGAGCGGATGTCGGCCTTCGGGAACTTCATGCCGCCGTTGGGCCACTGGTCGAGCGCGTTGGCCCACGCCGTCTCGTCGTCCTCGGCCCACGACAGGTGCACCTGCAGCAGCTTCGGCATCGAGTCCGGGTCCTTGCCCGCCTTGCGCGCCCCGGTGCCGAAGTTGTCGAGGATCCCCGCCAGCTTCTCGATCGACGCGCCCGGCGTGATCAGCCCGTCCGCGAGCTCACCGGTCTTGCGCGAGGTGTACGGCCCGGCCGACGCGATGTAGATCGGCGGCGGCTCGTCCGGCAGCGTCCACAGCCGGGTGGTGTGCAGCTTGAAGAACTCGCCGCTGTGCTTGACGTCCTTGCCGGTGAACAGCTTCCGGATGATCTCCAGCGCCTCGAACATCCGCCGGACCCGCTCGGGCGCTTCGGGCCAGTAGCCGCCGATGATGTGTTCGTTGAGCGCTTCGCCAGACCCGATACCGAGCCACGTCCGGCCCGGATAGGTCGCCTCCAGCGTCGCCGCGGCCTGCGCGACCATCGACGGGTGCAGCCGGAACGACGGGCACGTCACGCCCGGCCCGAGGTCGCCCGTGGTGTTCTCCGCCAACGACGCGAGCACGCTCCACACGAACGACGCTTCACCCTGTTGAGGGACCCACGGCTGGAAGTGGTCGGCCGCCATCTGGCCGGAGAACCCGTGCTCTTCGGCCAGCGCGGCCAGCCGGATCGACTCGCGCGGGGAGAACTGCTCCAACGCCGCGGCCAAGCCGATTTGAACCTCAGTCACGCCTGCTGCCCCTTTCGAAAGCTCTCGGCGACCTTCGCGAACTGGTCGAGTCGGTCCAGTGTCGCCGCTTCGGGCTCGGTCGGCAGGAAGAGCGTCGCCTCGTCGACGCCGCCCTCGACGAGCCTGCCCAGCGCGTCCTCTTCCGGCGTGGCACCGAAGGCCGAGAACCTGATGTCCTCGCGTCCCTGGTCGGCCAGCCACTGCCGTGCCCGGCGGAGCTCCTCCGGCGGGGTGTGCGCGTGCGGCAGCCAGCCGTCGCCGAACTTGGCGATCCGCTCCATCGCCTTCTGCCCCGCGCCGCCGATGTAGATGGGCGGATGCGGTTTCTGCACCGGCTTCGGCCACGCGAAGATCGGGTCGAAGTCGACGTGCTCGCCGTGGAATTCGGCCTCGTCCTTCGTCCAGATCTCCTTCAGCGCGGCGAGTTGCTCGTCGACGAGCGCGCCGCGGGTGCGCGGATCCGTGCCGTGATTGCGCATTTCCTCCCGGTTCCAGCCGACGCCGACGCCGAAGACGAACCGGCCCCGCGAGACGAGGTCCAGCGAAGCGACCTCCTTCGCCGTGTGGATGACGTCGCGCTGCTGCAGCAACGCGACGCCCGTCCCCAGCTTCAGGGTCGACGTGGCCCCGGCCGCCGCCGTCAGCGCGACGAACGGGTCCAGGGTCCGGTAGTACACGCGCGGCAGTTCGCCGCCGCCCGGGTACGGCGTTTCCCGGCTGACCGGGATATGCGAATGCTCCGCGATGTGGAGCGAGCTGAAGCCGCGCTCTTCGGCTGCCGCGGCGAGGACGTCCGGCCTGATGCCTTCATCGGTGATGAAGGTGGCGATTCCGATCTCCATGTCCAGCAACTACCCGGACACGCGCCGCGATATTCCCGTGCCGCTAGACGTTGCGCCGGTACTGCCCGCCCACTTCGAAGAACGCCTCGGTGATCTGGCCCAGCGAGCACACCCGCGCCGCGTCCATCAGGACACCGAACAGGTTGCCGCCGCGGGTCGCGGCCTCGCGCAGCGTCTTGAGCGCGACCTGCGCCTCGGCGTGATGGCGGCGCTGGAAGTCCTCGAGCCGCTCCAGCTGCGAACGCTTCTCGTCCTCGGTCGCCCGCGCGAGTTCCACCTCGACGTCGTTCTCGCCGCCGTTCGGGTTGCGGAAGGTGTTGACGCCGATGATCGGCAGCGTGCCGTCGTGCTTCTGGCGTTCATACAGGATCGACTCGTCCTGGATCTTGCCGCGCTGGTAGCCGGTCTCCATCGCGCCCAGCACCCCGCCGCGCTCGGAGATCCGGTCGAATTCCAGCAGAACGGCCTCTTCGACCAGGTCGGTCAGCTCGTCGATGATGAACGAGCCCTGCAGCGGGTTCTCGTTCTTCGACAGGCCCCATTCCTTGTTGATGATCATCTGGATGGCCATCGCGCGCCGCACCGAGCTCTCCGACGGCGTGGTGATCGCCTCGTCGAAAGCGTTGGTGTGCAACGAGTTCGCGTTGTCGTAGAGCGCGCACAGCGCCTGCAGCGTGGTGCGGATGTCGTTGAAGCTCATCTCCTGCGCGTGCAGCGACCGGCCGGAGGTCTGCACGTGGTACTTGAGCTTCTGCGAGCGCTCGTTGGCGCCGTAGCGCTCCCGCATCGCGACCGCCCAGATCCGGCGCGCGACCCGGCCCAGCACCGAGTACTCGGCGTCCATGCCGTTGGAGAAGAAGAACGACAGGTTCGGCGCGAAGTCGTCGATGTCCATCCCGCGCGCGAGGTAGCTCTCGACGTAGGTGAAACCGTTCGACAGGGTGAACGCCAGCTGCGAGATCGGGTTCGCCCCGGCCTCGGCGATGTGATACCCGGAGATCGACACCGAGTAGAAGTTCCGGACGCCGTGCTCGATGAACCATTCCTGGATGTCGGCCATCATGCGCAGGCTGAACTCGGTGGAGAAGATGCAGGTGTTCTGCCCCTGGTCCTCCTTGAGGATGTCCGCCTGCACGGTGCCGCGGACGTTGCGCAGCGCCCACTCGCGCAGTTCGGCGGCCTCGGTTTCGGACGGCTCGCGGCCGTGCTCGGCCTTGAACGCCGCCATCCGCTGGTCGATCGCGGTGTTGAGGAAGAACGCGAGGATCGTCGGCGCCGGTCCGTTGATCGTCATCGACACCGAGGTGCTCGGCGAGGTCAGGTCGAAGCCGTCGTAGAGCACCTCCATGTCCTCCAGCGTCGCGATGGAGACGCCCGAGGTGCCGACCTTGCCGTAGATGTCGGGGCGGGTGTGCGGGTCGTGCCCGTACAGCGTCACCGAGTCGAAGGCGGTCGAAAGGCGCTTCGCGTCGGAATCGGCCGAGAGGAGCTTGAACCGCTTATTGGTCCGGAACGGGTCACCCTCGCCCGCGAACATGCGCGCCGGGTCCTCACCCTCGCGCTTGAACGGGAAGACGCCCGCGGTGTAAGGGAAGTATCCGGGCAGGTGCTCGCGGCGCAGGAACGACAGCAGCTCACCGGATTCGGTGTAGCGCGGCAGCGCCACGCGCGGGATCCGGTTGCCGGACAGCGTGTCGCGCCAGAGCTGGGTGTGCAGCTCCTTGTCGCGGATCTTCACGACCAGCTCGTCGGCACGGTAGGACTCGGCCAGCTCCTGGAAGCGCGCCAGGAGATTCGTCGATTCACCGTCCACATCGGACTCAGCGGCGGCGAGCAGGCCGTCGAGCGCGTCGGTGCTCGCGTCGACGGCGGCCAGCGCCTCCTTGGCGGCGGCGAGGTGCTCGCGTTTGCGCAGCGCGGCGACCTGCTGCTCGGTCTTGGCGTGGTAACCGCGGACGGTCTCGGAGATCTCCGCGAGATAGCGCGTCCGGTTCGCCGGGATGATCGTGCTGGCGTCGGTGGAGACCTTGCCTTCGACGTGCGGGAGCACACCGGCCGACACGGTCAGCCCGCGTTCGGCGAGGGTGTCGCGCAAGTGCTGGTAGAGCGCGGTGACGCCGTCGTCGTTGAACTTCGCGGCGCTGGTGCCGTAGACCGGCATGTCCTCGGGCGAGGAGCTGAACGCCTCGCGGTTGCGCACGAGCTGGCGCGCGACGTCGCGACGGGCGTCTTCGGCGCCGCGGCGCTCGAACTTGTTGATCGCCACCGCGTCGGCGAAGTCGAGCATGTCGATCTTCTCCAGCTGCGACGCCGCGCCGAACTCCGGCGTCATGACGTAAAGCGACTGGTCCACGTAGTCGACGATGCCGGCGTCGCCCTGGCCGATGCCGGGCGTCTCGACGATCACCAGATCGAAGCCCGCCGCCTTGCAGGCGAGGATGGACTCGGAAAGCCCGGTGGGGATCTCGCCGCTGGTGGTCCGCGTGGCGAGGGACCGGAAGTAGACCGGGCTGCCGTCGAGGCAGTTCATCCGGATGCGGTCGCCGAGCAGCGCTCCCCCGCCCTTGCGGCGCGACGGGTCGACGGCCAGCACGGCGATGCGGAGCTTGTCCTCCTGGTCCAGCCGGAACCGGCGGATCAGCTCGTCGGTGAGCGACGACTTGCCGGAACCACCCGTCCCGGTGATGCCGAGGACCGGCACGGTCCGCGACTTGGCGGCCTCCGTGATCTTGTCGAGCACGTCCTGCGGCAGCGCCTCGCGTTGAAGCTGCGTGATGACCCGCGACAGCGCCGGGATGTCACCCGAGAGCAGTTTGTCCAGCGAGCCGGGCGACTGCGCCGCGAGATCGGTGTCGCAGGCCTTGATCATCAGGTTGATCATGCCCGGGAGGCCCATCTCGTAGCCGTCTTCCGGCGAGAAGATCCGCGCGACACCCCGCGAGTGCAGCAGGTCGATCTCCTCGCGGACGATGACGCCGCCACCGCCGCCGAACACCTTGATATGCCCCGCGCCGCGCTCGTTGAGCAGCTCGACCAGGTAGCTGAAGTATTCGACGTGCCCGCCCTGGTAGGCGCTGATGGCCACCCCCTGGACGTCCTCGGCGATGGCCGCGGTGGCGACCTCGTCGACCGACCGGTTGTGTCCGAGGTGCACGACCTCCGCGCCCTGCGACTGCAGGATCCGCCGCATGATGTTGATGGACGCGTCGTGCCCGTCGAAGAGGCTCGACGCCGTCACGAAGCGAACGGGGTTCACGGGCCGGTGCAGATCGCTGCTCATCCCTTCAAAATACTAGGACTTCCTACTGTTTTAAACCCATCCACTCGCGTGACGGCGCTCTCACTCGTCCTTGACAGATCAACGCGCACCAGTATATTCAACTCAAGGGTTAAACAACCGATTGATTGAGCAGCGATGACCACTGATCAGCTCAGCGCCACGTTCGCCGCCTTGGCGGACCCCACCCGGCGGGCGATCCTCGCCCGGCTCGCCACCGGCGAGGCCAGCGTCAACGAGCTGGCCGAACCCTTTCCGGTCAGCCTCCAGGCCATCTCGAAACACCTCAAGGTCCTCGAGCGCGCGGGCTTGATCAGCCGGAGCCGGACGGCGCAATGGCGGCCCTGCCGGCTGGAGGCCGCCCCGCTCGCCGACGTCTCCGCTTGGGTCGAGCGGTACCGGCGCTTCTGGGAAGGCGGTTTCGACCGCATGGAAGAACACCTGGCCGAACTTCAGAAAGGCGAACACGATGCCTGAGACCGCCACCCTGCCGCCGATCGTCTCGGCCGGCGAATGGCAGATCGCCCGAGACGCGTTGCTGGCGAAGGAAAAAGAACTCACCCGGGCCGCCGACGCGGTCGCCGCCGAACGGCGACGCCTGCCGATGGTCCGCTTCGACAGCGGATACGAATTCGAAGGCCCCCAGGGCAAGATGACCCTGCTGGACCTCTTCGAGGGCCGACGTCAGCTGATCGTCTACCACTTCATGCTCGCGCCCGGGCAGAAGGCGGGCTGCCCCGGCTGCTCGATGCTCGTGGACAACATCGGCCACCTCGCCCACCTGCACGCCCGCGACACCACGCTGTACGTGGTCGCGCCGGCGTCGCTGCCCGAGATCGAGCGGTACAAGGAGCGCATGGGCTGGACCATGCCCTGGGTCTCGACCCTCGGTTCCTTCAACCCGGACTCCGGTGTCGACGGGGGCTTCGGCGTCAGCGTCTTCCTGCGCGACGGCGACGACGTGTTCCGCACCTACTTCACCACGAACCGTGGCGGGGACCAGCTGATCGGGACACTGCGCTACCTGGACCTGACGCCGCTCGGGCGGCAGGAGGCCTGGGAGGAGGCCGGTCGCGGGACCGACGGCCCCGGGCACTGGTGGAAGCGCCACGACGAGTACTGAGTCGCCCGCATTTAGTCCTCTGAATGCGCCTTCCCGCATTCAGAGGACTAAACGCGGGAAGGTGTGTCGAGAACGCCGCGGCCGCTCCGACCCCTGGGTGTCCGGCGCCCGGAAGACGGGACGCCACACCGAAGGGATCAAGCCATGCGCAAGCTCGTCTACGCGGTCCACACCTCGCTCGACGGCCACATCGAAGGCCCGAAGGGCGAGTTCGACTGGGCCGAGATGGGCTCCGACCTGTCCGGCCACTCCAAGGAACTCACCGGCCGCGCCGACACCCTCGTCTACGGACGGCGCGTCTGGGAGATGATGTCGTCGTACTGGCCGGAGGCCGAGACGATCTCGGACCACCCGCACGACCTGGAGTACGCCCCGATCTGGCGCGAGACGCCGAAGATCGTGTTCTCCCGGACGCTGGACAAGGCCGGC
This sequence comes from Amycolatopsis sp. SB7-3, assembly GCF_041021335.1. Classification (NCBI taxonomy): domain Bacteria; kingdom Bacillati; phylum Actinomycetota; class Actinomycetes; order Pseudonocardiales; family Pseudonocardiaceae; genus Amycolatopsis; species Amycolatopsis sp. SB7-3. The sequence goes on from NZ_JBFPJQ010000004.1 coordinate 539,844, forward strand.
TGGAACACCGAAGTGATCGGCGGCGACCTCACCGAACGGGTCACCGAACTCAAAAGCAGGCCCGGTAAGGATCTCCTGCTGATGGGCGGGGCCGAGCTCGCCACCGCGCTCTCGGACCGCGGCCTGATCGACGAGGCCCACGTCGTCGTGCACCCGGTGGTGCTCGGCGGCGGCAAGCAGGTGTTCGGCGGCGGCGCACGCACGAACCTGCGGCTGACCGGCACCCGGACGATGGACGGGCGCGCGGTCCTGCTGACCTACGAAAAGGCGTGAAACCTGGGCGGCAGCCCCTACGCTGCCGCCGTCAGGATCACCTCGCGTTGCTCGCCCGCAACGCGATCCACTGCCGCATCGCGTACTCGACCAGCGTGATCAGCGTCTGCTTCGTCGACTCCCGCTCCCGCGCGTCACACCGGACGATCGGGATGTTGGGGTCGATCGACAGCGCTTCACGCACGTCGTTGATGTCGTGCTCGAGGATGCCGTCGAAGGTGTTCACCCCGACGATATAGGGCAGGCCCCGGTCCTCGAAGAAGTCGATCGGCGCGAACGAGTCGGCCAGCCGTCGCGTGTCGGCCAGCACCACGGCGCCGATCGCGCCGCGGACGAGGTCGTCCCACATGAACCAGAACCGCTGCTGCCCGGGCGTGCCGAACAGGTAGAGGATCAGGTCCGCGTCCAGGGAGACCCGGCCGAAGTCCATCGCGACCGTGGTGGTCGATTTGTTGGGCGTCTGGTCGAGGTTGTCGATCCCCCGACTGGCGTCCGTCATCATCGCCTCGGTGGTGAGCGGGACGATCTCCGACACCGAACCGACGAAGGTCGTCTTGCCCGCACCGAAGCCACCCGCCACGACGATCTTCGCGGATGTCATGGTCGGGGGCGCGGTTTCCCGCGGTGCCTTAAAGCCGACGGAGTCCACTCAAAACCCTTTCCATCAACACCAGATGTGCCTCGGCGCCGTCATTGCCCGAAATCGTCTTGTGCACGCTGACCAGCCCCGCGTCCGCCGCGTCGCTGATCAGCACGCGTGCCACACCCAGTGGTACGCGCAGGGTAGCCGCGATCTCGGCGACCGAACGCGGGGTGCGGCACTCCTCGATGATCGAGACGCACTCGATCTGGTCCGCGGCCACCGCGGGGAGGCTACCCGCCGCGACATGGTCCTTGGTGGAGATGAGGGTCTCCAGCTCGAGAGCGTAGTTCGCCTTGGTCCGGCCCCCGGTGAGGGCATAGGGACGGACGATCGCCGTCTCTTCGAGCGGCGACGGCGCCTGCTCGAAGACGGCGGGCATGATGAACTCGCCGCTGGGCGGGCCCGGGTCGAAAAGACCACCTGGTCTCGGCCCGACGGCACCTGCGCCGCTGTCGGGTGGAGAGGCAAGTGAGGTCACGCGGTCTCCTTGATCGGTCGGCTGCGGGACTGCCGGTTCCCCGGTGGCGTGTGCCCCGCCCACCTGGGAATCCTCTGACTGCTTGCTCTTCTTGCGCTTCCGACGACCACGACCCGAATCCAAGGTGAAGCCGTTGAGGACGTCGGCGAACGTGCCGTCGTCCCGTGAACCGGCAGCATGGGCAGCCCCCGCGTGCGGAGGCTGGTGTTCACCCGTCCCCGGCGGTTCGCCGAAGGATCCGGATCCGGTGCTCATCGGGACATCATCCCACCGGTTCGCCGATCAGCGACCCACCGGCGCCCTGCAATTGTGCGCGGAGTTCCGGCGTGAGGATCTGGCCGACGCGATCGACGAGCATCGTCATCTCGTAGGCGACCTGTCCGATGTCGCAGTTGGGGGCGGCGAGGATGGCCAGGCAGGAGCCGTCACTGATGGACATCAGCACCATGATGCCGAGTTCCATCTCGACGACGGTCTCGTTGACCGCGCCCGCCTCGAAGCAGCGCGCGGCGCCCTGGGTCAGGCTCACCAGGCCGGACGCGACGGCGGCCAGCTGATCGGCGCGGTCCAGCGGGAGCCTGCTGGACGCGGTGAGCAGGAGGCCGTCCGCCGACACGACCACGGCGTGCGCCACTCCGGGTACCCGCTCGGCGAAGTCGTTCACCAGCCACCCGAACTGGTTCTGCTGGGGCTGGGCCGGGTTCGGCGAGGTCATTCACCCTCCAGGGTTTCGTGGTTGGCTTCGGTCGCCTGGGCTGTGTGGTGCCGTCCGCGCTGGATGCCCTGCTGGAAACTGCTCAGGCGACCGCGCACGTCGTGCGCGTCTCGCTGTGGTCGGGGGGTGACCGCCCCGGCGGGCGGTCCCGCGCTGCCCGGGAGCAACTGCTCCCCGCGACGGCGCCTGGGTAATCCTGCCGAAGTCATCCGAGAGGGCACGGACTGGGACACCGCTTGGGCGGCTTTCCAGCCCTCGTCGGAGCCGAAGTTCCAGGCGTCCGTCCGCTCGGTGGCGGCGACCGGCTCCGGTTCCGGGGTCGCTGCCTGCGGTTTCCTGCTCGGCAACGCGGCGGGCGGGGCCGCCGGGCGCTCGGCCGTCTCCGGTGCCTTCGCGGCCTCGGGTGCCTTCGACGTTTCAGCTGCCTTCGACGGCTCGGGGGCCTTCGCGGGCTCGGGCTTCGTGTCCGGCTGGGCGGTCGCCGTCTCGGCGGCGGCCGGCGCGGCCTTGTCCGCCGCTTCCTTGCGGCCTCGTTTGACACCCTGCTGGAAGCTGCTCAGCCTGCCGCGCACGTTCGCCGGGTCGCGGACCGGCAGCTCCGCTTTGGCGGCGGGTTCGGCGGCCGGGACCGACGACGCCGCGCTGCCGGGCAGAAGCTGTTCGCCCTTGCGGCGACGCGGCAACCCGGCCTGGGTGAACGTCGACGGGGCGTTCTGGGAGACCTCCTGCACCGTGCGGAAGGCCTTGTCGCTGGCGAAATCCCAGTTGCGGGCTTCCTGCTCGGCGGTGGAAGCGGCCTCGGCCGCTTTCTCCGCTTCGGGCTCCTTCGCCCCCGGCTTCTCCTTCTTGGCCGCGGGTTCCGCCGCGGGCTTTTCCGGAGCGGGCGCGGGCGAACGGAACCACGCCGAGAGCATCTCGTCGAAGATCGGCGTCGTCTCCGATTTGGGCGCCGCGGTCGGCGCCGCCGGTGCGGCGGGCGCCGGGGTGGCCGCCTGGTTCCACCACTCGCTCAGCGTCGTGTTGTTCTTGGCCTCGAACAGTTCCTTGCCGCTGGGCAGATCGCCGTCGGCCGTGGCGGGCTTGTCCGCCTCCTTGGCGACCGGTTCGGGCTCGGGCTCGGCGGCGGGTTCCGGTTCGGGACGGCGGGGCTCCGGCGCGGGCGGGGTCGTCTCGTCCCTGGGGATCGGGCTGAACAGCGCCGTCCCCGAGATCTCCAGATCGGACGGCGGCCGCGCCTCCTGGGGGTGGCTGTGCCCGTTCACCCCGGATTTGGTGTGTCCGGCCAGATCGCCCGTCGACGGCCACCGCTCGCCGCCCTGCGACGGGACGCTCGGCATCGCCGGGCGCGAACCGTTCGCGGGCCGCTGGCGGCGGGGCAGGCCGCCCGGCTGCTGCGGCGGCAACGGCGCGAGCCGCTGGGTGATCGGGCCGGTGGCGGGGCCGGGGTCTCCCCCGGGCGGGACCATCACCAGGTCGGCCGGGACCGAGACGGTGGCGCGCACGCCGACGATGTCCTTGCCGCCGTGCAGCGAGACCCCGATGCGGTGCCTGCTGGCCAGCCGTCCGACGACGAACAGGCCCATCCGGCGCGAAGTGGTGAGGTCGACGTTGGGGGCTTCGGTGAGCCGGGCGTTGGCCTCGGCGACCTCGGCCTCGTTCATGCCGATGCCCTTGTCGAGGATGTCGATGCCGAACGAGCCGTCTTCGACGAGCCTGGTCGCGACGGTCACCTGGGTCTCCGGCGCGGAGAACGCCGTGGCGTTGTCCAGGAGTTCGGCGATCAGGCGCATCAGGTCGTTGGCCGCGTACCCGACCAGCCGCACCGGCGGCGGGTTCTGCACGGTGACCCGTTGGTACTGCTCGATCTCGGACACCGCCGCGCGTACGACGTCGGTCGCGGAGACGGGCTGACCGGACCGCCTGCCCGGCTCGGCGCCGGAGAGGACCATCAGGTTCTCGTTGTTGCGGCGCATCCGGGTGGCGAGGTGGTCCAGCTGGAACAGCGTGGCCAGCTGGTCGGCGTCCTCTTCGTCGCGCTCCAGCCGCTCGATCAGCTGCAGCTGCCGCTGCACGAGGCTCTGGCTCCGGCGGGAGAGGTTGACGAACACGTTGCTGTAGCCGGTGCGCATCGAGGCCTGCTCGGTGGCCAGGCGCAGCGCCTGGTGGTGCACCTTGTCGAAGGCCCTGGCGACCTCGCCGATCTCGTCGTCGCTGCCGACCGGGACCGGCCGCACGTCGGTGCCCTGCGAACGGCCCTCCTGGATGTTGCGGACCGCGTCGGGCAGCTGCTTCTCCGCGACGTCGAGTGCGCTGGCGCGCAACACCTTCAGCGAACGCAGCAGCTGGCGGGTGATGAGGAAGACGACGGCGACGGCGAGCACCATCGCGCCGAACAGCAGGACCGCGAGCAGGCCCGCGCCGCTGCTGGCGTCGTCGACCAGTTCGGCCGACACCGCGCTCGTCTCGGCGCCGAATTTGTTCGCGACCTCGCCGACCTTGCCGATCACCGCGGTCGACGCGTCGGTCCAGCCCTGCGCGGACAACGTGCGGAACGCTTGCGCCGACGGGGTTCCCTGCTCGCCGAGCGCCGTTTTCGCCAGCCTGTCCCGGTTTTCCATCGCCTGGTCGGTGACGGCGGCGCCGAATTCCTGGCGTTGCCGTTCCGACGCGGCGGCGCGGAAGTCGGTGAGCCGGTCGGTCAGCCGGAGTTCGGCGGTGCGCAGCTGGTCGAGCTCGCTCGGCGCGAGGCCCGACCGCGCGATGCCGAAGGAGACCAGCGCCTGACTCAGTGACAGCTGTTCCTTCATCACGGCGAGGTCGTGCAGTGCCGTCGGGGTGCCGCCGAGGTCGTCCTGGCTGGCGCCGGCCGCCAGCGCGGTGTCGAGGGCGAGCAGCGCGGTGGTCACCTCGGTGTACTCGCCGATCGCCTGGACGGGGTCGAGCTGTCCGGAGGACGCCCGCTGCCGGATGTCGGGCAGCCGGTCGAGCTGGGCGGCCGCGGCTTCGCGCGCCTGACGGAGCGACGGCTCGTTCTCCACCGCGCGGGACGCGGCTGCACCGTAGAGCGGGATGGCGGTGTCGACGTCGGCGCGGGCCGAGCCGAGCTCCAGGGTCCCGCCGACGGTGCCGGCGGTCAGCCCGGCGGCGGACTGGGTGCGTTCGCGGCCGAGGCCGTCGGTGAGGGTGCGGATGTGCCCGCTCAGCGCGACGAGGCGGTCGAGCCGCTGGTAGCCGTCGGAACGGCCGACCTGGCCGGCGATGGTGGCGATGCCCAGTGCCAGCGCGATGAGGATCGGCACCAGCGTCACGGCCGACAGCTTCACCGGCAGGCTCCAGTCCCGCCAGCGCACGAGCGTGCGCCAGCCGGTGGCCCACCGAGATGGCCGGGGAGTGCGTCCCAGCAGCTCCCCGACCGGCACTTGGCCTTCTCCTGCAACGGTCACGTAGGTGACTCCCTGTCCGGCGTCCTGGCACGGTCTGAGGCGTCCGTTCCCGCGAGGTACCTGCCTGCGGGGAACTCGACCCCGGCCTGACCACGTGATCGATCGCGGCGTGAAGGACCTCGTCCGTCGTTCCCCGCGCTCCCAGTGTCCCCAGGAACACCGGTCCGCGCCGGGAGGTCTTGCACCTGCACGTGCAGGTCGCAACCTGCGAAGTGCATGGTCGTCGAGATCAACTTTTCTTTGCCAATCGATCACTGCGGGTCGGCCGGGCCAAAGAATCGTACACCAATCCGGGTGCCGTCAATTCCGTTCAGTACACGGGTGCTGACCAGCGAAAAGTGTGCTTCCGAACGATCCAAGCGGCCCGAAAACCGCCCGTGCGTCACAAACGAGGGAATTCCGGTTACGGGTTGCGCGGATGCACAGGGTGTCCTAATCACCCGATCAGCCTACGTACGGTAGCCACGTAGCCCGGTCGAACTACTTTCCGTGCCCCCAACGGGTGGGTCAAGCTCAAATATGTGCCCGATGTTGTGGCCTTGCCGCCCAAGCCGGTTCGATGTCGCCCGACATGGTGATTTCTTTCGAGACACCCGGTGAAGCGGGGGATCTTCCCCGGTCCGGGATGGCGGGCACGGTATCGAAACCCGGCGGCCCCGGGTAGCGAAACTACGATCTGTCACCAAATTGAGGGACAGAGCGTGGTCGTCGTCCGTCGTTTGCCGCAGTGGGCCGTTCGGGCGACGACCGCGCGTGACAACTCCGCTCACTATGACGAGTGATAAAGCCGGTTCATTCCGGCCGAAACGATTTTCCGAAACACTAATACGAGGTAAAACCGAATACCGGCTCACGCCTTCGCGGAACCGGGGTCGCCTATTCAGAGCGGGTGAAGCCGTAGTTAGTATGTGCGCTCCCCGTACCGCGCCACGGATGCAAGCCCCGGAGGAACCCATGCCCGACGTCGCGCGTCCCTACGCGGCGAGCAACGCCCTGGAGGACACCGGGCAGATGCCCGCGCTGTTCGTCCGCGAGCGCCAGCGCCAGTCCGCTCCCCCGCCGCCGCGCCCGGCGGGCCCGGACTTCGACCGGATCCAGCACGGCAAGGAGTTCGTCGCGCTGCGCAAGACCTTCCGGCGGTTCGTGTTCCCGATGAGCGTGCTGTTCTTCACCTGGTACATGACGTTCGTGCTGCTGGCGGCCTACGCCCACGACTTCATGAGCCGGAAGGTGTGGGGCGAGGTGAACGTCGGCATCCTGCTCGGGCTCGGCCAGTTCGCCAGCACGATCCTGATCACGATCGCCTACCTGAAGTTCGCGAACAAGCGGCTCGACCCCAAGGTCGAGGCGCTGCGGGCCTCCGTCGGAGCGGGTGAGCGATGAGCATCCCCGACAACAACCCGGTGCTGAACATCGCGGTCTTCGCGCTGTTCGTCGCGATCACCCTGTACGTGGTGTACCGCGTCAGCACGCGCAACTCCTCCACTTCGGACTACTACGCGGCGGGCAGCGCCTTCACCGGACGCCAGAACGGCATCGCCCTGTCGGGTGACTTCCTTTCGGCGGCGTCGTTCCTCGGAATCGCCGGGGCGATCGCGATCCACGGCTACGACGGCTTCCTGTACTCGATCGGGTTCCTCGTCGCGTGGATGGTCGACCTGCTGCTGATCGCGGAACTGCTGCGCAACACCGGCCGCTTCACCATGGGCGACGTGCTGAGCTTCCGGATGAAGCAGCGCCCGGTCCGCGCCGCGGCCGCGACGTCGACCCTGGTGATCTCCTTCTTCTACATGCTCGCGCAGATGGCGGGTGCCGGTGGCCTGGTGGCGCTGCTGCTGGACATCCACGGCGGTATCGGCCAGGCGCTCGTGATCGGCGTCGTCGGCGTGATCATGGTGCTGTACGTGCTGGTCGGCGGGATGAAGGGCACCACGTGGGTGCAGATCATCAAGGCGACCATCCTGCTGCTGACCGGCGCGCTGATCACCGTGTTCCTGTTCGGCAAGTTCGGGTTCAGCTTCTCGAACCTGCTCGCGGCCGCCGCCGACAACAGCCCGCTCGGCGACGAACTGCTGGAGCCGGGCGGTTCCTACGGCAAGAGCGAGGTCACGAAGCTCGACTTCGTCTCGCTGGCACTGGCGCTGGTCCTGGGCGCCGCCGCGCTCCCGCACGTGCTGATGCGCTTCTACACGGTGCCGAACTCGCGCGAGGCGCGGCGCTCGGTGGTGTGGGCGACCGCGTGCATGACGATCTTCTACCTCTGCACACTGGTCATCGGCTTCGGCGCGGCCGCGCTGGTCGGGCCGGAGGCGATCAAGAGCGCACCCGGCGGGGAGAACTCGGCGGCGCCGCTGCTCGCGCTGAACATCGGCGGCACCCTCCTGCTCGGCATCGTCTCGGCGGTGGCCTTCGCGACCATCCTCGCCGTCGTCGCCGGCCTGACGATCACCGCTTCGGCGTCCTTCGCGCACGACGTGTACGCCAACATCTTCAAGCGCGGCAAGGCGGAACCGGCCGCGGAGGTCCGCGTCGCGCGGCTGACCGCGGTCGCCGTCGGGGCGCTCGCGATCATCGGCGGCATCCTGGCGAACGGGCAGAACATCGCGTTCCTGGTGGCGCTGGCGTTCGCCGTCGCGGCGTCGGCGAACCTGTCGACGCTGCTGTACTCGCTGTTCTGGAAACGCTTCAACACCACCGGAACCCTGTGGGGCATCTACGGCGGGCTGATCGCCAGCCTGGTGCTCGTGTTCTTCTCGCCGGTGATGTCCGGGGCCGCGGACTCGATCATCTCCAGCGTCGACTTCCACTGGTTCCCGTTGAAGAACCCGGGTCTGGTGTCGATCCCGTTCTCGTTCCTGTGCGGGTTCGTGGGCACCTTCGTCGGCCGGTCGAAGGCCGATCCGGTCAAGCACGCGGAGATGGAGGTGCGGTCCCTCACCGGGATCGGCTCCTGACGCGCGGCTCAAGTGTCATGAAAGGGCCGTTCAGGACATCTTTCGTCCTGAACGGCCCTTTCATGACACCCGGAGGCCGTCCAGCACGATCGTGAGAAGCCGCTTCGTGTCCTCCTCCGAAGCCTTGCTCGCCGCCGAGCCCAGTCCGTGCCCGAGCCGCAGGATGTCGACACCGGCGACGTCCGCCCGCAGCACTCCCTCGTCCTGCGCCGCCTTCACGATCGTGTCGGCCGCGGCCCGCAACCGCGCCTGACACCAGCCGAAGACCTCGGAGCCGGCGTCGACCGACGCCTTGAGCGTCATCGCGAGGCCGTGCTTTTCGACCACGTAGATGACGTGCGTGGCCAGCCACGTCTCGAGCGCCTTCCCCGGTGGCAATTCGTCGAGCAGGTCGTACGCCTGCTGCGCCAGCCCGTCGATCTCGTCGCGGTAGACGGCCTCGATCAGCTTGTCGCGCGTCGGGAAGTGCCGGTACAGCGTGCCCGCGCCGACCCCGGCGCGTTTGGCGATGTCGTCGGCGGGGACGTCCACGCCGTCGGCGGTGAACGCCTCCTTCGCCACGGCCACGATGCGCTCGTAGTTGCGCCGCGCGTCCGCACGCATGGGGCGGGCCGGATCGGCCGTGACCATCTGCACCTCCTCGGGCGACGAAAACGGAGACGTTCTCCGAATTCACTTGCGTAAGCGGAGAGCCTCTCCATATCATCGCTCACGACCTCAAGTGGAGAGTCTCTCCGCTTCATCTCGTTACGTCTTTGGAGTATTCCTTGACCGAACGAACCCTGCGTGCCGAGCCTAGGCCGGAGACGGCCGGGTCCCCACCGACTCCACACCGGCTGGTCCTCCCGATCATCCTGACCTGCCAGCTCATGCTCATCCTCGACGCGACGGTGATGAACGTCGCGCTCCCCCGCATCCAGTCCGAACTGGGCTTCACCGACACCGGCCTGTCCTGGGTGATGACGGCGTACAGCCTGGTCTTCGGCGGCCTGCTGCTGCTCGGCGGCCGGGCGGGCGACCTGTTCGGCCGTCGCCGGACCTTCGTCGCCGGCGCGGCCGTGTTCACCGCCGCCTCCCTGCTCGGCGGCCTCGCCGGCTCGGCGGAACTGCTGATCGCCGCCCGGGTCGCGCAGGGTGTCGGCGCCGCGCTCGCCGGGCCGAGCACGCTGGCGCTGATCACCAGCACGTTCACCGAAGCCAAGGCACGGGTACGCGCGCTGGCGTTGTTCTCGGCGATGTCCAGCAGCGGTTTCGCGATCGGCCTGCTGCTCGGCGGGCTGCTGACCGAATGGATCTCGTGGCGGGCGGCGCTGTACATCAACGTCCCGTTCGGGCTCGCGATCGTCCTGCTCACCTCGCGGTACGTGGCCGATCCGCCCCGGCGGCGCGCCCGGCTGGACCTTCCCGGCGCGTTCACCGGCACCCTCGGTGTCGGCTCGCTCGTCTTCGCCTTCACCCACGCCGCTTCGCACGGCTGGGGCGACACGATCACCCTCGGCAGCCTCGCCGCCGGGCTGGCCTTGCTGGCCGCCTTCGTCACCATCGAAACCAGGGTGAGCGAGCCGTTGATCCCGTTGCGGCTGTTCGCCGAACGCGACCGTGCCGCGGCCTACGTCAACTTCTTCCTCGGGCCGATGGCGATGATGTCGATGTTCTTCTTCCTGACCCAGTTCCTGCAGGACATCGCGGGTTTCGCCGCGTTGGAGACCGGCTTCGCCTTCCTGCCGATGGCGGTCTGCATGTTCCTGATGAGCAGGCTGATCCCGAAGCTGCTCCCGCGGTTCGGGCCGAAACCGCTCGCGCTCGCCGGGACCGCGCTGATGACCGGCGGGGTCGTCTGGCTGACCACGCTCGCCACGGACAGCGGCTACTTCTCACATCTGCTGGGGCCGATGCTGCTGATGGGCGTCGGCGCAGGGCTGGCGTTCTCCCCGCTCAGCGTGATCATCATGGCGACCGTGCCCACCGACGACGCGGGTGCCGCCGGCGGCGCATTGCAGACGTTGCAGCAGGTCGGGGCGACCTTGGGACTGGCGATCCTGATCACCGTGTTCGGCGCGGTGACCCGCACCCCGTCCGGAAGCCCGGCCGAGACCACCGTCGACGGGATGACCTCGGCCTTCACCGGCGCCGCCGTGGTGACGGCGTTGTCCTTCCTGGTGGCGCTGACCTTCCGGCGCCGGGCTTAGAGCTTCGCGCCCGCCTGGACCTTGTGCGTGACCTTGCGCTCCATCACGAACGAGAAGAACGGGACGCAGCCGGCGATCAGCACGAGCAGGGTGCCCTTCATCGACCAGCGGGCCTTGATCGCGAGGTCGACCGCGAGCAGCAGGTAGATCAGGTAGAGCCCGCCGTGGACCATGGGGATCATCTTCACGAACTGGGGAAGTTCCACGCGGAAGACGTACTGCAGCAGCATCTCGACGACCAGCCCGAGAAGGGCCACACCGGTGGCGTACGCCGCGACGCGGAACCGGATCAGCGGTCCGCCCAGCGAGACCGGGCGGGCCGGGGCGGCGTCGTCAGTTCGGGTGGTCATAGGGTCTCGAACCTCTCTGGGGACTACTTGTCGCGGGCGTTGAGTTCGCGCAGGTACCTGTTGTACGCGGCGAGCTCGTCGTCCTCGGGGGGCGGCGGCACCGGGGCACGCCGCTGCCGGGGCGCGGGCACCTCGGGCACGGCGGTCTCGGCCACCGTCTCCTGGGCGTCGGCCTCGGCGGCACGGCGGCGGAGCTTGCGGATCCGCCAGAACATGAACGCGGGGAACAGCCCGAACAGCGGCCACTGCAGGACGTAGCCGAGGTTCTGGAACGTCCCGCTGGCCGAGGAGAACCGCTCCCACTGCCACCAGGCGAGCCCGCAGCACAGCGCCAGGCTCACCAGGCAGACGACGGCGATGCCGAGGCGGCGCAGGAGGACGGGCGAAGCGGACACACATCGACGCTAGCACTGGCTGCGCGGCGAATCGTCGCCGACCTGGGCGTTCGGGACCTTGGTCCCGGCTGCTCTTAGGCGTCCCGCGGCGGGTTACGAGGCGGCGGCCACGGACTTCGCGTAGCCGTCCGCCAGCCCGAAGACCTTCTGCGCGTACTCGGTCGAGTTGTTGTACGACAGGATCCCCTGCCACCAGCCCGAGGCGGCCGACATGTCGCGGTTGTTCACGCACAGGTAGCGCGCCGCCGCCAGCGTCGCGTCGTCGATCTGCTGCGGGTCGCCGACGCCGTCGCGGTTGCCGTCGGCGGCGTACCGGCGCCAGGTGCTGGGGATGAACTGCATGGGGCCGACCGCGCGGTCGACGGCCGCGTCGCCGTCGAACTGGCCGCCGTCGGTGTCGCCGATCGCCTTCACCCCGGGCGACCCGTCGAGCGGGACGCCGATGATGGGCTTCGACGGCCGCCCGTCCTGGCCGAGGACGGCGCCACCGTACTGGCCGTGGTTCGACTCGATCCGGCCGATACCCGCCAGGGTCGCCCACGAGATCTTGCAATTGGGCTGCATCTGGCGCATCGCCAGTTCGGCGTTGCCGTAGGCGAGCAGCGCCCTGGCCGGGATACCGGTGGCCTGCGCGGCCCGCTCGGTCCAGGCGGCCAGCGGGTCCTTGCCCGGTTTCGGCTGCGCCTGCTGCGGCGAGGTCTGCTGGGCGGCACCACCCGCGAGGGTGGCGTTGACCGGGGCGACCGAACCGGGTTTGACGTCCGCCGCCTTGACCTGCAACGCGGGGATCTCCATCGTCGTGGGGCTCGCGACCGGGGCGGACGCCTTGGTCACCAGCCAGATCCCGCCCCCGGCGAGGCCGAGCACGGCCAGCACGATCACCAGCCTGCCGAACACGGCGGCGCCCACCCCGCGGCGTGGCGGAGCGGGCGTGGCCGGGTCGTCGACGAGCTCGTCGTTTTCCGGGGTGGTGCGCACGAAGCGAGTCCTCCAGCGTGGGCGGCGATCACGACCGATGCTCGAACAACGAGCCCGCGCAGGTTAGCGTTACGCGGTAGCCGAGATCGCCCTTGCCACGCCGGTTCACCCGCGCGTGCGAGAAGTTCTCATCAGGCGGACTTCTGCTGCCTCGCCAGCCGCGCGACGCACCAGGCCGGGGCGCTGCCGCGGCGAAGGTGCTGCAAAACGGTCATCGGGCCGAGACGGCGGCTCAGGTCGGACGGGGCGAGCCCGGCCGCGCGGTAGTCGAGCGCACGCTGGTCGAGCGGGCTGATCCCGGCGTCCCACCAGGCTTCGGCCTCGGCGACGCCGCCCACCATCTGCCACCAGCCGGCGGCCGCGACGAGCAGGTCCTGCGGGACCTCCGGGAGACGGCGGCTCATGGCGTCGAGGTAGCCGGGGTCGGCGGCCTCGACCGGTGCCCAGCGCGCCTGGCCGGACTGCTGACGCTGGCCGGGGATTCCGGGAGCCTGCCTGGGCACGTCGGCCAGCCACGCCGACGCGATGCGGTCGGCCTCCTGCTCCTCGGGGGTCTGCTCACGCTCGGCCGCCCACTGCCGGATCAACGCATCGACTCCGGGATCTCCGGTCATCCCTGCCTCCTCATGATTCCCCGACTGACAAGTCCTGACTTACTTGCCCGGCTGGAAGTTCCCGCTGCCCTGGGGCTTGCACCTGCGGAAACTCCTCGCCCAGGAGGCCGGCTCCGGCGCCTGGAGGACCAACCGATCACGCAATGTGAGCACCGTAGGGGCGCGGAGGTCTTTTCCGCCAGAGCTTCCAGGGCACGAATTCGTCGACCAGCGGGTTTTCGGGGCCAATCCACCCGGATGGTCGAGTCGTCCGACCGAAATCCGAGACGGGTGACCCTGAGTGATAACCGCAGGTGGCTGCGCACGGTGATCACCGGCGTCGCCGAGGACACCGGTGATCACGGGGACGAGGGTCAGGAGAAGAGGCTCCGGACGAAGGTCACGATGGCTTCGGCACCGGACCGGAGCCAGCCGAGCGCGGTGTGGACGGCATCGGCGGATTGCGTCGGCCTGCTGATCAGAAAGAAGAGCACGAGCGCGACGACGGCGATCACAACGAATTTCTTCAAGCCGGGCGACATGGCTCCATCCCATCACACCGTAGTGTCCAGACGATGACTCCGCGCGCACTGCGGACTTTGTCACCACTTTAAGGAGAATCGGGCCCCGTTGCCCACCCGTATCCGCCTGAGGGAGCGATCGATGAGCGAAAACGTTCTCGTCCACCGGGAAGGTCCGGTGACGACGATCACGCTGAACCGCCCCGCGTCCCGCAACGCGGTGGACGGGCCGACCGCGGCCGCGCTCGCGGACGCGTTCCGCGCGTTCGACACGGACGAGGAAGCCGCGGTCGCCGTCCTCACCGGTTCGGGTGACGCCTTCTGCGCGGGAGCCGATCTGAAGGCCGTCGGCACCGACCGCACCAACTCCCTCAGCCCGGCGGGTGACGGGCCGATGGGCCCGACGCGGATGTCCCTGTCGAAACCGGTGATCGCCGCGGTCCGCGGGCACGCCGTCGCGGGCGGGCTGGAGCTGGCGCTGTGGTGCGACCTGCGGGTCGCCGACACCACGGCCGTCTTCGGCGTCTTCTGCCGCCGCTGGGGCGTGCCGCTCATCGATGGAGGCACGGTGCGCCTCCCCCGCCTGATCGGCCACTCGCGGGCGATGGACCTGATCCTCACCGGCAGGCCGGTCGACGCCGACGAGGCGCTCGCCATCGGACTTGCGAACCGGGTCGTGCCGGACGGCGAGGCCTTGGCCGCCGCGCAAGCGCTCGCACGCGAACTGGCCGCGTTCCCCCAGGCGTGTCTGCGCGCGGATCGCAAGTCCGCGTACGGCCAGTACGGACTCACCGAAGACGAGGCGATGCGAGCCGAGTTCTCAAACGCGCTGATCGGCGGAGGGCTCGCCGAAGAGGCTGTCGCGGGCGCCAGCCGGTTCAGTGACGGCGCGGGGCGTCACGGCAGTTTCGAGAGCGATCCGTCCTAGGGTCTGTCGGATGACAGAAACCGGAGTCGCGCTCAGACCGGTATCCGAAGAAGACCTGCCGATGCTCGAAGCGCTCACGAACGACCCACGGGCCGCGGGCCCGTTCGAGTGGCACGGCTGGCACGACCCGCATTTCCTGCGCCGCCGCTGGTCCGAGACCGGCATGCTCGCGGCGGACAACGGGATGCTGATGATCGACCTCGACGGGCAGCGGCTCGGGTTCGTCTCGTGGCACAAGACCAGGACCGGCTCGACGTCGTACTGCTGGAACGCCGGGCTCGTGCTCATCCCCGAGGCACGCGGCCACGGCTACGGCACCGAGGCCCAGCGGCAGCTGGTCCGCTACCTCTTCGCGCACACGCAGATGAACCGGGTCGAAGCGTCCACGGAGGTCGACAACGTCGCCGAGCAGCGCTCCCTGGTGAAGGCGGGCTTCACCAGGGAGGGCGTGCTGCGCGGCTACGGGTTCCGGGACGGGGCCTGGCGCGACCACGTCCTCTATTCGGTGCTGCGCTCGGATCTCGACGCGGGCTGAAAGCGTCCTTCACCGCATGAGACCCGCGGGTGCCCGGCTGGCGATTTCGCGTGATTGACCGGACGACACGCGTGATTGGACGGACGACACACGTGCTCAGGTGGACGGCACACGGCGAGACCTCGGCCGTTCGCGTGTCGTCCGTCTGGTCACGCGTGTCGTCCGGTCAGTCACGCGTGTCGTCCGCTGGGCCGAAGGCTCCCTGCACCGCATCAGTCGCGGTGAAGGGAGCCTTCAGCTCACGCGATGGTGCCCGCGGCCCGGAGCCGTTCGATCCCGTCGGCGTCCACGCCGAGTTCGGCGAGGACCTCGGCGGTGTCGCCGCCCTTGGGCCGCGGCGGTTCCGGCGTCTCGGCCGGGGTGCGGTCGAACCTCGGCGCGGGCGCCGGCTGCAGCATGCCGCCGACGTCGACGAACGTCTTCCGCGCGACGTTGTGCGGATGCGACGGCGCCTCCTTCGGGGAGAGCACCGCCGTCAGGCACGCGTCGGTGCCCTCGGCCTTCGCCACGAGCTCGTCGCGAGTGTGCTTCGCGACGGCCTCGGCGACGATCTTGCGCAGTTTCGGCCACTCGTTCTTGTCGACGTGGACCGGCGTCTCCTCGGGGTCGAGCCCGAGCACCTTCACCAGATCGCCCCAGAACCGCATCTCGATCGCGCCGATGGCGACGTACTTGCCGTCGGCGGTCTCGTAGGTGTCGTAGAACGGCGCGCCGCCGTCGAGCATGTTCTCGCCGCGCCCGCCGGACCACAGCCCGGAATCCAGCAGGCCGTGCAGGCTGGTGGTCAGCAGCGCCGCACCGTCCACCATGGACGCGTCGACCACCTGTCCCTTGCCCGACGTCTGGCGTTCGAACAGCGCCGCCAGCACGCCCATCGCGAGCAGGAGGCCACCACCGCCGAAGTCACCGACGAGGTTGAGCGGCACCACCGGCCGCTGCCCGGCGTGCCCGATGGGTTCGAGCGCGCCGGAGATGCCGATGTAGTTGATGTCGTGCCCGGCGACGGTCGCCAGCGGGCCGTCCTGGCCGTAGCCGGTCATCCGGCCGTAGACCAGCCGCGGATTGCGGGCGTGGACCTGCTCCGGTCCGATGCCCATCCGCTCGGCGACGCCGGGGCGGAAACCCTCGATGAGCACGTCGGCGTCGTCGGCGAGTTTCAGCACCAGTTCGACGCCCTCGGGGGTCTTGGTGTTGATCCCGATCGACCGCCTGCCGCGGGCGAGCGGATCGTTCGGGAACCCGATGACGTCGTTGCCCGGTGTCGCCCGGTCGATCCGGACGACCTCCGCGCCGAGATCGGCGAGGATCGTGCAGGCGAACGGCGCCGGGGCGAGCCCGGCCAGTTCGACGACCTTGAGCCCGCTCAGCGGGCCGGCCTTCTTCGCCACGTCTTTCCTTCCTACGCCAACGGTTCCGCTCAGAGCGTGCGGGAGATGATTTCCTTCATGATCTCGCTGGTGCCGCCGAAGATCCGGGAGATCCGGATGTCGGCCCACGCGCGCGCGATCGGGTACTCGGTCATGTAGCCGTAGCCGCCGAAGAGCTGCAGGCAGTCGTCGACGACCTTGTTGACCCGTTCGGTGGTCCACAGCTTCGCCATCGCCGCGCCCTGCACGTCGAGTTCCTTGCGCAGATGCCGTTCGATGCACTGGTCGAGGAAGGCGCGGGACACCGCGGCCTCGGTCGCGGCCTCGGCGAGTTTGAACTTGGTGTTCTGGAAGTTGTAGACCGGGCGGCCGAAGGCCTGGCGGTCCTTGGTGTAGGTGATGGTCTGGTCGATCGCGGCCTCCATCCCGGCGACCGCGGTGACGGCGATGATCAGCCGTTCCTGCGGCAGCTGCTGCATGAGCTGGATGAAGCCGAGACCTTCCTGCGCGCCGAGGAGGTTGGCGGCGGGGACGCGGACGTCGTCGAAGTTCAGCTCCGCGGTGTCCTGGCCCTTGAGTCCGATCTTGTCGAGGACGCGGCCGCGGCTGAAGCCCGGCGTGTCGGTCTCGACGGCGATCAGCGAGACGCCCTGCGCGCCCGCGTCCGGGTCGGTCTTCACCGCGACGACGACGAGATCGGCGTGGAAACCGTTGGTGATGAACGTCTTCGCGCCGTTGATCACGTAGTGGTCGCCGTCGCGCACCGCGCGGGTCTTGATGCCCTGCAGGTCCGAACCCGTGCCGGGTTCGGTCATCGCGACCGCGCCGACCATCTCGCCGGAGGCGAATTTCGGCAGCCACGCCTTCTTCTGCTCTTCGTTCGCGTACTCCAGGATGTAGTGCGCGACGATTCCATTGTGGACGGTGACGCCCCAGGCGCTGTCACCGGACCGCGCCTGCTCCTCGTAGAGCACGGCCTCGTGGGCGAACGTGCCGCCGCCACCGCCGTACTCCTCCGGGATGGACAGTGCCAGCAGGCCGACCTCGCCCGCCTTCGTCCACAGCTCGCGGTCGACCTTCTTCTCGGCCGCCCAGCGCTCCTGGTTCGGCGCGAGTTCCTTCTGACAGAAGGTCCGGGCGAGGTCCCGGAGGTCTTCGAGCTCCGTCGTGCTCCACGAACTCTTCTGGATCTGCAAGGGCACGGCCAACGCCTCCTGATCGGACCTGGAAAACATGACGCTTAGGATGTAAGTTCCATTCGGAATGTACATCCGTACCGAGCTGCACGTAAAGGGGGTCGGATCCGGTGAGTGTGCTCGGCAGGACCCACCGCACCCAGGCCGAGCGTCGGGAGCAGACCCGCACCGCACTGCTCGACGCGACCATCGACTGCCTCGTCGACCTCGGCTACGCGCGCACCTCGGTACAGGAGATCTGTGCCCGCGCGGGTGTCTCGAAGGGCGCCGTCCAGCACCACTTCTCCGCGAAGGCCGAACTCATGGCCGCGGCCGTCGAGCATCTGACGGAGAAGTTGCGCGGACGCCTCGCGACGTCGATTTCGGCGCTCCCCGGCGGCGCCTCGGGCGTCGCGGCGGCGATCGACCTGCTGTGGGAGGGCTACTCGGGCACGCTGTCCACGGCCGCCACGGAACTGTGGGTCGCGGCGCGCACCGATCCCGAACTCCGCGAGGCGATCCGGCCGGTCGACCGGGCGCTGGGCCGCTCGACTTTGGAGCACGTCACCGCGGTCGCCGGTGATCTTCCGAAGGAGCGCGCGGAGATCCTCTTCTGGCTGACCGTGAACCTCACCCGAGGGCTGGCGCTGGACGCCGAACTCGGCGGCGATCCCCAGCGGCGCCGTCAATTGCTCGACGAGTGGAAGCGCGTCGCGGTCATGTTGTACGAGGACACTTCACCGTAGGCTTCGCCCATGGGGAGACCGAGGGTGTTCGCCGTGCTGTCCGCCGCCGTCCTGATGTTCACCGGGTGCGCGGCCGCACCGGAACCTTTGCCTTCAGGCCCTTTGACACTTCACGAAGCGCTCGGCGATCCCACGACCGTGGACTTCTGCGGACTGCTGGACTTCGCCGACATCGAGAAGACCCAGCGGCCGGCGTCGGTCCCGATGCCCAGCATGGGCGCCTGCTCGTTCCAGTCCGGGAGAACCCTGGTCAGTTTCGGTTTCCCGGACGACCGGGCGAACGAACGTCTCACCGGCGCCACCCCGGTCGGCGAGCCCTCGCTTCCCCGCGGCCTGCGCGTGGTCCGCACGGACCTCCAAGGGCAGCCCGTCCTCCACTTGCTCTTCGCCGACGACACCTCCTTGCGCATCGGCACGTTCTTCGAATCCCGTGAAGGCGCCGGACCCGACGCACTCGCCGTGGCGACGAAAACCGCCGAAACCGCCGCCAGGGCCCTCGCCGCGGGCAAACGGGCGAAACATTTCGAGTACCGCGGCGATTCCCTGGCACGGCTGACCGCCTGCACCGCCTTGTGGTCCGATGCCGAGGTCTCCGCCCGGCTGGGCGCCGCCGTCACCGGGAACGGCGACCTGTCCCGGCACTCCTGCCGCTGGGGCGAGGAGGACGCGGAACGGCTCGTGCGACTGGAGTTCGGCCTCGGCCCGCGCCCGAAGGCCGCGGCGGGCGTCCGCGAGGAAACGGTGGGCGGGCACAGGTCTTTGGTGCAGGAGGCGGGCGACGGCTGCACGATTCTGACCGGCCACATCGGCGGCCCGGACGCGAGCCGGGATCAGGTCGAGCACGCCGTTCTCGCCGTGCGGGCGCCGGACGCGTGCGGCGTCGCCAGGGCGCTGGCGGCCACGGCTTGGCCGAAACTCCCCTCGTAGCAGGCGCGAAAGCGGTTGACCAGAGCACTGGTGACACTTATCTCCTCGGCCGATTCGTGGTGGAATTCCTTGCTGGCCACCAAAAACCGGCGGAGGAGCCGACCATGAGCGCGCCGCAGCAGCAGCCGTACCAACCGACTGGCCCGTTCGGCGCAATCCCTCCCGCCGTCACGCCGCGCCCGCCGTCCGACGCCCGGCTCCCCCGCCTTTTCGCCGCGATGATGGGGGTTTTCGCCGGCCTGCTGGTCCTTCTCGCGACTTTTCTCCCGCAGTCGACGTACGAACAGCTTTCCGAGGGCAAGCCGGTGACGAAGCTCGCCGAAACCGGCTGGACGCGGACCTTCGACATCGAACCTTCGACCGAGGAGAAGGAGTTCTACGACAAGACGCATGTCGCCCGCTACGGCATCCCGCTGTCGGCCGCCGCGCTGACCCTGTTCGCGGGGGCCGCGGTGGGTTTCGCCGCGTACCGGCGGAGTTCGACTTCCATCGCCGCGACGACATCGAGGACGCTGCTGGTCGCCGGCGGAGCGGGGACCGCGATCGGCGTCTGGATGCTCGGCATGGACATCTCGGCGAGCCTCAGCTTCGGACAGGACACCGGCCGCTTCGTCTCGCGTTATGGGACCGGCAGCGGTTTTTGGATCCTGCTCGCGGGCGGGCTCGTGGCGTTGCTCACCATCGGGCTGGCGATCGTGGCCAACCGGCGTGAACCGGCATCGCCCCGGCAGGCCCCTTACCCGGTGGCGTATCCGCCTTACGCGCCCGGCGTCCCCCAGCAGCAGTATCCGCAGCAACAGCAGCCTCAGCCGTACGAGCCGCCGTCTCCCCCGACCCCACCCGCGGGCTCCGCGCTGCAGCAGCAGGACATCCTTCGCCCATCCCCGGACAATCCGCCACGACCCGGATAATATGTGAAACTTATTCATATCAGCGGTGGACAGTCTCCATACCGGCAGTATGCTGTACTCGTCGGTAACACCTGGGCTCTGCGTGGCGCCTCCCCCGGCTCCGCGCGGCATGGAACGGAGACGGCATGACGAGCACGACACCGGCGAGCGCGGGCCACCACACCGAAGGACCGGCCACCATCGGCGACGTCCCCGGCGCCCCGGCCGCGGCCAGGGCGGAACGGCTCGTGCGCCGGGTCGTGGGCGGTGCGGATTCCGCGCCGGTCCAGATGCGCGCGCCCTTCACCGGGCAGCCGATCGCGACGCTGCCCCAGGCCACCGACGCCGACGTCCGCGCCGTGTTCGACCAGGCGCGGGAGGCTCAGCGCGCGTGGGCCGAGCGGCCGGTCGAAGACCGCCAGCGCATCCTGATCCGCCTGCACGACCTGGTCCTGAAGCGCCAGGAAGAGGCGCTCGACCTCGTGCAGATCGAGGCGGGCAAAGCCCGGATGGACGCCTTCGACGAGGTCAGCGCCACCGCGCTCGTGGCCGCCTACTACGGCAAGCACAGCGCGAAGTTCCTTTCGCCGCGCCGCGCCGCCGGGTTGATCCCGGTGCTGACGAAGGTCGGCGAGATCCGGCATCCCAAGGGTGTCGTCGGGATCATCTCGCCGTGGAACTACCCGCTCGCGCTGACCGCGATGGACGTCCTGCCCGCGCTCGCGGCGGGCAACGCCGTCGTGCAGAAGCCGGACAACCAGACCGCGCTTTCGGCGCTGTGGCTGCAGGAGGTCGCCGAGGAGGCCGGGCTGCCCGCCGGGGTCTGGCAGATCGTGCTCGGCCGGGGTTCGCAGATCGGCGACGCCCTGGTCGAGGAATCCGACTACCTGTGCTTCACCGGATCCACGCCCACGGGCAAGGGACTCGCCGCGAAGGTGGCGGAGAGGCTGACGAGCTACTCGCTGGAGCTCGGCGGCAAGAACCCGATGATCGTGCTGCCCGACGCGGACATCGCCAAGACCGCCACGGGCGCGGTGACCGCGTGCTTCTCCTCCGCGGGGCAGCTGTGCGTCTCGGTCGAGCGCATCTACGTCCACGAGTCGATCCGCGAGGAGTTCACCCGCGCCTTCGTCGCCAAGACCGCCGCGCTGCGGCTGGGTGGCGCCCTGGATTACCAGGCGCAGATGGGATCCCTGACCTCCGAGGCCCAGCTGGAGACGGTGTCGGCGCACGTCGAGGACGCCCGGTCCAAGGGCGCGAAGGTGCTCACCGGCGGCAAGGCCCGGCCCGACCTGGGCCCGCTGTTCTACGAGCCGACCGTGCTCACCGACGTCACCGAGGACGTCAAGCTGTTCGCCGAGGAGACCTTCGGGCCGGTCGTGTCGATCTACGGCTACACCGACGTCACCGACGCGATCGAACGTGCCAACGACACGAAGTTCGGGCTGAACGCGAGCGTCTGGTCGCGCAACGGCCGGGCGGGCTGGGAGGTCGCGGCGCGGCTGAAGGCCGGGACCGTCAACGTCAACGAAGGCTTCGCGGCGACTTTCGGGACCGTGGGCCTGCCGATGGGCGGGATGAAGGAGTCCGGTGTCGGACGGCGCAACGGCGCCGAAGGGCTGCTCAAGTACACCGAGGCCCAGGCCATCGCGGTGCAGCGCGGGATGCCGCTGCGCCCCGGCAAGGGAATCCCGCCGAAGCTGTGGGTGCGAGCCCTCAGCACGAGCCTGAAGGCCCTCCGCCGCCTCCCCCGGCGCTGACCCCCTCCCGCGTTTCGTCCTCTGAATGCGGTACTTGCCACACGCAAGGATCGCGTTCAGAGGACGAAACGCGGCTAGGAGGAAGACGTGGGGGCCGCCAGAAGGCCTCGGTCGTAGGCGATCGCGACGGCCTCGGCCCGGCGGCTCGCGCCGAGTTTCGCCATCACGCGCGAGAGGTGGACGCTCACCGTCTTCTCGCTGATGTACAGCTCTTCGCCGACCTGCCGGTTGGTCCGGCCGAGCGCGACGCGCTCCAGCACGTCCCGTTCCCGATCGGTCAGCGGGTCCACGACGTCACGACGCGGCGCCACGGCCTCTCCGGGAAGCTCGACACGCGCCCGGTGGCTGAGCTCCCGGACGGCTTCACGCAGCGGGCAGGCGCCCAGCCGGTCGGCCACCGCGTGCGCGGCCAGCAGCTCCGACGCGGCGAGCGCGGTGTCGCCGTCCGAGGCCAGCAGGGATTTCGCGTGCTGCAGACGGCACATCGCCTGCTCGTACACCGCGCCGTACCCGAACGCCTCGACCGCCTTCGCCCACAACGCCGGATCCCCCGCGCCGCGCAGGCAGGCGCCGAGCGCCTCCAGCCGGGCGAGCCACGCCAGCGCCTCCGGGCCGAGCGACACCGAACGCGGGATGCCGTGTTCGGCGCAGTGGCGCCCGTGGGCGAGCAGCCTCTCGCCGGCTTCCACCGCGGCCTCGGCCGTCGCCAGATCGCCGCGCACTCGCGCTTCGGCGGCCTGGGCGACGGCCGCCGCGAGACCGTGCACGCTGATCCGGATCCCGCCGAGCACCGCGGGTTCGACCTCTTCGAGCCAGTCGATCAGTTCCCGCGCCTGCCGCACCGCGCCCGCGTAGTCCTTCCGCCACGACGCGAGCTGGATGGCGGCGTCGGCCGACGCGAGCGCGATCGAGTAGTCCGCGCTCCAATGCTGACGGAGGCTCGGCAGGATCTTGTCCGCGTCCGCGAACCGGCCCCGTCCGACCACGAACTGCGCCCAGATCCCCAGGAACCGTCCGGCGACGACACTCGACACCCCGCGGCCCGCGCGGCCGGCGTCGTCGTCTTCCGGCCAATCCCCGCTGACGTACCGCAGCGTGAGGTGTTTGGTCCGCAGCTCGATGCCGAACGAGCTCCAGGTCAGCCCGGTCTCCTTGGCCCGCTGGATGCCCTTGGCGTAGTACTTCAGCGCGGACCGGATCTCGGCGCGGTCGTCGTAGCTCAGCCCGAGGAAGTGCAGCGCCCGCAGCTCGCCGTTGAGCGCGCCGGAATCCCTGGCCTTCCGCTCGGCCTCGCGCAGCCGCTCCCGCGCGAGCTCGACGTCGCCCGCCGAATCGGCCAGCGTCCCGAGCGAGACCAGCGCCGCCGCCTCCGCCCCGCCCGCGCCGACGGCCCTGGCGTCGGCGACCGCGGCCAGCGCGCACCGCAGCGCCTCGTCGTGCCTGTCGATCAGCCGCAGGATCCCGGCGCGGGTGGCGAGCACCCAGGCCCGCGCGGCGCTCGCCTCGGTGTGTTCGACCAGCTCCCAGGCCTTGTCGATCGCCACGACGACCTCGTCGAGCGTGCCGTCGACCGAAAGCAGCGCCTCCGCGTGCCGTCGCCAGACCTTGGCGGCCCGTTCGTTGCCGGTGTCCGGGCCGAGGGCCTCGGTCGCGGACCGCGAATAGGCGACCGCGCGCTCCGGCTCCCCCGACGTGCTCGCGAAATACGACGCCTCGTGCAGGAGGCGGAGCTCGTCGACGTCCGACGGGCGGTCCGCCGCGGGCACGGCGTCCCAAATGGACAGTGCCTGCTCGACGTGCCGCAACGCGGAACCGGGTGCGCCCAGCTTCTCCGCCTCGTCCATCGCGCGCAGCAACGCGGCCAGCGCGGAGACGAAGTCCTTGCTCTCCAGGCTGTGGTGCGCGAGCCGCGCGTGCTGGCCCCGGCCCTGGGTCCGGTTCCGGATACGGGCCGCGTACGCCGCGTGCATCCGCACCCGTTCGCCCGGCAGCAGGTCGCCGTAGACCGCTTCCTGCAGAAGCGCGTGGCGGAAGGTGTAGAAACCGTTTTCGATCACCAAAACGTGATGCTGCACGGCCTCGCGCAGCGCCTCGTCGAGTTCGAGCTCGTCCAGCCCGGAGATCTCGGCGAGCGCGGCGTGCGCCACCGAATCCTTGGCGACCGAGACCACGCGCAGCACCCGGCGCGTGATCTGGGAAAGCTGTTCCACCCTGGCGAGGAGCACTTCGGCCAGCCCGGCGGGGAGTTCGCGGCAGTCCTTCGCGGACGCGAGCAGCTCCTCGACGAAGAACGGATTGCCCTCGGAGCGGGAGACGATGTCGGCGATCATGTCCTGGCCGATCGGCTCGTCGGCCAAGGCCTCGACGAAGGCGCGCGCATCCTCGGCGCCGAACGGCTTGACCTCGACGCGTTCGACCGCGCCCAGCCGGACCACCTCGGACAGCAGCGCGCGGAGCGGATGCCGCCGGTGGACGTCCTCCTCGCGATAGCTCGCCACCACCAGCAGCCGCTGGGTGCGCAGCCTCGTCAAGAGGAAGGACAGCAGGTTCCGGGTGGAGCCGTCGGCCCAGTGCAGATCCTCCAGGAGGATCACCACGGGCCGGCGCTGAGCGATGACGGTCAGCACCCCCAGTACCGCGTCGAACAGCTGGAGCTGGCCGAGGTCCTGCTCGGGACCGAGCCGTTGCGTCGACACCCGTTCGCTCGCGGTGAGCTGACCGTCTTCGATGGCGGGGTAGTCCTCCGCCTGCTGCATCTGCGGGAGCAGCCTGCCCAGCGCCGGCCGGGCCCGGACCGCGGCGGTGACCGCGGGATCGGAAGTCGTCGCCAGCGGCGCCAGCGCCTCGGCGAACGGAAGATAAGGAAGACCGCCCTCATGGACGTCGATACAGCGCCCGGTGAGCACCAGGGCGCCCGCGCCCGCGGCGTACTCGCCGAGCGCGGTCAGCAGGCGGGTCTTGCCGACGCCGGCGTCACCGGAGAGCAGCACCGCGCCGGCCTCGGCCCGTTCTGCACGGGCGAAGGCGGCGCGGAGCTGCCGCATCTCCTGTGTGCGGGCGACGATCGGGATTCCGGAGCCAAGACGGGGCACGAGGTGCATTCTTGCCTACCGGACCGACAACTTCGCCTGTGTTTTCGCCGAGAGCTTCATCGCACTCGACCTCTACCGGGTGATGTCGCCGCTGCGGGCGGGCACCTGCCGGACCTCGCGGCGCTCCTGGGCCGGCACCTGGACTTCGGCGCGGTGCGCGCGGATCCGCTTGCTCGCCCGGCGGGCCCGCTCGACCCACATGCTGCGGCCCGCTCGCTGCAGCGCCTCCCTCCGGTATTCGACCTCGGCCAGTACGCCGGTGAGGAGGGCGTCGTTCGTGTTCATCTTTTCCCCTTAGGAACTCACTGCCTTGTTGGTAGTGACGAGATTCGTCCTGAGGGGTGCCCTGAGGCATCGGGTGATCACCTACACCCGGACGTGATTCGACCCCTTACGCCGGCCCATCCCCTGCTCGGGGGGGGCGTAAGGGGTCGAGTTCGAGGGTGTTTAGCCGTGATCCGGGCCACTCGTGCGCACCGCGCCGAGCAGCCCGCGCCAAGCCTGCGGCGAGAGGCGGAAGGCACCTCCCTCGGGGTCCTTGGAGTCCCTCAGCGCGGCACCGTCACCGGTGAAGGCGACCTCGACACAGTCGTTGCCGCCACCGCTGTGGCTGCTCTTGAACCACCGGGCCTGGGAAAGGTCATCGTTGGGCGTCATGCTCCCCACTCCTTACTTGTTTCCAGGGACTTCTCCGGAAGGGCCGCCTGTTCGGCGAACCTCCCGGCGGCCTCGGCGATCACCTCGACCGAGTCGTCCGGCTTCAACGCGGCGGCGCGGAGATGGTCGAACATCAACGCGTATCGCCGGACGTCCGGGGGTTCCTCCAGGTAGAGCCCGCTGGAGGTGCTGTCGACGTAGACCACGTCGGTGTCGGCCAGTTCGGGGAAGCCCATGATGAGGAACGGACCCTCCATCCCGGGATGGGCACCCGCGCCGAACGGCACGATCTGGACGGTGACGTTCGGCTGGGCAGCCATCGCGACCATCCGGTACAGCTGTTCCGCCATCACCTCGGGCCCGTCGACCACACGGTGCAGGACCGCTTCGTCGATGACGGCCCAGTACTCCGGGGGCGAGGGATCGGTCAGCAGCTCCTGCCGCGCCATCCTCGCCGCGACCCGGCGCCTGATCTCGGCGTCCTCGGCGTCGGGCCGCATCGCCCTGATCACGGCCTTGGCGTAGCGCTCGGTCTGCAGCAGGCCCGGCACCAGCAGCGCCTGGAACGCGCGCAGCGAACTCGCGTCCGCCTCCAGGCCGACGAAGGTGCCGGTGAACACCTCGTTGTACGCGTGCCACCAGCCGCGTTTGCGGGCCTCCCTGGCCAGCTGGACGAGCGCCTCCTGCTCGTCACCGGCGATGCCGTACAGCTCGAGCATGTCGCGCGCGTCGCGCGGGGTGACGCCGACATGCCCCGTCTCGATCCGGCTGACCTTCGACGCCGAGCATTCGAGCTTCTCGCTCACCTCGTCGATGGTGAGGTCGGCCGCCTCGCGCAACCGCCTCAGTTCGCTCGCCAGTCTCCGGCGGCGCACGGTGGGTCCCTGACCCCTCGTCATCACGGCACCTCCACAAGCTGTCCGAGCAACACCGATCGCGACACGGCGAGGAGAACAGTGTTCGACAACCCCGCACGAAGCACATCTAACCAGCCCGAGACACATTCGGTGAGATGGTCACAGACCATTTTCACCCACGCGTCGATTTTCATCCTGCAAATTGCAGATTGCCGTTGTAGGTTGAGCATTGTGCAACGCGGTACGCCCGCCCTCACCGGCGGCAGCGGATCCGCTCGCGGCACGGGCGCGGGGCCGCGAGCTGCACCGATGGGCTTTCGGAAGGATACCCGTCGAAGCCGGATTCACCCCCGGTGCAGGGCCGGAGCCGTCCCCCGATCGGTTCCGGCCCTCCCTTTAATTCGTAATGCTCTGGCTCCAGATGTTAATGCGTTTCGCCATTCCCTCTAAAGGGTGGACAAGGCCCGCTACCGACTGCGGAACGTCACACGACTCGGAGAAGACCTTCCTGCACGACGGTCGCGATATGCGTTCCGTCCTCGGCGAAGAACCGGCCGGTCGCCAGGCCCCGGGCCCCCGACGCCGTCGGCGACGCGCTGTCGTAGAGGAACCACTCGTCGGCCCGGAACGGGCGGTGGAACCAGAGCGCGTGGTCGAGGCTCGCGCCGAGCACCTTGTCGAGATCCCAGTAGACGCCGTGGCGCGCGAGGACCGAGTCCAAGAGCGTCATGTCGGAGGCGTAGGTCAGGACGCAGACGTGCAGCAGCTGCTCGTCCGGGAGTTTGCCGTCGGCCCGCATCCAGACCTGGTTCCTGGCGGGCCGGTCGCCCGTCTTCCTGGTCACCCACGGCGGATCGTTGACGTAGCGCAGGTCGATCGGACGCGGCCGGTCGAGATGGCCCATGAAGTACCCCTCGGCCCGTTCCTGCAGCGTCGGGAGCGATTCGGGGGACGGGACGTCCGGCATGGCCTCGGAGTGCTCGATACCGCCCTCGTCCTTCTGGAACGAGGCCGACAGGGAGAAGATCGCCTTGCCGTGCTGGATCCCCACGACGCGGCGGGTGGTGAACGAGCGGCCGTCGCGGATGCGGTCGACCTCGTAGACGATCGGGACACTCGGGTCGCCGCCGCGGATGAAATACGCGTGCAGCGAGTGGACCTTCCGCTCCTCGGGGACCGTGCGGCCGGCGGCGACCAGCGCCTGCCCCGCGACCTGGCCGCCGAACACCCGCACCGGCGAGTGGGCGGGCGAGACGCCGCGGAAGATGTTCTCTTCGATCTTCTCCAAGTCAAGCAACGCGACCAGCCGGTCGAGCACGGGCTGTCCGCCCACCCCGCCGGCGTTGTCGAAACCGGCCGCGGCTTCCCTGGCCATCTCAGTCATGACCTGAACTTTAGGCCGTAAGGGTGCCGGGAGCCCCGGTGAGGCGGGACGTTTGTCGCGAAGGCCACCTTCGGGACACCTGGGACGCTAGGAACGGTCCTTTCCTTGCGAAATTTGCCAGGAAAGGACCGTTCATAGCGTTGGCAGCGGTAGCGCGGTCAGGCGTGGTCGTCCTCGCCCAGCCGGTGCACCCGGATGAGGTTGGTCGACCCGACGGTCCCGGGCGGCGAACCGGCCACGATGACCACCAGGTCACCCTTGGCGTACTTGCCCATTTCGAGCATCGCGTGGTCGACCTGCTGGATCATCTGGTCGGTCGAGCCCACCTTCGGCACGATCCGCGTCGTGGTGCCCCACGTCATCGCGAGCTGGCTGCGGACGCTCTCCTCCGGCGTGAACGCCAGCAGCGGCAGCCGCGTGTGCAGCCGCGCGAGCCGCCGGACGGTGTCACCGGACTGGGTGAAGGCGACCAGGGCCTTGGCGTTCAGCCGCTCCCCGATGTCACGGGCCGCGTAGGAGATGACGCCGCGCTTGGTGCGCGGGACGTGTGACAGCGGCGGCACGACCGGCGAGTCGGTCTCGACGGCTTCGATGATCCGGCCCATGGTCTTGACCACGTCGATGGCGTAGCGGCCGACGCTGGTCTCACCCGAGAGCATGAGCGCGTCCGCGCCGTCGAGCACCGCGTTCGCGACGTCCGAGGCCTCGGCGCGGGTCGGGCGGGAGCTGTTGATCATCGATTCGAGCATCTGCGTCGCGACGATGACCGGCTTCGCGTTCTCGCGGGCGATCTGGATGGTGCGCTTCTGCACCAGCGGGACCTGCTCCAGCGGGAGTTCGACGCCGAGGTCGCCGCGCGCGATCATCACCGCGTCGAAGGCGAGCACGATGGCTTCGAGGTTGTAGACCGCTTCGGGCTTCTCGATCTTCGCGACCACCGGGAGGCGGCCCTTGCCGACGCGGTCCATCACCTGGTGGACCAGGTCGATGTCGGCGGGCGAGCGGACGAACGACAGCGCGATGAAGTCCACACCGAGTTCCAGCGCGAACTCGAGATCCTCGATGTCCTTTTCGGACAGCGCCGGTACGGAGACGTCCATACCCGGCAGGGAAACGCCCTTGTTGTTGCTGACGGGGCCGCCTTCGGTGACCTCGCAGACGACGTCCGGGCCCTCGACCTGCTTGACCACGAGGCCGACCTTGCCGTCGTCCACGAGGAGACGGTCGCCGGGCTTCGCGTCGTCGGCGAGCCCCTTGTAAGTGGTCGAGACGCGGTCGTGCGTGCCCGCGACGTCCTCGACGGTGATGCGCACGATGTCGCCGTTGTGCCACTCGACCGGCCCGCCCGCGAAGGTGCCGAGACGGATCTTCGGCCCCTGGAGGTCGGCGAGGATGCCCACCGCGCGGCCCGATTCGGCGGCGGCGGTGCGGATGAGGTCGTAGACCTGCTTGTGGTCGCTGTGCGTCCCGTGGCTGAAGTTCATCCTCGCGACGTCCATCCCGGCGTCGACGAGTTGCCGCATCTTCTCCGGCGTAGCGGTCGCGGGGCCCAGGGTACAAACGATCTTCGCGCGTCGGCTCACGTTCGCACAGCGTAGTCCCTCATCGTGGCTACGTCTGTACCGATACCGAAAGTTCAAGAAAAGTGTCAGTTGACCTGGGCGCCGATAACCACCGAACCAGGTTCGATGGTTATCGGCGCGGCTTCTCGCTCGGCCCGACGCGGTCCCGTGCCCATTCGTTGAACGCGCGGACCTGCCGCCACGCCTTGCGCACCCGGTCGAGGGCGCCGCGTTCGTGCAGGACGTCGTCCGGCTCCCAGCCGCGGACCGCGTACACGGAGCGATACTTCAGCAGGTCGATGCGGGGATGATCCTCGGCGAAGCCGCGCGGCTTCGACTTGAGCCTGTCCCCCTTGATCTCCCAGCCCGCTTTCTCCAGCTTCGCGAGGATCTTGGCGAGCTCGGCGCCCCGCAGTTCCGTGTCGACGGCCTTGCGGAAGCGGGCGAGCTGATCGGACTCGAAGTGGAAGCAGCCGCCGCCGACGCGCAGCCCGGCGGGGCCGACCTCGACGTAGTACGCGCCGCCGCCGCGACCCTGCTCGATCACCGCGCCGCAGTGGGTCTTGTACGGCGTCTTGTCCTTGGCGAACCGGACGTCGCGGTACGGGCGGAAGACCTTGCCCTCGCCGAAGCCGTCGCCGAACTCCGGGACGAGTTCGGCGAGCAGCGCCTCCATCGGCGCGCGGACGTCGGCCTTGTAGGTGGCGAGATTCGCGTCCCAATAGGACTTGGAGTTGTCCGCCTCGAGACCGTCGTAGAAGTCGATGGCGTACTCGCCGAAACCCTCGAAACCCATGTGGTGACCGTAATCCTCGGCACCGACAGAAGCGCGTGAAGGGGGCCTTCACGCGCTTCCGTCGGAGAGGGTCTTACTTGGCCAGAGCGGTGATCAGTTCGCCGTCGGTGGTGTCACCGGACAGCTCCCAGAAGAAGGCGCCGCCGAGACCCTGGTTCTTGGCGTAGGTGACCTTGCCGCCGATGGTCGCCGGGGTGTCGTAGCTCCACCAGTCGCTGCCGCATTTGGCGTACGCGGTGCCCGCGACGGTGCCGGTGGGCGGGCAGGTGGTCTTCAGGACCTTGTAGTCCTGGATGCCCGGCTCGGTGCCCGCCGCCGGACCGGTCGCCGTACCGCCCGGGGCCTCCTGGGTGACGCCGGTCCAGCCGCGGCCGTAGAAGCCGATGCCCAGCAGCAGCTTGTTCGCCGGGACACCCTTGGCCTTGAGCTTCTGGATCGCGGCGTCGGAGTGGAAGCCGGCGGTCGGGATGCCCGCGTAGTCGGTCAGCGGCGAGTGCGGGGCCGTCGGGCCCTGCGCGGCCCAGGCGCCGAAGTAGTCGTAGGTCATGACGTTGTACCAGTCGAAGTACTGCGCCGCGCCGCCGTAGTCCGCGGCGTCGATCTTGCCGCCGTCGGTGCCGTCCGCGGTGATCGCGGCGGTGACCAGCTTCGAGCCGAACTTCTCCCGCAGGGCCTGCGCGAGGTTCTTGATCGCGGCCGCGCCGCTGGTGTCACAGGAGAGACCGCAGGCGTTCGGGTACTCCCAGTCGATGTCGATGCCGTCGAAGACGCCGGCCCAGCGCGGGTCGTTGACGAGGTTGTAGCAGGACTCCGCGAACTTGGCGGGGTTCTTGGCGGCCTCGCCGAACCCGCCGGACCAGGTCCAGCCGCCGAACGACCACAGCACCTTGAGATTCGGATACTTGGCCTTGAGCTTCTTCAGCTGGTTGAAGTTCCCGCGCAGCGCGCCGGTGTCCCAGCTGTCGGCGACGCCGTCCACACTGCCGGCCGCGTCGTAGAACTTGCTGGTCGCCGCCTCGGCGTCACCGAGCGCGCAGCCACCGTTCGTCACGTTGCCGAACGAGTAGTTGATATGCGTCAGCTTGCTCGCCGAACCCGACGTGTCGATGTTCTTCACATGGTAGTTCCGCTGGTAGACACCCCATTCGGCGAAGTACCCGAGCACCTTGCCGACCGAGGCCTCCGAGGTTTCCGGTGCGGCCGACGCCTGCTGCGCCGGAGCGACGACGGCCAGCGCGCCGAGCGCGACGGCCGCGGCACCCACGATCGCGGTGAGCCTGAACGAACGGGACATGCGTTCTCCCTTCACGGTCACCGGCGGTGACGAGAGGACTGCGGCGGGACACGCACAAGCTAAGTGGACTAGACCACTCCGTCAATGGTTCAGACCAAGACTTTCGGATGGACATTTTCGAACATTCCTTGACGGAAATATGCCGCGAGGGGCACATTTCCCGGATGATGCAGACTTTCGAGATCCTCGCCGAGCCGCGGCGCAGGACCATCCTCGACCTCTTGCGCGACGGCGAGAAATCGGTCAACGAGCTGGTCGAGGTCCTCGAACTGAGCCAACCGGCCGTATCGAA
This sequence comes from Amycolatopsis sp. SB7-3, assembly GCF_041021335.1. Taxonomy (NCBI): domain Bacteria; kingdom Bacillati; phylum Actinomycetota; class Actinomycetes; order Pseudonocardiales; family Pseudonocardiaceae; genus Amycolatopsis; species Amycolatopsis sp. SB7-3. The sequence goes on from NZ_JBFPJQ010000004.1 coordinate 571,638, forward strand.
ACACCTGCGTGTCCTACGCGAGGCCGGTCTGGTCTCGGTCCGCGTCGCCGCGCAGCGCCGCTGCTACCGGCTCCGTCCGGAACCGCTCGCGGAGGTCGACGCCTGGCTCGCGCCGTACCGCCGGTTCTGGGAAGGACGTATCGACGCGCTCGAACGGCACCTCGACGACGACAGTCAGTGAATAGGTAACGGCTCGAACGTGATGCCGCGGTCGGCCGCGCGCCGCGTCCCCCAGTCGTAGAGCGCCTGGAGTACGGGGCGTAACCGCTCCCCTTCCTCGCTCAACCGGTACTCGACGTGCGGCACCCGGCCCTCGCGGCTCTCCCGGAGCACGAGGCCGTCCGCCTCCAGTTCGCGCAAATGCTGGGTCAGCATCTTCTCGCTGACACCCGGCATCCGGCGCCGGAGTTCGCCGTACCGGTGCACGCCCTCCTTCAGCTGCGCCAGGATCACCGGTTTCCACTTGCCGCCGAGGACGTCGACCGCGAGTTCGACCGCGCAGTGGTACCGCTTCATCGCCGCTCCCCTTGGCACGCACCGGAAAGTAAGTGGTTGTCCCCGGCGATCCGGGGTGGTTGCCTTGCCGGACCGGAAGATCATCGCCGCTGGGAGGACCTTACGTGACCGGGACGCCGACGTTGTACGAATGGGCAGGCGGGCTGGACGCCCTGCGCGGGCTGACCACCGTCTTCTACGGCCACGTGCTGAAGGACCCGTTGCTGGAGCCGGTCTTCCGCCATATGGATCCCGGCCACCCCGAGCACGTGGCGGTCTGGCTGGCCGAGGTGTTCGGTGGGCCGGAGACCTACAGCGGTGAACACGGCGGGCACCGGCACATGGTCGGACGGCATCTGGGCCGGGCCATCACCGAGGAGCAGCGCCGTCGCTGGGTGAACCTGCTCTTCGACGCCGCCGACGAGGCCGGGCTCCCGGCCGATCCCGAATTCCGCTCCGCGTTCGCCGCGTATGTCGAATGGGGCAGCAGGCTCGCCGTGATGTTCTCCCAGCCCGGCCGCGAGGTCACCGTTCCCGAGCCCATGCCGAAATGGGACTGGGGCAACCGGCCGCCCTGGCAGCCGCCGTCGGACTGAGGCGTCATAGTGGTGCGGTCGTGAAAGGAGGCCGCCGTGATCCGGGTGGACGGCCGGACCCTGCGCTGCGCGGACGTCGTGACCGCCGCGAGCACCGAGGGCCCACTGGGCATCGACGTTTCGATCGCCGCGCTGCGCGGCGCGGAAAGCGCGTGGAAGCTCGCCGAAGAACTGAGCACCCGCAGGATCGTCTACGGCCGCACCACCGGCGTCGGCGCCAACAAGGAGGACCCGGTCGGCGAGGGCGAGTCACCGGATCACGGGCTGCGGCTGCTGCGCAGTCACGCGGGCGGCAGCGGCGACGTCATGTCGCCCGGCCAGACCAGGGCGATGATGCTCATCCGGCTCAACCAGCTGCTGGCCGGGCGCGCGGGGCTCAGCCCCGTGCTGATCGGGGCGCTGGCCGACGCGGTGCGGACCGGAGCGCTGCCGCTCGTGCACCGGCTCGGCGCGATCGGCACCGGCGACCTCGCGCCGCTCGCGGAGACCGCGCTCGCCCTCACCGGCGAACGGCCGTGGCTGACCGGCGGCGTACCCGCGGTACCGGTGCAGGCGGGTGACGCGCTCGCGTTCATGAGCAGCAACGCCGCGACGCTGGCCGAGGCGACCCTCGCGGCGATGCGGCTCGACACGCTGACGCGGGCGAGTCACGTCGTCGCGGCACTGACCTACATCGCGCTCGACGGGAATCCGGAGGCGTACGCGACCCCCGTGCACGAGGCGCGTCCGCACGCCGGGCAGGTCGCGTGCGCGGCGGAGATGCGGCGGCTGCTCGGAATGGAGGGCACCCCCAAACCGGGCAGGCGGATCCAGGACCCGTTCGGGCTCCGCGCTTTCCCGCAGGTGCAGGGGCCCGCGCTGGACGCGATCCACTACCTGCGCGACGTCCTCGCGGTGGAGATCAACGCCAGCACCGAGAATCCGATGATCTCGACGGTGCACCAGGACGCCTATCACCACGCGCATTTCCACACCGCGTACGTCTCGACCGCGCTCGACCAGGTACGCGCGACCGTCCATCAGGTCGCCGAGCTGTCGGTGGCCCGGCTGGGTGATCTGGTGGAACCGGAGTTCACCGGGTTGCGGCCGTTCCTGGCGGCCGGGCCGTCGGGCAGCTCGGGCGTGATGATCCTGGAGTACGTCGCGCACGACGCGCTCACCGAACTGCGGCAGGCCGCGCTGCCGGCGACGCTGGGCACGGCCGTCGTCTCACGCGGGATCGAGGACCACGCGAGCTTCTCGACGCAGGCCGCGCGGGCGGCGACCGCGGCCGGGGCGGCGTATCAGCAGGTGCTGGCGTGCGAACTGGTCGCCGCCGTCCGGGCGCTGCGGATGCGCAAGGCCGACCTCGTCGCCCTGCCTGCGCGCGATGCCTACGAGACCGCCGCGGCCGTGCTCGACCCGAGCGTCGAGGACCGGCCGCTCACCGACGACATCGCGCGCGCCGTGTCCCTTTTGGACACCTTCGCACGCATCTGAAACCCCGCGTTTCGTCCTCTGAATGCGGTAGTTGGCATCACCAACTACCGCATTCAGAGGACGAAACGCGGGAGGTCAACAGCAGCAACCCCGGCGCGCGAGGGAGTGGAGCCGGGCGTTCGTCGGCGTGGGCCGGTTCGCGGCGGCCTCGACGGCGTCGAGCATCCGCCGCCGCTCCGCCCTGCCGAGGACCCGGCCGCGCGTGATCACCGTGTCGATCTTCGCGACGTTGCGGATGTCCGCGGCCGGATCCGCGTCCAGCAGCACGAGGTCCGCCTCCTTCCCCACCGCGACCGTGCCCGACGTCCCTTCCCGGCCGAGGAATCTCGCCGCGTCCCCGGTGACGGTCTTCAGCGCCCGCACCGGCGAAAGCCCAGCCTCGACCAGGAACGCGAGCTCCTCGTGCAGCCCGCTGCCGGGGAACGTGTACGGATTGAGGCAGTCGGTGCCGCCGATGAGCCCGACACCCGCTTCGTGCGCGACGCCGACCAGCCGCAGCGTCTCCCGGTAGTACCGCTCCTGCAGGGCGACGTCCGCCGGGGTCTTCGGCGCGAAACGTTCGATGCCCTTGGCCCAGCTCTCGCGCACGTCCGCGGGTACGTACTTCAGCCGCGGGTCCCGCTGGTGGGTTTCGGCGGGCTGCGTGACGACCCGGTTGATCGTCAGCGTCGGCGAGTGCCAGGTGCCGTTGCACCGCAGCCGCTCGAAGTAGGCCCGCGCCGTACGGCGGTCGTACGTGCTGACCGACTCGAACTCCAGCCGCCGGGCCAGGTTGAAGAAGTCCCGCGGCGCCGCGGGGTCGTAAGGCGTCGACTTCAGCCGGGCCAGGATCTCGTCGCGCCGGGACGAGCAGTGGATGGACACCCCGAAGAAATGCTCCAGGCTGTGCTGCCCGAGGTCGCTCACCTCGAGGTGCGACAGCTTGTACGGCCAATGCCCGGAGAACCGCAGGCCCTGGGCGCGGGCTTCGTCCGCGACCGCGCGCACGACGTCGGGTGCGAGGTAGGAGTAGGTCTTGACGAGCTCGGCGCCCGCGGCCTTCTCGGCGCGGACGGCGGCCCGCGCTTCGGCCTCCGTCGACACCTGGAGCACCGGCGGTCCCAGGAGCGTGACCGGCCCGTCGACGATCCCGCTCGCCAGCACGACACGTGGGCCGAGCAGCTCGCCGCGGTCGATCCTGCCTTTCGTGGCGCGGTTTTCCGCGTAGCCCCACATCTCGCGGACACCCGTGACGCCGTGCGCCAGATGCAGCGGCGGGACGATGTCCTCGAGGTCCGCGCCGTGGGTGTGCATATCCCACAGGCCCGGGATGAGGTACTTGCCACGGCCGTCGATCACCCGCGCGCCACTGGTTTCCGGGACCGGGCCGGAGCCGACCCAGGCGATCCGGTCGCCGACCAGCACGACCGAGACGTCACGCCGGGGCGCCGAACCCGTGCCGTCGATCAGCGTGACGTGGGCGAGGACGACGATCGCGTCCGTTTCCGCGGCGGCCGTACCGGGCAGCAGCCCGGCGAGCGCCGCCCCGGTCCCACCGGCGGCCAGCCACCTCAGGAACTCGCGCCTGCTGGACCCCATGAGCACCGCCGCCCTTCCACCCCGATCCCCCGGGTGGCCGATTCAACTCGCCGCGACGGCGGGGCCGCAAGAAAAGCGAAGGCCCCTTACCCGAGGTCAGCACAAAGTAAGGGGCCTTCTCCTCAAAACAGGGCTCAGCCGAAGAAGACCTCGGCCTCTTCGTAGCGTTCGACCGGGACGGTCTTCAGTTCGGCGGTCGCCTCGGCGAGCTTGACGCGGACGATGTCCGTGCCGCGCAACGCCACCATCACGCCGAAGTCGCCGTCGGCCACGGCGTCGACGGCGTTGAGACCGAACCGGGTGGCGAGCACGCGGTCGTACGCCGTCGGGGTGCCGCCGCGCTGGACGTGCCCGAGCACGACCGCGCGGGACTCCTTGCCGGTGCGGGCGGCGATCTCGTCGGCCAGCCAGGTGCCGATGCCGCCGAGCCGGACGTGCCCGAAGGCGTCCTTCTCCCCGGTCAGCAGCTTCTCCTCGCCGCCTTCGGGCAGCGCGCCCTCGGCGACGACGATGATCGGCGCGAACTCCTTCTCGAAGCGGCGCTCGACCCAGGAGACGACCTGGTCGACGTTGAAGTGCCGCTCCGGCACGAGGATCACGCTCGCGCCGCCGGCGAGGCCCGAGTGCAGCGCGATCCAGCCCGCGTGCCGTCCCATGACCTCGACGACCAGCGCGCGGTGGTGCGACTCGGCCGTGGTGTGCAACCGGTCGATGGCCTCGGTGGCGATCGAGACGGCCGTGTCGAAGCCGAAGGTGTAGTCGGTGGCGCCGAGGTCGTTGTCGATCGTCTTGGGCACCCCGACGACGCCGACGCCGTCGTCCGTGAGCCGCTTCGCGACGCCGAGGGTGTCCTCGCCGCCGATCGCGATCAGCGCGTCGACCTGCTGCTCGGCGAGCACGGCCTTGATCTTGTCGACCCCGCCGTCGACCTTGTACGGGTTGGTGCGCGACGAACGCAGGATCGTGCCGCCGCGGGTGAGGATGTCCTCGACGTCGTTCAGGCCGAGCGGACGGCTGTCCCCGGTGAGGGGACCGTTCCAGCCGTTGCGGAACCCGACGATGTCCCAGCCGTGCACCTCGATGCCCTTGCGCACCACACCGCGGATCACCGCGTTGAGCCCCGGGCAGTCCCCACCGCCGGTCAGCACACCGACACGCATCAGAAGCCTCCGTCTTGTGTTCCGTAGAGATGACAGTCACATGTCCCGACGCCAGCGTAGCGGCAGTTCTCTGGATCGGTGCAGGGCGGACCACCTCGGGAATCGGTACGCGCCGCGGATGTGCTAGCTTGGCCCCGTGCAGCGCTATTTCTGGTTTACGAAGCCGGCCCCGGGTGGGCACGGCGGCGTGAACCTGCGCTGACCACCACCCCGAGCCGGATTTCCCACCGGCTCGGCGAGTTCCCGCGGGTCGGTATCCCTTTCGAAAGGAACCAGACCCGCGATGTCTCCCTCCGCTGACACCCTGATCGCCCTCGACGGGCACCGCACGGCGGCCATCAGCCCGCTGCTGTCGCCCGCGATGCTGCGGCACGAACATCCGATGACGGCGGAAATCGCCGATACCGTCCTAGCCGGGCGGGCCTCGGCCGTCGACATCCTCGACGGCCGGGACGACCGGCTCCTCGTCGTCGTCGGGCCCTGCTCGGTGCACGACGCGGACGCCGCGCTCGACTACGCCCGCCGTCTCGCCGCCAAGGCCGAAGAACACCGCCGCGAACTGCACATCGTCATGCGCGTCTACTTCGAGAAGCCGCGGACCACGCTCGGCTGGAAGGGCCTGATCAACGACCCCGGTCTCGACGGCACCTACGAGGTCAACCACGGTCTCCGGATGGCGCGCAAACTGCTGCTCGACATCTCCGCGCTGGGCCTGCCGGTGGGCTGCGAATTCCTCGACCCGATCACCCCGCAGTTCATCTCCGACACCGTGACCTGGGGTTCCATCGGCGCGCGGACCGCGGCGAGCCAGGTGCACCGGCAGCTGTGCAGCGCGCTGTCGATGCCGGTCGGGATCAAGAACTCGACCGAAGGCGACGTCCAGGTGGCCGTCGACGCGACCCGCGCGGCCGGGGCGAGCCACGTGTTCGCCGGTATCAACCCCGACGGGCTCGCCGCGCTGATCACCACGGCGGGCAACGAGGACTGCCACGTGATCCTGCGCGGCAGTTCGGCCGGCCCGAACTACGACCCCGCGACGGTGGCCGACACCCTGGCGCGGCTGGCGAAGTCGGGACTGCCGGAACGCGTGATCATCGACGCGAGCCACGGCAACAGCGCGAAGGACCACGTGCGGCAGGCTTCGGTCGTGCGCGAACTCGCCGGGCGGATCGGGGCCGGTGAGCGGGGTATCGCGGGGCTGATGCTGGAGAGCTTCCTGGTGGAGGGGCGCCAGGACCTGACGCTGGGGTCGGCCGGTTCGCTGACGTACGGGCAGTCGATCACGGACGCCTGCCTCGGGTGGGAGACGACGGCGGAGCTGCTGGACACCCTCGCCGAGGCCGTCGACTCACGCCGCTGAGCCCCTCGGGGGGGCGCTAGGAACGGTCCTTTCCTCGCAAATTTCGCAAGTAAAGGACCGTTCATTGCACGGCACTCTGGCCTGCGAGGGGTGGAGCGGCTCCGGTCTCGTGTGGCGAAGGGAGCTTCCGCCGCATGGCACGCGGGGATGGCGCCCTTCACCTCAGGAACTCTGAGCAGCGCGAACCCGGCTCGGCTGGCGCCTGGAGCGTAGGAAAGCGGTGGCCGTGAAGGACTCCTTAAGGGACCCAGAGTCCCTCGAAGTTCCCCTCACCCGGCCGGAACCGGTACCTCCAGCCTCAGCAGTCCCAACAGCCACAACGACCGCGCGTGAAGGCCTCCTTCCCGAAGGCCCGGCACCAGCGCGAGTGTCATGAAAGGGCCGTTCAGGACACGAAACGTCCTGAACGGCCCTTTCATGACATCCGGACCGGGCGGCCTACCGGTGCCAGTAGGACTCGATGATCTGCCACCGCTGGAAGTTGTGCCGCGCGTCCGCCAGCGCGTCGTGCTGGTCGTCCGGGGCCGACGGCAGCTTCGGCTTGCCCGCGTCCTCCCAGCGTTGCCGCAGGTCACGGGTGAAGCGCGGCAGCTGACGCGGCAACGCGGGCATCGGCCCCCACAGCTGCGCCAGCGCGACGTGGTCGTAGGCGGCGAACCAGGCCCACAGTTCGATCCCGCCGGGCGGTTTGCCGAAGAACTCGAGCAGATCCGTCCGGATCTTCTCGCGGCTGCGCCACGCCGGGTCGGCGGGCGACGGGAGTTTCGGGAGCACGTTGTCGCGGACCCAGGGGCCGGCCTTGCCGGGATCGAAATCGGTCGAGACCGCGTAGAACTCGCGGCCTCTTTCGTCCACGACACCGATCGACACCAGATCGATGGTCACGCCGTCCTCAATGAATTCGGTGTCGTAGAAAAAGCGCACCGGAGAACCCTAGTGGGGCCTCAGCCGACCTTGGTGTCCGGGATACGGGCGACGTCCTGGGCGGAGGGCTGCGCGGGCACCTTGGGGCGGACTCCCGCCTCCTCGGCGGCGAGCAGTTCCTTCGCCTTGGCGGCGTAGATGTCGACGTACTCCTGGCCGGAGAGCTCCATGAGCGCGTACATGATCTCGTCGGTGATGGACCGCTCGATGAAGCGGTCGCCGGCGAGGCCCTCGTAGCGCGAGAAGTCGAGCGGCTTGCCGAAGCGGATCTCGAGGCGGCGCGGCCACCACATCTTCGAGCCGATCGGGTTGACCTTGTCGGTGCCGATCATGGCGACCGGGACCACGACGCCGCCGGATTCGAGCGCGATCCGCGCGACGCCGGTCTTGCCCTTGTACAGGCGGCCGTCCGGGGAACGGGTGCCTTCGGGGTAGATGCCGAGAAGGTGCCCTTCGCGGACCAGGCGGGTCGCGGTGTCGAGCGCGGCCTGCGCGGCGTTGCCACCGGAGCGGTCGATCGGGAACTGGCCGACGCCGGTGAAGAACCACTTCTTCAGCAGACCCTTGAAGCCCTTTTCGGTGAAATACTCCGATTTGGCCGGGAAGGTCACCTTGCGCTTGACGCGCAGCGGCATGAAGAAGGAGTCGGCCACCGCGAGGTGGTTGCCCGCCAGGATCGCGCCACCGTCGTCGGGGATGTTCTCCGCGCCGACGACTTTGGTGGGCCACAGCGCCTTGAGCAGTGGCCCGATAAACACGTGTTTCATGAGCCAGTACAGCACTGCGAAAACTCCTCCTAGCAGCTCAACCCCTGCGCCCGATGGTCAAGACTACGAATCGCGCACCCCCGGCACAACGAAGTCCACCCGGTTACCCGCACCCAGCGACGGATCTCACACCCGATCCGGCCCGATTCCGGCAGTGGCCGGGGCCCCACAAGCCGCTCCGGTCGTGCGAACATGGTAGACCTACCCAGCTCTCACGGAAGGCGATCGCATGGCCGTCCTCGCCGGCGCGGAACCGTTCGCTCACACCGGTTCGACCGAAGCAGGGTTCCTGCTGTGCCACGGATTCACCGGCACTCCCGCGAGTATGCGGCCGTGGGGCGACCATCTGGCCGAAGCCGGTTACACGGTGCGCTGCCCGTTGCTCCCCGGCCACGGGACCCGGTGGCAGGACATGAACCGGACAGGCTGGGAGGACTGGTACGGCGCGGTCCGCGAAGAGCTGCTGGCGCTCTTCTCGACCTGCGAGACGGTGTTCGTCGCCGGGATGTCGATGGGCGGGACGCTGACGCTGCGGCTGGCCGAGGAGTTCGGCGACCGGATCGCCGGCATCGTGCTGGTGAACCCGTCGGTCATGACACTGCGCTGGGACGCCAAGCTGCTGCCCGTCCTGTCGCGGATCCTGCCCTCGGTTCCGGGCGTGGCCAACGACATCGCGAAGCCGGGCGTGACCGAGCTGGCCTACTCGCGGACGCCGGTGCGCGCCGCGGCGAGCCTGGCGAAGCTGTGGAAACTCACCCGCGCGGATCTGCGCAAGGTGACCCAGCCGGTTCTCCTGCTCCACTCGGCCGTCGACCACATCGTCGAGCCGGTCAACTCGCGGGTGATCCTCGACGGGATCGGCAGCGACGACGTGACCGAGGTGGTGCTGGAGAACAGCTTCCACGTCGCCACCCAAGACCACGACGCGGGCCTGATCTTCACGCGTACGGTGGACTTCGCCCGGTCCGTGCGCCGGGCGGGACAGGTGGACGCCGGATGAGCAGAGGCAAGGACGGGCCGGAGGACGTCGACGCGACGTTCGCCGAGATCGTGGCCGACCTCCGTGCGGAGGGCGTCGGCCTGTTCCCGGAAGACGACCTGGAGAAAACGCCGGAGAAACCCGCCGAGAAGGCACCACGGCCCGAGCCGTCGGACGCCGAACCCGAACCGGGCTGGCGCGGCGGCGGCACCAGCTGGGACAAGACCCTTTTCGAGGACGACCCGGCCGGGTCGAGCGACGACGAAGGCCATTTCGTGCCGCCCGAGCCGCCTCCCCTGCCGCGTCCGCGCAAGGGCGCGTTCGTCGTCCTGCTGTTCTTCCTGCTCGGTCTGCTGCTGCTGATCGCGCCCACCCTGATCGGCATGGGCACCCGCCTCGGCACGCCGCTCGGGATCCTCGCCCTCGCGACCGCGATCGCCCTGCTCCTGCTGCGGGTGCGTCAGGGGCCGCCGCCCGGCGCGGATCCGAACAACGGCGCCCAGGTCTGATCTGCCGGACAATTCGGAAGATGAAGATCGACTTCACTCCCTCGCGCCGGTCGACGGTCGGCGCGGAATGGGAACTCGCCCTCGTCGACCGGCGGACCGGTGAGCTCTCGTCGGTCGCGGAACAGGTGCTCGACGCCGTCCGGCCCGACGGCGAGGAGGAGCATCCGAAGATCAAGCAGGAACTGCTGCTCAACACCATCGAGGTGATCAGCGGGATCTGCGACACGATCGCCGAGGTCAAGGCCGATCTGAACGACTCACTGGACGTCGTGCACTCGGTGCTGGACCCGCTGGGCGTCGAGCTGTTCTCCGCCGGGTCGCATCCGTTCTCGACCTGGTACCAGCAGAAGGTCACGGACAAGGAGCGCTACGCCAAGCTCATCGACCGGACCCAGTGGTGGGGACGGCAGATGCTGATCTACGGCGTCCACGTGCACGTCGGCGTCGACCACCGGGACAAGGCCCTGCCGATCCTCGACGCCCTGCTCAAGTACGCGCCACATCTGCAAGCGCTTTCGGCGTCTTCGCCGTACTGGGGCGCGGAGGACACCGGGTACGCGTCGAACCGGGCGCTGATGTTCCAGCAGCTGCCGACGGCCGGGCTGCCGTTCCAGTTCCGGAAGTGGACCGAGCTGGAGAGCTACGTGGACGACATGTTCACCACGGGCGTGATCGACCATTTCTCCGAGATCCGCTGGGACATCCGGCCCGCGCCGCATTTCGGGACGGTCGAGATGCGGGTGTGCGACGGGCTGCCGACGCTGGAGGAGGTCGGCGCGATCTCCGCGCTGACCCAATGCCTGGTCGACGACTTCAGCGCGCGCCTCGACGACGGCGAGATCCTGCCGACGCTGCCGCCGTGGCACGTCCAGGAGAACAAGTGGCGCGCGGCGCGGTACGGCGTCGACGCGATCGTCATCCTCGACGCGGCGGGCAACGAGCGGCTCGTCACCGACGACACCTACGACCTGCTGAACCGGCTCGAACCGGTGGCCCGGCGCCTGGACTGCGCCGACGAACTGCGGTCGGTGGAGACCATCCTGGCCTACGGGCCCAGCTACCTGCGTCAGCGCGCGGTCGCGAAGCAGTACAACGGCAGCCTGCGCGCCGTCGTCGCTTCGCTCATCGCGGAGATGCGGGACGGGAAGATCGCGCGCCCCTGACCAGGACCGCGTTCAGAGGACTAAATGCGGGAGTCGAGGTGCCCCAGGAGGGTGCCGGGGCCGAAGGTCGAAGCGCCCAGGGCCTCGACGCGGGAACGCAGCTCCCGGTCGGCGGTGACCACGACGACGTGGTCGTCCGGGCCCGCGGTACGGGCTTCACGCGCGACGGCGACGATCGTGTCGTCACCTTCGCCGTCCGCCTCGACGACCTCGACCCCCGGCACCGCCGCGACGCCCCGCGCCTTGCCCTCGACCACCAGCACGACCTTCGGCCACCACGACCATCCGCCGCCCCCGGGCAACGCCGGATCGGTGAGCCCGGTCCCGGCCAGGGTCGCGAGCTTGTCCCGCAACCGTTCCGCGGCGCCGCGCCGGTCACGCCACCAGCCGTCCGGCCGCGATCCGACGACGTTCGCGCCGTCGACCACCAGTATCAGCCCGCGATCCAAGTGCTCCCTCAATCCCGGCCACGCCGCCGCGAAGTCGCGATGCAGCCGGAAATCGGCGACCTCGCCCGCGTGGACCCATCGCAGTTCCGCGCTCTCAGCGCTCTTCACCCTGGCCGAAAGCGGGCCGATCGGCGCGGCGAGGACCGTGGTGTAGCGCCAGTTCCCGTGGTCGACGTGCGACGCGGCCAGTGGACGGACCCGCGCGGGCGGGATGTCGGCCTCTTCGTGCGCCTCGCGGGTGGCGGCCTCACGCGGGCTCTCCCCCGCCTCGACGGCGCCACCGGGCAGCGCCCAGGTGCGTCCGTGGTGGACCCACCAGGCCCGCCGCTGCAGCAGGACCCCGCGCGCGGGATCGGACAGCAGCAACCCGGCCGCGCCGTTCAAACCCCAGTGAAGATGCCCGAAGTCGCACTTCACGAAGCCGTTGCCGTCCTGCCGGGTCACCGCCTCAGCGTGTCACACCGATCTCGGCGCCGGGAGCCTTCGCCGCGTCGACGGCGAGGGCGGCGGCACCGACGATCGCCGAATCGTCGCCGTGGTGCGCGGCCCGGATCCGCGCCAGCGGCCGGTGCCCGGCGCCGGTGATCTTGTCCGCGTAGTGCTCGCGGGCCTCGTCCAGGAACAGCGGGGCCGATTCGGACACGCCGCCGCCGATCACGATGAGCTCGGGATCGAAGACGTCGGCGACCAGCGCCAGCCCCTCGGCCAGCCATTTCGCCAGCTCGGTCATCGCGCGCTGGGCGATCGGGTCGCCGTCGCGGGCGGCCCCGGCGACGCGGCGGCCGGTGACCGAACCGGGGTCTCCCCTGGTCTCGCGCGCCAGCACGGTCGAGCGGCCGGGATGCCGCGCGAGCAGCTCCACCGCCGTCGCCGCCAGCGCCGTCCCGCTGCAGTAGCGCTCCCAGCAGCCGTACTTCCCGCACGGGCAGGGCCTGCCGCCGGGGACGACGGTCAGGTGCCCGAGTTCCGGCGCGACGCCGTACGCGCCCCGGTAGATCTTGCCGTCGAGCAGCAGTCCCGCGCCGATCCCGGTACCGAGGGCGATCAGCGCGGCGACATGAGCGCCGCGGGCGGCCCCGAAGCGGTATTCGCCGACCGCGGCGGCGTTCACGTCGTGCTCCAGGGTCACCGGCAGGCCGACCCGCTTCTCGATGCGCTCGGCGACCGGCGCGGCACGCCAGGACAGATGCGGCGCGAACATCACGGTGCGCCGGTCGTTCGCGACGAACCCGGCGACCGCGAGCCCGACCCCGGACACGTCGTGCCGGTTGCGGAGGTCTTCGACGACGCCGGCGATGGCGTCTTCGAGCGCGTCCTCCCCGCTGGGCGTCCCGACCCTGGCGGTGTCCATCAGCGAGCCGTGCTCGTCCACCACGCCGGCGCGCACACTCGTGCCCCCGACGTCCACCCCTACCGTCAGCAACTCAGTTCTCCCGGTCCGGCTGCCAAGCGTCGCGCCTGGTCACCGTGATGTGCTGGACCCGCGAAGCTCCCATCGGCTCATCTTCGGCCGCGGGCTCCTTCCGCGCAGGCTGGAACCCCGGCATGTGCACGCCGGCCTCGGGTTCCCATCGGTCGGCGAGCACCGCCCGCAGCAACGCGACGAGCTGCGCGGCCTGCTCCAGCAGGCGGGCCACGAACTCGGGCCGTTCCCCTCGGAAGACCCCGACGACGGCGCAGAGCGGGCACCATCCGTCGGTGTCGTGGTCGGTGCAGCCGTGCCCGGCGGAGATCAGGCCCTCCAGCCACGGCGCGGCGTGCTCGACGACCAGTTCGACCAGGAGCCGGATCTCTTCGGCCAGTTCGAGCGGCTTCGATCCGGTGTACTCGTTGTTCTCGCTCACCCGGGTCCCCGGTTCCCGGCCAGGCTCACGACCAGGCCGTGCGCGTCGGATTCCGCACCGGTGATCCGGCACGGGCGCAACATCTCCGGCAGCGCGATCAGCCGCCGGAAACCGTCCACGGTGACGGCGAGATCATCGTCCACTCTGGCCAGGTCCACTTCGGAATCGAGGTGCAGGGGCACCGCGATACGCAGCTCGTAGCCGCTGTCCGATTCGGACACCCGCAGCAGTGGGGTCACACCTTTTTCGTTCCCCGCCAAGGGGTCCAGCCCTTGATAGAGCTCGTACGCGATTTCCTGCAACGCCTCGAGCCCCACAGGCTCGACGGCGCGATGCTCGACGGGCTTCACCTGCGTCGGCCCGAATCCCGCGTCGGCGAGTTCGGCGAGGACGGCGTTCTGCTGCGTGCGGCGGGTCCGCATCCAGGTGGCCGCGGCGCCGCGCCAGAACCCGGGCGCGGGCATGAGCCGGTTGACGATCAGGCCGTCGACCAGGATCCCGCGCAGGGCAAGGGAACTGAGGGTGCGGCGGGCTTCGGCGACGACGACGCGCTCCGGCGTCAGCACGAGCCGCACGGTGGTGGTGGCCGGATCGGTCAGCAGCGTGCGCAGCGACTCCAGGTGCGCGCCGAGGCGGCGCACCGCGGCCGCCGTGCGCCGCGCGCCCGGTTTGAACATCCGCGACAGATAGCCGGAGACCGCTTCGGGCAAAGCCAGCAGCCGCAGGGTTTCCGCGGTGGGCCCGCAGTCGACGACGACCGTCTCCCAGGGACCGTGCTCGGCGAGGCGCTGGACCTCGGTGAGGGCGAGGAGTTCGTCGACGCCGGGCACCACGGTGAGTTCTTCGGCGTCGAGCGAGTCGAGGCCCACCCCCGCGAGCGCGGTCTGCAGTTCCCGCCGGAGTTCGCGCCAGGTGCTGTCGACGAGGCCACGGGTGTCGATCTGGGCGGCATGGAGCAGCGTGTCCACTTCGGACGGTTCACCGCCGAGCGGGCGGCCGAAGGCGTCACCGAGGGAATGCGCCGGGTCGGTCGAGACCACGAGCGTCTTCCTGCCCCGCCCGGCCAGTGCCGCCGCCGTCGCCGCGGCCAGCGTGGTCTTGCCGACACCCCCCTTGCCGGTGAACAGCAGGATCCGCATGCCTACCCTTCGACTCAGGATGCTTCAGCGCGCTTCTTGAGCTCCTTGAGCGCGGTGTCCATGACCATCTTCTCGGCCTTGCGGCGCAGCAGCCCGATCATCGGCAGCGCCAGCTCGACGGACAGCGTATACGTCACCTTGGTGCGTCCGGCGCCCAGCGCTTCGAGGGCGTAGCGGCCGTTCTGGGCCTTCTGCATCTGCCCCTTGACCAGGTGCCAGCTGACCCCGTTGCCGTCGGCGTCCCAGTCGTACTCGAGGGTGTACACGTCCTTGATGGGGCCGGCGTCGAGAGTGAGTTTCACCTGCTTGGCGCGGCCGTCGGCGTCCTCGCCGAGCACCTCGGTCTCCCGGACGGCCTTGGCCCATTCCGGGTACGCGGGAAAGTCGGCGATGACGGCCATGACCCGCTCGGGCTCGGCGTCGACCTCGATGGATTGCGTGGACTGCTCGGCCATGAACGCAGCCTAGCCGCAGCCTAGGGTCACCAGCGAAGCACGTACGGCTGTGCCGTCTCTTTGAAGTGACCGACGTTACGGCATTCGGTCCTGCCGAGCCGCGTCCGCGGGGTCAGCGGCTGGTGGACGTGGCCGAACACCGACCAGCGCGGCCGCTGCTCGCGGATGAGGTCCACCAGCGCGGCCGAGCCGATCTCGGACCGCCGCGCGATCACGTCGTAGGTCAGTTCCGGGACGGCGGGCGGGATGTGGGTGCACAGGACGTCGACGTTCTCCAGCCCGGCGACCGCGACGTCGTACTCCTCGCGGGTGCGCAGGTACGGCCGCCAGAAGCCGTTGCGGCGCGGGACCACGTTCGGCGGGAGCAGCGCGCCGCCGATGAACCCGAAGCGCAGACCACCGAACTCGGCGACCTCGCCGTCGAGGACGGTGATGCCGTCGCCGGCGAACTCGGGCCACAGCGAGGGGTCGTCGACGTTGCCGGGGGTCGCGAACGTCGGCGCGGTCAGCGCGCCGAACAGGACGCCGTACTGGTCGTGGATCGCCTCGCCGACGGCGGCCGCGGGATCGGCCAAAGTGGCCCACAACGATCGCGAGAAGGCAACGGTCTCGTCACGAGTGCCCTCACGCCGCAGGCGCGCGAACTCGCCGACCTTCTCGGCGCCGAACAGCGCGCCCATGATGCCCTTGTCGTGCTCGCGGTAGTCGACGAAGTCCAGCAGGTCGCCGAGGACGATCAGCGCGTCGGCGCCGTCACCCGCGCGTTTGAGCGCGTCGGCGTTGCCGTGCACGTCCGACACCACGTGAACCCGCATGCTCTCCCCTACTCGACCCGGGGACCGACCCCCGGCTCCCGCCCGTCCTCCAGGACCTCCTTGAGCCCGAGCGCGATCGCCTTGGCGGCACGGGCACGGCGGTCGAACTCGCGGCGCAGTTCCCGCGGTGCCAGGCCGATCGGCTCCCCGTCGGGACCGGCGGGGGTGGCGCGCAGGAAGTAGTGCAGCAAGGTTCCGTCGAGCACCGGCTCGAGCCAGACCTCCATGGTACCGATCAAGGCACCGCGCACGGTCCAGCGCAATCCCTGGTCCCCGCGGTCGGTGTAGACCTCCAGGACGAGGTCCGGCCAGTAACGTGACCAAGATCGCGGATCGGCGAAAGCGGCGGCCACGGTGGAGGGCGGGACCACGAGGAAGGTCTCGTCGACGATGTCGAGAGCTGGCGGCGCCTGGTTCACAGCGGCAGAATGTCATGCCCTGGGTATGGCCGATTCGTCAGCATGGTCTTAAGGTGCACGGCACGCTAAGTTGACTGGCGGGTAACACCGGTCACACCACTTGCACGCGAACACGGAGGTTCCTCGTGCGCGAATACAGCGCCCCCGCCGCCAATCCGGTGACAGACGACGAGAATCTCGCCGACGTCGTCTGGGCGAACGCGGAGCGGTTCTCCGATGTCGTGAGTTTCCGCCGCCAGGTCGACGGTACCTGGTTGGACGTCACCGCCAAAGACTTCGCCGCCCAGGTTCTGGCCGTGGCCAAGGGAATGGCCCAGGCGGGCATCGCACCGGGCGACCGGGTCGGGCTCATGTCCAAGACCCGCTACGAATGGACGCTGATCGACTTCGCGATCTGGGCCGCCGGCGCGGTCACCGTCCCGATCTACGACACCTCGTCGGCCGAGCAGGTCCACTGGATCCTCTCCGACTCGGCCGCGAAGGCCGTGTTCGTCGAGACCGACGAGCACCTCGCGACGCTGGAGTCCGTGAAGGGCCGCCTCGACGGGCTCGAGCACACCTGGCAGATCGACGCGGGCGCCGTCGACCAGCTCACCGAGCAGGGCGCCGAGCTGAGCGACGACGACCTGCACGAGCGCCGCCGCACGGTGAAGGCCGGCGACCTGGCCACGATCGTGTACACCTCGGGCACGACCGGCCGCCCGAAGGGCGTCGAGCTGACCCACCGGAACCTCCTCGCCGAGATCCGCGCCGACATCGCCGCGTTCCCGCAGCTGATGGAGCAGGGCAACTCGCTGCTGGTGTTCCTGCCGCTCGCGCACGTCCTCGCCCGCGCCATCGCGGTGACCGCGCTGAGCGCGCGAGTGACCCTCGGGCACACATCGGACGTCAAGAACCTCGTCGCCGACCTCGGCACCTTCCGGCCGACGTTCGTCGTCGCCGTGCCGCGCGTGTTCGAGAAGGTCTACAACAGCGCGAAGCAGAAGGCGCACGGCGACGGCAAGGGCAAGATCTTCGACGCCGCCGAAGCCACCGCCGTCGCGTACAGCCAGGCTCAGGACACCGGCGGCGCCGGACTGGGTCTCAAGGTCAAGCACGCGCTGTTCGACAAGCTGGTGTTCAGCAAGCTCCGCGCGGCCCTCGGCGGCCGGTGCGTCGCCGCGGTGTCCGGCGGTGCCCCGCTCGGCGTGCGGCTGGCGCACTTCTTCCGCGGCATCGGCGTCCCGGTGTTCGAGGGCTACGGCCTGACCGAGACCTCCGCGGCGGCCTGTGTCGGCACGCAGGACGGGTTCCGCGTCGGCACCGTGGGC
This sequence comes from Amycolatopsis sp. SB7-3, assembly GCF_041021335.1. Taxonomy (NCBI): domain Bacteria; kingdom Bacillati; phylum Actinomycetota; class Actinomycetes; order Pseudonocardiales; family Pseudonocardiaceae; genus Amycolatopsis; species Amycolatopsis sp. SB7-3. The sequence goes on from NZ_JBFPJQ010000004.1 coordinate 589,079, forward strand.
CGCCCGGTCGCCGGCACCTCGGTCCGGATCGCCGACGACGGCGAGATCCTGCTCAAGGGCGACGTCGTGTTCGGCGGCTACTTCAACAACCCCGAGGCGACCGCCGAAGCGCTGGAAGACGGCTGGTTCCACACCGGCGACCTCGGCGAACTGGACAACGACGGCTTCCTGAAGATCACCGGGCGCAAGAAGGAGATCATCGTCACGGCGGGCGGCAAGAACGTCGCCCCGTCCGGGCTCGAGGACACCATCAAGGCCAGCCCGCTGGTCAGCCAGGCGATGGTCGTCGGTGACCAGCGGCCGTTCATCGGCGCGCTGATCACCATCGACGAGGAGTACTTCCCGTCGTGGAAGTCGCAGCACGGCAAGCCTTCCGACGCGTCGGTGTCCGATCTGGCCGACGACGCCGAACTGCGCGCCGAGATCCAGACGGCCGTCGATCAGGCCAACAGCGCGGTGTCGCAGGCCGAGGCGATCAAGAAGTTCACGATCCTCTCGAAGGACTTCACCGAGGCGGGCGGGGAGATCACGCCGAGCCTGAAGCTGAAGCGCAACATCGTGAACAAGAACTACGCGAACGACATCGAGGCCCTGTACAAGAAGTAGCGTTTCGCGCGTGAAGGCCTCCTTCCCTCGGCTGAGCCGAGGGAAGGAGGCCTTCACGCGCTTGGCGAGCCTCGCAATTAGTCGGCTAAACGCGAATGGTCTCGTCCCAGTCGATGTGGTGCCGGTAAAGCCAATTCCGGTCCCGGTCGGACGTCGTCCCCGAGGACACCGCAGCGCTGCTCGCCACCAGCTCCTCCACCCGCACCCGCCGCAGCCGCTCATAGGCCGCGAAAGCCGTTGGGGCGTCGGGAAGATCCCGCAAACACTGGGCCAGTACGACACTGTCCTCCAGCGCCATCGACGCGCCCTGCCCGGCGGCAGGCGAGGCCGCGTGCGCCGCGTCGCCGACGAGCACCATCGTGGAGTTGAACCACACCGGTGTCGAAGGCACGTCGTAGGAGTGACCGCCGAACACGTCGTCTCCAGTGGACTGGATGATTTCCGCGGCAGGCAACGGTTCCCCGTCGAAGGCGGCGAAAGCGGCCGCGCGCCATTCGACCGGTGTCAGGCCGGAGCGCACTCCTTCGGCCGTGGGAAGCCGCGCGAACCAGTACGTCGAGCCGTCGGGAGTAGTCGTGTAACCGAAGTAGGCGTGCAGGCTCTGAATCATCCGATAGAGGGACGGCGCCTGCGGAATGCTCGCGTCGGTCGTGTAGCCGTAGACGACGTCGAGGCCCGTCGAACGCGGCGGCGGGCAGTCCGGGTCGATGATCGTCCGGACGACCGAACGCAGGCCGTCGGCGCCGATCAGGATGTCGCCTTCGGCCACGGAACCGTCCTCGAACCGCGCGATCCCCGGCGACGCGGAAACCAGCCGTTTCCCCCGTTCGAAGGTGATCCCGCGCGAGATCGCCTCGTCCTGCAGCGCACGGTAAAGCGACGCCCGCGTCATCGTGCGCGGACCGGCGAGGCCTTCGATGTCGAAGGAACGTCGTTCGACGGTCCGCCCGTCGGGCGTCACGAGTTCCAAACCCGCCGCACCGAACGAAACGTCGATCACCGGTGCCTCGGCGCCGATCGCGCGCAGGGCGTCCATGCCGTTGTGCATGATCGTCAGGAACGCGCCCGCGTCCTCGCCGCCCGACGGGTGCGCCTCGTGGACGCTCGCCTCGATCCCGGCCCGGCGCAACGCCATCGCGGTCACCGTGCCGGAGATGCCGCCGCCGATGATCACTGCCTTCACCGCGAACCCCCTCCTCGTGTCGCCGACCCCCGACGGTACCGGGAAACGGCGACACGACAGAGGAGGATCACGCGCCGCCGCTGGCGACGATGTCGCCGTTGACGCCCTTGGGGAAGAACCCGCCCTCCTTCACCGCGCCCGGGTTCAGGTAGACGACGTTCAGCACCCGGTCGGCGCCGCGGCCGAAGCAGATGCCGTTGTGGTCGGTCGGCACGATGTTGGCCTGGTTGCCGAGCAGGACACCCTGGTCGTCGTCGCCGGGACCGTCGAGGGCGTCGCGCGCGTTGGAGATCTTGGCGGCCGCGTCGCCGAGTTCCCGGTCGAACAGCGCGGTCCGGATGGTGGCGGCGTGGTAGGCCTCGGCGGCCAGGATGCCGGCGGCCGCGTCGAGGAACGTCTTGTTGGTGATCAGCGGCGCGGCGCCCTTGTAGGCCGTCACGCCGACGTCCTCGAACAGGAACGCCGCGAGCAGGAAGTTCTTCTCGTTGGCGAACGGGTCGAACTGCTGGTATCCGCTGATCAGCCCGGCCGCCTTGGCGGCGGCGGTGAAGCTGTCCTCGAGGTCGATCTCGGGCCGCGACACCGCGGCCTCGCCCAGCGCGCCGCGCAGGAATTCGACGTGCGCGACCTCGTCGCCCGCGATCTCCTTCGCGAACTGGTGCAGCGCCTTGTCGTGGAACATCACCTTCTTGCCGCCGGAGACGCCGCCCTGGGTGCCGACGCCACCGGTGAGATCGTCCGGCAGCCCGCGGCCGTGGACGGCGAAGGAGTAGAACTCGGCTTCGAGGTACTCCAGGTTGAGCGCGAAGTTGAGCACGGCGGCGTCGCTGGGAGCACCCGCGGCGGCAGCGGCGTCACCCGTGGCCGAAGCCGACGAAGTGGCCTGGACCCCGAGGTAGGTCGCGCCGACGACACCGAGCCCCGCCGCGCCCGCGGCCTTCAGGAAGCGGCGGCGATCCGTGCGGTTCTCCGCGCTGCGGGAGATCAGGGTACGAACGAAGGGCTTTCCGAACACGAGTGGTTCCTCTCGTCTTTGCGGTGCACACCCACCCACTCGGACGTTCGGAACCACCCGTGACCCGGATTGGAGAAGATCTCGAACTTATTTCTTCGTCGCCGCGGCAAGGCGGACGCAGACGGCGAGACCGCGGATGGCCTCTTCCACCTCGGCCAGCTCGGGGTAAGTCGGCGCGATGCGGATGACGGCGTCCTCGGGGTCGTCGCCGTACGGGTGGGTCGCGCCGGCCGGGGTCAGGGCGATACCCGCCTCCTTGGCCAGCCGCACGACCTCCTTGGCGGTCCCGGACGGCACGGTCAGCGAGATGAAGTATCCGCCGGTCGGCTTGGTCCAGGACGCGAGGCCCGATTCGCCCAGTTCCTTGGTGAGGATCTCGTCGACGGCCGCGAACTTCGGCCCGATGAGCTCGGCGTGCTTGCGCATGTGCTCGCGGACGCCGTCCTCGTCGCGCAGGAACTGCGCGTGGCGGAGCTGGTTGACCTTGTCCGGGCCGATGGTCCGCTTGCCGATGAGACCGGTCCACCAGGCCAGGTTCGCCTCGGACGCGCCGAAGAAGCCGACGCCGCCGCCCGCGTAGGTGACCTTCGAGGTGGAGCCGAAGACGAACACGCGGTCGGCGTTGCCCGCCTCGGTGGCCAGCGCGAGCAGGTCGGCCAGCTGCGCCTCGTCCTCGGTGAGGTGGTGCACGGCGTAGGCGTTGTCCCAGAAGATCCGGAAGTCCGGGGCGGCCGTGGTCATCGTCGCCAGGCGGCGCACGGTGTCGTCGCTGTAGGTGACCCCGGTCGGGTTGCTGTACTTCGGCACGCACCAGATGCCCTTGACCGCGGCGTCCTCGGCGACGAGCCGCTCGACGACCCCCATGTCCGGGCCGGTCTCGGTGAGCGGCACCTGGATCAGCTCGATCCCGAAGCGCTCGGCCAGCGCGAAGTGGCGGTCGTAGCCCGGCACGGGGCACAGGAACTTGACGCTCGGCTCGTCGGCCCAGCGGCGCTCGGCACCCGGCAGCTTGCTGAGGAAGGCCTGCACGATCGAGTCGTGCATGAGCTCCAGGCTGGAGTTGCCCGCGGCCAGCAGCTGCTCGGCCGGGACCTGCAGCGGCCCGGCGAAGATGCGGCGGAGCTCGGGCAGGCCCTTGAGGCCGCCGTAGTTGCGGACGTCCGTGCCGTCCTCGGCCTTGCGCACGTCTCCGGGGAGGGCGAGCAGCCCGTCGGCGAGGTCCAGCTGGCGAGGGGACGGCTTGCCGCGGGTGATGTCCAGGGAGAGGCCACGGTCGACGAGGGCCGCGTAGTCGCGGCGGGCGCTCTCGACATCGACAGGTGCAGTGGTCATGCCTAACGCTAAACCCGGCGGCGGTCCGGCGTGAGACGAGGGTGGCCCTAGGCCCGCGCGCACAAGATCCGATAACGGTTCCGGCGCGTTTTTCAGCAATCGTAACGAGGCCAAATCCCCTATTGATGCCGCCACCGTTCCCGCATTCTCGGTAGCACGAGGAAAAGGGGAGAAAATGGGTGCGAAGAAGTGGGCGATGGTGACGTTGGCGGCGGCGGGAACGCTGGCCGCGTGCGCGGTACCGAATCAGGGAACGGCGATGCCCGCCGTCGCGGTGGCCGCTCCGCCCAACACGATCGTGATCCAGCCACCCGCCGTCGCGGCCCCACCGCAAACGGTTTACGTCGCACCACCCGCGACGCAGACCGTCTATCCCGCACCGTCGGTTCCCGTGGCGCAAACGGTGATCGCCTTCTACGACGCGATCAACCGGCGTGATTTCCTCACCGCGTGGAATCTCGGTGGGCAACGGCTGGCGAAAGGCGGCACTTTCGCTTCCTGGTCCAGCGGATACGCGACGACTTCGTGGGCCGCCGTCACCGTGCGGAGCGTGAGCGGGAACACCGTGTACGTCGACCTTTCGGCCCGGCAGAACGATGGTTCGCTCCGCACTTTTTCCGGTTCCTACACCGTTTCCGGCGGCGTGATCACCGCCGCGAACATGAAACGCCTCTCCTGATCACAGGGGGACGAGCTGAGAGATCTTCCACCGGCCGTCGACACGCTGCGCGGTGACGGAAAGCTGGGACACCGTCGACTGCGGTGCCCCGCCACCGGCGGTCATCGTCTGCTGGTCGAGGAACAGCAGCACCTCGGCCTGGTCGCCGCGCAGGGACCGGACGCCGAGCGACCGTACCGTCGTCGTGCGCACCAGCTTCCCTTCCTCGGCACGTTTCCGTGCCGACGCGAACTGGTCCCGGTACTGGCCGGTCGCCTCCCCGATCAGCACGTCGGCGGCGGCCCGTTCGGTGCGCGCGAGGTTGCTGTAGTCGTAGGAGAACACGGCCTTCACCCCGGCACCGACCTGGTCCGCGACCTCGGCCGTGGCGGCCTGGTCGACCAGCGCCGCGTTGCCGTCCGAACCCAGCGAGGACGCCTGGAGGCCGAACCACACCGCACAGCCGGTGGCCAGCACGATGACCGCGATCAGGAGCCGCGGGACACGCCCGGTCATGAGCCCGCCGCCTGGACCGCGCTGACCTTCCAGCCGTCCTCGACGCGCTGGTAGTCCACGGTCAGCCTGCTCACCTTCGGCGCGGCCGACCCACCGCCGGTGCTGACCCGCACGTCCAGCACGGCCATCAGGCGCGCCGTCCCGGCGGCGGCGTCGAGTTCGGTGACCGCGGCCTGCTTGAGCTTGGCGGTGGCGACGGTCTTGCTCGCGGTAGCCCGGTCGATCTGGATCTGCCGGTCGCCGGTGAGGTCCTTGCCGAGCCGTCCGGTGGTGACGCCGAGCCAGCGGTCGACGTCCTTCGCCCCGCTGCGGTAGTCGATCGTGTTGAGCACCTCCAGCTGGCCGGACGCGGCGGCGAGGACGGCCTCGCGCTCGCGGCCCCTGGCCAGGCCGTCGTCGCCCGCGGCGCTCCACCACGACCAGCCGAACCAGGCGGCCGCGAGGACCGCCAGCGCGGCCACGACGGTGAGGGCGCGGGTGAGCATCACTTCCCGCCCAGCAACGCGCCGAGCCCGCCGGGCGCGGATCCGGTGAGCAGGCTCAGCACCCCCGGCAGCTGGGCGGATTCCGCCGCCTGCGGGCTCTGCTTCGGCCGCTCCGGGACCGCCGGCGGCTTCCCTGCGTACGGGGCGTTCTGCGAGCCTCGCACGCCGGTGGGGCTTCCTGGCGGCTCGGCGCAGTACGCCTGGGTGTTCACCGGCGCTTCGGTGGTGTCGTTGGCGGGACGCTGTTTCGTGCCCTCGTAACCCTTCGTGCACGAGACCGGGTCGAAGAAGTTGAACACGACGCCGAGGTGGCCGGTGCCGTCCGGCGACGTCGAACGCGAGAACGCCGAGATGATCGGATACGCGACCAGGAGTTCCTCGATGGCGTCCGTGCGGGCGGAGGTGATCTGGGCCGTGGTGAGCGTGTTCGCGAACAGCACCCCGAGGTCGGTCCCGGAGACCGCGAGCACGTCGCTGATCTGGCGGCTCAGCTTCGGCGCCTCGTCGATCACCCGCCGCAGATCCGGGTCGGACGTCTTCAGCTGCGCCGCGATCTTCTTGAGCCCGCTGGAGAACTGCGTGATGTTGTCCGCCTGCCGCCGCTGGGTGTCCAGCACGGTCCGCGAGTTGGCGAGCAGGCCTTGGGTGTCGGGCAGGTACTGGGTCGCGGTCGCGGTGAGCGAACCGGTGCTGTTCAGCAGCTGCCGCAGATCCGGGCCGGTGTTCGCGAACGCCTCGTAGGTCTCGTCGACGACGGTCCGCAGCGATTCCGGCTTCACACTCGACACCAGTTTGTCCAAATTGGACAGCACGGTGTCCGGCGCGAGCGGGATCGAGGTCTTGTCGCGTTTGATGACCGAACCCTCGGTGAGGTACGGCCCGTTTTCGTGCATGGGCAGCAGATCGACGTACTGCTCCCCCACCGCCGACCGGTTCGCGACCGCGGCCTTGGTGTCCGCGGGGATCTTCGGCGCGCCCGAATCGATGTCGAGACCGAGGTCGATGCCGTGTTCGGTGAGCGTCATCGACGCGACCTTGCCGACCGCGACGCCGCGGTAGGACACCTCGGCGTTGACGAAGATCCCGCCGGAGTCCACCAGCTGCGCGGTGACGAGGTAGCCGCGGGTGCCGAAGAGCCGGTCGAGCCCGGCGTAGTTGCCGCCCGCGTAGACGACCGAAACCACCGCGATGACGACGAACACCGCCAGCTGGATCCTTATCTTGCGCGTGATCACCGGCCACCTCCCAGCAGCGGCCCGAGGATCCCGCCGAGCACGCCGCCCAGCGCGTCCCCTTGCGCGGCCGGAGGCGCTTGCGGGAGATCACCGGGCAACGGCAGCACCGGCGGGGCGGCGCCGTTGTTGAACGGGATCGCGCCGGGTGTGCCGGTGCCCTGGGTGCCCGGCAGCTGGATGATCGGCTGCGACGAGTTGTTCATGTTCTCCAGGAAGGTGTCCAGGTTCAGGTCGATCTTGGCCTCGACGTTCGCGTAGTCGCCCTTGATCACGTTGCCCGCGTAGTCCGGGAACGGATACGTGAGCAGGATCCGCAACGCCGTCGGCAGATCCTGGCCGGCCTCGGTCAGCTTCTTGAGCGTGGGCTGCAACGCGCGCAGGTTCGCGACCAGCGTGTCCTTGCTCGCCTTGATCGTCTCGGTGGCGACCCCGGAAAGGGTGTTGAGCGACTGCAGCATGCCGACGAGCTGATCCCGTTGCTCGGTCACGACCTTGAGCCCCGGCGAGAGGTTGTCGAGCGCGTTCGTGAGGTTCTGCGTCTGGCCGACGAGGGTCTTGGACAGCTTGTCGAGACCGTCGATGGCGCGCAGGATCTCGCCCTTGTGCCCGTCGAGTTCGGTGGCCAGTTTGTCCACCCTGGACAGCAGGGAGCGGACCTCAGCCTCGTTGCCGGTGAGCGCTTCGTTGAGTTCATGGCTGATCTTCTGGATCTGTTCGACCCCGCCGCCGTTGAGCAGCAGGGAAAGCGCGCCGAGGACCTCTTCGACCTCGGGATTGCGGTTCGTGCGGTCCAGCGGGATCTTCGCGCCCTCGGCGAGCGTTCCTTCGGGCTTTTCGGGGGCGTGCAGATCGACGAACTTCTCCCCCAGCAGGCTCGACTGCCGCAGCTCGGCACGCGCGTTCGCGGGCAGCGCGATGTCGCCGTTGACCACCATGCTCACCCACGCCGAACGCGTGTCCGGCGCGAGGTCGATCTTCTCGACGCGGCCCACCGGGACGTCGTTGACCTTCACACTCGCCTGCGGCACGAGGTCCAGGACATCGGAGAACTGCGCGGTGAGCCGGTACGGATGGTCGCCGAGATCCGCGCCGCCCGGCAAGGGCGTGTTGTACAGCCCCGAAAACCCGCCGTCACTGCATCCGGCGAGCACGAGGACGCCCGCCATCACCCCGGCGATCTTCTGCCGCTGCCGCCTCATTTCGGGAGTCCTTTGGTCATAACGTCGACCAGCGGGAGAGGCAACGGCGGCAGTTCGCCGCTCTGCAGCGAGGCCAGCACCTGCGGGACCGACGGGAGTTTCAGCGTGCCGTCGAGGACGGGCGCGAGCTGTTTGCAGATGTTGCCCAGCGCGTCCGGGATCGGTTTCGGCGTGCTCGCGCTGATCAGGCGGCACACGGTCAGGATCGGCGGGTGGGTCAGCTCGTTGAGGTTGTCCCGCACCGCGATCGTGCCGGACGCGGCGTCGTAGGAGTTGATGAAGTTGGTCGCCCCGGTCGGCGCGATGTCGATCACCTCGGCGAGCGAGGCACGCTGGTCCACGAGCACCTTCGTCAGCCCGGCCAGCTTGTCCACATTGGACGAGAGCAGATCCTTGTTCTCCGCGACGAACTTCTCGACGTCGCCCATCGCCGTCGCCAGTGAGCTCAGCGCGGAGCCGACGTCGGCGGAGTCCGCTGCCAGGAAGCCGCTCACGTCCGCCGCCCGGCGATAGAACTCGTTGAGCTGCTTGTCGCTTTCGGCCAGCGCGCCGGTGAAGGAGTTCAGGTTCTGCACGGTGGTGAACAGGTCGCCTTTGGAGCTGTCCAAGGTCTTGGCCAGTTCGGACAACCGCGTCACCGTGGTGTTGAGGTTCTTCCCGTTTCCGGCGAGGTTCGCCGCCGCGGTGTCGAGCACGTCGGACAGCGCGCCGTTCTTGTTGGCACCGTTGGGTCCGAGGCTGGTCGAGAGCTTGTCGAGACTCGTGTAGAGGTCGTCGAGTTCGGCGGGCGTCGCCGTCTTCTCCTTGGCGATCACCGTGTCCGTCGCCATTTCGGGGCCACTTTCGTAGGCCGGGGTCAGCTGCACGTAGCGGTCGCTGACCAGGCTCGGCGCGACGACGACGGCGCCCGCGTCGGCCGGGATCGGCGTGTCGCCGTCGATCCGCATGTCGACCCGGACCGCCTCGCCCTGCGGGGTCACCCTGGTGATCTCCCCGACCTTCACGCCGAGTACCCGGACTGACGAACCCGCGTAGAGGCCGACAGTCTTGCCGAAATAGGCGCTGATCCGGGTCCCGCCCGGTTCCTTGAACACCAGCCACAGCCCGGCGGTCAGGAGCAGCACGAGGACGCAGGCGAACGCGACCCAGTTGTAAAGCGTGCGAGTCCGGGTGCTCATCGTCCACCCACCCCCTGGTTCGGCGCCGCGATCGGCGGGGTGCAGCCCTCCGGGTTCACCTGGAACGCGCCCGCGATGATCGTCGGCGGCAGCAGACCGCACAGGTAGCCCTCGAACCAGCGTCCGTTGCCGGTCGCGTTGGCGCCGACGCGGGCGAACGGCGCCATCAGCGCGAGACTGCGGCTGAGATTGTCCTGGTTGCGCTGCAGGATGTCGGTGACCTTGCCGAGTTTCTCCAGCGTCGGCTTCAGCTGTTGCCGGTTGTCGGCGACGAGACCGGACAGCTGCGCGGAAACCTGTTGCGTGCCCTTGAGCAAGGTGCTGATCGCGTCCTTCCGGTTCTGCAGTTCGGCGAGCAGGAGATTGCCGTCGTCGAGGATCCGTTTCAGCTGCGCGTTGCGATCGGACAGCGTCTTGGACACCTTGCTCGTGTTGGCCAGCAACGCCTTCAGGTCACTGTCGCGTGAGGACACCGTCTTGGACAACGAGGAAAGCCCGCCGAGCGCGTCCTTGAGGTACTGCGGGCTGTCCTTGAGCGCGTCGGACAGGACGGTGAAACTCGTCGCCAGCTGCGCGGTGTCGATCTCGCCGACCGTGCCCGACAGCTCCTGGAACGCGTCCTGCAGTTCGAACGGCGTCCGCGTGCGGTCGAGCCCGATGGTGGTGTTCGGGTCCTGGTTCGCCTTGCCCTTCGGCGTGAGCGCGAGGAACTTCTCGCCCAGCAGCGTCTTGATCTCGATCGACGCCGCGGTCGCGTCGCCGACCCGTACGTCCTTGACCCGGAACTTCACCAGCACCTTCTTGCCCGCCAGCTCCACCGAGCTGACCTGCCCGACCTTGACCCCGGCGACCTGGACCTCGTTGTCCGGCGCCAGCCCGGCCGACTCGCCGAAGTACGCGGAGTACGTCGTCCCGCTGCCGAACAACGGGATCCGGTCGGAGAAGTACGTCGTCGCCGTGATCAGCACGATCAGGATCAGCGTCACACCGCCGACCACGGCCTGGTTGCGTTCCTTGAGCGGCTTCACGGCCCGCACCTCTCCGGTCGCTGCGTGCCGGGCAGCGGCGTGATCGGCAGTTCGATGTTGAGCGATTTGATGCCGATGCTGCCGGAGATCCCGCACAGGTAGTAGTTGAACCAGCTGCCGTAGCTCAGCGTCCTGGTGAACTTCTGCAGGTTGCCCGGCAGCACGCCGAGGAGATGGTCGAGCAGCTGTTCGGAATCGCCGAGGTTCTGCGACAGCGCGCCGAGCTGCGCGACGTCGTCCTTGAGCGCCGGCCGCGCGTCGGCCAGCAGGCCGGTCGTGGCGACGGTGAGGTCACCCAGCGCCTTGACCGCTTCCCCGATCGGCCGGCGCTGCTCGGAAAGCCCCGTGATCAACCGTTGCGTCTGGTCGATCAGCTCGCCCAGCTGTGGCGAGCGCTGCTCGACCGTGCCGAGCACGGTGTTGAGGTTCGCGATGACCTCGCCGATGATCTTGTCCTTGCCCGCGATGGCCGACGTGACCGACGCGGTGTGCGCGAGCAGGCTGGTGATCGTGCCGCCCTCGCCCTGGAAGACCTGGATGATCTCGTAGGACAGTTTGTTGACGTCCTCGGGGTTCAGCGCGCGGAAGAGCGGTTTGAACCCGTTGAAGAGGACGGTCAGATTCAGGGCCGGTTTCGTGCGCTCGGGCGGGATGATCCCGCCGCGCGGCAACGACTTCTCGTCCCCGATGTCCGTGCCGAGCGAGAGATACCGCTGCCCGACGAGGTTGCGGTACTTGATGGTCGCGGTCACCGAGGCGGGCAGCCGGTGCGAGGTCTGGACGTCGAAGTGGACCTGGGCGAAGTTCCGTTCGCCCTCCTCGACCTCGATCTTGCCGACCTGGCCGACCTTCACGCCGACGATGCGGACGTCGTCGCCTTCCTTGAGACCGGACGCGTCGGTGAACTTGGCCGTGTAGCCCGAAGTCTCGCCGAAGTTGGTGTTCGCGATGGTGGCGCCGAGGATCGCGGTGAGCAGCACGGTCACCACCGCGAAGACGAGGATCTTGATCAAGTCGGGAACGAAGGACCTCATCGGGCGCCCCTCCCGTCCCCTGTGCTGAAGGACGCTTTCGCCGCGTCACATGCGGTGAAGGGCCCCTTCAGCCCGGCCTTGCTCCAGGGGGTCGTGAGTGGCGATTCGGGTTCTAACCTGAATCGCCACTCACGACCCGCCGCAGCCACCACAAGCGTGTCGCGAAAGCCACTTTCGGGACATGTGACGTCCCGAAAGTGGCTTTCGCGACACGGCCGAAGCGCGTTGGCGGCACCCGGTGAGGCCAAAACGCGCCCGGACCCGGA
>NZ_JBFPJQ010000005.1:0-529519 GCF_041021335.1 Amycolatopsis sp. SB7-3
CTCGGACGAGGACGCCCGTGCGGTGGACGCGGTCCTGGAGGATCGGATCCCGAATCGGAACTCCGATCAGATCCGGAAAGCGGCCAACCATGCGGCGATGATGGCCGACCGCGAGGGCGCCTCCCGCCGGGCCGAACGCAACCGCGGCGGACGTCGTTTGACCGTACGACAAGGTGACACCGGCGTGGCGTCCATCGAAGTCGAAGACGGGCCCGTCGAGAAGGTGGCCGCCGCCTACACGCGGATCGACCGCGAAGCCCGCGCCCTGCGCGCCGGCGGGGAGACCCGCACCCTGGATCAGTTGCGTGCGGATGTCGCCCTTGATCTTCTGCTGGGTGGTCAGGGTGGGAAGAGTGAACGGTCGGAGGTGTTCCTCTATATGGACCTTCAGACGTATTTGGGGTTGAACGATGATCCCGCCGAGATGGCCGGGCATGGGCATATCCCCGCCTCGCTGGCCCGGGAGATCGCGTCCGGGGCGAATACGGTGCTGCGGCGGATCATCACCGACCCGCTCTCGGGACAGGTTCTCGACCTCGGCCGGGATCGGTATCGGCCCACGGCGGGATTGGGCGAGTTCGTGCGGGTGCGGGACCGTGAGTGCCGAAGACCCGGGTGTCATCGTGTGGCCCAGGCTTGCGACCTCGACCATTCCCTGCCCTGGCAACACGGCGGCCACACCTCCGATACCGAGCTGATCGATCTGTGCCGCCGCGACCATCGGTTGAAGGACGAGCCTGGGTGGAACTACCGGTTGGGTTCCGATGGGACTCTCACGATCACCACACCCACCGGGCAGAGCTACGACAGCACCCCACCCCCACTGCACGAACCCCGCGACGAAGCACCACCGTTCTGAGCCCTCGCCGGAAAACGGCAACGGCGCCTGACATCAGGCCTCACTGTGACCGGTCGCCAGAAAATGGCCACGGCTCGCGAGCGTGAGCCACCCGAGGTCCCGATTGCTTGGCTAGACCCGACCAGGCGGGACTGCCTTGGGAACCACTTCTGGCTTCGTCGCCGAAATCCGGCCACGGCTTGAGTGAAGATCACCAGCAGGCATTCGGCGCCGTGCTTGGCGGTGCCGTGGATCCGCTACGTCGCCGGGAATCGGCGATCGCTCAACGATGCTCGCGCGGGGACCGCGTCCCCCGGCCGGCTGGCCGCCGCGGTGAAGCCGTCGCCGAAATCCGGCCACACCCCATCACCGAAGCCATCACAAGCGATTGCCCACCACCGACATACCGAGCACCAGCTCGTTCGCCGGATCACACCCGATGAGGTCCTCGACCAGTTCGTCGCGGAGCGCGGCGGTGAACGTGACGTTCAGGCCCAGCGCGGTCGCCAGCAGGTACACGGTTTGGCTGAGGTGGCCGACGTCCATCAGCAGCACGCGATACGTGCGGCTCACCGGGTACTTCCACTGGTTCCGCTCGATGACGCTCGTGTAGATCAGCAGCGCGCCGGCGTTCCCGGTCCACTGCTGGTCGCCGGCGAGCGCGATCAGCTGGTCGTCGTCGATCTTGCCGTCCAGCGGCGTGAGGCCGTGCCGGAAGCCGTCGTAGTGGTAGACGCCCCGGGGCAGATCCTCGACGTTCCTCGCGTAGACGTACACCTCTGTCGGATGCCGCGCCCCGCCGGACGGGCTCGTCTTGAAAACGTTCCCGGTGGCGGGGATGTCGGGATGCGTTTCCGGCCTCGTCGGCCTGGCCGCGGTGAGAAGCGCGCTCAAATCGCGCAGCCGCAAGGGTTCTTCACCGAACTCGCGGACACTTCTGCGCCGGCTCAGCGCCTCGCCGAGCCCGATGGTGTTCAGTGGTTCCGGTGACGGTTCGGGCAACGCGATCGTGTCGTGCTCACCCGCCGGCCTCACCGGAGAAGGCGGAGGGCTGACCTTCGCCTTCTCCAGCAAGGTTTTCGCCGTCGTTTCGCTGGTGGTGAACTCGGTCTCGCGCAACGAACGCGTGCCGAAGTGAAACGCCCGCGCGGACGTTCCCCAAGGGCCCCAATCCCGAAGGATCTCTTCTTCACGTTGTTGCCGGTGAGAACCTTTGACCACCAGTACTTCGTACCGGATCATCGCTCGCGCGATACGGACGAGCCTTTCCCCGATCTCGGGATTCTCATCCGCTTCGCGGACCGATTCCGGTTCTCGCCAAGAACTGAACCAGCGCAGGACGCGTTCGGTTCCATCGGCGAGTTTGAGCTGGCGATGTCCGAGGTGATCGTCCCAGACGACGTCACCATCGGACCAATAGAGCGTTCCGCAAGAGGAAACCCTGACCAGCATCGAATGTCTTGTGCCCCAGTCCCCAGTAAATACTTTCCGAATACTTCAGGTGATTCAGTGTCGCGAGCGGAAAGGAGGCCCGCCGTTCGGCGGCGGCTCGAACCCGCCCCAGGTGCTCTGCGCCTTGTACTCCGCTTCGAGCTCGTACAAGAACTCGTCGTCGTCCTCATCGTGCATGCCGTCGATCCTCTCCGTGAACGGTTACTCCGGTCAAGCGAATATACCTACGCCAACAGAGTACCGGAGCAGAACGGCTAATTACGCCTAGTAATCGTTCAGGCGCTGTTTGAGTTCGCGAACCTCTGGCGACTCCGAAATGCCGAGATCGGTGTAGAGGCGCAATGCGAACCGGCGATGACGGTCCGCATTCAGTCGCTCACCGAGAATGTCGAACGCGAACGCCATCTCCTTGTGGGCGATGGGCAGCATGCTGCGATTCCCGGTCGATTCCAGCACTTCCACCGCGGTCGTCAACTGACTGACCGCGAGCGCGCCGTCACCGAGTCCGCGCGAATTGATACCGAGGGCGAGAAAGCATTCCGCCTCGAGATCGGGCGATTCGTTCTCCTGCGCCAGCCGCAGTGCCTGGTCGAGTTCCTCGGCGGCTTCGGGATAGCGCCTGCTCTCGGTGTGGATCAGTCCGATCCGGTGCCTGGCGCGGGCTTCGATGAGCACGCTGCCGTGCGCGTGGGCGGTCTCCCGGACCCAGCCGAGGTGCTCGATCGCCTCGTCCGACTCGCCCTTGAGCCAGTGGGTGACCCCCGAATTGCCCCTGGCCCGGCACTGCATCCGGATGTCGCCGGTGGTCGCGGCCAGTTCGAACACCTCGTTGAACAGCCGGTTCGCCTCGGTGAACTCGTTGAGCCGCCACAGGGTCAGCGCGTACATGTGCAGGGCCTGGTACTCGAGGACCACGTTCCCGGTGACCCGCGCGGCGGACAGGGCGAGGGTCTCCAGCTCCCTGGCCTGCCGGTAGTAGCCGCGGTTGTCGAAGTAGCGCCACACCGCCGAACAGAAGGGCACGAGGTCGGAGTACTGCTGATGGTTGTTCATCGCGACGGCCACCGGCAGCACGTTCTGCCATTGCGCGTCCATCCAGTGCGCGGCCTGGTCGTAGTCGGCGAAGGACTGTCCGAACTCGCTCTTCGGCACCTCGAGGCCGCCCGGTTCCTCCTCGGAATCCGGGTCGATGAACTCCATCGCGGCCGCGACGGTGCTGCGGTAGTAGTCGAACAGCCGCCGCATCATCGCCTCGCGCTGGTGCTCGGGCTCCTCGGCGAGCAGGAGCTCGCGACCGTAGCTGCGGAGGAGGTCGTGCATCTCGTAGCGGTCCATCGACGGCTGACGCAGGAGGTTCACGTCGACGAGACGTTCGGCGAGCCGTCGGGCCTCGGCGAGGTCGACTTCCGCCAAGGCCGCCGTCGAGTGCAGATCGAACGCCGCACCGGGATGGTGGCTCAACCGGCGGAACACCCGCCGTTCGGTCTCGGTCAAGTTCAGATAGGACACTCGGAACGCGCCCGCGACGTCGCGTTCGCCGGCGGTGAGCTCGCCGAACCGGTTCCGCTCGTCACGCAACTGCCTGGCGACGAAGTCGAGCGTCCACGACGCCCGCGCGCGCAGCCTGCTCGCCGTGACGGCCAGCGCGAGCGGGAGATCACCGCACAGGCTCGCGACCTGATCGGCCGCGTCGGGCGATTCCCGCTTCAACCGGGAGGGCCCGACGATCCGGCCGAGCAGATCCACCGCGTCGGCCCGGCTGAACGGTTCCAGCGAGAGCAGTTCGGCGCCGTCGAGGTCCACGAGCCGGGTACGGCTGGTGATCAGCACGCAGCAGCTCGCCGCACCGGGCAGCAGCGGGTTCACCTGCGCCGCCCCGATGGCGTTGTCCAGCACCAGGAGCACCCGTTTGCCGGCGAGGCAGCTGCGGAACAGCGCCGCGCGCTGCTCGGTCCCGGCGGGGATGTCCGAACCCTGGATGCCGAGCGACCGCAGCAGCGCCTCGAGCGCGGTCCCCGGATCGACGGGGTCTCCGGCGGGCGAGAACCCTTCGAGGTTCACGAACAGCTGCCCGTCCGGGAACAACGGGGCGAGCCGGTGCGCGGCGTGGACGGCCAGCGCGGTCTTCCCGACCCCGGGCATGCCGTCGATCGCGATCAGCCGCGGCCCCGCCGAGGAGTCGTCCTGGCCGATTTCGAGGACGGTCCGCAGTTCCGCGGCGCGGCCGCCGAACGCGGGGAGGTCCGCGGGAAGCTGCGCGGGACGGGGGAAGAGCGCCTTCTGCGCGTCCGCGTCCTCGCGTCGCCCGCCGGTGTCCATCCCGGCCCGGAGCCCGCCGACGCCGTACCGGACGAGCGCGCCGTCCTCCATCAGTTCGGCGTCGGCGCGCAGGATCTGCTGGTGGAGCGCGCTCAGCTCGGCGCTCGGGTCGACGCCGAGTTCCTCGGCGAGCGCGATCCTGGTCCGGTCGAACGTCCGGAGCGCGTCGGCGGCGCGGCCTGCCCGGTAGAGCGCCAGCATGGTGAGGCATTGCAGGGTCTCGCGGGTGGGATGCCAGGCGGCGAGGTCGAAGGCCTCGCGAGCCGCCGCCTCGGTCTCGCCGAGCCGGAGCCTGGCGCCGATGAGGAGCTCACTGGCGGCGAGGCGTTCTTCGTCGAGGCGTCGCGCCGTCTGCTCGATGGCGTCGCCCTCGAGACCGTCGAACGCGGGGCCGCGCCAGAGCGCGAGCGCGTCGGCCAGTTTGGCGGCCGCCTGGGAGATCAGCCCGGCCGCGAGGAGTTCGGCGCCCTGGTTGTAGTCGGCTTCGAAGCGGACCGAGTCGAGCGAGGCGCTGCTGATGACGACGCGGTACGCCGATCCGGTGGTGACCACGGCGGACCGGGCCACCCCGAGGTCGTGCCGGAGCCGCGCGATCGCGTTGCTGACCTGGCGGACCGCGGTCTTCGGCGGATTCTCGGGCCACATCGTGCCGATCAGGTACGACACCGGGACCAGCCGGCCCGCGTTGATCAGCAAAGCGGCGAGGAGACGCTGTTCGCGGCGCCCGCCCAGCCGGACGGGGACGCCGTCGACTTCGGCTTCGAGCGGGCCGAGAACGGAGAAGCCGAGCTGGGAACTCTGGACGGCGGTTCGAGGCGATCCCGCCGAATCGGGTAGACGATCAGCGGTCATATGCGACTATGTCGTCCGAGGCCGTGAGCGTGCTCACGCACTACCTCCAGTCCGTTCGCCGGCTGATCGGCACCCTAGCCCACCGCTTCGGCCTCCAGCCAGGTCGGCGCGGGGCACGCCGTACTGCATTCGGCCTAACAGGCGTGCGCGGGCCCGCCCTGAAACCTTTCCGATTCTACGCCCCGCGGCCCCTGAACTGCGCGGATGTCCGGCGGTGGAGAGCCGATGTAATTCCGATGCAGGCCCTTGGAAAGCTGAAGGCACAGCTGCGGCTCGGCCCGACGGGGCAGCGCGCCGAACCGCGGGTAGGGGCTCCGCGGCGGTTGGCCTTCGTACTGGGGGTGGCCAACCGCCCTGGTAGCCCCCTTCTCCGCGTCCATGACCAGGTGTGATCCTCCGCGATCACGGGTACCAGGTCGGTGGAGGAGAGGAGTGTGCCCATGCGCCCGGTCTGGAGCGGTTCGCTTTCGCTCGGTCTGGTGACCGTCCCGGTCCGCCTGTACAGCGCGGTCGAAGACCATACGGTGCACTTCCGTCAGTTCCAGCGCGGCACCGAAGACCGCATCCGGTACCGGCGGGTGAACGAGCGCACCGGCAAGGAAGTCGGCTACGAAGACATCGTCAAGGGCTACGAGCTCGACAGCGGCGAGTACGTCGTCGTCGAGCAGGAGGAACTGGACGAGATCGCGCCGGGTCGGTCGAAGTCGCTCGACATCGAGAGCTTCGTCGAGCTGGACGCCATCGACCCGATGTTCTTCGACAAGACCTATTGGCTCGCGCCCGCGAAGGACGAGTTCGAGCGTCCGTACGCGCTGCTGCTCGAGGCGATGGACTCGTCGGGCAAGGCGGGGATCGCCAAATTCGTCATGCGCGGCCGCGAATACCTGGCGCTGGTGCGCTCCGGTGACGGCGTGATGGTGCTCAACACCCTCCATTTCGCGGCCGACCTGCGGGATCCCGCCGAGCAGCTGCCGGACCTCCCCGGCAAGGCGAAGGCGCGCGGCAAGGAACTCGACATGGCCGTCAACCTGATCGACGCGATGAGCGACGACTGGCGGCCCGAGGAGTACCGCGACACCTACACCGACCGTGTCCGGGAGCTGATCAAGGCCAAGAAGAAGGGCGACACCATCACGCCCGCCACCGAGCCCGGGGAGCCGACGAAGGTCGTCGACCTGTTCGAGGCGCTTTCGAAGAGCGTGGAGAGCGGAAAGGCCAAGAAGAAGTCCGGGGCGAAGAAGCCGGCAGCGAAGAAGGATCTCTCTTCGCTGTCGAAGGCAGAACTGGACAAGCTGGCCAGGGAGCGGGACATCAAGGGGCGGTCGAAGATGAACCGCGCGAGCCTGGAGAAGGCGCTCAAAGCCTCGTGACGACGCCTGCCGACGAGAGTTCGCCCGCGATCGCCTCGATCAGCAGCCGGACGTCCTCCGCCGCCGTCGCGTGCAGCCCTTCGGACACGATCAGCACGTCGGACGTCGTGGCGGAGACCGCGGAGTGCCCGCTCTGCCGGTTCGTCCATCGCCGCGCGTGGGCCTGACCGTCCTCGTCGGCGAAGATCACCTCACCGGGGTTCGGCTGTTCCACCGTGCCGGCGAAGGTCACGTACTTCTCGTCGCCGCGCGCGTGCCGGACTTCCAGCGAGGCGCTGATCTTCGCGATGTCGAGCACCGCGACCGGGATGGCGTAGGCGACCGAAACCGCGTTGCAGAGATCGATCACCGGATGGATGCGGGGGAGCGTGCCTTCCTTCCGCAGCCTGCGCAGCAAAGACTCCGACGCGCAGCGGTACTGCGTCGGCTTCAGGCCCATCCTGGCGAACGCCCGCCGCCACGCCTGGATCTCGGGGAACTCCGATTCCGGGCCGTCGGCGAGCCGCCGCGTCGCCCGCGCGACGAACTTCTCGAGATCGACCGGCAGTTCCGGGGTGATCCCGGTGGCTTGGAGCGTGCCGACGGCAAGGCCGGGGTGGGCGGATCGGATGTCCGGGTGGTGCTGGAGTCGCATGCTGGACCTGTCTACTGGGTGGTGAACGCGAGTTTGGCGCCGAGCGCGGCGAAGGAACCGGCGAAGATCCGCCGGAGCCAGGCGAGCACGCGCGGCCGGGACAGAACGTGGTGCCGCACGCCGGCGGCGAGGACGCCGTACACGCTGAACACCACGAAGGTCGCCAGCATGAACACCCCGCTCAGCAGCAGCATCCGGAGGAGCGAACCGGGCTCGCCCGCCGGGACGAACTGGGGCAGGAACGCGAAGAAGAACAGTGTCAGCTTCGGGTTCAGGACGTTGATCAGGACGCCGGAGGTGATCGTCCGCAGCGCCGAGGTCGGTTCGGGATCGCCCTCCACGACGATGGCTTCCCGGTCCTTCAGCGTCGCCCACGCCATGTAGAGCAGGTACGCCACACCGAGGTACTTGAGGATCTCGAACGCCACCGCGCTGGCGTGCAGCAGCGCGGCGAGGCCGGTGATCGCGGCGATCATGTGGGGGACGATGCCGAGGGTGCAGGCGGTCGCGGCGAGGACGCTCGCGCGTCTTCCCCTGGCCAGCCCGGCGGAAAGGGTGTAGACCACGCCGGTGCCGGGCGTGGCGACCACGACCAGCGTGGTGATCAGGAAGGCGATGCTCACGAGGTCACTGTGCGCGTTGTTTGGCCTCGTGGACAGAGCCAAACCCGTGCCGCTCCACTGGACCAAAGGGTTGATCGACGGGTTCACCGGATGGAGTGGCATGATGCACGCTCGCACGTCGACGAGGAAGGCCTTGGTTTGAGCGCGCGCACTTCCCAGGTGGACGACCTCCGGCTGGTGGCACAACCGAACGCCGTGTTGTGTTCCGAGCTCTTCGTCCGTCTCATCTTGTCGGATTGGTCCTTGCGGCCGTTGCTCGATCAGGCGAAGACCGCCGCCGCCAGACTGGTGGGCACGCTGGTCGACGCGGCCGATCCGAAGGAGCCGCCGTTCCTGACGCTCAGACTGCGCCTGCGGTCGGACGTGCTGGTCATCGAGGTCGACCACGAACTGGACGGCCTTCCGGTGCCGACGCCCGCGCCGGGCGAGCGGACCGGGGTGGCGCCGAGTGCGACCGGCGGCGTGACCGTCTGGTGCGAGCTGCCGCTGCCCGGCGGCCTGTCGGCCGGACAGGTCCGGCTGCCGAGGCGCGGCGACCGGCGCACGCTGGTGGACGAACCCGTCTCCGGTGAGCCCGTCGGCGCCGATCCCGAAGTCCTGGAACGGCTTTTGACGAGGTTGAGCGGCTGGTCCGGCTGATGGCGACGAAGCGCGTCACCACGCCGGTCCTGGAGATCGAATACGAACACCTCGGCGAGGCGGGCGGGCCGCCGGTGATCCTGCTGCACGGGTTCCCGTACGACGTCCGGGCCTATGACGAGGTCGCCGCGGTCCTCGCGGCGGGCGGCGCCTCGGTGTACGTCCCGTATCTCCGCGGGTTCGGGGGGACGCGGTTCCTCGACGACGCCACGCCCCGCTCCGGGCAGCAGGCCGCGCTCGCGCAGGATCTGCTCGACTTCATGGACGCGCTGGCCCTGGAAAACGCCGTCGTCGCCGGATACGACTGGGGCGGCCGCGCGGCGTGCATCGTGGCGGCGCTCCGGCCCGAACGCGTGCGCGGACTGGTGTCGGTGGACGGCTACAACGTCCAGAACCTCGCCTACGCCGGGGAACCGGCGCCGCCGGAATGGGAACGCACGTACTGGTACCAGTATTATTTCCATTCCGAGCGCGGCCGCCGAGGGCTGACGGAGAACCGCGATGAGCTGTGCGCGTTGTTGTGGCGCACCTGGTCGCCGACGTGGACCGGCGCCGACGCGGCGTTCCCGGCAAGCGCGCGGAGCCTCCACAATCCGGATTTCGTCGACGTCGTCATCCATTCGTACCGGCACCGGTTCGGTCTGGCGGAGGGTGATCCGCGGTATCAGGCGCTCGAAGACCTGATCGCGCGGGAGCCCGCCATCACAGTGCCGTCGGTGGTGCTGGAAAGCGGGGACGACGGCGTCGGCGGGCCCAGCGCGGCGGGCGACCGCGAGCACTTCACCGGGCCGTACACGCATCGGGTCCTCCCGGGGGTGGGGCACAACGTTCCTCAGGAGGCACCTGAAGCGTTCGCCGCCGCGGTGGCGTCTCTGCTTTAGTGAGACCCCTCCCGCGAAAGGAACGACCGTGACCGACCCCCAGCCCGCGCCCCCGGTCCCGCCGGGAACGTTCCTGCTCGAACTCGTCCCGGTGCCGGTCAGCGACATCGACCGGGCGAAGGAGTTCTACACGGAAAAGCTCGGTTTCCACCTCGACGTCGACGTGCGTCCGGCCGACGGGGTCCGGATCGTCCAGCTCACTCCGCCGGGTTCGGCCTGCTCGATCACCTTGGCCACCGGGATCGCGTCGCTGGACATGCCGGCCGGATCCCTGCGCGGGTTGCATCTGGTGGTCGCCGACATCGAGGAGGCGCGCGCCGCGCTCATCGCCAAGGGGACCGAGGTCGGCCCGGTCAAGGACATGGGCGGCGTCTTCTACGCGGCGTTCAGCGATCCGGACGGCAACACCTGGACACTCCAGCACATGCCGTGGCGAGTGGGGTGAGGGCGATCACCCGTCCGTGTGCGTGACGAATCCCGATCTTCGTCTGTCCTTCGGACGTAGGGCGCACGATCCGGGCGCCACGGACGGAGGAGGACCCGATGTCGTTGGGCGACAAGATCAGCAACAAGGCCGAAGAGTTCGGCGGTAAGGCCAAGGAGGCCGCCGGCGACGCCACCGGTAACGACGAACTGCGCGCGGAAGGTCAGGCGGACCAGGCGAAGGCCGGCCTCAAGGGCGCCGTCGAGAACGTGAAGGACGCCGTCGGCGACGCGGCGGACAAGATCCGCGACACCTTCAAGAAGTAGCGGTCCTTTCGGGCCGGGGCGGCGGTTTCCGCGCCCCGGCCCGGTTCAGCCGCGCAGCCGCACCGGCAGGCTCGTGAGCCGTGTGCCTTGGATGCCGCCGAGGAACGTCTGCCGGAGTTCGCCGTACGGCACGGCGAGCCGGGCTTCGGGGAAGTCCGTGCGCAGCACCGTCGCCACCGCGCGCAATTCGAGCTGTGCGAGCTGGGCGCCGACGCAGAAGTGCGGCCCCGCGCCGAAAGTCAGATCCGGGCCCGGTTTCCTCGCCGGGTCCGTGTTGATGCCCTGGATGTCGACGAGCACCGGCGCCCCGGCGGGGAGCCGGATCCCGGCGAGGTCGAGCTCCACGGTGGTGAACCGCCACAGCGTGAACGGCGCGGGCGGATGGTCCTTGAGCGTTTCGCGGACGAGGTCGTTCACGGATGCCTTGTCCCCGTTCAGAAGCCGCGAGATCAGGAAGCCGATCGAAGCGTCGGTGGTCAGCTGCCCGGCGAAGATCAACGCGAACAGGTGATACCGCAGGTCCTTTTCGGACGTTCCGACCGGGAGACTGTCGCGTAGTTCGGTCGCGAGCCCGTTCCGGTTCGGCGTCAGCCCCGCGGCGGCCAGATCCGCGATCGCGGCGATGGCCTTGCCCTGTGCACCCGGTCCGGGATCCGACATGCGGCGGCAGGCGTCCACGGCCGCGTCGAGCAGCTGGAGCGGGATGCCGAGCAGGTCCAGCAGCACCGTCAACGGGAACCGGGTGGAGAACCCGTCCATGAGATCGACGGTCTCGTTACCGAGGTCCGTCAGCAGGGCGCGCGCGATCCGGTGAATCCGGTCCGCCTGCGCCTGGATCCGTTTGGCGCTCAGCAGCGGGGCGTGCGCTCGCCGCAGACGGGTGTGTTCGGGTCCGTCCAGCGTGGTGAGGGACGGCTGTTCGGCGGCGGTCTGTTCGAGTGCGGTCCAGCCCGCGGGGGCCAGCGCCGGATCCTTGGCGATGCGGGGATCGGAGAGGACTTCGCGGGCCAGCTTCTCCTCGGTGACGATCCACGCGCTTCCGCCCTCGGGGGCGGCCACTTCCACGAGCGGGCCGGCGGCTCTCAGCGCGGGACGGACGAGGTCGGGTTCGGTGATGCCGCGGGTCGACGCGGCGAACGGATCGGGGAGCAAAAAAACTCCTTCATGAGAAAGTAGCTTCACCATGAAGGTATATTCGTGGCCGGTAGGTTGTCAAAGCACGGAACCGAGGAGGGGTGATGGCGGACGATGTCGCGGCGCGGAGCGCGTCGCTCCTGGACGGCCTCCGGAGTTTCGGGGCGAACTACACCGAGTTCACCCGGCGGTTCGCGGACTGGCTCGGCCTGCACGCCACCGACGCCGCCGCACTGGTGGAGATCCTCTACGCCGAAGACACCGGCTCGCCGCTGTCCCCGGCCCGGCTCGGCGAACGCATCGCCCTGACCTCTGGCGCGACCACGAACCTGCTCAACCGGCTGGAGAACCTCGGCTATGTGGTGCGGACCAGGGAGAACACCGACCGCCGGGTGGTGACGCTGCGCAGCGGTGCCGACATCCAGGCGCCCGCGCGGGAGTTCTTCGGCCCGTTCAGCGCCGGGCTCGCGGCCCTGGTGGCGCAGTACCCGCCGGAAGAGATCGAGCGTTTCGAGGGCTTCCTCCGCCAGCTGAAGTCCACAATGGACAAGGTGCTCGACGAACAGGCTTGACTGGCGGACCAGTCCGATCCGCTCTCGGCACCGAATCCCTCCCGGACGCCCTGGTAACCGCGTAGCCGGGCGTCGGGTGAGGTGGAGGCAGCTTGATGGTCGAGGGTGTGCGGACGAGTCCGCGCGGAAGCGGCGGCACCGGAACGGAGCCCGCCGAGACGAGTTTGATGCAACGGGTCGCGGCCGGCGACGAACAGGCGTTCGCCGACCTGTACGACGTCGTGGCGGGACCGGTGTGGGGTGTGGTGAACAGGGTCGTGCGCAACGGCACGTTCGCCGAGGAGGTCACCCAAGAGGTCCTGGTGGAGGTGTGGCGGACGGCCGCGCGATTCAAGCCGGGCAAGGGGAGCACGCTGGCCTGGGTGCTCACCATCGCGCACCGGCGGGCGGTGGACAGGGTGCGATCGCATCAGGCCGCGCTCGACCGGGACGACCGTGCGGGCCGACTCGATTTCCGGCGGCCCTTCGACGAGGTCGCCGAGTCCACGATCAGCAACCTGGAGCAGCAGCGGGTGCGCCAGTGCCTGTCCGCGCTGACCGACCTGCAACGCGAATCGGTGGTGCTGGCCTACTACAACGGCTACACGTACCCGGAGGTCGCGGAGGTGCTCGACACCGCGCCCGGCACGGTGAAGACCCGCATCCGCGACGGCCTCATCCGGCTGCGCGACTGCCTGGGGGTGGGGCAATGACCGCCGAGCTGCACACGTTGACCGGGGCTTACGCCCTGGACGCCGTCCCGGCGGAAGAGGCCGCGGCGTTCGAACGGCACCTGCGGGGTTGTCCCGCGTGCGGCCAAGAGGTCCGGGAGCTCCGGGAGACCGCCGCGCGGTTGGGAAGGGCGCTGGCCGCCGCGCCACCACCGAGGCTGAGGGAAGCGACACTCACGCGGGTCGCCCACACGCGTCAGTGGCCGCCCTCGCTCGCGCGTCGCGGCGGGGTCGTGAAGACCCGGGTCGCTCTTTGGGGTGCCGCGGCGGCCGCCGTCGGAGCGCTGGTGTTCGGTCTGGTCACTACGACCACCGATCCAGGGGCCGACCCCGCGCAACAGCAGCTGGCCTCTGTCAACGCCGTGCTCACCGCGCCCGACGCCTCGACGGTCAAGGGTGCCGAACGCGGGACGACCACGGTCGTGACGTCGCGGAGCCAGGGCAAGATCGTGGTACTGGCCGGTGAACTCCCGCCCCTCGCGGCGGGCAAGGCGTATCAGGTGTGGCTCATCGGGGCGAGCGGCGTGCATTCCGCCGGTCTGCTGGCGCCGGACGGTCCACATCGGACTCAGCCGGTGCTCGCGGAGCTGCCGGGCGGGATCGACCGGGTCGGCATCACCGCGGAACCGGCCGGAGGTTCGCCCGCGCCGACGGTTCCGGCGGTCGTCATGGTCAATCTGTCCTAGCGCCGGTCAGCCGCTCGCAGGCATGCCAGAGTTCCTGGCGCTGCGCGGCGGTTTCCCGGGTCTTGCCGAGGTAGTGCGTCGGGCGCTGGACGCGGTCGTGCCAGAACATGCCGTTGTACCGGCCCGGTTCCGCGGCGGCGGCGAGCCAGACGAACGTGTCCGCGCCCTGCTCCGGGTTCCGCAGGAGCGGGCCGGTCAGCTTCCGGAACGTCGGCAGGGAGGTCGCGACCCCGGGCGTGTCGGCCCAGCCGGGGTGGGCGCAGTGCACGGTGACCCCGGAGCCGTCCAGCCGGTCCGCCCAGAGTTCGGCGAGCACCACCTGCATCCGTTTGGTGCGCGCGTAGCCGGCGGCCGGTTTGTACTCGTCACGGCGGTACTGCAGGTCGTCGGCACGCAGCGGCTGACCGTACATGCCACCGGAACTGACCCAGATCACCCTCGCGCCGTCGGCGAACTTCGGCCGGAGCGACGCGGTCAGCAGATGGGGGCCGAGTACATGTGTGGCCAGCATGAGTTCGTTGCCCTCGGCCGTTTCCGTGCGTTCGGCGGGCATGACACCGGCGTTGTGCACGAGGATGTCGACCTCGCCGTCGAGTTTCTTGGCGTAGTCGCGCACGGACGAGATCAGGCTGACGTCGCAGTGGTCGGCGATGATCCGCGAACCGGGGACGGCGCGCTCGATCTCGGCGCGGGCGGCGTCACCGTCGCCGCGGATCGCGATGCGGACGGTCGCGCCCAGCTTCGCCAGGCCGATGGCCGTGGCCTTGCCCAGGCCCGCCTTCGCGCCGGTCACCACGGCGACCTTGCCGGCGAGCGCGTCCGGCGCGGGATCCTCCGGCCACCAGGTCCGGCGCAGGAGGTATCCGATGTTGCCGTACCCGAGCAGGGTCCGGTCGAGCACGGTGTCGGCGGCGCGGGTCACGATGGACATGCGGATGCTCCTCCTCGGTCGTGGTAGGCGACTTCCCGGCGAGGCCGCCGCGGAAACCTCTTACCGGATGCGGGGCCCGGCCTTCGCGGAGAAACGGAACTCGATGGTCATCGGAAGCTCGTCGAGATCCAGTGCCTGACGCAGCCTCGGCAAGCCCTCTTCGGTGATCCGTTCACGGATCGCGGCCAGATCGCCGTCCTGTTCGGCGCTCAGCACCACGGCCAGCACCGGCGCGTCCTGGGTGCCGCCGAGCGTGGCGTGCGCCGCGTGGACGCCGGGGTAGGTCGCGACCTCCGCCGTGAAGGGGTCCACCGCGGTGTTCGCGGCCAGCGCGGTCCGGCCGGTGTCCTGCTCGAAACGCCAGGTGTGGGATTTGGGTTTGCGGACGGGCTGCGCGACGAGCCAGCGCAGGGCCAGCAGCCCGAGGAGCACCGCGCCCCCGGCGACGGCGTACCAGACCCACGCGGGCGGCATGGCGGTGCCGGGGACGAGCGTGGTGCCGGGATCCAGCAGCGGGATCCGGCCGAAATGGGTGCCGACGGCGAACCCGCCACCGGCGATCAGCACGAGCCCGGTCAGCACCAGCAGGGTGCGGTTCAGCCGGGCGGGACGGTTGAGGTCGGTCATGACGCGCTCCTGGTGGCCTTGACCCGGACCCGCACGGCGGGAACGGTGGCGGGGCCGATCTGGGCTAGGCGGTGCTCGATGGCGGAGCGGACGGCGTCGGCGAGCCCCGCGGTGTTCGTCCGCCCGGTGGTCACCACCGAGACGATCGCGCGCCGCTTCACCTTGAGCTTCGCCGCCGAGACACCGTCCACAGTGGATGCGGCGGTGCGCAGGGTCGATCGGTAGCTGCGGCGGGAGGCGCCTGAATCCGTGCCGCCTTCGAGCGGCAGCACCGTCGGTTTCCCCGGGACGACCGCGCTCACGAGGAGCAGCAGACCGAGCAGCGCGACCACGCCGCCGGCGATCGCCGGAAGAGGATCACTCCATCGGAGATCGTGCAGCGCGGACGCGACGGTGTCGTAGCTGATCCACGGTTTCTCCCCGATGATCGTCTGGACCGCGACGGCGGCGGCCAGGACACAGCCGGCGAGCACCACGAGGGCGACCAGCACGGCCGGGACGCTGCGGCGTGGACGCCGTTTCATCGGACCCTCCTCGTCTCGGTCTCCCCGGAATGCAGGGCGGTGACGGTGATGTCGACCCGCGTGACGGTCAGGCCCGAGAGCCCGCCGACGCGGCGGATCAGATGCTCGCGCACGGCCTCGGTGGTGGCGCGCACCGAAAGCGGGTACTTCACCGAAAGCCGGACGTCCAAAGTGGTCGTCGAACCGGTGACGTGCGCGCTCACCTTGGCACCCTGGTCGAGGTCTTCGCCGCCGACCGCGATCCCGAGCACCCGGGAAGCCGCGCCGCCGACGCCGTCGACCTCGGTGATCGCCCGCGCGGCGATCCGTTCGACGGCGCCGTCGGCCACGGTCAGCCCGCCGCGCCCGTCCGTTCCGGGCGCGGCGGCGGTCATGGTCGTCATGGCGATCAGCCCCTGTCGCGGCCCGCCAGGGCCGAAAGGTCGAGCTTGCCGTCGAGGAACCTGCCGACCAGCAGGCCGAGCGCGGCGAGCACGAGCACGACGAGGAAGGCGCCGAAGCCGCCGAACGCGCCGGCCACGCCGAGCACGAGACCGGTCAACAGGCCGAGTTGGGTGGCGTTCATGAACGTTCTCCTTGCTGTCTGGCGCGGACCGGCGCCGATGGTCACTGGACGCGGCCGGACTCGGCGTTGTCGTCGGCGTCGTCGTCGCCCGGGATGTGCACGTCGGACACGTTGATGTTGACCTCGACGACCTCGAGTCCTGTCATCTGCTCGACCGCGCCGATCACGTTGCGGCGCACCGATTTCGCGAGATCCGCGATCGCGACGCCGTATTCGACGACGATCTGCAGGTCGACCGCGGCCTGGCGCTCGCCGACCTCGACGGAGACGCCCTGCCCGGCGGACGCGGTGGCGCCAGGGATGCGCTCGCGCAGCGCGTTGAACGCCCGCACGGCGCCGCCGCCCAGCGCGTGGACACCGGTGATCTCCCTGGTCGCGAGGCCCGCGACCTTCTGCACGACGGTGTCGGCGATCGTGGTCACGCCCTGGGTGGAGACGAGCGCGCTGTTCTCGGCGGGGGCGGTGGAGTTCGAGTTCGGCTTGGCGGTGGTGGCGGTGTTCGTCATCGCGATCTCCTCAATTCGGATTCCGTTGCCTGCGGTGGAAGTTCTTCGCTTCCACACTCAATAGACCCAGCCGCGCGAAGATCGTCACGACCCGATCGTGTGGTCTGGATCTCATCGCCGGCGGGTATGTCTTTCGGCCTAGTCCCCGCGGCCGACACCGTCGCCCTTTTCCCTCCCGTCGAGGGTCGTGCACGCGGCGGGCGGCGGGGTTGGATCGTCAGGTGTCTCCAAGAAAGAGGTTTCGAGTGAGCTGGAAGTGCGTGCTGGTGTCGCTCGCGCTGGTCGCCGGATGTACTCCATCGCAAGGAACTCCGGCGGCGGTGACCAAAGTGGACGAACCGGAGCGCGAGCCGGCGTTGGCGTCGTTCTACCGGCAGACCCTGGACTGGCGCCCCTGCGAAGCCCTGCAGTGCGCGAAGCTGACCGTGCCCGTGGACTACCGGCGGCCGGACGGGCCGAAGTTCACGCTGCCGGTGATCAAGGCCGCGGCGACCCGGCCGGGGGAGCGGATCGGCACGCTCGTCGCCGGTGCGGGCGGCCCCGGGCAGTCCGGCGTCGCCATGGTGAAGGACATCGCGGGCACCTGGCCCGCCCCGGTCCGCGCCAGGTTCGACCTGGTCGGCTTCGATCCGCGGGGGATCGGCGGCAGCGAACCGCGGCTCCGCTGCGACACCGAGGGAGAACCCGCTTCGAAGGCTCCAGAGGGCCTGCCGCTGATCGGCGCCGAGGTCCCGAGCACCCGGCAGTACGCCGAGGCGTGCCTGAAGAACACCGGGGAGAACGTGCTGCGGCACCTGGGCACCGACGACGTCGTCAGCGACCTCGACGTCCTGCGGGTGGTCACCGGCCAGGAGAAACTGACCTACCTCGGCTACTCCTACGGCACGCGGATCGGCCAGCTGTACGCCGACCGGTTCCCGAAGAAGATCCGCGCCATGGTGCTCGACGGCGTCGACAACACCTACCTCGATTGGCGGGCCGACACCGTCGAGCAGGCGAAAGGCGTGGAAGACACCCTGCTGACCTACGCGAAGCAATGTGCCACGAGGACCGGCAAACCGTGCCCCGGCCGCGACGAGACCGAGATCCTCGCCACCGTGGACCGAGTACTGGCCAAAGCGGACAAAGCGGGTGAAGGGAGCGCTCTTCGTTCGGAGATCTCCGCGAAGCTCACCTTTCCGGCGGACTGGGCGGAGCTGTCGGAAATCATCCTCGGCGCCGACGCTCCCTCGGACGGCTCGTCGGACGAGCCCGCCGACGAGCCGGAGACCTCGACCGACACGACCGACGCGCTCACCGTCGTCAACTGCCTCGACCGGACCCATCCCACCGATCTGGCGGCCTACGAGGACGCCGCGCGAGAGCTTCGCCGCGTTTCCCGGCTCTCGTCCGGCACGGAAGCGCTCGGCTGCGCCTTCCTGCCCACCGGCGCCGCTCCGTCCAGGACGATCCGGGCGGACGGCGCGCCGCCCATCCTGCTCGTCGGGACCACGAAGGACGCCGCGACACCGTATGGCTGGGCGCGGCGGCTGCCGGAAAGCCTCAAATCCGCGGTGCTTCTGTCCAATGAGGACGTCGGGCACGCCGTCTTCGGCGGCGGATCGTCCTGTGTGGACGATGCGGTGAGCCGGTATCTGGTCGATTCGACGATTCCCGCCGCCCCGGCCCGCTGTACCGGCGGTCCCGTGTGATGCTGGGAGCGTGAAGATGCTCGACCGGCGGCTCGCCGAGGTACTCCTGGCCGGATTCGTCGGGGGCGTGACCGTCTTCCTCGCCGATCTGCTGCCCGCGTGGGGCTGGCCGGAGGTGTTCCCGCCGTCGGTGCCGGTGCTGGCCGCCGTGATCGCCTGCGCCGTCGTGCTGGTGCTGCTGCGCCGCCGGTTCACGGTGTCCGCGCTGCTCGCCGCGACCGTGCTGTTCGGGCTGTTCCCCGCGACCGGTGTCGCACTCGCGGTCGTCGCGCATACGGCGGGAGTCCGGGGGCGGCGGTGGCCGCTGTTCGGTCTCACCGCGCTGCTGCCTGCCGCGGTCGTGCTGCTCACCCAGCCGGCCTTCCGCTGGCAGTACGTCCTCGTGGTGATCGCCGTTTCGACGGTCTCGTGCCTCGTCCTGCCCGCGCTGGCCGGCGCGATGCAGGCGCAGCAGGCGAGGCTGGTGGTGGCGTTGCGCGACCGCGCCCGCCTGGAGGAACGGTCGCGGCTCGCCGAGGAGATGCACGACCAGCTCGGGCACCGGCTCAGCCTCATCACGATGTTCTCCGGTGCGCTGGAGGTCGCCGCCGAGGGCAAGGATCCCGAGTTGCGGCAGGCGGCCGGGCACGTCCGGTCGACGGCCAAGATCGCGCTCGAGGAACTGCGGGAGTCGCTCGGCATCCTGCGGCCGGGCGGGGAACCGGCCGAACCCGCCGAAGCCACGGACGCCGCCGGTACGAAGGCCGATATCGAGGGCTTGGTGACGTCGTCGCGCGATGCTGGCCTCGAAGTGGCGTTCGACTGGCGGGGCTCCGACCTCGACGGCGTCCGCCCACCGGTCCGCCGGGCCGTGCACCGCTTGGTGCGCGAGGCACTGACCAACGTGCACAAACACGCCGCCGGCGCGTCGGTGATCGTCGTCGTCGATCATGGCGACGACCTGGTGCAGGTCGTGGTGCGCAACAGCGCCGAGCAGGTGGCGGCGGAGCGGCTGCCCGGCACCGGACGCGGGCTGGGCGGCCTGCGTGAACGGGTCCGTCTCCTCGGCGGGACGTTCACCGCCGGGCCGGATCCCGAAGGCGGCTTCGCCGTCACGGCCGGCCTGCCGAAACGGGCGAACGCGCCCCTCGCGGAAGAGACGGGCGAAGAGCGGCCGGGCCGGATCCAGTCGGGTCTGCTCCTGACGACCGGTCTGGCCGCCGTCGCCGCGCTGCTGCTGACCACGCTCGCATTCGTACCGCCGCTCACGCCCGCCGACCACGAGGATCCGCTGGCCAGCGTGAAGATCGGGATGACACCCGAAGAGGTCGAGGCGTGGTTCGGCCCGAACGAACCCGCCGCGCACGCCGCCGCGGAGGGTCACGAGCCGCCGATACCCGGCGACAGCTACTGCGTCTACGTCGCGGCCGCCGATCCGCCCGACGCGGAAACCGCCGCGATCTTCCGGTTCTGCTTCGGCGACCGGGGGTTGGTGGAGAAGACCTGGTTCGAGGTCCCCGTACCGGAGGAGGCGCCATGATCCGGGTCCTGCTCGCCGACGACGAACCGCTGCTCCGTGCCGGCGCGCGGCTCCTGCTGAAGCAGGCGGGCGACATCGACGTCGTGGCCGAGGCCTCGGACGGCGCGGAGGCGATCGACGTCGTCCGGCGGATACCCGTGGACGTCGCGCTGATGGACATCCGGATGCCCGGGACGGACGGGCTCGCCGCGGTCGAGGAGATCGCGCGTGAGGTGCGGGTCATCATGCTCACCACGTTCGGGGACGAGGCCTACGTGGCCCGCGCCCTGCGCGCGGGGGCGGCCGGGTTCCTGCTCAAGGACACCGATCCGGCGCAGCTCATCCAGGCCGTGCGGTCCGCGGCCGCCGGTGAGGCGGTGCTGTCGCCCCGGATCGCGAAGCAGGTCATCGACCGGTTCCGCGACGCCGACGCGGCGGACGCCGACAACGCCGCACGGGCCAGGCGGCGGATCGAAGCGCTGACCGCGAGGGAGCTCGACGTCCTGGTTCGGGTGGGGCGCGGCCTGGGCAACGCGGAGATCGCGGAAGAGCTGCGGCTGTCGAACGGCACGGTGAAGATCCACGTCAGCCGCATCCTCGCCAAGCTGGGCTGCGCGAACCGCGTCCAGGCCGCGATCCTCGCGCACGATGCGGGCATTCTGCGTGGTTGAACGAGCCTCTCATCTCTGTTAGGAAAGGTTCCTAACTAATGGGAGGCGATGTGCGCGGACGTGGTCTTGCGGCGGCGACGGTTCTGGTGGTCCTGTGCGGTGGCTCGGCCGCCGTCGCGGACACGACGACGGCGGGGTCCGGCGCGCGGTCGGCGCGCAACATCATCTACATCCAGGGCGACGGCCTCGGCCTCGGTCAGCGGGACCTGCTCCGGCTGGCGCTCAAGGGCAAGAACGGCAGGCTCGCGATGGACGGGCTCGCGGCCACCGGGCTGGTGCGGACGGCTTCGGACGATCCCGACGAGATCGTCACCGACTCCGCCGCGGCGGCCACCGCCCTCGCGACCGGGCACAAGACGCGCAACGGCGCGGTCGGGGTGGACGGCCACGGGCGCCCGCTGGAGACGATTCTCGAACGGGCGAAGCGGGCGGGGAAGTCGACCGGCCTGGTCACCACCGCGCAGGTGACGGGCGCGTCGCCGGCGGCGTTCGCGGCGCACGTGCCCAGCCGGGACTCGCAAAGCGACATCGCGAAGCAGTACATCGAGAACAGCCGTCCGGATGTCCTGCTCGGCGGCGGCGAGGACTGGTGGTATCCCAAGGGGAACCCCGGGCTCTGGCCGGACAAACCGGGGGAGGAGAGCCGCAGTCCCTACGGCAATCTGGTCGAACGCGCGCAGCGGACGGGCTACACCTACGTGCGCGACGGCGACGAACTGCGGACCACGCGGGCGAACCGGATCCTCGGCCTGTTCGCGAACGAGGACATGGTCGACTACGGCCCCGACGGCGTCGGGAAGTACGCGCCGCGGGTGCCGCTCCAGCAGATGGCGCGCAAGGCGCTGGACACCCTCTCGAAGAACCCGCGCGGCTTCTTCCTGTTCCTGGAGGAAGAGGGGACCGACGGCATGTCGCACGAGAACAACGCGCACGGCGTGATCGACGCGGGCCGGTCGCTCGACGCCACCGTCGCCGAGGTCCTGCGCTTCGTCCGCACGCACCCCGACACGCTGGTGATCATCGGCGGCGACCACGAAACGGGCGGGTTGAGCATCGAGAACTACGACGCGTCCGACACCGACCCTGACCAGGACGGTCCTTTCGACGTACCGGGTTCGAAGCTTCAGTTCACTGTGGACTGGACGACTCACGACCACACCGGCGCCGACACCCCGGTCACCGCCGAAGGCCCCGGCTCCACCCGTCTGGGTGGCACCGTCGAGAACACCGACGTCTACTGGGTGATGCGGCTGGCGAGCGGCCTCTGAGCACGAAAAAGGCCACCTCCGACAATGGAGGTGGCCTTTTTCGCGGGTTTCGTCAGCCGATGCTCTCGACGACGGCCTCGGCGACCGCCTTCATCGTGGTCCGGCGGTCCATCGCGGTGCGCTGTATCCACCGGAACGCGTCCGGCTCGGTGAGCCCCTGACGGCTCATCAGCAGCCCCTTGGCACGGTCGATGACCTTGCGCGTCTCGAGCCGGTCCGTGAGGCCAGCGACCTCGGATTCCAGCGCCTGCAGCTCGGCGAACCGGCTCACGGCAAGCTCGATGGCGGGCACCAGGTCGCGTTTGGCGAACGGCTTGACCAGATACGCCATCGTGCCCGCGTCCCTGGCCCGCTCGACGAGGTCGCGCTGGCTGAACGCGGTCAGGATGACGACCGGCGCGATCCGGTCGCCGGTGATCTTGGAAGCGGCCTCGATACCGTCGAGCTTCGGCATCTTGACGTCGAGGATCACGAGGTCGGGCTTCAACTCGGTGGCCAGGTTGATGGCCTGCTCGCCGTCCCCGGCCTCACCGACGACCTCGTAGCCCTCTTCGCGGAGCATCTCGACGAGGTCCAAACGGATGAGGGCCTCGTCTTCGGCCACGAGCACCCGCCGCTGGGGTGCGGCGACGGCACCATTGGCCTCGGCAGCCTGCTCGGTCACCGGGGTCCTCCTGAAGGTCGTCGGGCAGTTCGGCTCGCGGGCTGTCCGCGAACCTGAAGCCTACCGGGAACGATCCAGACGGCTAGATGGCGTTCACCACGTCAGACGGTCGTCACACTCCCGGGCCCGGCGTACGGCGCGCTCCCGTGATCCCGTAAAGTTCACCGCGCGCCGCCCCCGTAGCCCAACTGGCAGAGGCAACGGATTCAAAACCCGTCCAGTGTGAGTTCGAATCTCACCGGGGGCACCACAGGATGCACGACAACTACCCCATATGCAGATCCGGCTCGCGTCCGCCCGTCTGGCCGAACCGTGCGGGGTGCGACGATCTCGTCCGAGCCGGAGCGGATTTCGCCACGGAGGACCATCGTGGACGAGAATGCACAGCGTCCGCGCACTCTGCCACAGGTGTTGAAGAACACCCTGAACCGCTCTCTGGCGGCGGTACCACGGGGCCTCGTCGCCGAAATGACCTACGGCGAAAGAGTGGACTGGTACCGCACAATGTCGTGGCCGCCGGCCGCTCGATGCGTTCTCACACGTCGTACGGGAGCCTGTTCTAGAAAAGCGGACGCCCAGATTCCAGCTTTGTGCCGGTGAGCGGCGCTGGCCGCAGGCTGATGAGGCTGCCGAGGTAGAGGTCTGTCGCGTTCCCGGCGCGGAGCAACGCGGTCGGGGTGCAGCCGATCAGCAGGCGGAAGTCGCGGTTGAGGTGCGCTTGATCGGTGTATCCGCACAGTGCGGCGAGTGAGGGCAAGGGTGGCGGGTTGGTGCCGGTGAGAAGCCGGATGGCGCGGTGACATCGGGCGACCCGTGCAACGGCTTTCGGAGGCAAGCCGACCTCTCGGTGGAAGCGAGTGGTGAAATGTTGCCGGGTGAGGCCTGCCTGCTCCGCGAGGTCGTCGACCTTGACCATCCGCTCCGCGAGGGTGAGGTTGCGCCAGCCCTGGTCGAGCGAGCGGGGCAGTTCCGGTTCGTTCAAGATCCACTTCGCCAAGCGGCAGTCGAGAATCCGGAAGCGATGGTCCGAATCCTTTGCCTCCCGCAGCTCTTCCGTGAGAACTCGGGCACGTGTACCCAAGAGGTCGTCGAGTGTCACGGTGGTGGCACTGATTTCCCGCAGTGGCAGGCCGAACAGCGCTCTCGCACCCAGCGGGGTCAACTCGATGACGATCCCTCGTTCCACGCCCGTTCGCTCGTAAGTCATCGGCTGGTTGGACAACCCGACGACGGGGGAGATCGTCGCCAGCGGTGACCCGTCGACCTGACGGCGAACCGGCGTATCGAGGTCGATGATCACCACGACCGAGTTCAGCGCGGCGACGGTCCGAATCTCGGGCACCGGCGTGAACCGGCGGAACGCCAGGTAGAAACTCACCCATCGGGACAACCGGCGTTCCGGTGACCGGGTCTTCCAGAACTCACCGTCGGATGACGGAGTCTCCTCCACCGCGCTCCCCCTGCTCCTGACGATTGTGATGATCGACATTCACCCGAAGGAAAGCATGGCGCGGACAAGCCGTCCTGAAGAGGCTCGGCTCGAAAAGAAGCGGCAACGCCACGTGGTCGTGACAGAGCAGTACGGCGTCGGTAGTCATCTGTGCCGCCGTATGGGGCAACGGGCTCCGGAAAACGGTGCTCGTTAGGCCGGCGGGCGCCTTACATTTTTACAATCCATGATCTCCGTTCGTCGCTAGCCTTGACCCCGCCGGAGCCTTCCGGGGACGCGGCACCCTGTTCCGACGCAGGGACCGTCTATGGCCTTTCCGGAATCACGTGAACCGAACCAGGGGGATGACTCATGCGCGTCTTGAGGAATGCCGGTAGATCGAGGGCGCATGTTCTTCTGCTGTGCTTGCTGTTGATCGTGAGCTCATCCTCGGTCACGGTGCCCGACGCCGCCGGCGTGCCGGAGCGCGAAGAGAAATCCGTCGTCAAGGAAGCCCCCGACGACGCGACCGCGGTGGCCGCCGCTCTGCGGCAGGGCACCCGAGTCGAGGTGATCGATCAGCGTTCACCCACCTCGACGGTGTACGCGGAGCCGGACGGGGCCAGGACGACGGAGATGACCGCGGTCCCGACGAGATTCAAACGCGGCGACGCTTGGATCCCGCTGGACCGAACCCTGGTGCCCCGGGGGGACGGCGCGGTCGTGCCCCGGTCGGTGGGGGAGGACGTCGTGCTGTCGGGCGGTGGCGACGGCGCGCCGCTGATCCGCATGACCGCCGGCGACAAGGAGCTGGCGTTGCACTGGCCGTCCACGCTGCCGAAGCCGATCCTGGCCGGTACGTCCGCGACTTATCCCGAGGTCCTTCAGGGGGTGGACCTCGTGATGCGGGCGGACGCCGGAGGCTACCGGCAGTTGCTGGTGGTGAAGAACGCTGACGCCGCGAAGAATCCCGCACTGTCCAAGGTCCGGTTGCGGATCGCCGCCAAGGGTGTGCGCGTCACCGCGGAATCCTCAGGGGCGCTGAAGGCGGTGGACGACAAGGGCGTCCAATTCTTCGGTTCGGCGTCGTCGATGATGTGGGACGCGAACGGGCGGGCCGAAAAGGTCGGAGTCGAAGTCTCGGGTGACGTCCTGACGCTGAAACCGGACCAGAAGTTCTTGGCGGGTGAGGGCACG
This sequence comes from Amycolatopsis sp. SB7-3, assembly GCF_041021335.1. Lineage (NCBI taxonomy): Bacteria > Bacillati > Actinomycetota > Actinomycetes > Pseudonocardiales > Pseudonocardiaceae > Amycolatopsis > Amycolatopsis sp. SB7-3. The sequence continues at coordinate 25,032 of NZ_JBFPJQ010000005.1, forward strand.
GCTTATCCGGTGACGGTCGATCCGGCCTACTTCGCACAAGGCCACAACTACTGGGCGACGGTGCTGTCCGGCGATCGCTTCCGCAACCAAGCCTTCGATCGCCGGAGCGCGGACGCGACCCATCCGGACTGGGCACAGGTAGGGCAGTGCTGGAACGAGCACAACGAGTGCAACGGCATCGGTGAGGGCCGCGCCTACTTCTCGTTCTACGACACCGGTCAGCTCGCGGGTAAGGACATCCTGGAGGCGAAGTTCTACACCACGGTGGCCTACAGCCCGAGTTGCCAGGTCCGCAACCATCACCTCCGTCCGGTGTTCCACTCCATCGGAAACGGCACGACGTGGAACAACAAGCCCGAGAATCCGGGACAATGGATCGAGTTCGCCGCGCCCACTTCGTGCAACGGTGCCCACGGCGTCGAACTGGACATCCGCAACGCGGTGAACCAGAGCGGTGCGACGACCTTCTATCTGCACGCCATGGATTCCAACGATCAGTTCGCGTGGCGGAAGTACGCCTCGGCCGAGACCCGGATCTCGATCAAGTGGAACCGGGCCCCGAACCAGCCTGCGAACCCGCGAACGGACCCGCCGTTGCCGACGCCGTGCAAATGGTGCGCCGGCGTGCCTTACACCGCCAACCAGCATATTCAGCTGATCACCACGGTCTCGGATCCGGACAACGAACGGGTCCGGCCGAAGTGGCGCGTCCGGCCCACAGGACGCCCTGAAGAAGCGTCGGACGGAGAGTTCGTCCCCTCCGGTGTGGCGGTGAGCCGTGGCCTGTCGCTCACGGACAAGGACGGGCTGCAGGTCAGCTGGTGGGTACACGCGGAGGACGACGCCCCGGCGAGCAGTGCGGCGGCCCACGGTCAGCTGTTCGCGGTCGACTTGGTGAAGCCCCACGCCACGCCGACCGTGGAATCGAGGATCTACACGAAGGACAACGACTGGCACGGCGGCACCGGAATCCCGGACATGTTCACGTTCGGTAGCCAGGGCGTCGGCGACATCGATCATTACCTGTACGGCTGGCAGGATCCGCCGAACGAGAAGGTCGACGCGACGGCGCTGGGAGGGCCGGCGCAGGTCAGTATCGCGCCACCGGGGGACGGCCCCCGGACCCTCTTCGTCCAAAGCGTGGACAGGGCCGGAAACAAGAGCGACTCGACGCACCACGACTTCAACGTCCGTGCCGGCGACGGCGCACGGCACCAGTGGTCCTTCGAGGGGAACGCCAAGGACAGCGCTTATCAGGGCGACAAACACGGTGCCCTGAACGGCGCTGCCTCGTACACCTCAGGAGCCGTCGGGACCGGTCTGTTGCTGGACGGGCAGTCCGGGAGCGCGATGACCGCGCCGACCACCGTCCGGACCGACACCAGTTTCTCGGTGTCGGCGTGGGCCAGGCCGGACGTGTTCCGCACGGACCCCATGGGTGTGGTGAGCCAGGACAACCCGCAGAACGGATACAGCGGCTGGCTGCTCCACCTGCGTGACGACGGCCAAGGACCGAAGTGGGCGTTCTGGCTGCCAGGCGGGACCCCGGCGAATCCGGGAGCCGGAATCGCTCTCGAGACGTCCGCGGCCGCCCACCAGCCGCAGCAGGGAAAGTGGGCCCACGTGGCAGGCGTGTTCGATCGCGGAACCGCTGAAGCCAGGCTGTATGTCGATGGTGCGTTGGCCGCGAAGAAGACAGCGCCGGCCGGATGGACGCCGTGGCAGGCCGGCGGTGAGCTGGCCGTCGGCAGGCTGCAATGGGCCGGTGTCAAGGGACATCACTGGCAGGGCGCGCTCGACGAGGTGCAGGTCTTCGACCGGCCGCTGTCCGACGCCGAGGTCGGTGCGAAGGTCAGCCGAGACAATGTCCGCACGGGACACTGGCGGTTCGACGACCGGCCCGCGTCCCCTGGTGCACCGAACACCAAGGCACGCAACGAGATCCCCGGCGCCAGCGCAGGAACGTTGATCAACGGCGCGACCTTTGTGGACAATGGTGAACTCGGTCGCGCGGTGAAGTTCGACAATCCGGATACACCGAAGGCCCAGGTGGTGACCGACGGCCCGGCCGTGCGGACCGACCGGAGCTTCACAGTCTCGGCCTGGGTGACCGCGAACAGATTCGTCGCCAAACCACTGGCGATGACCGCGGTCAGTCAGGACGGCGTGTTCAACAGTGGCTTCTACCTGCAGTACAACGCCGATCAGCATAGATGGGTGTTCTTGAAGTTCTCCGCCGACATCGCCGACGGCGCGGCCCTGCGGTGGCACGGCGTCGTCGCGAAGCAGACCCCGGCGCTGGGTGTGCCGGTGCATCTGACCGGGGTTTACGACGCGCTGACCAAGGAAATGCGGATCTACGTCAACGGCGAATTGGGCAACGACGAGAAGTTCGTCTACCCGGGCACGGACTGGAACGCAGGCGGGAAGCTGGTCATGGGCCGTGGCAAGTTCAACGGCGCCGAGAGCGACTTCTGGCCGGGCACGGTCGACGAGGTCCGCACCTACAGCCGGGTCCTGTCGCCCGATGAGATCAAGGCAGTGGTGAGCCAGAACCGTGTGTCGTCCGGTAGTTGGAAGTTCGACGGTGACCTCGGTGACTCTTCCGGTCGCGGTTTGACGGGTACCTGGGCTGGCACGCCCGCCTACACCGAAGGCCAAAGCGAGGACCCCGACGCCGCTGACAAGGCATTACGCTTGGACGGAACCAACGCTGTCGAGACCGCGAACGCCGTCGATTCGACGGAAAGCTACACGGTGTCCGCGTGGGTCCGCCCCGACGTCGCCACGGATTGCTCCTGCACCGTCCTGTCCCAAGACCACAGCGCCCTCTCTTCGTTCGCGCTCGCCGCGGGAGCCGACGGGAAATGGCGGATGGCCGCGGCCGGCGATTCGGCGGTCGCGGGCAAGGTCCAAGCCGGAGCCTGGACCCACGTGACCGGCGTCCACAACAAACCGCGCGGACAAATCGAGCTGTACGTCAACGGGACGTTGGTCGCCACCGCGAAACACGCCGTTCCGGTGCACAACAACGGCAAGCTGCAAGTCGGCCAAATGAAGTCCGGCGGGACACCGGGACAACGCTTCAAGGGCGCGATCGACGACGTCCAGGTCTACAGTCGCGCGCTGTTCGCCGACGAGATCCGTGTCATGGCAGGCCGCGACATGGCTCTGGTGCACAACTGGAAGCTCAACGACAGCCCCACGGACTCGATCGGCGCCCGTATCGGCGCGTTGGTCGGAGGCGCGGGCTACGGTCCCGGCAGGGCGGGCAAGGCCGCCCGGCTGGACGGCGTGGACGACGCGGTCACCGCGAGCGGGGCGGACCTCCGGACCGACCGGAGTTTCACGGTGTCGGCTTGGGCGAACCTGACCAAGCCCGCTCCCTGCGAGGACGAGTGCACCCGCGACGCGGTCAGCCTGTCCGGCGGTGCGGACGGCAAGGGGCCGGTGAAATTCCGTCTTGGACACCGGATAGACCAGGACCAGGCATCGGGCAACGGGAAGTGGATCTTCGAGATGCCGGAGGAGAACGGGACCGTCACCGAGGCCGCGGTATCGGTGCGCCCCAGCCAATTCGGCAACTGGGTCCTGCTCGTCGGGGTGTACGAGGCGGGTTCCGGGCAGATCGAACTGTACGTCTACAACGACGATCCACTCAGTGAACCCGACCTCGACGCGGGCAAGCTGCTACGGCCGTGGCAGGGGGCGGGGGCCGTTCAGATCGGCCGCGCCGTGGCCGGCCCCGGTGCCACAGCCTCCGAGTTCTGGTCCGGAGGTGTGGACGACGTGCGTCTCTACACCGGCTCGCTATCACCGGACCGGCAAAAGGCGCTGCGCAATTCCTATCCGGCTGTGACGAGCTCGTGAGAGGCCTCCCGATGAGAGCACACCGCGTGAGATCACAGTGGACGATTCGCGGACTGGTCGTCGTCCTCTTCGCGTCATTGGTTCCCGTACTGGCCGTCACGCCACCCGCCGCGTCCGGGGCGCCCGCGGCGAGCGAGCCGTCGATACCGCCGCCGGCGCCATCGGTATCCGTCACCAAGGAGACTCCGCGGACCCGGGAGCCGGATCAGACATCACGGCGCGCACTGGCGAACAACCAGCAACCGGTTTCGGAGCGGCCGGGCTCCGGCCGCCCCGCGGCCTCCCCGTTGTCGCCCACCGCCACCTGGGACATCAACACCCACACCGGTGACTTCACATGGTCCTACCCGATGCGGGTACCTCCGGCACCGGGCGGTTTCGAACCCAAGGTCGCGCTCTCTTATCAGTCGTCCGCCGTCGACGGCGCGACCAGCGAGACCAACAACCAGCCATCGTGGATCGGTGACGGCTGGAGTATGTGGCCAGGTTTCATCGAGCGGTCCTATTGGTCCTGTGCCGACGACGACGCCAAGACAGGAGATCTGTGCTGGCGCAGTGACAACGCCACGGCCATGTACGGCGACGGAGGCGGCATGCTGGTCTGCTGCGACGGCGGCGGCAAGTGGCGTTCGAAGGATGACGACGGCGCACGGATCGAACGCCGGACCGGTCTCGCGAACGGCGACAAGTTCGGCGAGCACTGGGTGATCACCACGGTCGACGGAACCCAGTACTGGTTCGGCTCGCAGCTGGACTCGAAGTCCACCTGGACCGTCCCGGTCTTCGGAGACGACGTCAACGAGCCGTGCCACGGAGCCACGTTCGACACCTCGCATTGCGACCGGGCCTGGCGATGGAACCTGGACAAGGTCGTCGACCGCAACGGCAACGTGATCCGCTACTACTATGCGCCGGAAACGAACTCCTACGGATTCAACACCAAGGACGTCGCGAGGTCGTACACCCGAGGCGGGACCCTTGAGCGCATCGACTACGGGATCAACAAATCCGTCACTGGCCCGGCGACCGGCAGGGTGGAGTTCACCACCGCGAAAAGGTGCGTCGCCGGCTCCGTCTGTGCCGAGGATCAGCGCGGGAACTGGCCCGACACACCGTTGAAGATGTCCTGCGGCGGTCCGTCGTGCAACGAACACTCGCCCACTTTCTGGACGACCCAGCGTCTGGACACCGTGACGACCAAGGTCTGGCGCGGCTCGTCCTACGAGCCAGTGGATCGTTGGACCCTGGATCAGACCTTTCCGCGGCTGGGCGACGTCAACATCGAACAGAAGGAAAGCGCGGTCTTGTGGCTGAAGGGCATCAAGCACAGCGGCCTGGTAGGCGGTTCCCTGGACATGCCGCCGGTCACCTTCGACGGAACGCTGATGCCCAACCGGGTCGACGGTGGCAAGGACGGCTACGCCCCGCTCAACCGGTACCGCATCACCGGCGTGATCTCCGAGTACGGGGGTGTGGTCGCGGTGGACTACGCGCCGCCGGACTGCAAGGCGGGCGTCGCGATGCCCGCCAATCCGGAGACCAACCAGATGCGCTGCTTCCCGGTCAGGTGGGCACCCGCCGGGCACGAGCCGCGGGTGGACTACTTCCACAAGTATGTCGTCTCATCGGTGACGCGAACCGACATGATCGCCACCAACCCCGAACACACCACCCGGTACGAGTACCTGGACGGAGCGGCCTGGCACTGGAACACCTCCGAGTTCGTCAAGGATGACAAGAAGACCTGGAACGAGTTCCGCGGCTTCAAACGCGTGCGGATCACGACGGGCGCCGATCCGGCGCAAGACCCGGGACGCAGTCCGAGAACCATGTCGGAGTTGCGGTACTACCGCGGAATGGACGCGGACCGGCTGCCCGACAACCGCAGGCGTACGGAATCGGTCGTCGACTCCGCAGGCGATGGCCAGAGCACCCGCAAGGACGAAGACTGGTTGCGGAGCTTCAATTTCGAGACGACGACCTACGGTTCCGATTCCGCTTCGAACCCACCGGTGGTCAGCAGGACCGTCAGCCACCCGGACTGGCGAGGGCCGACGGCGAGCCGAGGCGAGTACCACGCCTACTTCGTCCGGCCCGGCCGAGCACGGACCTTCACGGCTCTCGCCGCGGGCGGCTGGCGAACCACGGAGACCGTCACCGGCTACGACGACCGCGGACTGCCCGTACAGGTCAACAACCTCGGGGACATCGCTACCGCGGAAGACGATTTGTGCACGACCGCGACCTACTCGCGTGACGAGAACACCTGGCATCTCCGCCGAAAAGTACGCGAGGAGACCGTCTCCGTCGCGTGTGGCGCCACCGCTCGTTTCCCGGAGCACGCGGTTTCCGACGCCATCTTCGGCTACGACGGCAAAGGAAACCTGAACCGGACGGAAGTGGCCAAAGACCGACCGGCGGCAGGACCCGTCTACGTGAAGACCGGGGACTTCGCCTACGACGCCCATGGCAGGGTGACACAGTCGACCGACGCGCTGGGCAACGTCAGCAAGACCGCCCATACCCCGGTGACCGGCGGCCCGGTCACGCAGATCACCACGACGAGTCCTCCGACGGTGGCGGTCCCAGCGGGGCTGGTGACCACGAAGACGCTCGAACCCGCGTTCGGAGCGCCCGTCAAGGTGGTCGATCCCAACGGCCGCGTGACCGAGACGGCCATCGACGCGTTGGGTCGCACGGCGCAGGTCTGGCTACCCAACCGGCGACGCGCGAACAACCCGGAAGGGAGTTTCAAGTTCGGCTATCTGGTGCGGCGGGACGACGCGACCGTCGTGACCACCTCGAAGATCGGCCCGAACGGCGTGTACGTGACGAAGAACGAGGTGTACGACGGCCTGCTGCGCCTCCGGCAGACCCAGACACCCGGTGTGGGGATGCGGGAGGAGAACGGCAGGGAAATGCCGTTCGAACAGGGTCGGCTGATCACCGACACGCGGTACGACTCCCATGGCAGGCCGTACAAGCAGACGAATCCGTACTTCAACGACGGACAGGTCGACACGAGTCTCTGGCGAGCCGCCGACGCCGAAGTGCCGGGCATGACCAGGAAGAAGTTCGATGGCGCCGGCCGGGTCGTGGAGACGATCCACCAGGCGGGCTCCGCTGACAAGTGGTCGACCTTCACCGGCTACGACGGTGATCGTGTGCACACCACGCCCCCGGACGGCGGGACGGCGACGACGGTCATCTCCGATGCCCGCGGCCGTACCACCGAACTTCGCCAGTATCACGGGCCCAAACCGGAGGGCGGTCACGATGTCACCCGCTACCGGTACACCTCGGCGGGCAAGCTCGCGCAGGTGACCGGACCGGACAACGCGACTTGGTCCTACGGCTACGACTTGCGGGGGAGGAAGACGACGGCGACCGATCCTGACGCGGGCGCGGTCACCATGACCTACGACGACCTCGACCGCATGACCAGTACGAAGGACGTCCTCGGGAAGGTTCTCGCGACCGTCTACGACGGGCTCGGTCGCAAGACCGCGTTGCACGCCGACGGTCCCGGCGGCCCGAAACTGGCTGAGTGGACCTTCGACACGGCGCCGTTCGGAAAGGGCCTGGCGGCATCCGCGACCAGGTATGTCTCCGGAAACGCCTACAGCTCGGCGGTGAACGGATACACGGCGCTCAACAATCCACTGTCCACTTCGGTCACCATCCCGGCAGCAGAGGGCAAGCTGGCGGGCACGTACCAGACCAACATGTCCTACGGGCAGGACGGAACGCTCACCGGCGAAACGTATCCTCCGGTTCCCGAGGCTGGCGTGACGGAGACCTCACTCGAGCAGACCGTCAGTTATCTCATGGACAACAGTGGGCATCTCGTGTCGACTCAAACCGGTACAGGTACCCAGCTCGTCTTCGAAACGCACTACACCCGTTATGGGGAAGTGCAGCGTCTCGAACACGGGACGGTCGGCAATCGCGCATGGCAGTCGTTCTACTACGACTCGAGCACCCGTCGTCCCAACAGGTTCGTCACGCACGCGGAAGTTCCGCACCCGATCCAGTCGGATGTCCAGTACACCTACGACCCGGCGGGCAACATCACGTCGATGGCCGACATACCGATCGGATCTCCCGCGGACGTGCAGTGCTTCCGGCACGACGGCTTGCGCAGACTGACGGAGGCGTGGACCGCGGCCCAGAGCGACTGGTCGGCCGGCGGCGGCTGCGCGGCGGAGCCCACGGCTGCACCGGGGCCGGCCGCGTACTGGAACTCGTATCGCTACGCGCCGGGCGGGAACCGGTTGGGAGAGACCGAACGCGGTCCCACCACGTCCGCCGGTCGTGCCTATGCCTACACGGAAAATCCGCAGGCACAGCCTCATGCGTTGCGTTCGGTCAGCGACCCGGCAGGTACAGAGACCTTCGAATACGACGCCAAAGGCCAAACCACGAAGCGAACGAAGCCCGGCCTCGATCAATCCATGGTCTGGGACGGCGAAGGCCACCTCGTCTCGATGACGGCCAATGGCGGGACGACGTCGTTCATCTACACCCCCGGCGGCTCCCGATTGCTGCGCAAGGATCCCGCTGGAACCACGCTCTATCTGGGGAAGCAGGAGATCCGCCTGCCTGTGGGGGCCACGAAACCCGTTGTCAGCCGCTATTACACGCACGGCGACAAGACCATCGCGATGCACGACGGCAACGCGTTGCACTGGCTGGCCAGTGATCACCAAGGCACGGCCCAGGTCTCCATCGACACCAAGTCCGCGACAGTGTCCAAACGGCGCCAGGATCCCTTCGGCTCACCTCGGGGCGATTCCGGCACATGGCCGGGCGAACGCGGTTTCGTGGGAGGAACGCGGGATGCCTCGACCGGGCTGACTCACCTGGGCGCCCGCGAGTACGACACCTCCACCGGAAGGTTCCTGTCCGTCGACCCGATCATGGACCCGTCCGATCCACAGCAGATGCAGGGCTACGGGTACGCCAACGGCAGCCCGGTCACCCTCAGCGACCCGACAGGGTTGTCGCCGTGCAGCGGCCCCGACGGAGTCGGATGCAGAATGGACGACGAGGTCGCGCGATGCTGCCCTGGCCCGGAGCAGGTCAGGCACAACGTTCCCCCGCCGCCTTCGCAGGACTCGTTGCGGGAGAAGAGCAAGAAGTCCAATGACGCCAAGAACCGCAGAGACGACCCGAGGCGTTTCGGCACCACGCTCCGGAACCCTGTCAACATCACGACCGACACTTCGCCTTGCCCGTGGGCGGGGCCGGGTTCTCGGATAGTCGAGTGCGGCCCATCGGTGAGGTACTCGGTGTGTGACGACTACCGCTTGCTGACCGGGACTTGCCTTTCGGGCGAGGAGGCGTACCGCGAGATCCAGCGGCTGGAACGAGAGAAGGCCGCCCTCGCCGAGTACGAGGAGAAGGAACGGAAGCGCAAGAGGGAAGTCGCCCAAGGATCCAGCGGTTCGTGTGTCGGGATCGATGCCCAAGCGATCGTCGTCGTAGGGTTCAAGCGCTGCACCATGACAGACGATCAGGGCAACAAGAGGACGGTCTGGTCCTTCAAGGTCGGCATCGGCATAGGCGTGGGCGTGAACGCCAGTTCCACGCGATCGTTCGACAACAAGCGGGTAAGTCAATTGGGTGGCAAAGCCGCGTTCGTCGAGACCGGCGGGTCGCTCGGGCCCATCGGATTCGGAGCGTCCGCCTCCTTCGACATCGATGATCAGGGAACCATAGACCCGGTTCCCGCGATCGAAGCCGGCAATTCGGTGGGTGTCGGAGGCGCTCTCTGGAACACGGGGGTCGAGTTCAGTTGGTGAGGTCTTACGGAGCGGGGCGAAGGCATCTTCAGCGTTGCTGTGCTGACAGCTCATGACGATGCCTTCGGCCTGGCCGATCACTTCTAGGCTCCGGAGAACTGCACGCGGCCTGGTCACCGAGCCAACTACTCCACAAGCAGATCCGGTCCGCTGTTCAGCGACGGATCCGGCGGCGGCCGAAGAGCAGCATCCAGGCTCCGGCGAGTAGGGCGGCGAGTGCCAACGCGAGCAGTTCGCTGGTGTGCGAACCGGTCGAGGCCAGCGGCCCGGTGCCGGGCGGGCTCGTCGGCGGTGTGTGGTCGCCAGGCGGGATCGGTGGCGGCGTCGGGTCGCCGGGCTGTGGTGTCGGAGGTGTCGGCGGCTCTCCGGCGGTGATGGGGGTTTCGGTCGAGCAGCCGGGCTCGGCCGGGGTCAGGCAGTTGCCACCGGGAGAGGTTGTGGTGACGGTGTTGCGCAGCCTGGTTCCGCCTGAATCGGGGTTGGTGGTGACCGAGTACGTCACGACGATCTTCTGGCCGACGGCGAGTTTTCCGTGCCAGCGAAGCGTTTTCCCGGCGACAGCGACGGATCCGCTCGTGGCTTTCGCGTTGTCGTTGTAGGTGGCGGCACCGAGAACGCCGGACAGGTCGTCGGTCACGGTGGCGTCGTCGTAGGTGGCGGCGCCGGTGTTGGTGATGGTGAGGGTGTAGGTGACTTCGCCGCGAGGGGCGACATCCCTCGACGGCGACGCCGTCTTGGCGACGGTCATCGACAGCACCGGCGTTCGGGTTCCGCAGGCGGGATCCGTGCCGGCGGGCGGGCAGTTGGTCTCGTCGCCGCCGATGACGGTGTTGTCCAGGAGATGGTTTCCGCGTGCGGGTTTCGTGGCGGTCACCGAATAGGTGATGGTCGCCGCCGCGCCGGGCGCGATCGTGCCGGTCCAGGTGAGCCGCGGCCGGGTGTAGGCGATGGTGCCGAGATCGGCGACGGCGTCGTCGTTGTAGGTGGCGTCGTCGAGGACCTTGGTCAGGTCGTCGGTGATGGACGCGCCGCGATAGGGCGCCTGCCCGGTGTTGCGGACGACGACGGTGTAGGTGACCTTGCCTCCCGGTGCCACGGTGGCCGGGGCCGCGGATTTCGTGATCCGGAGTGCGGGGGTGGGCAGTTCGTTGCGGCAGTCGGGGTCTTCGGAGCCGTCCTCGCAGTTCGAGCCCGCTCCGGTGACCACATTGACCAGGCGCTTGTCGCCCTTGTTGGTTACGACGACGGTGTAGGTGACGGTGGCTTTCGCGCCAGGAGCCAGCGAACCGGTCCAGGTCAGCGTCAGTGGTGTGAAGGTGATCGTGCCCGTATCCGCCTTCGCGTCCCCGTTGTAGGTGGCGTCGTCGAGCACATCGGTGAGGTCGTCGGTGAACGACGCCGCGGGGTCCGTTGCCGCACCGATGTTTTCGACGGTGACGGTGTAGGTGACCGTGTCGCCGGTCTTGACCTCGGCCGGGGTGGCCGTCTTGCGGATCTTCAGCGCGGGCAGTGGCGTGACCGTCCCGCAGTCCGGGTCGGCCGAGTTCGGCGGGCAGTTGCCGTCCGGCGTACCGGTGACGGTGTTGGCCAGCTTCTTGTCCCCATCGGGCGGGCGGTTCACGGTCACGGAGTAGGTGATCGTGACGGTGGCCCCGGCAGCGACGTCCCCGGTCCAGGTCACCACCGGCGCCGCGTAGCCGGTGGTTCCGCCCGTCGATGTCGCGTCGTCGTTGTAGCTCGCGTCGTCGAGGACGCCGGTCAGGTCGTCGGTGAACCGGGCGTCCGGATAGGCGGCGGTCCCGGTGTTCTGGACGCGCACCGTGTAGGTGGCTCGGTCGCCGGCGCGGGGAGCGGCCGGGACGGCGGACTTGACGATCCGCAATGCGGCGAGCGGGGTGACCTCGGAACACTCTTGGGCCGTCGTTCCGGGCGGGCAGGTCGAGTCCTCGGTGCCGGTCACGGAGTTGCGCAGGGCCCGGTCGCCGGTGGGTGGTTTGTTCACCGTCACCGAGTAGGTCACGGTGACGGTGGCACCCGCGGGCAGGTCCGCCGCCCAGGTCAGCCGCGGCGCCGAGTAGTCGACCGTGCCCGTGTCGGCCCGCGCGTCCCGGTTGTAGGTCGCGTCGTCGAGGACGCCGCTCAGATCGTCGGTGAACCGGGCGCCGCGGTAGGGACCGGTGCCGGGGTTGCTCGCGGTCACGGTGTAGGTGACGACGTCGCCGGGCTTCGCGGTGGCCGGGGCGGCGGTCTTGGACAAGACGAACGAGCCGAGCGGGGTTTCGGTCGAGCAGTCCGGAACCACCGCGCCGGGCGGGCAGGTGGAGCCCTCCGGGCCGACGACGGTGTTGGTCAGGCGTCGGTCCCCGGCGGGCGGTTTGCCCACGGTGACCGAGTAGGTGACCGTCACTGCGCCACCCGCGGCGACTTCGCCCGTCCAATCGAGCTTCCGGCCCGGATCGTCGAACGTCGTGACGCCGGAGGTGGCGGTGGCGTCGCCGTTCCAGGTGGCGTCGTCGAGGACACCACTCAGGTCGTCGGTGAACGAAGCACCCGGATAGGCGGCGGTGCCGGTGTTGGTCACCTTCACCGTGTAGGTGACCTTCTCGCCCGGCATCGCGGAGTCCGGGTTCGTCGTCTTCGAGATCGACAGGACACCGATCGGGGTCACCGTGCGGCAGGCCGGGTCCGTGCTCGCCGGTGGACACGTCGAGCCCTCGGGCCCGGTGACAGCGTTGCGCAGCACCTTGTCCCCGCCCGGTGGCGAACCGACCTTCACCGAGTAGGTGATCGTGACGGTCTGCCCGGCCGGTACGTCGCCGGTCCAGCGCAGGGTCGTGGTCGAGCTGTCGTAGGCGGGCTGGTTCGGAGTGGGGCTCCCGCCGACCGATGCGGCGGCGTCACCGTTGTACGTGGCGTCGTCGACGACGCCGGAGAGATCGTCGGTCAGGGTGACGGCGCTCGCGGCCGAGCCGTCCAGGGTGCGCGCCGTGAGGGTGTAGGTCACGACGTCGCCGGGTTTGGCCGAGGCCGGCGCCGCGGACTTCGTGATCACCAGACCGCTGACCGGCTCGTCCGTCCCGCAGTCGGGATCGGTGCCGTCTTCGGGACACGAGGAACCGTCCGGGCCGACGACGACGTTGGTCAGCCGCTTGTTCCCGCGTGGCGGGTCCGCGACGGTCACCGAATACGTGATCGTGACCGTGCCGCCCTTGGCGACGGCACCGGACCACCGCAAGGTCGTGTCGGCCTCGGTGTAGGCCACGGTGCCGGTGGTCGCGGTGGCATCCCGGCCGTAGGTCGCGTCATCGACCACATCGGACAGATCGTCGACAGCCGTGGCGTCCGTCCAGTCGGCGGTGCCGTCGTTGGTGAGCTTGACGGTATAGGTGACTTTCTGGCCGGGCATGGGTTTCTCCGGCGTGGAGCTTTTGACGATCTTCAACGTCGCCACCGGGACGCGCACCGCGCATTCCGCCGCGGGTGCCGCGCAGTTGCTGCCGGGGACGGTCACGACGTTGTCGAGCGTCTTGTCCCCGCCCGGCGGCGAGCCGACGGTCACCGAGTAGGTGATCGTCACCGTCGCGCCGGGGGAGAGGTCGCCGGTCCACGTCAACCGTTCGTCGGTGGGCGAATAGGTGGGTTCCGCCAGTTCGGCGCCGCCGGAAACAGCCTTCGCGTCGCCGTTGTAGGCCGCGTCGTCGACCACGCCGGACAGGTCGTCGGAGACGACGGTGCCCGGCGCCGGCGCCGTTCCCTCATTGGCGACGGTGACGGTGTAGGTGACCTTGTCGCCCGGTTTGGCGCTCGTCTTGTCCGCCTTTTTGGTGACCACGAGCCGTTTCGTCAGATCCGGCGCGATCGAACAGCTGGCCAGGTCCGTGATCGGCCAGGAGCCGCCGGATTCGGAAGTGATCCGCCGACCTGGTTGGTCTGGGCGTTGCCGCCGGGAACCTGCACCGAGACGCCGGTACGGGGATCGACCTTGTACAAGGCGCCGCCGTAGTAGCCGAGATAGATCGAACCGTTGAGGTAGGCCATGCCGTAGTTGGAGAATCCGTTCGACGATCCGGGCCCGGTGACCTTCACCGCTTGGGTGGTCTCGCCGGTGTCCGGGTCGAAGCGGTAGACGTAGCTCTGTCCGCCGTAGACGATCCCGTAGTACACGCCTCCGTTGTCGTCGACGAACAGGTCGGGGACGAGCGTTCCGCCGGCGAACACGGGATCGTTCGCCGGAACGGGCTTCAGCGTCGAACCGCGGGAATACGTCTTGGTGTCACCGCTGGCGAGGTCCATCGCGAACAGCACCGGTGCTCCACCGTTCTGCGCGCCGTAGAGCGCCCCACGAGCGGGATCGGCGCCGAGCCCGCCCCAGTTCACCCCGGCGGGCAACCGGCGGGGCTGACCGCCCGCGATCTCGTCGGTGACGGTGTTCGTCCCGGAGACGTGCTTGTACAGAGTGAGGTTCCCGGTGGTGTAACTCGAATAGAAGGCGGCGACCCGGCCAGAGTCCGGATCCTTGCCCAGCGCCATGTTCGTCGACCAGTAGTCCGGCGGGCCCGCGCCCGTCCGCTTGCTGATCACCGTGTTCTGGATCTCGGCATCGCCTTCGGCATCGGAACGGAACTGCATGCCGGACCGGAAATTGCTGTAGTACAGATGATCGCAGTCGAAGGTCGACGGGTCGTTCTCTCCTTGCACCGGCCACGTGGCGGCTTGCGCGACACCCGCCGGCGTGAGGCCGGTGAGGATGACGGCGACCACCATGCCGAACGTCAGTGCCCGGCGCGACACCGAATTCAAGGCACGGCGCCGACGCTGTGCGACGACCATGAGGAGCCTCCCGAGGAGAGCCGACTCAGCCTGACGCTACAAGCGGCACCTCGACACTCAACTCGAACCGCGGGCTACCACCTGAACGTGTCGAGTCACCTGCCCCGCCCGGGTTAGTCGCACGGCACGTGTCGTGACAAAGCACTTGCCGGCACGTCCCGTTCCCTCCGCCAGGACCACCGGCGCCCGCGCATCCTATTGTGCATGTCGGTAAGCCTCTGATCGGCGCTCGGCTCATTCTGCTGTCGCGTTCGCGCCCGGGCCATTGCGCGGCGATGCACGGCTCGGAGCCAGTCCTCGAGGTCAGGCGTCGGCGAGATCTCGGACGGTGGTGTCGATGAGGTCGGTGACCGGACCGGGTTGTGACGCGAGCGACGCGTGGCCGGCGTCGAGTTCGATGATCCGCCGAGGGTTCATCCGTTCGGCCATGCGGCGTTCGTTGTCCGGGTGGATCATGCGGTCGGCGGTGGACACCTGGTACCACGACGGTTTGGCCTTCCAGGCCGGGCTCGTCACGGTGTCGCCGAAGGTCGATCCCAGCGGTGCCTTCTGCGTGACGGCCATGACCAGGGCCTCGTCTTCGGTCAGGTCCTGCGCGAAGCTCTCCCGGAACTTCTCCGGTTTGATCCACAGGTAGCCGTCGGAGTCGGGGGCGATGTTGTCGAACGCGGCGGGCGGGTGCTCCTGACTGATCTGGCCGGGGCTTTCCCCGGCGTCCGGGGCGAACGCGGCGATGTAGACCAGACCTGACACGTTGGGCAGATCGCCGGTTTCGGTGATGACGGCGCCGCCGTAGGAGTGCCCGACCAGCACCACGGGGCCGTCGATCTGCTTGACCATTTTGCGGGTCCGCTCGGCGTCGTCGGCGAGCGAGGTGAGCGGGTTCTCCACCGCGTGCAGGGAGTCGTAGCCTCTCCGGGCCAGCTCGAGGATGACTTTCTCCCAGTGGGCGGCGCCGCCCCAGAAGCCGTGGACCAGAACGATGGCGGGTTTGTCGGACATGACTCGTGGCTCCTCGGTTCGGGAGGCGGTCGGACCTGACGTGCTGTCCGACGTGCTCGCCACGATCGGGCTACGGGGAGACCAGCTGTCCCGTACTTCGCTGGGCCACGGGCAAACAGTCACGGTGTCCGGCGGGCCGTGTGTCCTGCACCTGGTCGACCACGGGAAGGTCCACGTCACCGTGCCCGGCCGCGGTGCGAGCGTCCTCCACCAAGGCGCCCTGGTGCTGCTGCCGCACGGCGATCCGCACAGCCTCCATGTCCCGGGCGAGGGGGCACGCTGGATGACCGGAACCCTCACGTTCGACGCCAGCCTCGCCGACCACCTGCTTGCGTCACTGCCGCCCATGCTCGTCCTGCCCGCTTCGGCCGGCGAACGACGGCAATGGCACGAGATCAGCCACCAGCTCCTCGCGCTCGAAGTCACCGACCCTCGGCCCGGGGGTGCCGCCATGGTGTCGCGGATCCTGGACCTGCTGTTCATCCAGGTCCTTCGTGCGTGGGCCGCGGCCACACCCGACCGGACCGGCTGGCTCGTCGCGGTGATGGATCCCGGCATCGGCCGCGCGCCAGGGCGTACTGCAATCTCGCCGACGGCTTCTCGTGGGTCGGTGACCTCCCCGCGGCGCATGACCAGCTGCGCGTCGGGCTGGATCTGGCCACTGGTGCGGGTGTCCCGTTCGTGGTCGGGACTGCCGAAGCAACCCGGATCCGCCTTGATTGGGCCGCCGGTCAATGGGATGGCATCGACGAACGCGCGGACCGGCTTGAGCGGGCATACCCTGGCCTGCACCCGGTCGTCAGCGAACTCAAACTGGTCAAAGGGTGGTACGCCATCGCCCAGGGAAACCGGGGAGAAGCCCGAAGACACCTGCAGGAAGCTGGGCTCGGCGACACCCGCAACGCCATCTCGCCGGTCGCTATCGCCGCCGCTGGTGCGCTGGTACGCATGCTGCTGCCCGGCGACACGGTCGACCAGGCCCGCAGCTACGCCAGCCGTGCCGTGGAACTGTTGCGGGCCAAGCAGATTTGGACGTGGTCGGGTGAAGTCGTCCCGTACGCCGTCGATGCCTACCTTCGCACCGGCAACGTCGAGGACGCCGAGCAAGGCCCGCGCCTCGGTCGGCCGACTGAAAATGGCATTCGCCAAAAAGAAGAAGCTGCCCTTGAACCAGCAAGGACGAAAGCCGCACGAGACCAGTAAAAGCAAATCATCTCGTGACAAGCATCAGGGAGCTGCCAATCACGGCGGGCGCAGGAAAATCCCGCTGCACCCGAACAAACGGAGAAATCCGCCGAAGATGGCGTTCGGCTGGCGATAGGACCGGCCCTGGGGTGGGACGCGCGAAACCCTGTGCATCCCACCCCTGGCCGGGCAATCGGCACTGGGCAGTCCGTCGGGCTAGGCTCCATGGAGCAGAGCCGTACCTGTGAGAATGAGCTTGGTGATCAGCATGAGCAAGCACGATCTGACGTCTCGCGGTGTGGAGCTGCGGCACGAAGACCGGCACGAGGAGGCCGTGCGCACCCTTCGTGAAGCACTTCTCGCGGGGGAGCCCGAAGCTCCTCGGGAACTCGCCTACGCCCTGCTTGGTACCGAGCGACCACGTGAAGCTCTCAAGGTGCTCAAGCGTGCGATCAAGGCCGGACGGGTTGATCTGTACAGTCTGCTCGGGTCGTTGGCCGCCGAGCTCGGGGAAGCGAAAGCGGCCGAAAAGGCTTACCGGAACGCCATTGCGAACGGCGATGTCGAAGCGCTCAACGACTTCGCCGTTTTTCTTCAAGACGAGGAACGGTTCGACGAGGCACGAGACGTCTTGGTGCGGTCCGCCGATCTCGGCGACGTACTCGCACCTGGAAATCTTGTCGTCCTGTATTCGGAAGATCTCGATGATCTGGCAGCTGCGGCTGAAGTCGGTGAAAGATACCTTGGCCCGGAAGTTCCGGGTGTTTACGCGCCTCTCGCCGCCGTCTATGCCCGTCTCGGCCGCCTAGGTGAGGCTGAAAGCCTGTTCAGGCAGGCGATCGAACTGAACGCGCCGAGGATTCATCAGCGGTATGCCCGCTTCCTCTGGCATCACCGGAAGGAAGTCGCGGCCGCCGAGGAAGAATTCTGGGAGGGTTTCAATCATGATGAGGAGGGTTGGAGTTCGGCCTTAGGGGAACTCCTCCTCAGCCAAGGGCGCGTCAGCGAAGCCCGTGCCGTTCTCGAGCGCGGGTTGACCTGGGGCGATCTCGCCGCTCGAGATCTCTTGGACGAACTGAACCGCGGCTGAACGCCCCGGTGGAATGCCGAGCCGGATCGACTCGGCTTTCCGAACCGCGGGATTACGGCGCTTCCTGTGGTGAAGCGCCGTTTCCTCGGTAAAGAGCGGAAGTCGAACCGGATCACGCCTGCGGCGTCCGATGTACGAGTGGCCACCGGCTTTCCCTTCACCGAGCTCGAAGCCGACCGCCGCATTACCCGCGACCTCATCCACGTCGCCGCTACCGGCCACGGAGGCAAGGCCGCCTCCACAGCAGGATGCAGCCCGAGATCACCCTCGCCAGGAGAGCGGGAATCCCAGTTCAAGCTTGGTGCCCGTCGGTGGTGTGGGACGCATGCTGATCAGACTGCCGAGGTAGAGGTCAGTGGTGTTGTGTGGTCGCAGGAGCGCGGTCGGGGTGGTGCCGATCAGCAGACGGAAGTCCCGGTCGAGATGCGCGTGGTCGGTGTAGCCGCACAGGTTCGCGAGGGTGGCCAGCGAAGGCGGGTTCCGGCCTGTCAGGAGCCGGATCGCACGGTGGCAGCGGGCAATCCGGCCGACGATTTTCGGAGGTAGCCCGATTTCCCGGTGGAAGACCTTCGACAGGTGTTGCCGACTCAGGCCCGTCCTATCCGCCAGGTCATGGATTCTGACGCCTTCGTCCCGCACGGTCAGATGACGCCAGCTCATGTCGAGCGCCTTGGTGAGCTGCGGTTCGTCGAGCAGCCAGCCGGACAGGCGCCGGTCCAGAATCCGAAAACGATGATCCGTGTCGCTTGCGAGTTGCAGTTCTTCGGTAAGGTCACAGGCCCGGTGGCCGAGAAGGTCGTCGAATCCCACGCTTGTGTCGGCGATTTCCCGCAACGGCAGGCCGAGTAAAGCGCGGGCTCCCAGTGGGGTCAGTTCGATGACAATGGCGCGCTCGGTCCCGGTTCTTTCATAGCTCAAGGGCTGGCTGGACAGACCCGTCACCGGGGACAGCGTCACCTGTGAGGTGCCGGTGAGCCGCCGCCGGTTCGGCGGGTCGAGGTCGATGATCACGACGATCGAGTTCACCGCGGCCACCGTGCGTACCTCGGGGACGGGTGCGACCCGTCGAAACGCCAGGTAGAAGCTGACCCAGCGCCTCAATCGAGGTGCGGGTGTCCGCGTCCTCCAGTATTCGCCGCCGATCGTCGAAGCATCCCGCGTCACGGTTCCGCCCCCCCGGAGCATGTCGTTGATCGACATCAGCCGAAGCTCGATTCTGCCAGGTTTTCCTGCGGTGTGGAGGTCTCGGCGGTGACATTTTTCCAAGCCAGCGCATCGGATCGCGAGTTAGTCTCGGCGACCTCGTGTACCACTGCTGGGAAAGACGATCTGGGAGGAAGTCATGCGCCTGGGATTCCGACGGTCGAGATCGAGAACAGGTTTTCGTGCGGTCGCGTTGATCGCCGCGCTCGCGGGGGCGCTGACATCGACCGTTATCGCGCCTTCCGCGGCGCAGGCGGCCGTCTACTACTACAAACCATCACATCCGATGATGCTGAGCACGAGTATGCCGAACTGCACAGGTGGTTGGGGAATCCGATCGAGTTTGAACATCCCTTACTTCCTCACCGCAGGTCATTGTTTCAACGTCGGCGACATCGTCTACGGTCTGACGAGTCGGTTCGGGTTCGCGGAGCACACTTGGCGGAACAATGTGGACTCGGCCGTCATTCGCCCGGACGCCGGTGTCGATGGCTGGCAAGAAATTCCGGGGATCGGGCTGACGGTCGGCAAGTTCGGCGACGGCTACGCGATCAACGCCGGCAACGGACTGGCGATGCAAGGTGTGACCAGCGGTCTTATCTACGGCACGACGTTCTCGGGATGGTGGCTCGACCAGGACGGCCGTCGTTACGCCTGCGGTTCGTACCCGAGCAAGAACGGCGACAGCGGTGCGCCCGTCTTCGCGCACAACGAGCATGGGGTCTACGCGATCGGCGTCCATGTCGGGTTGCTGGGCAGCAAAGCCTGTTACGTCACGATCGACGACCTTCTCCGAACCTGGACCGCCACGCTCCCGGTGTTCCCGCCGCAGGCGGCGAAGGCAGGCGTGAAGGAACCGACCATCCTGCTCCGGCCGGAACATGACCCTGCGGCCGAATCAGCACCACGTCACCAGGCCGGCGAATTGATCGCCCAATAGAAATGGGAAGACCATGAGGATGTTCCAGCGTTTGGCCATCGGGATCGCTGTCGCCGCCATCGCGGTGACAGCGCCCGCAGGGGCGGTGAGCGCCGCCGATGACACGGGTGTCACCTCCATCGCCGGTCCCTACCCGGACTACGGCACTTGCGCTGCCGCGCAGAACGCCATGGGGATGTTCACCCAAGTCGGCCCCTGCACTCATGCCAGTGACGGATGGCGTTTCTGGTATCTGTAGGCACTTCGGCTAGCGGCCCCGCCGGCGCAGGACGTGGACACCGCGACCTGGAACCGTTCCGCGGCCCGCCGCAACGGCCAGTCCTTATCCACGACACAGCGGGCCAGCCGCAGCCTGCCCGCAGGAGTCAACGGTGCGTTAGCGTGAGTCGTGAGGGCCTCCAGGTAGCCGGTGCAGATGTCGCAATCCACACCGAACCCGGAGGCCCTCCCTCACGCCAAGATCATCAACATCCGTGTCGCCCCCGTTCAACAGGGTTCGCCAGCGGTCGCGGGGGAGTGCGAGGTCGATCTCGACGATCCAATGAGCATTCCGAGGGCGAGTTGTCGGCCGGCGCCCGCGTCGGTCGTGGGGGCAGCTACCGCTCGGACCAACGCGGACGAGCCAGAGCTGATTTTCATGTCCATGTTGTACAGGGCGGTGTTGCCCGCCATTCTCCACTGCTCAGGGGGTTGAGGGTCCGGTCGTCACGTCCGAGACGTCAACTCCGGCACTGCATGATCAGTGGTACGAGGGCACTGATGACCAGCGGCTTCTTGTCGATCGATGTGCATCCCGCACGTGCCATTCCGTTTCGGCGGATAGGGTGGGCACCGCAGTGCATCCCGGAGGAGTCTGTCCGGGGGCACCACAGGAATCTCGCAAATCTCCGGCAGTTTGTCTGCCGGGAGCTTGATCGTGACGGTCGGAACAAACCCTTTACCGATACGCACGATGTCGATGAATCCGAAACGGTTCTGTTGGCCTTGCGTGGAAAACCGTCGCCGTCGGTCTGGTCACCGGCGACCCGGCAGGGGCACGCGAACACCGAGCCCGTCCTATCGCGCGGTGACGCGGGTCACGGCGGGTCGTGTCACGTTTTCGGTGGTCCGCGGTGTCTTGGGAGGCATGCCTGAACACAAGACACGTCACAAGGTCGTGGTCATCGGTGGTGGTTACGCCGGAACGCTCGCGGCCAACCGTCTGCGGATGCGCGCCGACATCGACATCACGCTGATCAATCCCCGCCCGGAGTTCGTCGAGCGGATCCGGCTGCACCAGTTCGCGGCACGCAGCGGCGATGCGACGATCGACTACGGCACGCTGCTCGGCGAGAACATCGAGTTGGTCGTCGACAGCGTCGCACGCATCGACACCGCCACACGCACCGTGGAGTTGGCCTCGGGTGGCGGATTGGCCTACGACTACGTCATCTACGCGGTCGGCAGCACCGCGGCGACACCGTCGGCGGTGCCCGGCGCCGTCGAGTTCGGTGTGCCCGTCGCCGAGTTCGAGGACGCGCAGCGGCTGCGCGCCAGGCTGGACGAATTGCCGCCCGCCGCGCCGATCACGGTGGTCGGCGGTGGATTGACCGGCATCGAGACGGCCGCGGAACTGGCCGAGCGAGGACGCCCGGTCACGCTGGTGTGCGGCCGAGCCCTGGCGCCTTATCTGAGCGCGCCGGGTCGCCGGTCGGTCGCCAGGTGGATGAGCCGGCACGGTGTCACCGTGCTCGAGGCCGACGTGGTGACCGAGGTCCGGCCGGACGCGGTCGTCCTGGCCGGCGGTGCGGTCCGTGCGAGTGCGTTGACCGTCTGGACGGCAGGGTTCGGTGTGCCCGAGCTGGCCCGTGTCAGCGGGTTGAGCACCGACGATCTAGGGCGGCTGCTCACCGACGAAACGCTGACAAGCGTCGACGACGACCGCGTCGTCGCGGCGGGCGACGCCGCCGCACCGTCGGGCCGGCCGTTGCGGATGAGCGGTTATGCCGCCGGGCCGCTCGGGGCACAGGCCGCCGACACCGTGCTGAGCCGTATCGCGGGCACCGAACCGGCGTTGATCGACCTGGCCTTCACCGGCGCGTGCGTCAGCCTCGGCCGCCACGCCGGCATCCGGCAGCTCGCCCGGAAGGACGACAGTACGGTGAACCTCTACATCGGCGGCCGCATTGGCGCGTTGATCAAGGAAATGACCTGCAGGTTCGTGGTGTCGAAAAGGATTCGCCGGGAGGCTCGCGAGCCGGGCGCCATGGGCTGGCCCAGGGGCGGCCCTCGCCCCGGCAGGCAGATCACCACCGCACAGGGAGTCGCGTCGCTGTGACCACCGACGAACACGCCGAGCGGTTCACCCACCTTCGCCCGCTGCTGTTCACGATCGTCTACGAGATACTCGGCTCGGCGACCGAGTCCGACGACGTGCTGCAGGACGGCTATCTGCGGTGGGCCGAGGTGGATCTGGCGACGGTGCGGGACACCAAGTCGTATCTGGCCCGGTTGGTGACCCGGCAGGCGCTCAACACGGTGCGGGCGAACACGCGCCGTCGCGAGGACTACATCGGCCCTTGGCTGCCCGAGCCGCTGCTGCTCGACGACACCGACCCGTCGGCCGACGCGGTGCTCGCCGAGTCGGTGTCGATGGCGATGCTCGTGCTGCTGGAAACCCTTACTCCGGACGAGCGCGCGGTGTTCGTGCTGCGTGAGGTGTTCGGCTTCAACCACGACGACATCGCCGCGGCGGTGGGCAAATCGGTGGCGGCGGTGCGCCAGGTGGCGCACCGGGCCCGCGAGCACGTACAGGCGCGGCGCAAGCGCTTCGCACCCGCCGACGCCGTGACCACCGCGCGGATCACCGAGAAGTTCATGACCGCCGCGGCCACCGGAAACCTGGAAGAGCTGCTCTCGCTGCTCGCGCCGGAAGCCACCTGGACCGCTGACAGCGGCGGCAAAACCATCGCGGCGCGCCGGCCGATCGTGGGTGCGGAGAAGGTCGCCGCACTCGTCATGGACCTCTTCCGCCCCGAGCGGCGGACGGCGGACCTGCGGATCGAGATGGTCAACTGCAACAACACACCCGCGTTGATCTCCTACCGCGGCGACCAGCCCGAGGGTGTCTTCCTGGTCGAAACCACCGACGGGAAGATCACCCACTTCTACGCCATTCGCAACCCGGACAAACTCCTCGCGGTGACGGATCCGCGTCAGATCAGCCGGTAAATGATGACCAAGGAGTTGACCGTGACCGACACGCAGGTAGTGATCGCCGGGGCGGGGCCGACGGGGCTGATGCTCGCGTGCGAGTTGCGGCTCGCCGGGGTCGAGGTGCTCGTGCTCGAGCGTCTCCCGGAGCGTCGGACGGTGGAATCGCGGGCCGGCGGGCTGCACATCCGCACGATGGAGACGCTCGATCAGCGGGGCCTCCTCGACCGGTTTCTCGAGCGCGGACAGCGGAGGCAGGCCGTGCGCTTCGCCGCCGATCCGCTCGACGTGTCCGATGCGGCGACGCGGTATCCGTACGTTCTCGTCATCGCGCAGTCCGAAGTGGAACGGCTGCTGGCGGAGCGCGCGGTGGAGGCCGGGGTACGGCTGCGCCGCGGCGCCGAGGTCGCGGGGTTCACCCAGGACGACACAGGTGTCACCGTGGAGCTCGCGGACGAATCACGCGTCCGGGCGGACTATCTCGTCGGCTGCGACGGCGGGCGCAGCACCGTGCGCAGGCTCTCGGGCATCGAGTTCCCGGGCACCCCGGCCACGATGACCGCTCTGCTCGGCGACGTCGAGCTGGCAGAGCCGCCGGTGGACGACATCTTCCAGGAACGGCGCGAAAACGGGAGCTTCTCGGTGCTGGCATCAGGCCCGGACCGGTATCGGGTGCTGACCAACGACTTCGATCACGTCGCGGGCCGGGACGAGCCGGTGACCCTGGAGACCCTCCGCACGGCCTTGGCCAAGATCGCCGGCACGGACTACGGGATGCACTCGCCGCGCTGGCTTTCCCGGTTCGGCGACGCGGCGCGCCAGGCCGACCGTTATCGCGAGGGCCGGGTTCTCCTCGCCGGCGACGCCGCGCACATCCACTTCCCGGCAGGCGGTCAGGGCCTGAACACCGGTGTCCAGGACGCGGTCAACCTCGGCTGGAAGCTCGCCGCCGTCGTCCGCGGCCAGGCCGCGGGCCTGTTGCTCGACACCTATCAGGCCGAACGCCACCCGGTCGCCGCCCGGGTCCTGCGGAACACCCGGGCCCAGACCGCACTCCATCGGGTGGACGCGCACACCTCCGCTCTGTGCGAAGTGCTGGGCGATCTCATCGACATCGACGAGGTACGGCTGCGCCTTGCCGGAATGATCACGGCGACCGACATCAAGTATCCGACGGTCGGGACGGACGACCTCCTCGGCAGGCGGATGCCGGATCTCGACCTCGTAGACGGCCGTGTCTACGAGCTTCTGCACCGCGCCCGCGCTGTTCTGCTGGATCTCGGTGGTCTCCGGTCACTCGGCGCCGTCGTGACCGGCTGGGCGGGCCGCGCCGATCTCATCCGCACCCGACCAGCCCAGGGCTCCGATCTCGGCGCGGACGCCGTGCTCATCCGTCCCGACGGACACGTCGCCTGGCTCACCCGCACCGGCCAACGGCCAGATCTGAACGGCCTCCGGACCGCCCTCACCACGTGGCTTGGCCCCGCCGATCCGGACGTCCAAGGAGAACGAAAGGCAAACTCGAACGACAACGAAGTCCCAGCACGTGACCGGTGAGAAGCCTTCGCCCCAGCATCGACCCCGTCCGCGACCACGATACGTTTGCCTTACCCCTCAAGAGTTCCGGAACTCGCCAGGCCCGAGATACAGGCCGCCGGTGACATCGAGCCACTGGCCGGTGATCCAGCGGGCGTCCTCGGAGACGAGAAATGCGATGGCGTCGGCGATGTCCTCCGGCTGCCCGACCCGACCCAGTGCGGTGATGGCCGTGCTTCGCTCGACCAGGTGCGGAGCGTCCTGAATCCAGGAGTTCATATCGGTTTCGGTGACCCCGGGAGCGACGGTGTTCACGGTGATGCGCCTCGGGCCGAGTCGCTGCGCCAGGTTCCGGCCGAGCACGTCCACCGCTCCCTTCGTCATCGCGTACGCGGTCTCGGGCATGGCGATCCTGGTGGCGGCGGAGGAGACGTTGACGATCCGGCCGCCGTCCCGCAACAGCGGCAGCGCCCGTTTGATCGCGAAGTACGGGGCCTTCACGTTGATCGCGAAGAGCCGGTCGAACTCCTCGGGCGTCACCTGGTCGAGCGTGCCGGCGAAGGCGGCCGCGTTGTTGACCAGTATGTCCAGCGGCCGGCCGGTCAGCCCCTGCTCCACTCCGGCGAACAAAGTGTCCACATCGCCGTCCACGCCGAACTCGGCGTGGACGGCGAAGGCCACCCCGCCGACGCGCTCGATCGCGGCCAAGGTCTCCCTCGCCGCGGCGTCATCATGTCCGTAGTGCACGGCGACCAACGCTCCATCGGCGGCCAGCCGGGTGGCGATCGCTCTTCCGATTCCTCGGGACGCACCCGTCACCAGCGCCGTCTTTCCGGTCAGTTCCATACATTGATCTTGTGACCGGTCGGCACGCGCGTCCAATACCTGTCGTTATAACCTGCGGCTATGGATGTTCGGGTCCAGGATCTGCGGTACTTCATCGCGGTCGCCGAGGAGTTGAGCTTCACTCGGGCGGCGAACGATCGGCTGTTCATCTCGCAGCCCGCGCTGAGCAAACAGATCCGCCAGTTGGAGGCCTGCCTGCGGGTGACGCTGTTCGACCGGGACCGCCGCGCCGTCGCGCTGACCGCCGCGGGTAAGGCACTGCTGCCCCGTGCCCAGCAGATCGTGCAGCTATGGGAGCGGGCACGCCGGGAAACGGCCGAGGCATCCTCGACGCAGCTGGCCACGCTGACAGTCGGCTTCCAGACCCGAATCGGCCGGGGGCTCATTCCTGGTGTCACGGCGAGAATGAGCGAGTCGCTGCCGAGCTGGCGACTGCGGTTCCGTCAAGTCCCCTGGAGCGATCCGTCGATCGGGTTGGCTGCCGGCGATGTGGATGTGGCCATCGCCTGGCTGCCCATTCCCGATGACACCGGGCTTTCCTGGCGGGTGGTCGCCTCCGAGCAGCGATGGGTGGCGGTACCGCCGGGCCATCGCCTGGCCCGCCGCGAGGTGATCCCGTTCGCCGAACTCATCGACGAGCCGTTCATCGCGCTCCCCTCGTCGGCTGGGCCGCTGCGCGAGTTCTGGCTGGCGACCGCAAGCCGTCCGCGCCCGGCCGACGTCGCGGCCGAAGCCGAGACCGTCGAGGAGTCCTATGAGGCGGTCGCCTCCGGGCTCGGTGTCGCGCTCCTCGCCGCCGGGAATGTCGAGATCTACCAACGAAACGACGTGGTCTGTCGTCCGGTCGCCGGGCTCTCACCAGGCGAACTCGCGGTCGTCTGGCGCAGCCCGGATCGCCGGGACGCGGTGCGTGTCTTCGTGAACGCCTGCATCGGCTGCTTCTGTGGCGACAGTTCCCGTCGGGAACAGGGGGGCACCGAGCCGCTTGCGGAGTCAGCAGATCGTTGAGCCAGGGCCGCGGACCGTGGATCGATCGTCCCGGGCGTCGGCCTGCGTTCCACGGAACGGGCGCGCCTCAGGGGTGGGTCTGCGACGTGTTGCCCGCGAGGGCTTCGACGACCTTTCGTGCGGTGGCTTTGGCCGAGCCCGGGTTCTGGCCGGTGACGAGGTTGCCGTCGGTCACGGTGTAGGAGACGAAGGGGAGCGTGGCTTTCTCGTAGAGCGCGCCGCGCTCTTTCGCACGTTCTTCGGCGTTGTAGGGCACCAGTTTGTCGACGCGGGCGAGCACCTCTTCCTGCCAGGCGAAGCCGGTCATGTGCTTGCCGTCGATGAGGTAGGTGCCGTCGGAGAGGCGGGTGTCGAGCAGCCCGCAGTAGCCGTGGCAGACCGAGGAGACGATGCCGCCGCGCTCGTAGATCTCGCGGGTGATGCGCTGCAGGCCTTCGGAGCCGGGGAAGTCGTACATCACGGCGTGGCCGCCGGTGAAGTAGATGGCGTCGAAGTCGGCGGAGTCGATCTCCTCGGGGCTCTTCGTGGTCGCGAGGAGTTCCATTTTCGCGGGGTCGGCGCGCCAGGCCTTGGCGGTCTTGTCGTAGGTGGGGAACTTCAGCGACCGCGGCTCGAGCGGCGAGGCACCGCCCGCTGGGCTCACCAGGGTCTGCTCGAAGCCCGCCTCGTCGAACACGTGCCAGGCGTGCGTGAGCTCGGAGAGCCACAGCCCGGTGGCGTGGGACGGGTCGTCGTAGTGACCGACGTTGGTGACGACGTTGAGGATGCGCTTGGTCATGGCTGTTCTTCCTTCCGGCGGGTGGCGGGCCGGTGCGGCTCGTGGTGGTCATCTCGTCCTCAGCTCCGGTCCTGGACGGAGGTGGGCACCGGCATGTGCAGTGCCAGCTGGCCTTCGGTGGTGACGTCGAGCTGGATCGTCCGGATCGGCTTCAGCGAGCGCAGGTCCTGGCTCATCCGGCCCTCCCCGAGCCGCAGGTCCAGGCCGCGGGGGAACCGCGTGGTGCCGGCGGAGAGCATGTTGATCTGGCTGGTCGTGGCGTGCCAGGCGCCGTCGATCGTGGTGTAGGAGGTCAGGGTGGAGACGTGCTCGCCGGTGGGCCGGGCGGTCTGCTTCGGCGTGGGCGCCGAGAGGGCGAGGTCGAGGCCGCCCTGGTCGTTGGCGACCCTGGCGGAGGTGCGCCCGGTGTCGATGTCGACGTCGAGCCGGGTGACCCACTTGGGGAAACCGTAGCCGTCGTGGCCGCGGACCTGCGCGATCTCGGTGTTGACCGGGAGCGAGAGCACGTAGGAGTGCAGGGAGTCGTTCTTGAGTCCGGTGACCAGGTCGAGCAGGCCCAGCCCGCGGCTGTGCCGGGCCGGCTTGACGGCGATGCCGACGGCGGCCTCGGTGTAGAAGTCGATGTCGCACACGTCGTACCGGAAGGCCATCACCGAGACGATCCCGAGTCCCGGGGCGACCTCGAGCGGCTCCAGCTCCTGTGGCAGGCGGCTCCGGATCGCCTTCGTCGGCGCGAGCATCGTGAGCCGGGTCGTGGAGATGCGGTAGTAGAAGTTCGGCGTCAGCGTGGGTCCGATGCGGGAGTCCACGCGGGTCTTCGGCATCCGGCGGAAGAAGTCGACGCTGCCGACCCTCGGGTCCCGTGCGACCTCGTCGAGGTCGGTGTTCATCCGGAAGCGGTCGTAGAGGCCACCTTCGGGGACGGTGACGAGACGGCCTCCGAGGTCGACCTCGACGGTGCGGTCGGTCAGCTTGCCGGACGGTGTCATGAGCGCTCTCCTCAATGTAAGCGGCGTCAACACCGAGGGTCGCACGACATGTGAGCACTGTCAACACCGGAGGGTATGAGGCCCGCGACGAACGTTCGGCAGGCCTCAGGGGGTGACCGACGCGATCGCGAGGAAGGCTCCGCGCACCCGCTCGGCAACCTCGTCGTCCGAGGCCGCCTGCAGCTTGCCGTCGAGATACAGGCAGGCCAGTCCATGTGCGAGCCCCCATCCGGCGGACGCCAGAGCCGAGGCGTCCGCCTCGGGAAAGACGTGGTGGAGTGCGTCGGCCAGCAGTTCGTGCAAGGCGTCGGCGGCCTTGACCCGCTCGTCATCCGCGTCGTCGCACGGCTTGCCGAACATCACCCGGAAGAGGGCGGGGCGCCGCAACGCGAAGGCGACATAGGTGACCGCGAATTCGGCCAAGTCCGCGAGTGAGGTGGGCGGTGTGCGCCCGTCGCCCAGGTCTGCCAGGAGGTCCCGGAAGCCCTCGGCGGCCAGGGCGGACTCCAGTGCGTCGCGATCCTTGAAATGACGGTACGGCGCCGTCTGTGACACGCCGGCCCTACGCGCGATGGCGCGAAGCGAAAAGGGCTCGCCGGCCTCGAGCATCTCCATGGCGGACGACAGCAGCGCTGCCCGCAGATCGCCGTGATGGTAGCCACCCTTCCCTGATGTTGACACCGCTTACTTCACCCTCCTACGCTGTTGTGAGCACTGTAAACATACCGCGTCCGGAGGAATCGAGGCCGATGTCCGCACCCACGAACCCGCGTCCCTTCGACGTCGTGCTCTTCGGCGCCACCGGCTTCACCGGCGGCCTGACCGCCGAGTACCTCGCCGCCCGTCTCCCTCGTGAAGGGAGGCTCGCGCTCGCCGGGCGCAACCAGGCCAAGCTGGAGGGCGTCCGCAACCGTCTCCTCCGGATCGGTCAGCGGGGGGAGGACATCGCGCTTCTCCACGCGGACTCCTCGGATCCTCGGTCACTGGCCCGCGTCGCGGAGTCCGCGCGGGTCGTGATCACCACGGTCGGCCCCTACCTGGAGTACGGCGCACCGCTCGTGGCCGCCTGTGCCGCGGCCGGCACGGACTACGTCGACCTCACCGGCGAGCCCGAGTTCGTCGACCGGATGTACGTCGAGCACCACGCGACGGCCGAGCGGACCGGCGCTCGTATCGTCCATGCGTGCGGCTTCGACTCGATCCCGCACGATCTCGGCGCGCTCTTCACCGTCCAGCAGCTGCCGTCCGGGGTGCCGGTGACCCTTCGGGGCGTGGTCCGCACGAACGCCACCATCTCCGGCGGCACGCTGCACTCCGGTCTCGGCCAGCTGTCGCGACCGCGCGCCATGCTGCTGGCCGCGGCCGGACGCCGTCGGCTCGAGCCGCGACCGCGGGGACGACAGGTTCGCACCCGTGTCGGCCGCCCCCATCGCGACCGCGTGCTCGGGACCTGGCTGATCCCGCTGCCCACGATCGACCCCGACGTCGTCCGGCGGTCCGCGCTCGCTCGCCCGGACTACGGGCCCGACTTCACCTACTCCCACTACGCCGGGGTCCGACGCGCCACCACCGTCGCCGGCGCGGTCGCCGGTTTCGCCGCCGCCCTGGCAGCAGTGCAGGTCCCGCCCCTGCGCCGCGCCATCGGCCGACGCATCCCGCAAGGCGAGGGGCCGTCGGCGGAGCGGCGCGACCGCACGTGGTTCACCGTCGACTTCGTCGGCGAGGGCGGCGGTGAGAGCGTGCACACCCAGGTCAGCGGCGGAGACCCCGGCTACACCGAGACAGCCAAGATGCTGGCCGAGTCGGCGCTGTGCCTGGCCTTCGACGACAACCCGCCCACCGCCGGCCAGGTCACCACCGCCGCCGCGATGGGCGAGAACCTGACGCGCCGGCTCCAGGACGCAGGCATCGGCTTCACCGTGATCACCTGAGCTGCCCCCCCGACACTTCAAAGGAGACCCGAATGCAGACCGTTCTCGGCGCCGGCGGACCGATCGCCGACGAGCTCGTGAACGAGCTCCACCGCAACCACACCACAGACATCCGGCTCGTCAGCCGCAAGCCGAAGCAGGTCAACGACACCGACGAGCTCGTGGCCGCGGACCTCACCGATGCCGCGGCCACCAGCCGTGCTGTCGCGGGCAGCGAAATCGCCTACCTCACCGTCGGGCTGCCCCTGGACTCGCAGCTGTGGGAGCGGCAGTTCCCCGTCATCATGCGCAACGTCATCGACGCCTGCGCCGAACACGGAACGAAGCTCGTCTTCTTCGACAACACCTACATGTATCCCGGAACGTCGGCGCCCCAGACCGAGTCCACGGCATTCGCGCCGGGCGGCCGCAAAGGACGTGTCCGCGGCGAGCTCGCCACCATGCTGCTGGAGGCCATGCGAGCGGGCCGGGTCCAGGGCCTCATCGGCCGCGCCCCCGAATTCTACGGGCCCGGCCGGACCACGAGCTACACGAACTCGTTGGTGTTCGACCGGATCAGAGCGGGCAAGCGGCCGTTCGTCCCGGTCGACGCCCGCGCCAAGCGCTCCCTGATCTGGACTCCCGACGCGAGCCGGGCACTGGCCCTGCTCGGCAACACCCCGGATGCCTACGACCAGACATGGCATCTGCCGGTCGACCCGAACCGGCGAACGTACGCCCAGCTCGTCGAGATCGCCGGCGAGGTCACCGGCCGCAAGATCGGCTACACGGTGCTGCCGATGTTCGCCTTCCGTCTCGGGCGCCGCTTCGTCAAGCCGCTCGACGAGATGTACGAGCTGCTCGCCCGCTACCGCGACGACAACATCTTCGACAGCTCGAAATTCGCGGCCCGTTTCCCGGACTTCCGGGTCACCACGTACCGGGAGGGCGTGGAGCGGATCCTCGCGCCGACGGCTTATGGGGATACGAGAGCACCCTGGCCTCCCCGCTGACCTCCGAAGTCCTGCCAGATCGCCGGTCTGGTCGAAGGGCGGTGGTGCGGGGCAGACTGGTCGTCTGGCTCGGGCGTAGGGAGGCGCGATGGTGGGGGATCTGGTGGATGTGGTGGCAGCCGCGCTGGTCGCGGGAGCGGCGGTCGGGGCCAAGGACACTGCCTCGCTCGCGGTCAAGGATGCTTACGGTGGCCTGGTCGGCGGGCTACGTCGGCGGCTGGGGAGGAAGGCGGCCGAGGAACTCGAAGAAGCGGCCCGCGACGATTCCGTACCCGACCGGGAACAGCGGATCCGGGCCGAGCTCGCTCGAGCACTGGACGGAGTGGACCTCGAACCCGATGACGAGTTGGTCGCCGCCGCGCGAGACCTGCTTGATCGACCCGGTTCGGCCGGCGGCAAGTTCGCCGTCGATGCCCGCGAGGCACAGGGTGTGCAGGTCGGCGACCACAACTCGATGACGCTGAACTTCGGCTCGCGATCGTCGCAGTGACCGCGTCGGCCGACGAACCGAAGCCCAAGGCGGTCGACGCCCGTTACGGGCAGGGTGTGCAGGTCGGCGACCACAACACGCTCTACCTCCAGGTTCAGGGCGCTGTCCCGGAAAGCGGCGCGGTGGTGACGGCGATTCACGCCGAGCCCGACGCCGAGGTGTTCGTGGGAAGGGCCCCGGATTTCGAGCGGCTGACCGGGCTTCTGGCGCCCACCGAACCCGGCGTCGCCCGCCCGGTGGCCGGCGTAGTGCAAGGTATGGGCGGGATCGGCAAGACCGCGCTGGTCCGACGGGTCGCCGCGGAGGCGGTGGCTTCAGGGTGGTTTCCCGGCGGTGCGGTTTTCGTGGATCTGCGCGGCTATGAACCCACTGTGGAGAACCGGATACGGCCCGGTCAGGTGTTCGCGTCGGCGTTGCGGGCGCTGGGCGTGCCGGCCGAGGGGATCCCGACCGACGTGGCGCAGCAGCCGACCGCTTATCACCGCCACCTTGATCTGCTGGCCGCTCGCGGCCAGCGGGTGCTGGTGGTGCTGGACAACGCCGCGGATCCCGATCAAGTCCGCGATCTGCTGCCGACACCGTTCGCTGCCCGCGCTCACCGGGTGCTGATCACGTCGCGTGACACTCTGCCTCTGGCCGGCGTCGATCGAGTGGAGCTGGGGGTGCTGGCGCCCGATGAGGCAGCGGAGCTGCTGCGAGCCGTGCTGCACCAGCGGGCCCGGAGCCGCGGCCTGCCGGCTGATCCTCGGGTGGCCGATGCCGCCGCTGTGGCGGAGGTGCTGCGGTGGTGCGGGTGGCTGCCTCAAGCCGTGGCGATCGCCGCGGGCGTCTTGGCCGAGGAACCGGACTTCACCATGGGGGAGCTCGCCGCCGACCTGGCTGACACGCGAACCCGGTTGGACGTACTGGATGACGGTGTCGGCGGGATACACGCCGCGTTCGCGACGTCTTGGCACCGGCTGCGCACCCGAGATCCCGAGGCGGCCCGGTTGCTGTGCCTGCTGACGATCGCGCCCGGCCCGGACTCCGGTTCGGCGGCCGCGGCGGCGGTGCTGGGTGTGGACGAGGTGGTCGCGAGGGTGCGGTTGCGGGTGCTGACCCGCGCCCATCTGCTGTTGGGTGGCCCGCGGCGCTGGCAGTTCCACGACTTGCTGCGCCTCGCAGTCGCCCGGCACGCCGTGGCCGATCTCGGCATCAGCTCGGCGCAGCTCGCCGCCGCGACCGACCGGGTGCTTGACCACTACCTGGTGACGACGCGAGCCGCGCTGGACTGGATGGCGACGGTGCGCTCCCAGGCACCGCACCCTCACGGCGGGCCGTTCACCGGTTGGCAGGACGCACTGACCTGGCTGGACACGGAACAGGCGTGCCTGGTCGCCGCGGTGGCGACAGCCGAGGAGGCCGAACAACATCAGAAGGTGGTGGATCTGGCTTTCGCCCTGTCGAATCTCTGGTCCTGGCGGCGTCAGGTGGCCGACTGGGGCGCCGTCGCCCGGATCGCCGACCGATCGGCGCGCCGGTTGCGTGACCCGGTAACGACGGTCCTGGCCATCGACAACCTGGCGGCCGCCCTGACCGAGGCTGGACGGTGCGAGGAGGCCCTGCACAATCTGAACACCGCGCTGCTGGCCGGCCGCGTACTCCTCGACGATCTGGCCATCGACGGCCGGATGATGGACGACATGGGCTTGGCGTTGCAAGGCGTGGGCGACGCCGGGAGAGCGGCAAGCTACCACCTCTATGCCGTTGACCTTTTCCAGGAACTCGGTGACCGCCGCAGCGAAGCCGCCGCGCGAAGCAACGCCGGTTCCGCGCTCCAGAAAAGGGGCGATCACATCCGCGCTCTCGACGAGCACACCGCCGCGGTGGCGATCTTCCACGACATCGGTGACCGACCTCATGCGGCGATGGCGCGAGGCAACTTGGCGATCACCTTGTACGAGCTCCAGCAGCGTGGCGACGCGATCGACGAGTTCCTCGCTGTGGGAACCGCCTTCGAGGAAGTCGGCGACAGGCGCAGCGCGGCGCAGACGTGGCGCAACCTGGGTGTGGTGTTCCGCGAGGCGGGTTGGCTTGCCGACACCGTGCAGGCGTTCGTCGCCGCCGCCGTGACCTACGCGAAGATCGGTGACCGTCGCGCGGAAGTTCAGATATGGCGCGAACTGGAACGCATCTTCACCGCCGCTGGCCGACCCGACGACGCCCGTGACGCCGCAGAACGGGCGGCCCCGGCCCCCGAGACCGCCGGTTGTGACGAGCCGGTTCAGGGTTTGCTCGGTTGGCGGCTCCGCCCGGATTTCGAAGACGAACCGACGCGGTAGCGCGATCCTGACGGCTCGATACTTCGGCGAACAGATGGCAGGGACGGCGTCGCGACCGATCGACAGCTCGGCGTGCTGTTCGGTGTGAGCCGGCCGACCGCGACCCGGCGGCGGAACCGAGCGCTCGATGCGCTGTTTGAAGCCGGTCGTGAATGGCGGCGACAGTGCTGACGCTCCGGGAGGATGAGGCCCAGCCACGTCGTTGGAGTTGAGGGGTTGATCGATGATCAGCATAAAGCGTCGTCAGAAGCTGCCGAGAACAGATGGGCTTGCCCATTTCCGGGGTTCGTCTCGCAAGGATGGGCAGGAACTTCCTGCCATGGTCATGAATCGGATCGCCTGGTATCAGGCTGCGGGCCGTCGTAATCGCAAGCGCTATGCCCTCACCGAGGTCACCGCCGTTCTCGCGGCGGCAGCGGTTCCGGTCGCCACGACCGCTCGCTTGGACGGGACGGTGGTTGCGGCGCTCGGCGCCATCGTGTTGGTGGCCACCGGTATCCGCACCACGTTCCAGATCCACGAGAACTGGATCGAGGACAACCGCATGCGTTACGACATCGAGCGGGAGGCTGCACTGTTCCTGGTGGACGCTCCGCCCTACCAAGGACCCGACGCCGCCAGGGACCTGGTCGTCAGGATCGAACTCTTCGCTCACGGTAGCGGCCATCGCTGGCTTGCTCGACGCACGCGGATTCGAGAGCAAGAAGAAACCGCTGCTGTACAGCCTCCCGTGCTTGGACAGTAAGGCTTCCCTGACGGCGTGAATCAAGGGTCGGCTGGTCGAGCGTGTCTTCGACGGCGAACTTCGCATCGCCCACGCCCGCGTGCGAGTGATCGGATTCCCGGCGTGTGACGCCCTTGACGCGCTCGCCGGTTCCGATGAGCGAGAGCTGCGCAACCGTCTGCGCGGATCCGGCGCGGGCCGCATCGTCGACGTTTCGAGCAGCGGGAGCGGCTCCGGCGGTGATCGCCGCGACGTTGCCCGCGGATGGTCCTACCGGGACGTTTTCGGGGACGGCGCCCTGGTGACCTGCTGCTTCGGGCGGGAAAGGACGGGACCTGTTCGGCCGGTGGGCTCAGGCGCTGGTGTCCTGTTTGGCCAGTTCGTTCGCGAAGCCGCCGAGTATGCCGGCGAGTCCTAGCTCGAACCGATCGGTGAGGCCGCGTTCGTTGAAGCCCTCGGTGACCTCCACCAGATTCGGATACTGGTCCGTCGGGAGGCTGCGTACGAACTCGTGCATTTCGCCGAGCCGTTCGTCCGCGGCCGAGCCGGTGCCGAACGCGACCTCTTGGGTGACGAACCCGATCGAATAGTAGAGGAGGACGAGGTAGCAGTAATTGGACAACTGCTTGTCGAATCC
Source organism: Amycolatopsis sp. SB7-3 (assembly GCF_041021335.1). Lineage (NCBI taxonomy): Bacteria > Bacillati > Actinomycetota > Actinomycetes > Pseudonocardiales > Pseudonocardiaceae > Amycolatopsis > Amycolatopsis sp. SB7-3. Next base: position 60,400 of record NZ_JBFPJQ010000005.1, read on the forward strand.
GGCGCGCCGCAGTGTTCCGATCACATGCTCGGCGATTCGTAACCAGTTCGGCACGAGCGGCACGCGCCCGGTGAGCAGTCGTGTCGCCGCGGGGTGATCCAGTAGTACGCGGCGCAGTTCGCCGGCGACGTTGGCGAGCCGGTCGGTCCAGATGTCGTCCTCGTCGTCGGGGAGTCGGCATTCGCCCAGCACGGCGTCGACGATCAAGTCGAACAGTTCGTCCTTGCCGCGCACGTGCCAGTACAGCGACGGCGATTTGATGTTCAACGCCGTGGCGAGTCCTCGCATGCTGAACGACTCGAAGCCCTGGCTCTCGAGGAGGTCGAGTGCGCACCGCACGATCTCGGCTCGGTCCAGCCGCGGCTCCGGAGTCCTTTTGTCCCAAAGTCCGTCCGGGTTCCGGCGAGCTCGAGCCTTGCTGGTGCGGCGGGGCTCTGTCATCAGGCTCGTCCATTCGTGTCGCGCTCCTCGCAGCCTAGCATCGTTAGGACGCCCTAGCGGTGCTAGGCATTGCCCGATGAAACTAGCGCCGTTAGTCTCCGCCTAGCACTGTTAGATGGATGGACGTCGAAAAGAGGTTTCCGGTGGGTGTAAACGTTCCCCGGGATGGAACCGGGGTGAACACGAAGCTCGAGAACGAGGAAACGACGAGTTGGTGGCCCTTGGTCGCCATCGTCGCCGCGGTGTCGATGCTGATGATGAGCGCGACGATCGTCACCGTCGCGCTGCCGGACATCCAGCGTGAACTGGGTGCCGGCCTCAACGACCTGCAATGGGTGGTGAACTCCTTCACCCTCGCGATGGCCGTGTTCCAGTTGACCGCAGGGTCGCTGGGTGACCGCGTGGGCCGCCGCCGGATGTTCCTGATCGGCGTCCTTCTGTTCGCGATCTCCTCGCTCGCCTGCGGAATCGCGCCGACCTCGAACACACTGATCTGGGCGCGAGTCGTCCAAGGTCTCGCCGGCGCCATCATGTTCGCGACGACACTCGCCCTGGTCGCGCAGTGCTATCGAGGTCAGGCACGGGGGTTCGCGTTCGGCGTCCGTGGTGCCGCGGCCGGGGTCGCCGTCGCGCTCGGGCCGCTGCTCGGTGGGGTGCTGGTGGCCGGGTTGAGCTGGCGGTGGGTCTTCTTCGTCAACATCCCGGTCGCTTTGGCGACGTGGGGCATCGCGTGGGCGAAGCTGCCCCGGCGCGAAGAGTTGCGCAAGGACAAGAGCCTGGACATCGGCGGCCTTCTCACCTTGACCGCGGCGCTGGTGCTGCTGATGTTCGCGCTGCTACGAGGAGAGGAATACGGCTGGGGAAGCGCACGGGTTCTGCTGATGTTCGGCGGCGCCGCGCTCGGGCTCGTCCTCTTCCTGCTCATCGAAAGCCGGCACCCGTCGCCGATGCTGGAGCTCTCGTTGTTCCGCAGGCGCACCTTCAGCGGTACGCAGCTGAGCACCATCGCCACCCACGGCAGCTTCTTCGCCCTGCTGGTCTACCTGTCCCTCTACTTCCAGGACGAACTCGGTTATTCGGCGTTGCAGACCGGCCTGTGCTTCCTCGCGGTCAACGTGCCGATCCTGCTGGCGGGACCGGCGGCGGGTGCGTTCATGGATCGGCTGCCCGCCCGTGTCCTGCCCACCGCGGGATTGGCGCTGGTGGGCGTCGGGCTGATCGTGCTGCACGGGCTCACCCCGTCGTCGACCTGGACGGACCTGCTCGCCGGAATGATCATCGCCGGGTTCGGACTGGGAATCACCTTGCCCGCCTTGGGTTCCCTCTCGATGGAGGTGGCGGACGGGCCGCGGCTGGGGATGGCCGCCGGGGTGAACAACACGGTCAGCCAGACCGGGATGGCGATGGGTATCGCGATCTACGGCGCCTTGTTGTCCCACGAGATCGTTTCGTCGATGACCCGGGATCTCGCCGGAGTCCCGGTTCCGGTCGCGGAACTGGCGGGTGCGGCATCGAGCGGTCAGCTCGGCCATGCCGCCGCTGGATTGCCTCCCGCGCAACAGACTCTCGTCCTGGACGCGGCGCACCAGGGCTACGTCAGCGGCCTCAACGGTCTGTTCTTCGTCGTAGCGGGGGTCGCCTTCGTCGGCGCGCTTTTGACGGTGCTGCTCGTCCGGGCGCCGTCGAGATAGACCCTGTCCCGCTGAGCCCGTGATCGGTCGATCCCGGAGAATCCAGGCGTCGTGGGTTTGTCCTTCCGCCCGCGCAGGGAGAGGGGGCGCGGTGTTGTCGAGCACGGGAGAAGTGGACAACGACCGGTGACGCTGCCAGGGTCGCAAGTCTCGATTCCTCGTGCTGGAAGGGATTTCTCATGCCAAAGGTGGCGACTCAGGCGTCCGTTTCGCTGGACGGTTTCATCGCCGGTCCGGAGAACGGGGGGTTCGAATACCTCTTCGCGTGGTGCCGTGCCGGCGATGTCGAGGTGCCCACCGCGTCGGGCCGGTCGTACCTGGTCTCCGAGGCGTCCGCCGACTATGTCCGCGACATGATCGAGGGCTACGGGGCTCTGGTGGTCGGGCGAAACCAGTTCGACGGCATGGACGGGTGGGGCGGACAGCACCCCATGCGCGTGCAGGTCTTCGTGGTCACTCATTCGGTGCCTGAAGGCTGGGCTCCCGAAAGCGCCGAGTTCGTCTTCGTGACCGAGGGCGGCGTCAAGGCCGCCATCGAGCAGGCCAAGGCGGTCGCCGGGGACAAGAACGTCGGCGTGGGCCCGGGCGTCGTAGCCCGCGAAGCGCTGGAAGAGGGGTTGCTCGACGAGATCCGCATCGACCTCGTGCCGTTCATGCTCGGCGACGGGGTCCGTTTCGTGGACACGCTCGGTACCGCTCCCCGGAAATTCGGCGAGCCCCGGGTCATCCAGGGCAAGAAGGTCACGCACCTCGTCTATCCCGTGGACCCCGGCGAATAGTGCCGATCACCAGCTGCCGACTCGGAGGTCCAGTGCGCGGGCGAGGGCGGCGATGACCGGGCCGTCGTGGTGGGGCAGGTTACTCTCGGCCCAATCTGTTGCCAGCGCCAGGAAACCGGCGAGGTCGTGCTCGGCTCCGGCGAGGAGGTGCCGGAGATCGGCGGCAGGCAACTCGATCGTCGGGCTGTCGGTTCGCTCGGCGTCGACGGTCAGCCGCACGGCATCACCGTGGCGTTCGGCGAGGGGATCGGGATCGTGCCCGAAGCCGACCTGGCCGCTGCCCTCGACGACTTGGTGCCATTCGCGCCAGTCCTCCAGACCGTTGCAACAGCCCGGCATGAACTTCACGCCTGTGGAGCTGTCCGTCACCTGAAACCCGCCGGCCGCGAAGAGGGTGTCAAGCGTGAGCAGGCCGTGCAGGAACGACCCCAGCGGGTCGGTGGGACGCGGAGGGCGGACGCCGTCCTCAGGGTCGATGTCGTTGCAGGCGGCGATGTTCATCACCGCTGTTCCGACCTCGAGGGGCGTGAGTTCGCCGTTGAGCGGCATGTACCCGAACGATTCGGTCTCGGCGACAGGCCAAAGGGCGAAGCCGTCCGTCGCGCGGACCTCCAGAACGGGCTGCATCGTGATCACCCGGGGAGTATCTCGCATTTCTTCCGGACTACGCGTCGTCGTCCGGACGGTCTTCGAGAATCCGATCGTCCTGGTGCGCGCCGTAGAACCGGGCCTGTCGCGACATGATCTCGCGCATCGTGGTCCCTCTCGGGACGCCGTACACGACCTGCGGGAATTCCAAGGTGCGTTGTAGTTCCCAGAGCTCGTCGTGCCGGTCCGGCGAGAACAGCGTGGCCGGGTTCCCGGCGGCGATCCAGCCGATGGGGAGCACCGCGCCGGGAAACAGCGACGCGCCGGTCGCGGCCGCGGATCAGCGCGCCGCTCAGCACCGCGGACGGCGCGACGTACGCCGATTCGGGTACCACGGGCCGTCGTCCTCGATGTTCGATCAGCATGGCTCCAGCTATCCGCGGGGTGAAGGCGGGTCGCGGGTCAGCCGAACCGGACTTCGGGGATCGCCGCCATCAGCCGTTCCCACTCGGGGTATTCGGCGAGTTTTCCTTGGTAGACGGAGGTGATCTTCGCGGCCAGCTCCGGATCGGGGTCGTCGGAAACGGCGAGTCCGACATGCAGTTTGGCGTAGTGCGGGAGGATCTCCGGGTCGCCGGCCAGATGGACGGGGTCGTACATGTAGCGCTCGAACGCGCCGAGGTCGGCGAGGCCGAAGGAATAGCCGTGGGTGTAGCCCTCGGCCGCATCGCCGAGAAGCCTGCCGACCGTGGAGAACGCCACCGACTCCACCGCCGCGGTTCGGCGGATCAATTCCAAGGCGCGGGCCTTCTGCTCCGCTGTGCTGTCTTCGCGGAACGCGAAGCGCATGAACTGGACGATCAAGACTGCCTCCCGTAGATTGAACCGGCGAGTTCAAAGTAGTGAACGGGTGGGTTCATGCGCAATGCCGGACGCTGAAAGTCCGGTGGATAGGATCGTGTCGTGACGAAGGCGAGGGTCGACAAGCGCCAAACGATCTTGGACGCGGCCTTCACGGTCTTCGCGCGCCACGGGTACGCCCGGGCATCCGTCCAGGAGATCGCGGACGAGGCGAAGGCCGCGAAACCCACTGTCTACAACCATTTCGGCGACAAGGAAGCGTTGTTCCGCGGTGCCATGTCGGCAACGGCCGACAGCGTCGCCGCCGACACGCTCGACGCCATCGAGCCGCTCCGCGAGGCGGGGGCCGATGTTCGCGCGACACTGCGCACCGCGGCTTCCCGGCTGCTGCGCATCTGCTCCGGCGAGCGTTCGCGCGCGCTCCGGTCGCTGGCTTACGCCGAGCTCGCCGCGTTCCCCGAGCTGGCGATCACCATGCAGGAGCGCACGTCGGTGCACCTGACGGAGGCCTTGGCCGACCGGTTCGCCCGTCTCGCCCTTTCCGGCGCTCTTCGCTCCTGCGATCCGGCCAGGGCCGCCGAGCAGTTCCTCGCCCTGCTGATCGGGCCGCTGGAGTCCCGTTCGCGGTTGGGCACTCGCGCTGTCCCGGCGGCCGAACTCGAAGGTATGGCGGAGTCGGCGGTCGATACCTTCGTGCGCGCGTACGGCCCGTAGTGCCGGTGGGTCTCAGGGGCGGTCCGGGGCGAATCTGCCGTCCTCCCGGTACAGCCAGTACCGGCGCAGCATGCGCAACACCACGGAGACCTGCAGTGCGGTGATGCCGGGCAGGGGAGCGAGGTCCCTGGTGAGGAAGTCGGCCATCTCGTCCTCGTTGCGGAACACGCCCTGGTGGATGACCGAAGCGGTGCCGGCGACGATCGACACGTAGCGCGCCGACGGATGCCGCGCCAGTTCCCCGGCCACGGCCTGGATGGCGCCCGGGGTGATGGTCAGCGCGATGACCGCCTCCAGTTCGTAGCCGAGCTGCGCGGGTTCCACCTCGACGCGGGGCCGGACGATGCCGCGCCGCAACGTCGACTGGATCAGCCGGTAGGCGGTGGACTGGCTGAGGCCGAGGCTCCGGCCCGCTTCGGCCGCGGTGATCCGGCCGTTCCCGGCCAGCAGCCCGATGAGCCGCCGCTCGTCCGGGCCCACGTCGTCGGCGTCGAAACCGTCCGGGACGACCTGTTCGCGGGACAGGATCTTCTGCTGGTCTTCGCTCAGCCGGTGCAGGCGCCAGGAGTCGGCCCTGGTCAGCGCCCGCAGCACCAGCTCCGAATGGGTTCCCGCCACACCCGGCACGCCGGGGATGCGCTCGGCGAGCAGTTCGCGCGCCTCGGCCCGGTCCGGTACGTGCACGGCCAGGTAGACATCCGACCGGCCCGCCGTCTCCGCCGCCAGCTGGACCTCGGGAAACCGGGCGAGCGCCTGCGCCGCCGAACCGGACGCGCCGGGTTCGGTGGTGACCCAGACGTGGCGCGGGTTCCCGCGAGCCCTCGCCGTCCACTCGACCTGACCGATCACGCGGAGGATCCGCTGTTCCTCGAGGCGGACCAGCCGCCGTCCCACCGTGCTGGCGGAGACGTCGAGCGCTTCGGCGAGCGTGGCGACCGAGGCGCGCGGGGCGATCTGCAGCGCCGCGATCAGGTCGAGGTCGGGTTCGGTCAGCACTCGATGAATGTATCAGTCATCCATGAGTCTTACATGACTGATCCGTGCAGAATTCGATTCAAGGTTGCACTATTCGGTCGCTTGAGTTTGTAATGGGCCTCCGATCAGGAAGGAGCCGCGCCGGTGAGTTCCAGCCAGGCCAGAACGACCTCACGTCCGATGAACCTCCTGCTGCGCGCGCTCGACGGCGTCGAGCGGCTCGGCAACAAGCTGCCGCATCCGTTCTGGCTCTTCGTCATCCTGAGCGGAGTGCTGGCACTGGCCAGCTGGGCGCTCAGCGCGGCCGGCGTGTCGGCGGTGAACCCGGCGACGGGCAAGACGGTCGAGGCGAAGAACCTGTTGTCCGCCGACGGTGTGCGGATGATGGTGACCGACGCGGTCAAGAGCTACACGTCGTTCCCGCCGCTGGGCACGATCCTCGTGGTGATGCTCGGCGTGGCGGTCGCCGAGCGGTCCGGTCTGCTCGCGGCCGTGCTCCGGTCCGGCGTTTCGAAGGTCTCACCGCGGTGGGTGACCTTCGCGCTGGCGTTCACCGGAATGGTGTCCCACGTCGCGTCCGACGCGGCCTATGTGGTGCTGATCCCGTTGGGAGCCTTGGCTTTCCGCGCGGTGGGGCGGAGCCCGATCCTGGGTATCGTGGTCGCGTTCGTGTCCATCTCCGCCGGGTACGACGCGAGCCCGCTGATCACGCCGACCGACGCCATCCTGTCCGGGCTGACCACGGCGGCGGCGCAGACGATCGATCCGGCCTACTCGGTCACCCCGCTGGCCAACTACTTCTTCTCGCTCGCCTCGTCGGTCGTGCTGGCCGCCGTGATCACGCTCGTGACCGAGAAGGTCCTCGCGCGGCGCGCCGAAGCGATGCCCGTCGACGACGACGCGGAGGAGGACGACCTCGGCTCGCTCAAGCTCAGCCGCGAGGAACGACGGGGCCTGCTCGCCGCGCTCATCGCGCTGGCCGTCTTCGTGGTCGCCCTGGTGCTGGCGGTGCTGCCCGCGTCGTCGCCCTTGCGCGGCAAGGGCGGAAGCATCATCGAGTCACCGTTGCTGACGTCCATCTCGATCTTCCTCGCGCTCGGCTTCCTGGCCGCGGGCTGGGCGTACGGCAAGGTCGCCGGGACGGTGACCAGCAGTCGCGACATCCCCGGGTTCATGGCGCACGGATTCCGTGAGATGGCGCCGATCCTGGTGCTGTTCTTCGCCATCTCCCAGTTCCTGGCCTACTTCAAATGGACCGGCATCGGGGAGATCACCGCGATCAACGGCGCCGGCCTGCTCAAAACCGCCGGCGTCTCCGGACCGGTCGTCATGCTGGGCATCCTCGTCGTGGTGACGCTGGTCAACCTGATCGTCACCAGCGGCTCCGCCCAGTGGGCGCTGATCGGCCCGGTGTTCGTGCCGATGCTGATGCTGCTGGACATCCCGCCGGAGACCACGCAGGCGCTGTACCGCATCGCGGACTCGTGCACGAACGCGATCACCCCGATGAGCCCGTATTTCGTGATGGCGCTGGGTTTCCTGCAGCGTTACCGGCGTTCGGCGGGGATCGGCACGCTGTTCTCGATGACGGTCCCGCTCTCGTTCGCCCTGCTGGTGGTGTGGACGTTGCTGTTCTTCGTGTTCTGGGTGTTCGGCATCCCGCTCGGCCCCGGCGCCCCCGTTCGCTAGGAAGGGATTCTCTTGTCACACACGGATTGGTCCCGGCAGGCACTGCCCGCCATGCTCGACGATCTGCGGAGCATCGTCGAACTGGAGACGCACAGCTACGACAAGCCGATGCTGGACACAGGCCTCGACACCATCCGGGCGTGGGTCTTCGACCGTCTTGGCGCTCCCGGCACCGAGACCCGCCACACCGACACGGTCCGCGGCGACGTGCTCGAACTGGGCTACGCGGGGACGGCGCCGGGCACGGTACTGCTGCTGAGCCACTACGACACCGTCTGGCCGACGGGCACGCTCGCCGGATGGCCGTACACCGACGAGGACGGCCGCGTCACCGGGCCGGGCGCGTTCGACATGAAACTCGGCCTGGTGCAATCGGTCTGGGCCCTGCGAGGGCTCCGCGAACTCGGCCTTCCGCATCCGTCGGTCAAATTCCTCTTCAACGGCGACGAGGAGATCGGCAGCCCCCACTCGCGGCCGTACATCGAAGCGGCCAGTGAGGGTGCGTTGGCCACACTCGTCTTCGAGGCGTCGTTGGACGGCAAGCTGAAGACCGCGCGCAAGGGGGTCGGCCTGTTCGACGTGACCGCCACCGGCGTCGAAGCGCACGCGGGCCTGGACCCGTACGCGGGAGCGAGCGCGATCCACGCCCTCGCCGAGATCGTCGGACAGCTGGCGTCCGCGGGCTCGCGCGAACTCGGGACCACCGTCAACGTCGGCACCATTTCCGGTGGCACCGGTCGTAACGTCACCGCGGGCGGCGCCGGCTGCGGCGTCGACGTCCGGGTCGCCGAACCGTCCGAAATGGACCGGATCGACAAGGTGTTCGCCGGTCTGGAAGCCGCCGATCCCCGCGTGGGCATCTCGGTCGAAGGCGAGTGGAACCGGCCGCCGATGACCCCGAACGACCCGTCGCGGGCGCTGTTCGCGACCGCGCGGAAGGTGGCCGCCGAAGCGGGCTGGGAGCTGGAGGAGACCGCGGTGGGAGGGGCGAGCGACGGCAACTTCGTGTCGGCGCTGGGCCGCCCGGTGCTCGACGGTCTCGGTGCCGTCGGCGGCGGTGCCCACGCACGCGACGAGCACATCCTCGTGAAGCACATCCCGGAACGGACGGCGCTGGTGATCGGGCTGATCGCGGCACTCGTCTGACGAGCGGGGCGATTCGACGTTTCGACGACCGCCGGACGTGGTAGCCCATCTGGTGTCAATGCCCGCGGTTGGGGAGTGACGCCATGTCGTCCACGGAATCCACAATGGACAAGGGAGCCGTCGTCGCAGGTTATGACGGCTCCGAAGAAGCGCGGAAGGCCGTGCGCTGGGCCGCGGGGGAGGCAGCCGCCCGCGGTCGCGGGTTGGTCGTCGCCCATGTCGTCGGATTCCCGCCCGTGCCCGAAGCCGTCCCGGGTGGCGGGGCTTGGCCGCGGCCTGGATTCCTCGAAGCAGGGCAGGAAACAGCGCAGCGGCACGCCGAGGCCATGCTCGGCGACATCGCGCAGGAATGTCGCCGGGCATGGCCGGAGCTGACCGTTTCGACGCGGTTGCTGTCCGGTCGCGCCCCCGACGAGCTGGCCCACGCCGCGGAGAACGCGGATCTGCTGGTCATCGGTTCGTCGGGGCTCACCGCGCTGCCCAGGCTGCTGGTCGGTTCGACGGCCAACGAACTCCTGCACGACTACCACCGGCCCATCGTGGTCGTGCGCACCGGCGAGGAACCGTCGGCGGACGGTGACGGGAAGGTCGTGGTGGGTGTCGACGGATCCGAGATCAGCAGGGAAGCCATCGGATTCGCCTACGACTTCGCCGCCCGGCACGGCCGCGCGCTGGTGGCCTTGCACGTGTGGTCCGACCTGCCGCTCGAAGCGATGGCGGTGACGCCCACCGAGCACGACAGGGAGCTCATCGAGGAACGGGGAAAGCCCCTGCTCGACGAAGCGCTGGCCGGATATCGCGAACGGTATCCGGACGTTCCCGTCCAGCGCGTGATCGCGGTCGACCGGCCCGCCCACGCGCTGGCGGAGCAAGCCGAGGGCGCCGCGCTGCTCGTCGTCGGCAGTCACGGACGCGGGCCGTTACGCCGCGCTCTTCTGGGCTCGGTCAGCCGCGCCATGGTGCACCACGCGCCTTGTCCGGTCGCCGTGGTCCGTCACCACAAGGAGCGCCACGCCGGTAGCCGCTGAGCCCGGCGGTAAGTGTTGTGCGCCCACACGAGCGCGCTCGCGGCGGCGACTCCGGCGAGGAACACGAGGCCCCTGTCGCTGAAGAGTCCCACCGTGATCATGAGGAGCGCGGTGATCTCGGCGACGACGAGCACGGCCCACCAGGTTTGGCCACCCGAGGAACGCTTCACCTGGTCGAAGGCCGCCGCGAGGTCGGGATCGCTCGCGGTCAGGTCTTCTTCGATCTCCTGCAGGATGCGGCGGTCTCTGCGTCGCACGATGCCTCCTTCGTCGCCCTTGTCCCGCGCGTACCCGCCGGGGCCCGGGACAAACAGCGCCACTACCCGAAGTCGCGCGGTTGAATCCCGCAGGACCGGGTGAACGGCCAAATCCACGCTTCCCGGTGGCAAGGCCCGCGTTACGCTGCCGACCGCGTCGTCCCGTCCACAGAATCGGTCATGAAGTTCCTGCGCCGGCTCGTGATCCTCGCCGTGGCCCTGACACTCGTCTCCTCGCCGCCCGCCTTCGCGATCGGCACCCCGAAGCTGCTCATCGGGCAGGATTTCCCGGACCCCGACATCGTCAAGACCGACTCCGGCTTCTTCGCCTTCTCCACGAGCACTGGTGCGGTGAAAGTGCCTTACGCGCACGCCCCGGCGGCGGAGGGGCCCTGGCGGGTGGCGGGTGACGCTCTCGCGGCCGTGCCGAAGTGGGCGAAACCCGACGGCGGGTTCTGGGCTCCCGACGTGGCCCGCCTTTCCGACGGAACGTTCGTGCTCTACTTCTCCGCGGCGGTGGCTCCCGGTGGGGAGATGTGCATCGGCGTCGCGACCGCCGCGAAGGCCGAAGGGCCGTACACACCCGCCGGAGACGGGCCGCTGATCTGTGTCCCCGGCGACGGCGGCGACATCGACCCGCAGACCTTCGTGGACTCGGACGGCTCGCGATATCTGCTCTACAAGAGCGACGGCGCGGCGGTCGGACCTCCGGCCGCGATCTGGTCCCAGAAACTGCGCGCCGACGGACGGACACCCGACGGCCCGCGGATCGAACTCCTGCGCGCCGACCTCGCGTCGGAGAACGCGGTGGTCGAGGCACCGGCGGTGGTGAAAACGCCGAGCCGGTACCTGCTGTTCTACTCCGCCGACACGTTCCAGAGTTCCGGCTACCACACGGGATATGCCTCCGCGCCCTCGTTGAGCGGGCCGTTCGTGAAGGCGGGCACGCCGTTCCTGTCCACCGATCTGCTCGGCGGCAAGGTCGACGCGCCGGGAGGCGCCGACGTCGTCGACGGATACATCCACTTCCACGGCTGGCTCGGGGGCGGCCGCACCGCCCGCGGGATGTACCAGCTGCCCATCGGCTTCCCGGGCGACGTACCCCAACTCGGCTGACAGGGTTTCGTCGCCGTCGTTCGGGTATCCGATGGGGAAGACCGACCGAAGGAGCACCGGCGATGACAGCCCAGCCGCCCGACCCGGAACCCGAGAAGACCCGCCGCGAACCAGGTGGTGGCGTCCGGCCGGGTGACACACCGCCCGACTCCGCTCAGACGTCCGGACTCTCGCATCCGCAACCGATGCCGTCCAAGGCGATGCCTGTCGCGTGGCTGATCCTCATCGGCGTGATCGTCGTCTTGGCGAGCGGGTTCGTCGTGGCGTTGGCGCTGGGGTGGCTCAAGCTCGGCTGACGGCCGCTATCAGCGCGCGGCGGCCAAGACCAGCTCGAGATAGTCGCGCGAAGCCCGCCGCCACGACTCCAGATCCAGCTTCTCGTTCGCCGCGTGCATCTCCCCGGGATCGCCCGGGCCCCAGATCACGATCGGCGCGCCGCCCACCGACCCGGCCAAAGCCGAGGCGTCCGTGAAATAACTGGCCGCGGGCGCGGGCGTCTGGCCGGAGAGAAGCTCGGGCAGCCGCGCCGTCCGGACGGCGGGCAGGTCGAGATCCACCTCCGCGGTGATGGCCGGATCGAGCGCGGAAGCCCAAGCGATCGACGGCGCTCCACCGTCCACAGTGCGCACATCCAGCGTCAGAACCGCCGACGCGGGCACGATGTTCGTCGCGGTCCCGCCTTCGAAGGTGCCGACGTTGACGGTTTCCTCGCCCAGGTAGTCGTCGGCGGCCAACGGGAGGGAATCGAGTGCGCCGAGGGCCCGGTCGGCGAGCAGCCGGATCGCGTTGCGGCCCAGTTGCGGCGTGGAGCCGTGGGCCGCCTTCCCCTCCGCGGCGAGCCGCAGCCAGGTGGCGCCGCGGTGGCCGAGCGAGACGCGGTTCCGGGTCGCTTCCGGCACCACGACGATCCGCGGCGTCAGCTCCAGCGACGCCGAGGCCTCGGTCGCGCCCCGGCAGCCGATCTCTTCGTCGCTGGTGATGAGGACCTGCGCGTGCGCACCGGCTTCCGCGGCGTTGCGCAACGCGGCCAAGGCGGCGACCAGCCCGCCCTTCATGTCGACGCTGCCGCGGCCGTGCAGGTATTCGTCGTCGATGTCCGCGGAGAACGGGGCGCGGTCCCACAGCGCGGGGGAGCCGACGGGAACGGTGTCGACATGGCACACGAACAACGGCCCGTCGCCGGATCCGGTGCCGACCAGTACCCACGGCCGCCCGGCGGTGGAGCGTCGCAACACGCGTACGCCCGGAGTGGCGGTGGCATAGGCGACGGCCAGTTCCTGCGCGGCGGCCTGTGCGGCGCTGTCGCCGGAAGTGGTGTCCTGGCGCACCAGATCGCGCAGCAACGCGAGGGTTTCGTCGGTCATGCGGGGTACTCCTGAGTCGATTCGCGGACGACGAGCCGCATGGAGAGCACGTGGTCGGCCGGGTCGCGGCCGGCCGCGAGACGGGTGATCTCGTCGACCGCCTTGCGGGCCATCTGCTCCGTCGGCTGCGCGACGGTGGTCAGCCGCGGCGACGTCCATTCGCCGAGCGTGATCCCGTCACAGCCGATCACCGAAAGGTCTTCCGGCACCGACACCCCGGCGCGGCGGGCGGCTTCGAGCAGGCCGACCGCGGCGATGTCGCTGGCGGTGAACACGGCCGTCGGCGCCGCACCGGTCCGCGCCATATGCGCGAAGAAGTTCATGCCGAACGCCGAGCTGAACGCGCCGCGCACGATCATCGCTTCGTCCGCCTCGATCCCGTGCGACTTCAGCGCGGCCCGGTAGCCCGCCTCGCGCTGGTCGGCCGTGCGCAGCCCGGCGGGCCCGCCGACATGGGCGATCCGCCGGTGGCCCTGGGAGAGCAGGTGGGTGGTCGCCTGGTAGGCGCCGCCGAAACTGTTCGCGGTGACATGCGCGATCCGCGGACCGGCCGCTTCGACGTACTCGTCGAGGAAGACCACCGGGAAATCGCCTGCCAAGCGGCTCGTGAATGCTTCGTTGGTGGTGTTCATCCCCAGGTAGATCAGCCCGCCCACGTCCGGCACCCGCATCAGGCGCTCGACGGCGGCTCGCTCCCGTGACGGCGAGGATCCGGTGAGCGCGGTGAGCACGTCGACGCCGTCCGTCGCGGCGGCGTCGACCACCGCGTCCGCCAGCGTGGAGAAGTACGGGTTGTCCAGCGACGGGACCACCAAACCGAGGCTGAGGCCGGTCACCTGTTTCCGTACGGGCGGATGCCCTTCGGCCGCCAGCGCGGCGTCGATGCGCCGGGCCGTCTCGGAGGCGACGTTGAGCTCCCCCTTGACGTACCTCGACACCGTCGACACGGCCACTCCGGCCTCTCGGGCCACCTTCGCCAGCGACATCCGGCTCCTCCCCGTTGAGCGTTGACGGCGACTGCGAACGCATCTTATATTGGCCGCGTTGCGCTACGTTGCGCAAATTACGCTAAGGCTTTTCGCTCGAAGGAGTCGTCGATGGTCAAGGTCCTGCTAGCCGGGGAGTCGTGGGTCAGTGCGACCATCGATCACAAGGGATACGACCCGTTCGCGCACACCCAGGTGGAGATCGGGTGCGAGCGGCTGCTGGCGGCGCTGGCGGCGGAAGGGGTCGAGGTGACTCACCTGCGTTCGCACGACGTGGCCGAGAAATTCCCGCAGACGCTGGAGGAACTGGACACCTACGACGTCGTCCTGCTCTCCGACATCGGCTCCAACACGCTGCTGCTGCATCCGGACACGTTCACCCGCGGCCGTCCGACGCCCAACCGGCTCAAACTGCTGCGCGACTGGGTCACGAACGGCGGCGGCCTGATGATGGCCGGCGGTTACCTGAGCTTCCAGGGCTTCGAGGGCAAGGCCAACTACCACCGGACGCCGATCGAGGAGATCCTGCCGGTCGACATCTACCCGTACGACGACCGCGTCGAGACGCCGGAGGGCGTGCGTGCCCAGGTCGTCCAGCCCGGGCACCCGGTGGTCTCCGGTCTCGACCAGGAGTGGCCGATCCTGCTGGGCTACCAGCACACCACGCTGAAGCCGGACGCGGAGCTGCTCGCCACCGTCGAGGGCGACGTCATGCTGGCCGCGCGCCGGGTCGGCCGCGGCCGCACCCTCGCGTTCACCTCGGACATCTCCCCGCACTGGGCTCCCGAGGAGTTCATGAGCTGGGACGGCTACGGCAAGCTCTTCGCGCAGGCGACGACCTGGCTCGCCGGTCGCGAAAACTGAGCCGCGCGCACTCGGGATCAAGGAGGATTCGATGAGTACGTCACCCACCGGCCGCGCGGCTTCGGTCGTCGTCTTGACGATCGCGACCGTCTTCGCCGGAATGCTCGGCCCGTTGCAGTCGCTCGTCAACGGACACCTCGGTACCGCGCTCGCCGATGGGCACGCCGCCGCGCTGGTGTCCTTCGGCACCGGCCTGGTGCTGATGCTGATCATCGTGCTGGCGCGCACCCGGACGCGCGACGCGTTCTTCCGGCTGCCCGGTCAGCTGGTGCGCGGGGAGATCCCGCGATGGAACTTCTTCGCCGGTCTGTGCGGCGCGGTGATCGTGCTCTCCGAGGGGGTCACGGTCGGTTTCCTCGGGGTGGCGATCTTCCAGACCTCGCTGATCTCCGGCATGGTCATCTCCGGCGTGGTGTGCGACCGCCTCGGCATCGGCGTGCCGTTCAAGCAGGCGATGAGCGCGCCGCGCGTGGCGGGGGCGATCCTCGCCATCTGCGCCACCGTGCTGGTGGTTTCCCCGAACTGGTCTGCCCCGCACATGATCGCGCTGGCGATCATGCCGTTCGTCGGTGGTCTGCTCGCCGGCTGGCAGCCCGCCGGCAACTCCGAGGTCGGCCTGCTGTCCGGCTCGATGTTCGCTTCCATCACCTGGAACTTCCTCATCGGCTTCGTGGCACTCGGTCTCGTGTACGTGGTGCGGATGGCGGTCTCGGGCGCGCACTTCGCGTTGCCTGGCACCTGGTGGATGTACTTCGGCGGGCCTCTCGGCCTCCTGTCGATCGCGTTGATGGCCTTGCTGGTGCGCGGTCTCGGGCTTTTGCTGCTGGGGCTGGCCTCCACGGCCGGTCAACTCATCGGCTCGCTGCTGCTCGAACTCGTCGCCCCCGCGGCGGGGTCCAGCCTCCACCTGGTCACCGTCATCGGCGCGTTCGTGGCCTTGGCGGCCGCGGCGATCGCGATGATCCCGTCCCGGCACACGGCCGAACCGGCGGTCCTCGCCCAGCCCGCCGAGGTGCGTCGTGGCTGAGGTGCGCGGCGTTCTCGGACCGGTCGACGCGGCGGAGCTCGGGCTGGTGCTGCCACACGAGCACCTCTTCAACGACCTGTCCTCCGCGGTCGCCGAACCCTCGTACGCCTCCACACGGCCGCTCGCCGAGGCGGAAGTGGGGCCGGGATGGCAGTTCCTGCTCCGCCAGGATCCCTACTGCTGCGCCGACAACGTGGCGGCGAAGGACCGGGTGAGCGTCGTGCGCGAGGTGACCGCGTTCGCCGCGGCGGGCGGCGGCACGCTGGTCGACGCGACGGGCAGCGCCGCGATCGGCCGGGATCCGCTCGCCCTGGCGGCGGTGGCCGAGGCCACCGGGGTCACCATCGTCATGGGCACCGGTGCGTACCTGGAGAAGTTCGAGGGGGAGCGCATCACCGCGGTCACCGTCGACGCGCAGACCGAGCGCATCCTCGCCGAGCTGGACGAGGGAGTCGGCGAGACGGGGATCCGGGCCGGTGTCATCGGCGAGGTCGGTGTTTCGCCGTTCTTCACCGACGGGGAGCGGGCTTCCCTGCGGGCGGCGGCGCTCGCGCAGGCGGAGCGGCCCTCCGTGGGGCTGAACATCCACATGCCGGGCTGGCAGCGTCGCGGGCACGAGGTACTCGACCTCGTACTGGAAGAATGCGGTGCGCTGCCGGGCAAAGTCGCGCTGGCGCACAGCGATCCGTCCGGTGAGGACCCGGGATATCAACGCGAGCTGCTCGAACGCGGTGTGCTGCTGGAGTTCGACATGATCGGCCTCGACATCTCGTTCCCCGGCGAAGGTGTCGCCCCGACGGTTTCCCAGACCGCTCGCGCCGTGGCGAGGTGGGTGCACGAGGGCTTCGGTGACCAGATCATGCTGTCGCACGACCTGTTCCTGAAGCAGATGTGGACGCACAACGGCGGGAACGGGCTCGTGTTCGTGCCGACGATCTTCGCCGACCTGCTCGAAGCCGAAGGCGTGCCCGCCGAAGCCGTGGCCCGGCTGATGCGAGACGTCCCGGCCCGATGGCTGACCGCATGACCCGCGCGATCGCGGTGGTCGCGTCGCTCAACGTCGATCACATCGTCCACGCGCCGCGTATCCCGGAGCCGGGGGAGACCCTGATGGGCTTTTCGGCGAGCCGGGAGCTGGGCGGGAAGGGCGGCAACCAAGCGGTCGCCGCCGCCCGGCTCGGCGCGGAAGTGGCCGTGATCGGCTGTGTCGGTCAGGACGAAGACGGCGACGAATACCTGGCAGCCCTGCTCGCCGAGGGCGCCGACGTGACCCACGTCCGCAGGTCCGCGCTGCCCACTGGGCGGGCGGCGATCACCGTCGACGCGGAGGGCGTCAACTCGATCGTCGTCGTGTCCGGGGCGAACGCCGACATCCCGGCGGCCGCGGCCGAAGCGGCGATCGATGAACTGCCGGGGCTTCGCGTCGTCGCGGGCCAGCTGGAGGCGGCGGCCGAAGCGACGGAACGCGCTTTCGCGGCCGCTCGCTCCCGTGGCGTGCTGACCGTGCTCAACACCGCGCCCGCCGACGACGTGGCCGGGAAACTGCTGCCGCTCAGCGACGTGGTGGTGGCGAACGAAATCGAGTTCCGGCAGCTCACCGGTCAGGATCCCTTCGACGCCAACGGTTTGCGGCGCGGCGGTGCCGAACTGATCGCCGCGGGATGCCGGTGGGTGATCGTGACGCTGGGCGCCGCGGGCTGTGCCGTCCTCGACGCGTCGTCGTCCACGCACGTCCCGGCCGTCGCGGTACGGGCGGTGGACACCACCGCCGCGGGCGATTCGTTCGTCGGAGCGCTCGCCGCCCGGCTCGCGCAAATCCCCGGTGAGCCGGCGACCTCGGACGTGGTGGCCGCTTGCGGTTTCGCGGCGAAAGTGGCCGCTGTCGTCGTGACGCGGCACGGAGCGCATCCTTCTCTGCCGACTTCGGCCGAGGTCGCCGGATTCTCTTGAGGGGTAAGTGGGCTGAAGGCTCCCTTCGCCGCATAAGACTCGGCGAAGGGAGCCTTCAGCCCACCATCGGACCCGACGAAAGATCAGCGCTGCCCGTGAATGGTCCGGTGGATCCACCCGGCGTAGGCGGGCACGCTGGTGTAGAGACCGGGACCGTTGGCGCACGGCACGTCGTCGTCACCGGGGCCGGACGTGACGCCGATCAGCTCCCAGCGGCCACCCCAGCCGCGCTGGACCTGCGGTCCGCCGGAGTCGCCCATGCACGCCATCGCGCCACGCTTGCGGCTCACCGTGCACAGCCGGGTCGAGTCCGCGTAACCGGGCGAGCATTCGGACACGGCGCCGATGCGGGTGTCGAGTTGCTGGAGCCGTTCGGGGAACACGACCTTTTCCAAGTCGGCGGTGTCGACCGTGGTGCCGAAGCCCATCAAGCGGGTCGGCGTGCCGGGGCGGCCGGGACGGTCGGCGATGCGGATGGGCCGTTCGGAGACCGGACGGTCCAGGCGCACCAGCGCGATGTCGTTCTTGTTCGGCGCGCCCGGCTGGTAGCCCGGGTGGCGGACCCAGCGGTCGATCGTGCGGACCGTACCGCCGGACGTCCGCCGCTCGCTGCCGATGCGCACGGTGCCCTCCGGCCTGGCCGGGTTGTTGTTCGGGTCGACGCAGTGTGCCGCGGTCACCACCCACTGTGGATGCACCAGCACCGCCCCGCAGACGCCCTTGGCGTTGTTCATTTCGGGCACGACCTCCGGGATCGAGGCCATGAATTCGTAGCGCTCGGTGGAGTTCTTGCCGTTCACCACGGCGCCGGCGCTGCCGGGCACCGCGATCGCGCAGAACACTCCCGCCAGCGTGACAGCGGCGGCACGGACCAGGTTGCGGCGTAGGGTCGCCACCTTCGACATGCTTTTCCTTTGTTCGAGGACTTCGGATCGATCAAGTCCAGCTTCGTCGTCCGTCGCGCCAGGGACCATCTGGCCAGCCCCCCGAAGCGCGGTGGTGGCGGCGTGACGCCGGCCGGTAGCGCTGGTACCACCTGTGGCTCGGAACGCGGTGCTAGCTTCTTGCTCGTGAGCCTTGATGGCGTCGAGCAGCGACCGTCCGATTCTCCCTACGTGGAGCGGATTTACCGTGCCGGTCAAGCCGCCGCGGGGCCGTCGCGGATGCGGTCCGTCGCGAACTCGAACTGGGAGCTCGTGGTGTGGCGCGACCGGGGCGAGACGCACGTGGCGGTGCGCGGCCCCGAGACGGGTCCCACGGTGCTGGATCTGGGCCAAGGACAGGGCGAAACGCTCGGGATCATCTTCCGCCACGGTGCGTACCTCGCGCCGATGCCGGTTTCGGGACTGGTCGACACCGCCGTGACGAGTTCGCACACCACGGCCCGTTCGTTCGTCCTGCAGGGCGAGGAGTGGGAAACCCCGGGCTACGACAACGCCGACGTCTTCGTCGATCGCCTGGTCCGTGCCGGATTGCTGATCCGCGACCCACTGGTCACCGACGTGCTCCGCGGCGAAGTGCCCACTTTGGTCACCCCGCGGTCGGTGCAGCGGCGGGTGGCCGCGGCGACCGGGCTGACCCAGGGCGCGATCCGGCAGATCGAGCGGGCGAGGCAGGCCGTGATGCTGCTGGGGCAGGGGATGACCGCGATCGAGGTCGTGCACCGGGTCGGCTATCACGACCAGCCGCATCTGGCCCGCTCGCTGACCCGGTTCACCGGACGCACGGCCACCCAGCTCAAGCGCGCGAGCGAAGACGAGGTGCTGTCGCTTCTGTACAAGACCGAGGTCGCGGTGCACCCGTAGGTTTCGTGGTGACACACGGACCTACTGGAGGACAAGTCATGGCCATCACGCAGATCTACGTCAACCTGCCGGTCGCCGACCTCGAAGCGAGCACGAAGATGTACACGGCGATGGGCGGCACGGTGAACCCGGATTTCAGCGGTGACACCTCGGTCCAGGTGGCGCTCGCCGACACGATCCTGGTGCAGCTGATGACGCGCGAGACGTTCGCGTCGTTCACCAAGCGACCCCTGACGGACGGTCCGATCGAGGTGATCAACGCGCTGGCCGCCGGGTCGCGCGAAGAGGTCGACGGTCTGGTCGAGGCGGCACTGGCCGCGGGCGCCACCGAACCGCGCGCGGCCCAGGACATGGGCTGGCTGTACAACCGGGCCATCGACGACCTGGACGGCCACAGCTGGGAACTGCTGGCTTACGACCCGACCGCCACGGGCGACGGGCAGAATTGACGACCATGACCGATGTCAGGCCGCTCGATACGGACGCGGCCACGTTCCTCGAGGTGGTCCGCTCCGGCGATCCCGCGCGGTTCGCGCTCGTCACGGAGCGCCATCGGCGTGAGCTGCAGGTGCACTGCTACCGGATGCTCGCGAACTACGAGGACGCCCAGGACCTGACGCAGGAGACGTTCCTGCGGGCGTGGCACAAGCGGGAGTCGTTCAAGGGCCACGCCGCGCTGCGGACCTGGCTCTACCGGATCGCGACGAACGCCTGCCTCGATTTCCTGGAGAAGCGCAAGGACCGCACCTTGGAGGACTCCGAGGTGCTGTACCTGCAGCCGTATCCCGACCGGATGCTCCCCGAGGATCCGCAGGAATCGGTGGTGGCGCGGGAGACGATCGAGCTGGCGTTCATCGTCGCCGTCCAGCACCTGCCGCCTCGGCAACGGGCGGTGTTCGTCCTGCGGGACGTCCTCGGCTGGCCGGCGTCGAAGACGGCCGACGTCCTCGAGCTGACCGTCGCGTCGGTGACGAGCGCCTTGCAGCGGGCGCGCGTGACGATGCGCGGGCGGCTGCCCGGCCGCCGTCTCGACTGGCGGGGCGCGGAGCTGTCGAAGGACGAACGTGGCGTGGTGAAGGCGTACATCGAGGCTCATGAGCGCAACGACCTCGACGGGCTGGCGGCCTTGCTGCGCGAAGACCTGCGCTTCGTGATGCTGCCCGAGGCGGGCACCACGACCACGACGGCCAAGGACGCGGTGGACGGCTGGGTCTCCGGCGGGCTCTTCCGGCGCGGCCACGACGACTGGCGCGGTATCACCACGACGGTCAACCGCATGCCGGCCGCCGCGCTGTACCTGCGTACCCCCGAAGACCCGGAACACCGGCTGTTCGCCATCGCGGTCCTGCGCGTCGCCGACGGGAAGATCGCCGAGCTCACCGGCTTCGACGCCGCCGACAAGCCCTGGCTGGGCCTGCCGCCGACCCTGTGATCGTCCAGGTCCGTCGTGTCGCGAAAGCCACTTTCGCAACCTTCAACGTTGCGAAAGTGGCTTTCGCGACACATCGGGCCCGACCCAGGTTCCCTCAGCGCCTAGTCTCGTAGCGGGTCAGCACCACGCCGCCGGGAAACGTCCGGGTCTCCGCCAAGGACAGGTTCACCCAGCCGTCCAGCGCGGTGAAGAACGGCGTGCCGCCGCCGACCAGGACCGGCACGGTGACCAGCACGTACTCGTCGATCAGCCCGGCCCGCATGGCCGCCCCGGCGAGGGTCGCGCCGCCGATGTCCATCGGGCCGCCGTCCCCGGCCTTGAGCCGGGTGATCTCGGTGACCGCGTCGCCGGTGACCAGTCGGGTGTTCCAGTCGACCGCGTCGATCGTCGAGGAGAACACCACCTTCGGCATGTCGCGCCAGCGGCGGGCGTACTCGATTACCGCCGGGGTGGCGCCGGGCTGCCGGTCGGCGGTCGGCCAGTGGGAACTCATCGTGGTCCACAGCTTGCGCCCGTACAGCGCCAGGGTCGTCGCGGCGACCCGGTCGGACCACCACTGGAACAGCTCGTCGCCCGGTGACGAATCCGGTCCGTCGCCTCCGCTCCAGCCGAGGTCGTCGCCGGGCGCGGCGATGTAGCCGTCCAGGGTCACGTTCATGGCAAAGGTCAGTTTCCGCACGTCAGCCTCCAGTGAGTCGATCTCACCCGTACAGACGGTCGCGGTGCGGGAAACTGATCGGTCCGGTCGCGCTGAGCCGCGTTGTACCCGCTGAGGTACATGAAGGCCCCCTTCCTGTACGTAGGCGCAAGGAAGGGGGCCTTCAGGTACTTGGCACCTGGGCCGCCGTCAAAGGACGGCCGAACCCGCGACCCGCTCACGGACCTCGGCCGCCTCCGGCACCCCCATCTCGGTGAACGCGGCGTGCGCGGTCTTCCGGTGCCGCCGCGCGGCGACCGGATCACCGTCGGCGAACAACGCGTCGGCGAGTCCGCTTTGGGCCCTGGCCAGTTCGTAGCGGCTGTCCGCCGCGGTCGCCGATTCGATCGCCTGCCGCAGGCAGCGCACCGCTTCGCCTGCCCGCCCGGCGGAAAGCAGAGTGGCCGCCATGTCGGTGCTCGCGGCCAGGAATCCTTCCCGGCTGCCGAGCTCCGTGGCCAGCTCGATGGCCTGCCGGTGATGCGCCAGCGCCTCGTCGGTCCGCCCCGCGGCGACCAGCAGGACACCGAGGTGGTTGAGCACCTTGCCCTCGTCGGCCCGGTTGTGCGTCTGCCTCGCCACGTCGAGCGCCTGTTCGTAACAGGCCCAGGCGTCGGCGTCCTTTCCCAGATACCAGAACGTGGTGCCGAGACCGTCGAGCGTGCGGCATTCACAGAGGCGGTCACCGCTCGCCCTGGTCGCGTCGAGGGCCTGGGAAAGATGATCGACCGCGGCGGAATGATTTCCCAGCCGCATTTCGGCGATGCCGATATTGCACAACTGCCGTGCCCGGAACGACTCGTTGTTCTTCGCGACGGCGAATTCCATGGCGCGCCGGAAACAGGGCAGCGCGGCGCGGAAATCACCGAGACCGGCCAACAACAGGCCGACGTTCCCCGAGAGGTTGACGACGTAATCGGATTCACCGGCGGCGTCGAACTCTTCGATCGCCTCCTGCAGGACGGCGAGTGATTCGGCGGTGTCCCCCCGTTGCCAATGGGTCATGGCGAGCCCGTTCAGCACGTGCCCCCGGGTGACCCCGGTGGCGACCCGCGCGGCGTCGCCGAACAGGGCGAGCGCGTCGCTCACGTGCACGCGGGCCTCGAAATAGCTCGTCATCACGCACGCGAGGCGCGTCACGTGCTCGTCACGTCCTTCGCTCAACGCCCAGCCGGACGCGACGATCAGGTTGACCCGTTCGGCGTCCAGCCAGGCCATCGCCTCGTCCGCCCCGTCGAACACGAGGGCCTGTGCCGCGGGGGTGGGCAGGTCCTGCCACCGCTCCGCTTCATGCGGGTAACACGTGACGAGCGCGGCGCGGGTGGTGGCCAGCTGGAAGTCGAGCAGCCGTCCCACCGCGGCCCGGCGAACGCGGGCCTGGACGCTCTCCCGGACGCGTTTCTCGGCGAACACCCGGACCAGGTCGTGCAGTTCGAACCGGGACCCGCGGGCGGTGACCATGTTGGCCGCCACCAGATCGTCGAGTTGCCGCCGGACGACGTCGATCCCGGCGCCGGCCAGCGCCGCCGCCGCGTGGTCGTCGAAATCGCGTCCCGGGTACATCGCGAGCAGGCCGAGCAATACCCGGTCCGGCTCGGCCAGCTCGTCGTACGACGTGCGCAACGCGACTTCGACCCCGTCGTCCAGCCGCAGCATGGTCCGCAGATCGGCGAGGCGGTCCCGATGGTCGGCCATCGTCCACTCGTCCGAGGCGGCCAGCCGCCGGGTCACCAGCGCGAGGGCCAGCGGTAACCGGCCGACCAGTTCGATGATGTCGGCCGCTTCGCCCCGCTCCGCGTCGACACGTTCGTCGCCGATCCCGTCGCGGAGCAACTCGACCGATTCTTCCGGTGTGAACACGTCGAGTGCCACGTGCCGGGCCTCGGTCAGCTCGACCAGGCGGCGCCTGCTGGTGACCAGCACCAGACAGGACGGAACGGCGGGCAGCAACGGCAGCACCTGGTCGACCGACGCCGCGTTGTCCAGCAGGATCAGCGCGCGCCGTCCGTCGAGCAGCCGCCGGAACAGCGCGCTCCGGCCGGCGAGGGTGAGACAGCCGATCTCGCTGCCGGACGCCCCGAGCCGGCGCAGGAAACCTTCGAGCACCGCGGCCGGGTCGGCGGCCGGACGATCCGCGTCGAAGCCGCGCAGATTCACCACCAGCCGCACGTCGGCGAACCGGCCCTGCTCGCCCCAGAGCCGCGCGACCTCGACGGCGAACCGGGTCTTGCCGACCCCGGCCATTCCGGAGATCGCCCACACACCGGCGTCCTCCGGCTCGGCCTCCAGCACCTGGCGCAGCTGTGCTTGCCTGCCGACGAACCGGCCGGTCCCGGCGGGAAGGTGATCGGCCACGCTGATCACGGCCGCCTCGGTGGCGTCTCCGGTGATCACCCGGTGCGCCTGCCGCCATTCCGCGGCGACGTCCATGCCGAGCAACACGGCCGCGATGTCGACGACCAGTTCGACGTCCAGCCGTTTGCGCCCGGGCAGCAAGCACCGATAGACGGTGTTGTAGGCGGGAAGGTCGGCCGTCCCGCGGGCCGTGCGCAGGCGCCGCACCCGCCGGTGCAGTTCCCGGTGGGTCAGCCCCGCCCAGGCCAAGGCCTGCCTCAGCCGCTGGGAGAGCTCGTCGTACGACCGAGCTCCGACCGGACTCGGGCGCTGTTCCTCCGTCACGGGAACCCCCTGGACACGCGAACCGAATGCCGGTCGACCCTAGTCGAGGAGCAACGGCGATGGGCCGGATCGGCGAACTCGATGGCCGGCGATCTCTTCCATTCGGACAGTGCCGATCGACCATACGGACTACCCTTCCCGACCGTGAATCCCGACCGGACGGACGTGGGCGAAGTGCCGCCGGAGCCGCTGGGCGCCGGTTCGTTCGACGAGCTGGCGGCCCGGCTGAACACGCTGCGCGGCTGGTACGGCGTGTCCTATCGCGAGCTGCACCGGCGGGTCGTGCGAGGGCGGCGGGCGGCGGGGAACCCCGATCTGCCGGTGTTCAACACGGTCTACCGCTGTCTGCGGCCGGGGAGACGGCGGGTCGACGCGGACCTCGTCGCGGACATCGTGCGCGCGCTCGCCGCCGACGAGGCGGTGGTGGCCCGGTGGCGGCAGGTGTGTCAGGTGATCGCGGGGCTGACGGCGGACTCGTCATGGGTGACCGTCGCAGGTGAGCTGCCTGCCGACAGCACGGACTTCGTCGGCAGGCACGCCGAGCTGGCCGCGATCACCTGCCCCGGCGGAGACGAGCGATGCTCGACGGTCGTGATCGACGGCATGGCCGGGGTCGGCAAAACCAGCCTCGCCGTCCGTGCCGCGCACCGGCTGGCGCACCGGGAGGGCGTCGCGGTCCGGTTGTGGGCGGACCTGCGTGGTTACGACGCCGATCGCGCGCCCGCCGACCCTCTCGCGGTGCTGGACGAGTTCCTGCGGCGGCTCGGCGTGCCGGGCGGGGAGATCCACCGTCTCGGTCCGGCGGGCAGGCAGGCGACCTACCGGCGGCTGCTCGCGGACCGGCATCCGATCGTGGTGCTGGACAACGCGGCGGACGCCGACCAGGTGCGCCCACTGCTGCCGGACCGGCCGGGCGGCGTCGTGCTGATCACCAGCAGACGGCGGTTGACCGGGTTGGCCGGTGCGCGGTCC
Organism: Amycolatopsis sp. SB7-3; assembly: GCF_041021335.1. Classification (NCBI taxonomy): domain Bacteria; kingdom Bacillati; phylum Actinomycetota; class Actinomycetes; order Pseudonocardiales; family Pseudonocardiaceae; genus Amycolatopsis; species Amycolatopsis sp. SB7-3. Next base: position 85,461 of record NZ_JBFPJQ010000005.1, read on the forward strand.
GTGCACCTGGAAGCGTTGCCGGGGACCGAATCGCTCGACGTGTTGCGCAGGCTGGTCGGCGCGGCGGAGGTCGCCGAGGACACCGAGGCCGCCGCGCGGATCGCCGAACTTGTCGGCCATCTGCCGCTCGCGTTGACGGTGGTGGCTGGCCGGATCCGGAACCGCCGCGACTGGACGTTGCGCGACCACGCCGCCCGGCTCGCGGAACGCCGGGACACCCTGCGGGTCGAGGACGAGCTGGAGAACGCGATCGGTCTGTCCTATGCGGACCTGCCCGCCGAGGCCGCGCTGCTGCTGCGGCTCCTCGCGATCCATCCCGGCCGCGACGTCGACCCGCGCGCGGCGGCCGCGCTCGCCGGGGTGGACCTGGGTACGGCGGAGGAACTTCTGGGCGAACTCGTCGCCGGCAGCCTGGTGCAGCGGCACGTCCAGGACCGGTTCGGCCTGCACGACGTGGTCCGTCTCTACGCGGCGGGGCTGGCGCGGGACGTGGACGCCGCTTCCGCGCGGCAGGCCGCGCTCGGGCGGTTGTTCGACTACTACCGGCACACCGCCTGCCGCGCCATGGACCGCTACGCCCCGCATGAACGCGACCGCAGGCCCGTAGTGTCCACTTCGGACGTTCCGGCACCGGACTTCGCCGACCTCGCGGCGGCGACCGAGTGGCTGGACGTCGAACGGCACAACCTGGTGGGCATCACCGCGCTGGCCGGGGAACAGGGCCGGAGCGAGGACGCGGCGATGATGTCGCCGATCCTGAACCGGTACCTGTACAACGCGTTGCTGTTCGCCGACGCGGAGATCGTGCACGGCATCGCGATCCGCGCCGCCGACCCGCTGATCCAGGCGAGCGCGCATATGAGCCTCGGTGCGGTCTACCTGCGTTCCAACCGCTACCAGGAGAGCATCGAGCAGCTCAAGCAGGCGCTCGAGCGATACGACGCGGCCGGTGACCGGACCAGCTGGGCCCGGGCACTGAACAACCTCGGCAACGCGTTCGACCGGCTCAGTGACTTCGCGGCGGCCGAGGACTGCTACCGGCGGGCGTTGCTCGTGCACCGGGCGACCGGCAACCGCACCAGCGAGAGCCGTGCGCTGGGCAACCTCGGGAACAGCGCGATGCGTGTCGGCGACTGGGACAAGGCGGCGACGTACCTCGACGAGGCGCTGGCGATCATGCTGGAGGTCGGGGACCGGGTCGGGGAATGCCTGACCTACGGCAACCTCGGCACGGTGCGCGAGCAGCAGGGTCACTCCGCCGAGGCGCTCGGCCACTACCGGCGGGCGCTGGTCACCGCACGCGAATTCGGCTACCGGTTCCCGGAAACCGAGGCCTTGCTCCACATCGGAGTGTTGCTCGCGCGGCTGGGCGAGCACGACGACGCCTTGACACACCTGAGCGAGGCACTGGACCTCGCACGCCGGAACAGTTTGGGCGAGTTCGAGGTCAAGGCGCTCAACGGAATCGGCATCGCGCTCGACGGCAAGGGGGACGCCGCGGGCTCGATCGCCAGGCATCGCGAAGCGCTCGCGGTCGCCGAGAAACTGGGCGATCGCTATGAGCAGGCACAGGCGCACAAGGGGATCGAACGCGGCGCGGCCGTCACCGGCGACACCGGTACGGCCGACGAGCACGGGCGGAAGGCGCGGGCCCTGCTCACCGAGATCGGCCTGCGTTAGCCGGTGCGACCGCACGGCGCAGTGACGGTTGCGAAAGCCACTTTCGTAACGTCGAAGGTTGTGAAAGTGGCTTTCGCAACGTCAAAGGGCGAATTGCCGGCTCACGCCCACTTGTACCCGACGCCGAGGAAGCCCGGCTGAACCTTCGCCCGCACCTTGGGGGTGGCGGCGAGGCCGAGGTAGCCGCCGCCCTTCTTCGGCGGTCCCGACCACCGCACGACGACGGTGCCGGAGGTTCCACATCCCGCCGTCGTCCAGGTCGCGACGCTCTTCTTTTTCTTGGTGCTCCAGTAGTGGCCCTGCACCTGGACGCAGATCCTGGTGTTGCTTCCGGACTGCGCGGCCCACTTGTAGCGGCGGTGCTGCGGATTCTTCTTCGACGCCGGGCTGATCCAGGCACAGTCCGAAGTGGACACCTTCCAGCCGCTGTACCCGGCTGTGGCGCCACGCCATCCGCCGCAGTCGGTGGTACCGACTTCCGGAGCCTCTTCGGTCAACGTGACCTCGGCCGTGCTGTCATCGGCCTCCTCGGCCATGGCCGGCGCGCTCTGCATGGCGAGCGCCATACCCGCGACCATGAGGCCGGTCGTGACCCGTGTCGTCCATTTCTTCAAAATGCGTCTCTTTCTCGATTTCGCGCGCTCGGATATTTTCCATCGGCCGTTAATTCGGCTACGTCAGACATTAACGGCGACGCGGGGAGCCGGACAATGATCTTGAGCGACGACCTTGATCGAGGTTGATCGAGAGTTCCGAAGTCGGCTATGAGCGCACCATCGCGATACCCATCGCGTCGTACAGCGACTGCGCGCGTTCGCGATACGGCTTGGCCTTGTCCGGCGCGCCGACGCCGTCGTGGGTCGCCGCGATACCGGTCAGCGCGCGGGCCTCCTCATGTGGTTCGCGGGTCAGCCGGGCGAGTTCGGCGGCCCGCGTGTAGTGCGCGAGCGCCGAAGGCCGGTCACCGCGGGCCAGCGCGCTGTCCGCGAGCCCGTTGTGCACGAGGGTCTCCAGCGGCCGGATGCCCGTCGCCACCGCGATGTCGAGCGCGGCCTCCTGGTGCAGGCGGGCCGCCGCCGCGTCGCCCTGCCGTAGGTGCACCAGCCCGAGGTAGGCCAGTGCGTACCCTTCGGCCTCCCGGTGGCCCTCGGCCCTGCTGACCGTCAGCGATCGACCGAGGTGGTCGTGGGCCTCCGTCCACCGGCCCAGCGCGCGGTACACGTCTCCGAGGTTGTGCAGCGCGATCGCTTCGCTCAGCCGGTCACCGATGCGTTGGGCGTTGGTCAGGCAGTGCCGATAGCAGTCGAGAGCGGCGTCCAGCTCACCCCGGCGTTCGTGGACGAAGCCGAGATTGGACAGCGCGCGCCCCTCGTTGAGGCGGTCGCCGTTGTCCCGGGAAACCGTGACCGCCCTGCTCAAGTGGTCCGCCGCGTCGGCGTAGCGGCCCAGTTGCCCGTACACGGTGCCGAGGATGTTCAGGGCGCGACCGGTGACGACCGGGCTCGCGTCGACGTCGAGGCAGCGGGTCAGATGGGTCACCGCCTCGTCGAAATGGCCGAGCCTGGCGCAGATCGCGGCCAGGTCGACGAGTGCCTGCTGGATGCCGATGGCGTCGCCCGCCCGCTGTGCCTCGCTGAGCGCGAGACGGTGCAGTGTGCGCAGCTCGCCGTAGTGACCGTGCACCCGCAACACCTGCCACAGCACGGTCGAGAGGTCGCGGGCGTAGGTGTCGCCGGTGGCCGACGACTGTTCCGCGATGGCGATCAAGGTGGGCATCTCCGCCGCCAGCCAGGTCGCCGCGTCGTCGGCGCCGGTGAACCTGACGTTTTCGGCGATCGGAGTGAGCAGCGGTCTTCGGTTGGGGTCGCCCGCCCCCATCGACCCGGCCGCGTCGGCCGCCCCGGCCACACAGTGCTCGGCGAGCCGGCGCAGGGCCGCCGATCGCCGCCGCGCCGGTTCCTCGTCGGCGCGGCCGCGCGCGTAATCGCGGACCAGATCGTGGAATTCGAACCGGCCGTCCGCGCGGTGCGCGAGCAGCAGGTGACTGTCGACGAGCGCGTCGAGGAGCCGGCGGGTCTCCGGCGGATCGGTGCCCAGCAGAGCCGACGCGGCGGCGGTGTCCCAGTGCGGGCCGGGGTGGAGCCCGAGCAGACGCAGACCCGAGGCGACGTCGCCGGGCAGCGCGTCGTAGGACCAGGACAGCACGGAGGGCAGGGAGGTGGTCTTCTCTTCGGTGGTCAGTGCGGCGAGCCGGCCCCCGGCCGAACGCATCGAGGCCGCCACGTTCGCCAGGTTCCGGTGGTGCGCGAGCCGTTCACCGACGATGCGCAGGGCGAGTGGCAGGCCGCCGCATCCCGACACCATGTCGGCGAGCGCGGTGCGGTCGGTGAATCTTCGCCCGTCGCCCGCCAACCGGTCGAGCAAGGAGAACGACTCCCGCTCGGTCAGCAGCGGTACCGGCACCCGGTGGGCGTCGGCGCTGATGGTCAGCCCGTGCAGGGCCGCGCGGCTCGTCACCACCACCGCGCAGCCCGCGTGCCCGGGCAGCAGCGGCCGGACCTGGTCCGCCGAGCGGGCGTTGTCCAGCACGATGAGCACCGAACGGCCGGCCAGCACACTGCGCAGCGACGCGGCCCGGTCGTCGAGGTCGGCGGGCACGTCCGCCACGGGCACGCCGAGCGCGCGCAGGAACGACCGCAGCACCTCTGCCGGATCGACGGGCGCCCCCGGCCCGTACCCACGCAGGTTCGCGAACAGCTGCCCGTCGGGGAAGTCCTGCTTGACGCGGTGCGCCCACTGCACGGCCAACGAGGTCTTTCCGACCCCGGCCATGCCCTCCACCACCGCCACGAGGACACCTGCGCCGGCCCTCTCGCGGTGGAGGGCGTCGAGCGCGTCGATCTCCCGCTGCCGCCCGATGAACGACGTGATGCCCGAAGGGAGTTGCGCGGGCACGGAAACGGCCGCCGTTCTCGGGGACGACACCGCGTCCGGGCAGTAGTGCCGCACGAACCGGCTCGCCTGTTCGCCCTGGAGACCCAGCCCCAGCGCCAGCGCCTCCACCGAATGGCGCCGTGGCCGGGCGACCCGGCCGTGCTCGATGTTGCTGATGCTCCGCACCGTCAACCCGGTGCGTTCCGCCAGCTCCTCTTGCGTCAGCCCGGCATCCCGCCGTGCCTCACCCAGCAGCGAACTCGGCTCACGGTCCATTTCGCGGATGTTAGAGCGGGTGTGACGACGAAAAACGGTGGTTCGGGGAAGACTTTGATCGAAATTGGTCGAAAACGCCGGGGATCAGGGTCTTAAGAGACGGTGTGCCACTGGGGTTGACGTGCCGTCGGCTGTGGCGGACCGCTCAGCCGCTCGTTCGAAGTCGGCGCGAGCCTGACCGGACAGGCCCAGCCCGGCCGCGATGAGCCGGACGGTGTCGCGGCGGGGCCGGTCGACGCGGCCGTGCTCGAGATCCCTGATCGCCCGGACGCTGACCGTCGAGCGGGCGGCGAGAAGCCGCTGGGTCGCGCCGAGGCTGGTCCGGTGGCTGCGCAGCAACCTGCCGAAACGGGCCGGACCCTCGTCCGCCGGGGTCGTCGTGTCCGGCGCGGGGGCGGCGCCGGACACTTGTCCGAGGTATCGGGGCAGGGTCGGTCCCGTGTGCACGACTTGAGTCACTGGCGTCCTCCGCTTCGCTCAGCGATGCCGCCTCATGGTCGGCAGGCGGCGAGGGGAGGAACAACCGGAAACTTCCCCGAAGAAGTGCCGGTTCACCGGGGAAGCCCGTTCGGCTCAGGTGAGCCGAACGGGCCCGGCGGCGTTATCCGCAGCAGATGTTGTAGCCGTGGTTCCGCCAGAACAACGAGGGACTCGGATTGTCGAGAACCGGATCGCCGGTGCTGTCCGACGCGCTCTCGTGCCTGCCCGGCCGGTACTCGACATGCGTGTGCGCGGAGCTCGCACCGCGATACTCCTCGGTGCCGATCTGCCGGCCACGGCCGACGAATTCACCGACCGCGAGCCCGTTCGACGGATTGAGATGCAGGTAGATGATGGTGAAATCCTGATCCCGGTTGTAGATCGCCAACGTGGACAGGCCGCCGCTGCCGTTGCTGCCTTCGGTCTTCCTGATGACCTGGCCCTGGGTCATCGAATACACGGAAACGCCGAAGCCCCGGGCGAAGTCGATACCCTCGTGCCTTCCCGACGTACTCACGTAACCGTCGAAATAGGAGCTGATACGGCCGGAGTCGCTGTGGTAAAGCCCGGTCTCCAGCCATTCGTTCCCCGGCAGGCCGAGCAGATGACCGACGTTTTCGTTGTACGTCGAGGTCAGGTTTCCTTTGGCGCCGTGCGGGAACGAGTCGATCGGGCCCGTCCAGCCGTTCTTGAAGAAGACGGTGACCACCGCGTCCCGCCGGTTCCACACCGAGGCCGCGTTGTTCCTCACGCACAGGCCCTTTCCCGCCCCCGCGCCGAGGAAGTGATAACAGTCGGCGCCCGTGCCGTAATTGCCGACCGACGCGTCGAAATCGCTGACCGATCCCTGTTGGTTGCTGTTGTAGTACAAACAGAATTCGCCGTCTTCGCAGACGCCGTTCCGTGCCGTCGCGGCTTGCGCGGCCGGGGTGATCAGGAGAGTGCCACTCAACGCCAATACCATGCCGAACAGTGCGATCATCACTCTTCTCAACGACGTTCCCTTTCCCTTTGAACGCGGCGGATCAGCCAGTGCGCGACGGTACGTACGGGAAGGACGCCAGGGAAGTCGTGAAGGGAAAACTGCCGCTCATTCGGCGGCCTTGATCCTCAGTTCAGTTCGGGAGCGCGGCTTTCGGTGCGACGTAGTGCCGCGAGTTGAAGGCCGAGCACGACACCGACGCCGATGGCCGCGGTGGACACGATCGCTTCGGCCACGGCGGTCCACGATCCGGGGACCTGGGCGAAGACCTGCGACAGGCTCAGGTACATCGCGGGTCCCGGCAGGACGGCGCCGGTCAGTCCGGGGATGGTGACGACGGCGGTGGGGACGCGCAGTGTCCTGGCCGCGGTGCCGGCGAGGATGCCGAGCACCGTGGTCGCGAGGAAGATCGCCAGCGGGGTGGCCAGGCCGAGCGCCGAATGCCCCACCCAGTTCACCAGGGAGGTGGCGACCCCGGCGCCGCAGGCGAGCGGCCACCACCGGGCGGGCGTGCCCATCAGGATCGCGTTCCCCAGCGACCCGACCAACGCCGTCACCGGCACCAGGGCGAGCGGCAGCGCGGCGAGCTGGACCCGGCCGGCCTCGCCGAGGATGTCGAGACCGTTGGCCACCGACACCACGACCATGACCCCGGAGAGGATCGCGCCGGTGAGCAGCAGGACCGTGACCATGCGCGCGGCCGCCATCAGATGGAAATCGCCGACGGCGTCTTCGACCAGCGAAACCAGGGACAGGATCGGCAGGAGCAGCACGAGGTTGGCCGCGGAGAGGCTCGCGGCTTCGTGTCCGTCGAGCAAACCCAGTGACAGCAACGCGATCGCGGCCACGAGCACGGTGCCAGCCTTGGCGGCGACCTGGAAGAACTCCGCGATGCCGATCAGCCCCAGTGCCCAGCCGACGCGGTTGGCGAGCACGAACAACGCCGCCGCGGCCAGCGCGGCGAGGACGGTGCCGTTCGCCTGCAGGCAGATCATCGCCGCGAGCAGGCAGCCGCCGAGCAAGCTGACGTACCACGGCCAGGTCGGGCCCGCCGCGGAGAGTTCCTCGACCGACCGCTCGGCTTCTTCCGGTGAGATCTCGCCTATGCCCGCGCGGACGGCGAGCGTTTCCAGATCTCCCATCCGGCCGATGTCGCGCGTGTCGTTCGCCTCGATGCTGCCCAGCAGCACTACCGGCTCACCACCGTCGCTCGGGCAGTACTGCACGTGGATGGCCCGCACCGCGACCGAGATCCGCGGATCCTCGATGCCGCCCGCACTCGCGAGCCGTCGAACCGTGCGGACGACGACCGCGGTCTCGATGCCCTGACGGAACATCTGCATCGCCACGTCGAGAGCGAAGGTCAGCACACGTCGCGCCCGTGCGCGCTCGTCCTCCGACATGGCGGGAACTGTAAAGGGCCGACCCGCCCAGGACAGTGATCGCGAGCGGGACGGCCACCCGGCTTGACCCGATCGTGGCACGATCGGCCGGTGCCGTCACCGCGGAGGCTGCCGGTACTTCCGCGTGAACCGGACACCGTTGAAGGTGTGGGTGCAGCAAGGGCACATCGGCTCCATGTCGTCGACACGCAGTTCGGGGTCGACGACCTGCAACCGGTTGTCGTCGTCCACGTAGAGGCCGCTGTAGTAACTGGACTCGCCGAGCCGCACGCGATCGCGTCGTTCGTGCGGCTGCCGGGCGACCAGCCAGTGGATCGGGTCGGGGGAGTCGAGCCGGGCGGCGGCCTCGTTGTACACCTCGTCCCAGTCCGCGCCGACCTTGCCGAGCAGGAACCGGAACAGCGGCGTGTAGTCCAGGCCCCGGCGCGCCCGCCGCCTCATGGACCCGCGTGTCCGGTCGGAGGCGAGTTCTCTCTTCGTGTTGCGCTGGTGCCGGTGATCCCCGCCGTGATCGTGGTGGACGAGTCTGGCGCGGGTGTTCACACGACGGTACAGCGGTTCCCTCATCGCACCTGCTTTCTTTGTCTCGGCGAGTGTTCACGCGCGCCTTCAAGACTAACGTCAAGAAAGGACTCCCGATGACTTTTCGATTTTCGCGGCCGGCGCGAAGAATTGACGTGTCCAAGCGGTCGAGTGAAGCCGTGGTGTGATTGGCCCTTGTGTTCGACTGGTGGGATCCCGACGTCAAAGGGCCTGTCTGACGCTTCGCAATCGATCGATTACCTAGTGCCAATAGGGACAATGGTGTCCGGACAACGGACGCCCGGTAAGGGGTGGTGGCCCTGTTCCCGCTTTGGAGACGGAGGCTCTTCCTCCTGTTCGCCGTGGGTTCGGCGGCGAATATTTTCCGGAGTTGATCCGTTCAGGTGATGCGCTGACGCGAACTGATCACTCGTGTTAGCCTGCCGCTGGTTGCTCGCGAGGGTCTGGCGTTTCGGATGTGAAGTCCGCGTCATCTGGGGAAGCGAAACAACCGCGGTGCGGTATTTCCTTCTTCGCCACGGGTCTGTTCGGACCCGTGGTATCGAGTGGTCCTGGGGGTCGGGTGAAAGCGATTCATGGTTTCGTCGAGACCATTGCCGCTGAGCGGAAACTTCGTCGTGGCCTGCGTAAAGAATTTGTCAAGTTCGGGATCGACGGGCCGGTCGAAATGTCCGAACTCTGCCGCCGCATCGGGGAAAGCCGAGGGCGGCCGATCAAACTCATCGCGTTCCCGATGGAGGTTCCCGGCCCGTGTGGAGCGTGGCTGAGCGCGTCTTCCGGCGACTACATCGTCTTCCAGTCGGAGACCACCCGAATTCACCAAGAGCACATCATCGCGCATGAGCTGGGTCATATCCTGTCCGGCCACCAGGCCGAACCGGATGAAGAGGAAATATGGTCCCGGTTCATGCCCGACCTCGACCCGGGGGTAATTCGCAGGCTGTTGAAAAGAACGCAGTACGACTCGGTCAGGGAACGGGAGGCCGAGACGATCGCCACCCTCCTGCTCGAACGGTCCGTGGTCGTCCGGCAGCTCGCCGGGCCGGGTTCGTCGCGGACCAGGCGGATGCGGCACGCCCTCGACGAGGCGCGGGGCTGGCTGTGAGCCTGGCCAAGGAGTTCGTGATCGCGGCGCTGGTGTGGTTCTCCTTCCGGCTGGTTCGATCGCCGCGCGACCCGGCGATCTGGGCGCTGGTCGGTTGCCTGGTGCTGCGGTTGCTGACCGCGCCGTCGAGCATGGTGGCACTGCACGAATTCACCGGCGGGGCGCTCGACGTCGCCACCTTCCGCCTGGTCCAGACGATCGCGCTCGACGCCAGCCTGTTCTGCCTGCTGGTCTTCTTCCTGCTCTCCGCCGGCGGCTCACGGCGGCGGGTGACCCTCGACGCCGGGCTGCTGACGCTGGTCTGCGCGACCTTGGCGGTGGCGATGTTCGTGGTCCCGGCCGCGTCCCGCGAGCAGGCCTTCGGGGTCGGTGCGGCGCTGCCGTCGGTGGTGACGGAACCGGGGGTGGCGTTCTTCTATCTGGTCGACGCGGCTTACAGCACCTATGCGACGGTGCAGGCGGCGAGCTGGGCCCTGCGCGACGCCGCGGGGAACCCGCTCCGGGTCCGCTGGGGACTGCGGATCGCCGCCTGCGGCCTGATCGTGCTCGCGGTGACCTCGGTCGCGCGGTTCGGCACGATTCTCGTGCGCTGGTCCGGTGGCGACGTGCCCTCGGCCGTCCCGGTCATGACGGCCGTGCTGGTCCACCTGGGAATCATCCTGTTCATGGCCGGGATCACCCTGGTCGGGGTGCTCGCCGTGGTCGCCGCGGCCCGGCTGTGGCTGCGGCACCGGCGGCGGTACGAGGATCTGCGTCCCTTGTGGGGGCAACTCCACGACGTCTTCCCCGGCGACGCGCTGTACGCCGGACAGCGGCACGGGTGGCTGGAGGAACTCGCGTTCTGGCGGATGCACCGCAGGTATTGGCGGAGAGTCGTCGAGATCCGCGACGGACTGGTCCGGCTGAGCCCGTACCTGGCCGACAGTGGTTTCGTCGAAGGCCGGGAACGGGTTTCGCCCGAGGTCTTCCGCGAGGCGCTGGCGCGATTGCGTGCGGGGGAGCGGCCGACCTCGCGTACCGCGGTGGCGGTGGCGCGCCCGGAAGGCCCGGACATCGAGGCCGATGTCGGGGCGCTCGTCACGCTGTCGAAGACCCTGCGCGCCTGATCGTCCGTTTTTTCCTCAGTTGTACGGAACCAGGAGCGACTCATTCACGTCAGTTGATGAAAGGGAGGTGGCCGCCTATACTCCGGTACTCGGGGGGACCTGCACCGCCATACGGCAGCGCGGCACGGGTTCGTGAGGAACTCGGCGGTGTTCTTGGGAGGCAGCATGTCCCGGCAGGACGAACCAGGCCGGAGCCTGGCCGAAAAACTCGACCACCTGTTCGCGCACGTCACCCGGCGCAACGGCAGCGAATTCACCTACGAAGAGGTCGCGTCCGCGATCACCGCCGAAGGTGTGACGATCTCCCAGAGCTACGTTTGGCAGCTGCGCAAGGGAAAGAAGGACAACCCGACGCTCAAGCACCTGCAGGGGCTGGCCGATTTCTTCGGCGTCCCGGTCACGTACTTCTTCAACGAGGGCGTGAGCGATCGGGTGGACCGGCAGCTGGAGTATCTGCGCGCGGAGCAGGCGCGGTTGCGTGAGCTGGCCGACACCGACGAGGTCCGGCTGATGGCCATGCGCGCGGGCGAGCTCACGACCGACCGCCGCGAGCTGGTGAAGAACCTGCTGGACGTCGTCTGGCGGGATCAGCAGGCCATGCGGGAGCGTGGGTCCAAACAGGACTGACGCATCCGGCGTCGCCGAATGTGCTTGTCGTGTCTGGGTTTTCGGTTCGTCCACAGTGTCCGTCCACTGAGAAAAACGGACGAACCTCTCATTTGTTCTCTTGGGTCGACACGATAGGGTGAAGTCCTCTAGGCTCCTCGGCAAGAGTTCCTGTGTGGAACGGACGACGTCGGTTCGCCACCGGACTCCACATTGCGGGTTTGCCATGGGGGCGACGAAGAATGCACGTGAAATCACCGAGCAGAGCGGACGGCGACGTCCGTGCGGGGGCGTACCCCCGCGCGGAGCTGCTGGTCCTGCGAGACTTCTTGAAGGAAACCGAACAGGGAAACGCCGTCGCGGCGGTGGTCACCGGGACCGCCGCGAGCGGGAAAAGTGAACTCCTGCACGCATTCGGGCAACAATGCGCTGAAGCGGAAGCAACGGTATTGAGCGCGCTTTGCGTGGAAGCGGAGAAGGATCTTCCGTTGACCGCGCTGTTCCAGCTTTTCCGCGGCCCGGCACTGCCGGAAGACCTGCGCGCGAAGGCCACGGATCTGCTCACGCGAGCCGAGGGGACGGGGCTGACCGGGCGGCCCAGCACGCACCTGATGCTCGACCTGCTGGAGCTCGTACGCGAGCTCGCCGCACGCCGCCCGGTCGTGGTACTCGTCGACGACTTCCACCATGTGGACACCCCGTCGTTGCACTGGCTGATGTTCCTCATGCGCCGCATGCGCACGATGAACGTGCTCATAGTGCTGACGGAGTCGTTGTCCGCCAAGCAGACGTTGCCCTTGCTGGGCGCCGAGTACCTCCGGCTTCCGCACTGCCGCCGGATCCGGCTGAAGCCGCTGGGCCGCGACGAGGTGGCCCGGTTCGTCCCGCCCGGCCAGGACGACACCCTGGTACAGAGCCTGCACGAGCTCAGCGGCGGGAATCCGTTGCTGGCACAGGCACTCCTCGAAGATCTCCGTGCCTCGGGCGTACCCCTCGCGCCCGAGACGCGGCCGATCCCCGGGGATCACTACTGCCAGGCGGTGGCGGCGTGTCTCCAGCGCGGCGACCAGGACACCCGGACCCTCGCCGGGGTCCTCGCGGTGCTGGGCAAGGGCGAAACGGTCTGTCTCGCCGTCCGGGTGGCCGGGATGGACCAGCGCACCGCCGGCCGCGCGATCACCCTCCTGCACCAGGTCGGTCTGCTCGACGCCGGCCGGTTCCGGCATCCGATGACGGTGACCGCGGTGCTGGCCGACGTCCCGGTCCCGGAACGCGCTCGGCTGCACGAACGTGCCGCCGTGCTCCTGCACCACGACGGCGCCAGTGCGCTCGAGGTCGCCCGCCACCTCGTCGCGGCCGACCGGGCCGAGCGGCCGTGGGCGGTGCCCGTGCTGCGCACCGCGGCCGAACTGGCCAAAGTGGACAACCAGACCTCGTTCGCGGTCCAATGCCTGAAACTGGCCTGCCGGACGTGCGGGGACGAAGCGCTCGAGGTCGAGATGGTGACCCAGCTCGCCGGTCTGGAATGGCGGAACAACCCGGCCATCGGCGCCGTGCACACCGACCACCTCTACGAGATCTTCCTCGCCGGGCAACTCCCGGTACGGGCCGCCGCCATCCTGGTGCGGTTCCTGCTGTGGCACGGCCGCACCGGGGAAGCGGGCGAGGTGCTCGACAAACTCGCCGTCATGGAACCTTCGGCCGACGATCGCACCGAGGCGGAACTGCGCATCACCCGGTTGTTCATCCTCTGTTCCTATCCCGTTCTGCGCGACAAGCTGCCCGCCCCGGCCGTGAAGGACCGCGTTCCCGCGCAATCCTTCGACCCCAACGTCCAGGCCGCGATGGCGTTGAGCCGGATCGTCACCAACGGCCCGGACGACGACGCCATCGCCTCGGCCGAGAACGTGCTGAAGAGCATCCAACTCGGCGACACGATGGTCGAATCCGTGCGCAGCGCGCTGTTCGCGCTCATCTACGCCGACCGCCTCGACAAGGCGGTGCCGTGGTGTGAGCTGCTGCAGCAGGAGGCCGCCGACTGCGACGCGCCCAGCTGGCAAGCGGTGTTCGCGGCGGCGAGGGCGGAAATGGCTCTGCGCCAGGGAGATCTGGTGACGGCGGAGAAGCAGGCCAAGGCGGCCTTGACGTTCATCACGCCGCAGAGCTGGGGTGTGGCCGTCGGAGTCCCGCTGGCGACGCTGTGCCTCGCCGCCGTCGGGATGGGCAAATTCGAGGAGGCGGCCGCGCATATCAACCAGCCGGTACCCGCCTCGATGCTGCAGACCCGGTTCGGCCTGCACTACCTGCGCGCCCGCGGCAGGCTCTACCTGGAGACCGACCGGGTGCACGCGGCGCTCGGCGACTTCGTCCTCTGCGGGGAGCTCAGCAAGAGCTGGGATTTCGACCTGCCGGTGTTGGTGCCCTGGCGCGGTGACACGGCGGAGGCGTACCTCAGGCTCGGCATGCCGGAGAAGGCCAAGTCCCTTTTGGACGAACAACTCGCGAAACTCGCCGGCTCGACGTCGCACGTGCGGGGAATCTCGTTGCGGCTCAAGGCCAAGATCGCGGAACCGCACAAGCGGCCCGAATTGCTGCGTGAAGCGGTGAAGATCTTCCAGGCGGGCGGTATCCGCCTCGAACTCGCCCGCGCGCTCGGCGATCTCAGCCGCGCGCACTACACCCTCGCCGAGTCGGGTCGTGCGCGCACGGTGGCCCGCCAGGCGTGGCACATCGCGAAGGGTTGCCACGCCGAGGTGATCTGCCGGGATCTGCGTCTCGACGGAACGGCCGACGAGGGGAAGCCGGTCTCCACCACGGCGGACATCGCCGCGTCGGGCGTCGAACGCGAGCTCATCGAATCGCTGAGCGAGGCCGAACGACGGGTCGCCGGGCTGGCCTCCCTCGGGCACACGAACCGGGCGATCGCGAGCAAGCTCTACATCACGGTGAGCACGGTCGAACAGCATCTGACCCGTGTCTATCGCAAGCTGGACGTCAACCGGCGCCGGGATCTCCCGTCTTGGCTCCAGGTCTCGGTCGTCAACAGCGCCTGAACGTGAACGACGAAGGTCTCCTTACCCCGCAAGGTAAGGAGACCTTCGTCGTTTCGTCTACTTGACGGCGGTCACGGCCGCCATCGTGCCCGCCCACCAGTAGGTGCAGTCGGCGGGCGGCTTCAGGCCGCGGACGACCTCCACCCGGAACGAGCTGAAATGGTCGAGCAGGGCACGCTGGTGCGCCCGGCTCAGTGAGTCGATTTCGTTGGTGTAGTAGGAGAAGACGCCGCCGGGGCGAAGGTGGGCGGCGGCGTGCTCGAAGAATTCGGCGGCCAGCACGATGGCCTTCGGGCCCAAGGTCCTGGCGAATTCCCGTTCATCGGTCGGATAGGTGTCGTAAAGGATCGCGTCGTACTGGCCGAGGCCGCCGAGCACGTCCTGCCAGGCGCCGAGTTCCAGCCGGATATCGCGATCCGGCCACTGGGAACGCCATTTCTCGAACTCGGCCTTCACCTCGGAGTTGATTTCGATCAGGGTGTGCGACCGGACGCCGGCGTCCTGGACGTAGGTGGCCGAAATGCCCATCCCGAAACCGACTTCGAGTAGATCGCCGCCGTTCGCCGCGGCGTTTTCAGCCAGCACCTTCATCAGGGGCCGCTCCCAGTTCTGCATCACCTGCTGGCCCTGGATGAGCAGCTGCGTCGGATCGCTGTAGTCCGCGGTGCTGTCCTGCCAGTTCCGGCGGATCAGCGGCCGGTGCGAGCCTTCGACGAATTCCTGCTGGATGGTGTCGAGGTGTTCCAGATCGCTCGCGAACTCGAACACCGCGCGGCCGAGAAGGAGGTTGCGCTGGCCGGGCCCCTTGGCCCGCAGGAAGTCGTCCCTGACGGGGTCGACCGTTATCTTGAATTCCTTGAAGTTCCGTTGCATTCTGGTATATCTCCTACGGTCACGCGAGTTCCTTTCACCCTCACGGTATCGGTGATCTTGGTGTCGTGCCGAAATGCAGGGGGTGACTTGACCACTGAACGGCACTGACGTCGGGAATAGGGGTTCACGAATAGGGGGTGAACTTCTCCGCACGGGCGGTTTCCCCGTGATAGGAACTTCACATGCCGGGGGAAACGAAGAACCAGGAAACCGACGGACGCGGCGCGCGCACGCGCTCGCTCGTCTCGCTGATCGCCGACGTCACCGTGCCGGTCGTCGTCTACTACGTACTGCTCGCCTTCGGGTGGAGCAGCGGCTCCGCCTTGGTGGCGGCCACGATCGCCATCGGCGTCCTCGTGCTCGCCGTCGCGGTGAAGGAACGCAAGGTCGACGGCTTCGGGGTGTTCGTCCTCGTCGTCTGCGCGGTCACCCTGCTGGTCTCCCTGGTGAGCGGGGACGAACGCCTGCTGCTGGCCAAGGATCCCTTCACCAGCGGCCTGGCCGGGATCGCCTTCCTCGGCAGCCTCGCCTTCGGGAAACCGGTGACCTTCTTCATCTCCCGGCGGATCCGGGCGCTGACCCCGGCCCGGCGACTGGGCTGGGACCGGCTGTACGACACGGAACCCGAGTTCCGCAAACTGCACCGGGTCTCGACCGGGGGCTGGGGCGCGGTCCTGGTCGCCGAGTCCGCCGCGCGGCTCGTCCTGATCTACCTGCTGCCCGCGTCGGTGATGGTCGGCCTGTCCACCGCGATCGAACTGACCGCGATCACCGGTGTGGTCGCGTGGACCGTCTGGTACCGGCGGCGCTCCGCCGGCCGCGGCCTGGAAAAGGCGCTTCACACGGCGGATACCGCGCCCGCCGGTGTCTAAAATGGACTAGGGGCGAGTAGGGGAAAGTGAGGGGTTGGTCCCCGCCGGACCCCGTCGTACGTTTCGGTCGAGACAGTGTGGCCCCGATGACCAGGGAGATCCGCCACGATGACCGCAGCCGATTTCGCGCCCCCGCTGACCACTCTCTGCCCCGATTTCCCGTTCGCCTACGACGATTGGCTCGCGCATCCGGCCGGGCTCGGCGAACTGCCGCCGGACCGTCTCGGCCAGGAGGTCGCCGTCGTCGGCGGCGGGATAGCGGGTGTGGTCGCGGCCTACGAACTGCTGCGTCTCGGCTTGAAACCGGTGGTCTACGAAGCGGGCCAGATCGGCGGCCGGATGCGCTCGATCCCGTTGGCGGGTGAGGACGGCGCGGTCGCGGAGATGGGCGCGATGCGGTTCCCGCCCTCGGCCACCACCCTGTACCGGTACATCGACGAGGTCGGCCTGGAGACCAAGCCGTTCGCGAACCCGTTGTCCCGCAGCACTTCCACCACGGTGATCAACCTCGATGGCGTGACCTATCGCGCACGGACCCCGGCGGATCTGCCGTCGGTCTTCCACGAGGTCGACGACGCCTGGCACAAGGCACTGCAGGAACTGGCCGATCTGTCCACCATGCGCGACGCCATCCGGATGCGCGACACCGCCATGGTGAAGGCGATCTGGAACCGGCTGCTGCCCGAACTGGACGACCAGTCCTTCTACGGTTTCCTGGCACGGTCGACGGCGTTCGCCTCGTTCCGCCATCGCGAGATCTTCGGCCAGGTCGGCTTCGGCACCGGCGGCTGGGACACCGATTTCCCCAATTCCGTGCTGGAGATCCTCCGCGTCATCTACACCGGCGTCGAAGAGGGGCCGCGGCAGATCATCGGCGGTTGCCAGCAACTCCCGCGGCGGCTGTGGAACCACGCGCCCGCCTCGGCACGCTTCTGGCCGGCCGGGACGTCGGTCGCGTCGCTGCACGATGGATCGCCGCGTCCCGCCGTCCTCGGATTGCGCCCGGCGGCGGACGGGTTCGCCGTCGAGGACGAGAACGGTGACGTGCGGACCTATCCGGCCGTGGTCTTCACCGCGCAGCACCGGGTGCTGCTCACCAAGATCGCCGGGGTGCGCCCGCTGCTGCCCGCGAACGTGTGGACCGCACTGGAACGTACGCACTACATGGGCGCTTCCAAGTTGTTCGTCCCGGTCGACCGGCCGTTCTGGCACGACGTCGATCCGCGCACCGGCGAGGAACTGATGGGGATGACCCTGACCGACCGGACCCCGCGCAGCGTCTACCTGTTCGACGACGGACCGGACGCGCCGGCCGCGCTGTGCCTTTCCTATACGTGGAACGACGATTCGCTCAAATTCGCGACACTCGGCCCGGCCGAGCGGCTCGAACTCGCGCTCGACGCGCTCGCCGACATCTACCCGGGCGTCGACATCCGCTCCCACATCACCGGCGACCCGGTGACCGTCACCTGGGAGAACGAGCCGAACTTCCAAGGCGCGTTCAAGGCGAACCTGCCGGGGCAGTATCGCTACCAGCGTCGCCTGTTCACCCATTTCCGTCAGGACGACCTTCCCGCCGCCCAGCGCGGCCTCTTCCTCGCCGGTGACGACATCTCGTGGATGGGCGGCTTCGCCGAAGGGGCGGTCACCAGCGCGCTCAACGCGGTGTGGGGGACGCTGCGCCATCTCGGCGGGGCCACCGACCCGCGCAATCCCGGACCCGGCGACGTCTTCGACCACATCGCGCCGATCGAACTGCCCGAGCCCTGAACGGGTCGAGGCCCGGTCCGGCGACTGGGGGATAGTCGACGGACCGGGCAGGCGAGACAGTGCTCAGCTCGCGTAACTGGGGGTTCGCTGAGCCTGCCTGAGTACCTTGGCCCGGTAGACCCAGACCCCGGCGGTGCGGAAGATGACCATCGTCAGCGCCATGGTGACGAAGAAGGCGGAGACGCCGCCGGCGTCGATCCCGGTGTCCATCAGGAACTTGCCGAAGTCGGCCGCGAACGAGTGGCTGTGCTCCAGCGTGTAGACGAAGATGAGCCGTCCCACCAGGACGAACAACCACAGTCCCAAGTAGACCCAGCCCGCCCTGGTGTAGACGGCGGATTTCTCCTGGTCCCACTCGACCTTCGTGCCCTTCAGCAATCCCCAGCCGATCAGGACACCCGCCGCGATGCCGACCAGGCCGGCCAGTGAGTTCGGCGTGGTCAGCTTGAGGTCGTAGAGGACCGCCCAGCCCACCAGCGCGCACGTGAAGAACGGCAGGATCAGGATGACCAGGTGGGCCTTGTGGCGACCGATGTGCGTGAACAGCACCAGCGCCAGCAGTACGCCGCTCAGGATGAGGGCGTTTCGCATGGCTTCACTCATCAAAACTCCTTCGAAAGACTCCCCATCCGGCAGTTCGATGCCGGTTGTCCCGAAATCTAGGGCGAACGGCCGCGCCGATCATCGGCGCGCGGGTGGGAATCCGGTTGGAGATCGGCGTCCACCTCGAGGTGGAGTGCCGTGTGGCGCGGACCGGTGAGGGCAGGAGATGATGCAGACATGGTCGAAGAAGTGCCCCCGGTCCGGATCGTGATCGCCGAAGACCAGGCGGCGGTACGGGAAGGGCTGGCCCTGCTGGTGGGGACGGTCGCGGGGATCACCGTGGTCGGCCAGGCGCCCGACGGCGAGGTCGCCGTGCGGCTGGCCGGGGAACTACGCCCGGACGTCGTGCTGATGGACCTCTCCATGCCCCGGTGTGACGGCGTCGAGGCGACCCGGCGGATCAAGGAGCAGCATCCGGAGATCGAGGTCGTCGTGCTCACCACCTACGCCGACGACGACTGGGTGCTGCGCGCCTTGGAGGCCGGAGCGTTGGGATACCTGACGAAATCGGCGAACAAGCACGAAATCGGGCGCGCGGTGCACGCGGCCGCGGCGGGGCAGGCCCTGCTCGACCCGCGGGTGCAGCGGCGAGTGCTCGGCGCCGCCCTGTCTCCCGCGCCCGCTTCGGCGCCGCAGCCCGAGGACGACGCGAAGCTCACCAAGCGGGAAGCCCATGTCCTGACGCTGATCGCGGCGGGGCGCAGCAACAAGGAGATCGCCGCGGAACTGTTCGTCAGCGAGACGACGGTCAAGAGCCATATCAACCGGATCTTCGCCAAGACGGGGAGCCGGGATCGCGCTCAGGCCGTCCGTTATGCCTACCAAGCCGGTTACGTGCGGGACTAGCCCGGCACGCGGGCGGTGACGTCCCAGAACCGGCCGTCCGGACCGGTGACCAGGGTTCCGTCGACGAGTTCGATCCGTTCGCGCATCCCGGTCAGGCCGTAGCCCGGCGTGTGCCCGGGGTCCGGTGCGGCGGCGAGGGGGTTGCGGACGTGCAGCCGGACCTCGTCCGGCGGGTACTCCAGTTCGACGCTCACCGCCTCGCCCGCGGCGTGCTTGGCGGCGTTCGTCAGCGCCTCCCGGCAGATCCGCAGCAGCGCGATCGTCTGCGCCGACGGCAGATCGCGGTGCTCGCCCAGCATGGTGAACTCCGCCGGGGTGTCGTGTTCCCGGCCGAAGGTCCGCACCAGTTCGTTCAGCGCGTCCGGCAGGGCGCGGACGTCCTCGCGCAGCGCCGCCACGGCGTCCCGGACGTCGCTGAGCCCTTGGTCGGCGAGACTTCGCGAAAGCGCGAGCGAACGCAGGGCGCCTTCGGTGTCGTCCTCCTCCACCAGCAGGGTGTGCATCACCTCCAGCTGGACCCGCAGTGCGCCGAGGGAATGGGCGACGACGTCGTGGATCTCGCGGGCGATACGGGTGCGCTCGTCGAGCGTCGCGGCCCGGACGCCCCGGGTGTGCGCCAGCCGTTCCTGGTGCAGCAACCGTTCCGCCTGCGCGACCCTGGTCAGATGCCCGCGGCGGGTGAATCCGATGAGTACCACGATGACGACCGCGCCCAGCGCGCCCAGCCACGCCTCCGAAGGGCGGTGGCCGAGCAGGCTGGAGGCCACGATGGCGGCGGCGTCGAAGACCATCAGCGCGATGATCGCGACGGTGTCCGGCTCCAGCCGTGAGGCGAACGCGGCGAGGGTGATGCAGGTCATGATCACGGCGGTGCCGTCGGTGGCGGCGCCGGTGCCGAAGGCCGGGACCGCGCTCGCCGCGGCCAGCGGGAGCAGGGCGGCGCGGGGGAAGCGCTCGCTGATCCCGATCCACAGCAGCCAGCTCGCCGACGACACGGCGTAGAGCACCCACAGCCAGCCGGCGCCCGCCGGGACGGTCGCGGTCATCTGGGTGACGGCCAGCAGCGCCGTCCCGGCCGCGGGCGCGGCCCATCGCCAGCGACGTTCCTCGACCTCTTCGGACACTGCTTCGGTCATACGACGATCGTAGGGCCACCACGACTTTCCGCTCGCGGGCGATCATTCCGAGGGTGGAAATACCGTCACCGTTGGTAGGAGGTCGCTCTCTCGCGGTTGTTTCCGCAGGAAGCGTCCGGCTAGTGTTCGCCGAGGCGAAAGAAAGCGGTCTCTCCGACCCTCCGCCGAACAATTCCCATCCCTTTCGGAGGAATCCTGCGATGACCGCTCCAAGCGGCGATGCCGGGGACTGGGTCCGTGTTTTCCGGCCCGGAGGACCGTCGGTACCGCGTCTGATCTGCCTGCCCGACGCCGGTGCGGCCGCGAATGCGTTCTTCCCGCTTTCCGCCGCGCTCGCGCCGGGGATCGAGGTGCACGCGGTGCAATATCCGGGACGTCAGGATCGGGTCGCGGAACCGTGCGCCGAAGACATCGGGGAATTGGCCGACCGGGTCACCGGGGCACTCGCGCTCTGGGAAGGCGCGCCGTTCGCGGTGTACGGGCACGGAATGGGCGCGGTCGTCGGTTTCGAGGTGGCCAGGCGGCTGGAGCAGGTGCTGACCGGGAGCCCGGTCGCGCTGATCGTGTCCGGTTGCCCGGCCCCGTCCCGGTCCGGCTCGCTCGGGCTCCACCTGCTGCCGGATCAGGACCTCGTGGCCGAGCTGTACTCGCTTCGCGACGCCGGCTCGCCTGGTGCGCGGGACGCGGAGCTGCTCAAGGCCACTTTCCCGGCCATCCGGGCCGATTTCCGGGCGCTGGCCGCCTACCGGCCGGAGCCCGCGCCCGCGCTGCGCTGTCCGGTCACGGTGCTCGTCGGCGACAGCGATCCGACGGTGTCCCTCGACGAGGCGCGCGCCTGGCACGAGTACACCACCGGCCCGTTCGACCTCCAGGTCTTCCCTGGCGGGCACGGTTTCCCGGAGGCGCGGCCCGAGGAGTTCGCCGAGGTGGTGACCGCCGCGGTCCTGCGGCGGTGAAGCGGCATCGTCGTCCGGCACCCGCTGTACCGATCGGCCGCACTCACGTGATCGAAGGCGGAACTCACGTGATCGAAGGCGGAACTCACGTGATCAGAGGCGGAACACCCGAGTGCGGCCTCCAATCACGTGAGTCACGTCCCTGATCACGCGAGTCACGTCTCCGCTCACGCCGCGCCCTGGGTGCCCAGTCCGTGAAGGCCTCCTTGAGGGACCCAGGGTCCCTCAAGGAGGCCTTCACGGAACTTCGGTTCTAAGCCGCCACTCACGACCCGCTGTACCAAGCGTGACGTCCGGGGTCAGCGTTGCGGGCTGCCGCCCGGGATCTTGGCGCCGCCGAGGCGGGCGGACAGCACGAGCGTCATCGCCATCAGGTTCGCGCCCAGCGAGAGCAGGATGGTGCCGCCGCCGGAGGTCAGCGTCGCGCCGGCGAAATGCCCGATCACGCCGAGCACGCCGCGGACGAGCAGCAGGCCCACCCAGACGGCGAGGCCGAGCGCGCCGATCCGCTGGTAGACCTTGTCACCACGCCGCTGCAGCTGCGTCATCGCGCCCATCGCGGCGCCGCCGAGGAGCGAGACCAGCAGGCCCACCCCGAGGAAGACGATGTCGGTCACGCTGATGGTGGTGTCCAGATGCCGCATCTGGATGACCCCGATGGCGACCAGGGTGAGCGGCCCGCCCCAGATTTCCACGTTCTCCAGCGGCTTCCAGCTCATGCGCTGGTAGATCACGTAGACGACGACGGCGATGGCGACCGCGATGTTGATCAGCGTGCTGGTGTCCACTGCGCACTCTCCTCGGCTGTGGGCGACCTGTTCGTTCGGTATCGATCACGAGCGTAGGAGCAGGCACCCGGCGCGGCGACCAACCACGGGTTGACGTCCGGGTGGAATTCCCCGATCCACCCGAACCGGGGATCCGGCGATTAGGGGTGGGCACCGGTCGCTAGGGGTTGTTGGCGCTTCGAGGCCGATCCTACTGTCGGGTTCATCGGCCGGACCGCCAATTCCCGGCCCGATCGGCTCTCGCTTCCGAATCCCCTTTCCCGGAATTCGGAGCCGGATTTCGCCGACTGAAAGGTGTCTCACGTTGCATTCCTACCAAGTGGCCGTCGTCGGCGCCGGATACGTCGGGCTGACCACCGCGGCGTGTCTCGCCTCGCTCGGACACCGGGTCCGGTGCACCGATTCCGATCGCGGCAAATTGGCCCGGCTCCAGCGCGGCGAGGTCGACATCCTGGAAAAGGGGCTGCCCGGTCTGGTCGCCGAGGGAATCGCCGCCGGACGGCTCGGTTTCGTCGAATCGGCCGCGGAGGCCGTCGAGACCGCGGAAGCCGTGTTCCTTTGTGTACCCACCCCGATGGGCGAGGGCGGGATGGCCGATCTGTCGGCCGTCATCGACGTCGCGACCAAGGTCCGCGACGTGCTTTCGCCGGGTTGCGTGCTGGTGAACAAGTCGACCGTGCCGGTCGGGACCGCGGCCAGGGTCGCCGCGTTGCTCGGCCGGGACGACGTCGCGGTGGTGAGCAATCCGGAGTTCCTCCGCGAGGGCACCGCCGTCCACGACTTCCTCAACCCGGACCGGATCGTCGTCGGTTCCGACACCCGCGGCCCGGCGGAACGCGTCGCGGCGCTCTACGCCCGGCTCGGCGCCCCGACGGTGCTGACCGACGCGGCGAGCGCGGAGATGGTCAAGTACGCCGCCAACTGTTTCCTCGCCACGAAACTGTCCTATGTGAACGCCATCGCCGAACTGTGCGAGCGGCTCGACGCCGACATCGGCGACGTCACCGAAGGCATGGGTTACGACCGCCGGATCGGCCCGACGTTCCTCTCGCCGGGGCCGGGCTGGGGTGGTTCCTGCCTGCCCAAGGACACCATGGCGCTCAAACAGGTCGCCGAGGTCGCGGGTTTCGAGTTCGGCCTGCTCGACGAGGTCATCTCCGGGAACGCGAAGCAGGCGTCCCGGGTGGTCGAACGGATCGCCGTGGCCTGCGGACTGGCCGCGGACGCGGATCTCACCGGCCTGCGGATCGGCCTGCTGGGGCTGACCTTCAAGGCGGGTACCAACGATCTCCGGGATTCCCCGGCGCTGAGCGTCGCCCGGCTGCTGGCCGAGCGCGGCGCGGAACTGACCGGGTACGACCCCGGCCTCACCGGCGGCGAACCGCCGATCCCCGGCGTCCGGGTCGTCGACGACCCCTACTACATCGCGAAGGACGCGCATGCGCTGGTCCTGCTGACCGATTGGCCGCAGTTCCGTGCCCTGGACTGGCCGCGGATCGCCGGCCTGCTCGAAGGACCGGTCGTCATCGACACCCGCAACCACCTCGACCCCGACGCGCTCAGCCGGGCCGGCATCGCCTGGCGCGGCTTCGGCAGGCCCCCGGTCGACCCGGTGCGCACGCCGTCCTTCGATCCCGTTCCCTGACCGTCCTCAAAGGACAGAAACGAAAGGTGGACCCCATGCGGGTTTTGTGCACCGTGACCGGCTCGCAGGGCCACGCACGGGCGGTGCTGCCCTTGGCCAGGGCGGCGGCGAAGGCGGGCCACGACGTCCTCGTCGTGACCCCGCCGGAACTGGCCGACGTCTTCGAGCCCGGGCTCATGCGGATCGAACCGGTGCTTCCGGGCATGGTCGAGGCCATCGGCCGGATGGTGCAGGAACGTCAGGAGGCCGAAGCGGCCGGGACCCCGCGCCGGGTACTGGACACACGCGACCAGCTGATCGCCACCGCGAGCGGCCCGCACGTCACCACCGCCTACCAGAAGCTCTACCCCCTGGCCAAGGAGTTCCAGCCCGACATCGTGGTGCGTGACGGCGCGGAGCTGTCCGGCGCGCTGGTCGCCGAGCAGCTCGGCGTCCCGTACATCAGCGCGCCGTCGGGTGCGGGCAACCTGATCGACCCGGCGGGTCTGGTGGAGCCGCTGAACGAGCGCCGCCAAGAGCTGGGGCTCGCCGCCGAACCCGACGCCGGGATGGTGCACCGCTACGGCCGTTTCGACTGCCTGCCCGCCGACACCTCGTTCGCCGCCTTCGATCTGCCGACGCCGTTCACCTATCGCCAGCCGTCGGAGGTGGCCACCGGCGAGGTCCTGCCGCCGGAGATCGCCGCGCTGCCCGCGGACCGGCCGCTGGTGCTCGCCTCGGTCGGCACCGCGCTGCCCATGCTCGGCGCGTTCAACGCGTTCGGCATCGACCCGCCGGAGGAGATGGAAGACCCCGACGTCACGGTGCGCGCCCTGATCGAAGGACTGTCCAGTGTGGACTGTTCGGCGGTGGTGGCGACGGCCGGGTTCCCGATCGGCGACGTCGAGGTCGGTGACAACGTGCTCGTCGTCGAACGGATGCCGCAGCCGCTGCTGCTCGAATGCGCGCAGCTGTTCCTGACGCACGCCGGGTACAACAGCATCCGGGAGGCGCTGCGCGCCGGAGTGCCGATGGCCACGCTGCCGCAGTTCGGCGACCAGCCGCACAACGCGCGCCGTATCGAGGAGCTCGGGTTCGGCAAGCAGATCCCCGCCACCACACCGGAAGCGGTCGCCGAGACCTGCCGCGCGGTGCTGGCCGACACCCGGATCGCGGCCACCGTCGCGCGGGCCCAGCGGCGGAGCCTGACCATGCCGGGCGTGGAATCCGCCGTGGCCCACCTCGAAGAGCTCGCCGGCCGGGCCGCGGGAACGGAGTAGCGCGGTGCAGATCGACCACTACGTCAGCCAGCTGCTGGACGTGCTTTCCACGCGGCCGGACGAGATCGCGTTGCGCCACGGCGACGAAGCGCTGACCTCGGCGGAACTCGCGGCGGCCATCACCGGTGCCGCCGCCGCGCTGCGCGACCGCGGGACCGGCGAGGGCGGGGTGGTGGCCCTGCTGACCGTGGGGAACAGCCCGGCGACGCTCATCGGCCGGTACGCCGCCAACCTGATCGGCGCGACCGTGGTGCACCTGCGCGGGATCAACGCCGCCGATCCGCTGGACGAACTCCCGGTCGCCACCCAGGTCGAGATCGTCGACGACACCGGCACCACCGTCCTGCTCACCGACGCGGCGAACCTCGACCGGGCCAGGAAGATCCGCGACGCCATGGCGGAACCGGCGGCGCTGGCGGCTTTCGGGGACTTCGGTGACGACGTCGCCGACATCACCGGGACCGCGAGCGAGGTCGAGCCGCGAGCCGAGGGCACCGCGGTGCTGACCTACACCAGCGGAACCACCGGCAGGCCCAAGGGCATCGGCCGCGGGTTCGGCGGGCTGGGCGCGGTGGTCACCAAGGCGCGGCACATGACCGAACGCTGCACGATGCTGGTCACCACGCCGCTCAGTCATTCCGTTTCGTCCACAGTGGACGACGCGGTCGCCTCCGGTGGGATGATCGTCCTGCACGAGGGATTCGACGCCGGCGCCGTGCTCGAAGCCGTGGAACGCCATCGGGTCAACCGGGTCTACCTGGCCACCCCGCAGCTCTACGACCTGCTCGACCATCCGGCACTGGGCACCACCGACCATTCCAGCCTGCGCGAGCTCTACTACGGCGGGAGTCCGGCCTCCCCGGTGAGGCTCTCCCGGGCCGCGGAGGTGTTCGGCGCGAAGCTGATCCAGATCTACGGCACCACCGAAAGCTGGGTGATCGCCGCGCTTTCGCCGGAAGAGCACCTGAAACCGGAACTGCTCACCACGGTCGGCAAGGCGGTCCCGTTCGTCCAGGTCGGCATCCGCGACCCGCACGTGCGGCACGAGCTGCCCGCCGGGAAGACCGGGGAGATCTGCGTCCGGTCGCCGATGATGATGGACGGCTACTGGAAGCGGCCCGATCTGACCTCGCGCGTCCTCATCGACGGCTGGCTGCACACCGGCGACGTCGGCTACCTCGACGAGAACGGCTACCTGTACCTGGTCGACCGGCTCGCCGACATGATCAAGACCAACGGCATCAAGGTGTACCCGGCCGAGGTCGAGAACGCGCTGCTGGCCCATCCGGACGTCGCGCAGGCCGCGGTGTTCGGGGTTGCCGACGAGGACAACGTCGAGTACATGCACGCGATCGCGGTGCCGCGCCGGGGCAGGGACGTGGATCCCGCCGACCTGGCCGCGCATGTCGCGCGGGCGCTGTCACCGAGCCACGTGCCGGCGGAGATCCGGCTCCGCGCCGAGCTTCCGCTGACCGACGCGGGGAAGCCGGACAAGCTCCGCCTCCGCGAGGAGGCGAAACCCGCCACCAAGTCCAGCCACGCCAAGCCAGAGAGCGAGTTGACGTCATGACCACCTATCTGGAGTCCTTCCAGCGCACCCTGCAGGGCGAAGTGCTGCAGAAACGCGACTTCCTGGAGATCGGGCGGCAGGCGGGCCGGTTCCCGACCGCCAGCCGGTACGAGGAGGCCGAAGCGGTCGCCGAGATCAACGTCTGGTGCAGCAACGACTACCTCGGCATGGGCCAGCACCCGGACGTGCTCTCCGCGATGAAGGAGGCCGTCGAGCGGTTCGGCGCCGGGGCGGGTGGTTCGCGCAACATCGCGGGCACCAACCACTACCACGTGGCGCTGGAACGCGAACTGGCCGAACTGCACGGCAAAGAGGACGCGCTGCTGTTCACCTCCGGCTACACCGCCAACGACGGTTCGCTGACCGTGCTGGCGGGCCGCCCCGAGGACTGCATCGTGTTCTCCGACGAGAAGAACCACGCCTCCATCATCGACGGGCTGCGGCACAGCGGCGCGGAGAAGAAGATCTTCCGTCACAACGACGTCGCGCATCTGGCCGAGCTGCTCGCCGCCGCTCCGGCCGACCGGCCGAAGATGATCGTGTTCGAATCGGTCTACTCGATGAACGGCGACGTCGCCCCGCTGGCGGAATTCGCCGCGCTGGCGAAGCAGTACGACGCCATGACCTATGTGGACGAAGTGCACGCCGTCGGGATGTACGGCCCCGAAGGCGCCGGGATCGCCGCGCGCGAGGGGATCGCCGACGAGTTCACCGTCGTGATGGGCACGCTGGCCAAGGGTTTCGGCACCACCGGTGGGTACATCGCCGGGCCCGCCGCGCTGATCGACGCCGTGCGCACGCACTCGCGTTCGTTCATCTTCACCACCGCGCTGCCGCCCGCCGTGGCCGCCGGGGCGCTCGCCGCCGTCCGGCACCTGCGTTCGTCGGAGCGGGAGCGCGAGATCCTCGCCGACAACGCGCAGCTGCTGCACAAACTGCTCGCCGAACGCGGCATCCCGTTCCTCTCGGACGAGTCGCACATCGTGTCGATCCTGGTCGGCGACGACGCGCTCTGCAAGAAGGTGCACGAACTGCTGTTGCAGCGGCACGGGATCTACATCCAGTCGATCAACGCGCCGAGTGTCCCGTTCGGACAGGAGATCCTGCGCACGGCGCCGTCGGCGGTGCACACCGGCAGCGACGTGCAGAAGATGGTCGAGGCGCTGGACCAGATCTGGCTGGATCTCGGTCTGCCCCGCGGCTGAGAGGGGAGTCCGGTGTCCTTGTCCCTCGCGGCCGTCCTCGCCGATTCGGCGGGCAGGCGGCCGGATCACCCCGCGCTCGTGTTCGACGGGGAACCGTTCTCCTACCGGGAACTCTGGGCCGGGGCGAAGAGGTACGCCTCCGCGCTCCGGGACCAGGGGGTCGCCGCCGGCGACCGGGTCGTGCTGCTCCTGCCGAACACGCCGGAGTTCCCGATGGTCTACTTCGGTGCGCTGGCGCTCGGCGCGGTCGTCGTGCCGGTGCACACGTTGCTCGTCGCGGAGGAGATCCACTACATCCTCGGCGACTGCGACGCCCGGGTGCTGATCTGCGGAGCCGCCCTGCTGGAGCAGGGCGGCGAGGCCGCCGACGCGGCCGGTGTCGAAGTCCTGACGATGCTGGAGGACGTCGACACCGGCCGCGTCCGCCTCGACGTCCTCGCCGGGGCCGCGGCCGAGATCGAGCGGTACGAACCGCGCGAACCCTCGGACCTCGCGCTGATCCTCTACACCTCGGGGACGACCGGCAAACCCAAGGGCGCGATGCTGACCCATCTGAGCATCGTGCTGAACGTGGCCACCACGATGCTGTCGCCGTTCGACTTCCACGCCGACGACGTGCTGCTCGGCTGCCTGCCGCTGTTCCACACCTTCGGCCAGATCTGCGGGATGGCGACCTGTTTCCGCGCCGGCGCGACGATGGTGCTGATGTCGCGGTTCGACGCGCGTGCCGCGCTGGACCTGATGGTGGAGCAGAACTGCTCGCTGTTCATGGGCGTGCCGACGATGTACGTCGCGTTGCTGGAGGCCGCCGAGGACGAACCTCGGCGGCCTAAACTCGACCGGGCCTTCTCCGGCGGTTCGTCGTTGCCCGTGGCGCTCTTGGAGCGGTTCGAGGCCGTGTTCGACTGCCCGATCTACGAGGGGTACGGCCTCACCGAGACCTCGCCCGTGGTGGCCTACAACCAGCGCGCGTGGCCGACCCGCGCGGGCACCGTCGGCAAACCGATCTGGGGCGTGGACGTCGCCATCGCGCGTGCCGAGACCGAAGACCGGATCGACCTCGTGCCGCCGGGCGAGGTCGGCGAAATCGTCGTCCGGGGGCACAACGTGATGGCGGGCTACCTGAATCGCCCCGAGGCGACGGCCGCCGCGATCGTGGACGGCTGGTTCCGCAGCGGCGACCTCGGCTTCCTCGACGACGACGGTTATCTGTCCATTGTGGATCGCAAGAAGGACATGATCCTTCGTGGCGGCTACAACGTGTACCCCCGTGAGATCGAGGAAGTGCTGGCCAGGCATCCCGCGATCGCCCAGGTCGCCGTCGTCGGCGTGCCGGACGACCGGTACGGCGAGGAGATCTGCGCCGTCGTGGTGGCCGCTTCCGATCGGGAACCCGGGCCGGAGCTGGCGGCGGAACTCGTGGCGTGGAGCAAGAAGCGCGTCGCGGCCTACAAGTATCCGCGCCGGGTGGAGTTCCTGGACGCGATGCCGCTCGGGCCCAGCGGCAAGATCCTCAAGCGGGAGCTGGCGGACCGGCTCGGTCACTGACCCCTGTCCGACCCGCGCGCGACAGTGCCCCGGTCGTGAGTGGCGTTTCGGGTTAGAACCCGAAACGCCACTCACGACCCACTCGCCGTCTTCGGAACCGCCGCGCAGACCCCTGCCCGCACCCCGCGCGCGACGGTGAACAGGGGCACGTAGGGGTGCGAAAGGGGTCCGTTCCCGCACTAGCTTCGGAATCCCATCCTCGAACCCGAAATGCGGACCATGCGAGACGAACTGATTCTGCGAACTCGACGTGTTCGGCCGGACTGGGCCACGGTGCTGGCCGCTTTCGACGAAACCCCGGACGGGGAGCGGCGGCGGGCGCTCGCCGCGCTGGTCGTCGCCGAGACCGAAGCGGTGCTGGAGGCGAAACCGGGCGCGGGGGCCGCGGCTCCCGGCACGCCCTTCGCCGAACTCGGGTTCGATTCCCTCGCGGCCGTGGAACTGCATCGGCGGATCTCGGCGGCCACCGCGCTGGAACTGCCGGTGACGCTCGTCTTCGACCACCCGACGCCGTCGGCGCTCGCCGGTCACCTGCGTGACCTGCTCGCCGGGGAGGCCGTGGCCGAGGTCGAGGACTACCAGGCGATCGCCGACGACGAACCGATCGCGATCGTCGGCATGGCCTGCCGTTACCCCGGCGGGATCGGTTCGCCGGAAGACCTCTGGCGGCTGGTCACCGAGGGTGGGGACGCGACGTCGGACTTCCCGGCCGACCGCGGCTGGGACGTGGAGTCGCTGTACGACCCCGACCCCGGGGTGCCGGGCAAGACCTACACCCGGCGAGGCGGTTTCCTCGACGGCGCAGGGGAGTTCGACGCGGGGTTCTTCGGGATCTCGCCGCGTGAGGCGCTGGCGATGGATCCGCAGCAGCGGCTCCTGCTGGAGACGTCGTGGGAGGCCTTCGAGCGGGCGGGCATCGATCCCGCCACCTTGCGGGGGAGCGCGACCGGCGTGTTCGTCGGCGCCGAGACCCAGGAATACGGACCGCGTCTCGGTGGCGCGGAAGAGGGCCTCGAAGGCTATCTGCTGACCGGTAACGCGGCGAGTGTCGCGTCCGGCCGCGTCTCGTACGCCTTCGGGTTCGAGGGTCCGACGGTCACCGTGGACACCGCGTGCTCGTCGTCGCTGGTCGCCCTGCACCTGGCCGGGCAGGCACTGCGGCTGGGGGAGTGCCCGATCGCGGTGGCCGGTGGCGTCGCGGTGATGTCGAGCCCCGGTGGTTTCCTCGCCTTCAGCCGTCAGCGCGGGCTCGCGCCGGACGGACGCTGCAAGCCGTTCTCCGCCGCGGCGGACGGCACCGGCTGGTCCGAAGGTGTCGGCATGCTGGTGCTGGAACGGCTTTCCGACGCCCGGCGCAACGGGCACCGAGTACTCGCCGTCGTCCGCGGCACCGCGATCAACTCCGACGGCGCCAGCAACGGCCTCACCGCGCCCAACGGTGCCGCACAGCAGCGGGTGATCCGGCGCGCGCTGGCGAACGCCGGGCTCGCACCGTCCGAAGTGGACGCCGTCGAAGCACACGGCACCGGTACCGTCCTCGGCGACCCGATCGAGGCGCAGGCACTCCTGGCGACCTACGGCCGCGACCGCGAGCGCCCGCTGCTGCTCGGTTCGGTCAAGTCGAACATCGGGCACACCCAGTCGGCCGCCGGGGTGGCCGGGGTGATCAAGATGGTGCAGGCGATGCGGCACGGGGTGCTGCCCAAGACCCTGCACGCCGACGAGCCCACACCGAAGGTCGCCTGGTCGTCCGGCGCCGTCGAGCTGCTCGGCGAGACGGCCGCCTGGCCGGAGACCGGGGCACCCCGCCGCGCGGCGGTGTCGTCGTTCGGGATGAGCGGGACCAACGCGCACGCCGTCCTCGAACAGGCCCCCGCCGAGGAAGAGACCGAGCCGGCGCCGGAAGCCTGGCCCGCCTGGCTGTTCCCCGTCAGCGGCCGCGACGAGAACGCCTTGCGCCGTCAGGCCGCCCGGCTGCGTGAAGACCTGCCCGGCGACGACCTCCCGGCCGTCGCCTCCGCGCTCGCCACCACCCGGTCCGCCCTGGAGCGGCGGGCCGTGGTGACCGCTGCCGACCGCGCGGGGCTGCTGGCCGGACTGGACGCGCTGGCGGCCGGTGACGCTCTGCCGAGCCTGGTCCGCGGGACCGCGGCCGGGACGGCGCGGGTCGGGATCGTCTTCAGCGGCCAGGGCAGCCAGCGCGCGGGCATGGGTCGCGAACTGCACCGCCGGTTCCCGGTGTTCGCCGCCGCCTTCGACGACGCCTGCGGGCATCTCGACCTGCAACTGGACCGGCCGCTGGCCGAGATCGTGTTCGCCGACGAGGGCACTGAGGAAGCCGGGCTGCTGCACCGCACCGAATACGCGCAGTGCGCGCTGTTCGCCGTCGAGGTCGCGCTGTTCCGGCTGTACGAGCACTGGGGCCTGCGCCCCGATTACGTCGCCGGTCACTCGATCGGCGAGCTGGCCGCCGCGCACGTCTCGGGCATGCTCTCGCTGTCCGACGCCGCCGCGCTCGTCGCCGCGCGGGGACGCCTGATGCAGGACACACGCGAGGGTGGCGCGATGCTCGCCGTGCAGGCGACAGAGGACGAGATCCTGCCGCTGCTGGGCGACCGTCTCGCGATCGCGGCCGTCAACGGCCCGCGGTCGGTGGTCGTCTCCGGCGACGAGGCCGCGGTCGAGGAACTCGCCGCCGCGTTCGCCGGGCGCAAGACCAAACGGCTCAAGGTGAGCCACGCCTTCCACTCGCACCACATGGACGGGATGCTCGACGAATTCCGCCGGTTCGCCGAGATTCTCACCTTCCGGAAACCGGCGGTCCCGCTGGTGTCCACTGTGTCCGGTGAACTGATCGCCGAGGCGACGGCACCGGAGTACTGGGTGGAGCACGTGCGCCGCCCGGTGCGGTTCGCCGATGGCGTGCGGCGTCTGGACGAGCTCGGCGTCGACGTGCTCCTGGAGCTCGGCCCGGACGCGGTGCTGACCCCGATGGCCGCCGAGGTCCTCGACGGTGAGGGACCGGCGCTGGTGCCGAGCCTGCGCGGGTCGCGGTCGGAGGCGGAGGCGCTCGCCGCGTCGCTGGCCGAGCTGTGGGTCCGTGGCGCCGAACCCGACTGGCCCCAGGTGTTCGGCGAGCACCCGAAGGCCGATTTGCCGACTTATGCCTTCGAACGGCAGCGGTACTGGCTGATCGACCAGGACACCGCCGGGGATCCCGGCGCCTACGGTCTGGGCGACACCGGGCATCCGCTCCTGCGGGCGTCGGTCACCACGGCCGAAGACGGTGCCCTGCTGCTCTCCGGCAGGTTGTCCCCGCTCACCCAGCCTTGGCTCGCCGACCACGTCGTCGGCGGTGACGTGGTGCTGCCGGGTACCGCGCTGCTCGAACTGGCGTTGCGGGCCGCGGAGCTCGCGGGCTCCGGCGGCGTCGACGAACTGACCCTCGAAGTGCCGATGGTGCTTTCCGAAGCGGGCGTTCAGGTTCAGGTGTCGGTCCGGGACGGCAGGCTTCTGATCTTCTTCCGCGACACGGAGGACGAAGAGTGGACGCGGTGCGCTTCGGGCACCCTCGGCGCGGCGGCACCCGCTCCCGATTTCGGAGCGTGGCCGCCCGCCGGTGAGCCCCTCGACCTTTCCGATCTTTACGACCGGCTCGCCGATTCCGGCCTCGACTACGGGCCGGCGTTCCGCTGCCTGCGCGCCGCATGGCGGTCCGGTGACGACCTCTACGCCGAGGTCGCCGCCGTCCCGGAGACCCAGGGCGGGTTCGGTGTGCATCCGGCGTTGCTGGACGCGGCCCTGCACGTGCTCGAACTCGGTTCCGGGGGAGGTGGTCCCGCGGCGCTGCCGTTCGCGTGGTCCGGCGTGACCCTGCACGCACGCGGCGCCGACGTTCTGCGCGTCAAGCTCGAGAACCACGTCGCGGGTGCCGAAGCCGGGACGTACTCGGTGTCCCTGAAGGTCGCCGACGGCGCGGGCGAACCCGTCGCGTCGGTGGAATCCCTGGCACTGCGACCTCTTTCCACCGCGCCCCGCGCGCAGGACGGCGCGCTTTACGGCGTCGACTGGCTCCCGCTTCCCGGAACGCCGGGCGCCGCTGAGTACCGGCTCTACCCGGACCTCACCGCCGTCGACGACGTGCCACCGGTTGTCGCCGTCCGTTGCACCGTTCTCGAAAGCGTGCTGGACCTCGTGCAGGCATGGCTCGCCGAGGACCGGTTCGCCCCCGCCCGCCTGGCGCTGCTCACCGACGGCGCCGTCGCCACCGAAAACCCCGATCCCGCCGCGGCCGCCGTATGGGGGCTCGTGCGTTCCGCGCAGGCCGAGCACCCGGACCGGCTGGTACTGGCCGACGTCGCGGGAGAAGACGGACTCGCCGCCGGACTGGCTTCCGGGGAACCCGAGTTCGCCGTCCGCGACGGCGCGGTGCTGGTCCCCAGGCTGACGCGCGTTCCGAGCCCGGCCCCGGCCTCGTTCACCACCGGCGGCACGGTGCTGATCACCGGCGGGACCGGCGGCCTCGCCGGGCTGCTGGCCCGGCATCTGGTCGAGCGGCACGAGGTGCGCAGCCTGCTTCTCGTGAGCCGTCGCGGTACCGCGGGCCCGCTCGTCGACGACCTCACCGCGCTGGGTGCCGACGTCACCGTCGCCGCCTGCGACATCGCCGACCGCGAGGCCGTCGCGGCACTGCTCGCCGAGCATCCGGTGTCGGCGGTCGTTCACGCCGCCGGTGTGCTCGACGACGCGACCATCACGACGCTCGACCACCAGCGGCTGGCGGCCGTCCTGAGGCCGAAGGTCACCGGCGCGCTCGTCCTGGACGAACTCACCCGCGACCTCGACCTGTCGGCGTTCGTGCTGTTCTCGTCGTCCGCGGCCACCTTCGACGGCGCCGGACAGGCCAACTACGCGGCGGCCAACGCCTTCCTCGAAGCGCTCGCACTTCGCCGTCGTGCGGAAGGCCGTCCTGGCATCGCACTGGGCTGGGGTCTGTGGGCCGCCGGGATGGGCGGACGGCTCGACGAGGCGGGATTGCGCCGAATCGCCCGCTCCGGTCAGCTCGCCCTGTCCGAAGTGGACGGTCTCGCGTTGTTCGACGCGGCGCTGGCGGCGGACCGGCCGGTGCTGTTGCCGATGCGGATGGACCGCGCCGCCTTGCGCGCCCGCGCCACCGCCGAAGGACTTCCGGCCGTCCTCGGCGGACTCGTTCGGGTTACCCGCCCGGCGCCGTCGGCCGCGCCGCGCGGCGGCCTGGACGGGGTCGCCCTGCTCGACCTCGTCCGCACGACGGTCGCGGCCGTCCTGGGGCACCCGGACGCCCACGCGATCGACCCGGACCGCGCGTTCACCGAGGTCGGTTTCGATTCGCTCGCCGCCGTGGAACTGCGCAACCGGCTCATCGCGGCCACCGGGCTGAAGATCGCGCCGACCCTGGTGTTCGATCACCCGAACCCGCGTGCGGTCGCGACGTTCCTCGCCGCCGGATCCGGTCCGGTCCGGGACGACGTGCCCGCTCCGGCCGAAGCCGACGAGCCGATCGCCATCATCGGCATGGCCTGCCGCTATCCGGGCGGGGTGAGCACACCCGACGACCTGTGGCGCCTGGTCGCCGACGGGAACGACGGCATCACCCGGTTCCCCGAGAACCGCGGCTGGGACACCGACGGCGTCTACCACCCCGACGCCGACCACCGCGGCACCACCTACGTGCGCGAGGGCGGTTTCCTGCACGACGCCGGGCAGTTCGATCCGGGCTTCTTCGGGATCTCACCGCGCGAGGCGCTGGCGATGGACCCGCAGCAGCGGCTGCTGCTGGAGATCTCCCACGAAGCCGTCGAACGGGCCGGGATCGACCCGAAGTCCTTGCGCGGCAGCGGGACCGGTGTGTTCGCCGGGGTGATGTACCACGACTACGCGAGGGGGCTGAACCGCGTGCCCGACGACGTCGAGGGCTACCTCGGCAACGGGACCTCGGCCAGCATCCACTCCGGCCGGGTCGCCTACACCTTCGGGCTGGAAGGCCCGGCGGTCACGATCGACACGGCCTGTTCGTCGTCGCTGGTGGCGCTGCACCTGGCCGCGCAGGCGTTGCGGCGCGGTGAATGCTCGATGGCGCTGGCTGGCGGGGTGACCGTGATGGCCACGCCCGAGGTCTTCGTGGACTTCAGTCGTCAGCGCGGCCTCGCGCCCGACGGCCGCTGCAAGTCCTTTTCGGACGACGCCGACGGCACGGTGTGGAGCGAAGGCGTCGGGATGCTCCTGGTGGAGCGCCTTTCCGACGCCCGCCGCAACGGTCATCGCGTCCTCGCGATCATGCGGGGGAGCGCGGTCAACCAGGACGGCGCGTCCAACGGGCTCACCGCCCCGAGCGGTCCGTCGCAGCAGCGGGTGATCCGCCGGGCGCTGGCGGACGCCGGCCTCGAACCGTCCGAAGTGGACGCCGTGGAGGCGCACGGCACCGGGACGCCGCTGGGCGATCCGATCGAGGCGCAGGCGGTGCTCGCCACCTACGGCCAGGACCGGGATCGGCCGCTGTGGCTCGGGTCGCTGAAGTCGAACCTCGGCCACACCCAGGCCGCCGCCGGCGTCGGCGGGATCATCAAGATGGTGCAGGCGATGCACCACGGTGTGCTGCCCCGCACGCTCAACCTCGGCACACCGTCGACCAAGGTCGACTGGACGGCCGGGAACGTGTCCCTGCTGGCCGAGCCCGTCGCCTGGCCGGAAACCGGCGGGCCCCGGCGCGCCGCGGTCTCGTCGTTCGGGATCAGCGGGACCAACGCGCACGTCGTCCTGGAGCAGGCGGAGCCGATCGAAAAGTCCACTTCGGACACCTCGCCGCTCGGTGGTGACGTGCTGCCGTTCGTCCTGTCCGGAAAGACGTCCGCCGCCTTGGCCGCGCAGGCGGGCCGG
Organism: Amycolatopsis sp. SB7-3; assembly: GCF_041021335.1. Classification (NCBI taxonomy): domain Bacteria; kingdom Bacillati; phylum Actinomycetota; class Actinomycetes; order Pseudonocardiales; family Pseudonocardiaceae; genus Amycolatopsis; species Amycolatopsis sp. SB7-3. The sequence goes on from NZ_JBFPJQ010000005.1 coordinate 121,615, forward strand.
CTCGCCGGGCACCTGACCGACGACGTCTCCCTGCCCGCCGTGGCCCGCGCGCTCGCGGTGACCAGGTCCGCGCTGGACCACCGTGCCGTGGTGGTGGCCGGTGACCGCGCCGGGCTGACCGCCGGGCTGCGCGCACTGGCCGACGCCGCCCCCGCGCCCCACGTGGTCGGTGGCGTCGCCGAGAACGGCAAGGCCGTCTTCGTCTTCCCCGGCCAGGGTTCGCAGTGGACCGGGATGGCGGTGGACCTGCTCGGCTCGTCGGCCGTCTTCACCGAAGCGATGGCCGACTGCGAGACCGCTCTGCTGTCCCATGTGGACTGGAAGCTGACGCACGTCCTGTCCGACGCGGCGGCGCTGGAACGGGTGGACGTCGTCCAGCCGGTGCTGTTCGCGGTGATGGTGTCGCTGGCCCGGCTCTGGCGGGCGTGCGGGATCGAACCCGCCGCCGTGGTCGGGCACTCGCAGGGCGAGATCGCGGCCGCGTGTGTCGCGGGCGCGCTGTCGCTGGAAGACGCCGCCCGCGTGGTTTGCCTGCGCAGCAAGGCGATCCTGGCGCTGTCCGGACTGGGCGGGATGGTGTCGGTCGCGGCATCGGAGGACCGCGTCCGGGAACTGCTGCCCGACGGTGTTTCCGTGGCCGTGGTGAACGGCCCGGCTTCCGTCGTCGTGTCCGGTGACGTCGCCGGGCTGGAGGCACTGCTCAAGCGGTGTGAACTGCTCGACGTGCGGGCGAAGCGGGTCCCGGTGGACTACGCGTCGCACTCGGCTCACGTCGACGCGATCGAACACGAGGTCGTGACGGCGCTGAGCGGAATCACACCGCGCGAAGCCGAACTTCCGATGTATTCGACCGTCACCGGAGAGCCGATCGACACGGCCACCCTCGACGCCGCCTACTGGTTCCGCAATCTCCGGGCCACCGTCCGGTTCGACCAGGCGGTGCGGCGGCTGATCGCGGACGGGTTCCGGTTCTTCGTCGAGACGAGCCCGCATCCGGTGCTGGTCGCCGGGCTGACCGAACTCGTCGAAGAGGCCGCCGTGCCCGCCGTCGCGCTCGCGAGCCTGCGCCGCGACGAAGGCGGGCCGACCCGGTTCGTCACCTCCCTGGCGGAGGCGCACGCCCACGGCCTGAGCCCCGACTGGGCCGCGCTGCTGCCCGAGGCGGGCTGGGTGGATCTGCCGCCCTATGCCTTCCAGCATCAGGAGTTCTGGCTCACCGACGCCGGGGAACCGGGCGACGCCGCCGGATTCGGTCTCGGCGCCACCGGGCATCCGCTGCTCACCGCCGCGACCGCGCTGCCGGGTTCCGGCGGGCTCCTGCTCGCCGGCCGGATCTCGACGGCCGCGCAGCCGTGGCTGGCCGACCACGCGGTGCAGGGCACCGTGCTGCTGCCGGGTACCGCGTTCGTGGAACTCGCGCTGCAGGCCGGAACCCACGCGGGCTGCGGCCGGATCGACGAGCTGACCCTCGAAGCCCCGTTGCCACTTCCCGAGCAGGGCGGCGTCCGCGTCCAGGTCGTCCTGGGGTCCGAAGTGGACGGACGCCGCGAGGTCACCGTGCACTCCCAGGCCGAATCCGGTGACGACACCTGGGTGCGCCACGCGTCCGGCTTCCTGACTTCGGATGAGAACCCGGGAGAGGGCCTGACCGAATGGCCGCCCGCCGGCGCGACGAGCGTCGACCTCGACGGCTTCTACGCCGACGCCGAGGACCAGGGGTACGGCTACGGTCCCGCGTTCCAGGGGCTGCGAGCGGCCTGGACCCTGGGTTCCGACGTCTTCGCCGAGGTCGTCCTGCCCGACGCCGAGGGCGCGGACCGGTTCGGTCTGCACCCGGCGTTGCTCGACGCCGCGCTCCACGCCCTCGGCACCGTCCGGTCCGGCGACGGCGCGGAACTGCCGTTCGCCTGGACCGGGGTGACCGTGCACGCCGTCGGCGCCACGGCGCTGCGGGTCCGGCTCGCCGTGGGGGCGGACACCGTCGCGGTGACGGCGGCCGACCCGGCGGGCGCGCCGGTCGCGACCGTCGAAGGCCTGGTCACGCGGCCCGCCGCCCTGGCCGGCTCGCGCCGCCCGGACTCGCTGTTCCGCGTCGGCTGGACGCCGGTGACCACACCGGAAGCCATCGGGACACCGACCGTCACGGTCCTGCCCGACGGCGATCTGGCCGCCCTCACCGAGGTGCCCGACGTGGTGCTGGTGCCGGTGGGCGCCGAGGACGGCGACCTCACCGAGAGCGTCCATCGCACGACCGCCCGGGTGCTGGACCTGGTCCGGACCTGGCTGGACGACGAGCGGTTCGCCGACGCGCGGCTGGTGTTGCACACCCGCGGCGCGGTCGCCGACGAGGACGTCCGCGACCTCGGGGCCGCGGCGGCTTGGGGCCTGGTCCGGTCCGCGCAGGCCGAGAATCCCGACCGGATCGTTCTCCTCGACACCGATGCCGACCTCCCGCCGGCGTTGCCCGCCGAGGTGCTGGCCACCGGTGAGGCGCAGCTCGCGTGGCGCGACGGGGAACTGCTCGTGCCGAGGCTCGCCAAGGTCTCCACCGACGGCACGCTGACCCCGCCCGAGGGGCCTTGGGTGCTGGACGCGCCCCGTCGCGGCACGCTGGAAGAACTCGCGCTCGTTCCGGCGCCCGCGGCCGCCCGGCCGCTCGCCGACGGCGAGGTCCGGATCCAGGTCCGGGCCGCCGGGATCAACTTCCGCGACGTGCTCATCACGCTCGACATGTATCCCGAGGACAACGCGGTGATGGGCAGCGAGGGCGCGGGCATCGTCACCGAAATCGGTTCCGGCGTCACCGGCCTGAAGCCCGGCGACCGGGTCTTCGGCCTGTTCGACGGCGCGTTCGGTCCGGTCGCGATCGCCGACCGGCGGACGGTCACGGAGATGCCCGTGGACTGGACGTTCGCCGAAGCGGCGGCTCTGCCGGTCGTCTTCCTCACCGCCTACTACGGGCTGGTCGACCTCGGCGGGCTCCGGCCGGCGGAGAAGGTGCTGATCCACGGCGCGACCGGCGGTGTCGGCATGGCCGCGATCCAGCTGGCCCGCCACCTCGGCGCCGAGGTGTTCGCCACGGCGAGCCCCGGCAAGTGGGAAGTGCTGCGGAGCCTCGGGTTCGACGACGAGCACATCGCCTCCTCCCGCACGCTGGACTTCGAGGACCGGTTCGGCCGGATGGACGTCGTCCTGGACTCGCTCGCCAAGGAGTTCGTCGACGCGTCGCTGCGGCTGCTGGGCGAGGGCGGGCGGTTCGTCGAGATGGGCAAGACCGACATCCGTGACGCGGACGAGGTCGCGGCCGCGCATCCCGGTGTCACCTACCGCGCGTTCGACCTGCTCGACGCCGGACGGCCGAGGATCGGCGAGATCCTGGCCGAGCTGCTGGAGCTGTTCGGCGCCGGGTCGCTCACCGTGCCCCGGCCGACGGTGTGGGACGCGCGCCGCGCGCCCGAGGTCTTCCGGTTCATGAGCCAGGCCAAGCACATCGGCAAGAACGTGCTCATTATCCCGTCCACAATGGACGAGAACGGGACGGTGCTGATCACCGGCGCCACCGGGACACTCGGCGCACTGGTCGCCCGGCATCTGGTCACCGCGCGCGGAATCCGGCACCTGCTGCTGGTCGGCCGCCGGGGCCGCGCCGCGGCCGGGATGACGGAACTCGAAGCGGAACTGACCGCCGCCGGGGCTTCGGTGACCATCGCCGCCTGCGACGCGGCGGACCGGACGGCGCTGGCCGCGTTGCTCGCCACCGTCCCGCCGGAGCATCCGCTGACCGGGGTGGTGCACGCGGCCGGCGTCCTGGACGACGGCCTCGTCGCCACGCTGACCCCCGAGCGGCTGGCGAAGGTGCTGCGGCCGAAGGTCGACGCCGCGGTCAACCTGCACGAACTGACCCGCGACGCGGATCTCGCCGAGTTCGTCCTGTTCTCCTCGGCCGCCGGCGCGTTCGGGGACGCCGGGCAGGGCAATTACGCCGCCGCCAACAGTTTCCTCGACTCGCTCGCCCGGCACCGTCGGGCGCAGGGATTGCCCGCGGTCTCGCTCGCGTGGGGTTTCTGGGCCCAGCTGAGCGGGATGACCGGCCACCTCGGTGAAGCGGATCTCGCCCGGCTCAAGCGGTCCGGGATGAGCCCTCTGTCCACTGAGGACGGATTACTGTTGCTGGACGCCGCCCGTGCCGGGTACGAACCGGCGCCGCTGCCGATGCACATCGACCTCGCCGCCCTGCGGGGCGAGGAAGTGCACTCGCTGCTGCGGGGGCTGGTGAAGGCTCCGGTGCGCCGGGCCGCCGCGGCCACCGGCACACAGACCGAGGGACTCGCCGACCGGCTGGCCGGGCTCGCCCCGGCCGCCCGCGGCCGGGCCCTGCTGGACCTGATCCGCGCGAACGTCGCCGCGGTGCTCGGCTTCGGCTCACCGGAGCAGGTCGGGGTCCGGCAGGCCTTCCGGGAGCTCGGGTTCGACTCGCTCAGCGCGGTCGAACTCCGCAACCGGCTCAACGCGGCGACCGGTCTGCGGCTGCCCGCCACGGTCGTGTTCGACCATCCGACGCCCACCGCGCTCGCCGAAACCCTCGGCGACCGGCTGGCACCCGCCGAAGAAGCCGTTGACGACGAGGTCGCCCGTATCGGCGCGGTCCTCGCTTCGGTGCCCGCCGACCGGCTCCGCGAAGCCGGCGTGCTGGACCTGCTGACCCGGCTGGCCGACCCCGGCTACCGCCCCACCGAGTCGCCCGACGGCGCGGACATCGACGAGATGGACGCCGACCGTCTGATCGCACTCGCTTTCGACGCTTCCGACCCCGCCTGACGTGAAACACCCTGGAGCTGCGATGTCCACATCCGAGAACAAGGTCGTCGAGGCCCTGCGGGCGGCGCTGAAGGAAGCCGACCGCCTGCGCGGGGAGAACCGGCGCCTGACCGGCGAGCCCATCGCGATCATCGGCATGGCCTGCCGTTACCCGGGCGGGGTCCGCTCGCCGGAAGAGCTGTGGGACCTGGTCGCCGGGGAACGCACCGGCCTCACCGGATTCCCGGTCGACCGCGGCTGGGACCTCGACGGGCTCTACGACCCCGAGCAGGGCAAACCGGGCAAGAGCTATGTCCGGGAAGGCGGCTTCCTGCACGACGCCGCCCGGTTCGACCCGGCGTTCTTCGGGATCTCGCCGCGCGAGGCGCTGGCGATGGACCCGCAGCAGCGCCTGCTGCTGGAGATCTCCTGGGAGGCGATCGAACGCGCGGGGATCGCCCCGGATTCCCTGCGGGGCAGCCGGACCGGCGTGTTCGCGGGGGTCATCCACAACGAGTACTCGGCCATCGCGGGCACGCCGCCCGCGGATCTCGAGCCGTATCTCGGCAACGGGAGTTTCGCGAGCATCGCCTCCGGGCGCGTCTCCTACACCTTCGGGCTCGAAGGCCCGGCGGTCACGGTGGACACGGCGTGTTCGTCGTCGCTGGTGGCGCTGCATCTGGCGGCGCAGGCGCTGCGGCAGGGTGAATGCTCGCTGGCGCTGGCGGGCGGGGTGACCGTGATGGCCAACCCGGCGGCGTTCGTGGACTTCAGCCGTCAGCGCGGGCTCGCGGCTGACGGGCGGATCAAGGCGTTCGCCGAGGCCGCGGACGGCACCGCCTGGGGTGAAGGCGCGGGCATGCTGCTCGTCGAGCGGCTCTCCGACGCCCGGCGCAACGGGCACCGCGTCCTCGCCGTCGTGCGCGGATCCGCGGTGAACCAGGACGGCGCGTCGAACGGGCTCACCGCGCCCAACGGTCTTTCCCAGCAACGGGTCATCCGGCAGGCGCTGGCGAACGCGCGGCTCACACCGTCCGATGTGGACGCCATGGAGGCGCACGGCACGGGCACCCGGCTCGGCGACCCGATCGAGGCGCAGGCTTTGCTGGCCACCTACGGCCAGGATCGGACCACGCCGCTTTGGCTCGGCTCGGTGAAGTCGAACATCGGGCACAGCCAGGCCGCGGCCGGGGTCGCTTCGATCATCAAACTCGTCGAGGCGATGCGGCACGGTGTGCTGCCGAAGACCCTGCACGTCGACGCGCCGACGTCCCATGTGGACTGGTCCGAGGGCGCGGTCTCGCTGTTGACCGAGGCCGAGCCGTGGCCGAAGACGGATCGCCCCCGGCGCGCCGCGGTGTCCTCGTTCGGGATCAGCGGGACGAACGCGCACGTCGTCCTCGAACAGCCCGCCGCGGAGGACGAACAGCCGTCCACGCTCGCGGGGCCGGTGCCGTTCGTGCTGTCCGGCAAGACCGAAGCCGCCCTGCGCGAGCAGGTGGCACGTGTGCGGGAACTCGCGCGGGATTCGGACGTCACCGCGGCGGACCTCGCGTTCTCGCTGGCCACCACGCGGACCGCCCTGGAACATCGGGCCGCCGTCGTCGGCACGCTGGACGACCTGCTCACCGCCACTTTGGTGGAAGGGCGGGCGACGGACGGCGGGACGGCGTTCCTGTTCACGGGCCAGGGCAGCCAGCGGCTCGGGATGGGCCGTGAGCTGGCCGAGCGTTTCCCGGTGTTCGCGGAGGTCTTCGACGACGTCTCCTCGCGATTCGAGCGACCGATCAAGGAGCTGTCCGCCGAGGAGCTGAACCAGACGGCGAACACGCAGTGCGCGTTGTTCGCCTTCGAGGTCGCGCTCTTCCGTCTGGTCGAGAGCTGGGGCGTCCGGCCGGACTTCCTGGCGGGGCATTCCGTCGGGGAGATCGCGGCGGCTCATGCCGCGGGTGTGCTGTCGCTGGACGACGCGGTGACGTTGGTGTCGGCTCGTGGTCGCCTGATGCAGGCATTGCCGACCGGTGGCGCGATGGTGGCTCTTCAGGCGAATGAGGCCGAAGCGACTCCGTTGCTGACGGAGCGGGTGTCGCTGGCCGCGATCAACGGCCCGGAGTCGGTGGTCGTCTCGGGCGACGAAGAAGCCGTCGCCGCGGTGGTGTCCCACTTCGAGGGGCGCAGGAGCAAGCGGCTCGTGGTGAGTCACGCGTTCCACTCGCCGTTGATGGAGCCGATGCTCGACGACTTCCGCGCGGTGGTGCAGGGCCTGACCTTCGCCGAGCCGCGGATCCCGATCGTGTCCGGCGGTTTGACTGAAGTGTCCACTTCGGACTATTGGGTCCGGCACGTCCGTGACGCGGTGCGGTTCCACGATTCGGTCGAATTCCTGAAGGCCGAGGGCGTCACCCGGTTCCTGGAGATCGGACCCGACGCCGTCCTGACCGCCATGACCAAGGAAAGCGCCGAGGACGCCGTCGTCCTCCCGGCTTCGCGACGGGACCGCCCCGAGGTGACGACGCTGCTGACGGCGGTCGCCGGACTGCACGTCCACGGCGCCGAGATCGACTGGGCGCCGCTGTTCGCCGGAGCCCGGCGCGTCGATCTGCCGACTTACCCGTTCCAGTACGAGCACTTCTGGCTCGAATCCGGTGCCACTCACCGCGACGTCTCCGCCGCCGGGCTGGACGCGTCGCCGCACGCCCTGCTCGCCGCCGCCGTCCGGCCGGCGGGCGAGGACGAGATCCTCCTGACGGGCAGGATCTCGCTGAGCACACTGCCGTGGCTGGCGGACCACGTCGTCGGCGGAAACGTGCTTCTGCCCGGTACCGCGTTCGCGGAACTCGCGCTCGCGGCCGCCGACGAGGCCGGTTGTGAGGCCGTCGAGGAACTGAACCTGGAAGCGCCGCTGGTGCTGCCCGAGAAGGGTGGCGTCCAGCTGCAGGTCGCGGTCGGGGCCGCGGACGACCAGGGCAGGCGCTCGGTCACCGTGCACGCCCGGCCTGAGGACGACGACCTCTGGGTGCGGCACGCCTCCGGCGTCGTCGGTAGCGCACTGTCCACACAGGACGAGATGACCGAGTGGCCGCCCACGGGAGCGGAGCCTGTCGACCTCGAAGACTTCTATCCGAACCTGGCGGCCGAAGGGCTCGGCTACGGTCCCGCCTTCCAGGGTGTCCGTGCCGTCTGGACCCGCGACGGCGACGTGCTCGCCGAAGTCGAGGTGGACGAAACTCCCGGCACCTTCGGTATCCATCCCGCGTTGTTCGACTCCGCGCTGCACGCCATCGGCGTCGGCGAGTCGCGGGGGCTGGAGATCCCCTTCGCCTGGTCGGATCTCCGCCTGCACGCCGACGGCGCGACGGTGCTCCGGGTCCGCCTCAGCCCGTCGGGCGACGGTGCCGTCTCCGTCTTCGCGACCGATCCCGCCGGAGCTCCGGTCTTGTCGGTCGGCTCGCTCAGCCTGCGGGCTCCGGTCGCCGCGGCCGCCTCGCTTCCCCGTGACTCGCTGTTCCGCGTCACCTGGACGCCGGTGACGGTGCCCGCGGGAGCAGAAGCATCGACTGTAGAGTCCTTTGTGGACTTCGCGGACGTCCGGCACGCGACGGCGCACGCTTGGGAGATCGCTGTGGAGCCGGGCGAAGGCCCCGTGGTGTTCCTGACCAGCGGCGCGTTCACCGATCCGGCGCAGGCCGCGGTCTGGGGGCTGGTGCGTTCGGCGCGGGAGGAGTACCCCGGCCGGTTCGTGCTCGTCGACGCCGACGACCCCACCACGCTCACGGACGGCCTGCTGGCCGGCATCGTGGCCTCAGGCGAGACCGAAGCCGTCGTGCGCGAGGGCGAGGTCCGCGTCCCGCGGCTCACCCCGGTGCGCGGGGGTGCAACCGGACCGGGCTGGGATCCGGACGGAACGGTCCTGATCACCGGCGGCACCGGTGCGCTCGCCGCCGAACTCGCCCGGCACCTCGTCACGCGACGCGGTGTGCGGAACCTGATCCTCGCCGGCCGCCGCGGTCCCGCCGCGGAAGGCGCGAACGAGCTGGCCGCCGAACTGGCGGACCTCGGCGCCCAGGCCCGGATCGTCGCCTGCGACGTCGCGGACCGCGATCAGCTGACGGCGCTGCTCGACGGCGTTCCGCTGACCGCCGTCGTCCATGCCGCGGGTGTGCTCGACGACGGCCTGCTCGCCGACCTGACCCCGGACCGGTTCGAAACCGTGTTCAGGTCCAAAGTAGACGGCGCGCTCCTGCTCGACGAACTGGCCGGCGACGCCCACCTCGTGTTCTTCTCCTCCGCGGCCGGTGTGCTCGGCAGCGCGGGGCAGGCGAACTACGCCGCCGCCAACGCCGCCCTGGACGCGGTGGCCGCGCGCCGCCGCGAACGCGGACTGCCCGCGACCTCGCTCGCGTGGGGGCTCTGGGAGACCGGCGACGGGATGGCGGGAGCGCTCGCCGGGACCGATCGCGCGCGGATGGCGGGCTCCGGTCTGCTGCCGCTCCCGGTCGGCGATGCCTTGACCCTCTTCGACTTTGCCGTGGGAGCGAAGGAAGTGCTGTTCGTGCCGATGCGGCTCGACGTGCCCGCCCTGCGCACGAGTGTCACGGACGTCCCGCTCCTGCGGGCCTTCGCCGGGAAGTCGCGGCGGACCGCGTCGGCCGCCCCCGCCGCGCGGGAACTGCGTGACCGGCTGGCTTCGCTGCCCGCCGAGGAGCGCGACCGGGAACTGCTCGCGCTGGTGCGCGGCCAGGTCGCCGACGTGCTCGGCCATCGGGACGCCGGAGCCGTCGAACCGGCCCGCCCGTTCCGGGAGCTGGGTTTCGACTCGCTGACCGCGGTGGAACTGCGCAACGGCCTCAACGCCGTTTCCGGGCTCCGGCTGCCCGCGACCGCGGTGTTCGACCACCCCACCCCGAAGGCGCTCGCGGAGTTGCTCGCCGCCGAACTGTTCGGCGCCGCGCCCGACGTCCCGGTCCAGCGGTCCGCGACCGTGGCCGACGAGCCGATCGCCATCATCGGCATGGCGTGCCGTTACCCCGGCGGCGTCGCGTCGCCGGAGGACCTCTGGCGACTGGTCGCGGAGGGCCGTGACGGCATTTCGCTCTTCCCGGCCGACCGCGGCTGGGACGTCGACGGCCTCTACGACCCGGACCCCGGCAAGGCGGGGAAGAGCTACGTGCGCGAGGGCGGATTCCTCCACGAGGCTGGCGATTTCGACGCCGGTTTCTTCGGGATCTCGCCGCGTGAGGCACTGGGCATGGACCCACAGCAGCGGCTGCTGCTGGAGGTCTCGTGGGAGGCCTTCGAACGGGCCGGGATCGACCCCGGAACGCTGCGGGGCGGCGACACCGGCGTCTTCGCCGGGCAGATGTACCACGACTACCTCACCGGGGCCACGGTCGTTCCTGACGACGTCGAGGGTTACCTCGGCACCGGCAACTCCGGAAGTGTGCTGTCCGGGCGGGTTTCCTACACCTTCGGCCTCGAAGGCCCGGCCGTCACCGTCGACACCGCATGCTCGTCGTCGCTGGTGGCGCTGCACCTGGCAGCTCAGGCACTGCGGCGCGGCGAATGCTCGCTCGCGCTGGCCGGCGGGGTGACCGTGATGGCGACCCCGGAGACGTTCGTCGACTTCAGCCGTCAGCGAGGCTTGGCGCCGGACGGCCGTTCGAAGTCCTTTTCGGACGGTGCGGACGGCACGTCCTGGTCCGAAGGTGTCGGCATGCTGCTCGTGGAGCGGCTCTCGGACGCCGAGCGCAACGGGCACCGGATCCTGGCCGTCGTCCGGGGTTCCGCGGTGAACCAGGACGGCGCGTCCAACGGACTGACCGCGCCGAACGGTCCTTCGCAGCAGCGGGTGATCCGGCGGGCCTTGGCCGACGCGCGTCTGGAACCGTCCGAAGTGGACGCCGTCGAAGCGCACGGGACCGGCACCACGCTGGGCGACCCGATCGAGGCGCAGGCGCTGTTGGCGACCTACGGCCAGGGCCGGGAGGACGCCGCGCTGTGGCTCGGGTCGATCAAGTCGAACATCGGGCACAGCCAGGCGGCCGCCGGGGTGGCGGGCGTGATCAAGATGGTCGAGGCGATGCGCCACGGGGTGCTGCCGAAGACGTTGCACGTCACCGAACCGTCGTCTCATGTGGACTGGACGGCGGGCGCGATCTCCCTGCTGACCGAGGCGCGTCCCTGGCCGGACGCCGGACGGCCCCGGCGTGCGGCGGTGTCGTCGTTCGGGATCAGCGGCACCAACGCGCATATCGTCCTGGAGCAGGGGCCCGCTCCGGTGGAGGCCGCCGAATCCGGTGAGGGACCGGCGCCGTTCGTCCTCTCCGCCGGGAGTGAAGCGGCCCTGCACGACCAAGCGTCGCGGTTGAGGGACTTCCTCGCCGAGACACCTGCCGCCTTGTCCGACGTCGCGTTCTCGCTGGCGACCACCCGCGCGGCCCTGGAGCACCGGGCCGCCGTCGTGGCCGCAGACCGGGAAACCCTGCTGGCCGGGCTGGAAAACCTCGCCATCACCGGTCGCGCGACGGAGGGCCGGACGGCTTTCCTGTTCACCGGTCAGGGCAGTCAGCGGCTCGGGATGGGTCTTGAGCTGACTGAGCGCTTTCCGGTGTTCGCCGAGGCTTATGACGAGGTGTGTTCCCGCTTCGAACAGCCGCTCAAGGACTTGTCGGCAGATGAGCTGAACCAGACGGCGAATACGCAGTGTGCGTTGTTCGCTCTTGAAGTGGCGCTGTACCGGCTGGTGGAGAGCTGGGGCATCCGGCCGGACTTCCTGGCCGGGCACTCGGTCGGTGAGATCGCGGCCGCCCACGTCGCGGGTGTGCTTTCCCTCGACGATGCCGCCAAGCTGGTGTCGGCGCGAGGCAGGTTGATGCAGGCCTTGCCCACCGGCGGCGCGATGGTGGCGTTGCAGGCGACCGAAGCCGAGGTGACACCGCTGCTGACAGAGCGGGTGTCGCTGGCGGCGATCAACGGCCCGGAGTCGGTGGTGGTCTCGGGTGACGAGGACGCCGTCGCCTCGGTGGTCTCTCGGTTCGAGGGACGCAAGAGCAAGCGCCTCACCGTCAGCCATGCGTTCCATTCGCCGTTGATGGAACCGATGCTGGACGAGTTCCGCGCGATCGTCGACGGTTTGTCGTTCGCCTCGCCGCGGATCCCGATCGTCTCCGGTGGTCTGGCGGAGGTGTCTACTTCGGACTATTGGGTCCGGCATGTCCGTGACACGGTGCGGTTCCACGATTCGGTCAGGTTCCTGGAGGCCGAGGGTGTCACGCGGTTCCTGGAGATCGGCCCGGACGGTGTCCTGACCGCGATGGCCAAGGAAAGCGCCGAGGACGCGGTCGTCGTCCCGGCCCTGCGGCGCGACCGGCCGGAGGTGGAGACGCTGCTGACGGCGGTCGCGGGCCTGCACGCCCACGGCGTGGACGTCGATCTGGCGGCACTATTCGACGGCGGGAAGCCCGTCGACCTGCCCACGTATGCCTTCCAGCACCGACGTTTCTGGCTGTCGTCGGCAGGAGGCGCGGCGGGCGACGTCACCGCCGCCGGGCTCGGCACCACCGACCACCCCCTGCTCGGCGCGGCCGCGGCCCTGCCCGGTGACGGCGGATTCCTGCTCACCGGCCGGTTGTCCGGACACGCCCAGCCGTGGCTGGCCGGACACCGGGTCGGCGGCGTGGTCCTGCTGCCGGGCACCGCGTTCGTCGAGATCGCCCTGCGCGCGGGAGACGAGGCGGGCTGCGGCCACCTCGAAGACCTGACCCTCGAAGCGCCACTCGTCCTGCCCGAACGCGGTGCGACGCAGCTGTCCGTGCTGGTCGGCACGGCCGACGACACCGGGCGCCGGACCGTCGAGATCCACTCGCGCCAGGAAGGCGAAGAAGAGTGGCAGCGGCACGCCACCGGCCTGCTTTCGGCCGCCGGAGCCGTCGAACCGGCCGGTTTGACGACCTGGCCGCCGCAGAACGCCGAAGCCGTCCAGGTGGGTGACGTCTACGAGCGCCTCGCCGCCACCGGCCTCGAGTACGGTTCGGCGTTCCGTGGCCTCCGGGCGGCGTGGCGAGCGGGTGAAGACCTGTTCGCGGAGGTCGAACTCCCGGAGGAACAGCACGCCGACGCGGCTCGGTTCGGCGTGCATCCGGCGCTGCTCGACGCCGCGCTCCACACTCTCGGTCTCGCGGGCGGCGACGACGGCACGCGGCTTCCGTTCGCCTGGTCCGGGGTGCGCCTGCACGCCGCGGGCGCGACCCGGCTCCGTGTCCGGCTGCGGCCGTCCGGTCCCGACGGATTCGAGGTCCTGGTCGCCGACGGCACCGGCCGCCCGGTCGTCTCGGCGGAGGAACTGACACTGCGCGAGATCTCGGGCGACGCCTTGGCGCGCAAGGGACACGACTCGCTCTACCGGGTCGGCTGGCGTCCGGTCCCGCTCCCGGAGACCGGCGAAGCCCTGCCCGCGGAGTCCGTTTTCTCCGTGCCACGCGGCGGCGACTCCGCCGAGCGTGTCCACGAGACGACGGCCGCGGTTCTCGGAATCGTCCAGCGGTGGCTCGAAGACGAGCCGGACCGTCCGCTCGTCGTCCACACCCGGGGCGCGGTCGCCGCGGTCGACGGCGAAGCGGTCACCGACCTCGCGCACGCCGCGGTCTGGGGACTGGTGCGTGCCGCGCAGTCGGAGAACCCCGGGCGGTTCGTGCTGGTCGACGCCGAGACCTTGCCCGACGGCCGGATCCTGGCCGTCGACGAGCCGCAGCTCGCTCTCCGCGACGGCCGGGCACTCGCGCCGCGGCTGGCCACCACCGCCTCGTCCACGGAACTGACCCCGCCCGAGGGCGCCTGGCGGCTGGACACCACCGGCCGCGGCACCCTGGAGAACCTCACGCTGGTGCCGTCGCCCGAAGCGGTCGCGCCACTGGCCGAGGGCGAGGTGCGGATCGCGGTGCGGGCCGCCGGTCTCAACTTCCGCGACGTCCTGATCGCGCTGGGCATGTACCCGGGTGCGGCCACGCTCGGCAGTGAAGGCGCGGGCGTGATCACCGAGATCGGGCCCGGCGTCACCGGTCTCGACGTCGGCGACCGCGTGTTCGGCCTGATGTCGAACGGCTTCGGGCCGCAGGTCGTCACCGACCACCGGACGCTGGCGAAGATGCCGGACGACTGGTCGTTCGCCACGGCGGCCTCGGTCCCGATCGTGTTCCTCACCGCCTACTACGGCCTGTTCGACCTCGCGCGGCTCGAAGCGGGGGAGTCGATCCTGGTGCACGCGGCGGCGGGCGGCGTCGGCATGGCGGCGACCCAGCTGGCCCGCCACGCCGGGGCCGAGGTGTTCGGCACCGCCGGTCCGGGCAAGTGGGACACCTTGCGTGCCAACGGTTTCGACGACACCCACCTCTCGTCCTCCCGTGACCTCGGCTTCGAGGAGAAGTTCCGCGCAGCCACCGCCGGACGCGGGGTCGACGTCGTCCTGAACTCGCTGGCCGGCGACTACGTCGACGCGTCCCTGCGGCTGCTGGCCCCGGGCGGACGGTTCGCCGAGATGGGCAAGACCGACATCCGCGAACCGGGGGAGACCGGGGTGGAGTACCACCCCTTCGACGTGATCGACGCCGGACCCGAACGCATCCACGAGATGCTCGCCGCGCTGCTGGAGCTGTTCGCGGCCGGGGCGCTGACGCCGTTGCCGGTCACCGCGTGGGACGTCCGGCGTGGCCCCGACGCGTTCCGTTTCCTCAGCCAGGCCAAGCACGTCGGCAAGAACGTGCTGACCATGCCCGCCGCCCTCGATCCCGACGGCACCGTGCTCGTCACCGGGGGAACGGGCGCCCTCGGCGCGCTCTTCGCCCGGCATCTGGTGCGCGAACGCGGCGTCCGGCGGCTGCTGCTGACCAGCAGGCGCGGGCACGACGCGCCGGGTGTCTCCGAGTTGGTCGCCGAACTCACCGAGGCGGGCGCGTCGGTGACGGTCGAGGCGTGCGACGCGGCGGATCGCGACGCGCTCGCCGCCGTCCTCGCCGGGATCCCGGCCGGGCATCCGCTGACCGGCGTGGTGCACACGGCGGGTGTCCTCGACGACGGCCTCGTCGGCTCGCTGACCCCGGAGCGGCTGGCGAAGGTGCTGCGGCCGAAGGTCGACGCGGCGCTGAACCTGCACGAACTGACCAAGGGCGCGGATCTCGCCGAGTTCGTCGTCTTCTCGTCGGCGGCCGGGGTCTTCGGCAACGCCGGGCAGGCGAACTACGCCGCCGCGAACGGTTTCCTGGACGCGCTCAGCGTCCGGCGCGCCGTGCACGGGCTGCCCGCGCGATCGCTGGCGTGGGGTCTGTGGGCCGAAACGGGCGGGATGGGCGGGACGCTCGGCGAGGCCGAGCTGGCCAGGATGGCCCAGAGCGGTACCGCCGCACTGTCCACACAGGACGGTCTGGAGCTCTTCGACGCCGCGGGCGCGCTGGCGGAACCGGTGCTGGTGCCGATGCGCCTGGACGTCGCCGCGATGGGCGCGGACGGGCTTCCGCCGTTGCTGCGCGGTCTCGCCCGCGGCCCGGTCCGCCGCGCCGCGTCCGCCGGGACCACCGGTGACGCGGATTCGTTGCGGGACCGCCTCCTCGCCGTGCCCGCCGCCGACCGGGGAACCCTGCTGGTCGACCTCGTGCGCACCCATTCCGCGACCGTGCTCGGGCACACCGCGGCGGACGCGGTCGAGGCCACGCGGTCCTTCCAGGAGATCGGATTCGACTCCCTGACCGCCGTCGAACTGCGCAACCGGCTCACCGCCGCCACCGGGCTGCGGCTGCCGGCGACGCTGATCTTCGACTACCCGACCCCGGAAGCGCTCGCCGCCCACATCGGCGAAGGCGTCTTGGGTGCGCAGGGCGGGCCCGAGACCGGACAGGCGGCGGTGACGGCCGACGAGCCGATCGCGATCGTCGCGATGAGCTGCCGCTTCCCCGGCCACGCCGACACTCCCGAGCGGCTCTGGGCCCTGCTGGCCGACGGCCGGGACGCGCTGGGTGAGTTCCCCGCCGACCGCGGCTGGGACCTGGAGCGGCTGTTCGACACCGACCCGGACCGCCGGGGCACCTCCTACACCCGCCAAGGCGCCTTCCTCGAAACCGCCGGGGACTTCGACGCGGGCTTCTTCGGGATTTCGCCGCGTGAGGCGCTGGCGATGGATCCGCAGCAGCGGTTGCTGCTGGAGACGTCGTGGGAGGCGTTCGAACGGGCCGGGATCGACCCGTCGACCCTGCGCGGCAGCCGCACCGGCGTGTTCGCCGGAGTGATGGACAACGAATACGTGTCCGGTTCGGCGGAGGTCCCCGACGGGGTCGAGGGCTACCTGGCCACCGGCACCTCGGCGAGTGTCGCCTCGGGCCGCGTTTCGTACACCTTCGGGCTCGAAGGCCCGGCGGTCACCGTCGATACGGCGTGCTCGTCGTCGCTGGTCGCGCTGCATCTGGCGGCGCAGGCGCTGCGGCAGGGCGAATGCTCGCTGGCCTTGGCCGGCGGGGTGACCGTGATGGCCACGCCGGGCACGTTCGTCGAGTTCAGCCGTCAGCGTGGGCTGGCCGCGGACGGTCGCTGCAAGGCGTTCGCCGACGGCGCAGACGGCACGGGCTGGGGTGAAGGCGCCGGGATGCTGCTCGTGGAACGGCTTTCCGACGCCCGTCGCCACGGGCATCCGGTGCTCGCGGTGCTGCGGGGCAGCGCGGTCAACCAGGACGGCGCGTCGAACGGCCTCACCGCGCCGAACGGTCCTTCGCAGCAGCGGGTGATCCGGCAGGCGCTCGCGAACGCGCGACTCGAACCGTCCGAAGTGGACGCCGTCGAAGCGCACGGCACCGGGACCACGCTGGGCGACCCGATCGAGGCGCAGGCGTTGCTGGCGACCTACGGCCAGGACCGGGAACGGCCGTTGCTGCTCGGTTCGGTCAAGTCGAACATCGGGCACACGCAAGCCGCGGCGGGCGTCGCCGGGGTGATCAAGATGGTGCTCGCGATGCGGCACGGGACGTTGCCGCGCACGCTGCACGTCGACACGCCGAGTTCGCGCGTCGACTGGGCGGCGGGCCGGATCGAGCTCGCGACCGAGCCGACCCCGTGGCCGGAGACGGGTGGCCCGCGCCGGGCGGCGGTGTCGTCGTTCGGGATGAGCGGTACCAACGCGCACGTCGTCCTCGAACAGGCCGAACCGGCCGAGACACGGGACGAACCGGCATCGGGGCTGCTCGGGGACGTCGTGGCCTGGCCGCTGTCGGCCAAGGAACCCGAGGCGGTGGCCGCGCAGGCGGCGCGGCTGAAGTCCTTCCTGACCGGCGAACGTCCGGTGGATGTGGCGTATTCGCTGGCGACCGCGCGGACCACGCTGGAGCATCGGGCCGTCGTCGTCGGCGAAGACCCGATCGCCGGGTTGGCCGCACTGGCCGCGGGTGAGCCGTCGGGTTCGGTGGTGACCGGGACCGCGACCAGCGGGAAACCGGTGTTCGTCTTCCCCGGTCAGGGTTCGCAGTGGGCCGGGATGGCGGTGGAACTGCTGGCGACCGCGCCCGTGTTCGCCGAATCGATGGCCGAGTGTGAAGCGGCCTTGCTGTCCTATGTGGACTGGAAGCTCACCGAGGTGCTCTCGGACGCGACCGCGCTGGAGCGGGTCGACGTCGTGCAGCCCGCCTTGTTCGCGGTGATGGTGTCGCTGGCCAGGCTGTGGCGTGCCAGTGGCATCGAGCCGGCCGCCGTCGTCGGACACTCGCAGGGCGAGATCGCGGCGGCGTGTGTCTCCGGCGCGCTGTCGCTCGACGACGCGGCGCGGGTGGTCTGCCTGCGCAGCAAGGCGATCACGGCGCTTTCGGGCCGGGGCGGCATGGTCTCCGTCGCCGCTGCCGAAGACCGGGTCCGCGAACTGCTGCCTGAGGGAGTCTCGCTCGCCGCCGTGAACGGTCCCGCGTCCGTGGTGGTGTCGGGTGACGTCGCCGGTCTGGACGCGCTCATGGCCGCTTGCGAGACGAGCGGGCTGCGCGCGAAGCGGATCCCGGTGGATTACGCGTCGCATTCCGCACATGTCGACGCCATCGAACAGGACGTCCTGACCGCGCTCGACGGGATCGAGCCGCGGGTGCCGGAGATCCCGTTCTACTCGACGGTGGCCGGGGAGCCGCTCGATCCGGTGGTGGACGCGGCGTACTGGTTCCGGAACCTGCGCGGGACCGTCCACTTCGGACAATCCGTCCGGCGCTTGCTCGACGACGGGTTCCGGTTCTTCGTCGAGACGAGCCCCCATCCGGTCCTGGTCACCGGGATCGCCGACACCGCCGAGGACGCGGGAGAGCGCGCCGTCGCGGTCGGCAGCCTGCGCCGGGACGAGGGAGGCCCGCTCCGGTTCCTCACCTCGCTGGCCGAAGCCCATGTCCACGGCCTCAGCCCGGACTGGGCGGCGTTGTTCCCCGGATCCCGCGTCGACCTGCCGACCTACGCCTTCCAGCACGAGCACTACTGGCTGCGGACGCGGACTTCCGCCGACCCGGGACAGGCCGGTCTGGACGACGGCGGGCATCCGCTGCTCGGGGCCGTCGTCCCGCTGGCCGGCAGGGACGGCCTGGTGGCCACCGGCCGGATCTCGGCGCGGAACCAGACCTGGCTGCCCGATCACGCCGTCGGAGGCGCGCTGCTGCTGCCCGGCGCGGCGCTCGTGGACCTGGCGCTCACGGTGGGGGAGCGCACCGGCTGCGGCCGGATCGCCGAACTGACCATCGAGGCGCCGCTCGTCCTCGGGGAGTCCGGGAGCGCGCGGCTGCAGGTGACCGTCGGAGCGTCCGCTGACGACGGCACCCGCGAGGTCGCCGTGTACTCCCGGGACGAAACCGGTGGTACGGACTGGATCCGGCACGCGACCGGCCTGCTCGCCGCGGATGGGGAGACGTCCATGGCGGATCTGACCCAGTGGCCGCCCGCGGGAGCCGAACCGATCTCCCTCGACGGCCATTACGAAGGCCTCGCGGAACTTGGTTACGGCTACGGTCCGGCGTTCCGCGGGCTGCGTGCCGCGTGGCGCCGGGGCGACGACGTGTTCGCCGAGATCGCCCTCCCGGAGGACCGGATCGCCGAGGCCGCCGTGTTCGGCCTGCACCCCGCGCTCCTCGACGCCGCCTTGCACGCACTGGGCTTCGGGCTGCTCCCCGACGACGGGCAACTGCGGCTTCCGTTCGCGTGGAACGAGGTCTCGCTGTCGGCCGTCGGCGCGCCGAGCCTGCGCGTCCGGCTTTCCCCCGCCGGGGAGGACGCGGTGACGGTGGACCTCGCCGACACCGCCGGGGCGCCGGTCGCCTCGATCGGCTCCGTGGTGTTCCGGCCGGTGGCCGAGGCTCAGCTCGCCGGTGCTCGCCGGGATCCGGCGGATTCGCTGTTCCAGGTCCACTGGACGGATCTGTCCACAAAGGACGTCGTCGCGCCGTCGATCGTCGTTCTCGGCGAGGACTGCGCGGATCTCACGGAACTCGCCGCGGATCTCGACGCGGGCAGGCCGGCGCCCGACGTGGTCCTCACGAACTGCGCACCCGTCACCGGCGACCTCGTCGAGGGCGCGCACGCCGCCGCGAGGGACGCGCTGGCGCTCGTCCAGAACTGGCTGGCGGACGACCGTTTCTCCGGCGCCAGGCTGGTCTTCCGCACTTCGGGCGCCGTCTCGGTGGCCGCGGACGAACCGGTGTCCGACCCGGCCACCGCGACGGTCTGGGGTCTCGTGCGCACGGCGCAGGAGGAGAATCCCGGCCGGTTCGGTCTTCTCGACACCGACGGCTCCGAGGCTGGGTTGGCCGAGGCGCTCGCGCTCGACGAGCCCCAGCTCGCGGTGCGGGCCGGAACGGTGCTCGGTGCCCGGCTGGTCAAGGCGTCCGCCGACACCGCGCTCGTCCCGCCCTCGGGCAGCCGCGCGTGGACCGTCGACACCCTCGGCGGCGGCACCCTGGAGAACCTGGTGTTGCGGGACCGGCCCGATCTGCTGGCTCCGCTCGCCGAGGGACAGGTCCGCATCGCCGTGCGGTCGGCCGGGCTCAACTTCCGGGACGTCGTGGTGGCCCTCGGGCTCGTCCCCGGGCAGGAAGGCATCGGCGGGGAAGGCGCGGGCGTGGTCACCGAGACCGGCCCCGGCGTCACCGACCTGGCGCCGGGCGACCGCGTACTGGGTATGTTCGACGCGTCATTCGGCCCGGTCGCCGTCGCCGACCGGAAGCTGATCGCGCCCGTCCCGGACGACTGGTCGTTCACCGAGGCCGCGTCGGCGCCCGTCGCGTTCCTCACCGCCTACGTCGGCCTGGCCGACCTCGGTGAGCTGCGGCCGGGACAGACCGTGCTGATCCACGCCGCCGCCGGTGGCGTCGGCATGGCCGCGGTCCAGCTGGCCCGGCACTTCGGCGCCGAGATCTACGTGACCGCCAGCCCCGCGAAATGGGACACGCTGCGGGCGATGGGCTTCGACGACGACCACATCGCTTCCAGCCGGACCCTCGATTTCGAGGACAAGATCCGCGAAGCCACCGGCGGCCGAGGGGTCGACCTGGTGCTGGACTCGCTGGCCAGGGAGTTCGTCGACGCGTCGCTGCGGCTGGTGCGCGAGGGCGGCCGGTTCGTCGAGATGGGCAAGACCGACATCCGTGACGCGGACGAGGTCGCGGCCGCGCATCCCGGCGTCACCTATCGCGCGTTCGATCTGATCGACTCCGGGCACGACCGGATCCAGGAGATCCTCGGCGAACTCCTGGCGCTGGCGGACAAGGACGTGGTGCGGCCGCTGCCGACCACCGCGTGGGACGTCCGGCGCGCCCCCGAGGCGTTCCGGTTCCTCAGCCAGGCCAAGCACACGGGCAAGATCGTGCTGGAACCGCCCGCCGTCCTCGACCCCGAGGGCACGGTGCTGATCACCGGTGGCACCGGCGTGCTGGGCGGTCTGTTCGCCCGGCATCTGGTGACCACGCGCGGCGTCCGGCGGCTGCTGCTCACGAGCAGGCGCGGGCTCGACGCCGAGGGCGCGCGGGAGCTGGTCGCGGACCTGACCGGGCTCGGGGCCACGGTGACCGTCGTGGCCTGCGACGTCGCCGATCGCGCCGCCGTCGCCGGACTGCTCGGCTCGGTGCCGCCGGAACATCCGCTGACCGCCGTGGTGCACACCGCCGGTGTGCTCGACGACGGGCTGATCCCGGCGCTGACCCCGGACCGGCTCGGCACCGTGTTCCGCCCGAAGGTCGACGCCGCGGCCCACCTGCACGAATTGACCCGCGACCTCGGACTGGCCGCGTTCGTGCTGTTCTCCTCGTCCGCGGCGACGTTCGGCGCCGCCGGACAGGGAAACTACGCGGCGGCCAACGCCTTCCTCGACGCACTCGCCCAGCACCGCCGGGCAGACGGCCTCGTCGGGCAGGCGCTGGCGTGGGGCTTCTGGGCCGAGCGGAGCGCGATGACCGGCCACCTCGACGAGGCGGATGTGGCCAGGATGAAGCGATCCGGGGTCAGCCCGCTGTCCTCTGTGGAGGGTCTCGCGCTGTTCGACGCGGCGGGGGAGCGGGACGTCGCGGCGCTGGTGCCCGTGCACCTGGACACCGCCGCGCTCCGAGGGCAGACCGAAGTGCCCGCCCTGCTGCGTGTTCTCGCGGGCGCTCCGGCAAAGCGGGTCGCGGGAGCGGCCGCCACGAGCGGGCCGTCGCTCGCCCAGCGGCTGGCGGCACTGCCCGCCGCGGACCGGGAGCCGTTCCTGCTGGACCTGGTGCGCTCGCACGCCGCGGCCGCGCTCGGCCACGCGTCGGTCGCCAAGGTCGGCCCGGAGCTGGCCTTCCGCGACCTCGGCTTCGACTCACTGACCGCGGTCGAGCTGCGCAACCGGCTCGGCGCGGCGACCGGGCTGCGGCTGCCGTCCACGCTGGTCTTCGATCAGCCGAGCCCGGCCGCGCTGGCCCGGCATCTGCTGGCGGAACTGGGCGAACCGGCGGGCGCCGAGCCCGAGGTGGCGGTGCTGGCCGACCTCGACCGGCTGGAGACCGCGCTGGCCGCGGCGGTCACCGACGACGAGACCGCGGACCGGATCACCGACCGGCTGCGCGCGGTACTCGCCCGGTGGACCGAGACCCGAGGCCCGGCCGCAGACGAGGGTGACGGCGACCTGGCCGACGCCAGCGCCGACGAGCTGTTCGACATCTTGCACAAGGAATTCGGAAGGTCGTGACCCGTGTCGGGCGATGAGAAACTGCTGGAGAACCTGAAGTGGGCGACCGGTGAGCTGCGGCGCGCGCGGCGCAGGCTGGTCGAGCTGGAGGAGGCCGGGCACGAGCCGATCGCCGTCGTCGGGATGAGCTGCCGCTTCCCCGGCGGGGTCCGCTCGCCCGAACAGCTGTGGGACCTGGTCGCCTCCGGGACCGACGCGTTGTCGGAGTTCCCCGGCGACCGGGGCTGGGATCTAGGCGGGCTCTTCGATCCCGACCCCGACACCCCGGGCAAGACCTACGTCTCCGAAGGCGGATTCCTCTACGACGCCGGGGATTTCGACGCCGCGTTCTTCGGGATCTCACCGCGTGAGGCCCAGGCGATGGATCCGCAGCAGCGGTTGCTGCTGGAAGCGGCCTGGGAGGTGCTGGAACGCGCCGGGATCGACCCGGCGACCCTGCGCGGCAGCCGCACCGGCGTCTTCGCCGGCGTCATCCACAACGACTACACCGGCGTGCTCACCGACATCCCGCCGGAGCTGGAGCCCTATCTCGGCAACGGGAACTTCAGCAGCGTCGCCTCCGGCCGCATCGCCTACACCCTTGGTCTCGAGGGGCCCGCGGTCTCGGTCGACACGGCGTGCTCGTCTTCGCTGGTCGCGCTGCACCTCGCCGCGCAGTCTTTACGTCGCGAGGAATGCACGCTCGCCCTCGTCGGCGGGGTGAACGTGATGACCCATCCCGCCGCGTTCGTCGACTTCAGCCGTCAGCGCGGGCTCGCCGCCGACGGCCGCTGCAAGGCCTTCGCCGAAGCTGCCGACGGCACCGGCTGGGGAGAAGGCGTCGGAATGCTGCTGGTGGAACGGCTTTCCGACGCCCAGCGCAACGGCCACCAGATCCTCGCGGTGCTGCGGGGCAGCGCCATCAACCAGGACGGCGCGTCGAACGGGCTCACCGCGCCGAACGGTCCCGCTCAGCAACGGGTCATCCGCCAGGCGCTCGCCGACGCCCGGCTCGCGCCGGGGCAGGTGGACGTCGTCGAGGGACACGGCACCGGCACCACCCTCGGCGACCCGATCGAGGCGCAGGCGCTGCTGGCGACCTACGGCCAGGACCGGGAACGCCCGCTGCTGCTGGGTTCCCTCAAATCGAACATCGGCCACACGCAGGCCGCCGCCGGGGTCGGCGGGGTGATCAAGATGGTGCAGGCCATCCGGCACGGCATCGCGCCGCGCACCTTGCACGTCGACGCTCCTTCGTCGCATGTGGACTGGTCGGCGGGCGAGGTCTCGCTGCTGACCGGGGAACAGCCGTGGCCGGAGACCGGGGAACCACGCCGGGCCGGGGTCTCGTCGTTCGGGATCAGCGGCACCAACGCGCACGTGATCCTGGAGCAGGCGCCACCCGTCGAAGCAGAGTCTCTTGTGGACACTCGGGTGCTCGATTCCGCTGCTTTGCCGTTCGTGCTCTCCGGTCGCAGCGAAGAGGCTTTGGCCGCCCAGGCGTCGAAGCTGGCTGCACATCTGACAGGCGAGTCCTCACCGAAGGCCATCGCGCGAGCTCTCGCCGACACACGGTCGGCGTTGCCGCACCGGGCGGTCGTGCTCGCCGAAGACCTCGGCGAACTGCTCGGCGGCCTGCGTTCCCTCGCCGAGGGCGAACCCGCCGCGCGGGTCCTGACCGGTACCGCCGAAGCGGGCAAAGCCGTCTTCGTGTTTCCGGGTCAGGGTTCGCAGTGGGTGGGGATGGCGGAGGAGCTTGTGGTGGCTGCTCCGGTGTTCGCTGAGTCGATGGCTGAGTGTGAGACGGCTTTGTCGTCCTTTGTGGACTGGAAGTTGTCGGATGTGTTGTCGGATGCGGCTGCGTTGGAGCGGGTTGATGTGGTGCAGCCGGTGTTGTTCGCGGTGATGGTGTCGTTGGCGCGGTTGTGGCGAGCGTGCGGAGTCGAACCCGCGGCCGTGGTGGGACATTCGCAGGGCGAGATCGCTGCTGCGTGTGTGGCGGGCGCGTTGTCGTTGGATGATGCTGCGCGGGTTGTGTGTTTGCGGAGTAAGGCGATTTTGGCGTTGTCGGGGCTCGGTGGCATGGTGTCGGTTGCTGCCTCGGAGGACCGGGTGCGTGAGTTGCTGCCGGAGGGTGTGTCGGTGGCGGCGGTGAACGGGCCGTCTGCGGTGGTGGTGTCCGGTGATGTCGCGGGGTTGGAAGCGCTGATCAAGCGATGCGAGCTGCTGGACGTGCGAGCGAAGCGGATCCCGGTGGATTACGCCTCGCATTCGGCGCATGTCGATGCGATCGAGCGGGATGTGGTGTCGGCGTTGGCGGGTATTTCGCCGCAGGCGCCGGTGATTCCGTTCTATTCGACGGTGACCGATGAGCTTTTGGAATTGGATGCGGCGTACTGGTTCCGGAATCTGCGGGGGACGGTGCAGTTCGCGGCGACGGTGGATCGGTTGCTGGAGGATGGTTTCCGGTTCTTCGTGGAGACGAGTCCGCATCCGGTTCTGGTTCCCGGGATCAGCGAGGACGCTGTCGCTCTGGGGAGTTTGCGTCGGGGTGAGGGTGGTGCGGAGCGGTTCGTCGCGTCGCTCGCCGAAGCCCACACACAGGGACTGAGCCCCTCGTGGTCCGCTGTGCTGCCGCCCGCCGAACGGGTCGACCTGCCGACCTATGCCTTCCAGCACAAGCGGTTCTGGCTCGAAGCGGGGGCCGCGAGCGGCGACGCGTCGGCGTTCGGGCAGACGGTGGTGGACCACCCGCTGCTCGGCGCCGCCCTGCCGCTCGCGGACGGCGACGGCCTCGTCCTCACCGGCCGGATCTCGCCGGAAACCCAGCCCTGGCTCGCCGACCACGCCGTCCTGGACACCGTGCTCCTGCCGGGCACAGGGTTCGTCGAACTCGCCTTGCGCGCGGGTCGCGAGGTGGGCTGCGACAGCATCGACGAACTGACTCTGGAAGCCCCGCTCGTCCTCGACGGGCCCGTGGCGCTGCAGGTCGTGCTCGGGGAGCCCGACGAGCGTGGCCGCCGTGCCGTGTCCGTGCATTCACGGCCGGAGGACTCCGCCGAACCGTGGATCCGCAACGCACAGGGAACGCTGTCCGCGGGCGCGCCCTCGACGGTGTCTCTCGCCGAGTGGCCGCCTCCCGGCGCCTCCGAGGTGCCGGTGTCCGATCTCTACGACCGTTTCGCCGAACTCGGCCTCGCCTACGGCCCGGTGTTCCAGGGGCTGCGCGCGGCTTGGCGTCAGGGCGACGATGTGTTCGCCGAAGTCGACCTGCCCGCGGGTGAGGCGGCGGACCGCTTCGGTGTGCACCCGGCCCTGCTCGACGCGGCCCTGCACACCCTCGGCCTCGGCGCCCGGGACGAAACCGTGCGGCTGCCGTTCACCTGGTCCGGCGTGACCCTCCACGCCACGGGCGTGGCGAAACTCCGGGTCCGGCTGACCCCGGCCCCCGACGGTGGCTCGCTCACCGCGGCCGACGAGACCGGTGCCCCGGTGCTGACCGTCGGGGAACTGGGCCTGCGCCCGATCTCCCCGGCCCAGCTCGGACGCCACCGGGATTCGCTGTTCCGGCTCGACTGGGTCCCCGCTCCGGTGGGGGCGCCGTCGCCGGAAGAGCCGGTGGTGTGGCGCTGCCCCGAAGGCGAACTGCGGCCGGTCCTGGAGGAGGTCCTGAAGCGGATCCAGGCGGATTCGACGGCCACGACCGTCGTGCTCACGTCGGGCGCGGTGGCGAGCGCGTCGCCGGATCCGGTGACGGCCGCGGTCTGGGGTCTGGTGCGGTCGGCCCAGGCCGAGCATCCGGGCCGGTTCGTGCTGATCGACGCGCGGACCGACGACGAGGTCCGGACCGCGCTGGCGACCGGGGAAGCGCAGGTCGCCGTCCACGACGGCAAACCGCTGGTTCCCCGGCTCGCGCGGGTCGCGGCCGCCGACGCGGGTGAACCGGACTGGACGCCCGATGACATCGTGCTGATCACCGGTGGCACCGGACGGCTCGGCCAGGCGCTGGCCCGGCATCTCGCCGTCCGGCACGGTGTACGCGGACTGGTGCTGACCGGGCGGACGGGCACCGGCGCGGAAGACCTGATCACGGACCTGGCGGAGCGGGGCACCCAGGTCACCGTCGCGGCTTGCGACGTCGCGGACCCGGCGGCGGTGCGTGCGCTGCTGGCCGCCCATCCGGTGACCGCGGTGGTGCATGCCGCCGCTGTGCTCGACGACGGGCTCGTCGACGGTCTGACCCCGGACCGGCTCGGCACCGTGCTGGCCCCGAAGGCCGACGGCGCCCGCGTGCTGCACGAACTCGCCGGGCCGGTCCGCAAGTTCGTCGTGTTCTCGTCGGCGGCCGGCGTGTTCGGCAACCCGGGGCAAGCGGGCTACGCCGCGGCGAACGCCTACGCCGACGCCCTCATGCTCCGGCGTCGCGCCGAGGGGCTGCCGGGCGTGTCCCTCGCCTGGGGTTTCTGGGCGGAACGCAGCAAGCTGACCGGCGAACTCGACGACACCGACGTCCGCCGGATGGCCCGCGCGGGCGTCACCGCGCTTTCCACGGAGGAAGGCCTGGCGCTGTTCGACGCCACCGTGGCCGGCGCGGACGGGCTGCTCGTCCCCGCCAAAATCGACCTGACCGCTTTCCGGGGCCGCCCGGCCACCGAGATCCCCGCCCTGCTGCGCGGCCTGGTGCGCGTTCCCGCGCGCCGGTCGGGGGAGACGTCGGGCACGGCCGAGGCGCTGAAACGCGACCTCGCCGGGAAACCGGAGGCCGAACGCGTCCGGCTGCTGCTGGAGGTGGTGCGGGTCCGGGTGGCGGCCGTGCTCGGGCACGAATCGGCCGACGCGATCGCCGAGGATCGCGGGTTCCTCGAACTGGGCTTCGACTCGCTGACCGCCGTGGAACTGCGCAACCGGCTCGCCGAGGCGACCGGCCTGCGGTTGCCGCCCACACTCGTCTTCGACCGGCCCAACGCCGGAGCGCTCGCGGCCCACCTGGCGGCCGAACTGGCCACCGAGTCCGCCGGTCCGGGCCTCGACGCCGAACTCGACCGGTTCGCCGCCGCGCTGACCGCGGCCGACCCCGGAGAGGCCGAACGGGCCCGGCTCACCGCCCGGCTGCGGGCCCTTCTGGGCACGCTCCAAGGCGGGGAAGACCCGGCCGAGGAAATCGACGGAAAACTCGAATCGGCGGACGATGAGGAAATGTTCGCTTTCATCGATAATGTGCTTAAACCTTCTTGAGTGGTAAGAATGCTTTCTGCATGTCGTTCCCGGGTGTTGCGAAAGCCACTTTCGCAACCTTCAACGTTGCGAAAGTGGCTTTCGCAACACCCCCGAGGCGGTGGCTCGACCGGAGCCACGTCGGCGGGGTAGCGAAGGAGGCCCTCACCACCATCTGGGGCGACCAGCTTGCCTCGGGCATGTCGCGAAAGCCACTTTCGGGACGTCACATGTCTCGAAAGTGGCTTTCGCGACACCCCCCCCCGGGCGGTGGCTCGACTGGGCGGGTCTCGAAAGTGGCTTTCGAAAGTGCCCCTGGTCGTCGCCTATTCCCTAAGGGGACGTAGGGGCGGCTAGGGGTTGTCCGCCTCTTCGCAGCTCACCTAGCTTTTCCTCGAGTGGCATTTCGTTTTTCCCGGCGCGAAGAGGTTGGCTACTGATGCTGAACGAGGAGAAGCTGCGCGACTACCTCAAGCGGGTGTCGGCCGACCTGCATCGGACCCGGGCCCGGCTGCGGGAGGCCGAGGCGCGGGAGCACGAGCCGATCGCGATCATCGGGATGGCCTGCCGGTACCCGGGCGGCGTCCGCGGCCCGGAGCAGCTGTGGGATCTCGTGGCCGCGGGCACCGACGCGGTGGGCGGCTTCCCCGCCGACCGGGGCTGGGACGTCGAGGCCCTCTACGACCCCGACCCCGCGCGGCACGGCAAGACCTACACGCGTGAGGGCGGTTTCCTCTACGACGCCCACGAGTTCGACGCCGCGTTCTTCGGTATCAGCCCGCGCGAGGCGCTCACCGTCGACCCGCAGCAGCGTCTGCTGCTGGAGACCGCCTGGGAGGTCTTCGAACGCGCCGGGATCGACCCGCTTTCCGTGCGCGGCAGCCGGACCGGCGTGTTCGCCGGGGTGATGTACAACGACTACGGCTCCAGGCTCGACCCCCGCGCCGAGGAACTGCGCGAGTTCGAGGGCTACCTCGGCAACGGCAGCGCCGGGAGCGTCGCCTCCGGCCGCGTCGCCTACACCTTCGGTCTCGAAGGCCCCGCCGTCACCATCGACACCGCGTGCTCGTCTTCGCTGGTCGCGTTGCACCTCGCCGCCGAGTCGCTCCGGCGCGGGGAATCCACGCTCGCGCTGGCGGGCGGGGCGACCGTGATGGCCTCGCCCGAGACCTTCGTGGAGTTCAGCCGTCAGCGCGGGATGGCGCCCGACGGCCGCTGCAAGCCCTTCGCCGACGCGGCCGACGGCACCGGCTGGGCCGAGGGCGCCGGGATCCTGCTGCTCGAACGGCTTTCCGACGCTCGTCGCCACGGGCATCCGGTCCTTGCCGTGGTGCGCGGTACCGCGGTCAACCAGGACGGCGCGAGCAGCGGGCTCACCGCGCCGAACGGTCCGTCGCAGCAGCGGGTGATCCGGCAGGCGCTCGACAGCGCCGGCCTCGCGCCGCACCAGGTCGACGTCGTCGAGGCGCACGGCACGGGGACGACGCTGGGCGACCCGATCGAAGCGCAGGCCCTGCTCGCCGCCTACGGGCAGGAGCGCGTCCGTCCACTGTGGCTCGGTTCGCTGAAGTCGAACGTCGGGCACACTCAGGCGGCCGCCGGGGTCGGCGGCGTGATCAAGATGGTCCAGGCGATCCGGCACGGGATCGCCCCGATGACCCTGCACGTCGACACCCCGTCGTCCAAAGTGGATTGGGAAGCGGGTGCGGTCGAACTGCTCACCGAAGCCCGCCCTTGGCCGGAGACCGGGGAACCGCGCCGCGCCGGGATCTCGTCGTTCGGCGTCAGCGGCACGAACGCGCACGTCATCGTCGAACAGGCGCCGGAGGCCGAATCCGCCGAGCGTGACGGCGAATCTCCGCTCGGCGACGGGGTGACACCGCTGCTCCTGTCCGCCCGGAGCGCCGAGGCTCTGCGCGCGCAGTCCGCCCGGCTGCGTGAGCACCTTCGCCAGACGGAATCCCTGACCGACACCGCTTTCTCGCTTGCGACGTCCCGTGCCGCACTGGAGCACCGCGCCGTCGTGGTGGCCGATGCGGAAGCGTCGCTCGACGCCTTGGCTGCCGGGGCGCCCGCGGCGGGGCTGGTCGAAGGTATCGCCCTGCCGCCGGGCAAGGTCGCGTTCGTCTTTCCCGGGCAGGGCTCGCAATGGGCCGGGATGGCGCTGGAGCTCAAGGATTCCTCACCGGTTTTCCGGGCCGCACTGCTCGACTGCGAGCGTGCCCTTTCGTCCTTTGTGGACTGGAAGCTCACCGACGTACTCGGCGACGCGACGGCGCTGGAGCGCGTCGACGTCGTGCAGCCCGCCCTCTTCGCGGTCAACGTGTCGCTGGCGGCGCTGTGGCGGGCGTGCGGGGTCGAACCCGACGCCGTGACCGGGCACAGCCAGGGCGAGATCGCCGCCGCGTACGTGTCCGGCGCGCTGTCGCTGGCCGACGCCGCCAAGGTCGTCGCCTTGCGGGCCAAGGCGATCCTCGCGCTTTCGGGCGCCGGGGGAATGGTGGCGGTCGCCCTCGGCCGCGACGACGTGCTCCCTCGGCTGACGGAATGGGGCGACCGGATCGCCGTGGCCGCGGTCAACGGACCCGCGTCGGTCGTGGTCTCCGGCGATCCCGAGGCGCTCGACGGGCTCGTCGCCGCCTGCGAGGCGGACGGCGTGCGCGCCCGCCGGATCCCGGTGGACTACGCCTCGCATTCACCGCAGGTGGACGTCCTGCGCGAGGAACTGCTCGGCCTGCTCGCCGGCGTCGAACACCGCGCGTCCACCGTGCCGTTCTACTCGGCGGTGACCGGGGAACCCCTCGACACGGCCGGGCTGACCCCCGAGTACTGGTTCCGGAACCTGCGGGCCACCGTCCGGTTCGACCGGTCCGTCCAGCGGCTGCTCGACGACGGTCACCGGTTCTTCGTCGAAGCCAGCGCGCATCCGGTGCTGACCGGCAGCGTCACCGAAACCATCGAGGAACGCGGAGCCCACGCGGTCGCGTTCGGTTCGCTTCGCCGCGACGAGGGCGGCCTCCGCCGGTTCCTGACATCGCTGGCCGAGGCACACGTACGCGGCCTCCGCCCGGATTGGGCCGCGTTGTGGCCCAGCGCCACCAGGGTCGACCTGCCTACTTACGCCTTCCAGCGGGTGCCGTACTGGCTCGACGCCGCCGTCGCCCGGCAGGGCGGGACGGATGCCGAACTGCGCTTCTGGGCGGCCGTCGACCAGGCCGACACCGGCGCGCTCGACGCCGCCGTGCCCGCTGGGGAGGGAGCCTGGGACGCGGTGCTTCCCGCGCTTTCCGCCTGGCGTCGCTCCGGCCTGGAAAAGTCCACAGTGGACGGCTGGCGGTACCGGATCGACTGGATCCCGGCCACCGGAGCGGCCGCGGCCACCCTCGACGGGACGTGGCTGCTGGTCGTCCCGCCCGGCCCGGTGCCGCCCGTCGCGGAGGCGCTCACCCGGCTCGGCGCCCGTGTCCTGCTCGCGGGCCCCGATGACGAACTGCCGCACGAGCCGGTCGACGGCGTGCTTTCCCTGCTGGCCCTAGACGAACGGCCGCATGCGGACCATCCGGTGGTACCCGCCGGGCTCGCCGCGACCACGGACCTCGTCCGAAGGCTCGACGGACTCGACGCTCCACTGTGGATCGCCACCACCGGCGCGGTCGCCGTCGGCCGGTCGGAGGTCCCGAACGCGCAGGCCGCGGTGTGGGGCCTCGGCCGGGCGATCGGCCTCGAACACCCCGAATGCTGGGGCGGCCTCGTCGACCTTCCGGAGGAACTCGACGAACGCGCCGCGGCCCGGCTCGCCGGGGTGCTCACCAGTGGCCGCGAAGACCAGGTCGCCGTCCGGTCGTCCGGGGTTTACCTGCGGCGGCTCGTGCGGGCGCCGCTCGGGGACGCCGTCGCGCCGGAATGGCGACCGCGCGGGACCGTCCTGGTCACCGGCGGCACCGGGGCGGTGGCCGCCCACGTCGCGCGGTGGCTCGCCGGGAACGGCGCCGAACACCTGGTGCTCACCAGCAGGCGCGGGGCGGCGGCCGAAGGCGCGGCCGAGTTGCGTGAAGAACTCGCCGGACTCGGTGCGCGGGTGACGTTCGCCACCTGCGATGTCGGCGACCGTTACGCACTGGCCGCGGTGCTGGCCGAGTATCCGCCGAACGCCGTCGTGCACACGGCGGGGGTCGGGACCACCGCGTCGCTCGCCGAGACCGGCCCGGCGGAACTCGCCGACGCGCTCGCCGCCAAGGCGGGCGGTGCCGCTCACCTCGACGAACTCCTCGAAGGCACCGAACTGGACGCCTTCGTGCTCTTCTCCTCCAACGCGGGTGTCTGGGGTGGCGCCGGACAGGGTGCCTACGGCGCCGCGAACGCCGCCTTGGACGCGCTCGCCGAACGTCGTCGTGCCCGGGGCCTGCCCGCCACCTCGGTGGCTTGGGGCCTGTGGGGCGGTGGCAGCGGGCTGGCCGGCCAGGACGACGTCGACCGCTTGCGCCGTCTCGGATTGGCCGCGATGGACCCGGCGCTCGCCGTCTCCGCGCTCGTCCAGGCCGTTTCGCACGACGAGACCTTCGTCGCGGTCGCCGACGTCGACTGGGCGCGGTTCGCCCCCGGATTCGCCCTCGCCCGGCCCCGGCCGCTGCTGGACGCGTTGCCCGAGGTCCGCGAGGCGCTGTCCGCCGACACCGCCGGACCGGGCGGCTCCGAATTCGCCGCCGGACTGCTGGCCGCCCCCGAGGCCGACCGGGCCCGTATCGTGCTCGACCTGGTCCGCGCGCAGGCCGCCGCGGTCCTCGGCCACGGTGGCGCCGCCGCCGTCGAGCCGGACCGGGCCTTCCGCGACCTCGGTTTCGATTCCCTGACCGCGGTCGAGGTCCGCGACCGGCTGGCCGCCGCCACCGGGCTGCGGCTGCCCGCGACCCTGGTCTTCGACCATCCGTCGGCCTCGGCTCTCGCCGGGCACCTCGTCGCCGAACTGACCGGCGACGTCACCGGGACCCACGCCGCCCCGGCCGTGGCGGTGACCGACGACGAGCCGATCGCGATCGTCGCGATGAGCTGCCGGTTCCCCGGCGGGATCACGGATCCGGAGAAGTTCTGGGAGTTCGTCGCGGACGGTGGGGACGCGATGGCCGCGTTCCCCGGCGACCGCGGCTGGGACCTCGACGCGCTGTACGATCCGGACCCCGCGCACCTCGGCACCACCTATGCCCGTGAAGGCGGCTTCCTCGACGACGCGGGCGGTTTCGACGCGGCGTTCTTCGGGATCTCGCCGCGTGAGGCGCTGGCGATGGATCCGCAGCAGCGGTTGCTGCTGGAGACGTCGTGGGAGGCGTTCGAACGGGCCGGGATCGACCCGGCGACCCTGCGGGGGAGCGCGACCGGCGTCTTCGTCGGCGCTTCCTTCCAGAACTACGGCTTGGACGCCACCGACGCGCCCGAAGGCACCGAAGGCTACTTCCTCACCGGAACCGCCACCGCGGTCGTCTCCGGGCGCCTCTCCTACACCTTCGGGTTGGAAGGCCCGGCGGTGACGATCGACACCGCGTGCTCGTCTTCGCTGGTGGCGCTGCACCTCGCGGCCCAGGCGCTGCGGCGCGGCGAATGTTCGCTGGCGCTGGCGGGCGGCGTGACCGTGATGGCCAACCCCGCCGCGTTCGTGGAGTTCAGCCGTCAGCGCGGGCTCGCGCCGGACGGGCGTTGCAAGGCGTTCGCCGACGCCGCCGACGGCACCGCGTGGTCCGAGGGTGCCGGGATCCTTCTGGTGGAACGGCTTTCCGACGCGCGTCGCCTCGGCCATCCCGTCCTGGCGCTGGTGCGCGGTTCGGCGGTGAACCAGGACGGAGCGTCCAACGGGCTGAGCGCGCCGAACGGGCCGTCTCAGCAACGGGTCATCCGCCAAGCGCTGGCGAACGCCGGTTTCGCGCCGTCCGATGTGGACGCGGTCGAGGCACATGGCACCGGGACCAGTCTGGGCGACCCGATCGAGGCGCAGGCCTTGCTCGCCGCGTACGGCGGGGAACGCGAGCACCCGCTGTGGCTCGGTTCGGTCAAGTCGAACTTGGGGCACACGCAGTCGGCGTCGGGTGTGGCGGGTGTGATCAAGATGGTGCAGGCGATCCGGCACGGTGTCCTGCCGCGGACCCTGCACGTCGACGCGCCCACCACGGAGGTGGACTGGACGGCGGGTGACGTCCGGTTGCTCACCGAACCGGTGGACTGGCCGGACACCGGACGTCCGCGCCGGGCGGGTGTCTCCTCTTTCGGGGTCAGCGGGACCAACGTGCACACGCTGATCGAAGAGGTCCCCGAGAGCGCGGCACCGCCCGCCGCCGGGGACACGTGGGTGCCGTGGGTGCTCTCGGCGAAGACCGAGGAAGCGTTGAGGGCTCAGGCTTCCCGGCTGCACGCGCGGCTGGGAGAGCACCCCGCGGAAGACTCCGACGTCGCGTACACGCTGGCGACGGCCCGCGCGGGACTGGAGGTCCGGGCCGCCGTGACCGGGCCGGACCGGCTGCGCGAACTGGCCCTCCTCGCCGAGGGGACGCCGAGTGCGGCGGTGCTGCGTGGCGCGCTCACCGCCGGGGCTCCGGGGTTCCTGTTCACCGGTCAGGGCAGCCAGAAACCCGGGATGGGCGCCGAACTCGCGGCCCGCTTCCCGGTGTTCGCCGCCGCGTTCGACGAGGTGTGCGCCCATCTGGACCCGCGCCTCGGGCTGTCGCTGCGCGAAGTCCTCGAAACCGAGCGAGTGCACGAAACGGCGTTCGCGCAGTGTGCCCTGTTCGCCGTCGAGGTCGCGCTGTTCCGGCTGCTGGAGAGCTGGGGTGTCCGGCCGGCGATGCTGCTCGGGCATTCGGTCGGCGAGATCGCGGCCGCGCATGTCGCCGGGGTCCTGTCGCTCGCGGACGCGGCCACGATGGTCGAGGCGCGCGGCAGGCTCATGGCTGCCCTGCCGTCCCGCGGCGTGATGATCGCCTTGCAGGCCAACGAAGACGAAGTGACCCCGCTGCTCACCGAGCGCGTGTCGATCGCCGCCGTCAACGGCCCGGAAGCGGTGGTGCTGTCCGGGGACGAGGACGCCGTCACCACCGTCGTCGACCGGTTCGCCGACCGCAAGCACAAGCGGCTCGTGGTCAGCCACGCGTTCCACTCGCCGCTGATGGAACCGATGCTCGCGGACTTCCGCCGGGTCGTGTCCGGGCTCTCCTTCAGCGAGCCGCGGATCCCGATCGTGTCCACGGTGACCGGCCGTCCCGATCCGGAAATCGCTTCGCCCGGGTACTGGGTGCGGCACGTCCGCGAGGCGGTGCGGTTCCACGACGCGATCCGGTTCGCGGAAGCCGAGGGTGTGCGCGCCTTCGTCGAACTCGGCCCGGAGGGTGTCCTTTCCGCAATGGCCAAGGACTTCCTCGAAGACACCGTGCTGATCCCGACCCTGCGCGGGGAGCGCCCCGAGGTCGCCGCGCTGGCGACCACGCTCGGCCGCCTGCACGTCCACGGCGTCGGGATCGACTGGGCGGGCGTGTTCGACGGTGTTCCGGCGAGCCGGGTCACGCTGCCCACATATCCCTTCGAGCACCAGCACTTCTGGCTGGCGAGCACCGGCGCGACGGCGGGCGACGCGGCCGCGTTCGGGCTCGGCGAGGCCGGGCACGCGCTGCTCGGCGCCGCCGTCCCAGTGCCCGGCGGGAGCGGGATCTCGTTCACCGGAAGGCTTTCCCTGCGGACTCAGCCGTGGCTCGCGGAGCACGTCGTACTCGGTACGGCTCTGCTGCCCGGCACCGCGTTCGTCGATCTCGCGTTGCACGCCGGTGACCGTGCCGGCTGCGGAACCGTCGCCGAGCTGACCCTAGAGGCCCCGCTGGCGTTGCAGGAAAGCGGCGACGTCCGGCTGCACGTCACCGTCGGCGAGCCAGGCGAGGACGGCGAGCGCACGATCGAGATCCATTCCCGCCCCGGAGCCGCGGCCGACGACGAACCGTGGACGCGGCACGCCACCGGCCTCCTGGCCACCGGAACCCCTGTCGAGAACGGGAATCCGGACAGCTGGCCGCCGGAGGGCACCGAGATCCCGGTCGGGGATTTCTACGACCGGCTCGACGGCACCGGTTTCGAGTACGGACCGTTGTTCCAGGGCCTGCGCGCGGCGTGGAAGGCCGGGGACGACGTCTACGCGGAGGTTTCGCTGCCCGAGGACCGGTTCCGTGACGTCGAAGGCTTCGGCGTCCATCCCGCGCTGCTGGACGCCGCGCTGCACGCGTCGAAACTCCGGCTGGAGGGTGAGAGCGAGAGACCGTTCCTGCCGTTCACGTGGAAGGGTGTCTCGCTGGCCGCGACCGGTGCGCGGACGTTGCGGGTGCGGCTGTCCTCGCCCGCTCCGGACACGATCTCGCTGCTGCTCACCGACGGCGAAGGCGCTACGGTGGCCACGGTCGATTCCCTGGTCTTCCGCCGGATTTCGCCGGAGCAGATCGGAAACCGGCAGGGGAGCAGCTCGCTGTTCCACGTCGAGTGGACCGAGGTGCCCGCCGAGAAAGTGTCCACAGAGGACGTCAGGGTCGGCACCGGAGAGTCCTATGTGGACGTCGCTGCCTTGCTTGCCGCCAAGACGCCGGAAGTCGCGCTGCTGGTCTGTCCGTCCGGAGAGACCGCCGAGGCGGTACATGACGCGACCGCGTGGGTACTGCGTCAGGTGCGGGACTGGCTCGCAGACGAGCGGCTGGACGCGCATCGGCTCGTCCTGCTGACCGACGGAACCGATCTGGCCCAGGCCGCGGTACGGGGACTGTTCCGGTCGGCCTCGTCCGAACACCCCGGCCGGTTCGGCATCGCCGAGACCACCGGGGATCCGGTCCGGGTGTCGGCCGACGATCCCGAACTGCGGCTGGAGAACGGCGTCGCGTACGCGCCGAGGCTGGTCCGCAAGACCGCCGCGGCCGCTCCGGTCGCGCTCGATCCCGGCAAGACGGTGCTGGTCACCGGCGGTACGGGAGCACTCGGCGCGCTGGTGGCCCGGCATCTGGTGACCGCACGCGGCGTGACCCGGCTGCTGCTGGTCTCCCGGCGCGGGCTGGAAGCCGAGGGCGCCAAGGACCTGGTGGCCGACCTGACGGCCGCGGGTGCCGACGTCACCGTCGAAGCCTGCGACGTCGCCGACCGTGCGGCGCTGGAAGCGGCCCTCGCCGGGCATGAGCTGACCGCCGTCGTGCACACGGCAGGCGTACTCGACGACGGTCTGGTCGACGCGTTGACCCCGGAGCGGCTGGCGAAGGTGCTGCGGCCGAAGGTCGACGCGGCGCTGAACCTGCACGAACTCGCGGGTGACGTCGACGAGTTCGTGCTGTTCTCCTCGGCGTCGGCCACGTTCGGCAATCCCGGGCAGGCGAACTACGCGGCAGCCAACGCGTTCCTCGACGCGCTCGCCCGCCACCGCCACGCACAAGGGCTTCCGGCCACGTCGCTCGCCTGGGGACTGTGGGCGACCGACGGCGGCATGACGGGCGAACTGAGCGACACCGACCTGGCCAGGATGGGCCGCACCGGTATCGCCGCGCTGACCCCGGAAGCCGGGCTCGCCCTGTTCGACGCGGCCTCCGGCGCCGGGCCGGTGGTGCTGCCGATGGCGCTGACGCCGTCCTCGCTCCGTGATGTGGATCCCGCGGTGCTGCCTCCGTTGCTGCGGGGACTGGTGCGGGCTCCGTCCCGGCGCGCCGCGTCCGCTCCCACCGGTCCGGCGTTGCAGGACAGGCTTTCGGGCCTGACCGGCGCCGAACGCGACGACGCGGTGCTGGAGGTGGTGCGCGAGCAGGTCGCCGCCGCGCTCGGT
Source organism: Amycolatopsis sp. SB7-3 (assembly GCF_041021335.1). Lineage (NCBI taxonomy): Bacteria > Bacillati > Actinomycetota > Actinomycetes > Pseudonocardiales > Pseudonocardiaceae > Amycolatopsis > Amycolatopsis sp. SB7-3. Next base: position 158,613 of record NZ_JBFPJQ010000005.1, read on the forward strand.
CACGCGGGCGCCGGAGCGATCGATCCGGGCAAGGGCTTCGTCGAACTCGGGATGGATTCGCTCAGCGCGGTCGAACTGCGCAACCAGCTGTGCGCGCTGAGCGGGCTGAAACTCTCGACGACGGTGGTGTTCGACCACCCCAACCCGGCCGCGCTCGCCGGGCACCTCGCGGCCGAACTGCCCGCCGAAGGGGTGGCCACCACCGCGTCGGTGCACGCCGGGCTCGACCGGCTCGAAGCGCTGCTGGCCACCGCCGCCCCGGCGAACGGGGACCGCGCCGGGGTCACCGCGCGCCTGCGCACGCTGCTGGCGGCGTGGACCGGCGAGCCCGCCGCCGAGGCCGACGACTCGCTGGAGTCGGCCACCGCGGACGAACTGTTCGACCTGCTCGATCACGAACTCGGCGCGTCCTGAACCGCCTGACCTGGGAGACCCTTCCGTGGCGAACGAAGACAAGTACCTCGACTACCTCAAGCGCGCGACCGCCGACCTGCGGGAGACCCGGCGACGGCTGAAGGAGGCCGAGGACCGCGGCCACGAGCCGATCGCCATCATCGGGATGGCCTGCCGGTTCCCCGGGGGCGTGCGGTCGCCGGAGGATCTGTGGGAGCTGGTCGCCGAGGGCCGCGACGGGATCTCCGGGTTCCCGGCCGACCGCGGCTGGGACCTGTCCGCGCTGTACGACCCGACGGGGGAGAAGCCCGGCACCTCGTACTGCCGCGAGGGCGGTTTCCTCGACGGCGCGGGCGAATTCGACCCGGCCTTCTTCGGGATCTCGCCGAGGGAAGCGCTAGCCATGGACCCTCAGCAGCGGCTGCTGCTGGAGATCTCCTGGGAAACCTTCGAACGCGCGGGTATCGACCCCGGCTCGCTGCGGGGCAGCCGGACCGGGGTGTTCGCCGGGGTGATGTACCACGACTACGTCTCCCGGCTCGCCGCCATCCCGGAGGAACTCGAGGGCTACCTCGGCACCGGGAACTCGGGCAGCGTCGTTTCCGGGCGCGTCGCCTACACCTTCGGGCTGGAAGGCCCGGCGGTGACGATCGACACCGCGTGCTCGTCCTCGCTCGTCGCGCTGCACCTGGCCGCGCAGGCGCTGCGGCAGGGTGAATGCACGATGGCGCTCGCCGGTGGTGTCGCGGTGATGTCCACACCGGACACGTTCGTCGACTTCAGCCGTCAGCGCGGGCTCGCCGCGGACGGCCGCTGCAAGTCCTATTCGGACGGAGCGGACGGCACGTCGTGGGCCGAGGGCGTCGGGATGCTCCTGGTGGAGAAGCTCTCCGACGCGCGGCGGCTCGGCCACGAGGTGCTCGCGGTCGTCAGTGGCAGCGCGGTCAACCAGGACGGGGCGAGCAGCGGTCTCAGCGTGCCGAACGGCCCGTCGCAGCAGCGGGTCATCAGGCAGGCCCTGGAGAACGCGCGCCTTTCGGCCGGACAGATCGACGTCGTGGAGGGCCACGGCACCGGGACGACCCTGGGCGATCCGATCGAGGCGCAGGCGCTGCTGGCCACCTACGGCCGGGAGAAGTCCGCGGACCGGCCGTTATGGCTGGGCTCGCTGAAGTCGAACATCGGGCACTCCCAGTCCGCCGCCGGGGTCGGCGGCGTGATCAAGATGGTGCAGGCGATCCGGCATGGGATCCTCCCGCGCACCCTGCACGCGGAGGATCCATCGTCCAAAGTGGACTGGTCGGCCGGTGCCGTCGAACTGCTCACCGAAGCGCGCGAGTGGCCGGAGACCGGGCAGCCGCGCCGCGCGGGCGTGTCCTCGTTCGGCGTCAGCGGCACCAACGCGCACACCATCATCGAGCAAGCCCCCGAGAGCGAAGAAGTCGCGGGCGTGCCGCCCACCGGCGCCGTGCCCGCGGTCCTGTCCGGCAAGACCGCGGACGCGCTGCGCGATCAGGTCGTGCGGCTGCGCTCGCATATCCTCGCCCGGCCGGAGTTGAGCGTCGCCGATGTCGCCGCGTCGCTCGCCACCACCCGCGTCTTGCACGAGCACCGGGGCGCGATCGTCGCGGCCGACCGCGATCAGCTGCTCGCGGGGCTGGACATCCTCGCCGCCGGCGCCACCACCGCCGGGGTCGCCCACGGCGTCGCCGCCGACGGCCGGACGGCGTTCCTGTTCACCGGCCAGGGCAGCCAGCGCCGCGGGATGGGCCGGGAGCTGGCCGAGCGGTTCCCGGTGTTCGCCGAGGCCTACGACGACGTCTGTGCCCGGTTCGAGCGGCCGATCAAGGAACTGTCCACCGAGGAACTGAACCAGACGGCGAACACGCAGTGCGCGTTGTTCGCCTTCGAAGTGGCGCTGTTCCGGCTGGTGGAGAGCTGGGGTGTCGAACCCGATTTCCTGGCGGGCCACTCGATCGGCGAGATCGCGGCCGCTCATGTCGCGGGCGTGTTCAGCCTCGATGACGCCGTGAAACTGGTGTCGGCGCGAGGCCGGTTGATGCAGGCGTTGCCCACCGGCGGCGCCATGGTGGCCTTGCAGGCGACCGAGGCCGAGGTCGTACCGCTGCTGACCGACCGGGTGTCGCTGGCCGCGATCAACGGTCCGGAGTCGGTGGTCCTCTCCGGTGACGAAGACGCCGTCGCCGCCGTGGTGTCCCGTTTCGACGGCCGCAAGCACAAACGGCTCGCCGTGAGCCACGCTTTCCACTCGCCTCTGATGGAGCCGATGCTCGACGACTTCCGCGCGGTCGCGGAGAGCCTGTCGTATGCGGCGCCGAGGATTCCGGTCGTCTCCGGCGGCTTGGTGGAAGTGTCCACTCCGGACTATTGGGTCCGACATGTCCGTGACGCGGTGCGGTTCCACGATTCGGTCAAGTTCCTGGAGGCCGAGGGGGTCACGCGGTTCCTGGAGATCGGCCCGGACGCCGTCCTCACCGCGATGGCCCAGGAGAGCACCGAGGACACGGTCGTTGTCGCGGCCTCGCGCCGCAACCGCGCGGAGGACGTCACCCTGCTCGCCGCGGTCTCCACGCTGCACGTCCACGGGGCATCCGTCGACTGGACGCCGCTGCTCGCCGGGGCCCGCCGCGTCGACCTGCCCACGTACGCCTTCCAGCACCGTCGTTTCTGGCTGGACGGCCCGCTGAACGCCGAGGGCGACGCGGCGAGCCTGGGCCTGGGCGCCACCGATCACCCGCTGCTCGGCGCCGTCGTCACGATGGCCGACGCGCACGGCGTGCTGCTCACCGGGCGGCTTTCCCTCGCGGCGCAGCCGTGGCTGGCCGGGCACGTGGTCGCGGGGCACGTCCTGCTGCCGGGCACCGCCTTCGTCGATCTCGTGCTGCACGCCGGGGACAAGGTCGACTGCGGGGTCGTGGAGGAACTGACCCTGCGGGAACCGCTCGTCCTGCCCGAACACGACGCGCTCAGCCTGCAACTGGTCGTCGGCGCGCCGGACGAGACCGGCAGGCGCACGGTCGGCGTCCACTCGCGTCCTGAGGCCGCCGACGCCGAATGGTCGTGCCACGCGACCGGTGTCCTCGCCCCCGGCTTCCCCGACACCGACTTCAGCCTCGCCGTTTGGCCGCCCGAAGGCGCCGAACCGGTCGCGATCGACGGGCTCTACGGCGCGCTCGCCGAGGTCGGCCTCGACTACGGGCCCGCCTTCCAGTGCGTCCGCGCCGCCTGGACCCACGAATCGGCCGTCTACGCCGAAATCGAGCTCGCCGACGCCGAGAAGGCCGACGCGGCCCGGTTCGGGATCCATCCGGCCCTGCTCGACTCGGCCCTGCACGCCGCCGGCCTCGGCGCGCTGGACGCCACCGAGGCGCGGCTCCCGTTCTCGTGGTCCGGCGTGAGCCTGAGGGCCTTCGGGGCGACCACGATCCGCGTGCGCCTGACCCCCGCTGGACCGGACACGATCGCACTCGCCGTCGCGGATCCGGAGGGACGGCCGGTGTTCACCGCCGACGGTCTCCTCGTCCGCGCGGTCCCGTGCGGCGCCCTCACCTCGCGAAACCCGGTGCGCGACGCGTTGTTCCGGGTGGACTGGCAGCCGCTCACCATCCCCGCCGAGGCCGCCGCGGAGCACGTCGTCGCCTCGTTCGCCGGGTACACCGGCGACCTGCTCGGCGACGCCCACGCGGCCGCGCTCCGCGCGCTCGAACTGGTGCGCGCCGACGACGGCGGGCCGAAACTCGTCTTCCTGACCAGCGGCGCCGTCGGGGACGCCGTGCCGCATCCGGCGCAGGCCACCGTCTGGGGCCTCGTCCGCACCGCGCAGGAAGAGTTCCCGGACCGGTTCGTCCTCCTCGACTGCGACACCGAGCCGACGCCCGAACTCGTCGCGGCCGCCGTCGCCACCGGCGAACCCGAACTCCTGCTCCGCGAGGGCGTCCTGTCCGGTGCCCGGCTCGTCCGCGCCCCGCGTGCCTCCGCCGAGCCCGGCGACATCGACGGGACGGTGCTCGTCACCGGCGGCACCGGCGCGCTCGGCGCGGATCTCGCCCGGTACCTCGTCCGGTCGCGCGGTGTCCGGCGGCTGCTGCTCACCAGCCGTCGCGGTGCGGCCGCACCCGGCGCGGACACCCTCACCCGCGAACTGACCGCGCTCGGCGCCGACGTCCGGATCGAAGCTTGCGACGCCGCCGACCGCGACGCACTCGCCGCCCTGCTGGCCGATCAGCCGATCACCCTCGCCGTGCACGCGGCGGGTGTGCTGGACGACGGACTCCTCGGTGACCTGTCCCCGGAGCGCATCACTGCCGTGCTGAGGTCCAAAGTGGACGCGGCCGTGCATCTGCACGAACTGCTCGGCGACACCGAACTCGTCCTGTTCTCCTCCGCCGCCGGGGTGTTCGGCAACGAAGGGCAGGCGAACTACGCCGCCGCGAACGCCTTCCTCGACGCCCTCGCCCGGTACCGCCACACGAACGGACAGCCCGGCACGGCGCTGGCCTGGGGGATGTGGGCCGCCGGAATGGGCGACGCGCTCACCGCCCGCCCCGGCTTCCCCGCGCTGTCCACAGAGGACGGGATGGCGCTCTTCGACGCCGCGACGGCGCTCGACGACGCCGCACTCGTCCCGATCCGGCTCGATCTGCCCGCGTTGCGCGCGCGGCTCGGCGGTGACGTGCCGCCGTTGTTCCGCGGCCTGATCCGGCCCGCCCGCCGCGCCGCCGTCACCGGTTCGGCGGGTGCGCTCGCCGACCGGCTGGCCGCGCTCACCCCGGCCGAACGGAGCCGGGAACTGCTGGAGATCGTGCGGACGCACGTCGCCATCGTGCTGGGCCACCTCGGTTCGGAGGCGATCGACGCCGGGAAACCGTTCCAGGAGCTCGGCTTCGATTCGCTGGCGGCGGTCGAACTGCGCAACCGGCTGACCGAGGTCACCGGCCTGCGGCTGGCCGCGACCCTCGTCTTCGACTACCCGACCCCGCTCGTGCTCGCCGAACACCTGCTGGAGGGGCTCGCCGGGGGTGGGCTCGCCGAGGCGCCGGACGTGCCGGTGCGCACCGGTCCGGTCGACGAGCCGATCGCGATCATCGGCATGGCCTGCCGCTACCCGGGCGGTGTCACCTCCCCGGAAGAGCTGTGGGATCTGGTGGCCGCCGGCCGGGACGGCGTTTCGGAGTTCCCGGTCAACCGGGGCTGGGAAGACGTCTACGACGCGGACCCCGGCAAGGTGGGCAAGAGCTACGCCCGCGAGGGCGGATTTCTGCACGACGCGGGCGAATTCGACGCGGCGTTCTTCGGGATCTCGCCGCGTGAGGCGCTGGCGATGGATCCGCAACAGCGGTTGCTGCTGGAGACTTCGTGGGAGGTCTTCGAACGCGCCGGGATCGATCCGCACGCGGTGCGCGGCAGCAAGACCGGTGTCTTCGCCGGGGTGATGTACCACGACTACGCGGCGCGGCTGAACTCCGTGCCGGAAGACGTCGAGGGCTACCTCGGCACGGGGAACTCGGGCAGCGTGATCTCGGGACGGCTGGCCTACACCTTCGGGCTGGAAGGCCCCGCGGTCAGCATCGACACGGCCTGCTCGTCGTCGCTGGTCGCGATGCACCTCGCCGGACAGGCGTTGCGGCAGGGCGAATGTTCGCTCGCGCTCGCGGGCGGTGTGACCGTGATGGCGACGCCGAACACCTTCGTCGAGTTCAGCCGCCAGCGTGGGATGGCCGTCGACGGCCGGTGCAAATCCTTCGCCGAGGCCGCGGACGGCACCGGCTGGGGCGAGGGCGTCGGCATGCTCCTGCTGGAGCGCCTATCGGACGCCCGCCGCAACGGTCACCGGGTGCTGGCCGTGGTTCGCGGCTCGGCGGTGAACCAGGACGGTGCGTCGAACGGGCTCACCGCGCCGAATGGTCCGTCGCAGCAGCGGGTGATCCGTCAGGCTTTGGCACAGGCGGGGTTGCAACCGTCCGATGTGGACGCTGTCGAGGCGCACGGCACGGGAACGACTCTTGGTGATCCGATCGAGGCGCAGGCTCTGCTGGCCACGTACGGGCAGGATCGTGAAGAGCCGTTGTGGCTTGGGTCGGTGAAGTCGAACCTCGGTCACACCCAGGCCGCCGCCGGTGTCGCGGGCGTGATCAAAATGGTCGAGGCGATGCGGCACGGCGTCCTGCCCAAGACGCTGCACGTCGACGAGCCCTCGTCTCATGTGGACTGGACCGATGGCGCGGTGTCCCTGGTGACGGAGTCGCGGGAGTGGCCGGACACCGGTCGTCCGCGTCGGGCCGGGGTGTCGTCGTTCGGGATCAGCGGGACCAACGCGCACACCATCATCGAGGCCGTCGAGCCGGATCCCCAGCCGTCCGGAAACCCGGATGTCCCGCCGTGGCCGCTGTCCGGCAAGACCGAGGAAGCGTTGCGAGCGCAGGCGGCCCGCCTCCACGGCCACCTGCTGGCCACTCCCGAGGTGACCGCGGCGGACGTCGCGCTCGCGCTCACGGCGCGGGCGGACTTGGAGCATCGGGCCGCGCTCGTGGCCGGCGACCGCGACGGTCTCATCGCCGCACTCGACGCGCTCGCGCACGGCGAGACCACCGAGGGGATCGTCCGGGGAATCGCCCGGCACACCGGACGGACGGCTTTCCTGTTCACCGGTCAGGGCAGTCAGCGGCTCGGGATGGGCGTTGAGCTGGCTGAGCGTTTCCCGGTGTTCGCCGAGGTTTATGACGAGGTGTGTTCCCGCTTCGAGCAGCCGCTCAGGGACTTGTCTGCTGAGGAGTTGAACCAGACTGCCAACACGCAGTGCGCGCTGTTCGCGCTTGAGGTGGCGCTGTTCCGGTTGGTGGAAAGCTGGGGTGTCCGGCCGGACTTCCTGGCCGGGCATTCGGTCGGTGAGATCGCGGCCGCGCACGTGGCCGGTGTGCTGTCCCTCGACGATGCGGTGACGCTGGTGTCGGCGCGCGGCCGGTTGATGCAGGCGCTGCCCACGGGCGGCGCGATGGTGGCGCTGCGGGCGACCGAAGCGGAGGTGACACCGCTGCTGACGGAGCGGGTGTCGATCGCCGCCATCAACGGCCCGGAGTCGGTGGTCGTCTCGGGTGACGAAGACGCCGTCGCCGCTGTGGTCGAGGGCCGCAAACACAAGCGACTTACCGTGAGTCACGCGTTCCACTCACCGTTGATGGAGCCGATGCTCGATGACTTCCGTACGGTGGTGGAGGGGCTGACCTTCGCCGAGCCGCGGATCCCGATCGTGTCGGGTGGCCTGGAGGAGGTGTCCACTTCGGACTATTGGGTCCGGCATGTCCGTGACGCGGTGCGGTTCCACGATTCGGTCAAGTTCCTGGAGGCCGAGGGTGTCACGCGGTTCCTGGAGATCGGGCCGGACGGCGTGCTCACCGCGATGGCGCAGGACAGCCTGGAGGACGCGGTCGTCGTCCCCGCCCTGCGGCGCGACAAGCCCGAGGTCACGACCCTGCTGACGGCGGTCGCCGGTCTGCACGTCCACGGTGCCGACGTCGACTGGAGCCCGTTGTCCGCCGGGGCCCGGCGGGTGGATCTGCCCACGTATGCCTTCCAGCGCACGGAGTTCTGGCTCGACGCGGGCGCCGCTGCGGGCGATCTGACCGCGGCGGGACTGGCCGACGCGGGGCACCCGCTGCTTGGTGGCGCGGTGACCCTGCCGGACTCCAGCGGGACCGTGTTCACCGGCAGGCTGTCTCTCGCGGCCCAGCCCTGGCTCGCCGACCACGCCGTCGGGGAGACCGTGCTCCTGCCCGGTACCGCGTTCGTCGATCTGGCGCTCGCCGCCGGACGACGGCACGGCACCGTCGTCCTCGACGAACTCACCCTGGAGAGCCCGCTGGTCCTGCCGGAGCGCGGCGGTGTCGAACTGCGCGTGTGGGTCCGCGAACCGGACGACACCGGCGCGTGCGCGGTCAGCGTGCACTCCCGTGCCGACGACGAGCCCTGGATCCGCCACGCGGTCGGAACACTGACCGAGGACACCGGCGCCACGCCCGCCGACCTCACCTCGTGGCCGCCAGCCGCGGAGGAGACCGACGTCGACGGGCTCTACGACGCGCTCGCCGACGCGGGCCTGAACTACGGCCCGGTTTTCCAAGGCGTCCGCGCGGCCTGGCTCGACGGCACCACGGTGTACGCCGAGATCGACCTCGACGAACGCCACCACGGCGACGCCGCGCGCTTCGGCCTGCACCCCGCGCTGTTGGACTCGGCCCTGCACACCGCCGGACTCGGCGCGCTGAGCACCGAAGGCGGGGCCCGGCTGCCCTTCCTGTGGTCTGGCGTCTCGCTCACCGGCCTCGGCGCCACGAGCCTGCGAGTCCGGCTCACCGGGACCGGCGACACGCTTTCCCTGACGATCGCGGACGGGGCGGGCGCGCCGGTGGCGACCGTCGCCGGGCTGACCGTCCGCCAGGTCGACCCCGCCGCGTTCGGGGGTGGTGGCGACTCGCTGTTCCGGGTGGAGTGGGTCCCGGTCCGCGCCCGTGCCGCGGACACCGCGCCCGCCACGGTCATCTGGTCCGAAGTGGACAGTGTAGCGGACGTGCACGACGCGACCGCGCAAACGCTTGCCGCGCTCCAATCCTGGCTCGCCGACGAAAGCAACGCCGACACCACCCTGGTCGTGCTGACCAGCGGAGCCGTGTCGGTGGCGGGGGAGGACACGCGTGATCTCGCCCGCGCCGCCGTCTGGGGGCAGGTGCGGTCGGCGCAGTCCGAGCATCCGGGCCGGTTCGTGCTCATCGACACCGACGGCGACACGGCAGACCTGGCCGGGGCCGTCGCCACCGGCGAGGCGCAGCTCGCCATCCGCGACGGGAAGCTCTGGGCGCCGCGTCTGGTGAAGAGCGTGCCCTCCGGTACGGCACCGCGTTTCGACCCGGAAGGGACCGTCCTGCTCACCGGGGCCACCGGCGCGCTGGGCCGATCGCTGGCCCGTCACCTGGTCTCCGGACACGGGGTGCGGCACCTTCTGCTGGTCAGCCGCAGTGGCGCGGCCGCCTCCGGTGCCACCGACCTGTTGGCGGAGCTGACCGGGCTCGGCGCCTCCGCGGTCCTGGAGTCCTGCGACGTCGCCGACCGGGAAGCCCTCGCGGAGCTGCTGGCCGGGGTCGACCCCGGCCATCCGCTCACCGCGGTGGTGCACGCGGCCGGCGTCCTCGACGACGGTCTGATCGACAGCCTGACCCCCGAACGGTTCGACGCCGTCCTGCGGCCCAAGGCCGACGCGGCGCTGAACCTGCACGAACTGGCGGGCGACGTCGACGAGTTCGTGCTGTTCTCCTCGGCGGCGGGCACGTTCGGCAACGCCGGGCAGGCGAACTACGCCGCAGCGAACGCCTTCCTGGACGCCCTGGCACAGCACCGGCTGGCCAGCGGGCTCCCGGCCCGGTCCCTGGCGTGGGGTCTGTGGGACACCGACGACGGGATGGACGCCTCCGCCGCCGTCGCCAGGCTCACCGGTTCCGGGCTCACCACCGAAGAAGGGCTGCGCCTGTTCGACACCGCTGGTGACGGCGTCGTCCTGCCGATGAAGCTCGACCTCGCCGCGCTCCGCGCCGAACTCGGCTCCGACGTGCCGCCCCTGCTGCGCGGTCTGATCAAGGCTCCCGCGCGGCGCTCCGCCGGAGCGTCGGCGTGGAAACGGCAGCTCGCGGGACTGTCCGAAGAGGACCGTGACGCGCGTCTGCTCGAACTCGTGCGGACACAGGTCGCCGCGGTGCTGGGCTACTCCGGTCCGGAGGACGTCCCGTCGGACCGGGCGTTCACCGAACTCGGCTTCGATTCGCTCACGTCGGTGGACCTGCGGAACCGGCTGAACTCCGCGACCGGCCTGCGCCTGCCCGCCACCCTCGTGTTCGACCACCCGAACTCCGACGCGGTCGTCTCCCGGCTGCGGGAGGAACTGTCCGGCACCACGGTCGTGGCCGCCGTCGTCACCACGGCACCGGTGGACGAACCGATCGCCATCGTCGGCATGGCCTGCCGGTTCCCCGGCGGTGTCCGCTCACCGGAAGACCTCTGGCGGCTGGTCAGCGAAGGCCGCGACGGCATCACCCCGTTCCCGGCTGACCGGGGCTGGGATGTCGAAGGTCTGTACGACCCCGAGGCGTCCAGGCCCGGCACCTCTTGCACCCGCTACGGCGGATTCCTGCACGACGCCGGGGACTTCGACCCAGGGTTCTTCGGGATTTCGCCGCGTGAAGCGCTGGCGATGGACCCGCAGCAGCGGTTGCTCCTGGAGACGTCCTGGGAAGCCTTCGAACGGGCCGGGATCGACCCGGCCACCTTGCGCGGTTCCGCGACCGGCGTCTTCGCCGGGGCGATGTACCACGACTACGTTTCGCGGCTCACCGAGATCCCGGCGGATCTGGAGGGGTACCTCGGCACGGGGAACTCGGGCAGCGTGATCTCGGGGCGCCTCGCCTACGCCTTCGGGCTGGAAGGCCCGGCGGTCAGCATCGACACGGCGTGTTCGTCTTCGCTGGTCGCGATGCATCTCGCGGCGCAGGCGCTGCGGCAAGGCGAATGCGGCCTGGCGCTGGCCGGTGGTGTCGCGGTGATGTCCACTCCGGACACTTTCATCGAGTTCAGCCGTCAGCGCGGGATGGCGCCGGACGGCCGGATCAAGGCGTTCTCCGAGACCGCGGACGGCACGGCGTGGGGCGAGGGCGTCGGCATGCTGCTGCTGGAGCGCCTTTCGGATGCCCGTCGCAATGGCAGGCAGGTGCTGGCCGTCCTGCGTGGCACGGCGGTGAACCAGGACGGCGCGTCGAACGGGCTCACCGCGCCGAACGGACCGTCGCAGCAACGGGTGATCCGTCAGGCTTTGGCGCAGGCCGGATTGCGTCCGTCCGATGTGGACGCTGTCGAGGCGCACGGAACCGGGACGACACTCGGCGACCCGATCGAGGCGCAAGCCCTGCTCGCCACGTACGGGCAGGATCGTGAAGAGCCACTCTGGCTGGGGTCGGTGAAGTCCAATCTCGGTCACACCCAGGCCGCCGCCGGGGTGGCGAGCGTGATCAAGATGGTGGAGGCGATGCGGCACGGCGTGCTGCCCAAGACGTTGCACGTCGATGAGCCTTCGTCCCATGTGGACTGGACCGAAGGCGCCGTCTCCCTGCTCACCGAATCGCGGGAGTGGCCGGACACCGGTCGTCCGCGGCGCGCCGGGGTGTCGTCGTTCGGGATCAGCGGGACCAACTCGCATGTCGTCCTGGAAGCGGACGGCGCCGGGGACATGGCACCGGCCGACCAGCCGGATGTACTCGCCTTCCCGTTGTCCGCCAAGACGCCGGACGCTCTGCGCGGGCAGGCCGCCAGGTTGCGTGCCCGGTTGCTGACCGGATCCGCGCCCGAGCTCGCCGACGTCGCGCAAACGCTTGCCACGCGGGGACTTTTCGAGCACCGGGCGGTGGTCACCGCGGGCGACCGCGACGGACTGCTCGACGCGCTCGCCGCGCTGGCCGGGGGAGAACCGGGCGACTTCGTCACCGGTCTCGCGAAACCGGGCGGGAAACTCGCGTTCCTCTTCACCGGTCAGGGCAGCCAGCGTGCCGGGATGGCCGACGAACTGTCGGCCGCGTTCCCCGTCTTCGCTCAAGCCTTCGACGAGATCTGCGCGCGTTTCGACGCTCTGCTGAACCGTCCGCTGCGCGAGGCGCTCGCCGGCGACCTGGTCGACCGCACCGAATACACCCAGTGCGCGATGTTCGCCGTCGAGGTCGCGCTGTTCCGGCTCGTCGAAAGCCGCGGCGTCCGGCCGGACTTCCTGGCCGGGCATTCGATCGGGGAACTGGCGGCGGCCCACGTCGCCGGGGTCTGGACGCTGGAGGACGCCTGCACGGTGGTCGCCGCGCGCGGCAGGCTCATGCAGGCGCTGCCCGCGGGCGGCGCGATGATCGCCGTCCAGGCCACCGAAGAGGAGGTCCGGCCGCTGATCGACGACGAGACCGTGTCGATCGCCGCGATCAACGGCCCGGTGTCGGTCGTCGTGTCCGGCGAAGAGGCCGCCGTGACCGCGCTGGCCGCCGGGTTCGCCGAACGCGGCCGCAAGACCAAGCGGCTCACCGTGAGCCACGCGTTCCACTCGCCGCTCATGGACGGGATGCTCGGTGAATTCCGCGCCGTACTCGACGGCGTCCACGCCGCCGAACCGCGGATCCCGCTGGTGTCCACGCTGACCGGTGAGCCGCTGACCGGCGATCAGGCGCGATCGAGCGAGTACTGGGTCAGGCACGTGCGGGAAGCGGTCCGGTTCCGCGACGCGATCCGGACCCTGGAGGCACACGGCGTCCGGCGCTATCTGGAGCTCGGCCCGGACGCGCCGCTGACCGCTCTCGGCGAGCATTGTGTCACGAACGAGTCCACAGTGGACGCTCCGCTGTTCGTGCCGTCGCTGCGTGACGGCCGGTCCGACGTCGAGTCGTTTGTCACCGCGCTCGCGCGGTTGCACGTCGACGGCGTCCGGGTCGACTGGGCGAAGGCGCTCCCCGGCCGGAAGATCGATCTGCCCACCTACGCCTTCCAGCGCGAGCGGTTCTGGCTGCGGCCCGTCGCCCCCGCGGTGGGCGATGTCACCGGGCTGGGGCAGTCGCCCGCCGGGCATCCGCTGCTCGGCGCGGCGGTCGAGGCGCCGGACAGCGACGCGGTGCTGTTCACCGGCAGGCTGTCGGTGCAGGAGCAGCCGTGGCTGGCCGACCACGTCGTCGCCGGGACGACGCTCCTGCCGGGTACGGCGTTCGTCGAGCTCGCGTTGCGGGCCGGGGAGCTGACCGGCTGCGCGGCCGTCGACGAACTGACCCTGGAAGCACCGCTGGTGCTGCCGGACCACGGTGGCACGGCGCTGCGGATCGTCGCCGCCGCGCCGGACGAGACCGGCAGGCGCGCACTGGACGTCTACTCCCGCCCCGACGACGGCGACTGGATCCGCCACGCCACCGGAACCGTGTCGCCCCTGGCTGCGGGCGCGCCGTTCGATCTGTCGGCCTGGGCGGCCGCCGATGCCGAGACCGTCGAAACCGACGGCCTCTACGACGGCTTGGCCGCCGCCGGGCTCGAGTACGGCCCGGTCTTCCAGGGACTTCGCTCCGCCCGCAGGCGAGGGGAGGACATCTGGGCCGAGGTCGACCTCCCCGAGGACACCACGACCGAAGGCTTCGGCCTGCATCCTGCGTTGCTCGACGCCGCCTTGCACGCCCTGGGCTTCGCCGAAGAAGGCGAGCAGGAGGCAGACGTGGCGGCCGGGCGCGTGCGCCTGCCGTTCGCCTGGTCCGGCGTCCGGCTCCACGCCTCCGGTGCGCGTGCCCTGCGGGTCCGGCTGTCGCCGGCGGGGGAGAACGCGGTCTCCCTGGCCGCGGCGGACGAGACCGGCAGGCTGGTGGCCACAGTGGACGCTCTGACGCTGCGCCCGGTCTCGCTGGAGCAACTCGGCGGGCGGCAGGGCAGCCACGAGTCGCTGTTCGGTCTGGAGTGGGCGCCGGTTCCGCTCGATCCCACCGCCGCCGTGGCCGCGAGCTGGGCGGTCGTCGGTGTCGACGACTACAAACTCGACGCCGCGCTCACCGCCGCCGGCTATCGCGGGCAGGTCCACGCGAATCTGGCCGAGGTGATCGATCGGGTGCCCGAGCTGGTCTTCGTGTCCTGCGCGCCGGACCACCGCCAAGGGCTGGCCGCCGCCGCGCACACCGCCGCACAGCGGGCGCTGGAGCTGGTCCGTACGTGGCTGGCCGAGGACCGGTTCGCCGGTTCCCGGCTGGTGCTGGTCACCAGCGGCGCCGTCGACGAACCGGCGCAGGCGGTGATCTGGGGCCTGGTCCGCTCGGCGCAGTCCGAGCACCCCGGCCGGTTCGTGCTGGTCGACCTCGACGAACAGGACGCGTCGTATCGCGTGCTGCTGCCAGCCCTCGCTTCCGGCGAACCTCAGCTGGAGTTGCGCGAGGGAACGGTGAAGGCGCCGCGGCTGGTCAAACCGGCCGTGACGCCGGTCGAAGGCGAGGCGCGGACCGACGGGGCCGTGCTGATCACCGGCGGCACCGGCGCGCTCGGCGCGGCACTGGCCCGGCATCTGGTCACCGCGCACGGGAAGACCCGGCTGGTGCTCGCCGGTCGCCGCGGCCCGGACGCGCCGGGCGCGGGCGAGCTGGCCGACGAACTGCGAGGGTTGGGCGCCGAGGTCGCGGTGGTCGCTTGCGACGCGGCCGATCGTGAAGCGCTGCAACGTCTTCTGGCCGAGCATCCGGTGACCGGGGTCGTGCACGCCGCCGGTGTTCTCGACGACGTCGTCCTCGACGGCCTCACCCCGGAACGGCTCGACGCCGTCCTGCGGCCGAAGGTCGACGCCGCGGTGAACCTGCACGAACTGGTGGGAGACGTCGACGAGTTCGTACTGTTCTCCTCCGCGGCGGGCACCTTCGGCAATCCGGGGCAGGCGAACTACGCGGCGGCCAACGCGTTCCTCGACGCGCTCGCCCGGCATCGCCGTGCGCACGGGCTGCCGGCGACCTCGCTCGCCTGGGGGCTCTGGGCCGGCGACGGGATGGCGGGCGGCATGTCCGGACGCGATCTGGAACGGATGACGGCCTCCGGCGCGGGCGCACTGTCCACAGAGGAGGGACTGGCGCTGTTCGACCTCGCGGTGACGGCGGCCGAACCGGTGCTGTTGCCGATGCGGCTGGACCTCGCCGCGGTGCGGGCAGGCCTCGGCACCGACGTCCCGCCGCTGCTGCGCGGCCTGATCCGCGGTACCGGCAAACGCGCCGAGACCGCCGGTTCGCCGACCGGGGACGCGCTCAAGGCGGAGCTGGCCGGGATGACCGGGGAGGAACGCGCCGCGGCACTGCTGAACCTCGTCGCCACGCACGTCGCTGGTGTCCTCGGGCACGCCGGTCCCGAGCAGGTCGACCCGGACAAGGCGTTCACCGAACTCGGGTTCGACTCGCTCGCCGCGGTCGAACTGCGCAACCGGGTCAACGAGGCCACCGGTCTCCGGCTGCCCGCCACGCTGGTCTTCGACCATCCGACCACCGCCGCGGTGGCGGAACTGGTCGGCGCGGAGATCGTCGTGGACGACGCGCCACCGCCGCTGGGGGTGCTCGCGGAACTCGACCGGCTGGAGGCCGCGTTCGCCGGGGGAAGCCCGGACGACGCGATCCGCGGCAAGGTCAAGGATCGGCTGCGCGCCCTGCTCGCGGCCTGCGATCCGGGCGAGGGCACCGAATCCGTGGCGGATCGGCTCGAAGACGCCTCGGACGACGAAATGTTCGAATTCATCGGCAAGGAACTCGGGATCTCCTGACTTGGGGGCGGAAATGAAAGACACCGAGGACAAACTCCGGTACTTCCTCAAGCAGGTCACCGCGGATCTTCACGAGACCCGGAAGCGCCTGAAGGAGACCGAAGCCGCGGGCAGCGAACCGATCGCCATCGTCGGGATGGCCTGCCGCTATCCCGGCGGCATCGCCTCGCCCGAGGATCTGTGGCGGATGGTCGAAACCGGTGGCGACGGGATCAGCGGATTCCCCGTCGACCGCGGGTGGGACCTCGAAGCGCTGTACGACCCGGACCCGGACAAGCAGGGGACGAGTTACGTTTCGCAGGGCGGTTTCCTGCACGACGTCGCCGAGTTCGACCCGGCGTTCTTCGGGATCTCGCCACGGGAGGCGCTGGCGATGGATCCGCAGCAGCGGCTCCTGCTGGAGACGTCGTGGGAGGCCATCGAGCGGGCGGGAATCGATCCGGGCTCGCTGAAGGGCAGCCGGACCGGGGTGTTCGCCGGGCTGATGTACCACGACTACGTCTCCGGGCTGACCGAGATCCCCGACGAGGTCGGCGGCTACCTCGGCACCGGGAACTCCGGCAGCATCGCCTCCGGGCGGGTGTCCTACACCTTCGGGTTCGAAGGCCCGGCGCTCACCGTGGACACCGCGTGCTCGTCGTCGCTGGTGACGCTGCATCTCGCGGCACAGGCGCTGCGGCGGGGCGAGTGCGACCTCGCGCTGTCCGGCGGCGTGACGGTGATGTTCACCCCCGGGACGTTCGTGGAGTTCAGCCGTCAGCGCGGGATGGCGCCGGATGGCCGCTGCAAACCGTTCGCCGAAGAGGCGGACGGCACCGGCTGGTCCGAGGGTGTCGGGATGCTGCTGGTGGAACGGCTTTCCGACGCGCGGCGCAACGGCCATCCGGTACTGGCGGTCCTGCGCGGGTCGGCGGTGAACCAGGACGGCGCGTCGAACGGCCTGACCGCCCCGAACGGCCCGTCCCAGCAACGGGTGATCCGCGAGGCGCTCGCCGACGCCCGGCTGACGACGGCGGACGTCGACGTCGTCGAGGCGCACGGAACCGGCACCACCCTGGGCGACCCGATCGAGGCGCAGGCGCTGCTCGCGACCTACGGCAAGGGCAGGCCGTCGGATCGGCCGCTGTGGCTCGGGTCGATCAAGTCGAATCTCGGGCACACGCAGGCCGCCGCCGGGGTCGCCGGGATCATCAAGATGGTGCAGGCACTGCGAAGCGGGACTCTCCCGCGCAGCCTGCACGCGGAGACCCCTTCGTCGCATGTGGACTGGAGCGCGGGCGCGGTCTCGTTGCTGGACGAAGCGCGGCCGTGGCCGGAACTCGACCGTCCTCGCCGGGCCGCGGTGTCGTCGTTCGGTATCAGCGGGACCAACGCGCACGTCGTCCTCGAAGCGGCCCCGGCCGCCGAAGAGACCGAACCCCGGCAGCCGGTGGTGACCGGTGCGACGCCGTGGCTTCTGTCGGCGCGGACGCCGGAGGCCCTGCGGGCGCGAGCTGCTCAGCTTCGGTCCTTTGTGGATCTTCCGGGCGCCGCCGCCACGCTGGCCGCGCGGCCGCTGTTCGCGCACCGGGCGGCCATCGTCGGTGATCCGCGCGCCGCGCTCGACGCGCTCGCCGCCGGGGAGCCGTCGAGCCTGCTGATCGAAGGTACGGCGCAGTCGGGTAAGGCTGTTTTCGTGTTCCCGGGTCAGGGTTCGCAGTGGGTGGGGATGGCGGAGGAGTTGTTGTCGTCGGCTCCGGTGTTCGCTGAGTCGATGGCTGAGTGTGAGACGGCGCTTTCGTCCTTTGTGGACTGGAAGTTGTCCGAGGTGTTGTCCGACGCTGTGGCGTTGGAGCGGGTTGATGTGGTGCAGCCTGTTTTGTTCGCGGTGATGGTGTCTCTGGCGCGCCTGTGGCGGGCGTGTGGTGTCGAACCTGCTGCTGTGGTGGGTCATTCGCAGGGTGAGATCGCGGCGGCGTGTGTGGCTGGTGCGTTGTCGTTGGATGATGCTGCGCGGGTTGTGTGTTTGCGGAGTAAGGCGATTTTGGCGTTGTCGGGGCTCGGTGGCATGGTGTCGGTTGCTGCCTCGGAGGATCGTGTTCGGGAGTTGCTGCCCGACGGTGTGTCGGTGGCAGCCGTGAACGGCCCTGCGGCGGTGGTGGTGTCGGGTGACGTCGCGGGTTTGGAAGCGCTGATCAAGCGGTGTGAGTTGCTGGATGTGCGGGCGAAGCGGATCCCGGTGGATTACGCCTCGCATTCGGCTCATGTCGATGCGATCGAGCGGGATGTGGTGTCGGCGTTGGCGGGTATTTCGCCGCAGGCGCCGGTGATTCCGTTCTATTCGACGGTGACCGATGAGCCTCTTGAATTGGATGCGGCGTACTGGTTCCGGAATCTGCGGGGAACGGTGCAGTTCGCGGCGACGGTGGATCGGTTGCTGAAGGATGGTTTCCGGTTCTTCGTGGAGACGAGTCCGCATCCGGTTCTGGTCCCGGGGATCAGTGAAGAGGCCGTCGCGTTGGGGAGTTTGCGTCGGGGTGAGGGTGGTGCGGAGCGGTTCGTCGCGTCGCTCGCCGAAGCCCATGTGCACGGCCTGAGCCCGGTATGGTCTTCGATCCTGCCCACGGCGGACTGGGTCGATCTGCCGACATATCCGTTCCAGCGCAAGCGGTTCTGGCTGGAAGCCGGGACCGCCGCCGGGGACGCGTCGGCGTTCGGGCAGACGATGGTGGACCACCCGCTGCTCGGCGCCGTCGTCGCGGTCCCCGGGACCGGCGGGCTGCTGTACACCGGCCGGATCTCGCTGGAAACGCATCCCTGGCTCGCCGATCACGCCGTGTCCGGGACCGTGCTCGTGCCCGGCACCGCGTTCGTGGAGCTCACGCTGGCCGCCGGCATCCAGGTGGACTGCACGATGCTCGACGAATTGACCCTCGAAGCCCCACTCGTGCTCGAAGAAGGCACCGACGTCCGGCTCTCGGTCGAACTCGGTGACGCGGACGTCGACGGCCGTCGCGAGGTCGGCGTGTACTCCCGCCGCGGCGACGAACCCTGGACCCGGCACGCCAACGGCGTCCTGTTGCCCGAAACGGACGGCGTGCCCACCCCGCTCGCGGAATGGCCGCCCGCCGGGGCGGAACGCGTCGGCGTCGAGGCACTGTACGACGAACTCGCGGACGCGGGCCTCGAATACGGCCCCGCGTTCCAAGGACTTCGCGCCGCCTGGCGTCGCGAGAACGAGGTCTTCGCCGAAATCGACCTTCCCGAAGCCCAGACCGGCGACGCTCCGGCCTTCGGCCTGCATCCCGCGTTGCTGGACGGCGCGCTCCACGGGATCGCGCTGGGGGTGCTTCCCGATGCCGAGGGGCTTCGGCTCCCGTTCGCGTTCTCCGGGGTCCGGCTGTGGTCGCGGGGTGCGGCGGCATTGCGGGTGCGGCTGCGCCCGGCTGCGGACGGGGTCGCGCTGACCGTCGCCGACGCCGAAGGCCTGCCGGTCGCCGACGTGGACGGTCTGCTGCTGCGGCCGGTGTCGGTGTCCGGTCTCGGTGGGTATCGCGAGTCCTTGTTCGGCCTGGATTGGGTGCCCGCGGGCGTGACCGAACCGCACGACGCGACGGTGTGGCACTGCGGATCCGGGGATCTCCGCACCGTGCTGGGGGCGGCACTCGAACGCGTCCGGACGTGGCTCGACGAACCGGGCGACGGTCCGCTCGTGGTGGCCACCCAAGGTGGGATCGCGACCGAACGCCCGGATCCGGTGGCGGCCGCGGTATGGGGCCTCGTGCGCTCGGCGCAGTCGGAGCACCCCGGGCGGTTCGTGCTCGTGGACGGAGACGTCCCGGCCGCGCTGCCCGCCGGGGAGGCGCAGGTCGTGGTTCGCGACGGGGTCAGCTTCGTCCCGAGGCTCGTCCGTGTCCCCGAGCCCGGCCCGGCGCGGCCGTGGAGCGACGGCGACGTCGTGCTGATCACCGGCGGCACCGGCCTCCTCGGCGCGGCCGTCGCGAAACATCTGGTGGTGACGCACGGCGTCCGTTCGCTGGTGCTGCTCAGCCGTTCCGGTGCTTCCGCGCCCGGCGCGGCGGCGCTGGCGGATGAACTCACCGGGCTTGGCGCCGAGGTTCGGATCCTCGCGTGCGACGCGGCCGACCGGGAGGCGCTGAGCCAGGTGCTGGCCGCGCATCCGGTGACCGGTGTCGTGCACGCCGCCGGTGTCCTCGACGACGGGCTGATCACCGCGCAGACCCCCGAACGGCTCGACCGGGTGCTCGCGCCGAAGGTGGACGCCGCGGTGAACCTGCACGAACTCCTGCCCGACGCCGCACCGTTCGTGACGTTCTCCTCGGCGGCCGGGGTTTTCGGGAACCCGGGGCAGTCCGGTTACGCGGCGGCGAACGCGTTCGTGGACGCGCTGGTGGAACGCCGCCGGGCGGACGGCGCCGCCGCGACGTCACTGGCGTGGGGCCTGTGGGCGACCACCAGTGCGATGACCGATTCCGCCGACGTCGAGCGGATGGCGCGGGCCGGGCTCGGCGGACTGTCCACAGAGGAAGGTCTGGAGCTGTTCGACGCCGCGCTCGCCACCGGGCGGACGCTGACCGTCCCGATGCGGCTCGACCTCGCCGCGCTCCGCGCCGAGGAGATCCCGCCGTTGCTGAGCGGACTCGTCCGCGCCCGCGCCAGGCGGGCGCCCGACGGCGGCGGCGCGTTCCGTGCCCGGCTCGCCGGACTCGACGCGGACGGCCGTGACGCGGAGATCCTGGAACTGGTGCGCGGTCAGGTCGCGGCCGTCCTCGGCCACGACGGGGCCGGCGCCATCGACGCCGACGTCGCCTTCCTCGAACTCGGCTTCGACTCGCTCACCGCCGTCGACCTGCGCAACCGGCTGGCGGCGTCGACCGGCCTGCGGCTCCCGCCGTCGCTGGTCTTCGACCACCCGACGCCGCTCGCCGTCGCGGAACGGATCTCCGGTGACTTCTCGGCCGCCGACCGGCAGCCCGAGACACCGCCCGCGGCCACTGACTTCTTCGGCGCGATGTTCGCCCGCGCGGTCGAACTCGGCGAGGTCGCGCAGTTCGTCGGGCTGGCCGCGCAGGCGTCGCGCTACCGGCCGTCGTTCACCGTCGAAACCGCGCGGGAACAGAACCTGCAACCGGTCCGGCTCGCGAAAGGCCCGTCCGGCCCCGAACTCGTCTGCGTCCCCTCCCTCCTGGTCGGTTCGGGGGCGCACGAATACGCGCGGTTCGCGGCGTCTTTCCGGGACGTGCAGGACGTTTCCGTCGTTCCGGTGCCCGGTTTCGGGCACGGGCAGCCGCTGCCGGACTCGATCGAGGCGGTCCTCCACGCACAGGCGGACGCCATCCTCCGCGAAGGCGGCGACCCGGTGGTCCTGGTGGCCCACTCCTCGGGCGGCCCGCTCGCGCACGCGCTGGCGAGGCATCTGGAGGAAGCGGGCGCCGCGCCCCGCGCGCTCGTGCTGATCGACGTCTACCCGCAGGACGAACACGCGCTGGACGGCATCCGCGACCGGCTCGCCGACGGCCTCGGGGACGACACGCGGCTCACCGCGATGGGTGCTTACCTGCGGCTGTTCGCCGACCACGTGCCCGCGGCGACCGGTGTGCCGACCTTGCTGGTCCGGGCGTCGGAGCCGCTCGAGGCGTGGCGTGACCGGGCCGGATGGCAGTCCGACTGGGCTTTGCCGCATGACACGGTGGACGTCGAGGGGGATCACTTCACGATGCTGGAGCGGCATGCGGGGACGACCGCCGAGGCCGTGCGGGAATGGCTGGGGCGGCTGGCGTAGCGACTCGCCGTGGTCCGTGAAGGCCTCCTTGAGGGACTCTGGGTCCCTCAAGGAGGCCTTCACGGACTGGCGTGTCGTCACATACGCACCAGTAGTAACAGCGACTGCGCGTGAAGGCCCCCTTCCCTCGGCTGAGCCGAGGAAAGGGGGCCTTCACGCGCTGGGGAGCAGAAACCTTAGGCGCGGCTCCGCGGCTTCAAAGCCATCGCCGGCGTCACCGTCCGCACCTCGAAGTTCGCCACCGTGCTGTCCACCCGGTGGAAGAGATTGTCCGGACCGGAGAAGCACAACGACGTCACCCCCTGCTCCCGCAAGGTCGCGACCATCGACGGCCAGTCGATCGGCCGGTCGAAGGTGTCGAGCAGCATCCTGCGCACCCCCGCCGCCGAGTCCAGGAGCGCACCGTCCTGGTCCGCGACCACCGGCAGTTCGGGGTCGCGGAGGGTGAAGCCGGACAGCACCTCCTCCTCGGCACGACGGCGCAAACCGCCGAAGTAGGTGGAGTGCACGGGCGGGCGCATGGTGTGCATCGAGTAGCCGCCGATCGCCCGGACTCGTGCTTTCACCCGCTCCAAGTCCTTCTCCCGCACCGAAAGCAGGTAGAAGCCCTTGTCGATGACGCCCGAAACGTCGTGGAACTCGTCCTTCAGCTCGGCCAGGACCTCGGCGAAACCCTCTTCCGGAGTCCGGACGAAACAGTGGGTCACGACGTCCGAGTAGTCGCTTTCGAAGTAGGACACCTCGCACCGCGAAAGCTCCGCGGTGAGCCGGACGGTCTCCTCGAACGACAGCACACCCGTGTACGAGGTCAACGCCTTCTGGCCAAAACTGGGACCGGCGCAGATCTCGGGTTTCACCCCGAGGGCGTCTTCGGCCCACTCCGCGAGGGAAAGACACGTCAGCATGAAGACGACCTGCGCGGCCTCGTCGTACACATCGCCGTCTTCGCGGGCCGGGCCGAGCAGGCGACGGCCGAGGACGTCCTCGGCCGTCGCGAGCCGTTCCCGCGCCTTCCGGTTGATCATCAGGAACCGGCTCACGTCCCCGGATTTCGTCGGGGCCATTCCCGGGAAGATCAGGGCGGTGCGTTCTTCGGTCACGTCGCTCAGCCGGCTTTCGGTGAACTGGCCGATTCGGCGAGCGCCAGCTCCGTCATCCGCTTCTTGTCGGGTTTTCCGTTGCGGTTCAGCGGAAAACGGTCGACGACCCGGATGCGGTCCGGTCGCTCGAACTCCGGCAGCACCTCGGCGATACGCGTACGCCAGTGCCTGCCGTCGTGGCCGAGCGGGTCTTCGACGAAGAACGCCAGCTGACAGCCGCGCCGTTCGTCCGGCAGCGCGATGATCTTGACCGGGACCAGTGCTTCGGTGACCTTGTGCTCGATGATCTCCGGGTAGAGCGTGTGTCCCTTGCGGTGCACGGCGAACTTGCGGCCCACCACGAACAGATTGTCGTTCTCGTCCAGGTAACCGAAGTCGCCGGTGTGCCGCCAGCCCTGCTCCGCCGGCTCCAGCGAGCCGTCCGCGGCGAGATAGCCCGCCATCATGTCGGGGCAGTGCATCACGATCTCGCCGGTCTGCCCAGCGGGCAGCGAGTTGCCTTCGTCGTCGAGGATCCGCAGTTCGTGCCCGGGAAGCGCGCGGCCGCAGCCGACCGGGTTCTCCGGCGTCGCGAACGCGAGGTTGCCCAGTTCCGTGCTGCCATAGCTGTCCAACAACGGGAGGCCGAACCACGCGACGTAGTCTTCGCTGAGTGTCGAGCCCAGGGGAGCGGCACCGCTGCAGAACATCCGCACGCCCGCGAGATCGAGGCCGTAGCGGGGATTGCGCTTCACGATGTTGAGGATGCTCTGGTACGTCGACGGCGTGCCGTCGGTGACGGTCACCCCGCACTGGCCCGCCATCCGCAGCGCGCGGTCGATCCGCCGGTACGGCGCCACCACGAGCGAGCAGCGCACCAGCCACGCGATCAGCACCATCGACAGGCCGTACTGGTGGGAAAAGGGCAGCATCGGCATCAGCACGTCACCCGAGTGGTGGCCGACCTGGTCGGCGTTGCGCTGGAGGTTCTTGAGGAACCGCCCGCCGTTCTTGACCACGCCCTTGGGCACTCCGGTCGATCCGGAGGAGTACATGATCAGCCCGTCCGGCAGCTCGCACCACGGCTCCACCCGCAGCTCCGGATCGCGGGTGGCCTGGGACGCCCCGGCGACGAGCAATTCGTAGAGCAGGGTGTGCGGGCCGTCGGTGACCAACGGCGCGTCCTCGTCGACCAGGCTGATCTTGACCCCGGCCTGGTTGCAGACCCGCTGGGTTTCGGCGGCGTTCTCCTGCTGGTCGACGAGCACGATGCTCGCGCCGACATGCATCAGGGCCAGCAGGGTCGTCACGTAGGCGGCCGAGTTCCCGGCCTTCAGCATCACCCTGGTCGCGGGTGTCACGCCACGCTCCCGGAGGGACTCCGCCACCCCCAGCGCGCTGTGTTCGAGTTCGTCGAACGTCTGCAAGGAATCGAGGGCGAAGAGTCTCGCGGACATGGGATTCCCCTTTCTCTCACTCGGCGATCTTGGTGCGGCCAGACCACCGGAAGACGGCGACGACCTCATGACCGTCCTTTTGGAATTCCCCGTCATGGGAAAAGTGCTCGTAGCCTCCGTCGACGCAGATCTTCAAGTCCTGGTCCAGGTCCTCGACCTTCTGGTAGGACTCCAAATCCGCTGAACGCGCGCGGGATCCGGTGGGATCGATTCTGATGTGCACCACGGAAGGGCTCCTTTCACTGGGTGACGCGGAGATCGGAAGGGCGCAAGGCGTCCGAGATGGCCCCGATCACGGCCGGGGCGTGGGTGTTCAGATAGAAATGCCCGCCGGGATACGTGGTCAGGGTGAACCGCCCGGACGTGTGCGTGGCCCAGTCGCGGACTTCCTCGACGGTCGCCTTCGGGTCGTTTTCGCCGACGTGGGCGTGAATCGGGGTCCGCAGTAGGGGCCCCGGCGTGTATCGGTAGGTCTCCGCTGCGGTGTAGTCCGTACGGATCGAGGGCAGCACCATTTCGAGGATCGCCTCGTCCTCGAAGATCTGGGCGTCGGTGCCGCCGAGTTCCTTCACGGCCGCGATGAGTCCGGCGTCGTCGCGCTGGTGAACCGTCTCGTCGCGAGCGCGGCTGGGCGCCACGCGGCCGGAGACGAACAACGCGTGGGGCCGCACGTCACCGGCTTCGAGGCGGCGGGCGACCTCGAAGCCGAGCGACGCGCCCATGCTGTGACCGAAAAGGACGGTCGGCCGGTCCAGCCACGGCAGGAGCGCCTCGGTGACGCCGTCGGCCAGTTCGGCGATGGTGGTGAGCCCCGGTTCGTGACGCCGGTCCTGACGTCCGGGGTACTGGATCGCGAGTACGTCGGCGGCGGGGCTCAACGCCCTTGAGACCGGGAAGAAATAGCTCGCGGAACCTCCCGCGTGCGGGAAACAGACCAGACGGAAGGGCGCTTCGTCCGCGGGATGGAACCTGCGTACCCAGAGTCCTTCGTCGTTGCCTGCCACCCGGCCACCTCCTGCGTCGGCGACGGGCGGATCGCCCGTCCCACCGAGCGTGCGGGCGGCCGGTCCGGCCGGACAACCCCTACCGACCCGGCGTGGCCCCTATCGCGCCTCCTGAACGGACAGGGCGATCAACGGGTGATGGAGACGGCGAAGGGGGTGAAACCGTTGCGGCGCAGGACATGGGGGACGACGAGAACCATGGCTTCGGTCGCGCGGGCGGTGGTGATGTCACCGAGGTCCTCGATCCAGCCGGGATCCCAGCCCAGGTCGCCGAGAAGTCCCGCGACGGTTTTCTTGGCCTGTTCGTCGTTTCCGGACAGATAGGCGGTGGGCGGGGTCCTCAGCGTGCCGGGGTCGGTCATGACCGTGAACAGCATGGTGTTGAGGGTCTTGACGACCTGGGTGCCGGGCAGGGCCGCCTGGAGCTGCTCGGCGAGACTGCCGCCGGGGTAGCACAGATCGCCGGGCAGACCGTCTGCCGCGTCGTGGGTGGCGTTGGAGACGTCGACGAGGATCTTGCCCGCGAGTTCGGCTCGCAGCGCGGTGAGCCGCTCCAATGTGGTGTCTCCGGGGGTCGCGTTGATGACGATGTCCGCGCCGCTGGCGACGGTTGCGTGATCACCGCTCCCGCGGCGGCCGAGAGCGACCTGGTGGCCCGATGCGGCCAGCGCGCGGGCGAGATTGGTGCCGACGCGGCCGGCGCCCAGGATGCCGATGGTGGTCATGGCGTGGTGCTCCCTTGTGGACTGGTCAGAGCGGGGAAAGGACGTCGAGCGTGGCGGCGTGCACACCGGGGGCGGCGGCGAGGAAGTCGCGGCTGGCCGCGTTCCAGGGCTTGCCGTCCAGATCGGTGACGGTGCCTCCGGCCTCGGCGACCAGGAGGGCGCCGGCGACGAGACCGGAGCGGACGTCGGAGAACTGCCAGAAGGCGTCCATACGCCCGGCGGCGACGTGGATGAGTTGCAGGGTCGCCGGAACGGACACGCGCACGACGAGGCCGGCGGTGAGCATGGCGGTCACCGATTCGCCGATCCGGCGGAAGGTGTCGGCGCTCTCGCCTGGCTTGGCCTGCCCGGTGCCGATCAGCGCGGCCTCCAGGTCGGCCTTGGCGGAGACGGTCAGGGGGCGGCCGTCGAGATGGGCGCCGCCACCGGCGGTGGCCGTGTACGTGTCGCCGCTCAGCGGAAGATGCACGACGGTGAGGATGGGCTGGTTGTCGCGCACCAGGGTGGCGGTGACGGCCCAGTCCGGCATGCCGTGGACGTGATTGATGTTGCCCTCGGCCGGATCGACGACCCACCACTCGCCGGGCGGGAGCGCTCCGCCCGCGAGTTCGTCCTCCGCCCACTGGGAACCCGGCCTCGCCGCCAGCAGCGGCTCACGCATGACGGCGAGAACCGCTTCGTCATTCGAGTAGATCTCGCCGACGACCTCCGCCAGGGTCACGCCCCGGGCGTGGGTCGTGTAGCGCTCCCGCAAGGTCTTTCCCGCGTCCTTCACGATGGCGGTCACCGCGGGCAGCAAGGTCGTCCGGAGGTCGGTGGGCATGGCTGTACTCATGGCGTACTCCTTGGGATTCGGGCTCTTTCGGCCCCGTGATTTCCAAGGTAGAGAGCGCGACCATTAACGACAAGTGCATGTTCCGCACTTGTACAGTTACCGCCATGCAACTGGATTTGAACCTGCTCACCGCGCTCGACGCCCTGCTGGAAGAGGGGAGCGTGGCCGGGGCCGCGGCTCGGCTTCACGTCACCGCACCGGCGATGAGCCGCTCGCTGGGCCGCATCCGCAAAGCGACCGGCGACGAGATCCTGGTCCGCACCGGGCGCCACATGACCCCCACCACCCGTGCGGTGGCCATGCGCACCGAGGTCCACGCCCTGGTGCGACAGGCACACCAGTTGCTGTCGGCTCAGGCGGAACTCGACCTGGCGACGCTGGAGCGGGTGTTCACCGTCCGCTGGCACGACGCCCTCACCGCCGCCTGCGGAACCGCGCTGATCGCCGCGGTGCACCGCCAGGCCCCCGGTGTCCGGCTGCGTCTCACCGCCGAACCCGGCGACGACACCCCGGAGTTGCGTCGCGGCGAGGTCGACCTCGCCTCCGCCTCCGGCCCGCCGTCCCTGCCCGACATCCGCCATCACCTCATCGGCCACGACCGGCTCGCCGTCGCCGTCCGGCCGGGTCACCCGCTCGCCGGACTATCCGTGACCGCCGAGACCTACGCGGCGGCCGAACACCTCACCGTCTCCCGGCGCGGACGTCTGCACGACCGGATCGACGACGCCCTCGCCACCCTCGGCCACGAGCGCCGTGTCATCGCCTCCGCCCCCACCACGGCCACCGCGCTGCAGCTCGCCCGTGACACCGACCTCGTGGTCACCCTGCCCGACGCGGTCACCCGGGCCGCCCGGCAGCAACTCGGCTTGATCACCCTGCCGCTACCGCTGCGAATGCCCGACGTCCCCCTGCACCTGCTCTGGCATCAGCGGCACCACAACGACCCCGCACACGCCTGGCTGCGCGAAACGGCCACTGAAATCCTTCAAGACCTTCTCGCGCCGGGCTGATTCCGTCAGCGACGCACCCGGTAGCGCAGGTGAAGCACTCGGTTGCCCTGAAGCACCACCTCGGGATCCTCCAGCAGGTGCTGCGCTTGGACCGACCCGAAGAAGCGCTTCCCGGACCCGAACACGACGGGTACGACGTCCATGCGCACCTCGTCGACCAGGCCGGCGGCGAGTGCCTGGCCGCCGACGTCCCCGGCCGCGATCTCGACGACGCGGTCACCTGCGAGCTCCTGCGCCTTGGCAACGGCTGCCTCGATGCCGTCGACGAAGTGGAACGGCGCGTCGGAGTCCCAGCCCTCGGGCGCGGGCCGATGCGTCACGACGACCACGTGGTCGATCCCGCTCGGCGGCTTCCCGTCCCAGCCGTCGGTCAGGTCGAAGACGCGGCGGCCGGCGATCGTCACCCCGATCTCGTCCCAGTACTGCCGGGTGTAGTCGTAGGACGCTCGCGACACCTTGAGCACGCCGCTCTCGTCCAGCGGGACGTCACCGCCGGTCAACCAGTCGAACAGCGGTCCGGGCTGGTCGTTCTCGTCCGCGACGAAACCGTCCACCGACACCGAGCCGTACATGACCACCTTGCCCACGGGCTCTCCTTTGCTTCGAGGGCCCCGAAACTAGCGCGCCGTGAGCCGCCGCGCTTGTAAGAAATCAATCGGCGGGCAGAGGCCAGCTGTCGAGTACGTGGCCGGGATGTTCGCGGTGGAACCGTCGCCGGACCTCGAGGTAGCGGGTCGGCGTGAGCCCGGTGAACGCCCGGAACTCGTGGCCGAAGTGGGCCTGGTCGAAATAGCCGGCGTCATGGGCGAGTTCGCCCCAGTCGATCGGTTCGGCGGGGTCGATCCCGAACACGGTGGCGGTGAAACGGTAGGTGCGGGCGAGCCGCTTCGGCGTGACCCCGATGAGTTCCTTGAACCGCTGTGCCAGATGGGTGCCGCTGACCCCGGCCGCCGCGCTCAGGTCGCCGATCGCCACCGCCCCGCCGGTCGCCGCGATGGCGCCGCTCATCCGGCGGACCAGCTCCAGGCCGGAGGGCTCGCGGAGCCGTCGCGTCAGCTCCTCTTCGAGCAGCGCCAGCATCTCGTGCGGTCCGGGCGCCGAGGCCAGCCGGTCCCGCAGTTCGGCGACGGCGGACCGTCCCCAAACCTGCTCCAGCGTCACCGGCCGGTCGCACAGTTCGGCCGCGGGCATCGGCAGGAACGACGACGGCCCCCACGGCTTGAAGTGCACGCCGACGGACCGGCTCCGACGGGGGTAGCCGAACTCGTACGCGCGGGTGGGCATGGTGATCACGCAGCCGTCGGCGTACCCGGCCGTCTCGATGTCGGCGCCGGCGCGGATGCGGAACGGCGCCCCGAGGTTGACGATGAGCAGCGCCGAGGGCGACGGCGGCAGCGTCAGCCGGGCGTACGGCGGCGCGCCCTCCAGGTAGTAGAGGTCGTCGATCAGCCCGTCCAGGGGCGGACGCGGCACTCTGGCCAGGTACTCCACGCGTCAAGCATCGCCGACGTTCGCCGGTATCGCCTTCGTTTCAGCCGAGATGGTCGTTCGCGCCACTGACCCAAGCGACGTAGCGCTCGGCCGAGCGTCGCACCGCGGCTTTCGCGTCAGCCTGCAGAGTGGCGCCCGTCAGCGCGTAGAGCCGGTCGAACTCGTAGGGCTCCAGCCGGTCCAGGAGTCGCTCGACCAGCCCGGCCGAGAGCGGGATCTGATTGGGATAACTGCGCATGAAGGTCACCCAGCCCGCCGCGGCCACCGGCACGATGGTGTCGCCCACCAGCAGCGAGCCGCCGTTCGCGGCGACATGGGCGACCGCGGCGCCGGGGAAGTGGCCGCCCGCTTCGACGAGCGTGACGCCGGGCAGGATCTCTTCGGTACCACGCCATTCGCGGATCACCGGATCCTCCCGCCGCACCCATCGCCGGTCGGCGGCGTGCACGAGGACCGGCACGTTCCCGAGGTGATGGCTCAGGCTCACCTGCGAGCCGTACATATGCGGATGGCTCGCCACGATCGCGGCCGCCCCGCCGAGTTCGGCGATCTTGCCGAGCAGGGGCTCGTCGAGCGCGTTCGGCGGATCCCACAGGAGGTTGCCCTGATCGGTCTGGACGACGTAAGTCCATTGGCCGATCGAGAATTCCGGCTCGCGGTGCAGGCGGTGGATGCCCGGCTCGGGCTGCTCGTGGACCAGCTTGTGCGGATCCGCGGCGAGCTCTTCGGCCGTGGTCCAGGATTGGCCGGACGCGCGGACGTACTGACGTTCGTCCGCGCAGATCCGGCAGATCCCGGCCGGAGGCGCGGCGGTGTCGGGGTGCTCGACGCCGCAGGTCGCACAGATCCAGATCGTCATGAGTCCAGCATGGAATCTCCAGTTCGCTGGAGGTCAAGACGTCCGGTCTACTCCTTGCGGCCGCTGACGGCCAAGCCGACGCCGAGCCCGACCATCGTGAGCCCGGCCGCGCCGCCGACCAGGTCCAGGCGCCGCGCCGAGCGGGCGAACCAGGACCGGACCGCTCCCGCCGCCACGCCCCAGACGGAATCCATCGCCAGGGCGATCGTGGCGAACACCGCGCCGAGGACCACCATCTGAAGGCCGGCCTGTCCGGCGGAGGGGTCGACGAACTGCGGCAGGATCGCCGCGAAGAACACCACGGTCTTGGGATTGGTGACGCCGACGATGAATCCCTGCAGCAGCGTGCGCCCGCCGCTGATCGGGGCCGCTTGCGCCTCGAAGGCCTCCCACAGCGCCCGGCGGTGCCGGATCGCCTGGACCCCGAGGTAGATCAGGTACGCGGCACCGGCGAATTTGATCACGGTGTAGATCACGGCGGAGGCCTGGATGATCGCGCCCACCCCGATGGCGACGGCCGTGGCGGCGACGAAGCTGCCGAGCGCACCGCCGACCACGGTCACCAGCGCGGTCCGCCGTCCGTACGCCAGGGCGCGGCTGATCGCGAACAGCACGGCGGGGCCGGGGATGAGGATCAGGACGAACGACGCGAGCGCGAAGGCGGCGAGGCGATCAGGCGACGGCATAGGGCCACGCTAGCCGAGCCGGTCACGATCTGCGGGGTTCTTGAGCGGGCTTGCTTGCCCGGTCTGTTGCCGGGAAATGGCGACGGGATCAGGCAGGCGGTTGCGTTGTCGGGGCGGTTCGCACCGTGGTCGGCTGTGCGTCGTCGGGAAACGGCGACAGGGTCAGGCACGCAGGCAAAGTTATCGATCAGCACGTGGCATGTTGCCGGGAAGTGGCGACGGTTCGGAGGTGGTTGTGCGTGGTCGGTTCTGCGGTTCGGGCTGGCCAGTCCGTTGTCGGAAACTGGCGACGTGGCTCGGTGTCGTTAGGTGATTTCCCGGCCGGTTGCCGGAAAACGGCGACGGAATCAGGCAGCGGTTGAGAGGTCGGGGAGTGGCTGGCTCTGCATTGCCGGAAAACGGCGACTTCGACCTCGGCCTGCGGGAGCTGGGAAGGCCGGTCCTCATGACATCGGAAGCCCGGCCGATCCGGAGCAAGACCGGGTCGTGTTGCTGGCCGAACCGATGTAAACAGGCAACAGGCGTCTTTCCTCGACACTGATCGGCTATCTTGCGGGCGTGGATATTCAGGTGATCGAGGGCGCGTTGGTCGAGGTACCGACGGACACCGCGACGGGGATGGACCGGCGTGCGTTCGGGGAGTTCGTCGGCCCGCGGGGCGAGTTGGCCTCGTACGCGTTCGGCTGGACCACCGGTGCGGATCCGCACGCCGCTCGCCTGTCGATCGGGATCGGCGCGGGCAACCCCGGTGGCGGAACCTTCCACGCCGTCGTCTTCCAGCACGAGGACGGACACGCGTTCTCGTTGACCAGTGACCCGTTCGAACGTGTACCGCAGGGCGGTCCGGACCTCACCGCGGACGAGTCACGCGCCCACGAGGACCTGCCGTTCGTCTGGGCGGTCGCCGACGAGGTCATGCGGCGCGATCGGCGGGCCTGGTGGATGCGGCACTGGCTTCTGCGCACCCTGTGCGTCCAGACTCGCGAGGTGTTCGAGCGCCGCGAGCCGATTTTGCTTGTGCGGCATGACGCCGACGATGGCATGTGGCAGCTCGTCGGCGCTTCCGACGCGGACGGCGACACTGGCAAGGTCGGGCATCTGCACCACGCCATCGACGAAGACCCGACCCTGATCGACGTCCTCGACCTGCCACCCGGCGGCAGCGCGACACGAACGGGCGCCGGAAGTCCTTGGACCGGACGCGCCTAGTGTTCGTCGAGATCGTCCTCGTGGGGCTGCCGATCGACCGTGACGAGGTCGAGGAGGCGTTGGAATCGGAATTCGAGGTCACCGGCGCGGGCAGCGGCATGGGTCGTTGTCATCTCGACGTTGAAATCGTGGAGGGTGCGGACACGACCGCGGCTCTGGAGCGGCTGCGGGCGGTGTTGTCCGACCTGGGGGTCGCGGACCGTGCGACCTTGAACGTGACTCCTTCCGCATAGACCGCGCCGGCCGACCACCTCTGACGGCTAACCGAAGATCCGGGCCCGCAGTTCTTTCACCGTCTGCACCGAAGCGATCAGGTCCAAGGTGTCGAAATGCAATGACCAGGCCGTGCCGGTCGCGGTCTTCACGGTCCGTTCGACCAGGCTGAAGGAGATCGGGCGCGGGTCGGAGCCGCCCAGCGCCACCGCGGTGCCGACCCACTCCCGGTATTCGGTGCCGTCCGCGGACACGGTGGCGCGCGGCTCGAGTGCGACGTCACGGACCGCGCCGAACAACCGGTCCAGGTATGCGGTCATGGCCCGGCGGCCGGAGATCGGCTCGGTCAGGCCGGGACCCAGCAGGGTAGCCGTGCCGTCCACCCCGGCGACCAGGATCCCCGCCGCTTCCCGGTTCCACGCCAGTTGCCGGATCCGCGGTGACAAGGGGATCGCCGGGGCCGGGTCGGTCGCCGACGCGGTGATCCCTTCGAAGAGGTTCCGCAACGGGTTCGCCGGATCCTCGACCGGGCGGAACATGGTGACCTGGTCCCAGAACCGCCTGCCGTCCTGCACCCGGGAAGGATCCTTGCCCGCGGCGGGATCGCCGAGGACGAGCCGGTGCATCGTCTTGAAGGAGACAGGTTTCCCCTTGACGGTGCCGGTGTTCAGCGCCTCGATGAACACGACCCTGCCGTCGGGGTCGGAAGTGACGGTCTCCGGGACGAAGACGTAGTCCGGCGCCAGCTTCAGCACGCCCTCGATCTGGCTCCTGATGCCCGCCCAGTCCCGGGGTGTCTCGAGCCCGCTGTCCCACAAACGCGCCGTCCCGTCTTGGACGAACAGGTTCATGTACGCGTCGACATTCCGGGCGTTTCTTCCCCAGGCACGGTAGGCGTCCATGAACCGCTCCACGTTCGCCGGTTGCCCGGCAAGGGATTCGGCGTTCGCCGGGGGCGCGAGAACGACAAAGGACAGAACGGCCGCCGCGAGGGCGGGCAAGAGTCGTGAAACCTTCATGGCCGAAGGATCATCGACACGGGAGCCCCTGTCGATTACGTCCGAGGTAAGCGAGCCGCGGGTAGATTCTCCGTGTGGGGCTGGAAAAGAAAACGGTGCGCCGGGTGGTGATCGTCGCGTTCGACGACGCCCAGATCCTCGATGTGGCCTGTCCGAGCGGGGCGCTGGAGATCGCGAACTCGCACGGCGCCGCGCCACCGTATGTCGTCGAGCTGGCGACGGTTCAAGGGCGGACGACACGGAGTTCGTCGGGGATCATGCTCGCGGGTGCCCGTCGGCTCGCCGAGGTGTCCGGGCGGGTGGACACGGTGATCGTGGTCGGTGGCGCGGGAACGGGCGCGGCCGCGGCGGATGAGCGTCTGTTGACGCAGGTGCGGCGGCTGGCCGGACGCAGCAGGCGGATCGCCTCGGTGTGCACGGGTGCCTTCGTGCTGGCGGCCGCCGGGTTGCTCGACGACCGGCGGGTCACGACGCATTGGGGATACGGCGAGCTGCTCGCCGCCACCTTCCCGGCGGTGAAGGTGGATCCGGCTCCGCTCTACATCCGCGACGGCAACGTGTTCACCTCGGCCGGGGTCATCAGCGCGCTGGATCTCACGCTCGCGCTGATCGAGGACGACTGCGGTCCGACGCTGGCCCGCGAGGTCGCCCGCGAGCTGGTGACCTATCTGCACCGCCCGGGTGACCAAGCCCAGATCAGCACGTTCCTGGCCGTCCCGCCGCCGGGCAACCGGGTCGTGCGCGACCTCTTGGGGTACATCGCCGCGCATCTTGCCGAAGACCTGAGCCCGCCGGCGCTGGCGGCCCGCGCCGGGGTCACCACGCGGCACCTCACCCGGCTGTTCACCGCCCAGCTGGGCAGCACCCCGGCCCGCACCGTCCGGACGGCGCGGACCGAAGCCGCCGCCCAGCTGGTGCGGTCCACCGCGTTGCCGCTGGCCGCGGTCGCGCGGCGATGCGGATTCGCCTCGGCGGAAACCCTACGCACGGCTTTCCGCCAGTACTACGGGATCAGCGGGGACACACTTCGCAGGATGACGGACATGCCCCGCCCGATCGGCACCTGAGCTCCCCAGAATCGCGGCATGGACAGTGCGAAGACCACCCGCAGGACAGTTCTGGCCGGAGTCGCGGCAGCCGCGGCGTTCGGCCTCGGCACCGGCACGGCTCAGGCGGAGACCAAGGGACCGAAGATCGGCATCCTGCTCTACGACGGGTTCAGCCTGCTGGATCCGACCGGACCGGCCGAGGTCCTGTCCCGGCTGCCCGGCGCCACGGTGACGATGATCGCCCAGGAACGCGGCCCGGTACGCACGGACACCCGCGACGTCGCGGTGCTGGCGGAACGTTCGGTGGCCGAGGTGCACCGCCTGGACGTGGTGCTGGTCCCGGGTGCGGGCAACCGCGGCACGGGCGCCGCCATGAAGAACCCGGTCCTGCTCGACTGGATCCGCCGGATCCATCGGCACACGACGTGGACGACGTCGGTATGCACTGGGTCCTTGATCCTCGGCGCGGCCGGACTGCTCCGCGAGCGGGCCACGACGTACTGGGCCTCAGCGGACTATCTGGAGAAGACCTTCGGCGTGCGTTACGTGCCCGAGCGCTACGTTCAGGTCGGCAAGGTCGTCACCGCGGCGGGCGTGTCCGCCGGGATCGATCTCGCCTTCCATCTCGCGTCCCTTTTGGCCGGTGAAGAGATCGCGCGCGGTATCCAGCTCGCCGTCGAATACGATCCGCAACCGCCTTTCGACTCGGGCAACGCCGCGATGGCGAGCCCGGAACTCAAGGCGCTCGCGCTGAAACTGCTCGCGGATTCGCAGGTCTAACGGGGGCCGTCCGAGACCGGGCGCTCGGCATAATCCTTCAGCACCAACGCGTTCGCCGCTTCCCGGATGGGGCGCGCCATCTGCTCCAGGACCCGGTTGCGGCCGGGAAGGTAGGGCATCAGCTTGATCATCCGGGTGTTGAACCACGCGAACGCCCGCGACTGCGGGATGATCCCGCGTAGCGCGGTCTTCGCCAGGGCTTGGTTCTTCTCGACGTACGGACGCATTTCCCTTTCGTAGCGGGACAATGCCGTCGTGAAGTCGTCCGAAGCCGCCAGCTCGCCCGCCAGGACGTACGCGCCGACGAGGGCCAGGCTCGTGCCCTGTCCCGAGGCGGGCGACGGGCAATAGCCCGCGTCACCGAGAAGGGTGACGCGCCCGGCCGAAAACCGGTCCATGCGGATCTGGCACACCGGGTCGAAGTAGAAGTCGCCCGCCTCGCGCATGGCGTCGAGCAACGCCGGGATCTCCCAGCCCAGTTCGGCGAACTGGCGGGCGACGAAGTTCTTCTGGCTTTCGACGTCCCGCCGGTCGTAGGGCAACGGCGGGGCGCTGAACCAGAACGCGGCCTTGGCGTCGTCGGCACGCGCGGTGCTGTAGACGTTGACCATCTTGCCGGGCGCGGCCGAGTGCAGCAGCTCCCAGCGGTCGAGTTCGAAGGTGTTGGGCACGGTGGAGATCGAGATGTAGGCGTCGAACCGGTGCAGGAAGTCCTCTTCCGGCCCGAAAGCGAGCGCGCGGACGCCGGAGTGCAGCCCGTCGGCGCCGACGACCAGGTCGAACCGGCGCGGGGCTCCGTGCGCGAACGTCACGTCGACGCCGTCGGAACGCTGTGCCAGCCCGGTGATCCAGTCGCCGAAGACGTACTCGGTGTTCTCCCGGGTGGCGTCGTAGAGGATCTTCGCCAGGTCGCCGCGGAGGATTTCGGTGTCGTCGCCGTGGCGGAAGCCGAACGTGTCGGCGTCGAGCGTGGCGAGCTGCTTGCCTCGTTTGTTCACGAACGCGGCGCCTCGCATGTCGGTGCTCGCCGCGTGCACCTCGTCGAGCAGGCCCATCCGGCGGACGACGTCGACGGCGACGCCGCGGATGTCGACCTTGTAGCCGCCTTCACGCGGGCTCGGGGCCCGCTCGACGACGGTGGCGCTGAAGCCGTGGCGGTGCAGCCACCAGGCGAGGGCGGGCCCGGCGACGCCGGCACCGGAGATCAGGATGTTCTTCGTCATGTCCGGCAGCGTGGACGTGCCCGCTCACCGGTCACGAACCGAGCGCGAACCGCCGCTGACCGAGTTCGTGGATCGCCTGGTCAGGAGGCATTTCCCGGCCACGGGCGAACGCGTCGGAGTAGGCATCGGCGCCGATGCGGGCCCGGACGCGGTCCATCACTCCGCCGACGTCGGCGTCCCCGGCGACGGGCGCGCCGCGCAGCCCGACCGCCACGCCGAGCAGGAACGCCGCCCGCTCGTCCTCGTCACGCGCGGCGAGGACCCCGGCCAGTCCTTCGATCGCCTGGGCCGCGCCGGGCAGATTCGCGTATTCCAGCGCGGTCGCGAGCGCTTCCTGGTGCAGTCCGGTCGCCGCGTCGAGGTCGCCGGCGGCGGCCATCGTCCAGCCGAAGCCGGTGTGGAGCCGGATCCGCGTTTCGCCACCGGTCACCGGTCCGATGTCCAAGCCGAGCGCGGCGGTGTACCAGCGCCGGGCCGTCGCCAGGTCGCCCTCGCGACGGGCGATCTCGCCCAGCCCGCCTCGGGCCCGCGCGAGCGTCAGCGGGTTGCCGCGCGCTTGGTCGGCGGCGGCTTCGTAGTCGGCTTTCGCGGCCTCGGTGTCACCCGCGCGCAGGACGCCGTCGGCGCGGCGGCAGAGCAGATCGGCGGCGTCTTCGAAGGAACCGAGTTCCGCGGCCAGACGCACGGATTCGTCCATCAGCTCGCGGAACCGGACGTGATCGCCGCGCCAGTCCGCGAATTCGGCGAGCTTCTCCAGGGTGCTCGCCGCGCCCCAGCGGTCTCCCAGTTCACGGAACCCGGCCAGTGACGCGGAGAAGTGCTTCTCCGCCTCGGCGATCCGGCCGTTGTACTGCGCGCCGAGGCCGTCGCTGATCCGCGCGAACGCCCGCGACCAGCGATCGTCGCCGATGAGCGCGGCGAGCCGTTCCCCCTCCTTCGCCTTGGGGTGCGGGGAAAACGCCCACAGCAGGAACAGGTACGGGTAGCGCAGCGGGCCGTCGAGCCGCCGCAGGATCGATTCGATCCCGACGTCGGCGGCCGACGCGTGGACCAGGCCGAGGACGTATTCCTCGGTCAGCCCCGGCGGCGGTTCGGGGCCGATGGCGGCGAGTGCGGCGTCCGCGAACGGTGTCGCCTCGCCGCGCAACCCACGCAGCCACCAGTACCAGGTCAGGGCCGCGATGAGCCGCAGGGCGAGGTCCGGGGCGGCGGTCACGCTCCAGCGCAAGGCGGCGTGCAGTTCGGCGTGCTCGGCGCTCAGTGCTTCCAGCGCCACCAGCTGGTCCGCGCCGCGCAGCTTCGGTTCGGACATGAGGGCGAGACCGAGGAAGTATTCGGCGTGTTCGGCGCGCCGGTCCTCGCCGTGCTCGGCGCAGAACGCGCGGATGGTCTCCAGCATCCGGTACCGGCCGCCGTCGAACTCGACGAAGGACTTCTCTACCAGCCCGGCCAGCACGCCTTCCGCGTCGGGCACGGCGCAGACGCGTTCGACGGCGTCGAGCCTCGCGCCACCGGCGAACACCGCGAACCGGCCGGCGAGCCGCCGTTCTCGCGGATCGAGCAGGTCCCAGCTCCACTCGACGACGCCGCGCAGCGTCCGGTGCCGCGGTTCGGCGGTCCGCTCGCCGCGGGACAGCAGCCCGAACCGGTCGCCGAGCCGGGCGGCGACATCGGCGGCGGACAGGGTCCGCAACCGCGCGGCGGCGAGCTCGATCGCCAGCGGCAGACCGTCGAGCTCGGCGCAGATCCGGGTCACGGCGGCCGGATCTGGCGTTCGATCGGGAGCGACGGCCGCGGCCCGCTCGGTGAACAACAGGGCGGCGGCGGCCGCGGGCAGAGGACCGACCGGTACCAGCGTTTCGCCGGTCAGGCCCAGCGCTTCGCGGCTCGTGACGAGCACCCGCAGGCCAGGGCACTCCGACAGCAGGCGCCGCACCAGCCGCGCGGCTTCTTCGACGACGTGTTCACAGTTGTCGAGGACGAGCAGCGGCGACCGGTCGGCGAGCCCGGCGACCAGACGGTCGGCGGGATCCGAAACCGCTCCCGGTGTCAGGACGCCTTGTTCGCGCAGGCCCAGCGCGGCGAGGACGGCGGGCGCGACCTCGGTCGCCGCGGCGAGTTCGACGAAGCAGACTTCGCCGTCCTGCAAGGAAGTCGCTTCGACGGCGAGCCGTGTCTTGCCCGCTCCGCCGGGCCCCGTGAGCGTGACGAGCCGCGTGATCCCGAGCGCGGCGACGAGCCGGCCGAGTTCGTCGCGGCCGACGAATCCCGTGAGCGGCACGGGAACCCGGCGCGCCGGTGACCCTCGCAGGACGGCGGCGTGCGCGTCGGCGAGCTCCGCGGACGGGTCGGCGCCCAGTTCGTCGGCGAGCCGGCCGCGGGCCTCGGCGAACACGGCGAGCGCCTCGGCGGACCGGCCGCTGCCGTGCAGGGCGCGGACGAGCTGGGCGGTGAGCCGTTCCCGCAGCGGATGTTCCCGCGCGAGCTCACGGAGTTCGGAGACGAGCTTTTCGTGCTGTGCCAAGGCAAGCCCGGCCTCGACGCGGTCCTCGATCGCGGCCAGCCGCAACTCGGCTAGCCGGGCCGCGCGCGGTGGGTCGGCGAGCCCGTCGAGAGCGGGTCCCCGCCACAGCGCCAAGGCTTCGGTTAAAAGCGCGAGCTTCGTGTCCGCCTCGGCGGCCTCGCGCGCCTGGGCGGTGAGGCGCTCGAAACGGTGGAGGTCGACGTCCTGCGGATCCACGGCCAGCCGGTATCCGGCGGGGGCGAACTCGACGAGCCCGTCGGGCGCGCCGCCGTCCTTCAGCCGCCGCCGGAGCCGGGAGACCTGGGACTGCAGGGCTTCGGCGGCGCCCTCGGGCGGGTGCTCGCCGTGCAGGCCGTCGATCAGCCGGTCGGCGCCGACGATCCGCCCGGCGTCGAGCGCGAGGAGGGCGAGCAGACCCCGAAGCTGCGGCCCGCCGAGCGCGACGGGTGTCCCGTCGGGACGGCGGGCTTCGACCGGCCCGAGGATGGCGAACTGCACGCCGACGATTCTGGCCCACTCCGGCTGGTCGTGAGCGGGGACTCGGGGATTTGGGCGCTTCGGGCGGGGTCGTGAGTGGCGTTTCGGGTTCTAACCCGAAACGCCACTCACGACCCCGCGCTCGACCATCGCTGGCCCGCCCACGAACACGACACGCGCGGCCTATCCCTCAAGAAGTGCGCCACCTTCGCCCTACTGGTCGATAGAACCAACCGCGTCTCAGCTACCTGCGGCCGGGCGGTTTCGCGTGACCGCAGGGACGACACGCGTGATCAGACGGACGACTCGTGACGGGACCCGGCCGCGCTGATGTCGCGAAAGCCACCTTTGCCTTACCCCTCAACCGCCTTTATCACTCGCGACTCCCTCTGAAATCTCTCATACAGGCATGAACTGGACACCTGACCGACGCGGAATGTCCCTTGTGGACACTTCCGGAAGGTCGCCATGACTGGGAAACCGTGCAGCTGGGTGTCAATCAGACATTTCGCCCTCTAAGGTTGTCGCTCTAGGGCGGCCGTGGCCGCTGACGTTGCGAAAGCCACTTTCGCAACCTCCAACGTTGCGAAAGTGGCTTTCGCAACACGCCGCCTTCGCCCTACCCGCCTTGTTAACGGCCGCGCGGACATCCGGCAACACACGGAAACCCGGCCGTCACAACCGGGCGGACGGGCGGAAACGAGGCGTTCGTACCTTCTGGCTCCCGTCCCCGGTGCTCTGGAGGAAACCCTCGTCATGACCATCGAAGAATCGGAGACCCGTGCCGCGCCCGCCGGCCTCGGCGCCACGAAGGAAACCCTCGAGGACTACACCCTCCGATTCGCGCCGAGGACGTACCGTCGCTGGACACCGGCGGTGGTCGGCGCTTCCGCGTTGGGTGGGATCGCCTACATGGCGGACTTCTCGATCGGCGCCGGTATCGGCCTGACCCACGGTACGGGCAACGCGCTGCTGGCGATCGCCCTGGCGGCGGTGATCATCTTCGTGACCGGGTTCCCGCTGGCCTACTACGCCGCCCGGTACAACATCGACCTCGACCTGATCACCCGCGGTTCCGGTTTCGGTTACTACGGTTCGGTGCTCACCAGCGTCATCTTCGCCAGCTTCACCTTCATTTTCTTCGCGCTCGAAGGCTCGATCATGGCGCAGGGCCTGAAGTACGCGATATCGCTGCCGTTGTGGCTCGGCTACCTGGTGTCCACCCTGGTCATCATCCCGCTGGTCGTCTACGGCATGAAGGTACTGGCGAAACTCCAGAGCTGGACGAATCCGCTGTGGCTGCTGCTGATGGTGGCCCCGCTGGTGTTCCTCGTCGTGAAGGATCCCGGTTCGGTCCAGCGGTGGCTGTCCTACGAAGGCGAGGGCGGCGCCGGGCTGAGCACGGCCGCGATCATGCTCGGTGCCGGAGTGTGCCTTTCCCTCATGGGGCAGATCGGCGAGCAGGTC
This sequence comes from Amycolatopsis sp. SB7-3, assembly GCF_041021335.1. NCBI lineage: Bacteria > Bacillati > Actinomycetota > Actinomycetes > Pseudonocardiales > Pseudonocardiaceae > Amycolatopsis > Amycolatopsis sp. SB7-3. Next base: position 199,235 of record NZ_JBFPJQ010000005.1, read on the forward strand.
GACTACCTGCGTTTCATGCCGCCGCGCACGGCGGAGAACCGGCGCGCCTGGTGGACCTCGATGGTGCTGGCCGGGCCGGGATGGGTGTTCTTCGGCGCGATCAAGCAGGCGATCGGCGTGTTCATGGCGGTCTACATCCTGGACGCGGTGGGCAAGGCGGCCGCCGTCGAGCCGATCGAGCAGTTCACCGGCGTGTTCACCGAAGTCATGCCGTCGTGGCTGGTGGTACCGCTGGCCTTGGTCCTGGTGGTGCTCAGCCAGGTCAAGATCAACGTCACCAACGCCTATTCCGGTTCGCTGGCGTGGACGAACTCCTTCACCCGGATCACGAAACGCTATCCGGGCAGGCTGGTGTTCGTGCTGGTGAACCTGGCCATCGCGCTGACCCTGATGGAGGCGGACATGTTCAGCTTCCTCAACGGCATCCTGAGCTTCTACTCGAACTGCGCGATGGCGTGGGTGGTCACCGTCGCCACCGACATCGCGATCAACAAGTTCGTGCTCGGGCTCTCGCCGAAACAGCCGGAGTTCCGGCGCGGCATGCTGTTCGCGGTCAACCCGGTCGGTGTCGTCGCTTTCCTTGGTTCCTCGCTTCTCTCGATCTCCGTCTACTTCGGACTCTTCGGCGCCGGCATCCGGCCGTACTCCCCGCTGGTCGCGGTGGTGGTCGCGATCGTGCTGACCCCGCTGATGGCGGTGCTCACCCGAGGGCGTTTCTACCTGCGCCGCACCGATGACGGCATTACCGAGCCGATCCTGGACGAAGACGGCAATCCGAGTGGCACCCACTACGACTGCGAGGTCTGCGGAGAGGCCTATGAGCGCCCCGACATGACAGCGTCCGCGACCGGCGGGACGATCTGCTCGCTGTGCCTGAGCACGGACCGCGAAGGGCATCACATCCTTCCCGCCGGGCCCTGATCGAGGGCGTCGACTTGCGGGTCCGGTGACCTCGTGTCACCAATGGACACGGCAAGCCACTGACCGGCGAGAGGACACGTGAACCCGGTGAACCTGACCCTCGTCGTCGTCCTCGGTGTCGTCAGCATCGTCCTGGTGGCCGCGTTCTCCGAGCGGCTCAACGTGGCCGCTCCGCTGAGCCTCGTGGTGGCCGGTATCGGGCTGAGCTTCCTGCCCGGCGTCCCGCATCCCGAGGTCGAGCCCGAACTGATCCTCGCCGGAGTGCTCCCGCCGCTGCTGTATTCGGCGGCGGTGAACATGCCGGTGGTCGATTTCCGGCGGAACATCCGGCCGATCACCGGTCTCGCGGTGCTGCTCGTGGTGGGGACGACCCTGGGCGCGGGCTGGCTGTTCCACGAGCTGATCCCGGACATCGGCTGGCCCGCCGCGTTCGCGCTCGGCGCGGTCATCAGCCCGACCGACGCCGTCGCGGCGACGTCCGTGGGGCGTCGGCTCGGCCTCCCGCCCCGGCTGCTGACCGTGCTCGAAGGCGAAGGGCTGGTCAACGACGCCTCCGCGCTCGTGCTGCTGCGGTCGGCCGTCGCCGCGGTCGCCGGGTCGGTGTCCGTCTGGGGCATCGTGGGGGAGTTCTTCTTCGCGGTCGTCGTGGCGGTCGGGATCGGATTGCTCGTCGGGATCGTCAACGTGCGGGTGCGCGCGTTGCTGGGCAACGCCGTGCTCAACACCGCGATCTCGTTCGTGGTCCCCTTCATCGCGTTCCTGCCCGCCGAAGAGGCCGGAGCCTCGGGCGTGCTCGCGGTCGTCGTCGCCGGCCTGGTGACCGGTCATCTCGCCCCGCGGCATCTACGCGCGACGGACCGGCTCGCCGAGGCCGTCAACTGGCGCACCGCGGCCTTCCTGCTGGAAAGCGCGATGTTCCTGCTCATGGGACTCAGCGTCAAAACCCTCATCGACGAGGTGCACAAGGACGGTTCGAGCGTGTGGCGCGCACTCGCCATCGGACTGGCCGCGTCGGCACTCGTCATCGTCGCGCGCATCGTCTTCGTCGGGCCGTTGGTCGGCGGCCTGTACCGCGAGCAGCGGAAGGCCGCGCGGTTCAAGCCTCGATTGGAGACGACACAGGCGGTGCTGCGGGGTGACGAGTCGAATCCCGCCGTCACCGAACGGCTGGACAAGGCGTCACCGAGGCGGGTGGCGCATTTCCGGAAACGGCTCGACCGCGCCGCCGCCGACGTCGAGTTCCGGCTCACCGAGACCTTGGGCTGGCGCGGTGGGGTGGTGCTCGGCTGGGCGGGGATGCGCGGCGCGATCACCCTCGCGGCGGCGCAGACCCTGCCGCAGGACACGCCGGACCGCGCCCTGCTGGTCCTGATCGCCTACGTGGTGGCGACCACGACGCTGCTGGTCCAGGGAATGACGCTGCCGGCGGTCATCCGCGCGGCGCGCGTGCCGTCGGAGGACCCGGGCCGGTTGCGGCGCGAATACGTCCGGCTCACCACCGAACTGGCCGACGCGGCGAAGTCCCTTTTGGACGATCCCGACCTAAGGGACCCGGGCAACGGGCCTTTCGGCGACCGGGTCGTGGACCGGGTGCGCTCGGACGTGCGCGTCCCGCCCGCCTCACCGGGCGACCGCCCGGCCCCGGAACAGATCGAGCAGTACCTGCGGCTGCGCTTGCGGGTCCTGACCGAACAATCCGAACGTCTCCAGCACGCCCGGTCGAGCGGCGCATACAGCTCCGAGGCGCTGAGCCGGGCCCAGACCGCCCTCGACGTCGAGATGGCCCGGCTCGAACAGTTGGCGGACCGGCCGGTCTCTTGATCGCGGTCAGCTCTCGGTCTTGACATACAGCCGCACGGTTCCGCCGCGGTGCGTGCGGAAGTAGTTCTGGAGTTGCGCGCTGCTCGCGACGCATCCGGCACTGGTGAAGTCGTTCTCGCCGGTGCGCGGGAGTACGACGGAGCACTGCGCGAGATAGCTGAATTTGTCCGGCCACAGCACGAAGAACGTCGCGGATCCGGAACCCGTGCCGCCGTTGTTGCGGAAAACCGCGCTCATCGAGCAGGCGTTTTCGTTGCACGGCCCGTTCCACTGCGAGGAACGCACCTGGAATCGGGCCGCGCCGGTGGCGTCGTCCGGACCGCCTGTTCCGTCGTGGTCCGGGTCGTGCGAGGTGTGCTCGTCACCGCGAGCGGCCGGGAAGCCGTGGTCTGGCTCGACGGGGACGGCGCGAGGGGAAGACGAGCATCTCGCGCCATCCCAGGACGGCGCGTTCCCCGCTGGTGAGAGGCGGTGTTTCGTTCCCGCTTCCCAAGTCGCGCCGAAGCGATGAACAAGCACCCCAACAGCGTCCGGGCCCTCCAGCGCCGCGCGATGCTCTGCCCGATCGACGCGTTCTCGGGCAAGGGTGATTCACCCGCCTCCTCTCGGGTACCCGAAGATCGAAAGCGGAACCGACGAGACAGGAGACATCGTGCAAAGCTCAACGCTCCGGGACGTCACCGTCCGAGAAGGACCGTTCGCGTCGGTCTACTTCGACAACTCGCACGACACCGAGGACGCCGCCGCGCAATTGGAGCTGCGCTGGCGTTCGCTCCGCAAACGGCTGGCCGACGAGGGTGCGCAGGAGCGGACGCTCACCGCTCTCGACGCCGCGGTGGCGGCCGCCCCGCCTTCGGAGGGCAAGGCGGGCCGGGCTCTGATCGCGGAGGGGGACGAGGTCGTACTCGACGAGGAACTCGTGGAGCCGCCGCTCCGTGAGGTCGCCCGTGTCGCGCCGCAGCCGTATCTTCTCCCGCTCCTGCGGCTCGCCCCGGCCGTCGTGCCGCACGTCGTCGTGGTCGCGGACCGGACGGGGGCCGATCTGTTCGCGTCGGGTGCGGACGGTGCCGAACAGCGGACCGTCCAGGGCGAGGACCACCCGGTGCACAAGGTGCGCGGTGGCGGCTCGGCCTACTGGAACATCCAGCATCGGGTGGAGGCCGTGGCCGAACGCAACGCCGCGGAAGTCGCGCAGGAGGCGGTGAAGCTCGCCGATTCCGTCGGCGCCGAAGTGCTGGTGCTCGCGGGCGAGGTGCAGGCGCGAGCGCAGGTACGCGACGAACTCGCCCCGCGCGGCAAGGAGAAGGTCGTCGAGCTGGAGGAAGGCGGCCGGGCGGACGGCAGTGGCCCGGAGGCCCTCGAAGCCGAGGTACACCGGGTGCTGACCGAACACGCCGAACGCGGCCGCCAAGACGTGATCGACCGCTTCCGTGCCGAACAGGGTCGCGAGGGCGGCTTGGCGGCGGACGGGCTCGCGCGGACGACGGCCGCCCTGCGTTCGGGTGCCGTCGAGACCTTGCTGATCGACGCCGATTCCTTGGCGGATCGCCTGGTCTGGGTCTCCGGCGAACCGACCCAGGTCGCGGCCGCGAAGGAGGACCTCGAACTCTCCGGCGCGGAGACGCTGACCGAGTGCCGCGCGGACGAAGCGCTCCCGGTGGCCGTGCTGGCCGAAGGCGCGGACATCGTCCCCGTCAGTGGTGAGGGTCTGACGGAGGGCGTCGGTGCGGTTCTTCGGTTCGCGGTCTGACGATCAGGACGTCGCGACGGCGTCGCGTGCCTTGTCTCCGCCGGCGACCGAGCTCTCCCTTGCGCAGTGCGCGCAGCAGAAGAAGCGATCCTCCACCTGGATGCCGTGTCCGACCACGCGGCAACCGCAGTGCTCGCAGATCGGCGCCAGCTGGTGGATCGCGCATTCGAAGGAGTCGAAGGTGTGCTTCGCTCCGTCGACGGTGTGGATCTCGAACGTCCGTGAGGGCAAGTCCGTGAAGGCCTCCTTGAGGGACCCAGAGTCCCTCAAGGAGGCCTTCACGGACCGAAGGGTCGCCACAGGTGCGCCAGCAACACCAGCAACCACAGCAGTCACAGTGGCCGCGCGTGAAGGCCCCCTTCCCTCGGCTCAGCCGAGGAAAGGGGGCCTTCACGTACCTCGGCCGTCACGCGCCGACGGCCGGAACACGGTCCCGCCGCGGGGTCCGGCTCACCGCCCACACACTGCCGACCACGACCACCGCGGCACAAGCCGCCGTCGTGGAAGCACACACCGGGAACACGACAGCCCACGTGGCGCTCACGCAGACCAGGGCCCGCCGATCCGCGCCCTGCTGGCCGCGCTGATCCCGCGTCAGGAAGCGGTGAGTGGGTACCCCTCCAGGTAGCGGAGGTGATTCGCGATGGACAGGCCAGGCCCGATCCGGTGGGTGCAGTACGTCTACGGGCGCAGACTGCCGGAGCGATACCGCGAATGGGTGCTGTACGACGCGACCTCGCGCACGTGGCTGCTGCGGTTCGCCCTCCGGATCTGTTTCGAGGCGTTGCCGTGGCTCACGATCGCGTTCGTGCTGTTGGTGACGCTCACGCCGTTACCCATTCCCGCCGTGCTGGGCGCGTTGATGCTGAGCCTGTTCCTGGGGCTGTTCTTCACGATGACCAGCGCCGACGAGCTGGCCGAGGTCCGGCTCGGCAAACACGGTTTCCCGCGTGGCACCGGAAAAGCGGCCAGATCCGCCCGCGGAGGCTCAGGCAGCTGGCCGTGACGTCACGGTGGCTGCCGCAGCGGCCAGGGACAATTCCTCCCGCGATCGCACCGTCAAGACGGGTATCCCCGCGTTCCGGTCGCTGATGATCGCGTCTTGGGAGCGGTCGGTGGACAGATCGCCCTGTATCCCGAGCACACCGAGTCCGCGCGCGACGGCCTCGGCGACCTCGGGCTGGTCCCACCCGATGTCGCCGGTGAACACCAGTGCGTCCACGCGGTCGAGGCTCGCCGCGACGGCCGCGAGCTCGCGACGGACGCGATGTTCGAACACCGCCATGGTGAACCTTGCCCCGGCATCGCCGGAACGACTGTCGCGGACCAGCTCCCGGGTGTCGTCCGAGGTCCCGGACAACCCCAGCAGCCCCGAGTGGTGATAGAGGCCGTCCTCGAGTTCGTCCAGGCCGACATGCCCTTCCCGCAGGAGCCACAACAGCATGCCGGGATCGACGCTGCCGGACCTCTTCGCCATCATCGCGCCTTCGAGCGGGGTGAAGCCCATCGACGTGTCGACGCTGCGCCCGCCGGAGACCGCGCACACCGAGCTGCCACCGGACAGATGCGCCACGAGCAGGCCGAGCTCGTCCGGCGGGCGGCCGAGCAGCTCGGCGGCGCGCCGGACCGCCCACGCGAACGAGTGCCCGTGGAACCCGTAACGGCGCAGGTCCCAGCGTTCACGCCAGCGCGCGGGCAGCGGGTACGTCCGCGCGACCTCGGGCAGCCCCTGATGGAAGGCGGTGTCCGGGCAGACGACGTGCGGCACGTCCGGCAGCAGGCCGGTCAGCAGCTCCAGAAGGGCTTCGGTGTTCGGAACGTGTTCCGGCGCCAGGGATTTCGCCTTCGCGATCGCCTCGCGCACCTGGGCGTCGACCACGGCGGGCGCGACGAGCGCCGTCCCGCCGTGCACGAGCCGGTGCGCGACCGCGTCCACCCGCACGTCCTCGACGAACGACCGCACGTCTTCGGTCGCGTCCGACGGCGGTTTCCCGATTTCCGCCGAGTCGACGACGTCCTCGCCGTCGACCACGTGCAGCCGGAGACTGCCCGATCCGGGATTGACGGTCAGTATCCTCACGGGTGCCACCTCCAACCGGTGATCTCGGCCGGATCTTCACCGTCCTGATAGGACTGTCGCAGCACGGTGTCCCGCCGCCGCACCAGTTCGCGGGCGAGATCCCCGCCTGCCGACGCCCAGCCCGCCGCCCGGTGGACGGCGTCGGCGGCGAGGTCGTGACGGGTCATCCGGTTGCTCGCGAGCAGGTCGAACGGTGTGGTCGTGGTGCCTTCCTCCAGGTAACCGTGGACATGGAAGCGGTCGGCGCGCGGACGTCCGTGCAGCACTTCGTGCACCGCGGACGGGTAGCCGTGGAAGGCGAACACCACCGGGGTGCCGTCACCGAAGCAGTCGGCGAACGCCTCATCGGACATCCCGTTCGGATGCCGGTCCGCCGGGCAGAGGGAGAGCAGATCGACCACGTTCACCACCCGCACCCGCAGTTCCGGCGCCGTTTCCCGCAGCAGCTGGGCGGCGGCCAGGGTTTCCACGGTGGGAGTGGTTCCGGCGCAGGCGAGGACGACGTCGGCCGCGGCTTCGGTGTTGCTCGCCCACGACCATGCCCCGGCGCCCGCCCGGCAGTGCGCCCTGGCCTCGTCGGGGGACAGCCATTGCGGGCCGCTCTGCTTACCGGCGACGACGACGTTGATCAGCCCGGTCGAGCCGAGACAGCGGTGCATCGTCTCCAGCAGCGTGTTCGCGTCCGGCGGGAGATAGATCCGGGCGGTGGTGGCCTTCTTGGTCAGCATCTGGTTGATGAATCCGGGCCCCTGATGGCTGTAGCCGTTGTGTTCCTGCCGCCAGCCGTCGCTGGTGAGCAGGTAGTTCAGGCTCGCCACCGGCGCGCGCCAGTCGACCTCGCCGGACATCTTGAGGAATTTGGCGTACTGGTTGACCATGCTGTCCACAATGGACACGAAGGCTTCGTAGCAGGGGAACAGGCCGTGCCGTCCGGTGAGGAGGTAACCCTGCAGCCAGCCTTGGCACAGGTGCTCCGAAAGCACTTCGTGCACTCGGCCGCGGGGGCCGAGGTGTTCGGTGTATCCCGTGACCTCGCGGTCGAATTGCCGCGGGGTCGCTTCGAGCAGGGTGCCCAGTTTGTTGGACTCCAGTTCGTCCGGGCAGACGACGCGGAACGTGCTCGGGGCGCGCCGGACGATCTCCGCCAGCCACTCGGCCAGCACTTCGGGGGCGCTGGCGTCGGCGGCGCCGGGTTCGTCGACGGCCACCGAGTACTTCGCCACCTCCGGAAGGGGCAGGTCACGGCGCAGCAGGCCGCCGTTCGCCTGCGGGACGCGGCCGAGCCGCAATTCGGGGGCGGGTGGGACCGCGAGGATGTCCGCGGACGGCACCCCGTTCTCGTCGAAGAGCTCCTCCGGCCGGTAGGAGCGTAGCCAGCGTTCGAGTTCGGCGAGTTCACGCGGATCGTCCGCTGCGCCGGACAGGGGGACCTGATGGGCGTGGAAGGTACCTTCGAGCGGAGTCCCGTCCGGTGTGGCCGTCGGCAGACCCGCACCCTTGGTGTTCCGCAGGACGATCATCGGTGGCTCGTCCGTGTCGCGTTCGTGCGCTCGGGCCAGGGCTTCGGCCAGCGGCGTGTCCGGATCGCCGGTGTCGCGGACGTCCACGATGACCGGGCGCCAGCCGCAACCGGTGAAATAGGCGACGAGTTCGTCGTCCGACATCGCTTCATAGATTGTCGGTGACGCGATCTTGTAGCCGTTGAGATGCAGGATGGGCAACATCCTGCCGTCACCCGGGCCGCTGAATTTGGGGCTGTGCCACGCGGCGGCGGTCGGCCCCGTCTCGGCTTCCCCGTCACCGATCACGCAGGCGACCAGCAGGCCGGGATCGTCGAACGCGGCACCGAAAGCCGTCGCGAGGGCGTAGCCGAGTTCCCCGCCCTCGTGGATGACACCGGGAACCTCGGGGGAGAGGTGGCTGGGGAAGCCGCCGGGCCAGGAGAACCGTTGGACCAGGTCCGCGAGCCCGCGCTCGTCGAGTGACAGCCGCGGATCGTATTCGGCGTGCGTTCCCTCCAGCCACAAATTGGCGTGGATGGCGGGCGCGCCGTGGCCGGGGCCGGTGATCAGCAGGGTCCGTTGCCCGGTTTCGGCGACGAGGCGATTCAACCCGGCGTACACGAGGGTCAATCCGGGGCAGGTGCCCCAGTGCCCGAGCGGCCTCGGTTTCAGGTGTTCGGGCCGTAGCGGTTCGCGGAGCAGGACGTTGTCCTTGAGATGGATCATCGCCGCGGCGAGGTAATCGCACGCGCGCCGGTACCGCCGGAGCGTCCCGACCTCTGTTCCGCCAGGCACCCGGTCCTCCTTTCCGAGGGGTTTTCCGACGGGTACCCGACGACGGGACGGCTAACCGGGTGCGGACTCGCCCGGTGTGACCAGGCCTGATTCGTAAGCGAGGACCACGAGTTGCGCGCGGTCGCGGGCGTGGAGTTTGGTCATGGCGCGATTGACGTGCGTCTTCGCGGTCAGCGGGCTGATCACCATGTGGCCGGCGATCTCGTCGTTGGACAGGCCCCGCGCGACCAGGACCACCGCTTCGCGTTCGCGGTTGGTCAGTTCCTTCAGCCCGGAACCGCTGCCGCCGCCGAGCGGGACGGTGACGTACCGGTCGATCAGCTTGCGCGTGATCGACGGCGCGAGCAGGGCGTCACCGCGCGCGGCGACGCGGACGGCGTGCAGGAAGTCTTCGGGCTCGATGTCCTTGACGAGGAAGCCCGCCGCGCCCGCGCGCAGCGCGTTGAAGACGTATTCGTCCAAGCCGTAGTTGGTCAGGATGACGACGTGCACGCCTGCCAAGGCCGGGTCGGCGGCGATGCGCCGGGTCGCCTCGATGCCGTCCACGCCGGGCATCTGGATGTCGATGAGCGCGATGTCGGGAAGGTGTTTTCTGGCGAGTGTCACGCCTTGGCCCCCGTCGGCGGCTTCGGCCACGACCTCGATGTCGTCCTCGACGTCGAGCAGCGCGCGGAATCCGCTGCGGATCAGGGGCTGGTCGTCGACCAGCAGGACGCGGATCACGAGCGCTCCACGGGAAGTTCGGCCCGGACGGAGAAACCGCCCGTGTCTTTCGGTCCGGCGTCGAGACGGCCGCCGAGCGCGGTGACCCGTTCACGCATCCCCAGCAGTCCGACTCCGGGAATCGGTGTGGTGCCCGGAGTGGCTTTGCCGTCGTCCTCGACCTGGATCGTCAGCGTGTCGGGACGGTGGTCGATGCGCACCGACGCGGTTTTCGCCGCGGCGTGCCGGGCGATATTGGTCAAGGATTCCTGGACGATCCGGTACGCGGTGCGGTCCACGGCCGCGGGCAGATCGTGTCGCCGCCCTTCGACGGTGAGCATCGCGTCGAGACCGGCCGCCTGGGCCCGTTCCACCAGGTCGGGGATCCGGTCGAGTCCGTGCGGCGGGTTCGTGTCGTCGTCGCGCAGCGCCTCCAGGGTCGCCCGCAGCTCCCTGGTCGCCTCACGGCCTGCTTCGCGGATCGCCAGCAATGATTCCGGCACCGCCTCGCCCCGTTTGGTGGCCAGGTGGACGGCGACCTCGGCCTGAACCTTGATGACGGAGATCTGGTGGGTGAGCGAATCGTGCAGTTCCCGCGCGATGTGCAGCCGTTCCTCGTCGGCCCGGCGCCGCGCGGTCTCCTCACGGGTGCGCTCGGCCTCGTCGGCCCGCCGTTCGGCCTGTCGCAGCGCTTCACCCGCCGCGCCGGCGGCGATCAGCCAGGCCAGCTGCAGCGCGTCACGACTCTGGGCGAAGGCATCGCTGACGGAAGAAGCGTTGGCGGAGGCCAAAAGCACGAGCGGGAGCGCGACGATCATGAGCAGTGATCCCGCGACGGCGACGATCCGGTGTCCGGCGCGGACCGCGGCGTAGACCGCGACCAGGTAGGCGACGGCGGGCACGGTGAAACCCATGGCCTGATACCCCAGCGCGCACACCGCGGTCACGGCCAGGACCGTGAGGGGCGCCCGGCGATGCGCGGCGAGCGCCATGCCGCCGGCGACCAGCACCACGTAACCGAAGGGGTTCACGGTGGTGTCCTGATCGGACAGTGCCGTGACGAGCAGGACCACCGTCACCCCGACGGCGATCGCCCAGCCCCAGACCCTGTTCATGCGAGAACCCTAACCAGCCGTCCTCGCGCGCGACTCCTCCCCACGGACGATGCCGGGACTACCACGCACGCGGTAGTCCCGGGATTTCCACGACCGCGGCGGCAGTCCGGAATGCCTGCCTTCAGCGGACGACGCGGGGCGGGTCCGGCGGACACGATCTGCGGACATCAGTCATCGAGCGAAGGAGTACCCCATGACCGTCCACTTGCTGTCCGCCGGCTACCTGACCCCCGGACGCGTCTGGTCCCTGATCGCCGCGCTGGTGGGGGTGATCGGGGTGGTCGCCGGCGGACTGGCCGTCGCTCGGAGCCGGTCCGGCGACACCCGGCGGGGAGCCGTCGTGGCGCTGGCGGCGGGGCTGCTCGGCATGGCGGGCGGCGTTTACGTGGTGGCCGCGGCGAAGGGCGGCCCTGGCACGGGCTACGGGATCGTCGGTGGGTTCCTCGCCTTGGTGGTCGGGCTGATCGCCGCGGCGCTGGGCGGGGTGGCTCTTTCGCGTTCCCGGCGCGCCGGGAAGGTGTCCGGCGAAGTCGCGTGACGTCCGCGATCGTGTTGCGAAAGCCACTTTGGCAACCTTCAACGTTGCGAAAGTGGCTTTCGCAACCGGCGCGACGCTGGCCCGTCGTGCTTCCTACCGCGCCGGGTAACGAGCACGAAGTTCGGCGAGGTCTAGATATATCAACCTGCATTGATGTATCTTCGGCCAGTGGCGACCTTCGAGACGGCCGATCCGCCGCCGTTCGTACGGCTGGCGAGCGATCCGCTGCGCTGGCGGCTGCTGCGCGAGTTGTCGCACGGCGACCGCCGGGTGCGGGAGCTGGTCGACCTGGTCGGGCAGCCGCAGAACCTGGTGTCCTATCACCTGCGCAAGCTGCGGGCCGCGGAGCTGGTCACGGCGCGGAGGAGCAGTTTCGACGGCCGTGACACCTACTACCACCTCGATCTGGGGCGGTGCGCGGACGCGCTCGCCGAGACGGGAAGCTCGCTGCATCCCGCCCTGTCGCCGATCGGGGTGGAGGTGAAGCGGGCCGAGCCCCGGATCAAGGTGCTGTTCGTGTGCACCGGGAACAGCGGGCGCTCGCCGATGGCCGAGGCGCTGCTGCGGCACCGCGCCGGTTCGAGGGTCGAGGTGTCCAGCGCGGGCAGCCACCCGAAACCGCTGCATCCCGACGCCGTGCGCGTTCTCGCCGAACGCGGCATCGCCCTGACCCACGAACCGTCCCATGTGGACGATCTCCGGCGCAGGCGATTCCATTGGGTGATCAGTCTTTGCGACCGGGTCCGTGAGGTCTGCCCGGAGTTCCCCGGGCATCCGCACGTCGTCCACTGGAGCCTGCCGGATCCGGCCAAGGAACCCGAGAGCCGTTTGGCGTTCCGTCGGCTCGCCGACGAACTGGACCGCCGGATCGGGTTCCTGACCGCCCGGTTCGGCGGGAAATATCGCGATGATGAGGTGAACAGGACATGACTTCGGATTTGGTGAGTGTGCGGTACCTGGTCGACGACGTCGCGGCCGCCGTCGAGTTCTACACCGGACACCTGGGTTTCGCCGTGCGTTCGAGCGCGTTGCCCGCGTTCGCCGACGTGGTGCGCGGGAATCTCCGGCTGCTGCTCAGCGGTCCGGCGAGTTCGGCGGGGCGGGCGTTGCCGGACGGTACGAAACCGGCGCCGGGCGGGTGGAACCGCATCCATCTCGTCGTCGACGACATCGACGCCGAAGTCGCGCGGTTGCGCGCGGACGGTGTCTCGTTCCGCAGTGACGTCGTGACCGGGCCGGGTGGCCGTCAGATCGTGTTCGACGACCCGGCGGGCAATCCGGTCGAACTGTTCCAGCCCGCTTCCCGGTGACGCCGCACCACGAGCCGAGCCTCGGCACCGTCCTGCGGGAATGGGGCCGGATCGGCTGCATCGGGTTCGGCGGGCCGCCCACCCATATCGCCCTGCTCCGCAAGTTGTGCGTGCAGCGCCGGGAGTGGTTGTCGGATCAGGAGTTCGAGGACGCCATCGCCGCCTGCAACCTGCTGCCCGGCCCGGCGTCGACGCAGCTCGCGATCTTCACCGCGTGGCGGGTCCGCGGCCGGGCGGGGGCGCTCGTCGGCGGCGCGGCGTTCATCGTGCCCGGCCTCATCGTGATTTTGGCGCTGGCCGCGCTGTTCCTCACGGGATCCCCACCGGCCTGGGTGCGCGGGGCCGGTGCGGGAGCGGGTGCGGCGGTCGCCGCCGTCGCGGTGCACGCGGGGGTCGGCCTGATCCCGGCGGGCTGGCGGCGCGCGGCCTCCACCGGCCGCGTGCGCTGGGCCTTGTACGTCCTGGCGGGTGTCGTGTCGGCCGCCTTGCTCGGCCCGTGGCTGGTGCTCGTCCTGCTGGGCTGCGGCGCGGTCGAACTGACCGTGAACCGCGCACGCCGCGGTGAGTCCAGTGCCGCGTTGTTCGCCGTTCCCGCCCAATCCTGGGCCGCGGCGGTCGCGGGCGCCGGTGTGTTCGCGTCCGTCGCGTGGGTGGCGCTCAAGGTCGGGATGCTGTCCTACGGCGGCGGCTTCGTGATCATCCCGCTCATGCAGGACGACGCGGTGAACACCTACCACTGGATGAGCGCGGGGGAGTTCCTCAACGCGGTCGCGCTGGGCCAGGTCACCCCCGGGCCGGTGGTGCAGACCGTCGCCGTCGTCGGCTACGCCGCGGCCGGGCTCACCGGCGGCATCCTGGCCTCGCTGGTCGCCTTCGCCCCGTCGTTCCTGTTCATCCTGTTCGGTGCCAAGCATTTCAACCGGTTGCGTGGCAACCCGAACGTCCGCGCGTTCCTCGACGGCGCCGGTCCGGCCGCGGTCGGCGCCATCCTCGGCTCGGCGATCCCGCTCGCGCTCAGCCTGACCCAGGGATGGCAGTACGCCGTGCTCGCCGGTGCCGGGGTCCTGCTGTTCGTGTTCCGGCGTGGCGTGGTGACCACGATCCTGGCCGCGGCGGCGGCCGGAACCGTGCTCGCGCTCGCCGGAGTGCTCCTGCCGAGCTGAGGATCAGCCCAGTCCCCGCGTGGTGACGACCCGCGCGTTGCCGTCGGACAGGTGGTACGACAGCCCGACCACGGCGGTCTTCCCGGCGTCGATCTGCTCGGAGAGCAGCCGGGAACGGTCGACCAGGAGGTCGACGGTGTGGCGGATGTGCTCGTCGATGATGTCGTCGTTGCTGGTGAGCCCGGCGGCGCGGGCGGCGAGGACGCTCGGGGTGACGCGCTCGATGACGTCGCGGACGAAGCCGTTGGTGCCGAGGCCGTCCTTCAGTGCTTCGCGGGTCGCGGCGACGGCACCGCAGGAGTCGTGGCCGAGGACGACGACCAGCGGGCAGTCGAGGATGCTGACGGCGTACTCGATGCTGCCCAGCACCTCCGAACCGGCGACGTGGCCCGCGGTGCGGACGACGAACAGGTCGCCGAGCCCGCGGTCGAAGATGATCTCGGCGGCCAGTCGCGAGTCGGAGCAGCCGAAAAGCACCGCGAACGGGCTCTGCTCGGGGGCGGTTTCGGTGCGGCGGACGGCATCCTGATTCGGGTGCTCCGGAGTACCGGCCACGAAACGCCGGTTGCCGGCGAGCAAAAGGTCGAAAGCCTCGGAAGGGGTCGGCGCGTCGCTCATGGGCCGGACATTACCGGGTGCCGGTGGTTCGGGCAGGTGGGCCGCGTCACTGATCGAGCCGTCCGGACACGGCACGCATGGCGCGGCCGACGGCCCGGAGGTCGTCCGGCGCGATCACGTCCACGAAGTGTTCGCGGACGGTGCGGAGATTGTCCGGTGCCGCGCGGCGCAACGTCTCGTAGCCCTGGTCGGTGAGCCGGGCCCGGACGCCGCGGCCGTCGTCCGAGGTCGATTCCCGCTGGACCAGGCCGCGCGTCTCCAGCCCGTTGATGCGGTGCGAAAGGCGGCTGCGCGAGTAGTACGCGGATTTCGCGAGGTCCGCCATGCGCATCGACCGGCCGGTGGCTTCGGAAAGCCGCACCAGGAGTTCGAACTCGGCAAGGGAAAGCCCATGCTCCTCGCGGAGCCGCCGGTCGAGCATGTCGACGAACCGCACGGATCCTTCGATGAACGCCCGCCAGTCGCGCTGCTGTTCCGGGTCGAGCCAGTCGGTCACGGCGCATACAGTAACAGTTGACGCCTTCAACCACTTCGGGCTAGTTTTGGTTGAAGACTTCAACTAGATGGGGAACACGATGACGAACGAAGCCTGGGTGATGCACGAGAAGGACGCGGAGGTCATCGAGCGGCCCGCGTTGCGGTTGCTGGCCGACGGCGAGCACACGGGCGGGCTCCTCGGCGCGAACCGGTTGTCGCTACGACCTGGGGAACCCGGGACGAAACCGCACTATCACCGGAAATCCGCGGAAGCGTTCTACGTGCTCGACGGGGCACTGCGGATGCTGGTGGGCGACGAAACGATCACGGTCGAGCGCGGCGGTTACGTGGTGATCCCGCCTGGCGTCCGGCACGCGTTCGCCGCGCCGCCGGAGATCGGCGCGGACGTCCTCATCACGCTGGCGCCCGGCGTCGACCGGTTCGGCTACTTCCGGGTCCTGCCCGAGATCCTGCGCGGAAACGTCGCACCCGAAGAGGTCGAGCGCCTTCACGAGCGGTACGACGTGCACTTCGTCGAGGCGCCCGAATGGGACACGGCTCAGCCGACCCCGTAGCGCCATGACCGCCACAACCCGCGCACATCGCCTAAGTCGGGCATTATGCGGGGATGCCCGGGCTGTGGTGAACAGCCCGCTCCGTCCGGCGAGCATGTTTCGATGGGGAATCATGACGAACGACAGCGAGGTCCGGTCGCGGCCCCTGACGAGCTACGTCAGCCGGACGGACGACGAGGACGAGGTGCGGCGGCTGCTCGGCGTGGGCCGTCTGGTCACCTTGACCGGCGCCGGCGGCGTGGGCAAGACCCGGCTGGCCGCCCAGGTGGCCAGTTCGCTCACCAGGGCCTTCCCCGGTGGCGTGGCGGTCGCCGGACTGGGTGAGCTGCGGGACGAACGGCTGGTCGCGCGCACGGTCGCCGACGCCTTGGGCCTGCACGACACGGCGGGACGCACCGACCTGGAGGCCGTCGTCTCGTATCTGCGGCCTCGGCGGTCGTTGCTGCTGCTGGACAACTGCGAGCACCTCCTCGACGGCAGTGCGGACCTGGTGACGGCGTTGCTGCGGGACTGCCCGGACCTCGTCGTCCTGGCCACCAGCCGCTGCTCGCTGGGGCTGACCGGCGAGCACGTCCTGGCGATCCCGCCCCTGGCCGTGCCCGACGAAGAGGTCGGGACACCGGAAGAGGCGCTCGCGTTCGGCGCGGTGCGGCTGTTCGCGGAGCGGGCCGCCAACGTGCTGCCCGCTTTCGAGGTCACCGAGAGCAACGTCGCGGACGTCGTCCGCCTCTGCCGGCGGCTCGACGGCCTGCCGTTGGCGATCGAACTCGCCGCGGCCAGGATCCGGGCCCTGTCGCCGTCGCAGATCGCGGACCGGGTCGAGAGCAACTCGGGCGTGCTGGCCACCGGTCTCCGGATGCCGGTCGAGCGGCATCGGACGCTGCGCGCCACCATCGAGTGGAGTCATTCCCTGTGCACGGAGACCGAGCGGATCGTCTGGGCGCGCTGTTCGGTGTTCGCCGGCCAGTTCGACCTGTCCGCAGCGGAGGACGTCTGCGCCGGAGCCGGGCTCGACTCGCTCGCCGTGCTCGACGCGGTGGACGGTTTGGTGGACAAGTCGGTGCTGGCGCGCATCGACGGCACGGACCGGGTCCACTACCGGATGCTCCGGTTGCTCCGCGAGTTCGGCGGGCACCGGCTCGCCGAATCCGGTGACGAGCTCGGCGTGGCGAGGAAGCATCGTGACCACTACGCCCGGCTGATCGACCAAGCCGCGGGCGCATGGTTCGGGCCGGGACAGGAAGAGGCGTACGAGCGTCTGACCGCGGCGCACGCCGACATCCGCGAGGCGCTGTCGTGGTCGCTCCGCACCCCGGGCGAAGGCGCGGTGGCGTTGGGGATGGCCGTCGGCGTGATCGAGTACTGGGTGGCCCGCGGCGCGGCCTGGGAACTGCGGGACTGGATCGATCGCGCGCTCGAGGCGATGCCGCCGGAGACCCGGGGCCGGGCCCGCGGCCTGGCCGTCGCCGCCCTTTGCGCCGCGCTGCACGCGGATCTGCCCGGCGCGCGGCAGCGGTTGGCCGCCGCCGAGGCGATCGAGGACGACGACGCCGCCCCCTACATCGCCCATGCGTGTGCTTTCGTGAGGATGCTGTCCGCGGAACCGAACACCATGGTCCGCGCGGCGGAGGCCGTGCGGCTGTTCGGCGAGCGAGGCGACGTACGGCGCCAGATGCATCCGATGTTCATCCAGGGGGTCGCGCTGGCCTACCGGGGTGACCTGCCGGGCGCGCGGGAGTTGCTCGGCTCGATGCTCCGCCTGTGCGAGGAGGCGGGGGAGTACCGCTATCGCTCCATGGCCCTGTACGGGCTGGGAGTCGTCGAAGTCTGCTTCGGCGGCGTTCTCGACGACGGCGAGCGGTTCATCCGTTCCGCACTGGAGATCGACCTCCGTACGTCGGACATGATGTCCGCGGCCTACCGGCTGGACGGTCTCGCCTGGGTGTCGGCGAGGCGCGAGGAGTGGGTCCGGGCGGCGGAACTGTTCGGGACCGCCGCCACGCTCTGGGACCGCTGCAACGCCGAGCCCGACGTGGCCGTCACCGCGTCGCACCGGATGTTCCACGACGCCACCCGGAACGCCTTGGGGGCGGAGAGATTCGACTTGGCCTTCGCCGAAGGGCGGCGGCGGAATCCGCACGACGCCCTGGCCGGTCCCGAGGCCTTGCCCGACGGCGAACCGGCCGATCTTCCGCCGCTGACGCCGCGCGAGTCGGAGATCGCGCGGCTGGTCGCGGCCGGGCTGAGCAACCGGGACATCGCGGCGAGACTGGTCATCGCCCGGCGCACGGTGGAGACGCATCTGCAGCACATCTCGCACAAGCTCGACTTCGCCAACCGGACCCAGCTGGCCGTCTGGGTCGAGCAACGGGACCGCGGACCGCTGTGACCCGCCGAGGTCACAGCGGCCACGCCCCTTGCGTCAGCCGAGCGGGCAACTTCCCCGGTATACGGCGATCTTCGGGTCGTTCGCCGGGAGCGGGCACAGGAACTGGTCGTACCTGGTGTCTTCGTCGACGAAGCGTTTCAGCCACGAAAGGCTGTATTTCGCGATGGTCACGTTCGGCTTCGTCGGCGCCATGTGACCGGCGCCGGCCAGCAGCATGTACGCCTTGTCCAAGGACTCGGGAAGGCTTTGGTAGAACGGCCGGGAATGCGAGCCGTCCGGGGCGATGAAATCGTTCTGGGCACTGACGACGAACGTGGGGACCTTCAAATCGGAGAACGTCGTGTTCGGGTTCCAGCCCGTCAACGGGATGGCGGCCTTCAGCGTGGGTGCTTTCTGCGCGGCGATCAACGACCCGCCTCCGCCCATCGAATGGCCCATGACGGCGAGCCTGCCCGGGTCGACGCGATCCTTGGCCTGGCTCTTGTCCGTCACGTACCGCAGAGCCGCGAGCAGCTGATCGGACCGGACGTCCGGAGTGTCCCAGGTGCTCTTGGTGGAGAACGTGATGACGACGAATCCCTGGGACGCCAGACGCGGGCCGTACCAGGCGATCGCGCTCTCCGTCTCCAAGAAGCCGGGCGCGATCGCGATCGCGCCGAAAGTGCCCTGGCCGGTTTCGGTCGGGTAATGGATCGTCCCGCCGCCGAAACCTTGTCCGGCGGGGACTTTCTCGGTCGCGGTCTGGAACGATCCCCGGTCCGCCTCGATGCTGGCGTTCGTCGGAGCGGGGCCGCGGGCATAGGGATTCTCTTCGGCGTCAGCCGGTGCCGCCGCCACGAGCAGTGCGGTCACCGCACTGAGCACCGCGGTGCCCCATCGTGATCCACGCTTCATCGCGCATGTCCTCTCGGAAGAACCGTCCCGGAGCCGGAACGGTTTCCCAGATATAGCGGGGACCCGGCCGGGTGCGCGTCGTGGAAACTACTGAGAAGCGAAAAACTGTCACGTCGATAAGGCTTTCGGCCTCGTGAGTGGTTAGGACGGTTAGGACCGTCCTAACCACTCACGAGGTGACGAGGCGGTCAGGTGCCGGCCCGGTTCCCGGTGGGGATGGTGATCGGGGTCGTCGTCGGTGAAGTGCCCTTGTTGAGGAACAACATCGCCAGCGCGCGCACCATCTGGTCGAACATGTAGAACCCGGCCGGCATGATCGGGATCAGCCCCTCGCGGAACGCGATGTAGGCAGGCCACGCGGTGCGGATGAGGGCCGCGGACGCGTAATCGCGGCGCAATCCGAGCCAGTCGCCGATCGCGTCGCTCAGCACGTAGCGCACGAATTCGTTCAGGAATCCCCGGGTGACGCCCAGATCGACCTGCGCGGTCAGCCCCAGCAGATCTTCCGCGAGCTCTTTTCCTTCGTGCGAAGGGGAAAGGATCGGGGTGAGCACCTGCGCCGACTGCGCGTAGGCGGCCGCCCACGACTTCGGGATGAACTCCTCCCGCACGCCGAGCAGGTGGATGGCGACCTGCCACATGTGGAGGAAGGCGTCCTCGTCGGCGACCGACATCGGGACCTTCCATTCGCGCAGCTTCCGGTGCACGTAGGTGCCGAGACTGTGGAAGGTCACCAGGATGTCGCCGTTGCTGATCGGGATCCGCTCGTCCGCGACGGCCTTCCAGTACGGCGACTGCGGCAGCAGATGCCGCACCGCGGCGTGCACGAGCCGCGTCTTGTTCGCGGTGACCACGAACTGGCCGTCGGGCTCGAAGGCGTTCAGGTCGCTCAGGTCGTAGCCGAAGGTGAACGTCTTGGCCGCGCGGTCCTGCATGTCGGCCCCGCCCGCGGACCAGTAGACCGATTTGGCCTCACGCGGGATGACCGTGCTCATGATGCCGCTGCCGAGCCCGTACAGCATGAACAGATAGGTGTCCTTGCGCCGGTTGAAATCGGCCGCGCGGCGCAGTTTCGCGGGGTCGGCCCAGGACGGCAACCGGTTGACACGCTGGAGGTGGCCCGCCAGATCGGCGGGCAGTCCGCCGGGGAGCGGATCGTTGTTGTCCACCCAGGACCGCAGCGCGGTGTTGACCGCGGGCACCTGGCCCGCTTCGAGAACCCCCGCCATGATGCGGTCGATCTCGTCGTCCCAGACCCACCAGGGGTCCGCCGCGGTATCGGTCCGCGTCGCGCCCCAGGCGGGGGCGACGCTCGCCGCGCCCACCAGGCCCAGTGCGACGCCGAGGGACAGGACATTCCTCCTGCTGAGATCGCTCATTTACTTACCTAACTTCCTTGGTAGGTGCCGATGAGTGATTCACGATCGTTTTTCGTCCAGCTCGCGAAGCGAACCCTTGACCACCTTCCCGCCCGCGTTGCGCGGGAGTTCGGGGACCACCACGAGATCCTTGGGCATCTTGAACGAAGCGAGCCTGCCGTCGAGGAATTCGACCAGTTCGGCCAAGGACGGTTCGGGCTCCGTCGCACTGACGAAAGCGACCGGCACCTGGCCCCAGCGCTCGTCGGGCCGTCCGATCACAGCGACCTCACGTACCGACGGATGCGCGGAGATCGCGTTCTCCACTTCGGCGCAGTAGATGTTCTCGCCGCCGCTGATGATCATGTCCTTCTTGCGGTCGACCACCCAGATGAAACCGTCTTCGTCCTGCGAAACCAGATCGCCGGAATGGAACCAGCCGCCGGCGAAGGCTTCCGCTGTCTCCTTGGGTTTCTTCCAATAGCCCTTCGTCACCGAGGGCCCGCGGTAGACGATCTCGCCCACTTCGCCCGGCGCGACATCGTTCATGTCGTCGTCCACGACGCGGTATTGGAGCGTCGGGATCGGTTTGCCGACGGAGCCGAGTTTGCGCGTCGAGTCCTCTCCGCTGAGCACGCAGGTGATCGGGGAGGTCTCGGTCTGGCCGAACACGGCCACGTTCAGGGCGCCGGGGAACTTCTCGGCCATGGCGAGCAGCGTCGCCCTCGACGCGGGAGCCGCGCCCCAGCTGATGATCCGCAGTTTCAGCTTCCGTTCGGCGATGTCCGGCTGGGCGCAGAGCAGATCCCATTGCTGGGGAACGTTGAACACCACGGTGGCGCCTTCGCGTTCGTAGGCGTCGAGCACCGCGCGCGGATCGAAGGCGCCCAGCGGGTGGATCACGACCACCCCGCCGACCAGGAAATTCGCCACGATCGAACCCAGGCCCGCGATGTGGAAGAACGGCGCGGTCAGGAAGGCGACGTCGGTGTCGTCGAAGATCTTCATCGCCCGGATACAGGTGATCGCCTGCATCTGCAGGTTGCGATGGGACAGCATCACCCCTTTCGGCCTGCCGGTGGTGCCCGAGGTGTACATGATCAGCGCCGTCGATTCCTCGCTGACGTCGGGCAGTTCCAGCGGTTCGTGCGCGGTCAGGAATTCCTCGTACCCCATGCGTCCTTCGGCGTCGTCCGGCTCACCGATGACGAGCACGGTCCCGATCGACGCGGCGTTCGGAGCGGCGTCGAGCAGGGGGAGCAATCCCGCGTCGACGACGACGGCGGACGGCGTGCAGTCGGCCAGGATGTAGTCGAGCTCCGCCGCCGCGAGGCGGAAACTGAGCGGGACGGCCATGGCGCCCAGGCTGTTCGCCGCGAACACGGTCTCCACGAACCACGGATGGTTCAAGGTCAGCGTCGCCACGCGATCGCCTTCGGTGACACCTCGTGCGGCGAGGGCAGCGGCCAATTGCAACGACCGTTGTGAGAGCTCCGCCCAGGTGGTCGTTTCGCCGAGGTACCGCAGAGCGGGCCTGTCCGGTCGCATCATCGCGTGCGTGGCCGCGTGCGCCATCCAGTGGTGCCGGAAGGACGAGGCGGGAGCCGAAGCGGTCGACATGGCCATCCTCAGGTGTCGGAACGGGACCTCTCGCGTGGCCAGTATGCATGCCAAGCCGCCGGTTGAGAAGCGATAAGTTAATCGAAAATCACATCGCGACGCCGACCTGCCCGGCAGTTTCCGCTGGTGGTGATCCGGTTCGTGGTTGACTTCCCGGCATGAGCGCCGAGTCGACCGCGGCCGTCCGGCCGCGCCACCGCAAGCAGCAGATCGTCGACGCGGCCGGGCGGATCTTCAGCGAGCACGGCTACCACGCGACGTCGATGGAGGAGATCGCCGCCGACGTGGGTATCACCGCGGCGGCCCTGTACCGGCACTTCCCGAACAAGTACGCGTTGTTCGCCGCGTGCGCGAACGTCATGGCCGACCGGCTCGTCGCCACGCTCGACGAGGTGGCGCCCGGCGCGCCGCTGGCGGACGTGCTCGCCGCCGTCACGCAGGGGACGGTCGTCCATCGCGCGTCGAGTGGCCTGTACCGCTGGGAATCCCGGTACCTCGAACGCGAGGACCGGCAGTCGCTCGCGCTGAAGTTCGGGCAGGTCGTGGACCGGGTCGCCGAGGCGGTGCGCCGGGAGTACCCGCTCCCCGACGAGGGCTTGCGGGCCGTCGCCGCCCTCGGCGTGATCGGCTCGATCACGATGCATCGCACCTCGATCGCCCAGCGCCGGGTCGAAGAGGTACTCGTCGAGTCCGCCCTGCGCGTGGCCGCGACCGATCCGGCGGCGGGCGCCGGGGGCGCACACGCCGTCGAATTGCCGTCCAATCCGGAGCCGCGCACCCGCCGTTCGGAGATCATCGCGGCGGCCATCCCGCTGTTCGAACGGGACGGGTTCGCCAATGTCACGAACGGCAGGATCGCGGAAGCCGTCGGGCTGGTGCCGTCCGCGCTCTACCGCTATTTCCCCGGCAAGGCCGACATCCTCGCCGCCGCCTGCCTGCAGGCCGCGGGAATCCTGGCCCAGGCGGTGGAACAGAACCTTCGCGGCGTCGAGGGCCCGGGCGACGCGCTGCTCGCGCTGGCGCGGACCTATGTCGCTTACAGCTTCGAGTACACCGCGCTCACCAGTGTCGCCAACGCCGAACTCGCGGGTCTGCCCGCGACCCTGCAGCGTCCTTTGGTCAGCGCGCAGCGCGAGCACATCGCCGTCTGGGAACGGCATTTGCGGTCGGCGCGGCCGGAGCTCGACCAGCGTCAGGCGAGGGTGCTCGTGCACGCCGGTTTCGGGGTGGTGGTCGAGGCGGGACGGAGGTTGCGCTGGGAGGACGTCCCCGCCAACCGTGACGCCGTCAGCGCCTTGCTCGTCGGCGCGTTGGGGATCTGACGCGCCGACGGCTCAGGGCTCGCGGTGGCCGAGGCCGGCGGAGACCTGCCGGGCCGCGCGGCCGACGACGCGGTTCAGGCCGCGCATCCGGGCGGCGGGCATGTACGGCCGGGTCGCCGAAACGCTGATGGCCCCGGCGATCGCGCCGGTGGCGTCCCGGATCGGCGCCGCGACACAGCGGATCCCCGGTTCGTTGTCCTCCAGGTCCATCGCCACCCCTGATTCCGCGTACTCGCGCATGCGTGCCAGGAACGCCTCGACGTCTTCCGGGTGCACCCTGCCGGGTTCCGCGGGTGTCTCGGCCAGGTAGAGGTCCCGCCATTCCGGCGCGGAGTCCAGCAGCAGCGCCATGCCGACACCGGTGCGGGTCAACGGCATCCGGTGCCCGATCCGGGAACGCATCTCCGCGCCCCGTGAACCGGGCAGTTTGTCCAGGTACAGCACCGAATCCCCGTCGCGGACGGCCAGGTGCACGGTGTCGCGCAACTGCTCCGCCAGTTCCTCCAGCACCGGCCGGGCGACCACCGGCAGCGGACTGCCGTGCAGGGCCTGGAAACCCAGCTCGATCAAGGTGGGTCCGAGCGCGTAGCCGTCCCGTCCGCTGCGCAGGTAACCCTCGCTGACCAGCAGCTGGACCAGCCGGTGCGCGGTACTGCGGCCCAGCCCGGTGTCCTCGACCAAGCCGCGGAGGTCGGTCGCGCCACTGGCGACCGCGCGGATCAGCGCGAGGCCGCGGGCGAGCGTCTGGGTGCCGGGCGGTGCCGTGTCGGACATGCCGGAATCCTACATATAGGGACGGCGATCGCATTATCGGGAAAGCGCCCGCACGATGTCGCTCGTGACCGACACCGAACCCGCCTTGATCGCGCTCGACTGGGGAACCTCCGGTCAGCGTGCCTGGCTGCTCGGCGCGGACGGCGGGATCCTGGCCGCCCGCGGCGCCGGGCGTGGACTGCTGACCACGACCGAGGACGTGGACCTCCGCGACCCGCGGGCCAGGGCGGCCGCCTACGAGTCGGCGTTCCGGAAGACCTGCGGAGACTGGCTCACCGAGTTCCCCGGACTGCCCGCCCTCGCCGCCGGCATGGTGGGCAGCGCGCAGGGCTGGACCGACTCCGGCTACCGCACCGTCCCGGCGAGGCTCGACTTCCCGTCGCTCGTCCCCGTGTCGCATCGCGACGGCGTGCTCCATCTCGTGCCGGGACTGCGGATCCCGTCCGGCGCGCACCCCGGCGACGTGATCCGCGGCGAGGAAACACAACTGGTCGGCGTGCTCGAAGCGCTCGGCGACCCCGGCGGACCGCTCACCGTGGTGCTCCCCGGTACGCACAGCAAATGGGTCCGCCTCGAGGACGGGATCGTCACCGGATTCACCACCGCGATGACCGGCGAACTGTACGGATTGCTGATCGCGCACGGCATCCTCGCCCGCACAGCCGCTGATCCGGTCGCCGACGAAGAGGCGTTCTCGCGGGGGCTCGCCGCGGGACGGCGTTCGCGCGGGCTCGCCACCGAGGCGTTCGGCGCCCGCCCGCTCGTGCTCGACGGCGTCCTGGAACCGGAGTCGCTGCCCGACTACCTTTCCGGCGTCCTGATCGCCGACGAGGTCTCGCATCTGTTGCGTGACACCGACACCCGTGTGGTGCTGTGCGGCGCGGACGAACTCTGCCGTCGCTACGCCACCGCCCTCGCCGGAAGGGGAGTGGAGGCCATCGTACTGTCCGAAGAGGTCACCGCCCGAGGGCTGTGGCGGATCGCGACGGCCGCCGGACTGCTCGAAGACCGTCTCGAAAGGACACTGAAACCGTGACCGGATTGATCGCGATCCTGCGCGGGGTGACTCCGGCCGAGGTCGTCGGCGTCGGCCGGGCGCTCGTCGACGCCGGATTCCCCGCCATCGAGGTACCACTGAACTCACCGGAACCGTTCGCGAGCGTCCGCCTGCTCGCCGACGCGTTCGGGGACCGGTGCGAAATCGGGGCGGGCACCGTGCTCACCACCGAAGACGTCGGCCGGGCGAAAGCGGCCGGAGCGCGGCTGATCGTGGCGCCCAACACCGATCGCGCGGTGATCTCCGCCGCCGTGGCCGAGGGGATGACGCCGTATCCCGGCGTCGCGACGCCGACCGAGGCCTTCGCCGCGCTGGCCGCGGGTGCCCGGTATCTCAAGCTGTTCCCCGCCGACGCGGTCGGTATCGGGGGCATGAGGGCGTGGCGCGCCGTGCTGCCGCGCGACGTCGGACTGCTGCCGGTCGGCGGGGTCGACGAAACGAACCTGGCGGCCTGGGCCGCCGCCGGGGCGGCCGGGGCGGGGCTCGGTTCCTGCCTCTACCGGCCGGGTGACACCGCCGGCGCGGTCGGCGTCCGTGCCCGCGCACTTTCCGAGATCTGGCACCAGGAATAGGAAAAGAACCATGAAGATCGTGTCAATGACGACATACCAGGTGCCGCCGCGCTGGTCGTTCCTGAAGATCGAAACGGACGAGGGCGTCACCGGCTGGGGCGAACCGGTCCTGGAGGGCCGGGCCGCTTCGGTCGCGGCGACCGTCGAGGAGCTTTCCGACTACCTGATCGGCAAAGACCCCTCGCAGATCGAGGATCTGTGGACCGTCCTGTACCGCGGCGGGTTCTACCGGGGCGGCGGACTCCACATGAGCGCGCTGGCCGGCATCGACCAGGCCTTGTGGGATATCAAGGGCAAGGCCCTCGGTGTCCCGGTGCACGAACTGCTCGGCGGCCGGGTGCGCGATCGGATCAAGGTGTACTCGTGGATCGGCGGCGACCGCCCGGCCGAGACCGCCCGCGCCGCGCGCGAGGTGGTGGACCGCGGGTTCAGCGCGGTGAAGATGAACGGGACCGAGGAACTGTCCTATCTGGACACCTGGGACAAGGTCGACCACTGCGTGGCCAACGTGGACGCGGTACGCCAGGCGGTCGGCCCGAACATCGGTATCGGGGTGGACTTCCACGGCCGCGTGCACAAGCCGATGGCCAAGGTCCTGCTGCGCGAACTGGAGCCGTACCGGTTGATGTTCGTCGAGGAGCCGGTGCTTTCCGAGCACGTCGACGGATTCGCCGACGTCCTCCGCAACTCGCCGATCCCGATCGCGCTCGGCGAGCGGCTGTTCTCGCGGTGGGATTTCAAGACCGTGCTGGCGTCGGGTGCCGTCGACATCATCCAGCCGGACCCGTCGCATTGCGGCGGCATCACCGAAGCCCGCAAGATCGCGCACATGGCCGAGGCGTACGACGTCGGCCTGGCGCTGCACTGCCCGCTCGGCCCGATCGCGCTGGCGGCCTGCCTGCAGATCGACGCGGGCTGCTACAACGCGACCATCCAGGAGCAGAGCCTCGGGATCCACTACAACACGAGCAACGATCTCCTCGACTACCTGGCGGATCCGTCGGTGTTCGCCTACGACGACGGCCAGGTCGCCATCCCCGGCGGGCCGGGGCTGGGCATCGAGATCAACGAGGAGTACGTCGCCGAACGGGCGGCCGAGGGGCATCGCTGGCGGAATCCGGTGTGGCGGCACGCCGACGGCTCCTTCGCGGAATGGTGAGCGCGATGACCACCGCCGTGCGTCCCACCAGGTTCCGGATGCTCATCGCGGTGATGCTGTTCATCACCGTCGTCATCAACTACCTCGACCGGTCGAACCTGTCGATCGCGATGCCCGCGATCGCAGGCGAACTCGACCTGTCCAAAGCGGAACAGGGCATCCTCCTGTCGGCCTTCGGCTGGACCTACGCCGCGTTGCAGCTGCCCGGCGGCTGGCTGGTCGACAAGATCCCGCCGCGGCTGCTGTATCCGGGCTGCCTGATCCTCTGGTCGCTCGCGACGTTCTTCATGGGGATCATCGGCGGGTTCGTCGCGCTGATCGCGTTGCGGCTGATGGTCGGCGTCTTCGAGGCGCCCGCCTATCCGATCAACAGCAAGATCGCGACCGTCTGGTTCCCGGAACGCGAACGCGCCACGGCGATCGGCTTCTACACCTCGGGCCAGTTCATCGGCCTCGCCCTGCTGACGCCCGTGCTGTCCTGGCTGCAGACCGTGCTTTCGTGGCACTGGGTGTTCATCGCCACCGGTCTGGTCGGCATCCTCTGGGCCGTGCTCTGGTACGCGAAGTACCGCGAACCACGTGAGTCGCGGGCCAACGAGGCCGAGGTGGAGCTGATCCGGTCCGGCGGCGGCCTGGTGGACCTGCCGCGCGAGCGGCCGGAGCGGGCGCGGATCACCCGTGCGGATCTGGCGACCGTGCTGGGCAGCCGGAAGCTGTGGGGAATCTACTTCGGACAGTTCTGCCTGACCTCCACCCTCTGGTTCTTCCTCACCTGGTTCCCGACGTATCTCGTCGAGTACCGGGAAATGGACTACATCAAGTCCGGTTTCCTCGCGTCGCTGCCGTTCATCGCGGCGCTGGTGGGCGTGCTGGTTTCCGGTGTCCTGTCGGACTTCCTGGTACGGCGCGGAGCTTCGCTCGGGGTGGCGCGAAAGGGCCCCATCATCGCCGGACTGCTGCTGAGCACCGTGATGGTCACGGCCGGGTTCACCGACTCGACCACGATGGTCATCGTGATCCTGTCCATCGCCTTCTTCGGCAACGGGCTCGCGTCGATCACGTGGTCACTGGTCTCCGCGCTGGCGCCGCGGCGGCTGCTCGGGCTGACCGGCGGGATGTTCAACTTCATCGGGAACCTGTCGTCGATCGCCACGCCGATCGTCATCGGCCTGATCGTCACCGACGACAGTTTCGCGCCCGGTTTCGCCTACATGACCGTGATCACGGTCGCCGGGATCCTGTCCTACGTCTTTCTGGTCGGCAAGGTCGAGCGCGTGGCCGAGCGGGACCGCGTGGTCAGCGTCCGAACGCCAGGGTGATCCAGTTCGAGAACTCGCAGGCGAGGTGCATCCGGTGCTGGGTGACCATCGTGGGCATCGTGAGCCGCGGGAACTCGACGCAGAGGTGGGCGTGGAAGCCGTCGGCGTGGTCGCGGAACTCGTGCCGGACCCCGCCGATGGCCAGCCCCGACCCGGACCTGGCGACGCCCGACGCTTCGAGCGGGAACGCCGCGTCCCGGTGGGTGACGATCTCCGCGGTGTCGGTGTAGTCGACCAGGAACCGGGTCGCGAGCGGACTGCCGCCGGTCGTCTCGATGACCTCCTGCCGCCCGTCGGGCGCGGTGTCGATCAGGAAGTGGTCCGGGTTGGCGGCGATCATGCTGCGGGCGTAGTCGTCCCGGCCGGTGTCGTCGAACCAGGCGAGGAATTCGGCGGCGGTCCCTGCCCCGCGCACGAAGAGGTCGCAGGTGCTGGTGACCCGCCGGCCGCGGGAAAGGCGGGTGGACGTCCGCGCGACGGCGTCCGCCCGGCGGATGTCCCGGCCGAGGCGGCGGCGGATCTCGTCCGGGCCGAGGTCCAGTTTGGCGTCGGCGAAAGCCGTCCGCATCAGGGAGAGTTCGCCGGTCGGTGCCGGGAGCCCGATCTTCGCGGCGGCCTTGCCCATCCGCTTCGCTTCCCACGCGCGCACGTCCTCGCGTGAGACGGGGCGCCCGGCCAGCACGGCCTCGATCGTCGGTTCGGTAGTGGGCATCGGTGCCTCCGGATCGGTGAGCGGGTTGCGTCGCAGTGTTTAATGGCGTTGAACGGTACTGTCAAGTGAGACGCGCCGCAGTCACGTCGGCCGGTGCGGAGGCTCGAACGCGGCGGTACTGTTCAGTGCCGTCGAACTGAGGTGCAAGGGGGCTCGCGGTGGAGGACAGGATCGGGCCCGCGCTGCGGCAGGCGCGGGAAGAACGCAAGCTGAGCCTGCGCAAGGTGGCGACCGCCGCCGGGATCTCGGCGAGCCTGCTGTCGCAGGTGGAGACGGGACGGTCGCAGCCTTCGGTGAGCACGCTGTACGCGCTGGTCAGCCACCTCGGCATCTCGCTCGACGAACTGCTCGGCATCGGCGCGGGCTCGCCCGCCGCCCAGGAGCGGCCGGTCGCGCCGGTGTCTTCCGGGGTCGTCCAACGTGCCGCGGACAACCCCGTCCTCGAGATGGCGAACGGCGTCCGGTGGGAGCGGCTCGCCATCGGCGGCCAGACCGACGTCGACGCCCTCTTGGTCACCTACGAGCCCGGCGCGGCCAGTTCGGTCGACCGGAAACTGATGCGGCACAGCGGAACCGAGTATGCCTATCTGCTTTCAGGCGAGTTGACCCTGCTGCTCGACTTCGACCGGCATCTGCTCGCGCCGGGCGACTCGCTGTGTTTCGACTCCACCCGTCCGCACATGTACCTCAATCACGGCAACGAACCCGCGCGCGGCGTGTGGTTCGTATCCGGCAGGCGCGACCTCGACCACACCCGCGAGTGGGTGGAATCCCAGGTCGGAGGGCTCTCCGGCGAGAATTCGGCGCGGCCGTCGAACGCCGTCGAGGCTCTGGCGCTGCTGGGCGTGCCGTCCGTGAAGGGCGACTGCGACTGAAGACTTCTCGTCCGCTGCTACTTGACGCCTGCGCTCAAGTGTTCAATATTAGTGAACACTTGAGCAAGGCAAGGGCGACGGAGAGGAGATGCCGTGCTGATCGGATTCGCCGGCCTCGGCCGGATGGGGCTGCCGATGGCCCTCCGGCTCGTACGGGCGGGGCATACGGTCCTGGCCCATGACCCGGGTCTCGGCCGGGTTCCGGAGGGCGTCACGGCGGTCGGCTCGGCGGCCGGGCTCACCGAGGCGGAGCTGTCCATCAGCATGCTGCCGGACGGCGCGGCGACGCGGGATCTGGTGCTGGCCGGGCTGGCCGGTGCCGGACGGACCCACCTGCACGTGGTCATGGGCACCGTCGGACCCGCGCTCGTGAAGGAGCTGGCCCGGACCGGGCCGGTGGACGTCATCGACGCGCCGGTGTCCGGGAGCGTGTCGATGGCCGAGTCGGCGACGATCACCACGATGGTCGGCGGTACCGCGGAGCAGTTCGAACGGGTCCGCCCGATCCTCGCGGCGATGACGTCGGCACAGTTCCACACCGGTCCGGCCGGTTCGGGGTCCGCGGCGAAACTGGCGGTCAACGCCGTGCTCGCCACCCTCAGTCAAGGCGTCGCCGAGGGCTTGCTCATCGCCGAGGCGGGCGAGCTGGATCTCAAGGTCTTCTATGACGTTCTGCGCACGAGCGCGGCGGGCGCGCCCTACGTCGGTTACAAGGAGGCGGCGTTCCTGGCCCCGGCGTCCGCCGGTGTCGCGGCCCCGATCTCGTTGATCCGCAAGGATCTCGGCCTCGCTCTCGAACTCGCCGCCGGACTCGACCTGCCGGGGGCGGAAGCCGCCTACGCCGTGCTGGACGAGGCGACGGCGACAGGGCACGGCGAAGAAGACATGGCCCAGGTGCTCGCGGCGCTGCGGCTGCGCAACCGGCCGGTGACCAAGGAGGAAGCACGCTCATGACCAGCGGCGACGTCGAATCGACCATCCGCGCCCTCGAGGACGCCCGGTACGAGGCGGTGATCGCCGGCGATTTCGCCGCCTTCGCCGCGCACGCCCATCCCGAACTCGCGTACACCCATTCGAACGCGGTCACCGACACCCTTGAGTCCTATTTGGACAAGCTGCGTTCGGGTTTCTACGTCTACCACCGCATCGACCATCCCGTCGACCGGATCACGGTGGCCGGGGACACCGCGGCCGTGGTGGGACAGATGCACGCCGACATCACCGCGGGCGGGACGCGCAAGACCCTCGCGAACCGGTCCCTGGCCGTGTGGGTGCGCGAGGACGAGCGCTGGTTGCTGCTGGCGTATCAGCCCACCGTCCTGCCGGAGCCCGCGCGATGAACGCCTTCGTCTACGACGCGTTGCCCGCACGGGTGGTGTTCGGTCCCGGTGTCGCGCGGACCGGACTGCTGAACGAGGTCGAAGCGTTCGGCGCCGGGCGGATCCTGCTCGTCGCGGCGGATTCGGAGGCGGCCCTGGCGCGTGAACTGTGCGCCCCGTTCGCGGACCGGATCGCGACGACGTTCCCGGGAGTCCGTCCGCACGTCCCGGTCGAGGTCGCCGAACGCGCCCGCGCGGCGGCGGCCGGAGCGGATCTCGTGCTGTGCGTGGGCGGGGGATCGACGACCGGGACGGCCAAGGCCGTCGCGCTCACCACCGGGCTGCCGATCGTCGCCGTGCCCACCACGTATGCCGGATCCGAGGTCACCCCGGTGTGGGGGCTGACGGAGGAGGGCCGCAAACGCACCGGCACCGACTCGCGGGTACTGCCGCGGACGGTCGTCTACGATCCCGAACTCACCTTGACGCTGCCCGTGGACCTGTCCGTCGCGAGTGGACTGAACGCGATGGCGCACTGTGTCGAAGCGTTCTGGGCGCCCCGGCGGAATCCGGTGTCGAGCGCCGTGGCCGAAGACGGGATCCGGCATCTCTCCGCCGGACTGCCCGCGGTCGCCGCCGTCCCCGGTGACCTCGACGCGCGTACCGAGTTGCTGCTCGGCGCGTATCTCGCGGGCTCGGCCTTCGCCGTCGCGGGATCGGGGCTGCACCACAAGATCTGCCATGTCCTGGGTGGCGCCTTCGACCTCCCGCACGCTCAGACCCACGCGATCGTGCTCCCGTACGTCCTGGCCTTCAACGCGTCCGCCGCACCCCGAGCGGCTTCCCGGATCGCTTCCGCGCTCGGCCTGGCCGACCCTGTCGAGGGATTGCGGCGGCTCGGCGAAAAGCTCGGCGTGCCTGCCGGTTTGCGGGAACTCGGCCTGCGGGAGGACTATGCCGACGTCGTGCTCGAAGACATCCTCGCGCTCGCTCCCGCCGACAACCCGCGTCCGGTCACCGCCGACGGCCTCGGTGCCCTGCTGCGTGCCGCCTGGGCCGGAACCGATCCCGCGAAGGAGATCCCATGAGCCCCGCTTCGGACCGCGAACAGGCCGTGACCGACGAGGTGCTGGCCAGTTTCGACGGGACCACCGATCCACGGCTGCGGCAGGTCATGCGGAGCCTCGTCCGCCACCTGCACGCCTTCGCCAGGGATGTCCGCCTGAGCGAACAGGAATGGGAGGCGGCCATCGGGTTCCTCACCCGCGCCGGACATATCACCGACGACCGCCGCCAGGAGTTCATCCTGCTGTCCGACGTCCTCGGCCTGTCCATGCTGACCGTCGCCATCAACGAGCCGAAGGTGCCCGGGGCGACCGAAGCGACGGTGTTCGGCCCGTTCTTCGTCGACGACTCACCGGAGATCCCGCTCGGCGGCGACATCGCGCGCGGCGCCGCCGGGACACCTTGCCATGTGTCGGGGCAGGTCCGCGACACCGACGGCACCCCGATCCCGGGTGCGCGTGTGGACGTCTGGGAAGCAGACGAGGACGGTTTCTACGACGTCCAGTACACCGATGACCGCACGGCGGGGCGGGGCTGGCTGCGTACCGGGCCGGACGGTGAATACCGGTTCTGGTCGGTCCTGCCGGCGCCCTATCCGATCCCGCACGACGGCCCCGTCGGCGATCTGCTGAAGGCGGCGGGGCGGGGGCCGATGCGGCCCGCGCATCTGCACTTCAAGGTCACTGCGCCGGGGCATCGGACGCTGATCACGCATATCTTCCTCGACGGCGACCCCTACCTGGACGACGATGCCGTGTTCGGCGTCAAGGAAGGTCTCGTCGTGAAGAGCGGGAAGCACCACGGCGGCACCGCTCCCGACGGCTCCCGGCCCGCGGGTGAATGGGCGAGCCTGACCTTCGATCTCGTGCTCGTCGCCGAGCCGGCCTGACCCCGCTTTCCCCGCCCGGCGGCTCCCATCACGGTGGCCGTCCGGTTCCGCCTGCCCGGAAACCTCACTGTGGAGGCGCAAGATGCGAAGTACCCGATGGATCGTGTTGGGCGGGTGTTTCCTCGCGTATCTGTTCGACGCGCTGGAAATCGTCCTGCTGTCGTTGTCGCTCCCGGCGATCCGGCACGACATGGGCCTGTCCGCGACGCAAGCGGGTCTCCTCGCGACCGCGACGTTGCTGGGCATCGGGGTCAGCAGTGTCGCGGGCGGCTACGTGGCGGACAACTTCGGCCGGAAGAAGGCGCTGATCGCGTCACTGGTCATCTTTGGGGTGTTCACCGCGGCGTTGGCAGTCGTGCCGAACTTCGCCGTGTTCCTGATCCTGCGATTCCTCGCCGGGATCGGGCTCGGCGCGGTGTGGAGCGTCGTGTCGGCGTACGTGGTCGAGACCTGGCCTTCGCGGCACCGGGGTCGCGCCGCCGCGTTCGTGATCAGTGCTTTCCCCGCCGGAGGCGCGCTCGCCGCGGTGGTGTCCGGACAGTTCCTGCCCGACTGGCGGTTGATGTTCCTCGTCGCCGGTACCGCGGTGGCCGTGCCCGTACTCGTCGTGCTGGTGTTCTTCCGCGAGTCGGCCGACTGGGTCGCGCACAAGGTGCAGCGGACCGAGCACGCGGTCACGGTACGAGACGTGCTGAGCGGATCGCTGCGCCGGACCACCTTGCTGGGCACGCTCATGGCCGCGCTGGCGCTCACCGGTTATTGGGGCGCGACGACCTGGCTGCCGACCTATCTCACCGCCGAACGCGGTCTCCCCGCGGGCGACGTCGCCCTGTTCGTGACGATCCTGAACCTGGGAATGTTCTTGGGATACAACGGTTTCGGCATGCTCGCGGACCGGGTCGGCCGCCGGCGGACGATCATCCTGACCCTGTTCGGCGTCGCGCTCACACTACCCGTCTACGCCTTCACCACACATCAGACGAGTCTGCTGTGGCTCGGCCCGCTGTTCGGCGCGTTCACCGCCTTCTTCGGCATTTTCGGTTCTTATCTCGGCGAGCTGTTCCCCACGCGAGCCCGCGCGACCGGCGCGGGATTCTGCTTCAACGTCGGCCGCGGTATCTCCGCCTTCGCACCCTTCGGTCTGGCAGGGCTCGCTGGAGTCGTCGGCTTCAGCGGAGGACTCCTGGTGTGCGCCGGTTTCTTCGCGCTGGCCGCGTTGGCGACGTTGCTACTGCCACGAACCGGCGTCCACGAACCCGTCGCCGACCGGCTCGAAGTCGAGGCCGGTACATGAGCGAGACCATGAAAGCCGCCGTGTACCACGGAAACCGCGACCTCCGGATCGAACGGGTCCCGGTTCCGGAACCCCGCGCGGACGAGGTGCTCGTCGCCGTCCGGCGCAGCGGGATCTGCGGCACCGACGCGACCGAGTGGGCGGCCGGGCCGGTGATGGTGCCGCTGCACCGGCGGCATCCGGCCAGCGGTCACCTCGGGCCGACGATCCCCGGCCACGAGTTCGTCGGCGAGGTCGTCGACGGCCGTGCCGGGCTGCCCGCGGGCACGCTCGTCGCGGCGGGTGCCGGAGTCTGGTGTGGACAGTGCGACCGCTGCGCGCTGGGCCGTACCAACATCTGCCGCGCCTACTACACCCTCGGCCTGAACGCGCCGGGCGGCCTTGCCGAGTACGTCGCGGCACCCGCCAGGACGTTGAGGCCGATTCCCGACGGGCTCCCGCTCGACGCGGCGGGAATGGCGCAACCGCTGGCGGTCGGCCTGCACGCCGCCCGCCGCGCGGGAGTCCGCGACGGCGACTCCGTCGTGGTCATCGGCGCCGGTGCGATCGGCACCTTCGTCCTGGCCGGTCTCGGTCATCTGAGGCAAGCGGAGGTCACCGTGATCGACCTTCCCGGAGCCAAACTCGAACGCGCCTTGAAGCTGGGCGCCCATCGCACGCTCTCCGCACGCGAGGACGTCGTCGACGCGGTCTTGGAGAGCACCGCGGGCCGGGGCGCCGACGTGGTGATCGAGGCGAGTGGCGCACCCGGGCAGTTCGAGACCGCGCTGAGGATGGTGGCCACCGGCGGACGCGTGCTGGCCGTCGGCCTGCCCAAGGAAAAACCCGCCGTGGATCTGTTCACGCTCACCCTGCGCGAAGTCACTGTCGACTCGACCGTGGCCCACATCTGCGACGAGGACCTGGGTCCGGCATTGGAGATCCTGGCCGAAGGCACGCTCGCGCCACTGATGCTCCACTCCGTGATCGAGCTGGACGATCTGGTCGGCCGAGGCCTCGAACCGCTCGCCGGTGGACAGGTCGACGGCAAGATCCTGGTCGCGTTCGGAGGACCCCGGTGACCTCGGCGGAGATCCCCGGCCTCACATTTCGCGCGGCCGCGTCGTCGGTAGGGCAGAAACATCCACTACCGCAAGGAGAACGCGATGAACGCGCGGCTCGACTACTTCGCCAACCCGGTCGGCGGAAAGTTCATGAGGCCCCTGATCTCGGCAGGAAAGGGGCTGGCCGACTCGCCGCTGTCGCTCACGATCCAGGAGCTGGTCCGGATGCGCGCGAGCCAGATCAACGGCTGCGCGGTGTGCCTGGACATCCACACCAAGGAAGCCGCCGCCGCGGGCGAGACGGACGTGCGGATCAACCTGGTCGCCGTCTGGCGCGAGGCGACGGTTTTCAGCGAGGCCGAACGTGCCGCGCTGGAGGTGACCGAGCAGGCCTGCCGTATGGCCGACGGTGGCGGGGTCAGCGATGAGGCGTGGGCGAACGCCGCCAAGCATTTCGACGAGGACCAGCTCGCCGCGCTGGTGGGAGTGATCTCGCTGATCAACGCCTTCAACCGGGTGAACGCCATCGTCCAGAACCCCGGCGGCGACTACCGGGTGGGGCAGTTCGCATGACCATCACCGAGACGGCACGCAATCGGGCGGCGTTCAGCCGCTTCCACGAGGCGACCAACACCGGCGACTTCGCCGTCATCGAGAAGACGATCGACGAGGTCGTCGCGCCGGACGTGGTGTTCCACGCGCCGGTACCGATGGAGACGACCGGAGCTCAGGCACTGAAACAAGTGTGGACGGTGCTGCTTCGCGCCTTCCCCGACCTGCGGGTCAAGGCCGAGGACGTACTCGCCGACGGGGACAGGATCGTCTGCCGGAACACCGTCACCGGCACCCATCAGGGCGAGTACCGGGGACTGCCCGCCACCGGGAAGACCGTTTCCTACAACGAGATCTTCATCCTCCGCTTCGCCGGAGGGCGGGTCGCCGAGATCTGGGGTGTGGTGGACGTCCTCACCCAGCTACGGCAACTCGGCGCCCTCGCGGCGTAGCGGTCAGGCTCCGGCCCAGGGCCGGAGCTTCTCCGGATTCCGCATCCCCCAGATGTGCTGGATGC
Source organism: Amycolatopsis sp. SB7-3 (assembly GCF_041021335.1). Classification (NCBI taxonomy): domain Bacteria; kingdom Bacillati; phylum Actinomycetota; class Actinomycetes; order Pseudonocardiales; family Pseudonocardiaceae; genus Amycolatopsis; species Amycolatopsis sp. SB7-3. Next base: position 235,332 of record NZ_JBFPJQ010000005.1, read on the forward strand.
GGTCCCCGGCGACGTGGAACGCGAAGACGGCGACGGTCTGTCCTGCCTGCTGGAGCACGAGGCCGGGCAGGCCGTTGACGTCCCGCTCCACCAGATCGAGACCGGACGTCCACCGCGCCAAGGTCATGAGATAGGAAGCGACCTCCTCGCTCCCTTCGAACGGATGCAAAGCCGCCCTGACGACGCCGCCGCCATCGCTGGCCGCCTTCACTCCGGGATCGAGGAGACCGATGAGCGCTTGGATGTCCTGAGCTTCCCAAGCCTTCTTGAATTCCCTGACGAGATCGGCCTGCCGGGCGACCGGGGCAGGCGCGACCTGCGTCGCACGAATACGACGTCGCGCGGAGGACGCCAGCTGGCGGCAGGCGGCCGGGCTGCGGCCGACGATCTCCGCGACCTCGGCGAAGGCGTAGCGGAACACGTCGTGCAGGACGAACGCGACCCGCTCGGCCGGGGTCAGCGATTCGAGCACGACGAGGAACGCCATGTTGATCGACTCGTCGAGGGTGATCCTGTCGGCCGGGTCGACGGCGGGCGGCCGCCCGGTCGTCCACTCGACATGTCCCGGCAGCGGCTCGGGAAGCCACTCGCCGACATAGCGTTCCCTTCGCGCGCGTGCCGACCCGAGGAGGTCCAGGCAGATCCGGCTGGCGACCGTCGTCAGCCAGGCTCCCGGGGACTCGATCGCATCCCGCTGCGCGGGGGACAAGGCGTACCAACGGGTGTAGGTCTCCTGCACCACGTCCTCGGCTTCGGAAAGGGATCCGATCAGGCGGTACGCGAGCCCGATCAGCTGACGCCGCTCACTCACGATCGCCTTGAGTCCCGGATCGAGCGTCGGTTCGTTCATGGGTTTCGCCCCCTCGTCGCGTGTGGTGTCCCGGGTACGACGAGACACCGCCGCCGGATGTGAGGTCACCTCCGGCGGCGGGGCTATGCCGTTACCGCGCGAGGGAAGTCCTTGCGCTTGATCTTTGCCCGGCGTCCGTCGGGGTGGTGGAACACGACACCCTCGGCCACGTGCCCAGGCGAGAACCGGCTGTCCAGCGTGTCGAGGAAGTCCCGCAGTTCGTGGTAGCTGCGCGGTACTTCGGGCAACGTCGGTGCCTGGAGATCGAACGGGACGCACCGGTGCTCTTCCAGTCCGAGGGGATTTCCCTGGATACGTGGGCCGAGCGCCTCGCTCGGATGCTCCCCGTCGGGCCAGCCGGACACGTCGGTGTTCCCGGCCGCCGCGAGGATCCACTTGTCGTCGGCGGATTCGCTGTCGGTGTCCACGTACCAGCCGTCCACGATGCCCTGCTGCTTCTGCGCCTTGCTCGGGTTGCGGCGCCGCTCGACCCGGACCAGCTGTCCCGAGCGCACGGTCAGCCGGACGTTGGTGCCGTCGAGTTTCTCGGTTCCCACTCCGGCGCCGTCGAATACCCAGGCGCACTCGGCGCGAGGCTTGTCGATGACGTGGAAGCGCTCGTCGCGCTCGAAAAGCGTGGGGATCTTCTCCATGACTGTCTTGCCTTTCACGACGTGCCCGATGAGTTCCTCAGGAGTGATGACGCCGGCGGTCAGCCCGCCGGCGAGCGCCCGTATCAGCTCCGCCACGGAAACGTCGGCTTCGACGGCCACGTGCTTCAGTGCCTTCTTTTCTTCAGGGGAGACCCACGCGACCAGCCGTGACCACCCTTCAGGAGGCGTCCATCGGGCCAGTGCCGCCGGGTCCTTGCGCGGCCTGCCCCGTCCTCGTGCCTGCTCCACGGCTGAACCGTAGCCAGCCGTGGAGTCTTGTGTCAATTGGCATAACAGAAAATAATCGCCAGGTCAGAGCTCTTTTCCGCCGGAGTCAGTGTGCCCCGGCTTCCTCGAGGATCCGGGCGACGGTTGTCTGGCCCTTGGTCCGGGCGTGGGCGAGGGGAGTGACGCCCTGCTTGTCGGCGAGGTTCACATCGGCACCCGCGGCGACGAGTGCCCGGACCACTTCCTGATGGCGCGGCCCGCCGTCGCCGAGGATGACCGCTTCCAGCAGCGCGGTCCAGCCGAGGTCGTTCACGTGGTCGACGTCGATCCCGCTGCCCGCCACCAGCCGCACGTACTCGGCGTGCCCTCGTTCGGAGGCGGGGATCAGCGAGACCCCGCCGTACCGGTTGGTGATGGTCAGATCCGGCTTGGCTCCGAGCAGCAGCTTCGCCATCGGGACGCTGCCGGTGACCCCCGTGACCAGCCACGGTGTGTCGTGCCGCCCGTCGAGCGCGTTCGGGTCTGCGCCCGCCTTGACGAGGATCTCGGCGACGTCGAGCCGGTTCTCGGTGACGGCGACGAGCAGCGGGGTCCGGCCGCGATCGTCACGGGTCTCCAGGTCGGCACCGTCGTCGACGGCCTGCCGGACCCGGTTCGCGTCGGCTTCGAAGAGTTGGCTCACAGGGACTCCTTGACGGGGCGGCTGGGACGACGCGGGTGGCGTGGTGGTGGTGCTCGGTGCCGCCGGGGGTGGTGCGCTCGGTGCCTGCGGGGAGCAGGCACCGAGCACGAGGGCGGCGAGCAGAGCCACGATCGCCCGCTCACCGATCATCAGCGAAGTTCCCCGATGGCGCGCAGGCCCGCCGCGGCGAACTTCTCGTCCAGGTCGCCGCTGGGCGCGCCGCCCACACCGATCCCGGCGATCGGGCCGCCGTTCGCGGCGACCGGCACACCGCCGCCGAGGAAGAGCGTGCCCGGGATGTCGCGGATGGTCGGACCGTCGCCCTGGGCGTTCTTGGCCAGCGCGGAGGTCGGCTGTCCGAAGGAGACCGCGGTGAAGGCCTTCCGCTTGGCGGACTCCTCCGTCTGCGGCCCGGCGCCATCGCCCTTGAGCAGGACGCGGACGTCGCCCGACCGGTCGATCACGGCGACGGTGACCCGCTGGCCCTCCTTCTCGGCGGCGTCCAGCGCGGCCTGCGCGGCGCGAGTGGCGGCGTCGACGCCGAGCACGCTGGTCTGCACGACGGCCTGCGCGGCGGCGGGCGGCTGCGGTTTGCGGTCCTGCTGTGCCTGCGCCGCGCCCACGCCGGTGGCCAGCGCGACGGTCGCGAGGCCGGCCGTCATGCCCAGGACGAGACGAGTGCGGGGGAGCTTGGCGTTCATCGGATTTCCTTTGCGGTGAGGGGGTGTTTCGTTCTCCCTCGACTTTCCCGCCTGGCGGGCCGGGGCGAATCGGGAGAGCGGATATCGATCGGGCGCCGAGCGGTCGGTGCGGGCATCAACCGAACGATTGATGCGGAGCACCCCGCCTCCCCGCATACGATCATCGGCGAGGAAGGGAGGGCCGGAATGAAACCGCATCTGGGCGAGACCACAGGGCTGAACGCCGCGATGCACGCCGGGTTCTTCCTGCTGCTCGCCGCGTCCGTGGCACGGTTCGTCGCGGGACACGGATTGAGCGGTGCCACCCCGTTGATCCTCGTGCTCACCGGCGCGCTCGCGCTGGTCTACGTGGCGGGCGTGCTGAGCTGGGAGGCGCTCGACCGGTGGCGTCCGGTGTGGCTGACGGCGGTGATCGCGGTCTGGCTGGCACTGGTGGTGGCCGCGCCGAGTTTCGCCTGGTGCGCCGTACCGTTGTTCTTCGTCTGCCTGCAGATGCTGCGCCCGCGGATGATGATCGCGGTGGTCGTGCTCCTGACCGTCGCGACCATCCTCGCCCAGCTGAGGATCGCGGACGGGTTCGATCCGAGTATCGTGCTCGCGCCCATCGCGGTCGCGCTGATGGCCACGATGACGTTCCTGCAACTCGACCGGGACCGGCACGAACTGGGTCAGACCGTCGGGGAGCTCCTGCGCACCAGGATCGACCTCGCCGAGAGCCAGCGAGTGGCCGGGATGGTGGAGGAACGGGAGCGGCTGGCGCGAGAGATCCATGACGTCCTCGCGCAGGGGCTTTCGAGCCTGCGGATGCTCCTGCAGGCGGCGCAGCGGTCGTGGGACACGGATCCGGAACTGGCCAAAGCCCACGTGTCCCGCGCCGTCGACGCGGCGGGGGACAACCTCGACGAAGCCCGCCGGTTCGTCAAAGGCCTCGGGTCGCCGCGGCTGGAGAGCACCGACCTCGGCGAGACCCTGGCCGCGCTCGCCGAGCAGGTCACGTTCGCCGCCACGCATCCGGTGCGCTTCGAGACCAGTGGGGATCCGTATCCCCTGGAACCCGAAGTGGAGTCCTGTCTGCTCCGGGTCGCGCAGAGCGCGCTGGCGAACGTCAGCGAGCACGCCAGGGCGACGAAGGCCGCCGTCACGCTGACCTATCTGGCCGACAAGGTCGTCCTCGACATTCGTGACGACGGCGTCGGTTTCACCCCGGCTTCGACTCGCGCGAGCGGCTTGCGGGGGAACGGGTTGCGGATGATCGGTGAGCGGGTCGCCGAACTCGGTGGTGAGATGGTCGTCGAGAGCGCGCCGGGAGAGGGCACCGCGCTCGCCGTCGCCGTGCCCACCAGGGAGGTTCGATGACCGTCCGGGTGCTGATCGTCGACGACCATCCGGTCGTGCGGGCCGGTATCGCCGCGTTGCTGGCCGGTGAGCCCGGCTTCGAGGTGATCGGCGAATGCGCGAGCGCCGAAGAGGCCGTGCGCTTCGCGACCGCCCAGAAGCCGGACGTCGTGCTGATGGACCTGCAGCTCGGCGACGGTCCGGACGGCGTGAGCGCCACCGAACGCCTGACCGCCCTGCCGGATCCGCCGAAGGTGCTGGTGCTCACCACCTACGACGCCGAACTGGACATCACCAGGGCGGTGGCCGCTGGCGCCACCGGTTACCTGCTCAAGGCGGGACCGCCCGAGGACCTCTTCAAGGGCATCCACGCGGCCGCGCGTGGGGAGACCGCGTTGGCGCCGCAGGTCGCGGCCCGGCTGTTCGGGCACATGCGGGCTCCGGCGCCCGCGCTGAGCCCTCGTGAGACCGAGATCGTGCAATTGGTGGCGGAAGGGTTGATCAACCGGCAGATCGCCGCGCGCCTGTTCATCTCCGAAGCCACGGTGAAAACACACCTCGTCCACATCTACGACAAACTCGGTGTCGACAGCCGTGCCGGTGCGGTCGCCGTCGCCACGGAACGGAGGATCATCCGCAACTGAAAGCGTCGCCTGCAGGGCCCATCCAGAGGTTCAGCGGCGCGGTTCGATCGTCATGTCGCCACGGGTCAGCGCGAGGATCGAGGTCCTGGCGAGGATGTCGTGCGGGAAGCCGAGTTCGATCGCGGAGGCCTCGCCGAGGCGGGCCAGGTGCGAGTCGGTGAACTCGACCTCCAGCGCGCCGAGGTTGTCCTCCAGCTGCTCGGAGGTGCGGGCGCCGATGATCGGTGCCGTCACGCCCGGGTTCCGCAGGGTCCAGGCCAGACCGACCTGGGCGGGGGTGTGGCCGAGTTCCGCGGCGACCTCCTTCACGACGTCCACGATGGCGAAGTTGCGTTCGGTGAGTGTGCCCAAGGCGAGGTTGAAGTCCTTGCGGGTGCCGTCTTCGGACGGCGTCGCGGACAGATCGGCTCGGCTGTACTTCCCGGTGAGCACCCCGCCGGCCAGCGGCGACCACGGGACCACGCCCAGTCCCATCTCGCGGGCCATGGGGATCAGATCACGTTCTCCGGTGCGCTCGATGAGGTTGTACTCGATCTGCAGCGCGATCAGTGGTGACCAGCCGCGCAGGTCGGCGATCGTCTGCATCCGAGACACCTCCCAGGCCGGGGTGTTGGAGATCCCGACGTACAGGACCTTGCCCTGCCGGACCAGATCGTCCATCCCGCGCAGGATCTCCTCGACCGGCGTCGTGAAATCCCACAGGTGCAGATAAAGCAGATCGAGGTAGTCCGTGTCCAGTTGCCGCAGGCTGGCTTCCACCGACGCGAACAGGCTCTTGCGCTGGCTGCCGCCGGAATTCGGATCGCCGGGGCGTCGCAAGGTCGTGTACTTCGTCGCCAGGACGAGGCTTTCGCGGCGGTCGCGGGCGAATTCGCCCAGCAGCCGCTCGGAGCTGCCGTTCGTGTAGGTGTTGGCGGTGTCGATGAAGTTGCCGCCGTGTTCGACGTAGCGGTCGAACAGCTTGCGTGCCTCGTCCTGCTCGGCGCCCCAGCCCCAGTCCGTGCCGAAGGTGGCCGCGCCCAGCGCCAGCGGGGAAACCCGCAGCCCGGACCGGCCCAGCAGCCGATAGGTGTCGAGGGTGAGCGACATCGGGTCCTCCTGTGCTCGTGTTCCGTTGTCGAAGACGAGTCTGCGACCGCCGCGAGCGGGGGATAAGGGAGAACACTTCCTGGGAACAGGGGTCCTACCCTGCCTGTTGGACCGGACATGACGACTTCCACCGTGGACACGACACAGGAGCTGGCCGCGTTCCTGCGGACCCGGCGTGAACGCCTGGACCCGGAGGAATTCGGCCTGCCGTCGCGCCGTCGGTCCCGGCGGACCCCGGGGCTGCGCCGGGAAGAGGTCGCCGAACTGGCGGCGGTCAGCATCGACTACATCGTGCGGCTGGAACAGGCCCGTGGGCTGCGGCCGTCGGCCGACGTCGTGGAGGCGCTGGCCAAGGCGCTGCGCTTGGCTCCCGACGAACGCGCCTACCTCTTCGACCTGGCCCGGCAGCGTCCCCGCGACACCGGCAAGCCCGCCACCACTGCGGCACCGTCGCTGGCCCGGCTGGTCGCGGATCTTTCGCCGCTGCCCGCCATGCTGATGAACCACCGCTACGACATCCTGGTCTGGAACGACGAGATGGCGAGGCTGCTGGTGGACTTCGGCACCCTGCCGCCGTCGCAGCGGAACGCGATGTGGTTGTGCCTCAAGCACCCCGAGATCCGCGAGTTCTACGCGGATCGTGAACGTGTCGTGCGGGAGGGCATCGCCCATCTGCGCGCCGCGTGGGCCGCGCATCCGGACGACCAGGCGCTGACCGAGCTGATCACCGAATTCACCGCCGACGAGGAATTCGCGCGGCTGTGGGCGGAACGCGACGTCAAGGTCAACGGCCGCGGGCACAAGGTGATGCGGCATCCCGAGGCCGGTGTGGTCGAACTGGACTACGAAGTACTCACCCCGCTCGAGGACCAGGACCAGCGCTTGGTGATCTACCGCGCCACGACCGAGGAAAGCCGCTCGGCGCTGGGCCGGTTGTTCGCCCTTCCCCGGCGGTAGGCAATTCGCGTACCGCGCTGATTTCCGGTGCCGGCGGTACGAAAAACCCATGACCTGGTGCGTACACGGAAAGTGTATGGGCCGATCGCGTGATGCCCCTATGACGTCGGTTCGACGCATAGGTGACGGCTGATTTCGGTGGTACGGTCCATCGCGGTCGAGAAACCTCCAACGAGTGATCATTGCCTCGTGTCATTCAGTGATGGGCCTTCGGAAAAAGAGAGTATGAGTCGTGGATTTCGACGCACTGATCGCCGAATTGCGGACCTTGCGGGACAATGTCGCCGGGGTGACCGACACGGTGATAGCCGCTGTCGACGGAATACCGATCGTCGCCGACGCGGCGAAGAACATCGACCCCGCGGAGGTTTCCGCGCTCGCCGCCGCGAATCTCGGGATCGCGCGCCAGGCGGCCGAAGTGACGGGCAAGGGCACGCTGCGGCAGACCGTCGTGTTCAGCAGTGACGGCTACATGGCCGTTTACGCCATCGACCGGATGGCGCTCATGGTCATCATGGGAGACCGGCAGCTGAATGTCGGCCGCCTTCTTTTCGAATGCCGCCCGGTCATCGATCGGATCAGCTCGATACTGGCCGCTTAGTCGTCAAACCAGGAAAGTGAGTCCGATGAACATCGAAAACGCGCTCAAGGAATGCATGTCGATCGCCGGGGCGGTCGGTGTCGCGCTGGTCGATTACGACAGCGGGATGTCGCTCGGCACCAGCGGGGGAGGTGATTGGCTCAATCTGGAGGTCGCGGCGGCCGGCAACACCGATGTCGTCAGGTCGAAGATGCGGGTCATGTCCGCGCTGTCGCTCAACGACAGCATCGAGGACATCCTCATCACGTTGCACCGCCAATATCATCTGATCCGGCTGCTGGATTCCGTGAACGCCAGGAGCTCCCTCTTCCTGTACCTGGTACTGGACCGGGACCAGGCGAATCTCGCGCTGGCCCGGCACTATCTCAAGCGCGTCGAGACGGAGTTGCAGGTCTGAAGACGAACGGGGGAAGCCGGCGATGACCGGAGTCGCGTCCAGTCACCACGCACTCGTCGCCGGCTCGGCGCTCATCGGCGTTCTCGGCTCGTTGTTCCCGGCGGGGTTGAAGCTCACCGGCGATCGGCTCGAGTTCGTGTTCGTCCTGCCGGACGGCCGTGAGGCCCTGGACGCCGAACCGTCGGACCATCCGTTCGTCGCGGTGAAAGAACGGATCCGGCAGGGTGGCGGGATACCACCACCGCGGTTCTTCCTCGACACCGACGGCAGGTGGACCCGGCTGCACGTGGAGCTCGCCGGAACCGCGGTCCGGGCGGTGATCGTGCTGCCGGACGAGCTGACGGCGGGGGCGATCAACGCGCCGTTCCTCGGCCACTGGCAGCACCACGTACCCGGCGCCGTGCGGCTCGCGGTGGACGAGTTCGCCCGGATCCTCGCGCGGTGCCGTCATCGGGCCGGGGGACCAGAGCCCCTGATCGATCTGGAACTGATGTACGTGCCCATCCGGGACTTCGAGGCCGTGTTCGCTCGCGCCCACGAGCCGGTCCGGCCGTTCATCGCGCCGGTCCGTCCGGCGTTCAAGATGCGCTGGCACGCGGTGACACCCGCACAGCGCAAGGCCTTCACCGCCGACCTGATCGACGTCACGAGCGGGGGCCGGTGGCTTCGCCGCAGGCCGACCGCGACGATCATGGGAGTCGAAGTGGAACTCCCGCCGAGGCACTGGCGTTAGGCCGCTCGCGTGTCCGTGAAGGCCTCCTTCACCACCTTCAGGGTAGGCAAGGAGGCCTTCACGGCCTGCGTCAGGCGGTGACGAGCGAAAGACCGTAGTTCTGCAGGATCTCGTTCACCGGCTGGAACCAGGTCTCACCCCCGGAACCGCAGTTGCCCCAGCCGCCGGAGGTGACGCCCTGCGCCTGGTCGCCGGTGATGAAGGAACCGCCGGAGTCGCCGGGTTCGGCGCACACGTTCGTGCGGGTCATCTGATAAACGGCGCCCTGCGAGTAGTTGACCGTCTCGTTGTGCCCCAGCACGGTGCCGCAGTGCCAGTGCGTCGTCGAACCGGACCGGCACACCGAAGTGCCGACAGGCGCGACCCACGAGCCGCGGACGAGCGCGTCGCTCACGGTGCCCCAGCCGAGGACGACCGGCGCGGTCCACCAGCCGTTGCCGATCCGGATGAACGCGTAATCGTTGCCGGGAAAGGAAGAACCGGCGAAGTTGCCCATCGCCGAGCCGTCCCAGCCGACGACCGGGCTGCCGGTGCCGCCGCAGTGACCGGCGCTGACGAATCCGCCGTGGACGCTGAACCCGATCGAACAGCGGGTGTTCCCGTTGATGTAGTACGGGTCGCCGCCGACGGTACCGGCCGCGAACGGTTCGGCCTTGGGTGCGGTGACCACCGTGACCGGGCCCGATTTCCTCGCCCTGGCCAGGAAATCGTCGACGTCGGCGCCTTGCGCGCCCGGCCGCAGCGCGACGACGACGCTGCCGCTGCGCGGGTCGGCGCGCCAGCCGCTGACGGCGGCGGGGGCCGGCCGGGTCTTGGCCGACATGTCGATTTCGGCCTTGGCTGCGTCGAGCCGGGCCGCGCTGATCGCGACCGCGGTGGGTTCGGCGCCCGCCTCCCGGACCGCGGCCGCCGCCGCGGGATCGGTCACCCCGACGACGAGTGCGCCACGCGCCGGATCGAACCAGGCGCCGCCGAACGCCGCGCCGGCGGCCCGCTGGGCGGCGGGCAGCACCCGCGAGGCGGTCATTTCCTGGGTGAGCCGGGTCGATGCCTGGGTGGCGGTGAGCCCCAGATCACGCTGCATCGCGGCGAGCAATCCGGGGGAAGCCTGCGCGACCGGGGCGAGGGCCGCGGAAGTGAGACTCGCGGTCAGGACAGCGGCGCCGCCGAGTGCCAGGGCGATTCTTCGACGCATGGTTACTCCTCCAAGGCCGGGGGAAAGAAACACACTGCCCGCCGAGTGTGGGGCCGTGACCGGCGAAAGAGCGAGGAATGTCCGGTCTTCTGTCCGGAATTCCCAAGAGCGAACGCCGCCGTTGAACGTCTACTTAGGACGGTCGGCCGATAGGCCCTCCGCGCGCTCTCGCGGCGGTTCCAGTACGTTGCGGGACATGACCGCGTCGCCGGAGGATGTGCCGGAACAGGTGCTGCGCACCTCGATCGTCGAGCGGCTGTTCGCTCGTGAGGCCGACCCGCGGCCGTTGTTCACGCACCAGGACCACAGTGCCGGTGTGGACAGCACGGTCACCTGGACGGAGTTCGTCTCCCGGGTACGAGTGGTCGCGGGCGCGCTGCGCCTGGTCACACGGCCGGGTGATCGCGTCGCCGTGCTCACCGGCCAGGACCTGAATTACCCCTTGGCCTTCTTCGGCGCCCTCGCCGCCGGTCTGGTGGCCGTGCCGTTGATGGCGCCGGGCAGCGCTTCCCAGCGAGGCAGGCTCACCGGGGTGCTGGCGGACTGCGGCGCAAGGGTTTGGCTGACGTCTTCGGCAGCCGTCGCGAAAGTGCGCGAAGCCGGCGAGCCGGATCACCTGATCGTGGTGGACGAACTCTCCGGACCGGGGATCGATCCGGTCCCCGTCGCGCCGGAAAGTCCCGCATATCTGCAGTACACCTCCGGATCGACCCGCGAGCCCGCCGGTGCCGTGATCCCGCACCGGGCGGTGGCCGCCGCCTGCTGGCAGGCGAGCCGGGCGTACGCCGTCGACGAGGGCACGACCTGTGCCGGATGGATCCCGTTCTTCCACGACATGGGCCTGATCCAGCTGTTGTGCCTGCCGGTCCACGCGGGAGCGCGATCGGTGTTCATGTCGCCAGCCGAATTCGTGCATCGCCCCGTGCGCTGGCTGCGGCAGCTCGCCGATCACCCGGCCGTGTTCACCGCCGCGCCGAACTTCGCGTTCGACCTGGCCGTCGAAGCCGCCGAAGAAGCAGGGGAAGACCTCGATCTCTCCGGCGTCCGGGTCGCGCTCAACGGCGCCGAACCGGTTCAGCCGCGGACGGTCGCGCGGTTCCTGGAGGCCTTCGGTCCGCGCGGATTCCGCGCCGAAGCGCACCGTCCTTCTTACGGTCTGGCCGAGGCCACTGTGTACGTCGCGAGCGCGGGCGCCGAAGGGCCGCGGAGCGCGAAGTTCGACAGAGAAGCCCTGGCACAGGGCCAAGCGATCGAGATTCCGGACGGCCAGGAACTCGTCTCGGTCGGGCGCCCGCTCGGTCAGCGGGTCCGGATCGTCGGCGACGGCGTGGCGCGACCCGACGGCCTCGTGGGGGAGATCTGGATCCACGGACCGAACGTCGCGTCGGGATACTGGGGCCGTGGTGACGCCGCCGCGTTCGGAGGCGAACTCGACGGCGTCGGCGGTTGGCTGCGCACCGGTGACCTCGGCGTGTTCCACCGCGGGGAGCTCTACATCACCGGCAGGCTCAAGGATCTCATCGTCATCGACGGCCGCAACTTCCACCCGCAGGACATCGAAGCCGTCGCGGGGGAGGCGCATCCGGCGATCCGCCGAGACCGCGTCGCCGCATTCGCTGTCTCGGACGAAAGGGGCGAAGGGGCGATGTTGGTAGCCGAATGGGCAAAGAACGCCGACGCGGATGTCAAAGAAGTGACGAGAGTGGTATTGCGCGCCGTTTCACGGGAACATGATCTGACGCTGCGATCTGTCCGTCTGGTTCCCTCCGGTGACCTTCCGCGCACTTCCAGTGGCAAGGTCGCGCGAGCCGCGGCGAGGGCGCGTTATAGTCGGCCCCGTGGGTGATCACCGCGCGGAGGTCGTGAAGGTCGTCAGTGAGACTTTTCGGCTTGATCCCGCCGAAATCGAGTCCGACGCGCCGCTCGAAGAGCTGGGTATCGACTCCAAGGGACGGATAAAACTCCTGTCGGCGCTGGAGATCTACCACGACGTGAGGATCGATCTGGACCAGCTCGACCGGTTCACCGACATCGGGTCGGTGGCCGAAGTGCTCGAAGAGGCACTCGGCGGTAAAGCCGACGGATCCGACGAAAGGCGCTGAAAAGAATGAGCGGGGGCTTCACCGCGGCGACCGATGCGCTTTCATCGGCGTCGAAGAACATCGGAAAGCTGACGGAGCAGTTGCTCGAAGACAACCCGGATCTGTCGAGCACTCCGGTGAACGCGGCCGGTTTCGGCCAGGCGCACGGCGACCACGCGAAGAAGTACACCGACGGGGTGGCGGCGTTGTGGGCGTCGGTCCAGGGGTACAGCACCACACTCGGCTCGTTCGGCACGAACCTCGGCACCGCGGGCACCGCGTACGGCACCAACGAGGACGAACAGAAGAACAAGATCACCAAGACGGGGATGCGCTAGTGGCCACCGAAACCACCTGGACCGACGTCAAGGCCGTCCTCGACGACCCGGCCGTTCCCGCCGAGCAGAAGACCAAGCTCATCGGCTCGTGGATGCGGACGCATCCGGCGCCCCCGCCGTGGACGGCGGACCAGGAGCCGGAGGAGATCAAGCAGAAGCGCAAGGAGGCCGAGAAGTACGCGGCGTCCTACAACGCCCTTCCGTTCCTGCCCTACGACGACGACCTCGACAAGGTCTACAACAGCGCGAAGGGCGCGGGCGATCAGGCCAGCTTCAACCGGAAGGCGGAGTCGAAGGCCGTCGACGAGGGCAACAAGAAACTCGACGCCACCAAGGAACCCACCGCTGAGGGTGCGGGGACCAAGACGTCGGACGAGATCTTCGACGCCGCCGCCCCCGCCCTCAAGGTCTTCGAAACCTTCGGCTCCCTGCTGGGAAAGCTCCCGGAAGACTGCCGGGGCACCACCCGCGCGCTCGACTTCGAGAAGGACATCAAGAAGCCGTTCGACGAGCAGCGCGGCATCGACTTCAAGAACTTCGTCGACGACGCCGCCCATTTCAAGACCGGCTCGAAGACCGTCCAGAAGACCATCGACGACACCGGTTCCCAGCTGAACACCCTCTACGGGACGTGGACCGGCGATGCGGCGGACGCCTCCTCGGACAACTACAACGAGAAGATCCTCCCCAAGGCCAAGAAGCTCGCCCAGACGCTGGACAACGCGAGCGAAGCGACGCTGCACACCAGCGCGGCGGTGTTCAAGCTGTGCAAGGGAAAGGCCGACACGGTCATCGATCTCTACAAGGAGATCGTCGGCAAAGCGGACTTCCCGATGGCGCAGAAGGTCGTCGCCATCGCCGCCGGTGAGAAGAGCGGCAAGGAGGACCTCGGCGCGATCGCGGGCTGGATGGACGTCAACTTCGGCTCCAACCTGGTCCAGCAGTTGAACAACGACGGCTGCTGCGACGACGACGAGTTCAAGAAGGCGGGCCAGAATCTCGCCAAGCAGTGGATCCAGCGGCAGTTCATCCCCGAGATGTGGACCATCATCTACGAGGGTTTCGCCAAGACCTGCAAGGACACCAAGGAGTTCGTCGACCAGGCCTACGACGAACTCGACAAGGTGATGGGCAAGGTCAAGAACGAGTTCGAAGGCGCGGGTGACAAGGGCGGCGCCGGCGGCGCGGGCGGACCCGGTGGCACGGGCGGCGGACCCGGTGGCCAGGGCCCGGACTTCACCGGTGGCCAGGGTGGCACCGGTGGCGGGCCGGGCGGCGGTCCCGGCGGTTCGGGAACCGGCGGCACCGGCGGTTCGGGCCAGGGCCCGGACTTCACCGGCGGCACCGGCGGTGGACCTGGCGGCGGCCCTGAGGGTGGCACCGGCGGCGGTCCCGGCGGTGGCCCCGGATCGGGTGGTTCCGGCCCCGGCGGTGGCACCGGCCCGGCGGCGCAGAAGCCCCCGCCGATCCCGGACGTGAACATCCCCGAAGGCGGAGGATCGCCTGGCGGTGGACCGGGTGGCGGCACCGGTGGTGGACCGGACGAGAAGAAGGATCAGACGTCGCCATCGGGCTCGGCACCGCCGCCGTCGAACGGCGACGAGCAGAAGGCCGCCGCCGAAGAGGCGAAGAAGCAGGCAGCGGCGGCCGCCGAAAACGCGAAGAAGCAGGCTTCCGAGGCGCTGGGCAAACTCGGTGACGGCCCGACCGGTGGCGACCTCGGCGGTTCCGGCTCCGGTCCGGGCGGCGGAGGTACCGGCGGTGGTCCTGGCGGCAGTGGCAACACGGACGCCGCGGCCGACGCCAAGGCAGCGGCCGAGAAGGCCACTGAAGACGCGAAGAAGCAGGCCTCCGAAGCGCTGAACAAGCTGGGTGACGCCCCTGGCGGCATGGGCGACGGCGATTCCAAGGACGGCGACTCGAAGGATGCCGAGAAGTCCGCGGACGAGGCGAAGAAGAAGGCTTCGGAAGCCCTGGACAAGCTCGGCGAGGAGCTTCCCGGTGAAGGCGGCGACAAGCTGGCCGGTGACAAACCCGGTGAGGACGGCGACAAGGCCGAGGACGGCGAACGCGAGACTCTCAAGGTCAAGCAAGGCGACAAGACCTTCGAGATGACCGAGCCGGACAAAGACGGCGAGATGGAGATCAAGATCGGGGACGGTTCCGGGCCCGCCAAGGACTTCAAGCTCGACTGGACCGGCGACGGCGACGACTCCAAGCTGGGCTCCGCTCCCGGCTCGGACGACGGGAAGCCGGACAAGGACGGCGTCCACCGTCCGGGGCCGGACGGCAAGATCCACATCCAGGACGGCGATGTGAAGATCACCGCCGAGCGTCCCGACGGTCCGTCCGGGCCGACGGTCGTCACCGTCGACGACGGCACCGGCAAGCCGACCACGTACACCCTCGGCGAGGACAAACCCGCCACGGACAAGGCATCGCATCCGGCGTCTCCCGTCACCGGGACGGTGCAGCCCGACTCCAAGCCGGCGTTCACCCCGCGTGAGGGTGGCGGCGGGACAGTCCCCGATGGGATCCGCGGCGGCGACGTCGGCGGTTCCGGTGGCGGCGGTGGTGGTTTCGGCGGAGGTGGTGCTTCGGCGCCGTCAGTGCCGTCCATGCCCTTCGAGTCCGCCAGCCCCGCGGCCGGTCAGCCGCTGACCGAGGGCGTACACACCGGTGGCGGGGCACAGCACCCGCAGCATGTGGCCGCGGGTGCCCCGTCTGCTCCGATGAGCGGCACGGCGGGCCAGTCGTTCGGTGGCGGCGCGATGCCCCCGATGGGTGGCATGGGTGCCGGCGGAGCGGGTGGCCAGGGCGGCGGAGACCAGGAACGGACCAACCGCGCGTACCGGATCGAGGGCGAGGTGTTCGACCAGATCAACGAACCCACCGGCCGGATCACCGGGTCGTTGCTGGACGATGAGGATCAGTCGGTCACCCGCAAGCGGTGAGCCGGGGCAGGGGAGAACAGATGAGCGCCGAGGACACCGCCGCCATGAGGGCGACCCTGGACGGTCTCGTCCGCGAGCAGTCGGAGCGCCGGGCACTGCGGGATCAGCGGGCCGACGAGATCAAGGCCAGCTCGCAGGAGTTCATGACCAAACAGGTCCAGACCGCCCAGCGGTACGTCGAGCACCGGCGGGAATTGGGGCAGCGCAAGACGAAATCCGGTTGGAGCACCGACCGGTCGCACGCGCAGCCGGGGAACACGTCGGCGTTCGAAGACGACTCCGTGGACATGGCGGCTCCGTTCGGATCGGAGCCGCCGCCTCCCGTCCCCACCGGACGGGACACGCCCCGGCGTGCTCCTCGTGCCCGCCCGGCACCCGCCGACGACGAGGACGACGCCTTCCTCAACAACCGTTGGCGCGACTGACCTCGCGCCGTCAGACGACGAGGCCGACCACCAGCACGATCGGGACACCGAGCGTCGTCGAGTACACGCGAGCGGTGCTGGACAGAGTGGGCTGAACGCGTACGGGTTTGCCCTTGCCGCCGCAGGGTATTCGCCCTGGGTGAGGCAGGGCTGACCGGTACAGGGCGGGATGGTTCATGGTCGACGTGAAGATGACGGTAGACACTTCTCCCGAGCGCGTGTTCGAGGTGCTCGCCGACGGGTGGACCTACGCGGCCTGGGTGGTGGGCGCCTCTCATATCCGCGACGTGGACAAGGGCTGGCCCGCTCGGGGAACGCGGATCCATCACTGCGTCGGGTCCTGGCCTGTCCTGCTCGACGACGTCACCAAGGTCCACGTCGTCGACCCGCCTCGGCTGCTCGAACTCGAGGCGCGGGCCTGGCCGTTCGGCACCGCCCGGGTCCGGTTGGAACTGCGGGAAACCGAGCCGGGGACCACGGAGATCCTGATGTCCGAGCAGGCGACCCGCGGGCCGGGCCGGGTGTTGCCGGAGGCGGCGCAGGCGCTCTTCCTGGTGCCTCGGAACCGGGAATCCTTACGGCGTCTCGCGGATCTGGCGAAGGGGCGTGCCGCGGTTTAGCCGGCGGACTGGTCCTGATGGCTCGGTCGGCCGAACCGGACGGAGTTCCGCGGCGGGTCGAGGGGGCGGCTGTCGCCGCGGCGCCCGGCGCGGATGGCGGCGAGGAGTTCGGTGATCGTGGCCGCCGGGTCGTGCCGCGGCCGCCAGCCGAGTTCCTCCCGCGCGCGTCGAGTGTCCACAAGGGACGCCCGGTCGGCCAGGCGCAACCAGGACGGGTGCAGGGGTTGCAGCCCCAGCCGCCAGCTCGGCCAGGCCAGCGTGGTCAGCAGCTTCAGCGGTACCGGAATCCTGAGCCCGCCTGCCAGCTTGGCCAGGTCGCGGCTTTTCAGCACCGGCTCACCGGCGAGGTTGAACGCCCCGGTCGCGCGGCGGTCGAGGATCGCCCGGATCGCTAGCGCCACATCGTCGGAGTGCACCACCTGCATCCGCAGCCCCGGCCACAAGGGCACCGGGAGCCAGTCGCCGCCGAGCGGCAACGGCGGCGCCAGCGGGCTGAGCAGCCAGCCGGAGAACTCGGCCGCCGCGTCCGGCTGCACGACGCCGCACGGGCGGATCCGTGCCACCCCGATGTCCGGGTAACGACGGCAGAAATCGTCCAGCTGCGTCTCGAAAGCCGCTTTTCCCGCGCTGTAGGCACTTTCGGCGAGCCCGCCACAGGGCCACTCCTCGTCGACCTCGCGCCAGCGGGCGGCCGGGGTATAGGCGGCGACCGAGGACGCGCACACGATGTGCTCCACGCCCGCGTCGGCGGCCGCGCGCAGGACGTTCGCGCTGCCCGCGACGTTGGTGCGGCGCATCGCCGGATCGTCCGCGCGCGGGTGGATCGCCCAGGCGAGATGCACCACCGCGTCCGCGCCGTCGAAGACCTCGGTCAGTTCCTCCCAAGCGTCGTTCGCGCCGACGTCCTGCTGGACCCAGCGGGCCGACGAATAGGGCGCGGCGGTCGTGTCGGGCCGGTGGCGTGCCACCCCGACCACTTCGTGGCCTTCCAGAGCCCGGAGCAAGGCGGTCCCGATGTTCCCGCTGGCGCCGGTGACGACGATCTTCATCCGCGGTGTCCTCATCGGTAGACGGCGCGGTGCGCGGCACGCACCGTCGCCCGGTAGACGGAACCGGCCCAGCCGTCCCTGGCGAGGGCGGCCCTGGCGGCGTTCGATCCGGGCGCGCCGTGCACCGCCCCGCCGGGATGCGCCGACGCGGAGGCCAGGAAGAGCCGGTCGATCGGGGTGTCGGCCCGGCCGAGACCGGGGACGGGCCGGAAGAAGAGCTGTTGCTGGATCGCCGCGGTCCCGGCGTTGATCGAGCCTTCCACGAGGCTGTGGTTTCCCTTCTGCAGCTGGGCTGGCCCGGCGATCGCGCGGCCGGCGATCAGGTCGCGGAAGCCGGGCGCGTGCCTCTCGATGACCTCTTCCATCCGGTCGGCATGGCGCCGCAACCGGGAATCCGGCCAGGATTCGCCCCTCGGCACATGGGTGTAGGCCCAGGCCGATTCGGTTCCGGCCGGGGAGCGGGTCGGGTCGGCGGTGGTCATCTGCCCGAGCAGCAGGAAGGGGTCGTGGGGCACCCGCCCGCAGGCGAGATCGTTGGCGATGCCGGCGAGCCCGTCGAGATCCGCTCCGATGTGGACTGTCCCCGCCTGCCCGACTTCGGCGGCGCTCCACGGGATGGGTGAGGACAGCGCCCAGTCCACCTTGATCGTGGCGTCGTCCCAGACGAACCGGTCCAGATCGGACACCAGCCGCGCGGGCAGATGGCCGGCACCGACGAGATCCCGGTACAGCACCGGAGCGGGGACGTCGGCGAGCACGGCCCGGCGGGCACGAACCCGCCGTCCGTCCGCGTCACGGACACCCACCGCCCGGCCGCCCGAGAGCGTCACTTCGGTGACCGGCGTACCGCAGACGATCTCGCCGCCCTTGGCGGTCAGGCGGTTCACCAGCGCGTCGGTCAGCCGTCCGGCCCCGCCCTCCGGGACCGGGAACCCGACGTCCTGGCCGAGCATGGTCAGCAGCCAGCCGAAGACACCGCTCCCGGCCTGGTCCGGGCCGAGATCGGTGTGCATCGCGTTGCCCGCGAGCAGCAGCCGGGCGCCCGCACCGTCGAATTTCTCCTTGCCGAGCCCGCGAGCGGTCAGCGTCAGCATCCTCGCCAGCCGGAGCGACTCCGCGGTGCCGAGCGTCTTGAACAGCCGCGCTCCCGACCGAACCGGCGGAAAGGGGCGCACGATCGCGTCCAGCAGGGGCTCGCGCAGACGCCGCCAGCTCGCGTGCTCGGCCCGGAGGTTGTCCGCGTCCCGTTCGTCGAACTCGGCGACGGAACGCGCGGTGCGTTCGAGGTCACGGGACTGCAGGACGTACCGGTCGTCTGGCAGCACATGCGCCAGGACCGCCGGGGCATGCCGCCAGCGCAGGCCGTGCTCCTCCAGGCCCAGCCCGGCGAGCACCGGTGACGCCGCTCCGAGCGGGTAGAAGGCGCTGTACACGTCGTTCCGGAAACCCGGCGCGGTGAGTTCTTCGGTCCGGACCGCGCCGCCGGGTTTCGGCGTCGCCTCGATGACCAGCGTCTCCCAGCCCGCGTCGGCCAGTAGGTTGGCCGCGACCAGGCCGTTCGGCCCCGACCCGACCACGACGGCGTCGACTTCCATGATCAGGGCATACCCCGGACGCGCGGATTCAATCCCTGAAGGGCCAGCCAGGTTTCGTGTTGTTCCTCGGTCTTGGCCCACAGGGTGGCCAGCTCGTCGGCGCCGATGTCGTCCAGCGGGACCCGGAATTCCCGCAGTGTCCCGGCGAATTCGTCCAGAGAGGACAGGGTGTGGCGGTTTCCGTCGCCGCGTTTGACCGTGCGCGCGCGAAGGGCGAGCTCGCGGCCGTCGCGATGATGTTGCGCCACGAGCACCTTGGCGAATACGGAATCCGGTGATTTGGTCCGCGCGCGTTCGGCGAACTCGGCGATCTCGCGGGGTGCGGTGCGGAAGTCCCAGGAGTCGATCGCACCGCCGGAATGGTGGTGCGTCCGCCAGGTCCCGCTGTCGAGACGTTCCATCCGGAACGTCAGTTCTCCTTGCTGGTGCATACCTTCCCGCAGGGGGAGCGGTTCGAGGAACGCGTCCCCGATCCCGGTGTCGGCGAGCCAGGACTCGCCGTCGACGTCGACCAGCAGGGCGATGTGGTTGCCCCATTGACCTTCGCCGCGCGTCGAACGCAGGATGGCGGCCTCCACGATGGTCACCGCGAAGCCGGCAGCCTTCAGCAAGAGACCGAGCGCTCCGTTCATTTCGTAGCAGAGGCCGCCACGGCCGCGGCGCGCGAACTTGTCGGTCAACGCGTCCGGGGTGAGCAGGATCGGCCTGCCGAGCTGGACGTCGAGATTCTCGTAGGGGACTCGCAGCCGCCAAGCGCGGTGCAGGTTCCGCAAGGTGATCAGATCGGGCCGGACGGGCTCGCGGTACTCCAGCCGGTCGAGGAAGGCGTCGAGGGTCATGTTTTCTCCTCCAAGCAGCGCACCCGGAAGACGTTGATCGTAACCGCGTATCGCCTCTTCGAGCGGCAGGGCTACGACGGGACGACCACCGCCGAGGTGTCCCCCGCGACGTTCTTCAATCACTTCGCCACGAAGGAGGACCTGGTCCTCGCCGAAGACGGGTCGCGCATCCTGGACCCGGGCTGGACTTGCTCATGGCGCGTGAGGCGTGCGAGACGCCGGCCGGTTTCTGCGGCGGGCGATCGAGCCGTCGTGATCACGAACGGAACCAGGCGATCCCGCGATAGGTGGAGCTGTCCGCGGCGAAGCCGTAACCGATGATGACGGTCCCGCTCGCGTTGATGTGCTGGGCCACGATCGCCGTGAGCCCGGCAGGCGACGGAAGCGGGAGCGGTGTCGCGTCCGCGTCCCAGCAGACCGGCCGCACCGTGCCCTGGCCGGCGGATTCCCCGACGACCGTCCCGGCGTCGTCGATGTCGAAACACGTGGTGGCGTCGTCCGACGGCAAGGGCCGGAGCATGGTGGGGCGTCCGTCGGGATCCCAGCGCGCGCAGGTGCCGCGCCGGTCCGCGGTCACGCCCCAACCGATCGCGACACCGCGCCCGGTGATCCGGACGAGCTGCCCCGCGGAGAACTCCGGGTCACCAGTCAGCAGGACCGTGCCGCCGTCGCGGTTCCATACGACACCGTCGCCGAGGATGGCGCCGGAGTCGGTGATCCCGCATGCCGTCGCGCGACGTGGCGGAGGCAGTTTGCTGATCTTCCCCTCGGACGTCCAGCGCACCGCGGTCCGGGTGCCCGTGCCGTTCTTGGCCGAACCGACGACCTCGTCCAGTCCGTTCAGGTCGTGGCCTTGTGTCTCGCCGTCGCCGGGAAGGGCGTCGAGTTCGACGGCCTCGCCGCCGGGCTCCCAGCGAAGCGCCCGCCAGCGGTAACCCGGCCACATCACGTTGCCCAACACCGATCCGCGTGCGTTCACCCGGCACGCGGTGCCGGAGACCGCGCCGTCGGGGAGTTCGAGCGCGAACACCCGGCCGTCGGGCCCCCAGTACACCGGCCGGAGGTGCTCGCCGACGTAGAGCGAGCCCACCACGAGTCCCGCGGCGTTTACGCTGATGGCGCGGCCACCGGAACAGCCGTCGAGGATCGGAAAAGGCGTGGGGGCACCGTCGCCGTCCCACCACACCGGCCACGAACCCGACTCGCCCACGATCGTCCCCGCGTCGTTCACGCAGTACGCGCCGGTGCCCTCGCCTTCGGAGAGCGGCCGCAGATCGACCGCCGTGAAGCCGGGTCCCTCGGGCATCGGATCGGGCACGAGTGGGCAGCCTAGTGCGAGAGCGCACGCCATGGGGAAACTTGCACTGACCGGGTGACAAGGGCGCTCCACAATGGACCTGGCTACGGAGTCAGCACGATCCTGCCGAACACCTCGCCGTCGTCCATCTTCCGGTGCGCCAGAACGGCTTTCTCCAGCGGAAGCAGCTCGTGCACCACGGAACGCAGTTCACCGCGCGCCGCCGCGGCGAACTGGTCCGCGCTCGCCGCGAGCCGAGCCGGCTCGGGGATCGAGTCCGCGCTGAAGGCGGCGAACGACAAGGACTTCCGGAACGACGCCATCAGTTTCGCGCCGAAGTCCGACGGAGGCATTCCCGCGACCACGCCGACGGCGACCAGGCGGCCGTTCGGATTCAGCCTGTCGAAGAAGGACGGCATGTCCACACCGGACACGATGTCGATGATCACGTCGTAACCCGCCGGGCCGTCGCCCGCGCCGGAGCGGTCGAGGACGTGGGTCGCGCCCAGTTCGCGCAGGCGGTCGCCGCGTTCGGCCGAGGACGTCGTCACCGCCACGGCGCTCGCGCCACCGCGAGCCGCGAGCTGCACGGCCATGATCCCGATGCTGCCTGCCGCTCCGCGCACCAGCACCGATTCGCCCGCCGCGAAATGGGCGTGGGCGAGCGCGAAACGGGCCACCATGCCGGAGGTGCCGAGCGCCACCGCGTCGGCGGCGGGCAGGTTGTCGGGCAGGGGCACGACCTTGTCGGCCGGGATGGCGACTTGTTCGACGTAACCGCCGCTTTCACCGGTGAACGCCCAGACGCGCCGCCCGGCCCAGCTCGGATCGACGCCGTCGCCGACCGCCGTGACGGTGCCCGCGACCTCGTTGCCGGGGATGTGTCCTTCCCGGAAACCGAAACCGGCGAGGGCACCGCTCCGGATCACGGTGTCGACGCCGCCGACGCCGATCGCTTCCACGCCGATCAGCACTTCCCCCTCGGCGGGGACGGGGGAGGGGAGGTCGATCACGGCGAGGCCCTCGGGGGCGCCGAACGTCCGGATCTCGACTGCGCGCATTTTCGTCTCCTGCTCGTCGATCACTGCCGCGGCGGACGTTAACGGACGCCCCCGTCCGTTTTGGCTAAAGTGAGAGTGGTGACCGATCGTTTGCCTCGGATCCCGCGCTCCGACGCCCTGGACAACCGCGAACGCATCCTCGAAGCCGCTCGCGCGCTGTTCGCCACCGAGGGCCTGAACGTGCCGCTGAGGGAGGTCGCGCGCCGCGCCGAAGTCGGCCCCGCCACGCTGTACCGCCATTTCCCGACCAAGGAGATCCTGGCGACGGAGGCCTTCGCCGACCAGATGCGCGCCTGTCAGATCGTCGTGGACGACGGGCTGGCCGATCCGGATCCGTGGCGTGGTTTCTGTTCCGTGATCGAGAAGATCTGCGAGCTGCACTCGCGGGACCGGGGTTTCACGGCCGCCTTCGTCTCGGCCTTCCCCAAGGCGGTGGACTTCACCGCGGCCCGCGACCACGCGCTCAAGGCGATCGCCGAGCTGGCCGGTCGGGCCAAGGACGCCGGAAGACTGCGGCCCGACTTCGTCCTCGACGACCTGATCCTCATGCTCATGGCCAACAACGGGATCCAGGCCGCTTCGGCGGCCGCGCAGATCGCGGCGTCCCGGCGGTTCGCCGCGCTCGTGATCCAGGCCTTCCGGGCCGTGCCGGAGCCGTCGCCGCTGCCACCGGTGGCGCGGCTCGCCCTCGTGTTGCCGGGCCTGACGCGCTGAATCATCTCCGGCGGGCGACCCTGAGAAGATCCCTGTGCTCCATTAGTACCAGGGAGGGAGGCGACATCGTCCTCCAAGCCGATGCCCGATATGCCCGCGGCTTCGTAGTTTTGCCGGTATGAAACGAACTTCAGTGGTCATCGCCGTACTCTGCGCGGCAACGCTCGTTTCCCCGGCCGTCGCGTCCGCGGCGCCACCCCTGCACCGGACACTGCAGCGCGACGCCGACACGCTCGTGGCGAACGGTTCACCCGGCGTGCTCATGGAGGTGAGCACGGACGAGGGAAGCGTCAAGGTGCGCAGCGGTCACGGAGATCTGCGGACCAGGACCCCGATGCCGTGGAACGGCCACTTCCGGATCGCCAGTTTCAGCAAGACCTTCCTGTCCGCGACGATGCTCCAGCTCGTCGGTGAGGGACGGCTTTCCCTGGAGGACACCGTGGACCGGTGGCTGCCGGGGGTGGTGAGCGGGAACGGCAACGACGGCAAGACCATCACCATCCGGCAGTTGCTGCAGCACACCAGCGGCCTGCACGACTACATGGCGGAACTCGACCTCTTCACCGAGAAGGGCTTCCTGCGTCACCGGTTCGACGAGCTCAGCGCGACGGAGGCGGTGAAACTGGCGGTCGGCAAGCCGCCGGAGTTCGCGCCGGGGACGAGCTGGGGTTACTCCAACACCAACTACGTACTCGCCGGGCTCGTGACCGAGAAGGTGACCGGCCAGGACTGGCGGCGGGCGATCATCGACCGGATCGTCCGCCCGCTGGACCTGCGCGAGACCACCCTGCCCCATACGTCTCCGTTCATCCCCGCGCCGCACGCGCGCGGCTACGACCGGTTCGTCGTCGAGGGTTCGAACCCGCCGCTGCTCGGACGGCGGGTGGACGTGACGCTGATGAACCCGTCGATGGGCGGGGGAGCGGACGGCTCGATCAACAGCACCACCGAGGACGGCAACAAGTTCCTGCGGGCGCTGCTGGGCGGCAAGGTGCTCAAACCCGCGCAGCTGGCCGAAATGAAGAAGACCGTGCCCGCGCCGGGGCTCGGCGAGTACGGTCTCGGCCTCCAGAAGACGACCAGCTCCTGCGGCGCTTACTGGGGCCACGGCGGCGCGCTGCCCGGCTATCTGACGGGGAACGGCGTGACCGAGGACGGCAAGCGCAGCGTGATGGTCTCGCTGAACACCCTCACGCCGTACCTCCCCGGTGCGCCACTGCCGGAGGTGCATCCGATCGAGCCGGTGATCGACCACGCCCTCTGCGGCCGCGCCTGATCCGCCCGGGTCGGTGTCCGGGGTGAAGGCTCCCTTCGTCGCGTCTAATGCGGCGAAGGGAGCCTTCACCCCAACGCCGCCCCCGCCCGCGACCATGCCACCTTGACTTACCCCTCGACAACGAAGGGGTGTCTTGGTCCGTGAAGGTTCTGGTGATGCGTCGCGAAAGCCACTTTCGGGACATCAGACGTCGCGAAAGTGGCTTTCGCGACATGATCGCCAGGGCGGCACGGGCCCGGTCACAGCCGACGTTGCGAAAGCCACTTTCGCAACGTTGAAGGTTGCGAAAGTGGCTTTCGCAACCCCGGTCGCCCCACCACTCACGAGCCCCAAGATCTCGCGGCCTCCACCAGCGCCTCGACGCATTCCGCGACGGCCGGCCGCGTTTCCCCTTGCGGCTGCACGGCGTACAGCTGCCGGTGCAGGGCCGGTTCGAGCGGGGCGCACACCACCGTCGGCGGCGCGATCGTGGTGGCCATACCCGGCACCAGCGTGACCGCGCCCAGCCCGGCGACGACGGCGAACTGCGTGCCGAAACCACTGACCGTATGCCGCACGATCGGCTCGATCCCGCGTTCGCGCAGGGTCTGGCGGATCCAGGCGTTCGCCAGGGTCGGGCGCGCCCACGCGACCCAGATCTCCTCCGCGAGCTCCTCGGCGCGCACCGAATCCGCCCCGGCCAGCGGATGTCCGGCCGGGAGCACGATCATCGCCGAGTCGTCGCGCAGTTCGGTCCAGCGGGTGGCGGGCGGCCGGGTGAGCGGCAGGTTCTCCCAGCTTTCGACGACCACGACGTCGAAGACGCCGTCGGCCAGCGCGGGAAGGGCCACTTCGGGTTCGACCTCGTGCAGCCGCGCCTCGATACCGGGATGACGGACGGCGAGGCCGGTGAGCGCGGGCGTGATGAACGTGTGCACGCCCGAGGGAATCGCGCCGATCTCGACGACGCCGGTGGTCTCCCCGGTCAGGGAGTCCAGGTCGGCGCGGGCGGCGCGGAGTTCGGCGAGCACCCGGTCCGAGCGCTGCGCCAGCAGCAGCCCCGCCGGAGTGAGCCGCACGCCACGCCCGTGCCGCACGAGCAGCCCGGTGCCCGCCTCCCGTTCCAGTTTGGTCAGCTGCTGGGAGATCGCCGACGGCGTCACGTGCAGCAGCTCGGCCGCCGCGGCGAGCGATCCCCGCCGCCACACCGCGTGCAGCATCCGCAGCCGTTCCACATTGGACAGATCGCCACTCATTAGCCGAGCTTAACCCTCGGGGTAAGAGGATCTCGCTGGTCCTCGCGGTCGTCGTGCGATCGAATCGAAGACATGCGGCACCACCGAATCCTCATCGATCCACGGGTGCAAGGAGTGCTCGGAGCCCTCGCGATCGCCCTGTCCGCCCCGCTCGTCGCGCTGTCCGGCGTCAGCTCGACGACCGCGACGTTCTTCCGCTGCCTGTTCGCGTTGCCGATCCTGGTGATCCTGGCGCGCTCTCGTGAGCGAGGAGAGCGACCGACCCCGGCCGCGCGACGCCGGCATGTGCTGGCCGGTGTCCTGCTGGGGATCGACATGGTGCTCTGGAGCGAGGCGATCCTCTCCGTCGGCGCGGGCGTCGCCACGGCGCTGGTGAACGTCCAGGTGGTCCTCGTCCCGGTGGCCGGGTTGCTGTGGTTCGGCGAACGGCCGCCGCGGGCGTTCTGGTTGTCCATCCCGGTGATGCTGGCGGGGACGGCGCTGGCCGGGGGACTGGCGGACGGCGGGGCCGCGGGCAGCGACCCCTGGTACGGCACCGTCATGGCGGTGCTGGCGGGTGTGGCCTACGCCGGATACCTGATCCTGTTGCGGCGCGCCGGAACCGACGGCGGCGGCCGCACGACGATGCTCGCCACCGCGACCGCGGCGTCGGCGAGCGTGGGCGGTCTTTCGGGGCTGTTCGCCGGGAATCTCGACGTCACGCCGCCCGTTTCGGCGTTGCTGTGGCTGTTCGTGCTGGCCGTGACCGGGCAGGTGCTCGGCTGGCTCCTGATCGCGCGCGCGCTGTCCGCCCTGCCCGCGAGCGGCGGGTCCGCCGTGCTGATGCTGCAACCCGCCTCCGCGATCCTGTTCGGGGCCGCGCTGCTCGGCCAGTGGCCGACACCATTGCAGCTGGTGGGCTGTGCGCTCGTCGTCGCGGCGGTGGGGGCCGTGTCGTTCCTCGGTGGCCGGTCGTCAGGGAACGACCAGGACCGGCCAGTGCCCGGTCCGGATGAGTTTGGTCGCGACCGACCCCGCGAACCGGTGACCGGCCTGCTGTGAGGCACCGACCACGACGGTGTCGACCAGGCAGCGGTCGGCGGTGTCGCGCAGCGCGGTGTACGGATCGCCGAAGGTCCTCAGGAAGCTGACCGGCACTTCTAGCTCTTCGGCCGCCGTGCGGATCTGCTCGCGGATCTCTTCGTGGAGCCGCGTCGCCGTGTCGAGTTCCACCGTCGCCGCGACCGCGGGGCCGAGCGCCGGACGGCAGACGAAGGCGACGATCAGCCTGCCGCCTTCGCGCCGGGCCATGCCGAAGGCGAAGGCGGCCGCCCGCATCGCCGTGTCGGAGCCGTCGACCCCGGCCAGGATGGCCCGCCCCGTGTGGTGCCGGGGTGGGCCGAAACGCTCCACAGTGGACTCGAAGGCGCCGTTCATCGCGCGACCGGGACTTCCGGCTCCGTCTCCACATCGAGCGTGGTGCGCAGGGTGAGCGGCTTGAGCAGCAGTGCCGCGATCACCCCCACCACGCCCACCGCCGCGGAGATCAGGAAGATGTGCGCGGTCGCGTCGCCGTACACGGTGTGCACGATCGTCTGGACCTCCGGCGGCAGCGCCTTGAGGTTCAGCGCGCTGACGCCGCCCGTCGACGCACTCCCCGCCGGCACGTGCAGCGCGGTGGACAGGTCGGCGGTGACCCGGTTCGCGAGGACCGCGCCCAGCACCGAGACGCCGATGGTGCCGCCGAGCGACCGGAAGAACGTGACCGACGCGCTGGCCGCGCCCAGATCCCTCAGCGGCACGGTGTTCTGCACGGCGAGGACGAGGTTCTGCATCGTCATGCCGACCCCGATGCCGACCACCGCCATCGCGATGCCCACCAGCCACAGCGGCGAGGCGTGGTCGACGGTGCCCAGCCCGAGGAAACCGATCACCAGGGTGATCGTGCCCGCCACGATGTACGGCTTCATCCGTCCGGTGCGGCTGATCAGGCGACCGGACACGGTCGAGGAGACGAGCACGCCGCCCATCAGCGGAATGGTCAGCAGACCGGCTTCGGTGGGGGAGTAGCCGCGGCCGATCTGGAAATACTGGCCGAGGAACACCGCGCCGCCGAACATCGCCATCCCGACCGCGAGGCTCGCGACGATCGCCAGTGCCGGGGTGCGCTGGGTGATGATGTGCAGCGGGACGACGGGTTCGCGGACCTTGCGTTCCACCAGCACGGCGAGGACGAGGAGCACGACGCCGCCCGCCACCATGACGGCCGTTTGCCAGGACAGCCAGTCGAAGCCGTTGCCCACGAACGAGACCCAGATCAGCAGCACACTCACGCCCGCCGCGATGAGCCCGGCGCCGAGGTAGTCGACCTGGACGTCCTCCCGGCGCACGGTCTCCAGCTTCAGGGTCCGCTGCAGCACGATGAACGCCGCCACCGCGATCGGCACGCCGACGAAGAAGCACCAGCGCCAGCCGAGCCACGGCACGTCCACGATCAGGCCGCCGAGCAGCGGCCCGCCGACCGTGGCGACCGCCATGACCGCGCCGAGGTAACCGTTGTAGCGGCCGCGTTCACGCGGCGGGATGATCGCCGCGATCACGACCTGGACCAATGCCTGCAGGCCGCCGACGCCGATGCCCTGGAACGCGCGGGCGGCGATCAGCTGTCCGGTGTTCTGGCTGAATCCGCTGATCGTCGAGCCGATCACGAAGATCACGATCGCGATCTGCACCAGCGTCTTCTTGTTGAACAGGTCGGCGAGTTTGCCCCAGATGGGTGTGGTGGCCGTCGCCGCCAGCAGGGTGGCCGTGACCACCCACGTGTACTGCGTCTGCGTGCCGTTCAGCGAGCCGATGATCAGCGGCAGGGCGGTCGACACGACCGTCGAGCTGATCATCGCCACGAGCAGCGCGAGCAGCAGGCCGGACAGCGATTCGAGCACCTGCCGGTGTCCCATCGCCCCTGACGGTGCCTCGGTCTTCATGGCGTCCTTTCGAGCGGCGGTTGTTGCTCATTGTGCAAACTTGCACAGTGGGAACTTTATTCCCGTCGCTACGCTGTCCTGGTGGACACCCTCGACACGCTCCGCACCCGCAAGAAGGCGGCGACGCGGCAATCACTGCACGAGGCCGCGCTCCGGCTGGCGATGGAGCACGGTCTCGACGGCGTGACCGTCGAGGACATCGCCGACGCGGTGGGCGTGTCCCGGCGGACCTTCTCGAACTACTTCGCGAACAAAGAGGACGCGATCCTGCACGCCGACCGCGAACGCACCGGGCTGCTGGTGTCGCTGGTCGAGGGCAGGCCGCCCGGCGAAAAACCCTGGCAGGCGCTGCGTGCGGCGTGCCGGGAGCTGTACCGCGCGCATCCGGTGCCCGACCGCGAATGGGTGGCGCAGCTGCGGCTGCTGCGGCGGCATCCGTCACTGCTCGCGCGGCAGGCGGGCGATCAGTTCGCCCTCGAACGCGACCTGATCGCGGTGTTGCTGGCCAGGGGCCACGGCCTCGACCAGGAGCTGGCCAGGCTCACCGCGGCGACCTTCCTCGCCACATTGCGGACGGGGAACGTGCTGTGGCTGGAAGGTCCCGAGGAACAGCCGCTGCCCGAGGTCGTCGACCGGTTGCTGGGCCGCGTTCAGCTGCGCTGACCGAGGGCGTACGCGGTCGTCACCACCGTGGTGGCCGCGCGGACGAAGGCGGCGACGGCCGGTGAGCGGGAGTCCTGTGGCCACATCACGGCGAGCGTCGTGGGCTCCAGATCGTCCACGGGCAGGTACGTGATGCCCGCCCGCCGGTAGCGATCCGCCACCGAGACCGGCAGGAAGCACACGATGGCGCCGAGCTCGACCAGTTTGAAGATCTGCGTGAGATCCGAGACGGGACCGTGGGGTGCCGCGGTGGCGGGCGGACCGGCCGAAGGACCCTGACCGGCGGGCGCGCCGTCGGGGAGGAGCCGGCCTTCGAGATCCGCCAGGGTCAGCCGCGACCGGGCCGCCAGCGGATCGTTCGCCGCCAGCGCCACGAGGCGGGGTTCGGTCAGCAGCGGCTCGAAGTCCAGGCGGCGCGCGTCGAACGGGGACGGCACGAGCGCCACGTCCGCCCGCCCGTCACGCAGTTGCGACGGTTGTTCGCCCCGGCCGCCGAGGACCAGCTCGATCGGCAGGGCGCCTTCTTCGGCTTCGTAGGCCTCGATGATCTTCGGCAGCAAGCCGGCGTCGTGGTCGGCCTTCAACGCCAGGCGCAGCCGGGGATCGGGGCGGCCCGCCTGCCGTGCCCGCCGCTCCGCCGCGGCGACCGCTTCGAGTGCGGTCCTCGCGTCCCGCAGGAAGACCTCGCCCGCGCTCGTCAGCGTGACCTGGCGGGTGGTGCGTTCGAGCAGCCGGACGGCCAGCCGTCGTTCGAGGTCCCGGATCGCCCTGGACAGCGGCGGCTGCGCCATCGAAAGCCGCTCGGCGGCCCGGCCGAAATGCAGCTCCTCCGCGACCGCGACGAAGTACTTGAGCTGCCGCGTCTCCAGGTCACTCATATCCCCAGGGTATCAATGGTGACCGAGGTGATCCTTCAGCTCGACGGCCGTCGTGGCTTGACTGGGTGACGTCGAAAATCCCCTATCACCTCGGAGTCTTCATGATCGTCGTCACCGCGCCGACCGGACAGATCGGCAGCCGGGTGCTCGGCACCCTTCTCGAAAGTGGCGAACCGCTCCGCGTGATCGCCCGTGATCCCGCCCGTCTGCCCGACCACGTCCGCGAGCGCGTCGAGGTCGTCAAGGGTTCGCACAGCGACGCCGCTGTCGTCGACGAAGCCTTCGCGGGCGCCGACACCGTTTTCTGGCTGGTCGCCGCGGATCGCCGTGCCGAAAGCCTCGAAGCCGCCTATCTGGACTTCACCCGGCCGGCTTGCGCGGCCATCGAGAAGCACGGCATCTCACGGGTGGTCGGCATCTCGGCGCTCGGCCGCGGCTTCGCGGAGAACACCGGATACCTGTCGGCCTCGCACGCCATGGACGACCTGATCGCGGGCACGGGCGTGGCCTACCGCGCGCTGACGATGCCCACGTTCATGGACAACATCCTGTGGCAGGCCGGATCGATCGGCGAGGACGGTGTGTTCTTCGGCCCGCTTCCCGGCGACCTCAAAGCACCGACCTGCGCCACCCGCGACATCGCCGACGTGGCGGCCGGATGGCTGCTCGACCGGTCGTGGCGGGGTGTCGCGGACGTTCCGGTCCTGGGCCCGGAAGACCTGTCCCAGAACGATCTCGCGGAGATCATGTCCGACGTCCTCGGGCGACCGGTCCGCTATCAGCGGGTGCCCATGGACGCCTTCCGCGCGACGCAGCTCGAACACGGCTGGTCCGAGGCGATGGCACAGGGAATGGTCGACATGATGGCCGCGAAGGAGGCGGGGATCGACAACGCCGAACCGCGGACCCCGGAGGCCACCACGCCGACCACCTTCCGTCAGTGGTGCGAGGAGGTGCTTAAGACCTCGTGAGTGGTAATGACGGTTCTAACCGTCCTTAACACTCACGAGCATTTTCGCGGCCACCGCCGCCCCGTCGGTCCGGATCGTGTCCGCCACGGCCTTCGCCCGCGCGCCGGTCGCGGGGGAGAGGGCCGTGGTGAGCGCGGCGGTCAGGGATTCGACGGTCGGCAGCGGATCCTGGTGTGCCACACCGATTCCCAGTTCCGCCACTCGCCCGGCCCAGAACGGCTGGTCCGCGATCCGGGGGACGACCACCTGGGGCGCGCCCGCCCGGGAGGCCGTCGTCGTGGTGCCCGCGCCACCGTGGTGCACGACGGCGGCCACCCGGCGGAACAGCGCCTGCTGATTGACCTCGCCGACGACGAAACAGTCGTCGGCGTCGTCGATCGAAGCCAGACCCGCCCAGCCGCGGGCGAGCAGGATCCGCCGTCCCAGCCCGCGGGCGGACTCGATGGCGACCCGGGCGATGTCCTTCGGCGCGTACGCGGCCATGCTGCCGAAGCCCACGTACACCGGCGGCTCACCGGCCTGCAGGAATTCCTCCAGATCGGGCGGGAGCGGGCGGTCGTCGGGCCGGATCCACGCTCCCGTCGGGACGAGATCGAGATCCGTCATCCCCTCCGACGGGCACAGAACCGGGTCCGCCGCCAGCCACGGCGAGCCGGTGAAGACGTGATCGCGGACGTTGTCCACCGGCGGCAGCCCGATCGCCGCCCGGTGGCTGTTGAGCGCCCCGCCGTACAAGGCGTTGACGCGTTCGGCATCCTGCCGCCACAGCACCCGGTTGTCGGTCTCGCCCTCCGGCGACGGCGTGCCCGGCCGCACTCCCGGGGCGAAATGCCGTGAAGGCAGCCCAAAGGTGTGGAAACACGCGTACACGTAAGGAATCCCGAGTTTCTCCGCGACGTCCCGCGCGCCGGCGGGCAGCAGGCCGGTCGCGAGGATCGCGTCGCACCCTTCTTCCGCCGCGGCGGAAAGTGTTTCGAATCGAGCGGCCACCAGCGCCGGGGCGAGCTTCAACGCGTCTTCCCCCGTCGGCGGTTTCGGCCCGGCGACCACCGAATGCACCGTCGGGCCGAGCGGCACCGAAGGCACACCGGCCTGCTCCAGCAATTTCACGAATTCCTCGTCCGGCGGCGCGCACACCAGCGCCTCCGCACCGAGTTTCCGTACTTCGACCGCGAGCGCCACCAAGGGTTCGACATCCCCGCGTGACCCCCACGTCGTCAGCAAAAAACGCACTTCGCGACTCCCATTTCCACAGCCATCGGCCTTCGGCGGGCAATTCTGGGGGATGACCGGGGCCTTGCCGCAAGCCCCCATGTCCGCTATAAGTTGAAGGGGGCGGGGAAATGTTCGCCTTGTTCGTCCACTCTGGACGCCTTCTTCAGATCGAGCCCGTGCGCAGCGCGAAGGCGACGGCGTGCGTGCGGTTGTGCAGGCCGTACCGCGACATCACGCGGTGGAGGACGTTCTTCACCGTGCTCTCCGAATAGGCGAGTTTGGCCGCGATCTCCTCCGTGCCATGGCCGTCGGCGAGCAGGCGGAGCACCTCGCGTTCCCGGTCGGACAGTCCGGACAACGCGAGCCCGTTGGGGACCAGCAGGTCCTCCTGGATCCGTTCGAGCTGGGAGAGCAGGCTGCCCTGCAGGCGTGGCGGCAGCGCGCCCGCGCCCTGGCTGACCGCGAGGATCGTCCGCACGAGGTGCTCGCCGTCGAGGTCGCGTCGTGGCAGCAGCGCGGCCATGCCGCATTCGATGGCCGTCATCAGGACCTGGACCGGGAAATGGTCGGTGACGATCACGCATCTCGGTGGTGCCGGGAGCGACGACGCGGCGCGAACCTGGCGCAGGAAGGCGAAAACCCCGTCGCCGATCGAGTCGCCGACGGTCACGACGACTTCGGCGGACGCGAGGTCGGCGTCGGACAGCACGTCCAGCCGCTCGTCCGCGCCGAGGATGCTCGTCGTGCCCAGTCCGGCCAGCAGATCCGGGGCGTGCACGGCGACTCTGACGCGGTCGGTCCTCCTGCTGATCTTCTCCCCGTGAATCATGAACGAAGTCCCCCCGAAGCGCCCGGATAACGATGTTAGTAGCTCTTTCGGTACTTAGAAGCTATAACGTTACAACGTTGCATGTCAACGCGGCAACGTCACAGGGCAAGACGCCCGAGAGGCGGGAAAGGTTCAGTGCGACGGCGATCGGCCGGTCACCGGGTCGTGAGATCGTCCAGTTCGGCCGAGATCAACAGATCAGGGTCGAATTTCATTCCGGTGAAATGGCCGGCGAGTTCGAGCGAGAGCACGCCGTGCAGGCGGGTCCAGAAGGCGAGCGCGCGGTGGAGGGTCGCAGATGGGGCCGGATCGTCGCCCGCCCAGTCACGGTGACCGTCGAGGTGCTTGTCGAACGGGGTTTCCGGGCCGTCCACGGGGATCGCGCGGCACGCTTCGAGCAGCACGGCCATGACCTCGCTCGAAATGGCGGTGGTGTCTTCGGGCGCGTGGTAGCCGGGGACGGGTGTGCCGTAGATGAGGAAATAGCGCTGCGGGTCGCTCCGGGCCCAGTCCCGGATGGTGACGGCGAGCCCGGCCAGATCGGCACCGCCGTCGAACGCCGCCCGGACGGTGTCGGCGAGGCTCCGGTACGCGTCGCGGATGAGCGCGGTGATCAGGTCGTCGCGGCTGGCGAAGTACCGGTACAGGGCCGGACCGCTCATGCCCACCTTTTTCGCGATCGCGTTGAGCGACAGCGCGGGGACCCCGGCGGTGGCGATCTGCTCCCACGCGTGCTGTTTGATCTCCGCGCGCACCTGGTCGCGATAGCGCTCCCGCGGGCTCTGCCCGTCCGCGTTGGTCATCGGCCCTCCCGCTCCGTCGGCCCGAAGGGTAGCAGCGCCAATTCGGCCGAAGCCTGTTCCCGCCACGCGCCGAACGACGGCCCAGGGGAGAGTTCCACAGCAAGGGTCAGGCATTCCCTTGCCTCGTCGAAGGCGCCGGCCTCCCGCCAGGCCCGCCCCTCGCGGATCGCGCTGAGCACTTCCAGCCCGCCGAAACCGCCTTCCCAGGCGAGCCACCGGCTGGTGCGGTACTGGCCCGCCGCTTCCCGCCATTCGGCGAGATCGGCGAGCACGTCGCCGATGGCGCGCAGGGTCAGGGTCTTCAGCAGCCGATGGAAATCGGGATACGTGTCGCCCGCCAGCCGTTCGGCGTCGGAGAGCACGGCCCGGTGCACGGCGAGCGCCTCGGCGTGCCGCCCGGCGTTGAGCAACGCGCGTCCGTACATGTTCCGCGCCGTGGTCTGCCCGTCCCAGAACGGCAGTTCGTGCGCCAGTTCGTGCGCCAGTTCGTACCCGCGCTTCGCGAACTCGAACGCTTCTTCGGCCTGCCCGGTCGACCGCAGCACCCCGCCGAGATAGATGCACGCCCACGTCCGCTCGACCTGATCGCCGATCCGGACGGCGATGTCCAGCGCGCGGCGGTGCTCCGCCACCGCACTCTCGTCGTCACCGAGACAAACGCTCGCGGCCCAGCCGACGAAGTTGAGCAGTTTCGCCTCGGCCCCGGCGTCGCCGAGCGCGCTCGCCGCGGCGGCACCGAGCGAGAAGATCTCCCACCACGGCCGCTGGGCACTCCGTCCGTCGGAGTACCAGTGCAACGCGATGGCGAGATCGCGGACCTCCCGATGCCGTCCCTTGCGCGCCCCCAGTCGATGCGCGGCGACCCAGTTCTCGCCTTCGACGTCCAGCCAGCGGGCGGCCTCGTCCCGCGAGCCGAACCGCCCGGTGTCGGATGCCTTGGGATAGAACAACCTGGCCGCTTCGGCCGCCTTGTCGAGCAGGTGGCCGAGCACGATGTCACGCGCGGCGGGGTCTTCCTCCGCCTCGAACCGTTCCTCCGCGAACAGGCGGATCAGGTCGTGGAACTGGTGCCGTTCGGGTTCCGCCGTGGTCTGCAGGAGGCTGGCGTCGACGAGTTCGTCGAGATGATCGCGCACATCGGCGGAGGCCGCGCCGGAAACGACGATCGCGAGCTCCAGGCCGAAATCCGCGCCGGGTACGGTCGCCAGCCGCCGGAACAGCCGTCGTGCCTCGGCCGAGACCGCGCGATACGACAGGTCGAAGGCCGAGCGCAGTTGCAGATCGCCCGCCGCGAGCGCGCGCAGCCGGGTGCTTTCGTCGCGCAGCCGGTCGGCGAGCTGGGCGAGGGACCACTGCGGCCGGGTGGCGAGCCGGTTGCCCGCGATCCGGACCGCGAGCGGCAGGAATCCGCACAATTCGACGAGTTCGCGCGCCGCGGCGGGCTCCGCGCGGATCCGGTCGGCACCGACGATCTTGGCGAGCAGTCCGGTCGCGCCGTCGTCCGACAGCGGTTCGAGCCCCAGCCAGCGGGCGCCTTCGAGTCCGGCGAGCGTACGACGGCAGGTGATCAGGGTGAGGGAGCCGGGTCCGGCGACCAGCAGCGGACGGATCTGTGCTTCGTCGGCGGCGTTGTCGAGCAGGAGCAGGACCTTCCGTCCTTCGAGCAGCATCCGCAGCAACGCCGACCGTTCGGCTTCGGAGGCGGGCACCTGTCCCGGCGCGACGTCCAGCGCGCGCAGCAGCCGGTCGAGCGCGGCCCGGGCGCTGAGCGGTTCCTCGTCCATTCCGCGCAGGTCCACCGCGTAGCCGCCGTCCGGGAACTCCGCCCGCCACAGATCCGCCGCGGTCACCGCGAGCGCGGTCTTCCCGACCCCGGCCTGTCCGACGATCGCGACCACCCCGCCGCCCTCGGCGACCTTCGCGGAAAGCTGGTCCAGCTCGTTCTCGCGGCCGGACAGATCCGCGGTGGGCGCGGGCAGCGCGCAGGTCGCCGCGACCTGGGCGGCCAGCGCCGGATTCCGGCGCCGCCCCTGTTCGGCGACGGTCAGGAAGAACTCGCGGTCACGTCCGGTCAGGCCGAGCGCGTCGGCCAGCACCTCGGCGGAGCGTCGCTGCGCGGCCCGCGCGCGGCCGCGTTCCAGCTCGCGCAGGGCACGGACACTGATCCCGGAGGCCTCGGCCAGCCGCGCCTGTGTCCATCCCGCGGCCCGCCGGTGCTCGAGCAGGAGCTTGCCGAACACCGACCGCGTCTCGTTCGCCTCCACCGCGGTCCATTCAACCGGCAGGCTTGCGATGACGGAAAGCTGCCCCCCGCTTCCGCTTGTCCCGCCTTCTCCACGGCCGGTTACCTGGAAGGCATGTCGACGATCATGACGACGCCCGTCCGCCCGGTCGTCCGGACCGGGGAGCGGCCGGAGATCCGGGTCGCCGTGCACGCCGGTGATCCGCTCGTCCTGGCGGGGCTGCGCAGCGCGCTCGGCGGCGGTCCCGGCATCAGC
This sequence comes from Amycolatopsis sp. SB7-3, assembly GCF_041021335.1. Taxonomy (NCBI): domain Bacteria; kingdom Bacillati; phylum Actinomycetota; class Actinomycetes; order Pseudonocardiales; family Pseudonocardiaceae; genus Amycolatopsis; species Amycolatopsis sp. SB7-3. The sequence continues at coordinate 271,701 of NZ_JBFPJQ010000005.1, forward strand.
TTGCGCGAGGACCCGGCGAAGGCCGACGTCCTCGTCGCGGTCGCGGGCGACGACCCGCGGCACCTCCCGGCCGGGCCCGCCCGGCTGGTGCTGGTGGCCGACCACCCCAACCAGGCCGAGCTGTGGGCCGCGGTGGAACGCGGACTCGCCGTCGTCGTCGCGCGTTCCGAGGCGACGCCGGGGCGGTTGCTGCGCGCGGTCGCCGACGCCCACGCCGGCCGGGGCGATCTGCCCGCCGAGCAGCTCGGCAGTCTGTTGCGCGGGATTTCGCGGCTGCACAAGGAAGTTCTCCAGCCGCGCGAACTCACGCTCAGTGGCTTGTCGCCCCGCGAGACCGAAGTGCTCCGGTTGCTCGCGGAGGGATTCGACACCGGCGAGATCGCCCGGAGGGTGGCCTACTCCGACCGGACCGTGAAGAACATCCTGCACGGCCTGCTCAGCCGGTTCAATCTGCGCAACCGCACCCACGTCGTGGCGTACGCGCTCCGCGAAGGTCTCATCTGAGCGCCTTCAGATGACCCCTTCCCGGATCGCGTAGGCCACCGCGTGCGACCGGTTCCGCAACCTCAGCCGGTCGGTGACCGCGTAGATGACGTTCTTCACCGTCCGCTCCGAATAGGCGAGTTCGGTCGCGATCTCCTGGGTGTCGAACCCGTCCGCCATCAGGCGGAGGACTTCGATCTCCCGCGAGGAGAGCGCGGCGCCCGCCGGTCCGTCCGGCGCGAGCGGTTCCCGGTGGAGCCGCTCGGCCTGGTCGGCCAGCCTGCCGAGGAGATCGCGCGGCGGATCCACGGCGCGCGACGCGGCGGCGCCGACGCTGTCGGCCACGCGGGAATCGGTCATCGCCGACCGCGGCAGGATGGCGACCACCTTGCACACCACCGCCGCCGTGAGGCCGCCCTCCTCGATCCGGTCTGTCACCAGCACGATCGGCTTGCCGAGTTCGGCGGCGACCGCGCGCAACGCGGCGACCGCGTCGGCCGAAAGCCGGTCGAAAGCGGCGACGACGACATCGGTTTCGGCCCGTGCCCGGCCTGCGGTCACCACCACGGACGCGCGTGTCTCGAGAAGGTCGACCATGCCGGCCTTCGTGATGGGGTCCAGGGCGCAGACGCTCACCCGAACTGTTCGCATGTGTCCGTCTTCCGTCCACTGTGGATCTTCGGTTTGTCAAGGGCCGCAAGGACAAAAAGCGTTGCCTGCATACGCGAGCGGACCTCTTGTACGGTGGGAACCGGGTAGCGGCCCGCCTCGGGTGACCCCCACACTCGACGGCGGGTCGCTTCCTTTTCGCGCGGCTCGCGGCGATTCTCGCCCGCCGTGAACGACACCGGCAACGCGTTCGGCCGTGTCCTGCTTCCCCCGCCAGTCGAGACTGATCGAAGGGGCAAAAAATGCCCCTGACCTGCGTAGACGCCACTTTGGCATCATGTGGCGCCAACTTGCCCTTGCGGTGGCGCCATCATGGTGCCATGATGGCATCATGGATTTGACGCCCTTTGTGGACACCGTTCGCCGGGAACTCGCCGTCGCCGCCGAGGCGGGCGGAGCCGAGGCGAGCGCGCTCGCCGAACGCCTGACCGCGCCGCTCGCGTCGGCCATTCGTCTCGCGCTGCTGGACGCGTTGTCCGCCGCGTCGGACGAGATCACCCGTGACCTCGCGCCGGGTTCGGTCGAGGTCCGGCTGCGTGCCGGGGAAGCCAGCTTCGCCGTCACGCTTCCCGCGGTCGAACAGGCCGCACCTGCCGCTCCTGCCGCACCTGTCGCGCCGGAGCCGCCGCTGCCGGACGAGGAAGGGGCCACGGCCCGGATCAACTTCCGGCTCCCGGAAAACCTCAAGACACGCGTCGAGGAAGCGGCGGCCGCGCAAGGCCGTTCGGTCAACGCGTGGCTCGTGCGAGCCGCGTCCGCGGCGTTGCAGCCGGCGGAGCGGGCCACGCCGCCCGCCCCGATGAGCGGCGGCCATCGCGGCGTCCAGCGTTACACCGGCTGGGTCAGCTAGACCTCCCGGACCAGCACAAACACCGATCACACCACCTCTGAGGGGACAACCATGCCTTCTTTCGCCACCCCGGAACCCATTCTCGCGGACCTCGAACCGGTCGTCGGCAACGTCCGGATCGTCGCCGGGGACCGCACCGACACGATCGTCGAAGTCGCCCCGCTCGACGAGAACAACGAATCCGACGTCGACGCCGCGAAGCGCACCGTCGTCGAATTCTCCGGCGGCACCTTGACCGTCCGCGCGCCGAAGATGCGCCTGCTCGACTTCTCCAGGCGGACGAGGTCGATCGACGTGACCATCGAACTGCCCGCCGGCTCCCGGGTGCAGGGGAGCACCGGCCTCGGCGACCTGACCGTGACCGGGCGCATCGGCGCCTGCCGCTACAAATCCGGCACCGGGCACATCCGGCTGGACCGTACCGGTGAGCTGAAACTGCACACCGCGTCCGGGAACATCGTCGTCGAGCACGCCGACGGCAACGCCGACATCAGCACGAGTTCCGGCCGCGTGCAGGTCGGCGCGATCGACGGCACCGCGGTGGTCAAGAACTCCAACGGGCCCACCACCGTCGGGACCGTCGCCGACTCGATCCGCCTCCGCTCGGCCAACGGCGACATCACCGTCGACAAGGCCGAAAGCGGTGTCGAAGCCAAGACCGCCAACGGATCCGTCCGTGTCCTCGACGCGGCCAGGGGCACGCTCACCCTCGAAACGTCGCTGGGGGACGTCGAAATCGGCATCCGTGAGGGCAGCGCTGCCTGGCTCGACGTGAACACCAGCTTCGGCCGCGTCCTCAACGACATGACCGCCTCCACCGCGCCCGGCGACGCGACCGACAAGGTCGAAGTCCACGCCGGTACCGCCGTCGGCGACATCATCGTCCACCGTTCCTGAAGGGAATCCCGATGCGAAACCCGGCCATTTCCGCGACCGGACTGCGCAAGTCCTACGGCGACAAGGTCGTCCTGGACGGCATAGACCTGCATGTCCCGTCCGGCACCGTCTTCTCCTTGCTGGGCCCCAACGGGGCGGGCAAGACCACCACGGTCAACATCCTGTCCACTTTGGTCACTCCGGACGCCGGTGGCGCGACCATCGCCGGAGCCGACCTGGCCACCGACCCGGACGGCGTCCGCGCCGCGATCGGCCTCACCGGCCAGTTCTCCGCGGTGGACAATCTGCTCACCGGCGAGGAAAACCTGTTCCTGATGGCGGATCTGCACCATCTGCCGCGTCGGGAGGGTCGCAGACGTGCCGCCGAACTCCTGGAACGCTTCGAGCTGACCGACGCCGCGAAGAAGACGCCGTCGACGTTTTCGGGTGGCATGCGCCGCAAACTCGACCTGGCGATGACGCTGATCGGCGACCCCAAGGTCATCTTCCTCGACGAGCCGACCACCGGCCTCGACCCGCGCAGCCGCCGCACGATGTGGCAGATCATCCGCGACCTCGTCGACGGCGGGGTGACGATCTTCCTCACGACGCAGTACCTGGAGGAGGCGGATCAGCTCGCCGACCGGGTCGCCGTACTCGACGGCGGCCGGATCGTCGCGCTCGGTACCCCCGACGAACTGAAACGACGCGTACCCGGCGGGCACATGCAACTGAAGTTCCCCGACGCGGTCTCGTTGCGTGACGCGACCCGCGTGCTTCAGGTGTCCACTTCGGACGATGAAGCCCTGGCACTCCGCGTGCCGACCGACGGCACCGTCGCCGCCCTACGCGCCGTCCTGGACCGGCTCGACGACGAAGCCGTCGCCGTCGACAGCCTCACCGTGCACACGCCGGACCTCGACGACGTGTTCCTCAGCCTCACCGGTCACCGGACCGAAGCGACCAAGGAGATGGCCCGATGAGCAGCCTCGCCCTTTCGGTGCGCGACTCGACGACCATGCTGCGCCGCAACATCCGGCATATGCAACGGTATCCGTCGCTCACCATCATGCTGATCGGCCAGCCGATCGTGTTCCTGCTGCTGTTCGTCTACGTTTTCGGCGGCACACTCGGGAACGGTCTCGGCGGCGGAGGCGGCCGGGCCGAGTACGTCGGCTATGTCACGCCCGCCATCCTGCTCGTCACCGTGTGCAGTGCCGCTCTCGGCACCGCGATCTCGGTGGCGACGGACATGACCGAGGGCATCATCGCGCGGTTCCGCACGATGGCGATCAGCAAGGCATCGGTCCTGACCGGGCACGTCGTCGGCGCGTTCATCCAGACGGCGTTCGCGCTCGCCGTGGTCTTCGGGGTCACGCTCCTCATCGGCTTCTCCCCGACGGCGGGGGTCGGCGAATGGTTCGCCGTCGTCGGTGTGCTGCTGTTGCTGACCATCGCGCTCACGTGGCTTTCGGTGGCGCTGGGCCTGGCGGCCAAGAGCGTGGAAACGGCCAGCAACACACCGATGATCTTCATGTTGCTGCCGTTCCTCGGCAGCGGATTCGTGCCGACCGATTCGATGCCGGCCTGGCTGCGCTGGTTCGCCGATTACCAGCCGTTCACGCCCGTCATCGAGACCATTCGCGGTCTGCTGCTCGGGACTCCGATCGGCAACAGCGGCTGGTTCGCGATCGGCTGGTGCGTCCTGCTCTCGGTCGTCGGGTATGTGTGGTCGAAGTCCTTGTTCGCCAAGGAACGTGACCGCTGATCTGGGGTTACCACTGGGGGTCGCCCCGGGCCGGGTTTCTTCCGGTCCGGGGCGCTTGGCTTTCGCATTTAGTCGACTGAATGCGAGTCGCTCAGGGTGATTCGGCGTTGGCGACTGTTTCACCCTTCAGTGTTGTTCGCGTGGTTTCGTTGGTTGCTTAAAATTACGAACACGTGTTCGATTTCTTTGGGTATTATGGAGGGGTGTCCGAGACCTTCCTTCCCGAGTTGCCGCAGGAACTGTGGCGCGCCGGCAAGCTGGAGCTTGCCCATGGCGTGCAGCAGTCGTTGCAGGTGATCCGGATGGCGACTGCGTGTTTGGGGCGGTTTCTGGCGGAGATCGAGAATCGGGGCGTCAAAGACTTGTACGGGCATGGCAGTACGGCGAGCTGGTTCGCCGAGATCGCGGGATTGTCACGCGGCGAGGCCGGTGCGGTGGTGAAGCGGGCGATCGCCCTGAATTCCACCCGGGCTTTGGATGGCACGGAGGTTCCGCCGGTCGCACCGGCGACTGCCGCGGTCGCGGCTCAGGGGTTGGTCGGGGATGAGCGGATCGATCAGATCCTGGAGATCTTGAAACGGCTCCCTTCCGATACTTCTGCCGAGGATTGGGAGAGCGCGGAGAAGATCCTCGCCGAGCTTGCCCCGAACGCCGGACCCCGCCAACTCGCCGGCGCCGAAGCGAAACTGCAGGGCTGGCTCAACCCCGACGGCAACGAACCCAAAGACCCCGAACCCAAAGAGCCACGCCGCGAAATCACCCTAGAGCGCCGCAAAGACGGCTTCTGGAAACTCACCGGCCTCCTCGACGACGAGACCGGCGCCCGCACCGCCGCCGCCCTGGAAGCACACGCCCAGCCACGGCCGGTCGACGAGTTCGGGCAGGCGGATCTGCGGATGAAATGCGAACGCCTGGGGGACGCCTGGGCCGAACTCCTCGACCTGGCGATCGCCTGCCCCGATCAGCCCGGAACCAGCGGCTACCGGACCCTCGTCCACGTCACCATCGGACTCGAGGAACTCAAATCCGGTCTCGGCACCGCCTGCTTGGACTTCGTCGGGACGATGACCGCTCGGGAAGCCCGGCTCGCCGCTTGCGATTGCCTGATGCTGCCGGTCGTGATGGGTTCCTCAGGTGAACCTCTGGATATGGGACGCCTCCGAAGATTCGTCACCCCAGGCCAACGACGCGCACTCAACATCCGCGACGGCGGCTGCGCCTTTCCCGGATGTCACCGGAAACCCAAGAACTGCCACGCCCACCATATTCACCACTGGGCAGACGGCGGACCCACCGACCTCCGGAACCTGGTCCTCCTGTGCGGGTTCCATCATCGCCTGATTCACCACGGCGACTGGCAAGTACGGATGGCCGCCGATGGGCTACCGGAGTTCATCCCACCCCAATACCGAGATCCGCTCCGACAACCCCGGCGTAACACCCTGCATCACGTCTGACCACCGAGGAGCCCGCCAGCCACACCGGCGACGGGCCCCTCGGCATGCCCGCCACCTGAAAAGCCCCCGCGGGCTGAACACCTCCAACCGAATACGGAGCTCCCCCTGCCAGCGGCGTCGCCGGGTCGCGGAGGTTCTGCACGATCAGCACGTTCGACGGGCCGCGATCGGTGATCTTCAGGCGGTTCGATCGGCTCGGACGGCCAGAACGCGCACGGCGTGATGTTCGCGGCCGCCGCGCCGAACAGCGGGTGCCGGATCCGGTCGATCGCGACGTCGCGCCGATACGTGCCGACGTCCTCCGACCAGTCGGAGTCGTTGCAGATCACGTGCAGCTGGCTCGCGATGTAGTTGTCCGAAGGAAAAGCGGCGCCCGAGGAAGTCGGCACGGGCTTCCCGGTGTCGAGTGAATGCCACGTCGCGGCCAGATGCGGCAGGCTCTTGTCGTAGTAGAGATCCGCGAACGTGACATGGCGGAACACTTGGCCGTTGTAGCCGTCCGGGCTCGGTGTCCTGTCCAGCCGCGCGGCCAGTTCGAAGTACTTCGCGGTCACCTGCGCCGGAGTCCGGCCTAAGCCGTATTCAGGCTTCGAAGCGGCGAACTTGGCGAAGTCCGCGAAGCGGTCTTCGACGCCTTGGCCGAACAGCCGCGAGAAGGAGGTGTCCCATCCGCCGGGGCCGGTCGAAGTAGCTCACCTTCCGCTCGCCGAGCGCCTCGCGCACCCGGTCCATGACGAGCACGGGGACGAGTTTCGCTCCACTTCGGACGGTCATCGGCGCGGCTCCCAGCGGAAGAGCCGCGTCGCGAGGACGACGGCGACGACGACCCACGCGAGGGTCGGGGCGAGCAGGAGCAGCGAATCGGTGAGTGCCACGCCGCCGTTCCACGCGTTGACGGCGAGTTCGGTGGCCGAACCCCCGGGCAGCAGGCGTTTGAGCAGCGTCAGCTCGTCGGTGCCGGAGATGCCGACCCAGCTCGCCACGGCGATCACGCCGAGGCTGACCGGCAGCGTTGTCACTTGCGCGTGTTCGGGGGAGTTGGTCAGACCCGCGGTGGCCAGGCCGAGTCCGATCATCATGGCGACGCTGGCGAGCACCGCCGCCACCAGCAGGCCGACGTTGGCGGGCGTGTCGGTGACGACGCCCAGCACGGTCATGATCACGGCCACCTGGACGAGTGAGATGACCGTGACCGGCAGGACCAGCCCGGCCAGGATGGACGCGTCCCCGGCCGCGGTGGAGCGCAGTCGTTTGAGGAACAGGTTCTGCCGTCGTGAGGCCAGCGTGGTCACCGCGCTGGTGTAGAGACCGAACGCGCAGACGGTGAACATCACGACCGCCGCGATGTAGCCGAGGCTGCCGATCTCGGCGAAGACCTCGTGCTGATAGACGAAGAACGCGGAAATGGCGAGGGGCATCACGAAGCTGGTGATCAGGACCGACCGGTTCCGGAAGATCTGGATCAGTTCGCTACGGGCTATCGAGAGCATGACAACTCAGTCCTTCAGTCGTTTTCGATGGCGCGGAACACGTCGTCGAGGCGGGTCGGTCCCGCTTCGAGGTCCGGTAGTTCGATCGCGTGGTCCTGCGCCCACCGGAGCAGGGTGTGCAGGTCCTTCTGCAGCCCGAAGGTCTCGATGACGAACTTCCCGTCGTGTTCCCGCTTGCCCTGCACCGGCAGCGCGGGAGCCGAGGAAGGCAGCGAGAACCGGATCACCGAGGGCAGCGTCCGCGTCAGTTCGGCGACGGTGCCTTCCCGATGGAACGTGCCCCGGTGCATCAGGCCGATGCGGTCGGCGCGCTGCTGTGCCTCTTCCAGGTAATGCGTGGTGAGCACGATCGTCGAGCCGTCCTCGCGCAGGTTGTCGACCGCGTCCCACAGCGCGTCCCGCGACTGGATGTCCAGCCCGGTGGTCGGCTCGTCCAGGAACACCAGCCGCGGCGAGCCGTACACCGCGGTCGCGAAGTCGAGCCGCCGCTTCTCACCACCCGAAAGCTGGGACACCTTCGTGTCGGCCTTGCGGGTCAGGTCCACGATGCCGAGCACCCGTTCGAGCCGGTCCGTGCGGCGGGTCAGCGCCCCGATCAGGCGAATCGACTCCTTCACCGTCAGATCCGGTGAGAAACCGCTCTCCTGCAACATGACGCCCATCTCGGGGCGGACGGCCGCGCGGTCCCGCGGGCTCTTCCCGAGCACCCGGACGGTGCCCGACGTCGGATTCCGGTGTCCTTCCAGGGTTTCCAAGGTCGAGGTTTTCCCGGCCCCGTTCGTGCCCAGCAGGGCGTAGAACTCGCCTTGCCGGACCTGGAAGGACAGATCCTTCACGGCGTGGAAGTCGCCGTATTTCACGTTCAGACGGTCAACGTCGATCGCTGTCATACCTCGATCTCAGCCGCTCGGACACGCCCCGGCCAGTGCGGCCACGTCACGAGGAAACCATGACGTGGTGTCACTGTTGCCCCCGCCGAAAGAGAGCCGATACTGGACTCATGTCTGATGTGGACACCGAGCCGGCGAACGGGCAGCTGCGCAAGCTGAATCTCACCATGTTCGTCCCGCTGCTCGTCGTCGGCGGGGTGATCGTGGTCGCCTCGGATTCGCGGACCTGGTGGCACGCGGTCGTCCTGAGCGTGGGTGTGCTGGCGGCCTTGGTCGCCTTCGTGCGCTGGGCGGCGGGCGAGGTTCTGCGGGTCGCGATCCCGTGCCTGGTGATCACGGCGGCGGTGTGGCCGTTCTCGGTGTTGCTCGTCGGGGGCAGCTCGGCGTTCTTCGGCGTCTTCCTCGTGGGCTCCCTGGTCGTGCCGCAACTGCCACGCCATCGGATCCCGGCGGCCGTCGCGCTCGTCGGCTACATCGCCGTGGTGGGCGCGCTGAGACTGCTGGTCTCGCACGAGGACGTGTCCGGTGAGCTGGTCAGTTTCGTGTTCGTCCCGGCCGCGATCACCGCTGTCGTGCTCGGCCTGATGTTCCCCAACAAACGGTTCTACGACGTCGTCAAGGAACTCGAGGAGTCGCGCGAGCGGGAGGCGGAACTGGCCGTGATCAGGGAACGTGTCCGGTTCGCGAGCGATCTGCACGACATCCAAGGCCACACGCTGCACGTCGTGAAACTCAAGACGGCGCTCGCCACGAAACTGGTGGACATCGACGCCGACCGGGCCAAACAGGAACTGGTGGAGATCCACGCGCTCGTGGCCGACACGATCACTCAGACGAAGGAACTCGCCTACGCCCAGCGCCGGCTCAACCTCTCCGCCGAACTGGAGAACGCCAGGAACCTCTTCGAGGCCGCGGGGATCCGCGTGCGCGTCGACCGGGAGGCGGACGTCGATCCGGCGGCGGGCAGGCTGCTCGGCCAGGTCCTGCGTGAGACCACGACCAACATCCTGCGCCACGCGCAGGCGACCCGTGTGCGGATCACCCTGTCGGAATGGAGCATCAGTATCGTCAACGACGGCGCTCCGCGTACGCCACTGCCCGAACTCCGCGGGCTGGCCGCGCTCGAACAACGCGTCGTCGCCGAGGGCGGGGAACTGACGGTGGAACAGGAAGACGGGCGGTTCGTGACGGCGGCGTCCTTCCCGGCCCTGGAGGCACGATGACCACGGTGGTGCTCGCCGACGACGAAGCCTTGCTGCGCAAGGCGATGGCCGCGCTGCTCCCGCTCGAAGGCGAGATCACCGTTCTGGCCGAAGCGGAGAACGGCGAAGAAGCGGTCGAGGCCACCCTGCGGCACGAGCCCGACGTCCTCGTCATCGACCTCGAAATGCCCGGTGTGGACGGGCTCGGCGCGGTCGCGGAGATCCGGCGCACCCGGCCGGACCAGGTCATCCTCATGCTGACCCGGCACGCGAAACCCGGCGTGCTCCGCAAGGCACTCAAACTCGGCGTCCAGGGCTTCGTCAGCAAGGCCGCCGACCCGTCGCACATCACGTTCGTCATCGCCACGCTGCACCAGGGAAAACGCTGGATCGACCCGGACGTCTCCGCGCTCGCCGTCGTCGACGACTGTCCGCTCACCGAGCGGGAGCTGGAGGTGTTGCGGGTGACCGGCGAGGGCTATTCGGTCGCCGAGATCGCCGGACGGCTCCACCTCGCGCAGGGCACCGTGCGCAACTATCTCTCGAACGCCATGCAGAAGACCCAGACGCAGACCCGGCACGAGGCCGCCCGGTACGCGCGCGAGCACGACTGGCTCTAACGCGCCCGCACGTGGGCGCGTTCGCCCTGCGGTCCGAACAGGACGAGGGTTTCGACGGCGTGCCCGTCGGCCGAGCCGAGCCAATGCGGGAGCGCGGTGTCGAATTCGGCGGCCTCGCCCGGCGGGAGGACCATGTCCCGGTCGCCGACCACCAGCCGTAACCGTCCATTGAGGACATACACCCATTCGTAGCCGCCGTGGGTCTGCGGCGTGGGTTCCGCCGGCGCGTCCCGGCTGGGGATGAGCATCTTGAACGCCTGCACCCCGCCCGCACGCCGGGTGAGCGGGAGGAACGTCATGCCGTGGCGGTGAATCGGCTGCAGATGGATCCGCGGATCACCGGTCCGGGGAGCGCCGACGAGGTCGTCGAGCGGCACGCCGTGCACCCGGGCGAGGGGGAGCAGCAGTTCGAGCGTCGGCCGCCGCCCGCCGCTTTCCAGCCGTGACAGGGTGCTTTCCGAGATCCCGGTCGCCGCCGACAGTTCGGCGAGGGTCAGGCCGCGGTGTTTGCGCAGCGCTCGCAACCGCGGGCCGACCGCGTCGAGCACCTCGTCCGTTCCGTCCATGCCCTCGATCTTGCCAGGTCGGCAAGTTTTCGTGCCAAACCGGCGGACCGGCGGCGAAGGTGGCGATCATGAGCGCTACGAAATTCTGGGCCGAACTTCCACGAACGGCGGGCCGCCGGAACGCGACCGGGCGATGAGCCGGAAACGTGACGCCGGGCCACCGTCGACCGGAGCAGGCGAGAAGGAAGTGCTCGCCGGGTTCCTCGACTATCTCCGCGCGGCGGTCATGGCCAAGGCCGAAGGCGTTCCGGAAGACCGGGCCCGCCTTCCCGGCGTGCCGTCCGGCACGAATCTGCTGGGCCTGGTCAAGCACCTGACCCAGGTGGAACGGCATTGGCTGCTCGGCCATCGCGTCACCGACTGGAAGGCGACGTTCCACCCGGCCCCGGACGACACGACGGCGTCGATTCTGGCCGCCTACCGGGAAACCGTCGCCGAGGCGAACGACGAGATCGCCTCCTGGGACGACCTCGCCGCGGCGGGGCCCCACCGGGCATCGCGGCGCTGGACGCTGACCCACCTGATCGAAGAAACCGCGCGGCACGCGGGACACGCCGACATCCTGCGCGAACTGATCGATGGCGCCACCGGGCGCTGAAACGGAGATCCCCATGTTCCATCGAGCCGCCGCGTTCGTCGCGGCCCTCGTCCTGCTGACGGCCTGCGGTTCGCCCCCGGCCACCGCCACGCCGCCCCCTGGGTTCCGGCACGAATTCGCCGACGTCGACGGGGTGAAGATGCATTACGTCACCGGCGGCAAGGGCGCCCCGCTCGTACTGCTGCACGGCTGGCCGCAGACCTGGTACGGCTGGCACCGGGTGATGCCCGCGCTGGCCGAACACTTCACGGTGTACGCCCTCGACCTGCCCGGTCTCGGCGACAGCGAGGGCTCGCCGCCCGGCTACGACAAGGCGACCCTCGCCCGCTACGTGCACGGCCTCGTCGCCGGACGGCTGGGCCTGCGCGACGCCCGGATCGCCGGTCACGACCTCGGCGCCGCCGTCGCCTTCCAATACGCCGCGCAATTCCCCGGCGATCTCACCAAACTCGCCTATCTCGATCTGCCACTGCCGGGACCCGCGCTCGACGCGACGGCCTACCGGAACCTGAGCTGGCATATCGCGTTCCACTCGCAGAAGACGATTCCCGAAGCCGTCGTCGGCGACGACGTGCGCGAGTACCTGTCCCTGTTCTATCCCCAGGTCGCCTACTCGGGAACGGCCTTCGGCGGTCCCGGCGCACCGCCACCGTTCGACGACGCGGAGATCGACGAGTACGCCCGCACCTACTCCAGGCCGGAGGTCCTGCACGGCGGCTTCGAGCTCTACCGGACGCTCGGGCAGGACGCGACCGCGAACGCCGGCGCGAAACCCATCACCACGCCGACTTTGCTGATGACAGCGGAAGGATTGCTCGAACCGCAGAAGGCCACGTTGGCGCCGCGCGTCGCGAACCTGGCCCGCGCGGTCGAGGTGCCGAAGGCGGGACATTGGCTCGCCGAAGAGAATCCGGCGTTCGTCAGCGCCGAACTGATCGGCTTCCTGAAGTAGGTTGCCCGAGATCGAGAACCTTTGCGATGCTTCGCGCATGTCCACGCTGGAAGTCCTCAACCACCCGTTCCGCGAGCAGTTCGAGGTCTTCCTCGACGAGCACCGTCGTGTTCTCGACGAATCCCTGGAAGGGCTGACCGAGGAACAGGCCCGCCGGTCGCTCGTCCCCTCCCGGACGACCCTGCTCGGTCTGGTGAAGCACGCGACCTTCGTGGAAAAGGTGTGGTTCGTCGAAGGCATCACCTGCCGCCCGCGGACCGAGATCGGTCTCCCCGAGACGCCCGACGAATCGTTCATCCTCACCGAAGAGGACACGATCGCCTCCGTGCGGCAGGCGTACCGCGAAGCCTGCGAGGTGTCCCGCAAGGCCGCGGCCGCCCTCGATCTGGACGACCTGCTCCACGGGAACCGCCGCGGCCCGCTCCCGCTGCGCTGGGTGTATCTGCACATGCTGCGGGAACTCGCCCAGCACGGCGGACACGCGGACATCCTGCGGGAACAGATCTTGAGTTCCTAGCGAACGACGATGCCGGAGAGCGGTGGCTCCCCGGCATCGTCGTTTCGTTCGTCAGGAACGGGTCAGCGTGACGCCGTACTTGTTCGCCGCGTCCACGACGGGCTGGTAGTAGGAGTACGAGCCGGTGGCGTTCGCACCTTCGTTGTAGCCGCAGTCGTGGCCGTCGGCGGGGCCGCCGGAGGTCATGCCCTGCGCGGTGTTGCCCGCGATGTAGGCGCCGCCGCTGTCGCCGCCCTCGGTGCAGACGGTCGACTTCGCCAGCCCGGTGGTGGCGACGCTTTCGCCGCTGTAGCGCACGGTCTGGTTGTACGCGGTGATCTTGCCGCAGGTCCAGCCGGTGGTGTTGCCCGCCTTGCACAGCGTGGTGCCGACCGGCGCCTTCGAGCTGCCGGTGATCCGCACCGTGGTGCCCATGCGGGTGTCCACGTAGCCGCGGCCGGTGTCTTCGGTGTCGATGTCCATCAGGCCCATGTCGGTCGACGGGAACTGGGTGGCGACACCGCGGCCGATGTGGACGCCGTTGCGGTTGAGGATGTCCGGGTTGCCTTCGACGCAGTGCCCGGCGGTGAGCAGCACGTTGTTGCCACTGCTGGTGGTGCCGGGGAAGCCGAGCGAGCAGTTGGTGCCCGGGTCGAGGTCCATGATCTGGCCGGGGATGACGTCGGCCTGCGTGGTGTTCCCGTTGGCGACACCGGTCTGGACCGCGACACCCGGCATGGCGGTGAGCCGGCGCACGAGGGCGCTGTCGGCACCCGGCTGCACGGTGACGACGACCTGGTCGGCCGCGAGTTCCGGACCCCAGGACTGGACCTGGGTGACGTCCTTGCCGATCACCGTGCCGACCTTGGCGGCCAGGGCGTTCAGCGCGTTCTCGCCGCGGGCGCCGGTGCGCGGGGTCAGCCCGACGGAGCGAAGCTCCTTCGCGGAACCGGCGTCGGCGTTCACCACGAGCGCGCCGGCGTTGTCGAAGTACGCGCCGTCGGTGTGGAGGCCACGATTTCTGACGTTGTCCAGCGACGCGATCAGGTTCTTCTCATGGTCCAGCTTCTGGGCGGCCTGAAGCGGGCTGACCTTGAGCTGGGCGGCGAGCGTTTCGAGCATCGTCTGGTCGTAGGACGTGACCGGCGCGGCGGTCGCCGGGACGGCGAGCGCGCCGATTCCGGCACAGACGCTGAACAGGGTGAGCATGACGGGTCCGCGAATTCGCATGCGAATTTCCTTCGATAAGGAGGGAACGACGAACCGCCGGAATATGTTCGGAAAGCGCAGGGGACCGGGCGGTTCATCTCGACGTGACGCACAGTACGAGCGCCCGTACGCCATGTCGTAGCGCCGAAAGTAGGATCCGTGATCGCGGACCTACTTTCGTATGCGGAAAGCGCGAATCGCCCGCGTATTCAATTGCGCGGAAGTGTCATTGTCCCAAAAGTGTCAGCGAGGTAGGCGTCCAGCGCGGCGGCACCGGAGAGCAGGGCGCGTCCCCTCGCCGCGAGCCGGGCGTGCCAGTCGCGCAGCGTCGACTCGAGCGGGACGACGCCGCCCGCCGAGCGGACCTGGTCGAGCACCGGCGCGATCCGCTCCAGGAGATAGCCACCCCGCCTGAGCTGATGGGTCAGCTTCGCGTCGCGGACATCGGCCGCGTTGTAGACGCGGTAGCCCGTCCTCGGGTCACGCTCGGGACGGAGGAGGCCCGCCCGTTCCCACTCGCGCAGGGTGGCGGGCCGGACGCCGAGTTTCCGGGCCAGCGGGCCGACGAACACCTCACCCCGTTCCTGCGGCACGGGTTCGAGATCGCGGAGCGCGGCCGTGACGGCCTGGAGGGTGCGGCGGTCGTCGAGCAGTTGCGCGTGGCTTTCGTCGACGAGCCGGAGTGCCTCCTCGACGTCGTCCTGATTGACCGCCCGCATGATCGACGCCGCCGTCGCGTGACCGTGCCCCGGCACCAGGGCGAGGAAGGCGCGCAGGGCTCGCGCGTGCAGTGGCGTATAGGTGCGATAGCCCTGCGGCCCGCGTTCGGCGGCGGGGAGGATGCCGTCCGACTCGTAGTTGCGGACCGCCTGTGCGGACAGGCCGTGCTCGCGCGCGAGGTCGACCGGCCTGAGCCGCTCACGGGTTCGAAGGTTCCGGCCCACCGCCCCACGATATTCGGTCTACCGGTCGCGCGCGGATTCCGCCCGCCGCTCGTACCGGGCACGGGCCAGCCGATAGGCCGTTTCGAGCAGTTCGCGAGTGGCCGTTTCGGTGTTCGACGCCGGGTTCACCACCGCCAGCCAGCCCGCGTTCCCGTACACGGGATGGGCGATCAGGACGTCGGTGTCGGCGGGGTTCTGGCCAAGACCGCGGGCGAACTCCTTCTTGCCGGCGTGGATGTTCACGCGGAAGGTGTCCGGGCGGTCCAGCCGTGAGGTCTCGTCGCCGGGGTAGTTCTTGGTCACGATCGTCGCGAAGGGCTGGACGTTGGTCGGGACGACGCCGTCGGGGGAGTAGTAGAAGAACGCGTCGCCCCAGCTGAGCTCCGGCCATTCGTCACCCGGTCCCGGGGTGAGGGTCAGGACGCCGTCGAGGCCCGAGACGAGGCCGATGATCTCTTCGATGGTCATGTGCTCAAGCGTGGCATTAAAGTGCTTATGGAGGGTTCGAGCGCGTTTTCGACGGAGTGAAGGTGTCAAGTCTCAAATCGATGCGCACGGCGGAGGTCGCCCGCCTGGCGGGGTATTCGGTCCAGCAGGTGCGCAACCTCGAACGCGACGGCGTGCTGCCGGCGGCGTCGCGGACGGATTCGGGCTACCGGAGTTACGGCGAGATCCACCTCCGGTCCGCGCTGGCCTATCGCGCGCTCGCCGCCGCGGTGGGGCCGGTCGAGGCCAAGAAGATCGTCCGCGCCGTGCACCGGGATCCGCTCCCCGAGGTCCTCGCGCGCCTCGACGCGGCCCACGCCGGGCTCGACGCCGAACGCGCGGATCTCCGGGACGCCAGGGAAGCCGCCCGGGTGATCTCCGGGGAACCGATCGAAGACGTACGCGGCTCGGACTCGATGAGCGTCTCCGAACTCGCGTCGGCGCTCGGCGTGCGCCCGTCGACCCTGCGGCACTGGGACACGGAACAGCTCGTCGTGCCCGGTCGCGATCAAAGGGGGACGCGGCGGTACACGCCGTCGCAGGTGCGGGACGCGCGGATCGTGCATCAGCTGCGGCTGGCGGGCTACCGTGTCGCGCCCCTGCGCGCGCTGATGCCGGAACTACGGCGATCCAGGCGGCTGGAGGACGTCGCTTCCGCGCTCGCCGCCAGGGACGCCGGGATCACGGCCCGCTCGCGGGCGCTCTTCGACGGCACGGCCGCGCTTTCCCGCCTCGTGAGTGGCGAGGACCGCGTCAGGCGCTGGGAGTCCGTTCCCGCAGGGTCGTGAGCGCCTTGTCGGCGTGGACGTCGAATTTCAGCTCGCTCTTGATCACCGCGAGGATCCGGCGGTCGGTGTCGATCACGAAGGTGCGCCGCTTGGCGTGCAGCGGGCTGAAGCGGCGCCAGACGCCGAAGAGTCTGGCGACTTCTCCGTCCACATCGGACAGAAGCGGGTAGTCGAAACCGTGCAGGGTGGAGAATCGCCGCTGCTTGGTGATCCCGTCCGGGCTGATCCCGACACGGTGGGCGCCGACCTCGCGGAACTCCGCGGCAAGGTCGCGGAAGTGGCAGCTCTCGGCCGTGCAGCCCCCGGTCATCGCGGCGGGGTAGAAGAACAGCACGACCGGGCCGGTGGCCAGGAACTCCGACAGCGTGCGGTCCTGGCCGGTGTCGTCGGGCAGGGTGAAGTCCGGGACGAGGTCTCCTTGATCCATGTCCGGTATTCGGAGCCGCGGGCGCGCCGGATCGGTCCCGGCGCGAATTCGATCCGTGGCCGGGGCGCGAAACGGATATCGTCGCGGCATGTCCTCTCGCAAAGTGGGAACCCAGCGCGCCTTCGACGCGGCCGCCGCCGATTTCGCCGCACTCGGGCGGCATCTGTGGGAGCCGATCGGCGCGGCCACGGTGGCCGCCGCCGGGCTCGCCGAGGGAGACCGTGTCCTCGACGCCTGCTGCGGCACCGGGGCTTCGGCGATTCCGGCGGCGCACGCGGTCGGCGCGGGAGGTGTGGTGGACGCGCTCGACCTCTCCGGTCCGATGATCGGCGAGCTGCGCCGTCTTGCGGCAGGCTTGCCGCAGTTGCGCGCGCACGAGGCCGACGCGACGGCGTGGGAGACCGGCGGCTACGACGTCGTGCAGTCCGCGCTCGGCATCTTCTTCTTCCCCGACATGACGGACGGGACCGAGCGCCTGATCGCCAGGGCCCGCTCCGGCGGCCGGGCCGTCTTCACCATCTGGCGCGGCGGGGCCATGGTGGCCGCGGGCCGCCATCTCGGCCGCGCGGTCGCGGCGGTGACCGAGTCCGCGCCGCCGCCGGAGCGTGAACCGAGCCTGATCGATCGCGTCGACCAGGCGGGTCCTTACGCCGAGTGGCTTTCCGAGCGGAATCTGTCCGATGTGGACGTCGTGGTCAACGAACTGCGGCTGACCATGACGCCGGAGATCGCCTGGCTGGTCGTCATCGGCTCCGGCTTCCGGGGACTGCTCGACGATCTGGAGCCCGACGTCGTCGAGCGGGTGCGCGAGCGCTATCTCGAGTCCTTGCGCGCCGACGGGCTGACCGAACTCGACGCCACCACCCTGATCGGCTCCGGCACCGTCCGCTGACGGGTACGGCCCTTTCGGTGTACAGTCGTTCACTCAAACCGGGGTGAACGGCGGGACACGGGTGCGATCAGACAACGACTCCTCTGTTCGGGGCCGCGGGCAAGGGCCGTTCGGCTCCTGGCTGCTCGGCCCGCTCGCTCAGGACCCGGCCGTCTTGCGCCGTCGCGTCCAGGGGCTGCTCACCGGGACCCTGATCGCGACCAACGTCATCGGCGCGCTGGTCGTGGTCGGGCTGGCGGCGCTGCTCATGCCCGCTCCCGGCATGTCCGGCGAACTCATCCGGGTGACCGCGATCGCGGTCCCGGTGTACGTGGTCTCCGCCGTGGTGGTGGGTGCGCTGTGGGGCACCCGCGGCGCGCTGCGGACGTTGCGGTGGGCGGCCGAGGGCCGGACGCCGAGCGACGAAGAACGCGCGTCGAGCCTCCGGGTCCCGCTGCGCCTGACGCTGGTCCAGGCGGTGTTGTGGGGTATCGCGACCGTGGTGTTCGGCGTGCTGGCCGCGCTGGTGCAGCCGCGGGTCGTGCTCACCGAACTGCTCGTGGTCGCGTTCGCGGGAGTGGTCGTCTGTGCGATCGCCTACCTGGCCGGGGAATTCATCCTCCGGCCGTACGCGGCGCTGGCGTTGTCCGGCACGGTGCCGGCGCGGCCGCTCAGCGGCGGGGTGAATCTGCGGATGCTGCTGTTCTGGTGCCTCGGCACCGGGGTGCCGGTGGCGGGGCTGGTGGTCACGGCGGTGCTGGCGTGGGCGCGCGGCGACGTATCGACGACGAAACTCGCCATCTCGGTGATCGCTCTCGGGCTGGTGGTACTGGTCTTCGGACTGCTGGTGACGGTGTTCACCGCCCGCGCCGTGGTGAACCCGATCCGATCGGTGCAGCACGCGCTGGGCCGGGTCCGTGCCGGTGACTTCACCGTCGAGATCCCGGTCTACGACGGCACCGAACTCGGTCTGCTGCAAGCGGGTTTCAACGGGATGGCCGCCGGTCTCGCCGAACGCGAACGTTTGCGGGATCTGTTCGGCAGGCATGTCGGCGAGGACGTCGCGAGCGAGGCGATGCGCACGTCGGCCGAACTCGGTGGCACGGTCCGGACGGTGTCGGTGCTCTTCGTCGACCTGATCGGCTCGACCGCGCTGGCCGCGAGCCGTCCGCCCGAGGAGGTCGTCGGCCTGCTCAACCGGTTCTTCGCGGTGGTGGTCGACGAGGTCGACCGCAACCACGGGCTGGTCAACAAGTTCGTCGGCGACGCCGCGCTCGCGATCTTCGGCGCGCCGGTGCGGCTGGAGGACCACGCGACCCTCGCGCTTTCCGCGGGACGGGCGATCGCGCGCAGGCTGGCGGCGGAGGTGCCGGAATGCCCGGCCGGGATCGGCGTGGCGACGGGTGAGGTGGTCGCCGGGAACGTCGGCGACCCGCGGCGGTTCGAGTACACGGTGATCGGCGATCCGGTGAACGAAGCGGCCCGGCTCACCGAGCTGGCGAAGAACGTCGAAGCCCGGCTGCTCGCTTCGTGGACGGCGATCGAGTCGGCGGCCGAAGCCGAGGCCGCGCAGTGGAAGGCGACGGAGGACGTCACCTTGCGGGGCCGGTCCCGGCCCACCACGCTCGCGACACCCGTGGCGGATTCACAGCCTTTGTGAAGGCGCCGTGAATCTTGCGCGGTAGCCCGGACTCCGCCGGTGGCGGACCGTGAACGATCACAGCGGCTCCTTCGCGCCTGGTGAGGGCGTTGTTCCCGCAGCCCGGGCGGCGCACGGTGATCTCCCCACCCCCCGTGTCAAAGGAGACATCTGTGAAGAGCCTTTCGAGGGCCGTGCTGGCGACCGGAGCCGCCGTCTTCGCGCTGAGCATGCTGCCCGCCACCGCGTTGGCGCAGTCCGGCGACGGGGACCGGCCCAGCGGCCTGATCAAGACCCAGACCCACACTCAAGTGCGGGAGATCGCGCCGGTGGCCGGGACCGCGACGACGGTCGCCGCGACGGCCGCGTCCAAGCAGCTGAACTACACCCAGCAGGTGCAGCAGTACAACCAATGGTGCTGGGCCGCCGACGGTTCGAGCATCGAGCGGTCGCTGGGCGGCACCGCCACCCAGGCCCAGTTCTGCGCCGCGGGCAAGGGAACCTCGGCCGGATACTGCCCGAACCAGCCGGCCCAGATCTACGAGATCGTCCGCGGTTTCCGCGGCACCGGCTTCTCCGCGCAGGACGCGGGCGGCCCGATCGGCTTCAGCTCGGTCGTCAGCCAGATCGACTCCGGGATCCTGAACCTGACGGGCATCTACTGGACCTCCGGCGGCGGCCACGCCGAGGTGATCTACGGCTACGACTCGGCGAACCAGTCGATCATGGTCGGCGACCCGTGGCCCACCTACCAGCGCTACCAGACCTGGAACTACAACCAGTACCGCAGCAACGGCCAGTTCCGCTGGAACGACACCATCGTCAACATCCGGAAGGGCTGAGGCGCGGTCATGAACACGATCTGCCGGAAGTTCGCCGGTTGTCTCGCGGTGGCCGTCGCGACGCTGCTGCCCGCCACGCCGCCCGCCTCGGCGAGCGAGCGCGTCGTCCCGCCCTCGGACGGCGACCTCGCGGCGGCCGTACGTGTCGCCGGGCAGCCGGACGCGATCGGACTCGCGAGATCGAACTTCCGGCAGGTCGACCACATCGAACCGCAGCAAATCACCATGGCGGAGAAGGGAATCCCGGTCTACACCCTCAACCCCGACTTCGTCAGGGGCGTCGAGAGGGCACCGGCGGGCATGCTCAGATCCGTCGCCGTGACGGCCACCGCGGATTCCGGGCAGAAGGCCACGCTGCAGGCGATGCCCGAGGGACCGGGGAAGTGGGTCGCGGCGAGCGTGTTCTCCGGGAACGACGAAGAGACCCTGAGCGCGCGGCTGAAGCCCGGTGCGGTCCTGCTCAACGAACCCCAGATCAACGGCTGGTACGAACTGGGGCCCGACGGTGTGGTGCTGCTGCAGGCGAGCCTGCCGCAGTCGCCGGTGGGGAAGTTCGTCCCGCTTTCCGACTACCAGCGGGCAGTGCACGGCCGCTACGCCGACAAGCTGCCGGGATCGGACTACCAGCGCGGCGGCGGGATCGGCTTCACACAGCCGGTGGCCCCGCCCGCCGAAACGGGGATTCCGGCCGGGATCGTGGCCGGCCTGATCACCGCCGGGGTCGCCGGAGTGGGTGTCGTACTGGTCGCGGTGTGGCGGCGGCGCCGTCTCACTCCCAGATGAGGTCGATCCCCGCGATGCCGACGTCGAGTTCCTCGAAGTAGGCACTGACCGTCGCACCCGGTCCGGGATGCAGCGGCTCGCTGACCACGGGGGCGAGGTCTTCGCGCTCCCGCACGGTTTTGACGCATCGCGCCGGGAGCGCTCCGCCGTCGAAACGCATGCGGAGCAGATACGCCGACATGCGCGACCGCACCGTCCGGTGGAAGCAGGTCGAACGGACCGACGCGGCCAGCCGCAGGGTGAACGCGAAGGTGTGCGTTTCCCCTTCGGCCAGGCTGCGGTCGAAGAGGAGCTCGAAGACCATCCCCGGCGATGTGGCGCTTCGGCGCACTCTGCCTCTTCGGCAGCCGTCGGTGGCGAGGACGGTCGTGGCCTCCATGTCGGTGCCGGGTTCGTCTTGATGGGTCACCACGAAACCGTCCGCGCCGGGCTCCCGTGCCCGCACCACCATGGTCGAGGTGATCTCCGAGATCCGTCCTTCGCCGGTCATGGTGAGCACGTCGACGACGGTGACGACGTCGAGCTTCGCGTTGCCCTCCGTGCCGGGAGACGCGCTCAGCTCGTCCAGCAGCGAACAGGTCTCGGCCCAGCTCTGCCGCAGTTCGGCGACCGAGGGCCTGCGGTCGTCGCCGGGGGAACGTCGTTGCGGGCCGATCAGGACGATGAGGCTGTCCGGCGGCAGGCCCAGCACGGCTTCGAGCGCGCGGACGATGTCGAGCGAGCGCGGCGTCGACGGATGGCGGAGGCCGCGCTGCCAGTAGCTCAAGGTCGATTCGGCCACGGAAACGCCGCGTGCCGCCAGATGCGCGCGGATCCGGGACAGGGAAAGGCCGCGATGCTCCACCGCCTCGGAAAGCGCGCGATGGAACGAGCCGGTTCTGACCTCGCGTTCCTGGTACATGGGCACCCCCACCGACGCCGGATTGGCGCAAAGCATGCGCAGTCCGGCGCCGGTCGGCAACCGCCTAAGGTCGAAAACCGGACTTTCAGGCGAATTCGAGCCGCAGGCTTTCGAGGCCGCGCAGCGTCACCTGCTTCACCCAGACCGGATCGGCGGTCCGGAGGAAGGCGCGGCCGGCGCCGAGCAGCGCCTCGAAGACGATCCGGCCCTCCATGCGCGCGAGCGGGGCGCCGAGACAGAAGTGGATGCCCTGCCCCAGCGCGAGATGCCTCGGCGAGGGGCGATCCACGTCGAAACGGTCCGGGTTCTCGTGCGTGCGCGGGTCGCGGTTGGCCGCTCCGAGCAGTACGACCGCCTGTGCGCCTTTGCCGACGACCTTGTCACCGATCGTCGTGTCCCGCAGGGCGAGCCGCGTCGTCAGCTGGACGGGGGAGTCGTACCGGAGCATCTCCTCGACCGCGTTCGGGATCTTCGACCGGTCCTCGGCCAGTTTCCGGTGCTGCTCCGGATGGTTCAACAGCGCGAGGATCCCGTTGCCGATCAGGTTGGTCGTCGTCTCGTGCCCGGCGACCAGCAGGAGCATCGCGGTGATCACCAGTTCGCCTTCGCTGAGCCGGTCGCCCTCGTCGGAGACCGAAACCAGATCGGAGAACAGGTCACCGGTCGGCCGCTTCCGCCGTTCCTTGGCCAGCTCACGGAAGTAGGCGACGAACTCACGCCGGGCCGCGACGGCCGCCGCGACGGTCTCTTTCGCGATGAGGAAGGACGGGTCGAGTGCGCGCCCCATGGCGTGCGACCAGCCCTCGAAACGCCCGCGGTCGGCGAGGGGCACCCCGAGCATCTCGCTGATGACGACGACCGGCAGCGGTTTCGCGATCTCGGTCATCAGGTCGAATTCGCCCCTTTCGAGCGCTTTCGCCACGAGCTCCTTCGCCAGCTCCTCGATCCTCGGGGCGAGCTGCTCGACCATCCTCGGCGTGAACGCCTTGGAGACCAGCCGCCGCAGCCGCGTGTGATCGGGCGGGTCGAGCGCGAGGAACGACCGGACCACCCGGCCCTGCTCGTCCACCGGCTCGTTCTCGTGCGGATCCGGCAGCACCTCCGGCTCCCCATGGCCGAAAGCGGGGTTCTTGAGCAGGGCGGACGCCTCTTCGAACCCGCTGACCACGAAGAATCCGTCGGCGGCCGCGAAGACCGGCCCGCGGTCGAAGACCTGACGGTAGAACGGGTACGGATCGGTCCTGGTCTCCGGGGTGAGCAGGTTCTCGAGCATGAGCCGATCCTATGCTCAGCCGTCGAGGATCTCCGTGGGTTTCGCGAAGCGGTACCCCAGCGCGCGCAACGAGTTCACCAGGTCCCGCAGGCCGCCCTCGCCGAGGAACGGGTGGTAGAAGAAGCTCGCGACGTTGTCCCGGACGACGAGCGCGCTCTGCGCGTCGGCGAGCATGTCGACGGCGGTGCGGGAGGCGTGCTGGTTGAACGCGACGGGCGCCACGTTGCCGATGTTCTCGGGGACGACGTTCGCGCCGTAGACGTCGCGCACCGGATACGGGAAGAACTGGCCGTACACCTGTTCCGTGGTGGCGGTGGCCGTCGCGCCGCATCGCCCGCCGGGACAGAAGCCCGCGTAGTAACTGCCGCGGTCGTAGCGTGCCTGGAAGATCTCGGTGACCCGCTGATAGTCCACGGCCGAACCGCCGTAGTGCGGGAACTCGAACAGCGTCGGCTCCGGGAGGCCCACGCGCCGGAACTCGCCGAGCCCGGTCGCGACGCGGTCGTCGAACCACCGGGCGGAATCCTCGGGCATCGGGCCGTCCAGCCGGACCGTACCCGCACCGTCCACACTGGACTTGTAGAACTCGAAATCGCTCGCGCTGACCCCGTCGTACGGGTTCGGGCCGCTGTCGCTCTGATGGCTGTAACCGTGCATCACCAGCGTCGCGCCGGCCTGGACGGCTTCCTTGAGCACGGCGACCAGGTCCGGCGAGTCCACCAGCCGCGCGGACGTCGGTACGCCGTCGTTGGCCCGGCCTTGGGGGTCCGAGTAGTACGGGTACACCGCGAGGGAGAACGGGATCTTCTCCCGGACGAGGAAATCCGTGACGCGGCGGAGCTCTTCCGGTTTCGTCCGCGGGCCGACGTCCTCGAGCCGGATCAGCGCGCGGTGCCGGTCCGGCGCCTGCGGAGACAGGGCACCGAGCAGGATGTCGGCCGCCGCGAGGTAGCGGTCCTGCGCTCCGGCGTAGGCGTAGGGCACCTCGGCCACGTACGTCAACTGTCCTGATTGGACGGCCCAGGGTGACGGCTCGCCGCCTGGAGCGCTCGCCTCGGCCAGGATCTGGACCCGCGTCCGATCACGGACGTCGATCGCGACGACCCCGGTGCCCGAACGGGGATCGCGGCGCAGGGGAGTGCCTTTGTAGGTGACGGTGGTGGGGTTGTCGTCGCGGTAGCCCTCCGCGCGCCAGCCCGCGTCCGCGCGGAGTTGCCAGATGTTGGCGCCGATCCAGACCACCGGGACACGCGCGGCCGCGACGTCGTTCAGGAACGCCTTCGGCAGCGCCGCGTCGGAGACCGAGCCGACGTACACGATCGATTGGAACGCGTCCGCCTGCCGCTGCCGGTAGTCGGCGGCGGGCCGCAGTTCCCAAGCGGTGCCACGGGAAACCAGGTTCGCGGTGAACATCGCGTACGCCTCGGCCGTCCGGACCTCTTCGGGCGGTGAGACGGTCCCGTCCTTCTTGCGCCCGTCGTCGTAGAGCACAAGGGTCTTCCTGGCCGGATCCCCGCCGGGGCCGGGCAGCCCCGCTTTTCCCGCGCCGGGAAGGCGATCGGCCAGCGACACCGGAGCCGCGGCCGGCGACGCCGTGACCGGATCCTTCTTCGTCACCTGGACCAGGACGACCACGGCGACGGTGACGGCGACGACCGCGACGACCGCCAGCCGGAACCAAGCGGGCAGGCGAAAGCGCTGCCCGCCGTTGTCCTTCGTCATCGGGTCAGACCTCGGCCGGTTCGTTCGCGGAGGCGGGCCGGAACGGGGTGGGCGGCTCCGCGGCCAGGCCGAGGAGATACGCGAGGGCTTGCTCGGTCCGTTCGGCGGCGGCACCGTCGCCGAACGGGTTGCCCTTGCTCATCATCCGGGTGCGCGCCGCGGGGTCGTTCAGCAGCAGGCTCGCGGTCGACACGATCTTGTCGTGGTCCGTCCCGACGAGCAGGGCGCAGCCCGCGTTCACGGCCTCCATACGCTCGGTGACGTCGCGGAGCACCAGGACCGGGACGCCGAAGGTCGGGGCCTCTTCCTGGATACCGCCGGAATCCGAGAGCACGAGTGTGCTGGCGGCCAAGGTCGCCGCCAGTTCGGGATACGGCAGCGAACCGGTGATCAGCGCGCCCGGCGAATCCGCCAGTTCTGCGCGGACGAGATCACGCACCTCCGGATTCGGATGCGCGGGAAGCACCACCCGCAGTTCCGGATCGGAGGCCATCAACCGGGCCACCGCGCGCAGGACCCGGCGCATCGGCTCGCCCCAGGATTCGCGGCGGTGGAGCGTGACCAGCATCAGTTTGACCGCGCCGCGGGTGGCGTTTTCCAGCAGAGTCGCCAATTCCGGATCGTGCACGGTGGTGGAGCCGTCCGTCACCGTGAGGATCGCGTCGACGACGGTGTTGCCGGCGACGAGCACGTTCTCCTCGGGCACGCCTTCGGCCAGCAGGTTCGCGGCGGCGTCGGGAGTGGGGGCGAGGTGGAGCGCGGCCGCCTGGGTCACCAGTTTCCGGTTGAGTTCCTCGGGGAACGGGGCGCCGAGGTCGAACGAACGGAGGCCCGCTTCCAGGTGCACGACGGGGACGCGGAGCCAGAACGCGGTGAGCGCGCCGGCCAAGGTGGTCGTCGTGTCGCCCTGGACGATCACGGCGGTGGGCGGCCGCCGGCCGGCCACTTCTTCCAGCCCGGTGAGAAGTCCGGAAAGGAGTTCCGGCTGGGAGCCCGTTCGCCGATTCACCGTCAGATTTTCATCCGCCGTCAATCCGAACGTCGCCAAGGCCTGGCCGACCATTTCGGGATGTTGTCCGGTGGCGATGAGTACGGGCCGCATCCGCCCGCCGGAAGCCAATGCCCTGGCCACCGGAGCCAGTTTCACGGCCTCCGGCCGGGTTCCCACGACGAGCCAGATTTCGGGCATGACGTCGGTCTCGTTCTGTGCGTTACGCACCTGGTCCTTCTTCCGGGTCGCGCTTGGTACGGCGTGAATTCGTCAGTGAAGTCACGAAAGAGTGGTGGGTGAGGCGAGGATCACTAACTGATGGTCACCTTTATGGGGGATCCGTCGCTCCTGAACGTTAACACAAGCGGGGTAACGTACCCACTCGAAAGGCTGAATATCGCTTACCAGGGTGACCCGCGACTCGCCGTTGAAAACTGTGAGTAGATGTTTGTGGTGCCCGCCGCCCGGAGGAAAAGACATGTCGATGGTGCCGGTGGGCCCGGTCAAGGTTTCCGCGCTCGGAATCGGCGCGACCATGGCGGGCGCGACGGTGAGCACCGTGCTCGCGCTCGTGATCGGGGTGGTCGCGGTGCTCCTCATGGCGCGTTCGCTGCATCTTCGCCTGAAGGACTGATGGCGAGCCCGGCCTTCGCCGCGACCATGATGCTGTTGCTCCTGTGGTGGCCGGCGCACAATCTCCTGCTCGCGGCGTTCGCGTGGCGCACCGGCCGTCCGCGCCGGTCCGTCGCGGCGCGCGGAGAGGGTCTGGAGTTCTGGATCGTCATCCCGGCGCTCAACGAGGAACGCGTGGTCGGCAACACCGTCCGGAACGCGCTTTCGCTTGGCACGGAACGGAATCCGGTGCGGGTGCTGGTGATCGACGACGGTTCGGACGACGGCACGCCCCGCGTTCTCCGCGAGGTGGCCGACCCTCGGTTGCACGTCCTGCGCCGTGAGCTCCCGCAGGCGCGGAAGGGCAAAGGCGAGGCGTTGAACGCCGGCTACCGCTACATCCTCCGGCTGTGTGAGGCCGAGGGGAGTGTGGCGCGCACGATCGTCGGCATCATCGACGGTGACGGGCGGGGCAGTCCGGGGATGCTGCGTGAGGTGGCCGACGTGTTCGGCGACCGCGGCGTCGGCGCCGTGCAATGCCGGGTGCGGATCCACAATCGGCGCAGCGTGCTCGCGCTGTTGCAGGATCTGGAGTTCGGCGCGGTCGCCGACGCGTCCCAAAGCCTGCGCGATCTCGCGGGCAGTGTCGGAATGGGCGGGAACGGGCAATTCACGCGACTCGGCGTGCTGCGGCGCTTCGATCCGGCTCCGTGGTCGGACTGTCTGGTCGAGGATCTCGAACTCGGGCTGAGGCTGCACGTCGCCGGTATCCGGATGCGATACGTGAAATCGGCGTGGGTGACGCAACAGGGCCTGGTCGATCTGCGCCGGTTGCTGCGGCAACGCACGCGATGGGCACAAGGCAATTTGCAATGTGCGAGACATTTGCGGGAATTGCTGGCCTCACGGCATGTGGGCAGTATCGGTCTGCTGGATTTCCTCGCCTATCTCGTGACCCCGTGGTTGACCGTGCCGTTGTCCTTGGTGGTTTCCCTGTTGTTCGTGGGCACGCTCGTCGCTTCCTGGTCGGGGGTCACGCTGGGCGGCCTGATCGCGCCGCCCTCGGCGTTGCCCGGCGCAGCCTTGATCGGCGTGGCCGTGCTGCTGGTGCCGGGGGTGGTGTGGGCGATCGTGCACCGGCTGCGGCTCGGTGAGGAACCGCTGCACCGCTGTCTGCTCGCGGGTCTGCTCTACCCGGGATTCCTGGTGCTCGGGGTGGTCGCGACCTGGCGCGCGCTGTTCCGGGTGGTCGCCCGCCGCAACAGCTGGACCAAGACGGAACGATTGAGCGAGGAGCCGCCTGAGAAGGTGTCCGTGTGACTGTCGGCGCGCTTGAACGCCAGTTCTTGCCCGATTTCGGGCAAGAACTGGCGCTTCGCTAGCCGGATGTGCATGATGAGCTCCGTGGAGGACGCGGACATCGTCGAGCAGGTGGCCTTGTCGACAGGTTTGTCGACGGCCATCGCCGCCCGTGTCGTCGAGGACGTCCTGGCGTACTACCGGCAGCCCGCCGAGCAGTACGTCCGGTCCAGGCATGCCCAGTTGCAGGCGGAGGGCAGGAAGAACCCCGAGATCTTCCCCCAGATCGCCGGTGAGCTGAGCCGCCGTCTCGTCGCGCCTCCCGACCTGTCCGAGCGGCAACTGCGCCGCATCGTCTACGGCTGACGGACCACACCCGTCCGTTTTCTTTGTGAGGTTGACTCGTCATGTGCGGAATCGTCGGCTACATCGGCGGCCAGAACGCCGCTCCGATCCTGATCGAAGGGCTGACGCGGCTTGAGTATCGCGGCTACGACTCGGCCGGGATCTCCGTCCTCGGCGGTAAGGGCGCCCAGGTGCACCGCATCGTGGGGCGGGTGCGGAACCTGACGGCCGCGCTGCCGAAGCGGCTCGCGGGCAAAGTCGGCATCGGGCACACGCGGTGGGCGACGCACGGTCCCGCGACCGAGGCGAACGCCCATCCGCACGTCTCCGAAGACGGCCGGATCTCCGTGGTGCACAACGGGATCATCGACAACGCCGACGCGCTGCGGGAGCAGCTCACCCAGGCGGGGGTGACGCTGTCGTCGGAGACCGACACCGAGGTGCTCGCCCACCTGATCGCGCGCTCGGGTGCGAAGACGCTGGAAGACGCGGTCGTCGAGGCCGTCTCCCGCGTCACCGGCACCTACGCGATCGCCGTGACCGACACCGAGCACCCCGACCGCGTCGTGGTCGCGCGGAACGGCTCGCCGCTGATCATCGGCGTCGGCGACCGGGAGATGTTCGTCGCCAGCGACCTGTCCGCGCTGGTCCGGCACACCTCGCAGGTGGTGCACCTCGACGACGGCGAGTTCGCCAGCGTCTCCGCCACCGGCTACCGCACCTTCACCGTCGACGAGAGCGACACCGGCAAGGCCGCGACCGCGATCGACATCCAGGCCGACGACCTCGACCTCGGCGGCCACCAGCACTACATGTACAAGGAGATCCAGGAGCAGCCGGAATGCCTGGAGCGGATGATCCGGGGCCGTCTCGACGACCGGTTCGGTGTGTCCCGTTTGGACGGTTTGAACCTGACTCCCCGTGATCTGCGCGGATTCGCGCGCGTGAAGATCCTCGGCTGCGGTTCGGCGTACTACGCGGGCCAGATCGGCGCCACCATGATCGAGGACCTGGCGCGGGTCCCGGCCGACGCGGAGGCGGCGTCCGAGTTCCGCTACCGCAACCCCATCATCGAAGCGGACACCCTCTACATCGCGGTCAGCCAGTCCGGCGAGACCGCGGACACCGCGTTCGCCGTCGAAGAGGTCAAGCGCAAGGGCGGCCGGGTGGTCGGCCTGGTGAACGTCGTCGGTTCCACGATCGCGCGGGCCTGCGACGGTGGCCTGTACCTGCACGCCGGTCCGGAGATCGCGGTCGCTTCGACCAAGGCGCTCACCAACATGGCCGTCGGCTTCGCGATGATCGCGCTGGCCCTCGGCCGCGTCCGGGACCTGTCCAACGCGGACGGGCAGCGTATCGTCGCGGCGTTGCGGGCGCTGCCGAAGCAGGTCGCGGCCATCGTCGAAGCCGAGTCCCAGATCGCCGAGCACGCCAAGATCTGCGCCGACGCGCGCAGCCTGTTCTTCATCGGCCGGGTCCGGGGCTTCCCGGTGGCGCGGGAGGGCGCGCAGAAGTTCAAGGAGATCTCGTACCGGCACGCGGAGGCCTACCAGACCTCGGAACTCAAGCACGGCCCGCTCGCGCTGATCGACGAGGAGCTGCCGACGGTCGCGATCGTGCCGTCCGACGACCTCGCCGACCGCAACCTGGCCGCGATGCAGCAGATCAAGGCGCGCAAGGGTCAGGTGCTGGCGATCACGCACGACGACGTGGACTTCGGCGATCTCGACGTGCCGCGGTTCGTGGTGCCGCGTTCGGAGCCGGAGCTCGACCCGATCCTGCTCACGATCCCGCTGCAGCTGCTGGCCTACCACGCCGCGCTGATCCTCGGCCACGACATCGACAAGCCCCGGAACCTCGCGAAGTCCGTCACCGTGGAATGATTTCCGCCCTCAGCGATCGAGGGAGTCCGCGATGAGGCGATACCTGCTCGCCGTCCAGCTCGACGAAAGCGAGCGGGACGCGCCCGAGGACGAGGTCCGGGCCATGCTGGCCAGGACGGGCAAGGTCACCGACGAGATGAAGGCCGCCGGGTCGTGGGTCTTCGTCGGCGGGCTCGAGCACTCGGACGTCTCCACGGTCGTCCGGCCCGCCGGCGGCACGACCACGATCACCGACGGCCCGTTCGCCGAGACGAAGGAGCAGCTCGGCGGATTCTGGGTGATCCAGGTCGAGGACCTCGACCAGGCGCTCGCGTGGGCGCGGAAATGCGCGCTGGCCTGCGGACAGCCGATCGAGGTGCGGCCGTTCGGCGACCCGTCGCTCCGGCAGTGATGGACTTCGCCGGGATCTACCGGGCGGAGTACGGCCGGTGCGTCGCCACCCTGACCCGCCTCCTCGGCGACATCTCGCTCGCCGAGGAGGCGGTTCAGGACGCGTTCGCGACGGCGGTCGAGAAGTGGGAGAAGACGCCGCCCAATCCGGGCGCGTGGATCGTGACCACCGCCCGCAACCGCGCGATCGACCGGCTGCGCCGGGAATCCACCCGCGAGGCACGGCACGCCCAGGCGTTGCTCCTGCACACGCCGGACGAGCCGCGGGAGACGGGGCCGGTCCGCGACGACCAGCTCCGCATGATCTTCACCTGCTGTCATCCGGCGCTTTCGCCGCCCGCGCGGGCGGCGCTCACCCTGCGCCTGCTCGGCGGGCTGGAGGTGGGGGAGATCGCGCGGGCGTACCTCGTCCCGGAAACGACCGTCTCCCAGCGGATCGTCCGCGCGAAGAAGAAGATCCGCGACGCGGGCATCCCGTACCGGGTGCCGGGGGAGGGCGAACTGCCCGAGCGGCTGGACTCCGTCCTCACCGTGCTCTACCTGGTGTTCAACGAGGGTTACGCGTCCACGTCGGGTGAGCTGCTGCGGACGGACCTCTGCCTGGAGGCGATCCGGCTCGCGCGGGCGCTCGCCGAGCTGATGCCCGGCGAGCCGGAGGTGACCGGGCTGCTGGCGCTGCTCCTGCTCACCGAAGCGCGGCGGCCGGCGCGGGTGGGGCCGTCCGGTGAGCTGGTGGTGCTCGCGGAGCAGGACCGGTCGTTGTGGAACCGGGAACTGATCGCCGAAGGACACGAGCTGGTGCGGCATTGCCTGCGTCTGGACCGGCCTGGTCCGTATCAGGTCCAGGCCGCGATCAACGCCGTGCACACGGACGGCGACGCGACCGACTGGACGCAGGTGCTGGCGCTCTACGACCAGCTGTGGCGGCTCGCCCCATCGCCGGTCGTCGCGCTCAACCGCGCGGTCGCCGTCGCCGAGGTGCACGGCCCGGCGGCGGCGCTGGCAGGCATCGAGGAACTGGACCTGCCGGGCTATCACCACCTGCCGGCCACGCGGGCGAATCTGCTGTCCCGCCTCGGCCGGACCGCGGAAGCCGTCGCCGCCTACGACGAGGCGATCGCCTTGGCCACCAACGACACGGAACGCGCTTTCCTGGCGGCCAAACGGGCAGTCCTAACGTAGCTTCGGGCAACACTCTGTCCTCAATGGACGGAGGGGGTTCCGTTGTCGGACCGGCGGGAAACCAACTATTGTCGCCATGACCGCTCGTCCGCCACGGCAGGAGGTGACCGTTGTACGCCGAAGAGCGGCAGCGCGCCATCCTCAAGCAGGCCAGGCGGAACGGCCGTGTCGACGTGGCGACGCTCGCGGCGGCCTTCGAGATCACCAGCGAGACCGTCCGCCGTGATCTGACGGCGCTGGAACGCAGCGGTGTGGTGCGGCGGGTGCACGGCGGCGCGATCCCCGTCGAACGGCAGGGTATCGAGCCGGGCCTCGACGCCCGTGACGCGGTGATGACCGCGGAGAAGGACCGTATCGCCGCCGCGGCCCTGGAGCAGCTCCCCGACAGGGGCGCGATCCTGCTCGACGCGGGCACCACGGTGGGCAGGCTGGCGACTCTCGTCCCCTCGGACCGTGAACTGACCGTGGTCACCCCTTCGCTGCCGAACGCGTGCGCGCTCGCGAACCGGCCCGGCGTCACGCTGATGCTGGTCGGCGGGAGGCTGCGCGGCCACACCATGGCCTCAGTCGACGGCTGGGCGCTGGACGCGCTCAAGGACACCTACGTCGACGTCGCTTTCCTCGGTACCAGCGGCCTTTCCGTCGAGCGGGGGCTCACCACCCCGGACACCGCCGAGGCGATGGTGAAGCGCGCGGCCATCGCGTCCGCGCGACGGACGGTGCTGCTGGCCGATCACACCAAGATCGGTGACGACCACTTCGCCCGGTTCGGGGACCTCTGCGATGTCGACACCCTGATCACCGACCGCGGTGCCGAACCGCGGGAGCTCGACGAGATCGGCCAGGCAGGCGTCAAGGTGATCATCGTTTGAAGCGTACGGGCGAGCGGCTCGCCGGATACCTGATGACAGCGCCGTTCTACGTCCTCTTCGGCGTGTTCGGCCTTTTCCCGCTGCTCTACACCGCGTGGGTGGCGCTGCATCACTGGCATCTGGTCAACGGTGACACCGGGTTCGCCGGCCTCGACAACTTCGGCGTCCTGCTCCAGGATCCGCATTTCTACAACGCGCTCTTCAACACGGTCAGCATCTTCGTCCTTTCGACCGTCCCGCAACTGTTCGCCGCGCTCGGCCTCGCCGCCCTGCTCGACCGTCCCCTGCGGGCGAGGACCCTGTGGCGGGCCAGTGTGCTGTTGCCCAACGTCGTCTCGGTGGTCGCGGTGGCGCTGGTGTTCAGCCAGCTGTTCGCGGAGGACTACGGCGTCGTCAACTGGGTGCTGGGCCTGGTGGGGCTCGATCCGGTGGATTGGCGGTCGGACCGGTTCGCGTCTCA
Source organism: Amycolatopsis sp. SB7-3 (assembly GCF_041021335.1). Classification (NCBI taxonomy): domain Bacteria; kingdom Bacillati; phylum Actinomycetota; class Actinomycetes; order Pseudonocardiales; family Pseudonocardiaceae; genus Amycolatopsis; species Amycolatopsis sp. SB7-3. The sequence goes on from NZ_JBFPJQ010000005.1 coordinate 304,537, forward strand.
TGTGGCGGTGAGCGCGATGGTGATGTGGCGCTGGACCGGCTACAACGCCCTGCTCTACCTGGCGGCCATGCAATCCGTGCCGCAGGAGCGGTACGACGCCGCGATGCTCGACGGTGCCTCGCGCTGGCGGAGCTTCTGGTCGATCACGGTGCCCGCGATCCGGCCGACGATCGCCTTCACCGTCGTCGTCTCGACCATCGGCGGGTTGCAGTTGTTCGCCGAGCCGCAGCTGCTCGACGAAACCGGCGTCAACGGCACCGGTGGCGCCGACCGGCAGTTCCAGACTCTGGCCATGTACCTGTACGAGAAGGGCTTCGGCGAGTTCGATGCCGGATACGCGGCGGCCATCGCGTGGCTGCTGTTCCTGTTCTCGGCGGTGTTCGCGCTGGTCAATTTCTCGCTCGTGCGCCGGATGCGGGGCGGTGAATGACCGTGGCGGGGAGAGAACGGACCGGTTTCGTCGTCTACGGGCTGCTGCTCGCCGTCGTCGTCGCGTCGATCTTCCCGTTGTACTGGTCGTTCGTGGTGTCCTCGAAGGACAATTCCGCCCTCGGGGAGACGACGCCGCCGCTGGTGCCCGGCGGCAACCTGATCGAGAACGTCGAGCGGGTCTTCGGGACCGTCGATTTTTGGCTGGCGATGCAGAACTCGCTGATCGTCGCCGGCACGGTGACCGTTTCGAACGTGCTGCTCTCCAGCATGGCCGGATTCGCCTTCGCGCGGTTGCGGTTCCCCGGTCGCGACTCGCTGTTCTTGGTCGTCATCGGCACCGCCATGGTGCCCGCGCAGCTCGGCGTCATCCCGCTGTACCTGGTGGTCGGCGAACTCGGCTGGTACGGACGGCTGGAGGCGGTGATCGTGCCGGGACTGGTCGGCGCGTTCAGCGTGTTCTGGATGCGGCAGGCGTGCGAGGAGGCGATCCCCGGCGAGCTGCTGGACGCCGGCCGTGTCGACGGCTGCTCGACGATGCGGCTGTTCTGGAATGTCGCCATGCCCGCCATCCGCCCTCAAGCCGCGGTGCTTGGGATGTTGACGTTCATGACCGCGTGGAACGACTTCTTCTGGCCCCTGATCGTGCTCGACCCCAATGCGCATCCGACCGTTCAGGTGGCGTTGTCGCGGCTGGCCAGTGGGTACTTCACCGATTACTCGCTGATGCTGACCGCGGCGACCATCGGGGTGCTGCCGGTGGTCGGGTTGTTCATCGTGTTGGCCAGGAAGGTGGTCGACGGGGTTATGCGGGGGGCTCCGCGGGGCTGAGGTTGGGTTCTTGGCTGGGGTGTTGCCGTGGTTTGGCGACGGCTGGGGCTCGTTCGTCTTGGGCGGCTTTTGGTGATGTGGGTGGGGCGGCGAGAGGGACTTCGGGCCGGGCCGTTGCCGTATTTCGGCAACTTGGCGGTACTCGGTGGCTGTCGTCGTTTTTCGGTGATGGTTCGGGAAGAGGACGCGTTCGGGTTCCCGGCGTCGTGGCTGTCTTTCGGCGACGGGGGTGATGGGGCTCGGGTAGGGAGGTGGTCGGGTTCGCGACGCCGCGTCGTGCCGTTGCCGTTTTCCGGCGACGGCTCAGAACGGTGGTGCTTCGTCGCGGGGTTCGTGCAGTGGTGGAGGCGTGCTGTCGTAACTCTGCCCCGTGGGCGTGGTGATCGTGAGAGTCCCGTCGGAGGCCAACCGGTAGTTCCAGCCGGGCTCGTCTTTCAGTCGGTGGTCGCGGCGGCAGAGGTCGATCAGTTCGGTGTCTGTGGTGTGGCCGCCGTGTTGCCAGGGCAGGGAGTGGTCGAGGTCGCAGGCTTGGGCCACGCGGTGGCAGCCGGGTCTTCGGCACTCACGGTCTCGCACCCGCACGAACTCGTCCAGACCGGCGGTGGGTCGGTAGCGGTTCCGGCCGAGGTCGAGGACCTGTCCTGAGAGGGGGTCGGTGATGATCCGCCGCAGCACCGTGTTCGAACCACTGGCGATTTCTCGGGCCAGCGAGGCGGGGATATGCCCGTGTCCGGCCATTTCGGCGGGATCGTCGTTCAGCCCGAGGTAGGTGTTCAAATCCATGTAGAGGAACACCTCCGACCGTTCACTCTTCCCACCCTGACCACCCAGCAGAAGGTCAAGGGCGACATCAGCACGTAACTGGTCCAGAGTGCGCGTTTCCCCACCGGCTCGTAGGGCGCGGGCTTCGCGGTCGATCCGCGTGTAGGCGGCGGCCACCTTCTCGACCGGGCCGTCCTCGACCTCGATGGACGCGACGCCGGTGTCGCCTTGTCGTACTGTCACGCGACGTCCGCCGCGGTTGCGTTCGGCCCGGCGGGAGGCGCCGTCACGGTCGGCCATCATCGCCGCATGATTCGCCGCCTTCCGGATCTGATCGGCGTTCCGATCCGGGATCCGATCCTCCAGGACCGCGTCCACCGCACGGGCGTCCTCATCCGAAAGCCAGGCAGTGGCCGTGGCGACTTTCATCGCCCCATAGCCGCCCACCTTCCCCTGATCGAGCAACCCCAATGTGCGCGGCAGCCGAGTCGTCAACGCCTCAGCCGTCGAGACCAGCCCGGCGGCATGTCCGTCCACAACGGACAGAGCGAACGCGACCTCCTGCACCACGCTGGAAGCCCCATCGCGATGACGGCTTAAACGACCTAAAGCACGGAACCGAATTGCCTCCAAGCGTGCGATGCCCTCCGACGCAGCGACAGCCGCATCCACGGCATCGTTGTCCCCCAACGAATCCAGCGAAGCATTAACCTCCCGCAAAACTTCCGACGAGGTGATTTCCTTCAAACGCGCCACAGTGGCGTTGAGTGTGTCCACACACAGAACGTACAACCGACCACCGACAGTTTCCGTCGATGACGGAAGCAACCGCTAAAGACCGTTGCGCGCCACCACATCCGCATAGAACAGGGCGCTGTCCTTGAGTACTCGTTCCTGAGTCTCGAAGTCGACGTGCACGAGACCGAACCGCTGCGTGTACCCCATCGCCCACTCGAAGTTGTCCAGTAGCGACCAGGCCATGTAGCCGCGGACGTCGGCGCCGCGCTCGATCGCGGCGTGTACGGCGGCGAGGTGGTCGGCGAAGTACCGTACGCGTTTCTCGTCGTGTACGCGGCCTTCGATGACTTCATCCTCGAAGGCGGCACCGTTCTCGGCGATCACGAGCGGCAGGCCGTCGCAATGTTCTTGCAGCCAAACCAAAAGTTCGGTGAAGCACTCCGGCCGCTGCTCCCAGCCGAGCGAGGTCAGCTCACCGCGGGGCGGCTGGACGTCCATCCCGCGCAGGCCCGGCAGGGGGCAGTTGCTGTCGGCTTCGGGATCTTCGAGCGGCACCGCGCGGGCGGGCGCGTAGTAGTTGACGCCCAGGACGTCCAGCGGCTGCGCGATGATCTCCAGATCACCGTCGGCGATCGCCGGTTCCAGGGTGCCGAGATGCGCCAGATCCGCCAGCAGCTCGGGCGGATAGCCGCGGCCCAGCAGGGGGTCGAGGAAGAACCTGTTGTGCAGGAAGTCGAATTTACGCGCGGCCTCGCGGTGCGCGGCGTCGTCCACATCGGTCAGCACGGGGGTGAAGTTGAGCACGATGGACACTTCCTGCTCGCCGCCATTAGACCGCAACGCTTGAGCGGCCTTGCCGTGCGCGAGCAGGAGATTGTGCCCGGCGACGAGCGCCGCGCCCTCGTCCTGGATGCCCGGGGCGTGATCTCCGTTGCCGTAGCCGATGAAGGCGGCGCAGAACGGTTCGTTGATCGTGGTCCACTGCCGCACGCGATCACCGAGTGCTTTGTGGACGGTCAGTGCGTAATCCGCGAAAAGATCAGCGAGCTCGCGATTCGGCCAGCCGCCTTCCGCTTGCAGCGCCTCGGGTAGATCCCAATGGTAGAGCGTCACCATCGGGGTGATCCCGTGTTCCAGCAACGTGTCGACGAGGCGATCGTAGAAGGCGAGCCCGCGTGGCTCGACCGTACGGCCGTCCGGCATGACCCGCGACCAAGCGACGGAGAACCGGTAGTACGGCACACCGAGTTCGCTCAGCAGCCGGACGTCCTCGCGGTAACGCCGATAGTGATCGCAAGCCGGATCACCGGTGGCCAGGCCGGATCTCGTGGTGAACGTGTCCCAAATGGACGGTCCGCGACCGTCCGCCGTCGTCGACCCCTCGATCTGGTACGCCGCCGTGGCCGTACCCCACCGGAACCCGTCCGGAAACCCCAGTGTCACGCCGTCCCCGCTCAGTTGGCGGCCGCGGCGCGGCCTTCGGTGGCGGCCTGGTTCCAAGCCTCGTCGAGCGATTGCTTCCCCTCTTCGACGCGGCCGAGCGCGTGCCCGTACACCGGCCGCACCTCACCGTCGCGCAGCCCGCGGTAGTTGGGCCGCAAGGCCTCGGCGGACGCGGCGAAGATCTTGCCGATCGGCGCACCGCTGAAATACGGGCTGGTGTGGGAAAGCACGGCACTGTCCTGGTAGGCGCCCAGCGCGCTCGGCAGCAACCCGCTCTCCAGGAAGATCCGTTTCTGCTGTTCGGGAGCGGTGAGCCAGACGGCGAGGTCGTAGGCCTCCTTGCGGTGCGCGCCCTGCTTCGGGACGGTCAGGAACGAACCGCCCCAGTTGCCCGCCTTCCCCGGAACCGAGGTGACGTCCCATTTTCCGGCCAGCTCCGGGCCGCCCGCCTCCTGGATCTGGGTGAGCATCCAGGCGGGACAGGTGATGGCGGCGAACCGGCTCTGCTTGATCGCCACCGTCCACGGCTGGGTGAACGTGGTGACCGCCGCGGTCTCCTTCTTCAGCGCCATCCCGCCCGCGAGCTCGAAAGCCTTGCGCACGTTGGGATTCGTGTCGGCGATGAACTTGTCGTCCTTGGAGAAGTAGTTCTCCTGCGCCTGGTTGAGCATCGCCGTGTAGACGGTGCCCGCCGAGTCGGCGAACTTGACGTCGTCCGGTGCCTTGGCGCTGAACCGTTCCCCGGTTTCGGCGAACTTCTCCCAGGTCGGCCACAGCGCGGCCACCTGGTCGCGGTCGGTCGGCAGCCCGGCGTTCGCGAACAGGTCACGGCGGTAGCAGAGCGCGAGACTGCCCATGTCGGTGCCGAGGCCCATCACGAACTTCCCGCCCTCGGCGGTGCCCTGATCCCATTTCCAGGCGGGCCAGTGCTCACGGAGGCCCTGCGCGCCGAATTCCGAAAGATCGCTGAACTTGTCCGTCGACTGGCGGAACTTGGGAAGGTACTGCTCTTCGATCGCCACCACGTCGGCGCTGCCGCGTCCGGCGCCGAGTCCGGTGGCCAGCTGCCGGTGATGCGTCTCGAAGTCGGCGACCCGGCCTTCGACGGTGATGCCCGGATGGGCCTTTTCGTAGTCGTCGAAGAGTTTTTCGTACCCGAACTCGCCGAAGGTGGCGACGGTGAGCTTGATCGGGCCGCCGGCTTCCGGCGTGCCGGAACAGCCGGCGAGCAGCAGCACGAGGGCCGTCAATCCGGCCAGTACGCGGGTCATGGTTCTCCTCGATCGTGCGGTCACGCGAGTCGTCTCGGCAGCTGATCGCCGACGGTCAGCCGGGAGTCGGCGTGCAGTTTGGTCAGCACCCTGGACACCAGCGACTGCACCGTCCTTCGCGGAAGGCTCAGCTCCGCGGCGATCTCCGGGTTGGACAGTTTCGCCGCCACCAGCCGCGCGACCCGCAGTTCCAGCGGCGACAGGGCTCCGCTGTGCCGGGGACCCCGTTCCGCGCGGCTCAAGACGCCGTAGCGGCGCAGCCTGCTTTCCGCGCGGCGGATGCTCCAGGTGGCACCGACCGGCCCGAGCACTTCGCACGCCTCGGTGAGCGAACGGGTCGCCTCTTCGAGGTACCCGGCGCGGCCCAGCAGTTCGGCGGCGTCTTCCAGGGCGGACGCCAGTTCGATGGGACGACGGACCTCGCGGTAGTGATCGGCCGCGGCCCGCATGCCTTCGGGATCGCCGTCGAGCAGCGCCCGGCACCGCAGGGCGGCGGCGGTCGCCCTCGCCGGCACGGTCTCCTGGTTCGCCTCTTCGGCGCAGACGGCGAGCGCTTCCTCCGCGACGGCATCGTTCCCGGCGGCGATCGCGACGCGGACGACGTCGGGAAGCCATTGGTGGCGCAGCATCATCCGGGCGTAATCGGGGCGCAGCACCGGCGCGAACAGACGCAGCGCGTCGTCGAGCTCGCCGCGTTGTTCGGCGGCCATCGCCTGTGCCGCCAGGTAGAAGTCGCAGCTCTCGCGTTCGGACGAGTTCGACGGCGAATGCGCCTCGGCCGCTTCCAGATGAGCCCGGACGGCGACGCGTTCGTCGCGATGGCCCGCGATGAGCGCGGCGACCCCGTGCAGCAGCAGGGCGGCGGCACCCGGCTCGCGCACGCCGTAGAAGGTGATCGCCGGACCGTCCTCGGTGACCGAGTCCAGCTCGGCCAGCGCCTCGTCCCAGCGCCCGGTCCAGTAGTAGTGCACGGCCGCCGAGACCTGCGGACCGGTCGGCAGACCGTGCCGCGCCGCGGTCTCGTACCCGGCGTGCAGCGTGGCGTCGGCCTCGGCGAGCCGATCGAGGTTCTGCAGGGTGAAAAGCCGGTTGTCGAGCAGGTCGAACCGCAGCGTCGCCAGGTCCGCCTCGTGGCCCGCGGTCTCCAGCGCGGCGTCGATCGCGGTCAGCGCCCGGTCGTGCTCCCGGCGGATCGAGTGCACCAGCCACAACGTCTGCTGCGCGTGCGCGGCGGGGTAACGCTCACCCGCTTCGGCCGCCTCGGTGTGCAGGCCCCGCGCGATCCGTTCGGTCTCGTCGAGATCGGACAGGTCTCCACGGCGGAAGTTGGCGAGCAGCGTCCGGGTGCTGGTACGCCAGAGTTCCGGGATCGACGGATCGTCCGCGGTGTCACCGAGCGCCTCGATCGCGCCGGGCGTGTCGCCCCGGCGGTAGCGCAGCGCGGCCAGGAAATGCCGCATCTGCGCCAGATCCGCCTTGTCCACGACGGTCTTCACCGCCTCCTCGGCTTCGGCCTCGGGGGTGAGTTCGAGCCGGAACAGCACGCGGACCAGCGCGGCGATCAGCGTCTCCCGTTGCTCACGGGTGGGCACCGCGCTGTCGAGCGCGCCGCGCAGCAGGTCGGCCGCGATATGCGGGGCGCGGTTGGACACCGCGACGTGGTTCGCGGTGAGCCAGCCCGCCAGCCACGGGTCGAACGGCACCGGTCCGGCGGCCAGCTGTTCGGCGACCCGTTTGACCGGCGCGCCCGCCCGCGCGAGCGATTCGGCGGCGCATCGGTGCAGCCTGGCGCGAACCGGTTCGTCGATGGCGCCGTAGAGCGCCTGCCGCTGGAACGGATGGTGGAAGGCGAGTTTGTCGCCGGCGTACTCGATGACGCCCGCGGTGATGGCGGGTTCCAGCTCCTGCAGCACCTCGAGCGGGCTCTTGCCGGCCAGCGTGGCGATGTCCTCGACGGCGAACTCCGCGCCCAGCAGGGAGGCGGTGCGCAGGATCCCGGTCGTGGCCGGGGCGAGGGTCTCCAATGTCCTGGCCACGGCCGCGAGCAGCGACCGCGGCGCGTTCTCAGTGCCGTCCAGCGTCACCTCGGCCACGCCCGCCGTGATCCGTACCGCGCCGCTCCGGACCAGGTCGTGCGCGACTTCCCTGGCGTAGAGCGGATTCCCGGCCGCGCGCCGGACCAGCGAGCGCAGGCTCGGCCCGAGCTTCGCCTCGAGGATCGCCTCGAACACGGCGGCGATGTCGTCGTCGGTCAGCACCTCGACCGGCATGATCTCGCCGTCCCTCGCCTCGACCCCGCGACGCAGCTGGGCCAGATCCCGGCGGCCGTGCCCGGTGCGCGTGGCGGCGACCAGCAGCAACGGCAGCTGGCGGGTGGCGGCGGCCAGCCGCTGCCACAACAGCACACTGGCCTCGTCGGCCCAGTGGAGGTCGTCGATCACCAGCACCAGCGGGCCCGCCGCGCAGGTCTCGTCGACCAGCGTCAGCAATTTGTCCACAGTGGACAAGATCGGGTCGGTCGGCCCCCAGTCCCCGTGCGCGGGTTCGGCGTGCAGCTCACCGGCCAGCTTGGCCTTGGCCGGATCCGCCGCGCCGTGGTGCACGCCGAGGCATTCCATGATCACCTGCAGCGGGAACCGTTGCTGCAGTTCGTCGGCCGCGGTCCAGGCGAGCTGGCAGCCGCGCGCCGCGGCACCGGCCAGCCCGGCGATCAGCAGTTCCGATTTGCCGATACCCGGTTCGCCTTCGAGCCAGACCGGGCGGCCGCGACCGGCGAGCACATCGGTGACGAAGCCGTCCAGCCGCGCGACCTGCCGGGCACGGCCGGGCAGGTGGCCGTGCCCGCCGCGCTCGATCGCCTTGGCCACCGGCGGCGGTACGACGCGGACCGGCACCGGTTTCGGCGCGGTGACGGGCTTTTCGCTGCCGTCGAGGATGCGCTGGTGCAGATCCCGCAGCGGGGCGCCGGGTTCGACGCCGAGTTCGTCGCGAAGGATCCGCCTGGCCTCGCGATACGCGCCGAGCGCCTCGATCTGGCGCCCGCTGGCGTACAGGGCGCGCATGAGCGTCTCGTGCAGGGACTCGCGCAACGGATGCCGCTGCACCAGCGCGGTCAGCTCGGCCACCACTTCACGGTGGTCGCCGATGCCGAGCAAGGCGGTGGCGCGCAGTTCGGCGGCGGTGAGCTGGAGTTCGGCGAGCCGGACGCGTTCCGCTTCGGCGAACGGGCCGGGCACGCCGGAGTAGGCCTCGCCGCGCCAGAGACCGAGCGCGGAGGTGAGCCGCGCGGCCGCGCCCCGCTGATCGGCGTGTGCCGCTTTGGCGGCCGCGACGTCCTTTTCGAACCGGTGGACGTCGAGCGCTTCCCCGTCCAGCCGCAGCGAGTAACTCGATCCGGACGATCGCAGGATTCCGTGCGCGTCCCCGCCCGCCTTGCGGATCGCCCCACGCAGGCCGGAGACGTAGGTGTGGACACTGCCGGTGGCGCTGGCGGGCGCCGACCCGCCCCAGACGTCCGAGATCAGTTCGCCGAGGGAGATCGCCTGGCCGCGCCGCGTCGCCAGGGTGGCGAAGACCGCGCGCTGGCGGGCGGGCCCGAGCTTCAGCTCGACGTCGTCGAGCCAGGCACGAGGCGGCCCGAGCAGCTCGACGCGCAGCCCGTTCGTCACGCCGGCTCCATTTCTCGTGTTACAGCGAAAGTGGCCGGATCACTGGTGTGTCCCCGCAGTTTAGGACGTCCCCGGTGCGCTCGGGTTGCGCACCCGGGCGAGCGCGTGCAGCGGAGTGCACCAGGGCTGGGTGGGCCAGGAGGGCGCGGCGGCCGAGCCGGGCAGCAGCAGCGCGGCGAGCTCGCCGGTCAGCTCCTCGTGCTGCTCCTCGGTGAGATTCCGTTGGTGGGAAAGCACATCGAGTAGTTCGACGGCGGTCCCGGCGGACAGCGCGCGGACGTTGTCGAGCACCCAGCGGGGGATCCAGGGCGCGGTCAGCTCGTCGCCCGCCTGAAGCAGCTGTTCGGCGACACGATCCGCGGGCGCGCCGGAGTCCGCCATGGTCGTGGCGATCTCCTGGTGCAGCACGGCGCGGATGGCGGGCGGCGTGTTCCCGGCGAACACCGCTCGAACGAGCGGAACGCGGAACCGCAGGCGGTCTCCCTCGGCTTCGAGAACGTGCGCGGTGAGCGCCTCCTCGACCGCCCCGGCGAGCGACCGCGGTTCGCGGCCGGTGACGCCCGCCAGATCCGCGACGGTGAACGACGAGCCGAGCAGCGCGGCGGAATTCAGCGTTCGCTTGCCCGGCACGGAAAGCGTGGCGAGATGGTCTTCCACCACGGCGGCGAGCCTGCCGTGCGGCGTGGTGTCCGGCTCGTGGCCGTCGGCGAACTCGGCGAACAGCCCGCGCAGATAGCCGACATTCCCGGCGGTGTACTCGGCGGCGAACCGGAGGAAGTCATCACCCGGGGCCCTGGCCAGGGTCTCTTCGGCGAGCGCGGCGACGGCCGGGCCGTCGAACGGTGGCAGCGGGACGATCTCGCCGTCGAACTCCGAGCGAAGGACGTCGAGCGTGCGGCGCCGGGGGAGCGGGCGCGCCGAGCCGATCAGCAGCAATGGCAGGTGCGCGGTGAGCCGGTGAAGCCGCTGCCAGGCGAGCAGGCTTTCCTCGTCGGCCCAGTGCAGATCTTCGAAGACGAGCACCTGAGGCCCGTCTTCGCAGAGTTCGGTGACCGTTTTGCCGAGATCGTCGAGCGCCGCGGCGCCGAGGCAGTCGGCGATGAGGCTCATCGGGACCGCGCCGCTCAGCTCGTCGGCCACCACCCAGCGTGTCCTGCTCCTCGCCGTGGCCAGCGCCTCGGCCAGGAACGCGCTCTTGCCGCTGCCCGCTTCGCCGTCCAGCCAGACCGTTCCGCCGCGACCTTGGTCCAGCAGCGCGGAGAGGTGCCGTCGCAGGCGGCCGAGCTCGAACTCCCGGCCGACGAAAGCGGACGGCCGGGCGGGGACGGCGTGCGTCCGATGGGGACGTTCCGGCCGGCCGTGCAGTGCCGGATCGTCGTCCAGGATCCGTCGGCGCAGGTCCAGCAGCTCCGGGCCGGGTTCGAGGCCGGACCGCTCGATGATCGTCTCGCGGGCGCGGTCGAACGCGGCCAGGGCCTCGGCCTGCCTCCCGGACCGGAACAACGCGGTGATCAGCATGCGGTGCAGGCCTTCGCGCAGCGGATGACGCTCGACCAGCACGGCGAGCTCGTCCACGAGTTCGCGATGCTCGCCGAGCCGCAGCGCGACCTCGGCCTGACGTTCGAGCGCGCTCAGGCGCAGTTCGTTCAGCCGGGCACGCTGGGTCTCGGCGAACGGGCCGGGGATCCCGTCGAGCGCGGAGCCCCGCCATTGTCCGAGCGCGGACCGCAGCGACTCCAGCTCCCGCTGGTGCGCGCCGTCGAGCCGGTGCGCGCGGGCACGGTCCAGCTCGGCTTCGAAGACATGGACGTCGACCTGCTGCTTCGGCAGGTCTAGGCGGTAGCCCGCGCGACTGGCGACGAGCGGTTCGCCGGCAGGCTCCAGCGCGCGGCGCAGCGCCGAGACGTAGGTGTACACGATGCCGGTGGCGCTGTCCGGAGGCCGCTCGCCCCAGACGGCGTCGATGATCTCCCGGCGGGAGACGACCTGGCCTGCGTGCAGCGCGAGCGTGGCGAACACCGCCTGCCGCTGGGCAGGACCCAGCGCGATCTCGCCGTCGCCGTGGCGGGCGGGGGAACCGCCCAGCAGCCGCACCGTCAGCGAGGAAACCTCGTCCATGACCTGCCGCCCGCGCTTCCGACCGCCGAAAAAGAGTGTCCCGCCCGGCGAAAAGCCTAGTGGCGCCGATGTGGGTTTCGCAATCAATCGGACACTCACCGTGTGGGTTTGGCCGGCCATGATCGGATTTCGCCGTCCCTTGGACTATCGGATGTCCGTTCATGTGGTTTTCCGCCGCCCGGACGGGTGACGGGCGAGTGGGCAAAGCCGGACGTTCGCAGGGGCAAAGTGTCGTCCGGCGCTGGTGGCGGGCATCCGTGGCTGTGCATGCTGTGCCGGTGAGCCAGGATCAGGAGCTGTTCGCCGGTGATGTCCTGCTCAGTCTCGCCCAGAACGGCAGGCTGGTCGTCGACGCCGACGTGGCGGAAGCCCGCGTCGCCGAACTTCGCCGGACGCTGGCGTATGGCTACGCCCTCCTCGCCGACCCGGACTACACCGGCCCCGAGGGCAGGCTCCGCGAGCTCCTGGACGAACTCCCCAAGTACGTCGAGGCGTTTCAGCAGGCCACGAAGTCCTTCACGCCTCGTTGAGGTCTCGTGGAGACTTCGTGAAGAGCTCCTTCGCAGACTGTGTCCCATCCATCCGACTGGGGCCGCGGACAAGCGGAGGGGACGAAGTGGACACGGAAACCCGACAGATCACCGTGGCGGTGCACGCGCCCGACCCGATCACCACGGCGGGCCTGGCCAGCCAGCTGGGCACACAACAGGGGATCGACATCCGGGACTGGGAGCGGCGCGCCGAGACCGACGTACTGGTGTTCGCCGCCGAATGCCTGACGCCGGAGATCGTGCTCTGGCTGCGGCGGCTCGCCGCCGAGGACGGCAAACCGGTGGTGCTCGTGGTGAGCCAGATCAGCGAGGCGGAGCTCGTGCCCGCCATCGAATGCCGGGTGGTGGCGGTCCTGCCGCGATCGGCCACGACCGGCGAACGGCTGGCGCACGCGGTCCGCGCGGCGGCCACCGGCGGCGGCGTGCTCCCGCCGAGCCTGCTCGGCGAACTGCTCAAACACGTCGAACGGCTGCAGCGCGAGGTGCTCGACCCGATGGGCGTCAACACCGCCGGACTCACCACGCGGGAGATCGACGTGCTGCGGCTGATGGCCGAGGGCAAGGACACCGTGGAGATCGCCGGTGAGCTCAGCTACTCGGAACGCAGCGTGAAGCACATCATCCAGGGCATCACCGGACGGCTGAAGCTGAAGAACCGTCCGCATGCCGTCGCGTACGCCGTACGGGCCGGGGTGATCTGACCGCACGGTTCGCCAGGCGTTCGGCGACGACGGCCAGTTCGAGCGGCTGGTCTCGTTCGCGGGCCAGCCAGAGGCATTCGTCGGCGGGCTCTTCACCGAGGCAGGCCCGGACCAGATGCCGATGCAGCAACACGCGTCCCGTCGGCATCGCGGCGGCGAGTGCGTTCAGCGCGTCGAGCGCCTGCTGCGCCGACGCCCGGTCGTTCCTCCGCAACGCGAGGTCGGCGAGATCGGCCCAGGCGATGTCCGTGCCGACGGCGAGCCCGCGGGTGGCCGCGTGGAGGCGCCGGGTGGCCCGGTCGGTTTCACCCACCGCGATGTCGACGCGGGCTTCGGCGATGTCGAGCAGATGTGCCAGCGTCGGGGCCGTGGCGCGGGCTGCGGTCAGCAGTCGCCGTGCCTCGGTGGGCCGTCCCTGTGACAGCAGGACCGACACCGTCGACAGGTACATCGCGGACGCGCCGATGTCATGGCCGGGCCCGGAACGGCCGGCCAGGCTTCGGTGCGCGAAGTCGATCGCCAGAGCGGGCCGTCCGCGCATGGCGGCGAGCAGCGAACGTTCGCTGTCCCGCAGGCCGGATTCGGGGAAAGCCTCGTCGGCGAGCAGCTTTTCCGCGCGTGCTCGCTCGCCCAGCACCAGCAACGCGGCGACGTACGAGGTGATCTGGTCGTTCAGGTGTCGCGGTACCGTCCTCGACGGCCACCGCTCGCGCTCGGTCAGATTCGCGCCGAACCGCGCGGAACGGCCGTCCCAGAGCTCGGCCAGGCCGCCGAAGAGCTCGCCGAGCCAGGAATCGTTCCCCGCCAACAGTTCGGCCGCTTCCGTCCACCGGTCCCGCAGGCACAGCGCGATCGCGCGCGAGACCATCGAGTCGGCTTCCACGCGTGCCATCCTGAGCGGCCGGGGCGATGGCGGCGTGCCGGCCGCCCGGGGTCGGCCCGTATGGACGCGGGGTCCGCCCGAAAGCCGTCAGACGGCTAGCGGGCCGAAGACGAGGGTGCCCGGTGCCTCCGCGTCGTCACCCGCCCAGAACTCCAGCCACAGTGCGGCGAACTCGTCCCGGGACAGCATCCCGTCGCCGTCGGAGTCCAGCAGCGGGAAGGTGGCGTCGGTGTCGGTGGGGCGGCCGTTCCACACCTCGATCATCTGGTGGTACTCCGCCGCGGAGATCAGGCCGTCGCGGTTCTCGTCGACCGCTTCGAACATCGCGTCGGCCGTGGCGGTCACGGCCTCCGGCGTGTCCGGGAGCTTGTCGACCACCATCAGCACTTCGTCCAGGGTGACCTTGTTGTCGCGGTTCAGATCCGAGGCCGCCAGCAACGTCGTCCACCAGCTCAGCATGATGCCGGTCAGCCGCCGTTCGTCGCCCGGCCCGCGCCGCCGCGCCCAGCGGTCGGCCAGGGCCTGGAAGTCCTGCTCTTCAAGGAAACCGTCGCCGTCGACGTCCATCGCGGCGAAGACCCCCGACACCTTGCGCCGCTGCAAGTCGCTTGCCATGCGTCCGAACGATAGAACCGGACGCAGTAGCGGAACAGCGGCCATTCAGGGGCACGGGGAACCACGATCGGGGGACCATCGGGCACGATGGGTGGATGGTGGAGATCAGCTTCCTGACCGAGTCCGATCGCGCCTCCTGGGAAGCGCTGGCCCGCGACAACGACGCGTACTTCGCCGTGGAACGGGACGACGACGCCTACGACCGGACCTGGCGGCGCCTGGTCGACGACGGGCAGCCGATCGGGATCACCGCACGGCTGGACGGCGAGCCGGTCGGCTTCGCGCACTATCTGTTCCACGCGGGGGTCTGGGGAGCGCAGCGGTGTTATCTGGCGGACCTGTTCGTCGACGCGGGCGCCCGGCGGCGGGGTGTCGCGGCCGCGATGATCGCGTGGGTGGCGCGGGACGCCGAGGAGCGCGGTTTCCCCCGCCTGTACTGGAACACGCTGGAGGATTCCCCGGCCCGCGGGCTGTACGACAAGGTGGCCGAGGTCAACGAAGGACTGGTCGTGTACAGCTACCTCCGACGAGGTGTACGGAACTCTCCGCGCGGGTGAGACAACGGCCGAGCCGCGGCAGTGCGGTGGTCGCCGCGCCGTTTCCGTTGGCTGCGAACAGGACATGCCGATTCCGCCCGGGGAACGCCGGCGATACGCGTACCGTATGTACCCGTCAGGAGGTGGAGCATGACAGCCGGAATCGAGCGGGCGGCGCACGCCTACTGCCGGGTCTGCCACCCGGACCCCGGTCTCGGCGAGCCGGTCACCGCGCTCTGCGGAGCCACTCATCCCTACTGGGGCCGTCGTGAGCGGCCGGTGAACAACTGTCCGGCCTGTGCGGCGGTCGTCGCCAGGACGGAGTACCCGTGCGGCCACACGGGCGCCGGAAGGTGACGTGGCGGGCGCCACAGCGAATACGCCGTTTTCGGGGCCGTGAGCCGGGTATCCGTCGCTCAGCGGACAACGAAGGAGGCTCCGATGAACGACAAGGCCGAGAACAAGATCGACGAACTCAAGGGCAAGGCCAAGGAGGCCGCCGGGAACGCCACGGACAACGAGCAGTGGCAGGCGGAAGGCAAGGCCGAGCAGGGCAAGGCCAACGTCAAGCAGGCGGGCGAGAAGATCAAGGACGCGGTCAAGGGCGTCCGGGACTGACCTCGTGACCGCCGGGGCCCGCCTGCCGAGGCGGGCCCCGGTACGGTCCGGGGCATGGAGTTGCGGGATTTCGACGGCGTCAAGGTACGGCGGGCTTCGGTCGAGCGCGAAGACCTCGAAAGCGAACCAGCCGTCTTCAGCGGCTACTTCGATTTCGACACCGTCCATCTCGACGGCGGTGAGCAGGACGGCGTTCGCGGTGGCGGCGAGATCGCGCACTCCCTCGTCTCGGAAGTGAGCTTGGCGAACGCCCGGCTCGACAGGCTGACGCTTTCCGACGTGGTCCTCGAAGGCGTCGACCTGTCCAACGCGGCGATCCGCGACCTGTCGGCCCGCCGGGTCGAAATCCTGCGCTGCCGGGCGATCGGGCTCGGCGTGGCGATCACCGCCGCCACCGATCTGTACGTCGAGAACGCGCGGTTCGACTACGCCTCGGTGACGGTCGAGCGGGTGAAGGGCGCGGTCGTGTTCTCCGGATGTTCGTTCCGGGAGACGGTGTTCTCCGGCGACCTCTCCCGGCTGACCTTCGTCGACTGCGACTTCACCGAAACCGAATTCGCGGCGACCTCCGCGGTGGACTGCGACCTCCGCGGCTCACGCCTGTCCGGCGTCCGCGGTCTGCTGACCTTGCGCGGCGCGAAGATCACCGGTGAGCAGGCCGTCTCGGTCGCCGGGATCCTCGCGGCCGAGAGCGGCCTTTCGGTTCAGCCTTCGGGATAGAAGATGAAGAGCGTGCATCCGGTCGCCGACGCGGGCACGTGCCAGGAGCCGGCCGGAGCGTGCAGGAACGTTCCCGCCGGATAGTCGCGCGCGCCGTCGTTGAAGGTGCCGGAGACGACGAACACCTCTTCGGGGCCCGGTTCGTGGACGTCGCGGTGCGGCCAAGAAGTACCGGGATCCATTTCCAGCAGGTTCGCGTGTGCGCCGTCCGCGCCTGTCCACAGTGGACGAAGGCGGATACCGGGGAAGAGCTCGCGCACGGGGGATTCCTTGACGGAGAAGGAAGTGTAACCCTCTTGGGCGAGGATCTCTGGATGCATGACCCCATGCTGCCGGGGCCATCGGGCCGCCGGACAGTGTCAGGGAAGACATCATGGGGTACTTTCCTGCCATGCATCGGGTGAGGGCACTGGTGCGGCCGGTGCAGTCGACGTTCGAGCTCGGGATCGCCGCCGAGGTCTTCGGCACGGAGCGCGCCGGGGTGCCGCGGTACTACGATTTCGACGTCTGCACGGAGAAACCCGGCCCGGTGCCGACCACGGCCGGGTACGCGATGTCCGTGACGCGGGGTCTCTCCGCGCTGGCGGACGCCGACACCGTGCTCATCCCCGGCTGGTCCCCGGTCGAGGCGCCGCTGTCGGCGTCCGTTCGCCGGGCACTCCTGCGCGCGCACGCCAGGGGAGCGCGGCTCGTCACGATCTGCTCCGGTGTCTTCGCGCTGGCCCGCACCGGGCTGCTCGACGGCAGGTCGGCGACCACGCATTGGGCGCGCGCCGCTCAGCTGCGGGAGGAATTCCCGCTGATCAAGGTGGAACCGGACGTGCTCTACGTGGACCACGGCGACGTCGCCACGAGCGCCGGGGCGGGCGCGGGGATCGACCTCTGCCTGCACCTCGTCCGGCGTGACCACGGTGCCGCGCACGCCGCCCTCGTCGCCCGGCACATGGTGATGCCGCCGCATCGCGACGGCGGGCAGGCGCAGTTCGTCCCGGCCCCGCCGCCCGGCGACGAGCTGGACGGTCTCCTCGAGTGGGCGGGCGCCCGCCTCGGGACGCCGTTGTCGGTGGGCGATCTGGCCGCACACCTCAACGTCTCGCCGCGCACGCTGGCCCGGCGCTTCGCCGATCAGCTCGGCACGACGCCGGGCGCGTGGCTGCTGACCCGCCGGGTGACCGAGGCGCGCACCCTGCTGGAGGAGACCGGCCTGCCGGTGGACGTGATCGCGGCCCGCGTCGGGCTGGCGTCGGCCGTGAACCTCCGCCGCCGCTTCCGCGATCAGGTCGGTACGACGCCGGGCGCGTACCGGCGCGCGTTCCGGGGCCCGGTTTCGCCTTGAGCGGAACGGCGTACGCGGGCCCCGGCCCGGATGTCACGATGACCGTATGGCGGACATCCTCCCTTTCCAGCAGAAGCGTCCCGAGCCGGAACCGCTGTGGCGTGACGTGCTGGGCCGGAGCCTGCGCGCCGCGCGGGAGGAACAGGGTGGCCGCCTCGTCGACGTCGCGGAACGCGCCGGGATCTCGCCGCAGTACCTCTCCGAGATCGAGCGCGGCCGGAAGGAGCCGTCGAGCGAGATGATCGCCGCGGTCACCGGCGCGCTCGGGCTCGACCTGGCGGATCTGCTCTTCGGGATCGCGGGCACGATCAGCCGGGGCGGCAGCACGGGCCTCGCGGTCGGACGGCGTCCGCGAGGGCCCGTGCTCATGGCCGCCTAAGCACGTCACGTCAGTTCGTCGCGGTCGTGAGTGGCGTGTCGGGTTAGACCCGGTCGGGTCCTGGACACCTACCGCCGGGCAGCACGTGTGATCAGACGGACGACACAGGTGATTGAGTGGACGACACGCGTGTCCAGCCGGACGCCTCGCGGCAGGACCGGTTGAGTCCGAGTGTCGTCCAGCCAATCACGCGTGTCGTCCGTCTGATCACACGTGCCGTCCGCCCGGACACGAGATGAAGGGCGCTTTACCCGCGTCGCATGCGGTGAAAGTCCCCTTCATCCGCCTCCGAGAACAGAAGACTTCGCGCTAAGCACGTTCGTCGAGGACGCGGTCCGCCAGCCCGTAGGCGACGGCGCCCGCCGCGTCGAACACGCGGTCCCGGTCGGTGTCGTGGCGCAGATCCGCAACGGCGCGGCCGGTGTGGGCGGAAAGGATCTCCTCCAGCTGCGTCCGCACCCGCACGACCTCGTCGGCCTGCAGGATGAGGTCCGGGATCGTGCCGCGCCCCTGCGCCGCGGGCTGGTGCAGCACCACCCGGGTGTGCGGTAGCACGAACCGGTGGCCCGCCTCGCCCGCCGCCAGCAGGATCGCGCCCGCCGCGACGGCCTGGCCGACACAGGTCGTCGCCACCGGCGCCTTGATGAAGCGCATGGTGTCGTACAGCGCGAGCATCGCCGACGGGTCGCCGCCCTCGGTGTTGATGTAGAGGTTGATCTCCTGTTCGGGGTTGTCCGCCTCCAGGTACAGCAGCTGCGTGATCAGGGCGTTCGCCACCCCGGAGTCGATCGCGGTCCCGAGGTAGATGATCCGCTCCGACAACAGATGCGAATAGACGTCCATGATCCGCTCGCCGGCGGGACTGCGGGAGATGACGTTGGGGATGGTGTAGGTGCTCATGCGCCCGCACCCCTTTCCGTGCCGAGGCCGAGTTTGTGGGTGCGGACGGGGACGACCTGGTCGAGGCTTTCGACGATGTGGTCGATGAAGCCGTATTCGCGGGCCTGCTCGGTGGTGAACCAGCGATCGTGCAGCGAATCGGCGAAGATCCGGTCGATGGGCTGCCCGGTGTCGTCGGCGATGAGCCCGAGCACGGTGTCCCGCGTGTAGCGCAGGTCGTCCGCCTGCACCTCGACCTCGACGGCCGAACCGCCGATACCTGCCGAACCCTGGTGCATCAGGATCCGCGCGTGCGGCAGGGCGAACCGTTTGCCCGGGGTGCCCGCGGAGAGCAGGAACTGCCCGGCACTGCACGCCAGCCCCAGCGCGAGAGTCGCGACGTCGCACGGCACGAGCCGCATCACGTCCCGGATCGCCAGCATCGACGGGACCGATCCGCCCGGCGAGTGGATCCACAACGCGATGTCCTTGCGCGGATCCTCGCTCGCCAGTGACAGCAGCTGGGTGGTGAGGACCGTCCCGTTGTCGTCGTCGAGCGGGCCGTCGAGGACCAGCACACGCTGGCTGAAGAACCGTTCCCGTTGCCGTTGGTCGAAGAGTGGCTGCTTCTCGTTGTCGCTCATGCCCCGACCATGCCGCCGTCGCCCGGCCGGCCGCCGGTTTCTCTGCTGTGAGCGGATCAGCCCACAGCAGGGCGTTTCGCCGGCACGAACCACACGGTGATGGTCAAGAGCATGGCGAAGACGAGGGCGAGGAGGTCGAGGGTGAGCCCCGGTTGCAGGGCAAGGCCCAGGTACTCCGCCTCGCCCAGCGCCTTCAGCAGAAGCAGGCTGAGCAGCGTCAGACCGCCGCCGATGGTGATCATGACCTGCCCACGGCGGACGTTGGCGAGCAGGAGCCCGCCGCCGGCCACCGAAAACACACCGGACAAGACGAGGGTGACCTGACAGAGCTGCAGTGGCTCCCAATGCTCGTGCACCAGGTACGCGTGGTGGATCAGCATCGCGTCCGCCAGCACGAAGAAACCGAAGAGCATGCTCGCCACCCCGGCCAGGACCGCGAAGACCGACGGCGGTGTCAGGCCAGGACGCATCGGCGGGATCGGCACCGGCGTTTCGATCCCGCTCGCGGCCTGGGCCAGCAACGGGAAAGCGTGGTCCGGCAGCATGCGCGCGTGCGGCGCTTTCGCCAGCAGCCCGCGCAGCACGTCCGCGAGCGGGCCGGGCGTCCGGTCGATGGCGGGCTGCTCGTTGACGACGGCGTACAGCGTGGCCGCGACGTTCGCCCGCTGGAAGAAGTTCCCGCCTTCGCTCGCGCTGAGCAGTGTCACGCCGAGCGACCAGAGGTCGGAATGCGGTGTGCCGTCGTGTCCGGCGATCGTTTCGGGGGCGAGGAAGGCCGGTGTGCCCGCAGGGTCGAGGGCCTTGGCGATTCCGAAGCCGGTCAGCTTCACAGTGCCGTCGGGACCCACCAGGATGTTCGCGGGCCGCACGTCCCCGTGCACGACGCCCGCCGTATGCGCGGCGGCGAGCGCGCCGAGCACCTTGCCGCCGATGTCGGCCACGAACCGCGGCGGCAGCGGGCCCGCGGACGCGAGGTCCTCCAGGGTCCGCCCCTCCACCGGGTCCATCACGATGAACGCGTTTCCGTCCGCGACCACGACATCGCGGACGGGCACCACCGACGGGTGATCCACCGAGACGAGGGCTTCCTCCTTGAGTCGCTCCACGCGGGCGGGCTCGTGCGTGGGAAGCGGCAGCTCCTTGATCGTGACCCGCGGCCCGTCCGGCCCGTCCTCGCCGCGCCACAGCACGGCCGTCCCGTCGCCACCCAGCTTCTCGAGCAGGGTGTAGCGCTCGGCGATCGTGCTGGAAACTGCCGTCACAGTGGTGCTCCTCGAATCGTGAAGGGTCTCCGAGGCACGCTAACCAGGGCTCATGACAAAACGATGAAATAGCCGTTCATCCATAAAGGACCGGTGCGACTGGATATATTCACAGTCATGCTGACCTTGGCGGCGCTGGTCGAGGACCCGGCCCTGGAACTGCGGGTGGTCGTCCCCGGCCGCGACGGGGCGCTGGCCGGGCAGGTCTTGTGGGTGCACAACACCGAGCTCCCGGACCCGGGGCCGTACGTGCGCGAGCACGAGGTCGTGCTGACCAACGGCCTGTGGCTGGACCGCGTCGATCCGGCGGATTTCGTCGCGAGGGTGGTCGGCGCCGGAGCGGCGGGGATCATCTTCGGCCTGCGCGTGGAACAACGCGAGACCCCTGCCTCGCTCGCCGACGCCTGCCGGGAAGCCGGGTTGCCGTTGCTGGAGATCTCGGTGGCGGTGCCGTTCACGGCGGTCACCCGCGCCGCCGCGGCGATCCAGGCCACCGACCGGCAGAACGCGCTGATGTCGTTGGTGCGCCGAGGCGACGAGCTGACGTCGGCGCTGTCGAGGGGAGCGGGCGCGTCCGGGGTGCTCGCGGTCCTCCGCCGTGAGCACGAACTCCCGCTGGCGGTCGTGGACCGGATGGGCCGGGAGCTGGCCTCCGCCGGCGCCGAACTGGACGCCGGGCAGACGCGCGCCGCGGCCGAGGCGCTGGCCGGGCATCCGCCGCCGCTGGAGGCGGATCTCGGCGCGGGCACGCGGGCGGCGTTGTTCCCCGTCGGCGCGATCGGGGACGCCGACGCCGCGCTGCTGTGCCTGCGTCCCACGGTGGAGCTGACGCGCGGGGAGCGGGACGCGCTGGAGCAGACCGCCCGCTACCTCAGCCTGGAGGTGGCCAGGCACCAGGCGGTGCAGGCGATCGAGATGCGGTTCGCCGTCGAACTGCTGGACATGGTGCTCTCCGGCGCGCAGCGTGCCGCGGAAGTGCCCGGCAGGCTGCGGGCTTTCGGGGTCGATCCGGACGGGCCGCTGGCGGTGATCGCGCTGGCGTTCGCGGGGGATGGAGCCGCGACCCCGCCGGGGATGGCCGAGGCCGTGACGGACTTCCTCCTGGCGGACGGGCTGCCCGCGGTCGTGGCGGCGGGCAGCCAGGACGTCGTCGCGGTGCTGCCGTTCCGTTCGGGAAGGCAGTCGCCCGCGGCCTTCGCGCCGCGGCTGGCGGCGGCGGTGTCGCACCGGCTTTCCGGTGGGCGCGTGGTCGTCGGGCTCGCCGACCCCGCGCCGGGCGCGGCCGAACTGCGGATGCCGTTGTCGCGCAGCCGCGAAGCCTGCCGCGTGCTCCGGGGCAGGCGCGGCGGGCCGATCGCGGCGAGTTTCGCCGAGCTGGGCAGCTACCGGTTGCTGCTGGAGTCGCACGACGAGCAGTGGCGGCACACTTTCGCCGACGCCCTGCTCGGCCCGCTGCGTGAGCACGACCGCGTCCGCGACGGCGAACTGGAGACGACCCTGCGGGCGTTCCTCGACCACGACGGCCAGTGGGCGGCCACCGCCGCGGCGTTGTTCGTGCACGTCAACACCTTGCGCAACCGGCTGGCCAAGGTCACCGAGCTGACCGGCCGCGACGTCGGGCGGACCGCGGACCGGGTCGACCTGTTCCTGGCGCTCGAAGCGGCTCAGTCCGGATAAATGGCTGGGTCGACTTCGAGGCGCCGCAACGGTTCCACGGGCAAGGCGGGGTCCGCCAGCGCCGCGGCCGCCACGTCGCGGCAGCGGGCGAACCGGACGTCACCGAGCCCGAGTCCGAACTCGATGAGCGAGCGCACCGCCTCCAGCCGCCCCGGCCTGCCCGAAAGGAACGGGTGCAGGCACAGGTTGAACAGGCACCGATAGCGGCGCATCGCGTCCAGCTCGGCGCGCCACATCTCCAGCACTTGTATCGGCGACGTGATCACCGAGCCGACGTGCGGCGCGGGAAGGAACGCGTACTGCTCCCAATCGTCGAGCGACCAGTGCACCGGCAGCTCGGCGATCCGGCCCGCCCCGGTCTCGATCAGATACGGCCGGTCGTCGGCCATCAGCGACGAGTCGTAGCTCAGCCCGTGTTCGGCCACCAGGGCCGGAGTGTCCCAAGTGGACTCCCAGCCCGCCGCGCGATGACCGCTGATCTCGATGCCCTGTGCGGCGAACACCGCCATGCCCCGTTCGAAATCGGCGCGCTGCTCGGCCGCGGTCATCGCGGTCGGCGGCCGGTGGCTGTAGGAATGGTGGGCCACCTCGTGTCCCCGTTCCACGATCGTGGCGGCGAGGCCGGGCCGCTGTTCGGCGACCCAGCCCGGCACGAAGAACGTCGCGGGCACGGCCAGTTCGTCGAGCAGGTCGAGGACGCGCGGCACCCCGACCCGGGGCCCGTACGCCTGATGGGACATGGTCGACAGGTGGTCCGCGTAGCCCCGTCCTCGGGCGAGGATCGGGGACTCCGCGTCGACGTCGAAGGTCAGGGTCGCGACCGCGGCCGCGCCGCCGTGCCAGCTTGCTTCCGTCACGCCTGCCGACTCTCCCGCCAACGGCGCGCGTTCGCCACCGTGACCGTCGGGGAGACCATCGCCCGGTCGAACTCGGCCAGCGGTTCCGCCGCCGCGACGCGGGCGGGCAGATCGGGGTTGGCCAGCGCGCCGTGCCCGATCGACAGCAGGTCCGCGTGCCCGCCGGTGAGGACCTCGTGCGCTTGCGCGAGGTCATGCATCCCGCCGTTGGCGATCACCGGCAGTCCGGTGACCTGCCGGGCGAGCGCGGTGATCGTGCCGCCGTCGGCCAGCTTCGCCGTTTCCAGCCAGTTCCGGCCCTCGCTGGCGATGTGGAGGTACTGCGCGCCCGCCTCGGCGACCGCGGCGAAGATCACCTCGGCGTCGGCGCGGCCGCCAGGCCAGCGATAGGTGAAGTCGTTGACCTTGGTCTGCGACAACCGCACGCCGGTCACCAGCTCCGGCACGGCCTCGGCGACGGCGGTCACGACCCGGGAGGTCAGCCGGATCCGGTTCGCGACCGGGCCGCCGTAGGAGTCGGTGCGCTGATTGGTGTAGTCGGTGAGGAACTGGTCGAGCAGGTATCCGTTGGCCGCGTGCACCTCGACGCCGTCGAAGCCGGCCTGACGGGCACGCACGGCCGCGGCCGCGAAGCCGTCGACGATGTCGTCGATCTCGGTGGTGGTCAGTTCGCGGGGCACCGGCCACGGTCCGGAACCGCCGTACGCGCGCATCTTCTCTCCGCGCGGCTGGGCGGCCGACGGACCGACGGTGTTCGGGTGGCCCTGCGCGATGGCCCCGGCGTGCATGAGCTGCGCGATCATCCGGCCGCCCGCCGCGCGGACTCCGGCGGTGACCACCCGCCAGCCCGCGACGTGTTCGTCCCGCGCCAGGCCGGGCTGGTTGAGGTATCCCTGGCTGGCCTCGCTGTCGGGGTAGGTGCCCTCGCTGAACACCAGCCCGAAACCGCCGCGGGCGAATTCGGCGTAGTAGTCGGCCATTTCGCCGGTCGGGGTGCCGTCGGGCCGCGCGGAGACGCGGGACATCGGGGCGACGGCGTAGCGGTTGCGCAGCGCGAGACCGCCGAGGGTGGCCGGGGTGAGCGCGGGGTGTTCGACGGTGGTCGTCATGACCGGATTCCTCCATTGTGGACGGTTTCGATGGCGAGCGGGGAAAGTCCGGCTTCACTGATCCGGACGAGGTCTTGCGGGCAGGCGGAGACCACGACGACGCAGTCCATCTCGGCCCGCAGAGTCACCGCGTCGCCGGGGCGCGAGTTCGCGGTGAGCCAGTTCAGGCGTCCGCCCTCGCCGACCGGGACGCGCATGAAGACGTTGATCGGCTGCGGGGTCGGGCCGGTGAAGCTCAGGCCCTCCGCTGCCAGCGCCTCTCGCAGGTTCGCCGCGCAGGACCGGTGACCTGGCGCGCCCAGCGCGGTGTACCGAGCCGGGTCACACGCCGGGATGAGCATGTCGTGTTCGCCGGGGGAGGTGTCTTCGACCAGCGTGAGGATCGGGTGGCGCAGGTCGGTCACGAAGGCCTCGCCGACGGCGGGGAACAGCCTGTCGACCCCGGCGCGGGTGTGCGCCGCGCTGTGGTGCTCGGTCAGTTCGGTCCCGGCGCCGTCGCGGAAGGCGAACACGTCCCCGACCTGGCCGCCGTCGACGTCGATCACGCGGATCAGGTCGCCTGCCGCTACGCGGACTGCCTTGGCGGTGCCCGGTGGCACTTCCGTTCTGCTCATGCCCCTAGCAAACAGGGACTGCCCGATGTCTCGCCATGGAGAAACCTCCATGATCAAGCAGCCTAGATGGAGAAAGCTCCAAGTGCCTATGGTTACTCGTCGAACCCTTGAGGTAGTGAAGGCCTCCTTTCCTACTCTGAAGGTAGGGAAGGAGGCCTTCACGGACCGGGCGATCGCGGCCGCGGCCAAGGCAGGTCCGGAAGGTCGCTCGTGCGGCAATTGCCAGTCCGTGAAGGCCTCCTTGAGGGACTCTGGGTCCCTCAAGGAGGCCTCCATTTACTTCTACCGACCCCCAATGAGATCGCAGACGTTGCCAAAAGTAGTTTCGACTTTGACCACTTTCGCGAAGCCGGGTTAGTGTTCGCCGATGGAAGACGTGGACGCCGTGGACGCGGCCGGACTGGACTTCTGGTCGTTCGTGGCGCTGGCGAACCGGCGGCTCGCGCAGGAGTACGGCTTCCGTCACCAGCTGGCGACCGAGGTGCTGCTGACCCTCAATCGCGCCTCCGACCTGGTGACTTACGATCTCGAAGCCGCGGTGCACCGGCCGCGCGGACGGTCCTGGTCGGCGTTCCGGCTGCTGTTCGTGGTCTGGCTCGCCGGACCGCTCGAACCGACCAGCGCCGCGCGGCTGACCGGGATGAGCCGGGCCGCGGTGTCGAATCTGGTCAAGACGCTGGTCACCGAGGGGATGCTCGACCGGGCCCCGGACGAGCGCGACGGACGTTCGGTGCGGTTGTCGCTCACCGAGGCGGGGCAAGAGGAGATGGTCTCGGTCTTCCGCGAGCACAACGAACGCGAATTCGGCTGGACGAACGCGTTGACCGAGACCGAACAGCGCATCCTCGTGATGCTGCTGGGCAAGCTGATCACCAGCCGCGCCGAGTTCGGCACCCGGAGCCGCAAGTAGGCCTTCCCGTCGCCCGGAAGACCGGACTACGCTGCCCGGTGGATAGTAAAAGCATGAACTAAATCGGCGAGGAGGAGACCATGGTGGACGGCGGACGGATTCCCGCGCTCTTCGCCGGGCTGTGCGACGACGCCGCGGTGTTCCCGCCGGGCCTGGCCCCACTACCGGACGCCGTCGCCGCCCACGACGAGCACCTCGATGCCTGGTACGCCGGCCTCGTCGGGCCCTTGGTCATCGCCGCGACCGCGCTCGGCGACCTCGCCGAGGTGCTGGATGGCCGCGAGACCCCGCTGCCGGTCTCGGTCACCCTGCCCGGCGGACCTGCGCAGCTCGACGGAGTGAACGAGGCCGTCGCGAAGCTCCCAGTGAGACTCGAAGCGCTCGAGATCGCCGTCCCGGACGGAATGGGCCCGGACGAGGTGCTCGCCGCGCTTTCCCGCGCCACCGCGCCGGTCTTCGTCGAGATCCCGCGCGACGAGCGGCGCGTCCCGTTGCTGACCGCCCTTTCCGGCACCGGTCATCAAGCGAAGTTCCGCACCGGCGGCGTCCGCGCCGACCTGTACCCCGACGAAGCCGAACTCGCCGCCGCCGTCCGCGCGGCGGTCGCGGCGGAGGTGCCGTTCAAAGCCACCGCGGGGCTGCACCACGCCCTCCGCAACACCGATCCGGAGACCGGCTTCGAACAGCACGGTTTCCTCAACCTGATGCTGGCCACCGACGCCGTCCTCACCGGCGGAGACGCCGAAGCCGTTCTCGCCGAACGAGACGGCGCCGTCATCGCCGAGCGGCTCCGCGCACTGGACGCGGATCGCGTCGCCGCGGTCCGCGCGGGCTTCACGTCGTTCGGCACCTGCAGCATCACCGACCCCCTGACCGAACTGGCCGGACTCGGCCTGCTCGAGGCGCCCCGAGGAGAGGCATGACCACGATCGACATCCCCGCAGGCTCCCTGTTCGGGATCGACAACCTGCCGTACGGCGTGTTCTCCGTCGACGGTGATTCCCCGCGCGTCGGCGTGCGCGTCGGCGATTCCGTCGTCGACCTGGCCGCGGCGCTCGGCGACGACGTGTTCGCCGCGCCGACGCTGAATCCGTTCATGGCGCAGGGATACGACCGCTGGGTGGCGGTCCGCGAGCGGATCCGCGACCTGGTCGCCGGCGAACTCCCCGACGGCGCGGTCCACGCGATCGGACGGGTGACACTGCATCTGCCGATCGAGGTCGCCGATTACGTCGACTTCTACGCCTCCGAACACCACGCCTCGAACGTCGGCAGGCTGTTCCGCCCCGACGCGGAACCGTTGCTGCCCAACTGGAAGCACCTCCCGGTCGGTTACCACGGGCGTTCCGGCACGGTCCTGGTCTCCGGTACGGACATCGTGCGCCCGAACGGTCAGCGCAAGGCCCCGGCCGACACGGCGCCGGTGTTCGGGCCGAGCGCGCGACTCGACATCGAGGCGGAGATGGGCTTCGTCGTCGGCACCGGCACACCGCTGAACACCCCGATCACGCCGGACGACTTCCCCCGCCACGTCTTCGGCGCGGTCCTGCTCAACGACTGGTCGGCCCGCGACATCCAGGCGTGGGAGTACGTCCCGCTGGGCCCGCACCTCGGCAAGAGCTTCGCGACCTCGATCTCCCCGTGGGTGGTGCCGATCCTGGCGCTGGAAGCCGCCCGGATCCCGCTGCCGGGGCAGACCGATCCGGAACCGCTGCCGTACCTGCGGGAGAGTGAGCCGTGGGGGCTCGACATCGACCTCGTCATCGAATGGAACGGTGAGGAGGTCAGCCGCCCGCCGTTCCGCGAGATGTACTGGTCACCCGCGCAGATGCTCGCGCACCTGACGGTCAACGGCGCCTCGTCGCGCACGGGTGACCTGTACGGTTCCGGGACGATCTCCGGACCGGAGAAGCGCCAGCGCGGCGCGTTCCTCGAATTGTCCTGGGGCGGCAAGGAACCGCTCACGGTCAAGGGGGAGGAGCGCACCTTCCTGCAGGACGGCGACGAGGTCGTGATCACCGGCAGCGCGCCCGGCGCGAACGGCTCGCGGATCGGGTTCGGCGAAGTGCGGGGACGCGTGCTGCCGGCGAAGTGACTCAGCTACCGGGAATCCCGTTCGGCGGCGGCGCGTCGTTCGCCGCCGAGTCGTTCGCCTCGATGGGGGCGTCGCCGAGGTCGGTCACCAGTACCGGGGTCAGATCCTTGCCGACGCCTCCCTTGAGTTCGACCACCGACATCCCGGAAATGCCCAGGTGGTTGTCGCCGGTGTAGCGGAACGGCGCCAGGCCCGGTCCCTCGAACGCCTTCCCGGACTGCTGGAGCACCTCGACGATCCGTTCCCGCGTCAGGTCCTTTCCGGCCGCCCGCAACGCTTGGACGAACGTGTACGCCTGTGCCATCCCGTAGATGCGGTAGTTCGTCAGGTCGCCGCCCTTGCCGTGCGCCTTCCAGACGTTCTGCCACAGCTTCGTCCACGCGTTGTCCGGCGCGTCGACCCCGGGCAGGTATTCGGTGGTGAGCACGCCGTCGATGAGCGACGCGCCGTTGGTCACCTTGCCTTCGGAGAACCGCGCGAGCAGGGAGCCGACGAGCGCGGGATCGGATCCGACGTTGCTGTAGAACCACTTCGGCTTGAACCCGATCTTCAGCGAAGCCAGCTGCGAAAGCGCGGTGTACGACGGAACGGTGAAGCCCAGCACCAGATCCACGCCCGCGGCTTTGAGTTTCGCGATCTGCGGCGCGATGTCGGTGTTGCCCGGCGAGTACTTCGCCACCTCCACGACCTGCTCGCCGAGGTAGCGCCGCGCGCCCTTCTCGCCGTCGCGGCCGAAGTCGTCGTCCTGCAGGAACAGACCGACCTTGACGTTGGGCAGGTTCTTGCGCACCCAGTCGCCGATGATCTTGCCTTCGATCTCGTAGTCCGGCTGCCAGCCGAAGGTGAACGGCGCCTTCTTCGGGTCGTCGCCCCAGCGCAGCGAACCCGACGACACGAACAGGTCCGGCACCTTCGAGTTGTTCAGGAAGTCGACGACGGCGCTGTGCGTCGGCGTGCCGAGGCCGCCGACCATCGCGAAGATCTCTTCCTTGAGCACCAGTTCGTTGGTGACGGCGCTGGTCGTGGTGGGGTTGTAGCCGTCGTCCTTCACCACGAACTCGATCTTGCGGCCGTGGACGCCGCCGTTCGCGTTCACGTAGTCGTAGTACGCCTGATGTCCACCGGGGATCTCGCTGTAGCCCGGCGCGGCGACGCCCGTCAGCGGGAAATGCGCCCCGATCTTGATGGTCGTGTCGGTGACGCCGACCGTCGAGCCCTTCTGGTCGCCCTCGGGTCTGCCGCCCGCGCCGCAGGCGGCGGTGACCGTCACGGCCAGGAAGACGGCCACGGCCTTGGTCCAGCGTTTCATGAACTTCGCCTCCAGTGGATGAGTTTCCGCAGCCCGCCGGCGAGGCCCGCCGGTGCGAGCAGCACGATCAAGACGGTGACCAGGCCGTAGAGCAACGGCGCCAGATGCGCGGCCTGCACGTCCGACAGGCCGAGATCCGTTCCCGCGCCGATCACCAGCGGCGGCAGGAAGGTCAGCAGCGCGGCACCGGCGAGCGCTCCGGTGAGGCTTCCGAGACCGCCGAGCACCACCGCGGACACCAGCAGCAGCGACAGCGTCAGCGCGAAACCGCTCGGCGCGGCCAACCGTGCGGACAACGCCATCAGCGCCCCGGCCAGGCCCGCGCATCCCGCACTGACCACGAACGCCCGCACCCGGGCGCGGCCGAGGTCGATCCCGGCCAGCTCGGCGGCCACGTCCTCGTCGCGGACCGCTCGCCAGTCGCGTCCGACGCGGCCGCGCGACAGGTTCGCCAGCAGGACGAACACGGCGATCACCGCGAACCACGAAAGGTAAGCGAGGTAACGGATCGACGTGAGGTCCTGGCCGGTGACGAAATACGCGGCGTCCGCCAGCCAGCCGGGGATTTCCGGCATCCGTACCGGCAAGCCCTGCTCGCCGCCGAGCGCTTCGCCGAAGAACAACGGGATCCCGGGGACGGCGACGGCGAGCGCGAGTGTCGCCCCGGCGAGATACGGCCCGTGCAGCCTGGCGGCGGCGACACCCACGAGCGCCCCGACCGCGAGGGTGATCACCACCGCCAGGAGCACGATCACCAGAAGTGGCAAGGCATCCGATTTCAGCAGGAGCGCCGTCGAGTAGGCGCCGACGGCCATCAGCGCGCCGTGTCCCAACGAGAGCTGCCCGTTGAGTCCGGTAAGGACGGTCAGACCGCCCGCCGCGATCGCGAGATACGCCATCGTGGTGAACTGCGCGGTGAGGTACGGCCCGGAGTTCTCCAACAAGAGCACGACGACGACCAACGCGGCGAGCGCGCTCAGGAGATGACGTCGCAGCACGTCAGACCCTCCGTTCGCGGACGCTGGTGAACAGGCCACCGGGTTTCAGGAGCAGCACCACCATGAGCAACGCCAGCGCGGCCAGCGGCACCAGCTCCGCGCCGACGTAGCCGCTCACCAGGCTCAGCGACAGGCCGAGGACGACGCCGCCGACGACCGCGCCGACCGGGCTGTCCAGGCCGCCGAGCACCGCGGCGACGAAGCCGTACACCACCACTCCGTCCATATAGGACAGATGGACGAGTCCACCGCCGGCGATCAGCAGACCCGACAGCGAACCGGTGAGCGCGGCAAGCGCCCAGCCGAGGGTGAGCATCCGCCCGACCCGCACGCCGAGCAGGCGGGCCACCTCCCGGTCGAAGGCCGCGGCGCGCATCCGCAGGCCCAGATCGGTACCGCGGAACAACACCACGAGCCCGATCAGCACCACGCCGACGGCGGCGATGGTGAACACGCCGAATCCGGTCAGCGCGATCGTCGTACCGCCGACCTGGAAACCGGTGAGCCCGAACGGCGCGGGGAACGACCGGTACCGTGAGCCGAACACCAGCGCCGCCAGCGCGTGCAGCACGATGAACAGCCCCAGTGTCAGGATGACGGCGTTGATCTCGGGTTTTCCCGAAACGAACCGGATCACGAACCGTTCCACGAGCGCGCCGAGCACCAGGCCCGAAAGCAGGGCGACGGCGAAACCCGCCCAGTACGACCAGCCCGCGTCGATCAGGACGAGCGCGACGTAGGTGGTGATCATCGCCATCGGCGCCTGCGCGAAGTTCACGATCCGCGTCGCCCGCCAGATCAGCACGAGCGCCAGCGCGAACGCGGCGTAGACCGCGCCCAGCGTCAGGCCGGTGAGCGCGGTGGTGAGCAGTTGCTGCACGAAGCTCCCTTTCAGAATCCGAGGTAGGCGTGCCGGAGCGCGTCGTCCGCGACGAGCGCGGCCGCGTCCCGCCGGACGACGACCCGCCCGAGGTTGAGCACGACACCGTGATCGGCGATGGACAGCGCGCTGCGGGCGTTCTGCTCGACCAGCACGACGGCCAGTCCTTCGTCGTGGACGAGACCGCGCAGCAGCCCGAAGATCCGCGCCACGATCCTGGGCGCGAGACCCAAGGTGGGTTCGTCGAGCAGCAGTACCTTCGGCCGGGAGAGCAGTGCGCGGCCGATGACCAGCATCTGCCGCTCTCCGCCGGAAAGGACGTGCGCGAGACCGTTCTTGCGCTCGGCGAGCACGGGGAAGAGGTCGTAGATCCGGCGCAGATCGGCCGTCTTCACCCGGCCGCGGGCACCGAGGGCGCCGAGCCGCAGGTTCTCCTCGACGGTCAGTTCGGCCAGTAGGCCGCGGCCTTCGGGAACATGCGCGAGACCCAGAGCGGGAAGGTCCTCTGTGGACACTCTGCTCAAGTCCCTGCCGTCGAGGGAGATGTGGCCGTCCGTGGGGTGGACGAGGCCGGAGATGGTGCGCAACAACGTGGTCTTGCCCGCCCCGTTCGCACCGAGCACCGCGGTGATCTCGCCTTCGGCGGCCGAAAGGCTTACGGAATCGAGTGCGCGCACCGGGCCATAGCTCGCCGAGAGTCGCTCAACGGTCAGCACCGGCCACCTCCTCGCCGAGGTAGGCCGCCTGGACCGCCGGATCGGCGCGGATCTCGTCCGGGGTGCCGCGGGCGATGACCCTGCCGAAGTCCAGCACCACGATCTCGTCGCAGACGCCCATCACCAGATCCATATGGTGCTCGACGAGCATCACCGACATACGCTCGGTCAGGCCGCGGACCAGCGCGCCGATCTCGTCGATCTCCGCCGACGACAGGCCGCCCGCCGGTTCGTCGAGCAACAGCAGGTCGGGTTCGCTCACCAGCGCTCGTGCCAAAGCGACCCTTTTCCTTACCGGGTAAGGAAGACTGGTGGGGTAGCGCTGGGCGACGTCGACGATGCCGAAGTCCTCCAGCTGCGTCATCGCCCGCTCGGTCAGGGCCTTCTCGTCCTTCGTCAGCCCCAGCAACGACGACCAGAAGCCGGTTTTCGCGTGCCTGCCCGCGCCCACGAGGACGTTCTCCAGCACGGTCATCCGGTCGAACAGACCGAGTTCCTGCAGACCGCGCGCGATGCCGAGGCCGGCGAGATGATGCGGGCGCAACCGCCGCAGTTCCGTGCCGCGCCAGGACAGCGTGCCGGTGTCCGGGCGGACGAAACCGCAGGCGACGTTGAACAGCGTGGTCTTGCCGGCCCCGTTCGGGCCGATCACCCCGAGCACCCGGCCCGGCGCGACGGTCAGGGAGACGTCCGACAACGCGACGAGACCACCGAAGGTCACCGATACGCCGGACATCTCGAAGGTCGACAGGGTCACGCAAGAACTCCCAACGGCGGAAGGGGGCCCCGGCGCGGGCGCGCCGGGGCCGAGGACACTCAGGCGTGCGGACACGTGTCCCGGTAGTCGCTGATCGCGCGGTCGTCCGGGGCGGGGCAGAGGAACTGCTCGTAGCGGGTGTCGTTGTCCACGAACCGCTTCAGCCACGAGATCGTGTACTTGGCCATGGTCGTGTTCGCCGTGTTCGGGAAGAAGTGGCTGGCGTTGTCCAGCTCCATGTACGCCTTCTCGGCCGACGCGGGAATGCTGGTGTAGAACGGGATCGAGTGCGAGGCCACCGGCGCCACCGTGTCGGATTCACCGCCGATGATGAACGTCGGCACCTTCAGCGAGGACCACGACTTCTGCGTGTTCCACGGCGCGAGCGGCACCGCCGCCTGCAGCGACGGCCGGTCCTGCGCCGCTTCGAGTGAACCGCCGCCGCCCATCGAATGCCCGGCCACGGCGAGCCGGGAGGTGTCGATGCGCGAGCGGACGGTGCTGCGCTGGGTCAGGTAGTCGAGTGCGGCCAGCAGCTGGTCACCGCGGCTGTCGGGCTGGTCGTAGACGGTGTTGGTGTCGATCGTGAACACCACGAATCCCTGCGACGCCAGCCGTGGGCCGATCCACGCGATACTCGACTGCGTCGCGGTGAATCCCGGCGAGATGGCGACCGCGCCGAACGTGCCCTGCGCGGTGCTGGTGGGGTAGTAGATGGTTCCGCCGCCGAAGCCGGTGACGGCCAGGCTCGACACGGAGGTCTGCGACACCGCGAAGGAGCCGCGCGAGGCTTCGATGCTGCTTTCGGTCGGGTCCGGTCCTCGTTCGTAGGGGTTCTCGGCGGCGTAGGCCGTGGGGGCGACAGTGAGTGCCGCGACGGTGGCCAGTCCACAAAGGATCCGGGTCGTACTACGCATGGTGCCGTCTCCGTTCGCCGTTGAACACAGTCCGTGGTGATGGACTCTGACAAACGGACGGAGGCGCCTGCATCGGTGAAATCGCCGGTCTTGGTCCGCGGTCGCCCCCGCCGGGCCGGGCGCCCGTACGATCGGCGATCGTGAATCCCTCAGCCGAGGACATAGTCCGCGCGGCGGCCCGGTGGATCGATCGCGGCGTCCGCGTCGACACCTCCGCCTTCGCCCAGGATCTGGGCATCTCGCGCAGCACCCTGTTCCGTCGCGTCGGAAACCGGGAAGACCTGCTCGGTGATGCCCTCTACTACCTGTCCGAGCGCACCCTGACGGCCGCCGCGCGCACCTGGGAGCGCGAAGAGGGCGACGTGGTGCGCAACGCGGCCGGCGAACTGCGCTGTCTCGCGATCATGCGGGAGTACCGGTCGGTGCTGGCGGCGAGCGCGGGGTTCCGCCGCTTCCTCGACGACGAGCCGGTGCTGGCGATCAGGCTGCTCACCGACCCGGACGGCCGTGTCCAGCCGAGGGTGATCGCCGCGCACGTCGAGCTCCTGCGCCGCGACGTCGACGCGGGCGGCTTCGAGCCCAGCGTCGGGCTGGACAGCCTCTGCTACGCCATCGTGCGGCTGGGGGAGGCGTTCCTGTATTCGGACGTCCTCGCCTCCCGGACCCCCGATCTCGACGCGGCATCGACGCTGCTCGGAGCGCTGGTGGAAGGGCGGGTGCCGAGCAAGACCTTGTGAAACACTTGCGCCTGGTGTTTCATCGAGAGGGATCTCGAGGAGGCGCGGATGCCTGTGTACCCGTTGCGGGGCAGGGACGACCTCTTCGGCGGGCTGCGCTCGGCCGCCGGGCGCGCCGTGCTGATCC
The DNA here is from genome assembly GCF_041021335.1 of Amycolatopsis sp. SB7-3. NCBI lineage: Bacteria > Bacillati > Actinomycetota > Actinomycetes > Pseudonocardiales > Pseudonocardiaceae > Amycolatopsis > Amycolatopsis sp. SB7-3. The sequence goes on from NZ_JBFPJQ010000005.1 coordinate 338,624, forward strand.
GCGGCACGGAGGGGCTGGGCAAGTCGGCCCTGCTCGCCGAGCTGCGCGCCACCCTCGGCGTCCGGCTCGTCGGGGTGCGGGGCCTGCGGGCGGAAAGCACGCTGCCGTACGGCGCCCTGCAGCGGATGTTCGGCGCGTCGGTCTCCAGCGGCGCGGAAGCGCGGGACCGGCTCGGCGCCGTGTCGGCTCCGACGATCTGCTGGGTCGACGACGCGCACTGGGTCGACCAGGAGTCCTTGGCGGCGCTGGGTTTCGCCGCCCGGCGGTTGGCGGGCGCGCCGGTCGGGATGGTGCTCGCGTCGCGATCCGGGTCGGACGAGTTCGACTCCGTCGAGCTGCCACCGTTGAGCGAATCCGCCGCCGATCAGGTGCTGCGCGACCGTGGCGTGCCGGACGGGGTGCGTCCGCAGCTGGTCGAACTGGGCGACGGGAATCCCGCCGATCTGGTCGCACTGGCGGCGTCGCTGACGTCCGCGCAGGCTGCCGGACGCGAGCCGGTTTCACCGATCCTGCGGGAGCGCCTGCCTCGGTACACGGCCGAGCTCGAGGCGATGCCGCGCGACGAGCGTCTGCGTTTTCTCGGCACCTGTATGGACTTTTCCGCGCGGAAGGCGACTTGGTACGCGGCGGCGTCACCGGCCGACCGGCGGGCGGCGCACGCGCGGCTGGCCTCGGTCGAGGAGGGACCGGACGCGCTCTGGCATCGCGCGATGGCGACGGCCACGCCGTCCGAGCCGCTCGCGGACGCGCTCGCCGCGGCACCCGCGATGGATCACGCGGCGGCGGCACGGCATCTCGAACGTGCCGCCGCGCTGACCGCCGATCCGGGTGTGCGGGCGGCCCGGCTGCTGGCGGCGGCGGACGCGGCCTGGCAGGCGGGCAGACCGGGGTGGGCGCGCCTGCTGTTGTCCAGGGTTGACGCCGAACCGGGCGCGGTCGCGTTGCTGCACGGGGAGATCGAGCTGCGCGACGGCGATCCCGCCGTCGCCACCCACGAACTCGGCACGGCGGCGCGGCTGCTGCCCGATCCCGCCGCCGCGCTCCTGCTGGCGGGCGAGGCACGGAGGCTCGGCGGTGACCTGGGTGGTTACCGGGCTTTGGCGCGGACGGTCCCGGCCGGAGAAGGGCTGGCGTTCGCGCATTTCCGGGGTTTGACGTCGGTTTACGCCGGGCGGCACGACGCCGCCGTCGTCCCGCTGGAGGAAGCCGTCGCCAAGGGGATGGCCGACACCGACGTCGCCGGAGCCGTCTGGGCCGCCGAAGCGGCCTTCGCCCGCGGGCATGCCGAACAGGCACACGAGTACGCGGCGGCCGCGGTGAGCCGCGCACGACTCGGCAAACGCCACGCGGAACTGCCGTGGGCGCTGGTCTACCTCGCGCTTTCGGCCATCGCGCTCGACCGGATCCCGTGTGCGCGGGCGGCGTCCCGCGACGGCCTGCGCGCGCCGCACAACCTGCGGATGGAGCATCTGACGCTGCTGGGGCTGGCCGCCGCGCTCCTCGGCGACCGCGCGCCGGAACTGGACGAGGCGGCCGAGGGCATCGCCGAACGCGGTCTCGGCAGGCCCGCCGCCGTCGCCGCGTGGGCGTACGCCTGCCTGGACCTGGCCGAGGACCGGCCCGACGACGCGCTGAGCAGGCTCGAAGATCTCGCTTCGGGCGTCTCCGGCGACCAGCCGGTGATCCGCGTGCTGGCCACACCGCAACTCGTCGAGGCGGCCGTCTGCGCCGGACGTCCCGAACGCGCCCGTGCCGCGCTGGAGGTGTTCGACCGCTGGACGCTGGCCGGGGCGGAACCCTGCTGGCTCGCGTTGAGCCACCGCTGTCACGCGCTGATGGCGTCGGATCCCGGTGTGGCGGAACGACATTTCCAGTCGGCCATCGAGGCGCACCGGCGGGCGGGCGGCGCGGTGGAACTCGCCAGGACCAGGTTCGCGTACGCCACCTTGCTGCGGCGGCATCGCCGGACCCGTGACGCCCGCGACCAGTTCCGCGATGCCTTGCGCGGCTTCGAAAACGTCGGCGCGGCCCGGTTCGCCGAACGGGCCAGGGCCGGGCTGCGGGCGGCGGGCGAGACCGTCGACGCTCCGCACCGGTCGCTCGCCGGCCTCACGCCGCAGCAGGACGCCATCACCCGGCTGGTGGCGGCGGGGGAGACGAACAAGGAGATCGCGCGGCGGCTGGTGATCAGCCACCGGACGGTGGACCACCACCTGCGGAACATCTTCACGGCACTGGGGGTGCGGTCCCGCGTGGAGCTCGCGCGCCGCGTCGCCTCCGGCGAGTGACGCTGCACGCGAGTCACGCTTCCGCTCACGCCGCACCCTGCGTGCCCAGTCCGTGAAGGCGTCCTTGAGACCCAGGAGGGGTAAGTCAAAGGTGGCGCGTTGTGCCGGCTGGGGCTTGGTGTCCACAGTGGTCACTTTCCGGGCAGAATGCGCCTGCTTTGTGTCGGTAAGTCCAGTTTCGCGGGGAGTCGTGAGTGGCAAATAGGGTTAGAACGACCATCGCCACTCACGACCCCCGGGCGAAACTGCGCAAAGCGCCCAAAGCGGACACTATAGTCTCAGTGAGCGTCCTTTTTGGACAGTCTGAGGGAAGCGCGCCCCACCGACGAGCTCACGTCACGAGCAGGCGAGGACCGGTGCCTGCGGACGGCCACCGCCGTGCAGGTCGCTCAGCGGAACCCTGGCCAGGCCGAGGATCGCCTGCGCGGTCGCGCGCGGAGCGGTCGCCGGGTTCAGGCCGGTGGCGTCGTAGGCGATCGCGCCACGATCCGCCTCGGCGCCGGCGCAGCCGGTCTGCAGCGACCGCAGGAATTCCCGCGCCTTGACCGCGGCGGCGGGACGGTGACCGGCCAGCGCTTCCGCGGCGAGGCCGGTGCTGTTGGCGTTGGGCGCGTTCGTGCCGAAGCCGAAGCCGCCGTTCGCGTGCTGCTTCGTGACCAGCCACGAGATGCCCTCGCGGGCGTTCACCGGGTCACCGGTGGCACGCAAGGCCTGGACGACCGTCGCGGTCGCGTCCACGTCGCTCGTGCACGTCGCTTCGCCGAAGTTCTGCGGGAAACCGCCGTCCGCGCACTGGGTGCCCGCGAGGAACGTCACGGCCGACGCCGGGGCGCCGCCAGGGGTGCGGTCCAGTGCCAGCAGGGCGAGCGACTGCGAAAGGGCGTTGGAGTAGTCGCCGTATTCGGAGCGGTCGGAGAACCGGCCGGACGGCGTGAGCAGCGAAAGCAGGCCTGCCTTCAGGTCGACGCCGCCGAACGACGCCGGGTCCTTGCCCCGGATCTGCGCGGCCAGCATCAGTTTGGCGTGCGCGCCCGCGTAGGCCTCGGTGCCGCTCCCGACGTAGCCGGTGGTGATCTCCGGCTTCGCCAGCCAGGCGATCGCCTTGCCCGCGTTCGTGTCCGACACGCCGGCCGCGGCGAACGCGAAGATCGCGTCGATCGTCAGGCCCTGATCGGGGAACTTCTGGCCGCCGAAGTCGGCCTCGAACCGTTCGCCGTCGGTCATCTGCCTGGCGAGCCAGCCCGCGGCGGCGTCGGTCTTGTTGTGGGTGGCCGCGGCCGCCGCCGGAGCGGTGACCAGCCCGATGCCGCACAGCAGCGCGACAGCGAAAACCAAACGTCTCATGAGAACCCTTTCCCGCATTTCCACGACAGGAGTCGGTGACATCGCGCGACGTGGGTGACCGGGCTCGCCTGGAAGGCATACCGTTGCGGGACAGCGCCGGACTCTCACCGGACTTCCCCCACGACCGCGCGAGAAGACTCTCACCCCGGTCGGGTGCGGGATACCGCCGGGTGCCGATGTGATCCTGGCAACCGACCTGGTCAGCGGTACCTGCCTGAGGTGAACGGGTGTTAACCTCGGCTGGCTCGACAACAGAACACCGCCGCCCGTGACGGGGAAGCCGGTCGAAATCCGGCGCTGTCGCGCAACCGTGGGCCCTTCGGAGGGGCAAGCCGGGATACCGAACGGGCGGACGAACGAACCACTGTCGCGATAAACAGGGGTGACTGCGGCGTCCCGCCTTGTCCTCCGCCATGCCGCAAGGAGGAGTCATGCGCCGCGGGTACCTGGCCGCGTCGGCGTTCGCCGTCATCGTCGCCATGATCGCCGCACCGCTCAGCGGGACGGCGACGGCGGCGAACGATCCCGGTGCCGCGAAGGCGAATGCCCGCTGGCTCGCGACGAAGCTGAAGCCGGACGGCACACTCGACAACCCCAGCGGTGGCACACTGCCCGACCACGGCCTGATGCTCGACGTGCTCTTCGCGATGTACGCCGCGGGCGAAGGCGCGCGGGCCGAGCCGATCGTGAAGTTCCTCGACGACCAGGGCCACGCCACCGACTACTTCACCTGGGACGGGCTCGCTCCCGGCGCGGGCTACGACCAGATCATCGTCGGCGGTGCCGTGGCGAAGACGCTGGTCGCCGCCCAGGTGTCCCGCCGGAATCCCCGGGCCTTCGACGGCTACGACCTGGTCGCCGAAACCCATGCGGCCATCATGCGCAAGGGCCCCGACAAGGGCCGGGTCAGCGATTACGCCAAGGATCCCGCCCTCGCCGACGCGGTCAGCAACAACGCGAACATGTTCGGCCAGGCGCTCGGCGTGATCGGGCTCGCCGTGGCGGGAGAGAACGACCGGATCGCGATCGACAGGCTGCTGACCCAGCAGTGTTCCGAGGGCTACTTCCGCGTCCTCTTCTCCTACATCCCGACGAAGGAGACCGGCGACCACGTCACCCCGGACGGCCGCAAGGTCTCGACCTGCGACGAGGGAAAACCGCTCGGTCTTTCCCCGACCGACGGTGACGCCACCGGGCTCGCCCTCTCGGCGATGCTGGCCGCGAAGAAGGCGGGCGCGGCAGGCCTCGACGCCCCGATCGCCAAGACCGTCTCCTGGCTCAAGGCGAACCAGACACCCGGCGGCGGCTGGGGCGGCGGCGTCGGCACCGAAGCGCCGAACACCAACAGCACCGGCCTGATCGTCCAGGCGCTCGCCGACGCCGGTGGCGCGGACGCGGCGGTGGACAAAGGCGTGCGGTACCTCAAATCCGCGCAGGCGAACGCCGCGTCCGACGCCGGGAACAAGCTCGCGGGCGAACTCGGCGCCATCGCCTACGACCCGGTTTCCTACGAGGCCGCGCGTTCCTCCGGCATCAGCGGCGTCGACACCTGGATCCGCGCGAGTGCCCAGGCTTCGCTCGGGTTGTCGCAGATCGGTTTCCACTCGCTCGCGAAGGGCGAAGTCCTGCCGCCGGCCACCGGCGTCCCGGAAACCCCGGCTCCTGTGACGCAGCCGCACAAGCCGGAGAGCACACCGCCGAAACCCAAGAAATTCGTCACGCCCAGGGCGTCCACCGGCGCCCGGGTGTCGACGGTGGCGGCGACCCCCGCCCCGGCCACCGCGCCCCCGGCCGTCCGCCTCGGGGCCTACCTGACGAACCGGCTCGTCGGCGGCGACCACGTCGAGGTCACCGAGGACGGCAAGACCTACGTCGACTACGACGCCACCGCCGACGTGGTGCTGGCCTTGCGGGCGTTGGACCAGCAGCCGGACGCGGTCGCCCGCGCTTCGCAGTTCCTGCTGAAGCCGGAAGCCGTGCAGGCCTACGCCCACGGAGCGCCGTACGAACAGGGCGAGGCGTCGTACGCAGAACCGCTCGCCAAACTCGTGCTCGTCGCCGAATTCGCGAAGTCGGACGTCGCCGGGCCCTTGCGCGCCGATCTGCTGAAACTGCGCGGTGCCGACGGGGAGTTCACCGACACCGGATCGTTCGCCGACGCCGATCGGACGGTCGAGCGGCACGTTTGGGCGGTGCTCGCCACCGCCGCCGATCCCGGCCCCGCGGTCGAACTGCTCCTTTCCCGCCAATGCGCGGACGGCACCTTCCCGAAGCACCTCGACACCGCGGAATGCGGTTCCGGCGACCTCGCCGCGACGGCCGCCGCGGTCACCGCGCTGGTCGCCCGTCCGCACACGGACGCCGCGCCGCCGACCAAGCGCCCGGACGGCTGGACCGAGCGGCGCGTGTCGGCGTTCGTCTCCGCCGTGGACGCGCTCGGCGTCCGGCCCACCGGCGAGGGCCTGGTGACCGGAGAAGGCGGCGAGGTGGACATCGCGCTCAGCGCCACCGTCGCCGCCGCGCGGCAGACCGCCGGGCTCGACGCGAGCGGAACCGCGCGTTCGCTGGGCAAACTGGTCCAGGCCGACGGCGGATTCACCAAGGGAGCCGGGGGAGAGACCGACTTCCCGACCAGTTCGGCCGCCGCCCAAGGGGTCGCGGGCCGGTCCTGGCTCACCGCCGCGGATTCGCCGCTGTCACCCGCGATCCGGCTGCCGCTGACCGCCGGCACCGACACGCCGGCGCTGGCCGCCGCCCAATCCGACGACCAGCCGGCCTGGGTGATCTGGGGGATCGCGGGGCTGGCCGTGCTGTTCCTCTCCACCGCGATCGCACTCGTCTTCGTACTTCGTCGTTTCACCAAGAAAAAGGGGGTAACACCATGAAGAGACTGCTCGCCGTCACGACCGTCCTCATCGGACTGATCGGGTTGTCCGCCGCACCCGCGAACGCGGTCGACACCACCAAGGGCTACGCCGGGATCTGCACCGGTGCCGACGCGCGCACCGGGGTCACGGTCGTGATCGACTTCCAGGAGCTGGCCGCGCCGACGATCACCCGCTGCTCGCCCAACGCCACGCCGGGCACCGCCCGCACGGGGATCAAGGCCTTGCAGGACGCGGGGATCGCGGTCGCCGGCACCGCGCGCTGGGGGCTCGCTTTCGTCTGCCGTCTGGAAGGACGCCCGTCCGCGACGGAGACGCTCCCGCTGACGGCCAACCCGAACTACAAGGAAGCGTGCGTCACCACCCCGCCCGCGGGCGCGTACTGGGGTTACTGGAACGCCGACGGCTCCGGTTCCACCTGGACCTACAGCAGCTCGGGCGCCCTCAACCGCAACGTCGTCCCGGGCGGTTTCGAGGGCTGGTCGTTCTCGCTGAACAAGTCCGCGACCACCAACCCGCCGCCCGGCGTCACGCCGAGGAACCCGGCCATCCCGTGAAAAGGGTCCTTCCCGCGGTGGCGGCGGTCTTCCTGATCGCCGCCACGGCGCCGTCCGCGCACGCGGTCGACCAGAGCAAGGGATATCCGGGGTTCTGCAAGGACGCCACCGGGGTCACCGTCGTCGTCGACTTCCAGCAGCTCGGCGGCACGACCATCGTGCGCTGCAATCCCCAGACCACCCGCGGCACCGGGCTGGACGCGCTCAAGGGCGCCGGTTTCCAGATCGCCGGGGTCCAGCGCTGGGGTGAGTCGTTCGTCTGCCGGGTCGAGAACCGCCCGTCCGCGGCCGAGACCGTCCCCATCACCGGCCGCGGTGACTACCGTGAGCCGTGCGTCGACACGCCGCCGGCTCAGGCCTATTGGTCCTACTGGCACGCCTCGAACAACTGCGCCTGGGACTACAGCCAGTGGGGCGTCAAGAACCGCGACTTCATCCCCGGCGGTTTCGAAGGCTGGTCGTTCTCCTTGAACGCCACCACCCAGAGCAACCCGGTCCCGCGGATCTCGGCCGTACGGCCGGGTACCGAGAGCCAGCCCTGTGTGCCACGCGAGGAAGCCAAGCCGGTCACCGGTGATCCTGGCGAGCGCCAGCAGCGACCGCCGTCGGGGAACGGACAGCAGGCCGACGGACCTCAGCCGACAACAGGCGCGGGAGAGGCTCCGGCCGCGGGTCCGAGTTCCGGCGCACTGCCGCCGCCCAAACCGCGCCCGAGTGCTTCGGCGCGGCCGAAGGCGCAGGATCCGTCGATGAACGTCGCGTTCACCGGCGGCGAGAACGCCGAGGACGTCAACGCGGTGATCGACCGCGAGTCCGGAGCGGGCGGCTGGGCGCCTTGGGCCGCGGGAGCCGCGGTGCTCGCGTTGTGCGTCGCGGGATTCCTGATGGCACGCAGACGCAAACGCGCACAAGGAGTTTGATGACGTCCTACTTCCTGCCGCGCGATCTGCACCCGGCCGCGTGGTGGGTGTGGGCGCTCGGACTCGCCGTCGCGGCGACCCGCACGACGAACCCGTGGCTGCTGCTGACCATCGTGGCCGTCGCGGGGTACGTCGTCGTGGCCCGCCGCAGTGAGGCGCCGTGGGCGCTGGCGTTCCGGCTCTACCTGTACCTCGGCGCGTTCATCGTCGCGATCCGGGTGTTCTTCCGCGTCGTGTTCGGCGGCGGCGAGGGGTCCACGATCATCGTGCGGCTGCCCGAGATCCCGCTGCCGGAATGGGCGGCGGGTATCCGGCTCTTCGGCGACGTCTCCGCGGAATCGTTGCTGGGCGGGCTCTACGACGGCATGCGGCTGGCGGCGATGGTGATCTGCCTCGGCGCGGCCAACGCGCTCGCGAACCCGAAACGGCTGCTCAAAGCGATGCCGCCGGCGCTGTACGAGGTGGGCACGGCGGTGATCGTCGCGCTGTCGGTGTTCCCGCAGCTCGCCGAGAGCGTGCTGCGGGTCCGGCGGGCACGCAGGCTGCGCGGCGGTTCGGGGAAGAAGAAGGTGAAGGCGCTGCACACCATCCTCATCCCGGTACTGGAGGACGCGCTTTCCCGCTCGCTGCAGCTCGCCGCGTCGATGGACTCACGTGGCTACGGCCGCGCGGGAACGGTCGAAGCGCGGGCCAGGCTCATCACGGGCACGCTGATGATCATCGGCCTGCTCGGCGTCTGCGTCGGTGTTTACGCCACTTTGGACGGTTCGACGCCGCGATATCTGGCCGCACCGGTGCTTTCCGCGGGCGTCGTGGTCGGCCTGATCGGATTTTGGTCGGCGGGCAAACGCGTCCGGCGCACGCGCTACCGGCCGGATCGCTGGCAGCCACCGGAAATCGTCGTCGCCGTCAGCGGGGTCGCCGTCGCGGCGATCCTGTTCACGACGTCGGAGGTGAACCCGATGAACATGAACCCGTCGCTGATCGGCCTGTCCTGGCCGTCGCTGTCGTGGGTGCCGCTGCTCGGCGTGCTGATCGGCGTGCTGCCCGCGTTCCTCACCCCGGCCCCCGAACCTCCGTACGCCGCACTGGAAGAAGAAGTGCACGCATGATCGAACTGGACCACGTTTCCTTCACCTATCACGACCGCGCCGAACCGGTGCTGTCCGACGTGACGCTGTCCATCGGTGAAGGCGAACTCGTGCTGTTCGCGGGCCGGACCGGGGCGGGCAAGTCGACGCTGCTCGGCACGATCAACGGTCTCGTCCCGCATTTCACCGGCGGTCACCTCGAAGGCACGGTGTCCGTCGACGGCGTGACGACGCGGTCCCGGCCGCCGCGCGAGTTCGCGCATCTGGTCGGCGTCGTCGGTCAGGATCCGCTCGCGGGCTTCGTCACCGACACGGTCGAGGACGAACTCGCGTACGGCATGGAGCAACTCGGCCTCAGCCCGCAGGTGATGCGACGCCGGGTGGAGGAGACCCTCGATCTCCTCGGTATCGCGGAACTGCGCAGGCGCGCGCTGCGGACGCTGTCCGGCGGGCAGCAGCAACGGGTGGCGATCGGCGCGGTGCTCACCACCCATCCCAAGGTGCTGGTGCTGGACGAACCGACGTCGGCGCTGGACCCGACGGCGGCCGAAGAGGTGCTCGCGACGCTGGCCAGGCTGGTGGAGGACCTCGGCACGACGGTGCTGATGGCCGAGCACCGGATGGAACGCGTGATCCCGTTCGCGGACCGGATGATCCACGTGCCGGGCACCGGGGAAGTGATCGACGGAACGCCGCCGGAAGTGCTGAAGGACATGCCCATCGCGCCACCGATCGTCCACTTGGGACGGTTGGCGGGCTGGGATCCGCTGCCGATGTCGGTCCGTGATGCCCGGCGGCGCGCTTCTTCGCTGACGTTGGGTGCTCCGCCCGCACGAAGCACGACCGTCGGCGAAGAACTGCTTGCCGCGTCCGGTGTCGTCGTGCGCTACGGGCCGAAGGTGGCGGTGCGGGAGGTCGACCTGACCCTGCGCTCCGGCGAGGTGCTGGCGATGATGGGGCGCAACGGTTCCGGCAAGTCGTCGCTGCTGTGGGCGGTGCAGGGTTCCGGCCCGCGGCAAGGTGGCAAGGTCACGGTCGAGGGCAAGGACCCGAAGACGCTGAGCAGTGCCGCGGCCCGGGCCCTGGTGGGGATGGTGCCGCAGACCGCGAGCGATCTGCTGTACCTGCAGACCGTCGCCGCCGAATGCGAAGCAGCCGACGCGGAATCGGGTGCGCGGCCGGGGAAGTGCCGGGAACTGCTCGACAGGCTCGCTCCGGGTATCGATCCCGCGTCGCATCCCCGTGATCTTTCGGAGGGGCAGCGTCTCGCGCTCGTGCTCGCGGTCCAGTTGTCGGCCGCCCCGCGGATCATGCTGCTCGACGAACCGACCCGCGGCCTCGACTACACCGCGAAGGCGGCGCTGGCGCGGATGATCGCTTCGCTGACGGCCGAGGGCAAGGCGATCGTCGTGGCCACCCACGACGTCGAATTCGTCGCGACGATCGCGGACCGCGTGCTCGTGATGGCGGAAGGGGAGGTCGTCTCGGACGGCCCGACCGGTGAGGTGCTCGGCGGCTCCCCGGCGTTCGCCACGCAGATCGCGAAGATCCTCGGCGAGCCCTGGCTCACCGTCGACGAGGTCCGGTCCGCGCTTCCGCAGGAGGTCTCGTGACCGCGGCGGTCCGGCTCGGCCCCCGCTCGGCGACGGTGCTCGGGCTGGCGTCGCTGGCCGGGCTGATGATGTTCGTCTGGCCGCTGCTGGTCCGCGTCGAGCCGCAGTCGATGCAGCACGGCCCGGACGCGCCGTTCGTGTTCATCGGGATCCTGCCGATCCTGATCGTCATCGTGCTGGCCGAGATGTCCGAAGGGGGCATGGATTCCAAGGCCCTCGCGATGCTCGGCGTGCTGTCCGCGGTGAACGCCGCCCTGCGGCCACTCGGCGCGGGGACCGCGGGTATCGAGACCGTGTTCTTCCTGCTGGTGCTGGCCGGTCGGGTGCTCGGCCCCGGCTTCGGTTTCGTGCTGGGCTGCACGTCGATGTTCGCTTCTGCGCTGCTGACCGCCGGGGTGGGGCCGTGGCTGCCGTTCCAGATGATGTGCTCGGCGTGGATCGGGATGGGCGCCGGGCTGCTGCCCCGCCGCGTCACCGGCAAGGCGGAGATCGCGATGCTGGTGGCGTACGGGATCTTCGTCGCGTACGTCTTCGGATTCCTGATGAACCTGTGGTTCTGGCCGTTCATCACCGACGCCGAAGTGCCGTACCACGACGGGCACATCTCCTACGTGCCCGGCGCCCCGCTGCTGGAGAACCTGCACCGCTTCGCCGTGTTCACCCTGCTGACCTCGACGGCGGGCTGGGACACCGGCCGCGCGATCACCAACACGGTGGCGATCCTGGTGCTGGGGCCCGCCGTGCTGGCGACGTTGCGCCGGGCTTCGCGGAAGGCGTCCTACGGCGTGATCCCCTCGTTCACCGATGGGCCCGCTTGACGGGCGACGTGAGTGCTGATAAAGAAAGTGATACCCTCTAACTAATCGAAAGGGGGTAGTCGGTGGAGACCTCGCGGGAACGGTACCGGGCCCAGGTCCGCGCGGAGATCAAGCGGCACGCGTGGGAACAGCTGGCCACGACGGGGGTGTCAGCGCTGTCCCTCAACGCGATCGCCAAGCACGTCGGCATGAGCGGCCCCGCGCTGTACCGGTACTTCCCCAGTCGCGACGACCTGATCACGGACCTCGTCCGCGACGCGTATCGAAGCCTCGCTGACACCGTCCAGGCGGTGGCCGAGCCAGGGGTGGTCGAAGTCGCCTACGCGATCAGGGAATGGGCGCTGGCGGACCCGCAGCGGTACCTGTTCGTCTACGGAACGCCCATTCCCGGCTACCACGCCCCCGGCGACACCACGGAGATCTCGGACGAGATCATGGCCGTGTTGCTCCGGGCGTACGCGGCGGAGCCGGATGACGGCCGGGCACTCCGTCGTGCCGTCACCTTCTGGACCCGTCTTCACGGCGTTCTTTCGCTCGAGCTCGCCGGGCATTTCACCGGCATGGGGTTCGACCCCGCCCTGCTGTTCGCCACCGAGGTCGACTCTTTGTCCACAAAGGACGGTTCCCGCTGAGCGGGGCATCCTTGGCCGCTTTCGGCGCTGTGCGGTGGTTTCCGCTTTCTCTGTGCTAGCTTCCGGGGATGCGCGGAGGATCCCGGATTCGTACGCTCGCGGTGCTCTCGTCGATGCTCCTGGCTTCGCTGATCGGCCCCGGTGCCGTCGCGAACGCCTCCGGCGGGCACGGTTGCGAATGCGCCACCCCGTCGATCGACCGATTGCAGCAATGGCTCGCTTCCGGCGAGGGCACCACGCTGCCGCCGACCGGCAGCCTGCTCGTCCGCGAACGCGGCGGTTACGCGGCCAAGGTGACCTTCCTGAACGCCGAATGGCACGTTGTGGTCGTCTGGCTGGGGAATCAGTTCGAGGCGCAGGCGGATCTCTCGAAATCCGCCGGTTTCTGGATGACCTACAGCGCGACCAACGACCTCTACGTCCAGCTGCGTCCCGCCTCGCATTGGAGCGGTGGCGACAAGTGGCTCACGAAGGTTCCGTCGACCGGCGGGAAGCTGGTGAAGAAGTTCTTCAGCTTCAAGCCCGCCGCCTGGACGACGTTGCCCGAGCTGGGGACTCCTGGGTACTCCTTCGCTTCGGCGCTCACCGAGGCGCGGGGCCTGGTCTTCGTCGGCAAGACCCCGAACAAGCTCGACTTCCGCGGCCTCTCGATCGACCGCTACCGGCCGCCCTGTCTCTGAACGCTCCTCGGATTTCACCTGTCCGGAGCGACGGCCCTCGCGCACCGTGCCCGATTTGTCCTGTACGGTGAACTTTCAGCCGCCTCCGCACGACCGATCCGAGGAGTACCCCAGATGAGCCTGTTCGACTCGCTGAAGGAAAAGGCCGCCGAACTGCTGGGCGGCGCGGGCGACAAGGTCGGCGAACTGACCGGTGTCGACCTTTCCGGCGCCGCCGACCAGGTCACCCAGGCGACCGGCGGGCTGGCCGAGACCGGTCAGGGGCTCGCCGAGAGTGCCACCACGGCGGGCCAGGACGCCGTCGACTCGGCCACCGCGGCCGGTCAGGGCGTCGTCGACTCCACCGGTGCCTTCGGTGACGCCGCCACCGGACTGGCCGGCGACGTGATCGACCCGAACGCCCGGGGCTGATCGCCCCCGGACTCCCCGGTATCCCGCGGATACCGGGGAGTTCGTCATTTCTCCGGTGGGACGACGTCCGTTCTTCGGCAAGACGATCTTCGCTTTTCCTTGTCCCGCAAGGGAATTATCGCCGTCCGGGTGAATGAGGAAACGGTTGTGGTAACCCGTCCACGGCCGCGAAGCTCGGTTGGTGATCGTCAACCGACTGAGGCCCGTCGGCCTATGCGCCGGGCTTACCGTGCCCGCCCTTCTCCTGCGCTTCACCGGCACCGATCCGGGTGCGCCGACCGGGCTGCTGTTGTTCGGCCTCGCCGTCGTGGCGGCCTCGTTCCTGCTCGCCTGGGCGGCCGAAGCCGCGCAGGTGGACATCTCCGGCGGCCTCGCGATCGCCGTGCTGGCCGTCATCGCGGTCCTTCCCGAGTACGCGGTGGACCTGTACTTCGCCTACACGGCGGGCTCGAATCCCGAGTACATCGCCTACGCCGCAGCGAACATGACCGGCTCCAACCGGCTGCTGCTCGGCCTCGGGTGGTCCACCGTCGTGCTGGTCGCGCTCGCCGTCGCGAAGAAACGCCGTGGCGCCACCGTCCGCGAGCTGATCCTCGACGCGCCGTACCGGATCGAGCTCGGCTTCCTCGCGATCGCCTCGATCGTCGCGTTCGTCATCCCCGGAACCGGGCAGATCTCGCTGCTCCTCGGCTTCGCGTTGCTCGGCTTCTTCGTGTTCTACCTTTGGAAGGTCTCCCGCGCCGAACCGGGTGAACCCGAACTGGTCGGTCCGGCCGCCACCTTGGGCGCGCTGCCCCGGCGGTCCCGCCGGACCCTCGTGGCCGCGCTGTTCGTGTTCGCGGCCGTGGTGATCCTCGCGAGCGCGGAACCGTTCGCGCACAACCTGATCGCCGTCGGGACGGAACTCGGTGTCGACCGGTTCCTGCTCGTGCAGTGGCTCGCGCCGCTGGCGTCGGAGGCGCCGGAGTTCATCGTCGCGATCCTCTTCGCGCTGCGGGGCAAGGGCGACGCGGCGCTCGGCACCCTGCTTTCCAGCAAGGTCAACCAATGGACACTGCTCGTCGGCAGTCTGCCGATCGCCTACGTCCTCGGCGGGGGAGGCCCGGCACTGCGCCTGGACGGCCGTCAGATCGAGGAATTCCTCCTCACCGCGACCCAGACCTTGCTGGGAGTCGCCGCTCTGCTCGCGTTGCGTTTCCCGCGCTGGGCCGCCTGGACGCTGCTCGGCCTGTTCGCGGTGCAGTTCGCGCTGCCCGGTCAGACCGCGCGCTACGTCCTGTGCGGGGTCTACGCGCTCATCGCGCTCGCTGCCCTGATCCGCAACCGCCGCCATCTCCTGCCGACCCTGGCCGCCCCGTTCCGCCGGGCACCCTATGCCTCCGGGAGTAGTCGTGAGGAGCGGATTTCGGCCTGAGAGCAGAGGTTTCCGCGAGTTCGCGCGCTTAGCGTCCAGGTATGACCAAACGAAGGAAAGTACTCGCCGCGGGCCTGGCGATCCTGCTCCTGGTGGACGGCGGGCCACCGGCTTCGGCGACCCCGGCGCCGCGGATCGACTGGCACGACTGCCGGACCGGGCCGGAAGACGAGACGGGACGACGGCTCGCCGCCGCCGGGGCGGCCTGCGGTGAGGTCGTCGTACCGCTGGACCACGCCGACCCGGGTGGCAGAACCCTTTCGGTGGCCGTCGCACGCCGTCCCGCGAGTGACCCCGCGCGCCGACTGGGCACCCTGGTGGTCAACACCGGCGGACCCGGCCCGTCCCGCGACGGTGTGGCACTACTGGCCCAAGGGCTGCCCCCGGAGGTCCCGTCCGGTGCGCCGTCGCTCGCGGCGCGGTACGACCTCGTCGGGATCGACCCGAGATTCTTCGGGCTCAGCTCGCCGCTGGAATGCGGCTGGCCCACCGGGCGATACCTGCAGAGCGCTCAGCTGGCGAGTCCGGACCGGGCCTCCTTCGACCGCAGCGTGCTGGTCGCGCGGGAGCTCGCGCGAAGCTGCGCGGACCGGGGCGATCTTCTCGCACACGCCTCCACCCGCGACATGGCGCGGGATCTGGACCTCGTGCGAGCCGCCCTCGGGGAATCGAAGATCTCGTATCTGGGCTGGTCTTTCGGCAGCCATCTCGGGTCGGTCTACCGCGGGCTCTTTCCTCGGCGGACCGAGCGGATGGTGCTCGACAGCGCCGCCGCGCCCGGGGCCGCCGGTCCCGCGCTCACCAGGGAGACCGCGCCGGCGGACGCCGCGGCCTTGCGCGACTGGGCGCGGTGGGCCGCCCGCCGGGACGCACAGCATCATCTCGGCACCACCGCGGAAGAGGTACTGGCCACGGTGGACCGGATCGCCCGCGCCGCCGCCCGCGCGCCCTTGCGCGTCGGCGAGCACCGGATCGACGCCGCGATGATCCCCGGCCTGCTGCTCACCGTCGACGACAGCGACGCGTTCTACGCGGAGTTCAGTGCCCAGGTCGCCGTGCTGCGTGACGCCGCTCGCGGTCTCACCGTGACACCGACGCCCACGCAGGAGTGGAAACTCTCCCTGTACACGGACCCGAACGTCGAGCCGTCCTTCGGGTTCAGCGCCACGGTCGCCAACCAGTGCGCGGACCGCGCCGCCTCCCGGGATCCCGAAAGCTACTACCGGGACATCGTGGCGCACCGGGCCGCCGAGCCCCTGTTCGGTCCGCTGGCCCGGCACATCACGCCGTGCGCGTTCTGGCCCGTCCCGCCCGCGGAGCCACCTGTCCCGGTAGGGGACGACCGGCCCGCCCTGCTCGTGGGCGCCTCGGGGGATCCGGTCACGCCGTATGCCGGGCAACTGGCGCTGCGCCGCGCTCTGACCGGATCGAGGATGGTCACGCTGGACGGCGCCTTCCGGCACGGGATCTATCTCTTCGACCCGACGTCCTGCGTCACCGACATCGTCGAGTCGTATCTGCTCGGCGGAGCCCTGCCCCGGACCGACGTCACCTGTGCCCGTCACCGCTCGCCGGGCCGGACCACGCCCGCTTCGTAGGCGAGGACCACCGCCTGCACCCGATCCCGCACCCGCAGCTTGGCCAGGATGTTGCCCACGTGGGTCTTCACCGTTCCCGGCGCGACCACCAGCCGCTCGGCGATCTCGGCGTTGGACCAGCCGCGGGCCATCGCGGCCAGCACTTCCCGCTCACGTCCGGTCAGCGTCGCCGCCGACCTGGCCGCGCCGGGATCGAGCGGGGGCGCCAGCCGGTCCAGCAGCCTGCGGGTGGTGGAGGGGGCGATCACCGAGTCGCCGTCGTGCACCGTCCGGATGCCGGCCAGCAGTTCCTCGGGGGTGGCGTCCTTGAGCAGGAAACCACTCGCCCCGGCCCGGATCGCGGCCAGCGCGTGCTCGTCGAGGTCGTACGTCGTGAGCATGAGGACTTTGGGCGCGTCAGGCAGGGCGAGCACCCGTCGGGTGGCCTCGATACCGTCGAGCACCGGCATCCGGACGTCCATCAGGACCAGATCGGGATTCAGGCGCCGGGTGTGGTCGACCGCGGCGAGCCCGTCACCCGCCTCGCCGACGACGGTCAGATCGGCCTGGGACTCGATGACCATCCGGAAGCCTGCCCGGACCAAGGCCTGGTCGTCGACCAGCAGGACACGGACCGGTGGGGCGGTCACGCCGGTCCGTCCCGCAGGACGCCGATCAGCCGCCGGAGATCGCCCAGCGCCTTCCGCGCACAGTCGCCGATCGTGACGAGGGCCGATCTTCCGGCCTCCGGTGTGGCCGCGTACCGGCCGCCGTCGGCCTGCGCGATCACGACGGCGAGCGAATGGGCGACGATGTCGTGCATCTCGTGCGCGATCCGTTCCCGCTCCGCGAGGACCGCGAGCCTCGCCTGCTGGCGGCTGTGGGACAGCCGGACCCGGCGCAACGTCCCGGTCGCCCACGCGGCCATCACGGTGCTGGCCAGGAAGGCGCCGACGAGCAGATGCGCGGCCGCGGACGACGGCAGCATCGGCCAGCTCAGCCCGCCGAGCACCGCGCCGAGGAGCCCTGCCGCCAGCGCGGCGCCACCGGCTCGCCGCGGTCCGTAGGCCGCCGCGGCGTGCACCGCCAACGGTACGGCGAGATCGGCGGGCAAGGCACCGACGCCGTCCCGGATCGTGAGCCACTGGACGCCCGCGACTCCCAGCACCACTGTCGCGCACACCACGGTATTGCGGCGTCGCAAGGCGAGCGGAAGCGCGAGAAGCAGGGAGAACAGGAAATACGCGGCCTCCGCCCGGACGAAGAGTCCGAAAAGGACACAGCATCCCGCGAGGAGCAGCGCGGCCAGGACGTCGACGAGCGATTCGTGTCCGCGCAGCCAGGAGTCGAGCCTTTCACCGAGCACGTCGCCACCTTATGGCCGCGGCGCCGCCGTCACTTCGCCGCGGGGACTGAAACCGCCTACGCCCACCGGGCTAGCCCGAACGGAGCAAGGAAAGGCGGTGGAAATCCCGTATGTCGAAACCCTTCGTCCCGCTAATCTGGCGGAAACGACATATCTGCGGGGGAGCGGACCATGGCCGTGATCTGGATAGTGCTCGGGATACTCCTGCTGGTGATCGGCGTCGCCGTGATCACCGATGTACGCGATCGCGGGCGGGGCGGGACGCGCAAGATCATGTTGCCCGGCTGGGCCTCACGGCGCGCCGATTACACGGAGAACGACCTCGTCCACGGTCGCTGGTCGGAAAAGTCGCCGCGTGAACAGGACGAAGAACTCCAGCGCCGGTACAAATCGGGCGACGAATAAGGGGATCAAGCGGCGGGCCTGGTCCAGCGCCAGGCGGCGTGCAGGGCGGTGATCAGCGCCTCGTCGTCGGCGAAGGTGGGTTCTTCCCCGACCGGTATCCAAGTGCGGTCGACGATTTCCCCCTCGGTCCGCCGGACGACCGAGATCCCGGGGTAGGACAAGGCCGCGCGGCCGCCGTCGTCGGCCACGTGGCGGTGTTCCCAGCGCAGCTGGACAACGCGATCAGCGCTCATCGACCACAACTTTCCGTACTTGCGTATCCGGTAAGTCGTCTGTCGAGGCCCGCGCGTTTCACGTCCGCCTTGTGATCTGTGTCCTTCGCACTGCGGATTCCCATGCCGGATTCGATTCTTTTCGTGAATTCCGTGGAGAGTGACCCCGATCACAACGGGCTCTCCGATCGTGAGAACATGAGGGCCAGGCTGCCGGATCCCGGAGGGTGAATGCTCCGCAGAATGCGTCGCTGGCTCGAATTACTCAGTCTCGGCGGGTTGGCGGTGGCCGGCTTCGCCGTCGGAATCGCGGAACAGCTCGGCTTGCTCGACAAAGTCGCACCGAAAGGCGTCACCACCCTGACCCTGATCATGGTCAGCGGGGTGGTCGTGGTGCTGCTCGTCGAACTGACCCCGTTGCGCGCGCTGGAAGACATCCGCGACCGGCTCGCCGGTCTCGACATCGACACCATCGCCACGAGCCTCCGCCGCTCGCACTACGGCGGCGTGGTCGAAGTACACAAACGCTTTCCGGACGACGAGTTCGCGGCACACGTCGCGAAGGCCAAACAGGTGACGATCCTGAACACCTGGATCCCCAACCTGCAGCGCCTGGAAAAGGAACTCGAGGCCGCGATCGTCGACCGGCGCGCCGAGGTGCGGATCATGCTGCTGCATCCGAACTCGATGCTGGTGGGGCTGCGGGAGGCGGCGCTGGGCCGCAGCGGCGGCGCGGGCAACCCGTTCGTGAGCACGGGGATCGCGGAATGCCTGGAGATACTCTCCCGGCTGCACCGGCGGCTGGCGAAGCGTCAGGCCAACCTGAAGGTGCGGGTCTTCAACTCGCAGGCCTCGGTTTCGGTGTACCGGGCCGACGGGCGCTACCTGGTCAGCATGTTCCTGCACGGCCAACTGGCGGTGAACTCGCCGCAGTTCCAGATCGAGGGCACGCACGACACCGTGCTCGGCGAACAGATCCAGCGCGAGCTCGACACGTTGTGGGACATCGGCCGCGACGTCGACCTCGCCGACTGGAACCGAAGCATCGACATGATCCGTTTCTGAGCAAGAGGTGCAACTGATGCGCGAGCTCGACGAGTTCGAAGACGGTTTGATCGAGCGGTTCCGGAACCATCCGGCGCTGCGGGGCGTCACCGACCTGTCAGGGGAGGAGCTCCAAGCGGTCCTGCTGCAGCGCCGGTTCCTGTCGCTGGCGTTCACCATGGCCTACGACCTGGCGATCGACCTGCTCACCGACGAGCAGTCCAAACGGATCGCCCGCGTCATCGTCCGCGAGGAGTACCCGGACAACACCTCGCCCGGGAGCACACCTTCGCACCGCGAGGATCTGATGACGGACATCCTCGCCCTGGGCGTCCCGCGCGAAGTGCTCGTGCGGTCGCGGAAGTCGCTGGCCACGGCGGCCTGCCTCGACACCACCATGGAGCTGATCTCCTCGGCGGGCGATTCGAAGCACGCCGACGTCGAACTGCTGACCATCCTGCGGTTCTGGGGCGAGGTGCTGGTCTCGGTCGAGTACGGCGAACTCTGGCGCCGGATCGGCCCGGTGCTCGGCGACAAATCCGTCTTCTACTACCCGCACCACGTGCACGACGCGAAGTCGCGCCCGCTCGCCGCCGCGTCCCCGCTCTCGCTGACGCATTCCGACCAGCTCGGGCTGCGGCTCGTGCAGCTGATCGACTCCAGCGAGGCGCGTGAGCGGTTCCGGGAGACCGAGGAAGCGGTCGTCGCGGTCAAGACGGCTTTCTACGACCAGTTCGTGCCCACCTCGTGAGTGGCGTTTCGGGTTCTAACCCGAAACGCCACTCACGACCACCGCGCCCCACCACGCCACTGGCGCGCTCGCTCGCTTGAAGTACGTGAAGGCCTCCTTCACTACCTTCAGGGTAGGGAAGGAGGCCTTCACGGACCTGCGGCCAACGGCCACTCACGAGGGAGTCACTCGGCCACGAGGCCGGCGAACCGGCCCAGCGTCTCCTCGCGCCCCAGCGCCTGGGTGATCGAGTGCAGGTCCGGGCTCCGGGTCGAGCCCGTGATCGCGATCCGGATGATCTGCGAAGCCTCGCGGATGGAACCAGGGAAGCCTTCGGGGTTCTTCTTGAACTCCTTGGCGTTCTTCGCGAAGCCGTGCTTCGCGGCCACGTCGCGGATCTGCTGGAACCACTCCTGGCCGTCGTCGAGCTGCTGGTAGTTCTCGACGAAGTCCCGCGCCACGGCCTGGACGACCGCGCGGTCGACACCGAGCGCGGTGATCCGCTCGTCATCGGCGTTCGCGACGGCGGCGTGCAGCTGCGGGAAGAAGAAGCCGTAGACGGCGCGGAACTCGCTCCACTTCTTCAGGTCCTTGCGCGGGTTCTCGGCGCCGTCACGTTCGACGGCGAGCGCCCGGAGCGCGAGGTCCGGCTCGGCGTCGAGGACGGTCCGCAGCTCGGGGTCGAACCGCTCCGCCCAGCCCCGGACCTCCTCGAGGATCTCGGCGCCGGTCAGCGTGGCGATGTGGTCGGCCGAGATGTCGTCGAGTTTGACCAGGTCGACCAGCGGGCCGGCGACCCCGCATTCGTCGAGGTTGATCGGCTCGGCAAGCGCCTGGTCGAGCGGGAGCTCGGCGAGACGGCCGTTGGCGAGGCCGCGCAGGTAGTACAGGACGGCCTTGGTCGGGTAGCCGGACTCGATGTAGAAGTCGACGCTCGCTTCCGGGTCCTTGCGCTTCGACAGCTTGCGCTTGCTGCCGCCCTCCTGCTTCATCAGCGGCGCGATGTGCGCGTACGTGATCGGCTCGAAGCCGAGCGCGTCGAACAGCTGCTGGTGCACCGGCACCGACGAGATCCACTCGTCGCCGCGGATGACCAGGTTGACCCGCATGAGGTGATCGTCGACGGCGTGCGCGAAGTGGTAGGTCGGCAGCCGCGGGCTCTGGTCGGAGCTCTTGAGGATGACGACGTCGTTGCGGTTGGCCTCGGCCTCCAGCGGGCCGCGGATGGCGTCGGTGAACCGGGCGCGGGCGCCGGTGTCGTCCGGCGCGCGGAACCGCACGACGTACGGATCGCCGGCGTCGAGTTTGGCCTGCACGTCGGCGGGGTCGGCGTCGCGCCAGATGGCCCACGAGCCGTAGTAGCCGGTCGGCAGCTTCGTCGCCTGCTGCCGGGCGGTGATCGCGGCGAGCTCGTCCTTCGTCGCGAAGTCGAGGTACGCGCGGCCGGAGCGGAGCAGGTGACGGACGTAGGTCAGGTAGATCTGCTCGCGCTCGGACTGCTGGTACGGGCCGTAGTCGCCGCCGCGGTGGATGTCCTCGTCGGCGGCGAGGTCGAAGTAGGCGAAACCGCGCTCGAACTGCTCGATGGCGCCTTCGACCTCGCGGGAGCGGTCGGTGTCCTCGACCCGGACGAGGTAGCGGCCGCCGCTGCGGCGGGCGACGTCCTGGTCGATGGTGGCGACGTAGACCCCGCCGATGTGGACGAACCCGGTCGGCGAGGGGCCGAACCGGGTGACCAGGGCGCCCTCGGGCAGCTCGCGGGCGGGGTAACGCTGTTCCCAGTGCTCGGGCTCGGGCAGGTCGGCGGGGAAGAGGGCGTCGATGACTGCTCGGTCCAGCATGGCGGTTCAGATCTCCCGGCGTCGTGGTGCATGGCGGTTTTCGCCACCGAAGAGCCTAACCGTCCGGCCTCCGGGCCTGGTGAGGGTGGTCCCGAAGCCGGATCGAGACGTGCTTTTCCGTCGGTGCTCCCCGGTAAAATGGGCTTGCCGGACATTCGGGGAGGAAATCGGTGACCACCGATAGCTCGCTTCGTGAAGAACCCCAGCTCACCATCCGACCGAAACCCTCGGCGTTCTTTCTGCGCCGTCGCTTTCTCCGCACTTTCGGGCCCGCGCTGGCCCTGGCCGTGACCGGCCTGATCGCCCTGCTCATGAGCGGGACGATCGTGGTGCCGTTCCAGCAGACGCTCGTCCTGCGCGGCAAGATGGGCTCCAAATCGGATCTCTTTGAGGACGCGAAGGTCCAGGAAATCCTGATGCGCCACCACATCCGCGTCCACGTGACCAGGGCGGGCTCGCGGGACGTCGCCACCCACGACCTCAGCCAGTACGACTTCGTGTTCATGTCGGGCGAGCCCGCCGCGAGTCTCGTCCGGCGGTCGAGGGCCGACCAATGGACGGGCAGCGCGCGGCAGCCGTTCACCAGCCCGATCGTCCTCGCCACGTACCGCCGCTATGCGGAAACGCTGGCCAGCAACAAGATCGCCACAAAACCGGAGGGTGAACAGGAACCGCTGTACTACCGGCTGGACACCGAGAAGTTCATCGAGACCCTGCGAAAAGGGCAGACCTGGGACTCGCTCGGCATCAGGCGCTTCGGCGCGGAGAACGGCAACAGGGTGCTCGCCCAGACCTCGAACATCTGCGACTCCAACTCGGGCGCGACGTACCTGATCCTGCTGGCGTTCCTGGAGAACGGCCGCCACGTCCCGGTCGTCGACCCGCGTCCGGCCGGGGCTCCCGCGGGGCCGCCGAACCTCACGGCCGCGAAGGAACTGGCCAACCGGGTGAAACCGCTCGTGGCGGCACAAGGCTTCCCGTCGGCGGATCTGTCGGAGTCGTACGCGAATCTGGCCGAGGGGGACAAGCCGATCGTCGTCATCTACGAGCATCAATACCTCGCCATGCAGTTGCGGGCCAAGGCGCAGAGCGGACGGCCGGACCCAGACCGGGTCCTGCTGTACCCGAAGGACGACATCCTGACGAAACCCCAGTTCCTGGCGCTGAAACCGGAAGCGGAACGGCTCGGCGAGCTGATCACCTTCGATCCGGAGCTGCAGCGCCGCGCGATGGAGCTCGGTTTCGGTGTCGCGACCCCGGCGGGCAGCACGAAAAGCACGCGGCTGTACGAGTTCCTCCGCGAACAGGGGCTGCCCGCGCCGGAGATCGCCACCGACGACAGCACCACGCCGTTGCCGGACAACCCGGTGCTGGAAGAGATGATCAAAACGGTCGGGGACTGCCCGTGAAGCGGCTCCTCGTGATCCTGTGCTGCCTGCTCCTGGCGGTCGCCGCCTGTACGAGCGGTGGGCAGAAGGTGAAGTTGCGCGTGCTGGCCAGTTCGGAGCTGGCCGATCTCGGGCCGATTCTCGACGACCTTCGCGCGGAAACGGGAATCGAACTGGAAATGGATTTCCGGGGAACGATCGACGCCGCGGCCGCCCTCACCCCGGGAAAGGCCACGCACGATCTCGCCTGGCTTTCCACCGACCGGTATTTCCAGCTCAAACACCGGCAGTCGGGGGACAAGGGGGAACGGCCGCTCGCGACCAAGACCATGGTGTCGCCGGTCATCGTCGGGATCACCCCGGCGAAGGCGGCGGAGCTGCGCCGAGGCAAACCGGACGGCAAGCTCTCGTGGGCGGATCTGGCGGACGCGGCGGCCGGCGGTGGCTTCCGGTTCGCGATGGCGGATCCGGCCAAATCGACCAGCGGGCTGACTTCACTCGTCGGGGTGGCGACGGCGGCCGCGGGCACCGGCGCTGCGCTGCGCCTCCAGGACGTGAAATGCGACAAGCTCCAGGGCTTCCGCACCGGGCACACGCTGACGGCGGACACCTCGGCCGCCGTGGCCGATCGGTTCGCCGAGCGCCAGGACGTGGACGCGATCATCGGGTACGAGTCCACCTTGCTCTCCCTGAACGCGAGCGGCAGGCTCAGGACACCGTTGGAGCTGGTGTATCCGCGCGACGGCATCGTCCAGTCCGACTACCCGGTCTTGCTGCTCGACCCGGCGAAACGGGAGGCGTACGACAAGGTCGTCTCCTGGCTCAGAAGCCCGGCGACGCAGAAGAAGCTGATGGAGCGGACCCTTCGCCGTCCGATCACCGGCGAGGTGGGCCTCGACCCGAGGCTGCCCGCCTCGATCGGGAACTCGCTGTACTTCCCGGACGAACAGGCCGTCGTGGACAAACTCCTCGACGACTACGCGGCGTCCGCTTCCCGCGCGCCGGGACGCGTGATCTTCGTGCTGGACTTCTCCGGTTCGATGAAGGGGCCGCGGATCGCCGCGCTCCGCGCGACCTTCGCCGGGCTGAGCGGCGGTCCGGACGGCGGGTTCGACCGCTTCCACCGCGGCGAGCGGCTGACCGTCCTCCGGTTCGGTGGGAAGATACTGGGGGACAAGGAGTTCACCATCGACGGACCCGGTGATCTCGACGCGCTGCGGGCCTTCATCGCGGCCGACGAGTTCGACGGCAACACCGCGGTCTGGTCCGCGCTCGGCGAGGCGTACGCGAAGGCGGGCGGTTATCGCGGCGCCGAGCCCGGCGGGGACGTCTCGATCGTGCTGATGACCGACGGGGAGAGCAACACCGGCCCCGGTATCGAAGAATTCCTGCGCGCGCCAAGGGATCCGGGCGTGCACACGTACACCATCCGGTTCGGTGAGGCGAATCCCGCCGAGTTGGAGCGCGCGGCCGTGGCCACCGGTGGCCGGATGGTCGACGCGAACACGACATCGCTGCTCGACGCCTTCAAGGAGATCCGTGGCTGCCGATAATCTGTGGTGGGACGTCTGGGGACTGTGGCTCGCGGTCTGGGTGCTGACCGTGGTCGCCTTCCTCGTCGCGATCGTCGTTTTCGTGAAGCATTGGCGCCGTGCGCGGTCCGACGGCGATCAGGGCATGATCCGGGGCATCGCCTTCTACCTGCACACGAGATCCGTGATGGGCCTCTACCAGTTGCATCGCTACAACGAGGCGCTGGAACAGGAGGTCGAGAAACGGAAGAGCCGGGGCTGGCGGTTCTGGGGTTCGGGCGGATTCGGCCCGCTGAAAGGAGAATCGGAGCGCACCGACACCGACGAGGAGTTCCGGCGGTACATCCGCAAGGCCGAACCGATCACGGTGATCGGCATCGTGACGAAGGTGCTGGAGAAGCACCACGACATCATCTACGTCGATTTGACGAAACAGGAACTGGTCCACAACCGGGCACTGGTGAAGGAACTCGGCTGGGCAGACGGTCCCGAGAGCACCCGGCAGGTCAAAACCAGGTTGCGCGGCGTCGAGGCGTTCATCTCCGTGAAGGGCCTGTTCCGTAAACGATCCCAGACCGACACCGAGACGGTTTTCGTGGCACCGTACGGGAATCCGGACGATCCGGAGCGAAGCAGGCGGATCCGGTTCACCTGCGTGACCAGCGATCTGCGGGACTCCGCGCCCGCCGGCGCGTTCCGGGCGCGTTGCCTCGGCAAGGTCGAAGACTGGGACCCCGAGACCGGGGAACTCGTCGTCCATCCCATCGCGATCTTCAAATAGCCGGCTGCTCCACTCGCGTCGTCCGGGTGACACGAGTGGAGCAGTCGAAAGCCACACGTCGTCCGTGGCGCTTCGCACTGTCGACACCGGGGCCCGAACCTGCACGATTTCGGTATCCAACACCGCAGGTTCGAGGGAGATCTTCCATGAAGACCACTGTTGCCGACGATATCCGCAGCTTCTTCGCCGACTCCGCCATCGATGTCACCGTGGCCGGGCAGGCCGAGGTCGAACTCGTGATCGACCGCTTCGACAACTGGAAGAACGCGTCAAGCGGAGGCGCCTTCGGTTGCTTCACCGGTGCCTGCTGTCTCATGGCCTGAGTGGTCGGCGCAGAAGCAACCGACGCCCTTCGCGATCCAGTCCCGGCCCTCCCATTCGGGGTGGCGTTCGATCATCAGCGCTTCGACCTCCGCGGCGATGGTCTCTTCGGGGAGTGCCGAATCACGTCGCTTCCAGGTCTCGTCGCGCAGCAGTTCGAGGTACTCGCGGACGTCGGTGAGGATCCGGCGTCCGGAGACGTCGCCGTGGCCAGGGACGACGAGGTCCGGTCCGGCGGCGGCCAGCCGTCCCAGCACTTCGATCCAGCGCCGTCCCGAGACATCGGTGTCGTACGGCGGGAACCACGGGAAGATCGAGAACTGACCGGTCTCGACCAGGTCCCCGGTGAACAGCACGCCCGCGTCGGGCACGGTCACCACCTGATCGCCCTTGCTGTGGGCGCGTCCGGTGGCCGCCAGGCGCACGACCCGCCCGCCGAGGTCGAGGTCGTACTCGTCGTCGTAGACCACGTCGGGGGTGACGAGGTCGACGCCGTCCAGCGCCCGCGCGACCGGGGTGCCGAGGCCGCGGAACATCTCGAGGTAGCCCGGTCCTTTGTGGACCAGATCCGCGGCTTGGGCGCTGTTGACGAGATAGGTCGCCTCGTCCGCGAAGACCTGTGCGCCGAAAGCGTGCTCGGGATGGAAATGCGTCGTGGTCAGGTACAGCCTGCGGCCGCGGGCGTGTTCGGCCGCGAAGGCGAGCACCTTCTCGGCGTTGCGAGGACCGAGTCCCGTGTCGACGACGAGCACCGAATGCGAGCCGCCGATGACGCCGATATTGGGGACGAGGTCGACGCCGAGATTCGGGATCACCACGACGTCGCGGGCGATCTCCTGGACCTGGGCGGGTTCGACGGCGGGTTCGTGGGTGAGTGGTTCGAAGGGCATGCCCCCACTGTCGTGCCGGCTTTCGGGCGCCGTCCAAGACCGATCTCCACGCGCCGATACCTGATAGGTATCATCGCTGGTGATGGAGCTTCGTCTGTTGCGTTATTTCGTGGCCGTCGCCGAGGAGCGGCACTTCGGCCGGGCCGCCGCACGGCTGCACATGACCCAGCCGCCGCTGAGCCGGGCCATCCGTCAGCTGGAGAACGACCTGGGGGTCGCCCTGCTGCTCCGGTCGGCCGCGGGCGTCGAGCCCACCGCCGCCGGAACCACCCTGTACGCCGAGGCCCGCACCCTGCTGGACCAGGCCGAACGCGCCCGCGCGCGGGTGATCGAGACGGCGGGCCCCGCGACGCTCACCGTCGGCACCCTGGCCGACGGCGCGGGGGAGGCGGGCACCCGCCTGGCCGCGGCGTTCCGGCGTCGGCATCCCGAAGTCTCGATCCGCTTCCGTGAGGCGGATTTCACCGATCCCACCACCGGCCTCCGCGCCGGGCTGGCCGACGTCGCGCTGACCCGGTCACCGTTCGACGAAACCGGTCTCACCGTGCGGGTTCTGCGTTCGGATCCGGTCGGACTGGTGCTGCGCACCGGCGACCCGCTCGCCGATCGCGCGACACTGCGGCTGGCCGAGGTCGCCGATCGGCCGTGGTTCCAGCTGCCGGAGGGCACGGATCCACTGTGGCGCGAGTACTGGAACGGGGCGACGCCCGTGGGCGAACGGCTGTCCGGACCGGTGGTGCGCACGGTCGGCGAATGCCTGCAAGCCGTCCTGTGGAACGGATCGGCGGGGATCGCGCCGCTCGGGCACGCCCTGCCGGACGGCCTCACCTGGGTGCCGCTGGCCGACATGCCACCGAGCCCGCTGGTCGTCGCGTGGGTGACCGAACGGGAGAATCCGCTGATCCGCTCGTTCGCGCGGATCGCCGCGGAAGGCCATCGCTAGACCGCACTTGCAAGTGCGTACTTCCCTCCGGAGAGCGGCTCCCTGAAAGTGAGTACAGCTTCGCTCACCATCCACAAGGGAGTCCACGACATGTCCAGACCTGCCGCCAGGTCCCAGATCCGGGCCGGCCGGACCACGGTCACCTACCTGCCCGACGGCCACGCCTGGCTCAACCCCGGCGTTTTCCTGCCGTCGAGTGTCCCGTCCGGCTGGGCGGCCCACGACGCGTTCCTCGACGAACGCGGCTGGTTCCCGGTCAGCATCGGTTCCTTCCTGATCAGGACCGACGACCGGGCCATCCTGGTGGACCTGGGGCTCGGCGCGGCCGACTTCAGCCTTCCCGGTGCCGCCGAGTTCCACGGTGGTGGCCTGCTCGACGCCCTGGCCGCGGAGGGCCTGAGCCCGGAAGACGTCGACACCGTGGTCTACACGCATCTGCACCACGACCACGTCGGCTGGACGACGAACGTCCCGCCCGCGCCGGACGGCCCGGGCGGGACGGTGACCGGGCTGACCTTCCCCGCGGCACGCCATCTCGTCAGCGAGACCGAATGGGCACACTGGTCCGGCACGAACGACCCGGTCGGCCCGGATCCGCTCGCCGTACAGGAGCCGCTGGCCGAGGTGATCGGGTTCTTCGGTGATGGCGACGTCGTCGCGCCGGGTGTGCGGATACTCGCCACGCCGGGGCACACGCCCGGTCACAGCAGCCTGGTGGTCACCGACCCGGACGGGGAGGACCCGCGCCGCGTCGTCGTGCTCGGCGACGTCATGCACTGCCAGGTGCAGATCACCGAAAGCCACTGGACGTTCGCGTTCGACGTCGATCCGGCGGAGGGCGTCGCCACCCGCGAGCAACTGCTGAAGGAGATCGAGGACGACCGGACGATCCTCGCGGGCGGACATTTCGCCGGCCAGGTGTTCGGCCGGGTCCTGCCGCCCGCGCTGCGCCGGACCTGGGCCGCAGGCCAGGCCACCGGATAACGTCGCGGGTATGCCGGAACCACACCGCCGCCGTCCCCGTCCAGGCACTCCGGGCCAGGTGCTGGCCTGGTTGCCGGACGGGCGGCCGGCCGATGTGTACAGCGCGCCGTGTCCCTCACGACAGGTACTGGATCGCATCGCGGACAAATGGACCGCACTGATCGTCGGTTGCCTCTCCACGGGGACCAAGCGCTACAGCGAACTGCGCACCGCGATCGACGGGGTCAGCGAGAAGATGCTCACCCAGACCCTGCGCGGGCTCGAACGCGACGGTCTGGTCACGCGCACCGTGCACCCGACGGTGCCGCCGAAGGTCGAGTACACGCTGACCACGCTCGGCCAGACCATCACCGCACCGCTGGCGGTGATCCGGGACTGGGCCGAACTCCATATCAACGAGATCAACGACGCCAGGACGCGGTACGACGCCGGGGTGTAGGAACGCCGCGTCCGGGGCATTTCCCCGGCATGCCGGACTCATCTTCAGAACCCGACGAGGCGACCGTCGACGCCGTCGGAAAACTGACCTTCGCCCTCGAAACGGTCGAACAGGCGCGTGGTCACCTGTACGCTTTCCACCACCTCACCGGAACCGCCGACTTCGCGCTCGGCGAGGCCGTCGAAGCCCTCCGGAAGGCCGGGCACGCCGAGTGGGCGGAACGGATCCAGACCGAACTGGTCGGGCTCAACGTGCTGCCGGAGCGGTGGACGTTCCAGCTGATCGAGGAGTACGACGAGGGCTACTACGCCGCCTACCGCGACATGGCGCGCGACGTCACCGCTGACCTGACCGGCGGGCGGCGGCACCTGCACGAAGAACGGATCAAGCGCCGGCGGCGGACCGAGGGACGGCCGGGGCACGAGATGGGGCGGCCTTCGAGCGGCTGACTACTTGCAGGGGTCGTGGCCCCAGTTCATCAGCGAATACCGCCAGGTCGTGTCCTCGACGTCGCCGGACGGGCGCTGCGCGAGATGCCGGTGCACGTAACCGACCACCTTGCGCATGTGCCGCTCGTCCTTTTCGGAGAGTTCCGCCTTCTTCGTGCGCAGGATCGTGACGATCCGGCGGCCCGACTCGTGGCCGACCGACTCGCCTCCGTCCTTGTGCTGACCCGCCTCGCGGGACTCGTCGGTCTTCAGCCACTTCTCGAGTTCGCCCGCGGTCATGTTGACCGCTTCGCCGAACTCGGTGTGGACGTCGTCATCGCTCACAGCTTCTCCAGCGCCTCGGGCTTGTGGACCGCTTCGCCACCGCTCTTGTCGCTGCGGACGAGGTACTGCGGTTCCTCCTCGGACGCGCGAACGGTGCGGCCGCCCGCTTCGGTGTCGGAAGTGATCTCCTTCAGGACTTCGCCTTCGGCCTGCCCGCCGTGGCTGTTCCAGCGGACCTTGTCGCCTTTGCGGAATCGCTTGCTCATCGCACTCCTTCTCGTCGTGGACGGTCCGACGCCGGCCAGACGTAGGGCAGGTCGTCGGGGACGTCCGGGAAACTCGCGCGGTAGTGCCCCGGCTCCTTGCGGACGAGCGCGGACTGATGGCTGCGGTGGAAATCCGTGTCGCCGAGCCAGGGCGGCAGCTCCTTCGCGTCGGCGAGCCGGTCCTGGGTGCGGATCTCGTCGAGTCCGGTGGCGCGGAGCAGGTCGAGCCGCAGTGTTTGGCGGCAGGTGTCCTGGCGGCCGGTCTCGCACCAGACGTCGCAGATGTCGAAGCCGTACCGGACGAGCGCCTCCTCGTAGCCGGCCCACATCGCCGCGGCCGGGTGATGCCGCCAGCCGTATCCCGGCACCGTCAGCGCGCGCAGCACCTGGATGGTCTCGACCCGCTGTTTACCGAGCCTCCGCTGGTCGAGGACGGAAGCGGAGGCCCGGAAATCAGCGCACGGGAGAAACGTCTGCACACCGGCGGCTTCCCCCGTCGGCTCGGATCCAAACCGCTCAGAAGATCGACCAGCCGGTCAGGGTGGTGAACCGGTCGAGCGCCGCGACACCCGCGACGGAGTTGCCGCGCGGGTCCAGGCCGGGGCTCCAGACGCAGATCGCGCACCGGCCGGGGACGATCGCGACGATGCCGCCGCCGACCCCGCTCTTGCCCGGAAGCCCGACACGGTAGGCGAATTCGCCCGCCGCGTCGTAGGTGCCGCAGGTCAGCATCACCGCGTTGACCCGCTTGGCGGCGCTCTGTTCGAGCAGGCGGCTGCCGTCGTTGCGCACGCCGTGGCGGGCGAGGAACACCGCCGCCCGCGCGACGTCGCCACAGCTCATCGCGATCGAGCACTGGCGCATGTACTGGTCGAGGACGGCGGGCACCGGATGACGCATGTTCCGGTACGACGCCATGAAATACGCGAGGGCGCGGTTGCGATCGGCGTGCGCGGCCTCCGACGCGGCGACCTCGGCGTCGATCCCGATGTCGCCGCGCCCGCTTTCCTCCCGGAGGAACCGGAGCAGGGTTTCCGCCGCGTCGCCGTGGTGTGCCAATTCGTCGGTCACCACGAGGGCGCCGGCGTTGATGAACGGATTGCGGGGGATTCCGTCCTCGTTCTCGAGCTGGACCAGCGAGTTGAACGGGTTTCCGGACGGCTCGCGGCCCACCCGTTCCCACACTCCGTCGCCGTGGGAGAGCGCGAGCGCCAAGGTGAAGACCTTCGACATGCTCTGGATGGAGAACGGCACTCGCCAGTCGCCGACCCCGTGCAGCCCACCGTCCACTTCGGCCACCGCCATGCCGAACCGGCCGGGTTCGACCCTGGCCAGAGCGGGGATGTAGTCCGCGACGGAGCCGCGGCCGATCTCCGGCGCGACGTCGTCGGCGATCCGGTCCAGCAGCGCGGCGAGGTCCACGGCCGTAGCGTAGAAGCGCTCCTTCGCGCGCGACGATCGGGGTTCGCGGGTGAATCTGTCAAATCGAAAAAGGAAATTCCCGTTAAACCGGCAGAGTGACGTCCCGCACACCTTAAGTCTTCCTTAGCAATGTTGGTGACGTGCCGCACACGCTCTAGCGTCTGGCAACCATGGATTCCTCGCTGCTCACCGAAAAAGGTGAAAGCTATTCAAAAGCACTGGGCAACCGCCAAGTGCAGATGATCGCCATCGGCGGCGCGATCGGCGTCGGGCTGTTCCTCGGTGCCGGTGGCAAGCTCCACCAGGTCGGGCCGTCGCTGGTCCTGTCGTACGCGCTCTGCGGTATCGCCGCGTACTTCGTGATGCGCGCCCTCGGTGAGCTCGTGCTCCACGAGCCGTCCTCCGGCAGTTTCGTCACCTACGCCCGCAAGTTCATCGGGCCGTGGGCGGGTTTCGCCTCCGGCTGGATGTACTGGGTGAACTGGGCGATGACCGGCATCGCGGAGATCACCGCGGTGGCGATCTACGTGCACAAATGGCTGCCCGACGTGCCGCAGTGGATCACCGCGCTGGTCGCGCTCGGCGTCCTGCTGGCGGTGAACCTGCTTTCGGTGAAACTGTTCGGCGAGCTGGAATTCTGGTTCTCGGTGGTCAAGGTGCTGGCCATCGTCGTCTTCCTGGTCACCGCCCTCGGGCTGGTGCTCACCAGCGCCGACATCGGCGGCACCACCGCGGGCGTGCACAACCTGACCGCCCACAGTGGATTCTTCCCGGCCGGTGTCGGCATCGCGCTGATGACGCTGCAGGCGGTCATCTTCGCGTACTCGGCGATCGAGGTCGTCGGCATCGCCGCCGGCGAGACGAAGGACGCCCGCAAGGTGCTGCCGAAGGCGATCAACGGTGTCGTCTGGCGGATCGGCGTGTTCTACGTGGGATCCGTGCTGCTGCTGGCGATGCTCCTGCCGTGGCCGTTCTACAACGGTGGCGAGAGCCCGTTCGTCACCGTGTTCAGCCGCCTCGGGATCCCGGGGATCGGCGACGTGATGAACGCCGTCGTGCTCACCGCCGCGCTGTCGAGCTGCAACTCCGGGCTCTACTCGACCGGCCGCATCCTGCGCGCGCTCGCGGACAAGGGCGAGGCGCCGAAGTTCGTCGGCCGGATGAGCAGCCGGCACGTGCCCTACGGCGGCATCCTGTTCACTTCCGGCGCCTACGTGCTGGGCGTGGTGCTCAACTACCTGGTGCCGAAGGACGCCTTCGACATCGCGATCGCCATCGCGTCGCTCGGCGTGATCACCACCTGGGCGACGCTGATCTTCTGCCAGCTGCGGCTGCGCCAGGCGGCGCTGCGCGGTGAGCTGGAACGGCCGTCCTACCGGATGCCGTGGGCGCCCTACAGCGGGTGGGCGACGCTCGGCTTCCTCGCGCTGGTGGTGGTCCTGATGGGCTTCTCCGACGGCGCCGAGAAGATCGCCTTCTACTCGATCCCGGTGCTGGTCGTGGTGCTGGCGGTCGGCTGGCGGATCGTCGGGAAACGGCAACGGCAAGAGGTGCGCTGACGTCCCGCGTTTCGTCCTCTGAATGCGCGATCGCATTCAGAGGACGAAACGCGGGCGTTCAGCTGGACGTCGGGAAGTGGAAACCGGCGGTGGAGTGCGGCCACCGCGTGGTGACGACCTTCGCCCGCGTGTAGAACCGCACGCCGGCCGGCCCGTGGATCGGGCTGTCGCCGATGAGGGAGTCCTTCCACCCGCCGAAGGAGTAGTACGACATCGGCACCGGGATGGGCACGTTCACCCCGATCATCCCGACCTTCACCTCCCGCTGGAACCGCCGTGCCGCCTCGCCGCTGCCGGTGAAGACCGCGGTCCCGTTGCCGTACGGGTTCGCGTTGATCAGCGCGATCGCTTCGTCCAGTGTGGACACCCGGACGATCCCGAGCACCGGCCCGAAGATCTCGTCGCGGTACGCGGCCATCTCCGTGGTCACATGGTCCAAAAGGGACGGTCCGACGAAGAACCCGTTCTCGTGACCCGCGACCCGCAGCTCCCGCCCGTCGACGACCACGGTCGCGCCCTGCTCCGCCCCGCGGGCGACGGAGTCGATCACCCGCCGCCGCGCGGCCTCCGTGACCACCGGGCCCATGTCGTTGCCCGCCTCGTGGCCGGGCCCGACCTTGATCTCGGCGGCCTTGCGCTCGAGGATCTCGATCAGCCCGTCCCCGGCCGACCCCACGGCGACACCGATGGAGATCGCCATGCAACGCTGCCCGGCGGAACCGAACGCCGCCGCCGTGAGGTGGTTCGCGGCGTACTCCAGATCGGCGTCGGGCAGGACGACAGCGTGGTTCTTGGCCCCGCCCAGCGCCTGCACGCGTTTGCCGGTGGCCGTCGCGCGTTCGTGGACGTACTTGGCGATCGGGGTCGACCCGACGAACGACACGGCGGCGATATCGGGATGTTCCAGGATCGCGTCGACCGCGACCTTGTCCCCGTTGACCACGTTGAACACGCCGTCGGGCAGCCCCGCCTCGGCGTACAGTTCGGCGACCAGCCGGGACGCGGACGGGACCCGCTCGCTCGGCTTGAGGACGAACGTGTTGCCCGCCGCGATGGCGATCGGGTGCATCCACAACGGCACCATGATCGGGAAGTTGAACGGCGTGATCCCGGCGACGACGCCGAGCGGCTGCCGGAAGTCGTGCACGTCCACGTCCCGCGAGACCTGGTCGGAGAAACCGCCTTTGAGCGCGTCGGCGATCCCGCAGGCGTACTCGACGATCTCGCGGCCGCGGACGATCTCGCCGCGCGCGTCGTCGATCACCTTGCCGTGTTCGGCGGAGATGATCCTGGCGAGCTCCTCCTCGTGCTTCACCAGCAGCTCGCGGAAGGCGAACATCACCTTCGTCCGCTGTGACAGCGATGAATCGCCCCACGTCTCGAAGGCCTTGGCCGCGGCGGCCACCGCGGTGTCCACATCGGACGGTTCCGCGAGCAGCACCTCCGCCTGCGCCTGTCCCACGGCCGGGTCGTACACCGGGGCCGTGCGGGCGGAGCCCGCCGTGGTCGCGGCGCCGCTGATCCAGTGGTCGATGGTCTTCACGCGTTGTCCTCCACAGGTGTTCACAGCAGTCCGACGGCCGTGTCGACGGCCTTGGCGACGTCTCCGTCGTGCGGGTACAGCAGGGACCGGCCGACCACGAGGCCCTGCACAGTCGGCAGCGCGAGCGCCCGCTGCCAGGCGGCGAAGGCGGCGTCGGGGTCCTTGACCTCGCCGCCCAGCAGGACCGCGGGCAAGGTCGAGGCGGCCAGCACGCGCTCCATGTCCTTCACCACCGGGAGTTTCAGCCACGTGTAGGCCGACGAGCGGCCGAGGGCGGAGGCGATGGTGATCGAGCGGATCACGGCGTCGGGGGAGAGGTCGTTGCGGAGACGTCCGTCGACCCAGTCCGAGAGGAACGGCTCGATCATCGCGATCAGCTTGCGGTCGGCGAGGTCGTTGACCGCCTTCGCGGTGTTCTCGAGAACGCTCGGCGTCGCCGGATCGGTCAGGCAGATCCGGGTGAGCGTCTTGCCGCCGTCGAAGCGCATCCGTTCGATCGTTTCGGCGTCGTAGCAGGCGAACCGGTCGTCGATCTCGAAACTCGATCCCGCCAGTCCGGTGCGGTTCATCGAGCCGATGACGGTCTTGCCGTCGAGCACGCCGAGTAGCAGCAGATCGTCGATGATGTCCGGCGTCGCCAGCACGCCGGTGACCCCGGGTCGTTCCAGCGCCAGGCCGAGGCGGTCGAGCAGTTCACCGCGGTCGGCCATCGCGAGCGGGTCGGAGCCGCCGCCGTTCGCGCCGCGAGCCGGATGGTCCGCGGCGATGATCATCGTGCGGCCCTTGTCGTTGAACGGCGACTTCGCCCGGACCCGGGTGGCGGCCGCCACAGCCACGGCTCCCGGATCTCGCACTCGCGCAGCGATTATCCGGCGCACTGTGTCCGACACGTTCATACCTCCCGGCTCGCGTGGTCTTTCGACCATCGCAAGCGCCCGGAGACTTTGTCAAGACATATGGACATAAGGTCATAGTCGTCGAGCACGGTAGGCTCCGCGCATGAAACCCTGGGTGCCCGGCGAGATCGTGGTGGATCCGAACGGCCCGGAACCGCTGTACTCCCAGGTCGCCCGGCAGATCGGCGCCGCCATCGAAGACGGCAGACTGCCCAACGGTGCCCGGCTGGACAACGAGCTGGACCTGGCGGCGCGGCTGCACCTGTCGCGGCCGACCATCCGTCAGGCGATCCAATCACTGGTCAATCAGGGCCTGCTGGTCCGCAAGCGCGGTGTCGGCACACAGGTCGTCCGCACCAAGGTGGCCCGGCCGCTGCGGTTGAGCAGCCTCTTCGACGACCTCAGTGAGCTGGGGGACAAGCCGGAATCCGTCGTCCTCGTGAACCAGGTCGAGCCCGCGGGCGAGGAGGCGATCGAACAGCTCGAAACGCCGGGCCTGACCCACGTCCGCCGGCTGAAGCGGGTGCGCTCGACCGGCGGCGAACCGCTGGCGATCATGAACAACTACCTGCCCGACGGTCTCCTCGATCCGTCGGACGACGAACTGAGGGACAAGGGGCTCTACCAGTTGCTGCGCTCGGCGGGTGTCCGGCTGCACGCCGCCCAGCAGAACGTCGGCGCCCGGCAGGCGACCGAGGAGGACGCCGAACTGCTGGACGAGCAGCCGGGCGCGGCGCTGCTCACCATGCGCCGCACCACCTACGACGAGTCCGGCAAGGTCGTGGAATACGGATGGCACGTCTACCGCGCCTCGCGCTATTCGTTCAACCTCTCACTGACCAACAACGTTTGACGGTTCCCGTTCCAGGTCGGTCTCCAGTGCGTCGTAAACCGAAGGACGGAACCGGCGCAGCCAGCCGGCGAGCGCGAGCCCGGCCAGGGCGACCACCAGGAGCAGCCACGGCAGGAGCGGGACGACGCCGTTGCTCGACCCGGCGAGCGTCGGGAAGTTGACGATCGCCAACGTCACGATGAGCCCGAGGCCCACCGCGCCCAGCCCGGGCGCGATCAGCGTCTTCACCACCCGGCGGTCCCGCGTCCGGCGGAAGTAGACCAGGATCGCCACGGCCGCGAACAACTGCAGGGTGAGGATGCCCAGGGTGCCGAAGCCGGTCATGCTCGCGGTGAGGTCGGCGACCGGGTCGAGCCCGGCGAGGCGGAACGCCAGCGCCACCACCGACCCGAAGAGCAACTGGACGATCGAGGCGTAGCGCGGCGCGCCGTTGCGGGGGCTGGTCTTGCCGAGCACGCGCGGCAGCACGCCGACCCGGCCCAGCGCGTACAGATAGCGGGTGGCCGAATTGTGCAGTGCCAGCAGCGCCGCGAACAGACTGACCACCAGAAGCAGCAACATGACCTTCGTCAGCGGGCCGCCGAGGTACTCCTGGGCGACCGAAAGCACGAGATCCCCGCTCGACAGATGCGCGGTGGCCACGTCCTGCGCCTGCTCGGCGCCGATCGCGCTGACCACGGCCCAGGTCGTGAACGCGGCGAACACCCCGATGAACCCGATGGCGATGTAGGTCGCCCGCGGGATCGTCCGCTTGGGATCCCTGGCCTCCTCGCCGAACAGCGCCGTCGCCTCGAAGCCGATGAAAGCGTTGGCGGCGAACAACAACGCCAGCCCGCCGGCACCCTGGAACATGACGGACGGGCTGAACGCGGCGAACGAGAAGCCGTGCCGGAACAGCACGCTGAAGTCCATGATCAGCAGGATCGACACTTCGAGGATCAGCGACGCGCCCAGCACCTTCGCGCTGACCGCGATCCCGCGACGGCTGAGCAAAAGGACCAGCGCGACCGAAAGCGCGCTCCAGAACAGCCAATCGAGTTTCACGCCGAAGACGTCGTCGATCGCCGTGGAGGTGAAGAACCCGCTCGTCCCGATCGCTCCCGCGACGAAACAGTTGTAGCCGAGCATCGCGATGAAACCGGCGACGAGACCCGGTGTCCGGCCCAATCCCTTGACCACGAAGGCGTAAAAGCCACCCGCGCTCGTGAGGACCCGCGACATCTGCGCGTAGCCGACCGCGAACAGCAGTAGGACGACCGTCGCCAGCAGGAACGCCGCGACCATGCCGCCGCCGTTCCCGACCGCGATGCCGATGGCCGCGATCACGATCATCCCGGTCAACGGCGCGACGGCCGCGAGCACGAGGAAGACGATGCCTGGCACGCCCAGGACGTTCTTGGCGAGCGACGTGTCGTCTCGGCTCATGCGCTGCTCCTCATCTCCGCTGGACGGCCAGTATGGGAGCGGAGGTGGGCTGGGGCTTTGCCTTTGCGTGCGCGGCGCTTGTTCGGCAGCGCCCGGTCGTGAGTGGCGTTTCGGGTTAGAACCCGAAACGCCACTCACGACCGTGGTTCGGGAAAGGAAGGCCATCCGTGCGGCTTGTCCAGGATCTCGATCGTCGCCTGGTCGACCAGAAAGTACTGTCCGCCATCTTCACGCGGATTCGTGTAGGCGGCGGTCGCGATCAGACGGCCGAAGTCGGCCATCACGGCGATCGGATAGCCGCCGTCGAAGATCTCACCGTGCGCCGCCGTCGCGACGGTCCCGGATTCGTACCAGGTGACGAAATACTGCGCCGGGCCGGTCTCGAAGACACGCAGTGTCGCCTCTTTCTGGCGGACACCGGCGAAATCGCCGGAAACTCCGGTCCAGATCATCGTCGTCCTGTCCGCGTAATGCTGCTCCAGCACGTTCCCCGAGCCGTAGTGGAAGTTCGCGCGCAGCCCGACGAGGTCGGTGCTGAGCCGATGGGTTCCGGTCACGGGGAAGAAGCGGACGTCGAGTTGCACGGGCTGAACCTCCGGATCGCTGGTATCCGCAGGTTTAGCAGCCCGTCGCACCTCGATCGTTGTCCGGCGAAGCGATCCTGTTGTCGATGAACGCGAGGATCAGTCGAACATGCCGGGCTGGTAGTCGCCCGCCGGCGTCCGGGCGATGACGTTGAGCCGGTTGTACGCGTTGATCGCGGCGATCAACGCGATCAGGGCGCCGATCTGCTCGTCGTCGTAGTGCTTGCGCACCTGCGCCCAGGTGTCGTCACTGACGCCGTGGTGCGCGTCGGCGATCCGGGTGCCCTCCTCGGTGAGCGCGAGGGCCGCGCGCTCGGCCTCGGTGAACACGTTCGCCTCCCGCCAGGCGGCGACCAGGTTGAGCCGGACCGAGGTCTCGCCGGCGTGCGCGGCGTCCTTGCTGTGCATGTCGGTGCAGAAACCGCAGCCGTTGATCTGGCTGGCGCGCAGCTTCACCAGCTCCTGCGTCGCGTGCGGCAGCGAGGACTCCTCGATCGGGCGGTTCGCGGCGCCGAGACGCTTGACGTACTTCAGGACGACTTCGTTCTCGAACAGGTTGACGCGCGGTTCCATGATCTTCCCTCTCGGTCGATTGCTGCCTACATGACGAGCCGGACGGAGAGGTTGTGACAGCTTTCGGAGTGACGCCGGTCACGCAGATCGAAGTCTCGTCCAGTACGCACATCTGAACGCATCAAATGCGTGAAAGTGCGCTAACAGAGCATTGACGTTGCACAAAACTGCACCTAACGTGACAGCTATTGCGCACAACTGGCACGGATGGGGAGTTCATGAGCGGGACCTTCATGGCGGCGGAGATCGCGAGCCAGCCCGGCCGCTGGCGGGACGCGGCGGCGCTGGCCTCGGCGAACAGTGAGCTGCTGCCGCCACCGGGCGCGCGGGTCGCGATCGTCGGCTGCGGCACGTCGTGGTTCATCGGCCAGGCGTACGCCGTCCTTCGCGAGTCCGCCGGGCTCGGCGAGACCGACGCCTTCGCCGCGTCGGAGTTCCCGGAAGGCCGCGGTTACGACCATGTCGTGGCGCTGACCAGGTCGGGTACGACGACCGAGGTCCACGCCCTGCTGGCGAAGCTGCGGGGCCGGACGCCGACCATCGCGATCACCGGGGTGCCCCGCGAGATCGAGGCCGCCGCGGACACGATCGTCGACCTGTCCGTCGTCGACGAGCGCTCGGTCGTGCAGACCCGCTTCGCCACGACGGCGCTGGCGATGCTGCGCGCGCACCTCGGCGAGGACCTGACCGCGGTCGCCGACCAGGCCGAGCGCGTGCTCGCCGAACCACTGCCCGACGAGCTCATCGGCGCCGAGCAGTTCAGCTTCCTCGGCACCGGCTGGTCCGTGGGCATCGCGAACGAGGCCGCGCTCAAGTTCCGCGAGGCGTGCCTGCTGTGGACGGAGTCGTACCCGGCTTGGGACTACCGGCACGGGCCGATCAGCATCAGCGAACCCGGCCGTGTGACCTGGATGTTCGGGCAGGCGCCGGAGGGGCTGGCCGACGACGTCGCCCGCGCGGGCGGCCTGTTCGTCGAGAGCGGCCTGGACCCGATGGCGGACCTGGTCCGCGCGCAGCGTGTCGCCGGGGCCATCGCCGCCCGCAAGGGGCTCGACCCGGACAACCCCCGCAGTCTCACTCGTTCCGTCGTCCTGACCTGAGGCAGCCGTGATCGTCACCGTCACGCCGAACACCGCGCTGGACGTCACGTACACAGTGGACGGTCTGCGGGCCGGTGACGTGCACCGGGTTCGGGAGGTGCGGCACCGGGCGGGCGGCAAGGGCGTCAACGTCGCCCGGGTGCTGCACACGCTCGGGGCCGACGTCCGCGCGCTCTTCACGGCGGGCGGTGCGACGGGCGCCGCCGTCGTGGGTGATCTCGCGGCGGCGGGAATCCCGGCCACGGCCGTTCCGATCGGCGGCGAGACCCGGCGCACCATCACGGTTCTGGCGGACGACGGATCGGTCACGCTGCTGAACGAGCCAGGGCCCCGGCTCACCGGAGACGAGTGGCAAACGTTTGCCGAGGCCGTCCGGGCCCGCAAGCCCGACGTCCTCGTGTGCTCGGGCAGCCTTCCTCCCGGGGCAGGGGGATACGCCGGGCTGTTCGGCGACACACCGTCCATCTTGGACACTTCTGGTGAGGCGCTGCTCGCCGGACTGGCGGGGAAACCGTCCGTCGTCAAACCGAACGCCGACGAACTGCGCGAGGTCACCGGACTGCGGGATCCGGTGGCCGCCGCGGCCGAGCTGCGCAAGGCCGGGGCGGGCGCCGTCGTCGTGTCGCTGGGTGCCGAAGGATTGCTGGCGGTGACCGGCTCCGGCACCTGGCACGCGGCACCGTCCACTGTGCTCACCGGCAACACCACCGGCGCCGGCGACGCCGTCGTCGCCGCGCTGGCACTGGGGCTGAGCCGCGCCGAATCCTGGCAGGACATCCTGCGCCGCGCCGTCGCGTTGTCCGGGGCGGCCGTGCTCGGCCCGCTCGCCGGGGACGTCGACCTCGCGCACTACCGAGCCGAACAGGGGCTGGTCGCCGTGCGCGCCCGCCCGGATTAGGAGTTGTCATGCCTCTGGTGGGAACCGGGGAGATCGTCGGCGCCGCAGCGGCGGCCGGGCACGGCTGCGGCGCGTTCAACGCGATCCAGCTCGAACACATCACCGCGATCATCGACGGCGCCACCGCGGCGGAAGCGCCGGTGATCGTGCAGCTGAGCCAGAACGCCGTGAAGTACCACGGCTCGCTGGCGCCGGTCGGTGCAGCGGCCCTCGCCGCGGCCAGAGGGGCCGCGACACCGGTCGCGGTGCATCTCGACCACGCGGAATCGGCCGATCTGGTCCGCGAGGCGGTCGCGCTCGGCTTCGGCTCCGTCATGTTCGACGCGTCCAAACTGGACTACACCGACAACGTGCGCGCCACCCGGGAAGTCGCCGCGTACTGCCACGACCACGGAGTGTGGGTGGAGGCCGAACTCGGCGAGGTCGGTGGCAAGGACGGCGTCCACGCGCCCGGCGCGCGCACCGATCCGGACGAGGCGGCGGAGTTCGTCGCGTCCACCGGGATCGACGCGCTGGCGGTGGCGGTGGGCAGTTCGCACGCCATGCTCACCCGTGACGCCGCGCTGGACTTCGAGCTGATCGCGCGGCTGCGGGAGAAGGTGCCGGTGCCGTTGGTGCTGCACGGATCGTCCGGTGTGCCCGACGACGGCCTGGCCGAGGCCGTACGAGCCGGGATGACGAAGATCAATATCGCCACCCAGCTCAACAAGGTGTTCACCGCGGCCGCGGCGGAGGACTGGCGCGCGCATCCTGAGCGGGTCGACCCGCGGAAATACCTCGGTGCCGGGCGCGCCGCGGTCGCCGTCGAGGTGCGGCGGTTGCTGGGAGTGCTCAAGCTTGATCATGTTGAACCGGTCAAGGTGACGATTGAGCAGACTTTGCGCGATTGAGTGTTGACATGTGCGTGAAACCTCACAAAACTGCGCAAGAACAAGCAGAACTTGTGTGATCTTCGATCCAGGTGGTGGCGGATGCGGGTAGGCAGGCTCACGGCATTGACGGCAGGGGCGGCGCTCCTGCTCGCGGGATGTGGCGGCGGGGACACGGCGGCCGGTGGCACCGGCGAGAACGCGCTCCCGGGCGTCGATCAGTTCCTCAACGCGCCCTGTCCGGAGGCGGGGGTGAAACCCACGACGGACAAGGAATTCACGTACTGGTCCATGTGGACGGCCGACGAGCCGCAGGGCAAGGTCCTCCAGAAGGCCTTCAAATGCTTCCAGGAGAAGACCGGCGTCAAGGTCGACGTGCAGTGGCTGGGCCGCAAGGCCTACACCCAGAACCTGGTGCCCGCGCTGAACACCGACGCCGTGCCGGACCTGTTCGACCAGGACGTCAGCAAGGTCGGCGCGGCGGTCATGACGCCGGGCGGCACGCAGAGCGTCGACGACGTTTTCGCGATGAAGGTCGGCGAGGGCGACAAGACCGTCAAGGACGTGCTTTCGCCCAGCTCGTACGACTTCCCGCAGAACAAGGACCGCGAGGGCCACAACTTCATGGTCCCGTACACGATCCAGTCGAGCGCCTGGTGGTTCAACAAGGACACCGCCGGCGACATCCAGCAGCCGAAGACGATGGACGAGCTGATCGGCCTGTTCGACAAGGCGAAGTCCGACGGCAAGGCGGCGATCAGCCTCGACGGCGACATCCCGTTCTACAACATGTACTTCTACACCCAGCTCGCCGAGCGCTATGTCGGCGCGGGCGGGCTGTACAAGGCCGCGACCGACAAGACCGGTCAGGCGTGGAAGACCGACCCCGGTTTCCTCAAGGCCGCCACCGAAACCGCGAAGCTGCCCAAGTACTTCATCGACGGCTGGGACGCGGCGAAGTTCCCGCAGGTGCAGCAGCGCTGGGCCGACGGTGACTCCCGGTT
The DNA here is from genome assembly GCF_041021335.1 of Amycolatopsis sp. SB7-3. Lineage (NCBI taxonomy): Bacteria > Bacillati > Actinomycetota > Actinomycetes > Pseudonocardiales > Pseudonocardiaceae > Amycolatopsis > Amycolatopsis sp. SB7-3. The sequence continues at coordinate 381,435 of NZ_JBFPJQ010000005.1, forward strand.
CCTCTACGTCGGCAGCTGGGCGCCGAGCGAGACCCGCGAGTACCTGGACAAGCAGGGCGCCGGAACGAAGATCAACTACGGCTCTTTCCAGTTCCCGATGCCCGAAGGCGCCACGCACGACACCGTCGAGCAGATGTCGATCGGTTTCTCGGTGACCAAGAAGGCCAAGCACGCCGAAGCGGCCAAGGCGTTCATCGCCTACTTCCTCAACAAGGACCTGCTCGCCGGGATCCCCGTGGTGGCCGACAACCTCGTGCCGCGGGCGGACCTCGCCGTGCCGGACGACCTGAAGCAGGTCAAGGCCGCGCTGGACGATCCGAAGAAGGAGCACGTCCTGCAGTACGACGGGATCGACGGTATCGCCGGCGGCAAATGGCAGACCGACGTCTTCGACCCCGCCGACATCGCGCTGCTGAAGGGCCAGATCACCCCGCAGCAGTTCGTCGACCAGCTCGCCACCAAGGGTGCCGAATTCTGGAAGAACCAGGGCTGATGGCGACAGTCACGACTCCGGCGAAACCGCCGGCGCGGGCCGTGAAGGCCGGGGCGCACCTGAGTCGCAAGAAACGGCTGTTCTGGCCGTTCGCCGCGCCGGCGCTGGTGCTGTACCTGGCCTTCCTGGTCCTGCCGACGATCGCGACCGTCGTGCTGAGCTTCACCAGCTGGGCCGGGGCGGGGGACACGCCGGAACCCAACGGCGTCACCAACTACACGCAGATGTGGGCGAGCGACTCGTTCCAGTACGCCTTCCGCAACACGCTGATCTACGTGTTCCTCGGCGGCATCGGCACGTTCGCGCTGGCGTTCCTGTTCACCATGGTGCTGCGGGACATGAAGGGCGGCAAGATCGTCCGGGCCATCCTGTTCTTCCCGAACATCGTGGCGCCGGTGGCGCTCGGCATGTTCCTCGGCTTCGTCTTCAAGTACCAGCCGGGGAAACAGGGACTGGCGAACTACGTGCTGGAAAGCCTCGGCGCGGACGCGGCGAAGTTCCTCGCACCGTCCAATGTGACCGGTGTGGTGACGGCTTCGCTGATCTGGGCCAGCTCGGGTTTCTACATCACCATCCTGATGGCCGCGGTCGACCGCATCCCGCCGTACCTCTACGAGGACGCGGAGCTGGGCGGCGCGTCGCCGTGGCAGAAGTTCAAGAACATCACGCTGCCGATGACCTGGGACGTCGTCGGTGTCGCGGGGGTGCTGTGGACGATCAACGCGCTCAAGATCTTCGAGCTGGTGTTCGTGCTGGCCGGTCCGGGCACCTACGCCCCGCCCAACGAAGCCTGGACGCTCGGGATCTACGTGTTCGACCGGACCTTCGGCTCGAATGGCACCCCGGACTTCGGTGCCGCCTGTGCCTGCGCGGTGGCGATGATCGTGCTGGTGTCCGTGCTCGTCGTCCTGCTCCGCCGGTTGATGCGCCGTGACGCGATCCAGTTCTGAGGGAGACGAAATGTCCGTCACCGACGTCGAGGCGCCTCCGCGCCCGTCGCCGAAACCGGTGCGCAAGCCGCCACGCAAACCACGTCCGGCGCCCGGCTCCAAACGGTTCAGCCCGTTGCGCGTCCTGGGTTCCACGATCGTGTGGCTGTTCACCGCAGGCAACATCCTGGTGCTGTACTGGCTGCTCACGGCGTCGTTCAAGACACCGGTGGAGATCTTCACCAAGCCGTTCGACCTGCCGTACCAGTGGTTCAAGGTCGGCAAGCCGTTCCGGAACTTCATCTACGCCTGGAACAACGCCGGTTTCGGCGAGGCCGTGCTCACCACCGTGATCCTGGTCGGGTTGGCGACGGTCGTCACGGTCGCCGTTTCGGCGCCCTGCGCGTACGCCCTGACCAGGCTCGGCGTCCGCGGCGCCGGGCCGATGACGAACGTCGTCGCGATCGGCATGGGCGTGCCGTTCCAGACCGTGATCATCCCGCTGTTCGTGGTGCTCAGCAAAGTGCACCTGGACAACGAATACGGCCTGTTCGTGCTGTACGTGGCGTTGTCGATCCCGTTCACGGTCTTCCTGATGACCGGGTTCTTCCGGTCGCTGCCGGACGAACTGGAGGAGGCGGCCGCGCTGGACGGCGCGTCGCCGATGCGCACGTTCTTCTCGGTCATGCTGCCGCTCACCCGCGGCGGCATGATCACCGCGCTGACGCTGAACGCCATCGGGCTGTGGAACGAGACGCTGCTGGCGATCGTGTTCCTCAAGGACCAGGCGCATTTCACGTTGTCGCGCGCGCTCTTCACCTTCTACGGGGCGGCGAGTTACCAGTCGGAGTACGGCGGACTGATCGCCGGTGTGGCGATCGTCGTGCTCCCGATGCTCGTGCTCTACCTCGTACTCGCCCGCCGGATCATCACCGGCCTGACCCTCGGCGCCGGAAAGTAGGACCTGATGGCCACCGTGACCTTCTCCGACACCACCCGGTTCTACGCCGGGGTGGACCGTCCCGCGGTCGACGGCCTCGACCTCGAGGTCGCCGACGGCGAGTTCCTGGTGCTGGTCGGCCCGTCCGGCTGCGGGAAGTCGACCACGCTGCGGATGCTCGCCGGGCTGGAAGGCGCCGACGACGGCTCCATCCACATCGGCGACCGCGACGTCACCGAACTGCCGCCGAAGGACCGGGACATCGCCATGGTGTTCCAGAACTACGCGCTCTACCCGCATATGACGGTGGGGGAGAACATCGGCTTCCACCTGAAGCTGGCCAAGATGCCCAAGGCCGAACGCGACCGCAAGGTGCGCGAGGCCGCGGCCGTGCTCGACCTGACCGAGTACCTGGACCGCAAACCCGCGAAGCTGTCCGGAGGTCAGCGGCAGCGGGTCGCGATGGGGCGGGCGATCGTGCGCGAGCCCAGTGTGTTCCTGATGGACGAGCCACTGTCCAACTTGGACGCCAAACTCCGCGTGCAGACACGCACCCAGATCGCGTCACTGCAGCGGCGGCTGGGCATCACCACGCTCTACGTCACGCACGACCAGGTCGAGGCGATGACCATGGGAGACCGGGTCGCCGTACTGAAGGACGGCATCCTCCAGCAGTGCGACACACCGGTCGGGCTGTTCGCCAAGCCGGTCAACGTGTTCGTCGCCGGGTTCATCGGCTCGCCCGCGATGAACCTGCTGGAGACCACTGTGGACAGTGATGGTGCCGTCGCCGGTGGAACGCGGCTTCCGCTGACCCCGGCGCAACGTTCGGCGCTGACCGGGCCCGGTATCGTCGTCGGCGTCCGGCCCGAGGGCTGGACGATCGGCGACGGCGGTTTCGAGGCCATCGTCGAGGTCGTCGAGGAGCTGGGCAGCGACCAGTACCTCTATTGCCGTGACGGCGATCGCGTGCTGACCGTCCGCACTCCCGGGATGGCCCCGTGGCAGCGCGGCGAGCCGATCTCCCTGACCCCGCAACCGGGTGCGGTGCACCTGTTCGACGCCGCGACCGGTGACAGGCTCCCGGACGCATGACCAGCCTGTATCGCACCGGGCTGGTGCTCCCGGCCGCCGAGCTGGGCCCGGAGAACCCGTTGCCGCCGCTCCGGAAACCGGAGGCGGTGGCGAAGGTGTCCAATGTGGACGAGCTGCCGCCGGACCTGGCGGAGAACATCGGCTACGGCCGCCTGGACACCACGCTGCCGTGCCTGCTGCAGGACGGTTACTCCCGCGAGCGCACCGACCGTGAACTCCCGGCGGTGGTGCTGGAGAACGACAAACTCCGCGCCACCGTGCTGCCGTCGCTGGGCGGACGGCTGTACTCACTGGTCCACAAGCCGTCCGGACGTGAGCTGCTCTATCGCAACCCGGTGTTCCAGCCGGCGAACCTCGCCCTGCGGGACGCGTGGTTCGCCGGCGGTGTCGAGTGGAACCTCGGCAGCACCGGGCATACGACGCTGACCTGCGAGCCGATGTTCGCCGCGGAGATCGCGGGCCCGGACGGCACGCCGGTGCTGCGTTTGTGGGAGTGGGAACGCACCCGCGACCTGCCATACCAGGTCGACTTCTGGCTGCCGGAAGGGTCGGAGCAGCTGCTCGTGGCGGTGCGGGTGCGCAACCCGCATCCCTACGACGTCCCCGTGTACTGGTGGTCGAACATCGCGGTGCCGCAGAACGAGGGCACGAGGGTGCTGGCGCCCGCGACGCAGGCCTGGCATTACGGCTATTCGGGACGGCTCGACCTGGTCGACGTACCCGGCGAGCTGACGTATCCGGCGCGGGCGGAGGCCGCGGCGGACTACTTCTTCGAGGTGATCGGGCGACCGTGGGTCGCGGCCGTCGAAGCCGACGGGACGGGGCTCGCTCAGCTGTCCACCGGCCGGTTGCGCGGCCGGAAGCTGTTCCTGTGGGGCGAATCCACCGGCGGACGTCGCTGGCAGGAGTGGCTGGCACCGGAGGCCGGGGGCTATCTGGAGATCCAGGCCGGGCTGGCCCGCACCCAGCTGGAGCACCTGCGGCTGCCGCCGGGGGAGAGCTGGGACTGGCTGGAGGCCTATGGTCCGGTCGCCGCCGATCCGGCCGCGGTGCACGGTGACGACTGGACGGCGGCTCGTGAAGCCGTCGCCGCCGGTCTGCCGTCTGCGGAGACCATGGACGAGCTCCACGACGCCTGGCGGAAGATCGCCGACGTCACCCCGGAATCCTTCCTGGCCACCGGTTCCGGCTGGGGTGCGCTGGAGAACCGGCGGGCGCCGATGTGTCTCCCGGGCACGCCGTTTCCGGACGAATCGCTGGGGCCGGACCAGGAGCCGTGGCTCGCGTTGCTCGACGGGACGCCGCCGGACGGCGATCCGCTCGCCGTCCCTCCGGCGACACTGGTGAACCGGTACTGGGCGGATCTCATGGAGTACGCCCCGAAGAACTGGCTGACCTGGTATCACCGCGGCGTCGCGCACTGGGCGGCCGGACGACAGTCGGACGCGGTCCGCGCGTGGCGCGAGTCCGTGTCGGCGGCCGAGAACCCTTGGGCGTTGCGGAATCTCGCGATCGCCACGGCCGGGCACGAGGCCGCCTGGCTGTACCGGCGGGCGGTCGCCCTCGCGCCGTCACTGCGTCCCCTGGTCGTCGAGGCCATCGCGGCGCAGCTCGCCGCGGGGCTCCCGGACGAAGCGAGTGTGCTGCTGGACGGACTGCCCGTGGAAGGGCGGATCGCCCTCCTGACCGCTCGGACCCGGCTCGCCCTCGGCGACACCGCCGGGGCCAAGGCCGTGTACGACAGCGGTTTCGAGGTCGCGAACATCAGGGAAGGGGAAACGTCTTTGTCCGACACCTGGGCGGCGGTTTCCGATGAACCGCTGCCGGAACAGCACGACTTCCGGATGAAGTGACCGGCCGGGCCACTCGACCGGCGTGCCGCTCGCGGCGGACAACCGCGATGCAGCATACTGCTCGAAACAGTGGCCAACAGCGCACCGGTATGCGCGATAGGCCGCAGCGAGCTAGGAGTGGCGCCGATGGCCCGGCACGAACGGCTGAGCACCCTGCTGGACCTGCTGGGGCAGCGGGAGAAGATCGACGTCGAGGACGTGGCCGAGGAGCTGAACGTCTCCGCCGCCACGATCCGGCGCGACCTCGATCACCTGGCGGAGCAACAGTTGCTCACCCGCACCCGAGGTGGCGCGGTGGCCAACGACCTCGCCTACGACCTGCCGTTGCGCTACAAGACCGCGCGGCACGTGCCCGAGAAGCAGCGGATCAGTGTCGCCGCGGCGGCGCTCGTCGCGCAGGGCATGGTGGTCGGCCTCAACGGCGGGACGACGACGGCCGGTGTCGCGCGTTCGCTGGCCACCCGGTCCGATCTGGCCGGACGCGGCGATTCGCCGGGGCTGACGGTGGTCACCAACGCGCTGAACATCGCGCACGAACTCGCGGTCCGGCCGCATGTGAAGATCGTGGTCACCGGTGGTGTCGCGCGTCCGCAGTCGTTCGAGCTCAGCGGTCCGCTGGCCACGCGCGTGCTCAGCGAACTGACGATCGACCTGCTGTTCCTCGGGGTCGACGCGTTCGATGCCGACGCCGGCGCCTTCGCCCACCACGAGGGTGAGGCGAGTATCAACCGGCTGATGGTCGAGCGCGCGGAACGCGTCGTCGCGGTCGCCGACGGTTCGAAGCTGGGCCGCCGGGCGTTCGCGCGGATCTGCGCGACGCCGCAGGTGCACGCGCTGGTCACCGACTCCAACGCGGACCCGAAGGTGCTGCGGGCGTTCGAGGCCGCCGGGGTCGAGGTCCAGGCGGTCTGACCTCTCCGGTCCTGAGTGTCATGAAAGGGCCGTTCAGGACATCTTTTGTCCTGAACGGCCCTTTCATGACATCCGGGGCACGCACACCCGTTGCCGCATAAGGATCTTGCCCCGACCCGACGAAAGTCGGCAGCACCGCTTCGGCGGATGACTTTGCGCGAATCGTGCGCTATACAGAGACCCTATTGCGTATTCATGCGCGAAAGGTGTCTCGAATGAGCAGAGTTGCGCAATCCCTGAGTTGTTTGGCCGCAGTGGCCCTTCTCGGGCTTTCCCCGGTCGCCGCCCACGCCGACCCGGCCGCGGCGGCGTCCGGGAAGCTGGGCGATTTGACCGGGATCTCGGCCGAAGGCCCCACCGTCACGCTGAAATCGGGAAGTGCCGCGGTGCGCGTCGGCTTCCCGGCCGAAGGCGCCGTCCGGGTCTGGCTGGCGCCGGACGGCACGTTCACCGATCCCGCCGGGAGCAAGATCGTGCTGCCGCGCACCGGTGCCCCGGTGACGCCCAAGACGGCCGACAAGGGGGACTACTGGGCGGTTTCCACGGCCAAGGCGACGTTGCGGGCGTACAAGCATCCGCTGCGCCTCGCGTTGTACGACGGCGCGGACCGCAAGCGGCTCTGGGAGGAGTCGGCGCCGCTGTCCTGGACCGACAAACAGACCACGCAGACCCTGGCGCGGACGGCGACCGAGCAGTTCGTCGGCGGCGGCGAGCAGAACGGCCGTTTCAGTCACCGCGGCCAGACGATCCGCATCTTCGCCGACTACAACTGGAACGACGGCGGGGCCCCGAATTCGCAGCCGTTCTACGCCTCCACGGCGGGATACGGCGTGCTGCGCAACACCTTCGCGCAAGGCACCTACGCCTTCACCGAGCCGGTGCGCACCACGCACGACGAACGCCGCTTCGACGCGACATACGTCGTCGGCGACGGGCTCAAGGACGTCATCACCGGCTACACCGATCTGGTCGGGAAACCTTTCCTGCCACCGCTCTACGGGCTCGAACACGGTGACGCCGACTGCTATCTGCACAACGCCAACCGCGGCGAACGCCACACGCTGGACGCGGTGAAGATCGCGGAGGGCTACACCGAGCACGGCATGCCCAACGGCTGGATGCTCGTCAACGACGGCTACGGCTGCGGCTACGAAAACCTTCAGCAGACCGGCGAAGGCCTGCGCAAGAACAACATGCAGCTGGGCCTGTGGACCGAGAACGGCGTGCCGAACCAGGTCGAAGAGGTCAAGGCCGGGGTGCGGGTCCGCAAACTCGACGTCGCGTGGGTCGGCCCGGGCTACCAGTTCGCGCTGGACGCCTGCGACACCGCGCACAAGGGCATCGAGGACAACAGCGACGCGCGCGGCTTCGTCTGGACGCCGGTCAGCTGGGCGGGCGCACAGCGTTGCGGCGTGCTGTGGAGCGGTGACCAGGCCGGTTCCTACGATTACATCAAGTGGCAGATCCCGACCTACGCCGGCGCCACGACGTCGGGGATCGCGTACAACACCGGCGACATCGACGGCATCTTCGGCGGCAGCCCGCAGACCTACGTCCGCGACCTGCAGTGGAAGGCATTCCTGCCGGTCTCGATGACGATGGACGGCTGGGCCGCGTCGGACAAGCAGCCGTGGCGCTACGGCGAGCCGTACACCTCGATCAACCGCAAGTACCTGCTGCTCAAGGAGCGGCTGCTGCCCTACACCTACAGCCATTCGGTGGAGGCGCACGAATCCGGCGTCGGCCAGGTCCGCCCGCTGGCGCTCGAATACCCCGACGACCCGAACGTGTGGGGCGAGAAGGCGAAGTACGAGTTCCTGTCCGGCAAGGACTTCCTCGTCGCGCCGGTGTACGAGAACTCCACCGTCCGCAACGGCATCTACCTGCCGAAGGGCACCTGGGTCGACTACTGGAGCGGCAAGACCTACACCGGTCCGACCACTGTGGACGGTTACGACGCGCCGCTCGACACGCTGCCGTTGTTCGTCCGCGCCGGTGCCGTGGTGCCGATGTGGGCCGAGGGCACGAAGTCGTGGCAGACGCGGGACAAGGGCGTGCTCGATCTCGACGTCTACCCGCAGGGCAAGGGTTCGTTCACGCTCACCGAGGACGACGGCGTGACCAGGGCGTACAAGAACGGCGACCAGGCGAAGCAGACCTTCACCGTGGACGCCCCGACGTCCGGGCTCGGCACGGTGACGGTCGGGATCGGTGCCAGTTCCGGTTCCTACGCAGGGAAACCCGCGTCGCGGAACTACCAGCTGACCGTCCACACGGGAAGCAAGCCCGCGACCGTACTGGCCGGGAACTCCGTCCTGCGGCAGTACGGCAGCAAGGCCGAACTGGACGCGGCGCCGTCGGGCTGGTGGTTCGATCCGGCCGCCGGTGGGGTCGCGCGGGTCAAGACCGGCAAGATCGGCGCCGGTGACCGTCAGGACGTCCGGCTGTTCGGCACGAGCGCGGTCGGCGGGATCTTCCCCGAGGACCGCAACGGCTCCGTCACCCTGTCCGTCCCGGCGGTCGCCGGTCCCGGGCAGACCGCGACGGGCACGCTGAGCTTCACCAACGGCACGCCGCTGCCGGTCCGGGACGTCACGTTCTCGTTGCCCGCCAATGGTTTCCGTGCCGAGGTGCCCGCCGGCCCCCGGCTGGTGATGCCCGGCGCGACCGTGCGTGTCCCGGTGAAGGTGACGCCGGACGCGGGGATCAAACCGGACGACTACCAGCTCACCGCGTCGGCGTCGTACAAGGCGCGGCTCGGGGAGAACCGGGTCACCGACTCGGTGACGGTCACCGTCCCGCACGGTTCGCTGGCCGCGGCCTATGGCAACGTCGGCGTGACCGACGCGGCCCACGTCGCGGTGGGGGACATCGACGGCGGCGGCAGCAGTTTCCGGGCGGAGGGCCTCGCCGAGGCAGGGCTCAAACCGGGCGCGGGCTTCTCGGCGCTCGGTGCGCAGCTGACGTGGCCGCAGACCGGTTCGGGACAGAAGGACAACGTCCTCGCGTCCGGCCAGACCATCGCGGTGCGCGGTACCGGGGCGAAACTCGTGCTGACCGGAACCGGTACCGGCACGGCGAAGGGCACTGTCGTCGTCCGTTATGCCGACGGCAGTACCAGCCAGGCCGAACTCGGCTTCCCCAACTGGTGCTGTGCGGATCCCGCCCAGTACGGCGCCACGACGGTGGCGACGGTGATGGGCAAGAACACCCGCACCGGGGCCGCGTATCCGACCACGCCGTACCGGGTGTTCGCGAACTCCGTCCCGCTGACCGCGGGGAAGGAGGTCGTCGCGGTGACCTTGCCGTCGAACAGCGCGATGCACGTTTTCGCGGCGGGCATCGGCTGAGTCCTCGTGAGTAAGGACGGTTAGGGCCAGCCGTGTCTCTGTACCTGCCGGCCGGAAGTCCGTGAAGGCCTCCTTGAGGGACTCTGGGTCCCTCAAGGAGGCCTTCACGGACTGGGCACACAGACCGCGGCGTGCGCGGAGGCGTGACTCGCGTGATCAGGGACGTGACTCGCGTGATTGGAGGCCGCATTCGGGTGTTCCGTCTCTGATCACGCGAGTTCCGCCTTCGATCACGTGGGTGCGGTGCTACGTCCTCACGAGTCAGGCGGCTACGGGAGTCCACAAAGCGTCGATGGCGCGTTCCGCCTCGACCTGGCTGGCTTCGGCCAGCGGGATGAGGTCCGCCATCGCCGGATTGACCTTCGCGAGCGTCAGCTCGGCGGTGACGAACCGCGGTTCGAGCCCGGTCAGCGAAAGACCGTGGGGGATCCACGACTGCGCGTGGTCCCAGCCCTCGCGGGGCGTGCCCGCGCCGTATCCGCCGCCGCGCGCGGCGAGGACGATGAAATCGCGTCCGCCCAGGAGGCCCTCCCTGGTCTCCATGTCGATCGACAGCCCGGGCGCGATCAGATGGTCCACCCAGGCCTTGACCGTGCTCGGCGGGCCGAAGTTGTACAGCGGCAGGCCCAGCACGATCGTGTCGGCCGCCTTGACCTCGTCGACGAGCTCCTTGATGAGCCGCCACGCCGCGGCCTGCTCCGGGGTGTGCTGTTCCGGCGGCACCGTCCTGGCGGCGTTGGTGACCGCGTCCAGATGCGGCAGCGGGTCGGCGCCCAGGTCGCGATAGGTGACCGTGCCCTCCGGATGCGCCGCACGCCAGGCCGCGGCCGCCCGCGCGGTGAGGCGACGGCTGGTCGAGTGCTCGCCCGTGATGCTGGAGTCGATGTGCAGCAGGTTCGTCATACGTACTATCTTGCATAGATAGTTTGTGTAACGCAAACCATTGATGCTGTGGTGGTCATCATGTGGGAACGTACACTTGACGAGTGTCCGAACTCCCGGTCGTGAGCCAGCCCCCGCATCGCTGCGGCGCGCTGCTCGACCACGTCACCCGCCGCATCCGGCTGCGCAGCGAGTCCGTCCTGGCCCCGCTCGGCCTGCGCCCCCGGCATCTCGTCGCGCTGACCGTGCTGCGCGACCTCGGCGGCTGTTCGCAGCAGGACCTCGCGAAGACGCTGGAGATGGACAGCACGAACGTCGTCGGGCTGCTGAACGACCTCGAATCCGCGAACCTCGTCGAACGCAGGCGGTCACCGGAGGACCGGCGGCGGCATATAGTCGAACTCACCGACGTCGGTGCCAAGCAGCTCGTCAAGGCCGAGTTCGCCCTCGCCGGAGTCGAGGACGAGGTGCTCGGCGCGCTCGACAACGGCCAGCGCGAAACGCTGTACAACCTGCTGTACCAGGCGGCGGGTCACGCCGAGGCCGCCGCCTGCGTCGAATCCGCGCACGTCGACGACTGCTAGCCGCCGAAATCCGTTGTGGGCGCCGTCATGCCAGCGCCGCGATTCGCTGGTCAGGGATATCGAAGACGTCGCAACTCCACAGCCGCACATTAGCCCCGGGACCGGGCAGAATCTACGGGGTGAGTGAATGGCGCAACACCACGCACGACTGGGCCGGTTCCGTGGATCTCGACCATTTGGCGCGCATCCGCCGGAACCCTGGGGAGTTCGCTCCCGGCGGTGTTCCCCACCTCGTCCTCGAAGTGCTCGCCTATGCGGCTGAGGAGGCCGAAAGCACCGGGGGCGGGCACGCCGTCGTCACGGTCCATCCCGACGGCTCGATCTCCGTGGCGGACGACGGGCGGGGCACCGACACCCGCGCCGACGGCCACGGTGGCTTCGTGAAGAAGCCGGTCATGTCGACCAAGGATCTGCGTTTCTTCGATTCCCCTGAGGCGCAACGGCTCCCGGACGGTCACCCGCGCCGCGGCGTGTCGGTCGTGGCCGCGCTGAGCGACTGGCTCGTACACACCAACCGGCGTCGCAACGGTTCCTGGACCCAGCGTTACGAACGCGGCGTCCCGGTCACCGACCTGTCGCCGATCGCCGACGACGGTACGACCGGCACGACGGTGCGTTTCCTGCCAGGGCGGGAGATCGGCCCCCTGCGGCTGCCGGAGGTCGGCGACTGGCCTTACCTGAGCGTGGAGGTGGTCCGATGAGAAAGCGCCTGACCGTGGCGGCTTCGCTCCTGGTCTTACTCGCCGGGTGCTCCGCCGAGCAGGAGCAGCCGCCCGCCAAACCCGTCTACGACCTCCCCGCGCGGGAGGTCCGGCCGGACGAGACCGCGCTGCACCTGCCGCCCGCGCGCAACGGGGAGACCGAGTTCTCCCTCATCGGGCTGGCCGCCGGGTTGCCCAGTCTCACCGGCAGCCACGCCGAATTCGAAGCGAAGGGACAGTTCGTCCGGCTCCGGCTGGTGGTCACGGGCAGGGGCCTGTCCGGCATCCTCTTCGACACCCGGCGCCAGCAGCTGATCACCGATTCCGGCGCGGTGATCGCGGTCGACAACCAGGCGATGACGATCAAACGGCAGCCGGACAAGTTCGAGCTGGGACGCGGCGTACGGGTCGAGTTCGACCTCTACTTCGACCTTCCCAAGGAAGCGAAACCCGTGCTGCTGCGGGCTTTCGGCGGTCCGACGCTGACCGACATGAAGAACCTCACGGGCACCGACATCAAGCTGGCATGAGAAGGGCCCCGCCGCGGAAGCGACGGGGCCCTTCTCGAAAAGGCGTCAGACGCCCAGGTCGCCACCGAGATAGGCGGCCCGCACCTGCGGGTCGTCCAGCAGCTCGGCACCGCGGGCGCTCTTGACCACTTCACCGGTCTCCAGCACGTACGCGCGGTCGGAGAGCTTCAGCGCCTGCTGCGCGTTCTGCTCCACCAGCAGGACCGTGGTCCCGCGCTTGTTGATCTCGCGGATGATGTCGAAGATCTGCGCGATCAGCATCGGCGCCAGGCCCATGGACGGCTCGTCGAGCAGCAGCACCTTGGGCTTGGTCATCAGCGCGCGGCCGATGGCGATCATCTGCTGCTCGCCACCGGACATCGTGCCGCCGAACTGGGTCTTGCGCTCGTTCAGCCGCGGGAACAGCTCGTAGACCTCGTCGAGGTCGGCCTTCAGGTCGTCCTTGCGGGTGTAGGCACCCATCAGGAGGTTCTCCTGCACCGTCATACCGGGGAACACGCCCCGGCCTTCCGGTGACTGGCCGATCCCGAGCTCGACCCGCTTGTGACCGGGCGTCTTCGAGATGTCCTTGCCGTCGAAGAGGATCCGGCCGCTGGTCAGCGGACGCAGGCCCGAAATCGTCTTCAGCGTCGTGGTCTTGCCGGCACCGTTGGCCCCGATGAGCGAAACGATCTCGCCCTCGCCGACCTCGATGCTCATTCCCTTGAGCGCGGCGATCTTCCCGTAGTGGACGTTGATGTCCTGAACCTCAAGAAGCATCTTCCGCCACCCCCAGGTAAGCCTCGATCACCTTCTGGTTGTTCTGCACCTCGTGGGGGAGCCCTTCTGCGATCTTCTGGCCGAAGTCGAGCACGGCCAGCCGGTCGGCGATCTGCATGACCAGGCCCATGTCGTGCTCGATGAGCAGCACGGTGCGGCCGTCGTCGCGGATCTTGCGGATCAGTTGCTGCAGCGAGTTCTTCTCCGCCGGGTTCATGCCGGCGGCGGGCTCGTCGAGCAGCAGCAGCTTCGGGTCGGTCGCGAGCGCACGCGCGATCTCCAGACGGCGCTGGTCGCCGTAGGAGAGGTTCTTCGCGGTGTTGTGCTCGACCCGGCCGATGCCGACGAAGTCCAGCAGGTCCCTCGCCAGTTCGCGGCCCCGCTTCTCTTCCTTGCGGTGGATGGGCAGGCCCAGTGTCGCCGAGATCGCGCCGGTCTTGTGGTGCGAGTCCGCACCGACCATGACGTTCTCGAGCGCCGACATGTTGTGGAACAGCCGGATGTTCTGGAACGTGCGGGCGATCCCGGCCTGGTTGACCTTGAACCGCTTCATCCCGTCGATCCGGGTGTCGCCGAAACGCACCTGGCCTTCGGTCGGCCGGTAGACGCCGGTGACCACATTGAAGACCGTGGTCTTGCCCGCACCGTTCGGGCCGATCAGGGCGAAGATCTCACCCTGGTTGATGGTGAGGTTGACTTCCTTCAACGCCGTGACCCCGCCGAAGCGCATCGTCACGTTGTCGAATTCGAGCAGCGCGCTCATTTCGTCACCTCCGCCGAAGCCTCGGAATCCGGACCCGCGACTTCGGCGCCCATGGCACCCATCCCGCCCGTTCCCTCGTGTAGTTCCGCCTTGCGCTGCCGCGACGGCAGCAGACCCTCCGGCCGCAGCGCCATCATCAGCACCAGCACGCCACCGAAGATCAGGATGCGGTACTCGGACAGGAACCGGAACCGCTCCGGAAGCCAGGCGACCAGGAAGGCACCGAGCATGACGCCGGGCAGGTTGCCCGCGCCGCCGAGCACCACGGCCGCGAGGATGGTGGCGGACAGGATGAACGGGAAGTTGTTCGGCTCGATGAAGACGGCCTTGCTGGCGTAGACCACACCGGCCATACCGCCGAGCATGGCGCCGATGGCGAACGCCAGCAGCTTGAACTTGAACGTCGGGACACCCATCAGCTCGGCGGCGTCCTCGTCCTCGCGGATGGCCGCCCACGCCCGCCCGACCCGGCTCTTGTGCAGCCGCACCGAGAAGATGATCGCGATCACGATCGCCGCGAGGATCAGGTAGTAGTACGGCGCCGGGTCGAGCAGGAACTCGGTCCCGAAGATGGGCTCCGGGTGCGGGATGTTGGTGATACCGCGGGCGCCGCCGATGGCGTCGGTGTTGGTCGCGGTGATCCGGACGATCTCACCGAAGCCGAGGGTCACGATGGCCAGATAGTCACCGCGCAACCGGAGCGTCGGAGCACCGAGGATCACCCCTGACATCGCCGCCAGGAAGATGCCGAGCACGAGCGTGCCCCAGAATCCCCAGCCGTGCTGGGTGCCCATCACGGCGAGCGTGTACGCGCCGATCGCGAAGAACGCGACGAACCCGAGGTCCAGCATGCCCGCGTGGCCGACCACGATGTTCAGGCCGATCGCCAGCAGGATGTACACCCCGACCGGGAAGATCAGGACCGTGGTCCAGTCCGATTCCGGCGACATGAACGACCCGATCGCGGGCGCGGGCAGGATCAGCGCGCCGATGATCAGGGCGATGTACACGCCATAGCGTTGCCAATGCGGAGCGCGTGCCCACCAATCCCGCATACCGTCCACGGGGTGGAAGCCGGCGCGCGTCGGCTTTCCGTTCTCTGGGGACTTTTCAGCCACTTCTTCGTTGCCCTTCATGCGCGTGCCCGCTGCAGCGATTCACCGAGGATGCCGGTGGGACGGAACATCAGGACGAGCACCAGTACCACGAAGGCGGTGACGTCCTTCCAAGCCGAACCGAAGAAGATGGAACTCCAGTTCTCCACCAAACCGAGCACGATGCCACCCAGCAGGGCGCCGCGCAGGTTGCCGATACCTCCCAGCACGGCCGCGGTGAACGCCTTGATGCCGAGGAGGAACCCGATGCGGTAGTCGGTGTTCTCGTACTCCATCACGTACAGCGCGGCGGCGACACCGGCCATCGCGCCACCGAGGAGGAAGGTGAGGCGCACGATCTTGTCGATGCTGACGCCCATCAGCACGGCGGCTTCGGGATCCTGCGCGGTGGCGCGGATACCTCGGCCGATGCGGGTGCGGCTGACCAGCTGGTCGAGTACGACCATCATGATCACGGCACCGACGACGACGAACACGTGGTCCGTGCGCACGACGCCGTTGCCGATGTGGAACAGCGGTTCGTGCGGGATGAACCGTGGCGCGTTCTGTTGCACACGACCGGATTTGTCGGTGATCCATTCGATGATCTCCAGACCGAACAGCTCCTGGAGGAACAGCGAGGCGCCGATGGCGGAGATCAGGGCGGCGAGCCGGGTCGCGCCCTTCTTGCGGAGCGGCCGGTAGGCCACTTGCTCCAGCAGGACCGCCGCGCCGCCGGACACGGCGGCCGAAGCGATGATGATCAGCAGCAGTACCGCGATCATCCCGAACACGCCGAGCGTGATCGGGGCGGTGCCGCCCGCGATGGTGATCAGGACGAACAGGGACGTGACCGTCCCGATCATGAAGATCTCGGAATGTGCGAAGTTGATGAGCCGGAGCACGCCGTAGACCATTGTGTAGCCGAGGGCGATGAGGGCGTAGATGCTTCCGGCGACCAGTCCGCCGATGGTGCTACCGAGGAACTGGGCTTGCAGATCTTGAAGCATGACGTGGATGCCTTACGGGACGGGGCGAGGATTTCTTTCGCCACATTTGCGGGAAGCGGGGGTGCTGTGCCCGCACAGCGCCCCCGCTTCCGTTAGGTGTTCCTATCTGCTCCGTCAGCCGTTGAGCTTGGCTTCGGTCGAGACGCCGAGGTTCTTCAGGACGCCACCGGTGACCTGGTAGATGTTGATCGCGTCCGTCGACGGTTCGCCGTTCTCCTTGAACTTGATCTGCTTGGAGGCACCCTTGAAGTCGATCGTCTTCAGGGCTTCGTTGATCTTCTCCGAGGTGTTGGCGCCGGACTTGACCGCGTTGATGATGGCGGTCGCGGCGTCGTAACCCTCGCTCGAGTAGATCGCCGGGTCCACGTTGAACGCGGCCTTGTACTTGGTGCTGAACTCGTCGGTGGAGCCGGCGTCCGGGATGTTGCACGGGCAGCCGACGACGGCCTTCTCGGCGGCCGCGGCACCGGCACCGCTGATCAGCTGGGCGTCGAGCGAACCGTCACCGGTCGCGAAGGTGGCGGTCACCTGGCTGTCACGCAGCTGCTTGAGCAGACGGCCACCCTGGGCGTAGTAGCCACCGAAGAGGATGATGTCCGGGTTCGCGGCCTTGACCTTCTGGACGGTCGAGGAGTAGTCCGACGCGTCCTTGGCGAACTTGTCGCGCTCGGTCGGGACGTTCTTCTCCTTCAAGGTCTTCTCGAAGTTGTCGGCCAGGCCGACGCTGTATTCCTGGTCGTCCGAGATGATGTAGGCCTTCTTGGGCGACTTCGCCGTGACGAGGAAGTTGGCGATCGCCGGTCCCTGGCTGGCGTCGCTCGCGACGACGCGGTGCCAGTACTTCCATCCGTTCGCGGAGAGGCCCGCGTTGGTGGCCGAGGGCGAGACACTCGGGATCTTGTTCTGCTCCAGCTGACCGCCGATGGCCTTCGACTCACCGGAGAACGCCGGGCCGATCAGGGCGGTGATCTTGTCCTGGCCGACGGCCGTCGCGATCAGCGACGTCGCCTGCTCGGGCTTGCCCTGGCTGTCGTATTCCTTGAGCTCCAGCTTGATCGCCGGGTTCGTCTTGTTGTACTCGTCGATAGCGAGCTTGGCGCCGTTGCGGGGCGGGATCACGATCCCGGAGTTCTCACCGGTGAGGTCACCCATGAACCCGATCTTCAGCGTGCTGCTGTCACCGCTGCCGGACGAGCTGCTGCCGCCTGCACAGCCCGCCAGCGCCAGCGACGCAGCCGCCGCGACGGCGAAAACCCGTCCAAAACGCACTCCTGACACCGACTACCTCCCATGACCAACCAGCCGCCGGTAGGCGTTGCCCCCGACACAGGGGCTAGGTTAGGGCAGGAAGATATCCCCCTACGCCATGATCTGCCCAGACGCCCATCACTCTGTGTCCACATCGTGACGGTCGAAACCAGAACGAATTGCACGAAAAGGCGAATGTTGCCGGTTGGCAAGTCTTCGCTGGTCACGCTGGGGATTCACCGCTACCACGTCGATCATGCTCGTGGGTAATGATCCTGTTTCGGGCGCGTATCTTGCGCTTTTTCAGCTCCTTCGAGGGCGGCCGTTCGTCGTAGCAATGCTGCCCCAAAGGGCGTCAACGGTGCCCCCTCTTCCTTCGGTGCCATGACAACCGATGGTTGTCGTGGCGGTCCGAACGGCTGTTGGATCTCGCCCCTGACCTCGGGATTGACTGTTCCCATGACGACGAGTACCGAAGCGATCGAAGGCGTGGCGGCAGGAGTTCCGTTCGTGGCGTTGCCGCCGTCGGACAGTGGCCGTCCGGCGCCACTGGTGCTGACCTGGCATCTGCTGGGCGCGCCGTTCAGCGAGGCGGCCATGGCGGCGGCACTGCCGATGCGGGACCTGCACGCGTGGCGGGTGCACCTGGGGTTGCCGCTGACCGGGAAACGGTTCCCCGAAGGCGGTTTCGAGGGCTTCTTCCGGCTGGCGAGCGAGGACAACGTGCTCAACGTCGTCGAACCGCTCACCAGGCAGGTCGAGGCGGAGTTCCCGGCGGCGGTGGCGGAACTGCGCTCCCGCTTGTCCATTGAGGACGGTCCGGTGGGGCTGGTCGGCGGTTCGCAGGGCGGCGGGGTCGCGCTGCAGATGCTGACCCATCCCGAGATCGCGGTGGCGGCCGCCGCGCTGGTGAACCCGGTGACCCAGCTGGCGCCGGTGATCGCGGCGAACGAGCGGGTCTACGACGTGACTTATCCCTGGTCGGACCGGTCCCGCGCGGTCGCGAACGAGTACGACTACGTGCGGCGGGCGGACGAACTGACCGCGCCGGTCCTGCTCGTCATCGGCGAGGAGGACGACGTGTCGATCACCGAACCGGCCGAAGCCCTGCACAAGGCGCTGGGGGAGCGGCGATCCGAGCTCGTCACGATCCCGGGGATGGCGCACGAATTCGCCGAGGCCCCTGGTCTCGAACCCGCTCCGCAGACCGAACACGCGAAGCTGGTCGACGCCGAGCTCACGCGCTGGTTCGCCCGGCACCTAGCTGTTTGAGGTCGTCGTCCGGCAGCCACGATCGGTCGGGATCGTAGGCGCACCAACCTTCTTCGTGGCTGGTCCGGCCCGCGAGCGCCAGCAGGCGCCGCAGGGCCGGGCCTTCGCCGCGGCGCCACACCACCGACCACGGGAACAGCGGCGACGGCTCGAACGGCAGAACCCGCAGATTCAGGTCGGACGCGAGGTCCATGTCCGCGCCGGCGAGAGTGACCCGCTGCTTTCCGTAGCGCGTCTGTTCCAGTGTGTGCCGGAGGTCGTAGCTGACCCCGGAGTCGTCGATCGGGACGTCGAATTCTTTGCATAGGCGTTGCAAATAAGAAAGCCATTCGACCGGGCCGCCCAATTGCGGAATCCAGATGCCCTCGTGCCGGAGATCGGACAATTTCAGGACATCGTTGTCCGCGAGCGGGTGTTCGGGCGCGAGAAGGGCGACCAGTGGTTCGAGCCGGACGAGCCGGTGTTCGAGTTCGGCGGGCACTTCGCGGCCGAGGTCCGCGACGCGGCCGAACGCGAGGTCGATCTCGCCGCGGACCAGCGGGTCGAGGGCGTTGGCCAGCCCCCGTCCGGCGACGCGCTCGACCGCCAGCGCCGGATCCCGCTGCGCGATGCGGCGCAACATGTACATGGGGGAGAGGCGCGGATCGATGACGTCGAGGCGGGGCGGACGGTCCTGCAGGCCCATCGCGGCGACGGCGGCGTCGGCCGCGCGGATCAGCTCGCGCGCGTGCGGGAGGAAACGGTCGCCGTCGACGGTGAGCTCGACGGATCGGTTGGTGCGCCGGAAGAGCTGGACCGACAGGGCGTCCTCGAGCTTCCGGACCCGCTTCGACAGCGCTTGCTGGGTGAGGAACAGGGATTCTGCCGCGCGACCGAAATGGCCGTGGTCGGCGGTCGCGACGAACGCGCGCACCTGGGCAGTGTCGAGATCCACGTCCCTGAAGGTACGTGAAGGCCCCCTTAACTACCCTCAAGGTAGTGAAGGGGGCCTTCACGGACTTCCGGTGTCCACCCGCGGCGGTCGCCTATGTCATGAAAGGGCCGTTCAGGACGTTTTTCGTCCTGAACGGCCCTTTCATGACACTTCGGGACGGGTCAGGCGCCCGGCGGCCGCTCCCGCACCACACAGGTCAGCCGCGCCGTGCACGACCGGCGCCCCTGGTCGTCGGTCAGCACGATCTCGGCGGTCACCGTCCCGCGTCCGACGTGCACCGGCGTCGCGACACCGGTCACCCGCCCGGACCGGACCGCCCGGTGGTGCGTGCACGAAAGCTCCAGCCCCATCGTCGCCTTGTCGGTGCCGGCGTTGAGCGCGCAGACCATCGAACCGAGCGCTTCCGCGACGACGGCGTTCGCGCCGCCGTGGAGGAGGCCGTAGGGCTGGAGGTTGCCCTCTACCGGGATGCTGCCCACGACGCGTTCGGGACCGAATTCGCTGATCTCGAGCCCGAGCTTGTCGTTGAGCTGCTGTCCGGCGAAGGCCGGGTCGATCCCGGCGAAGGTTTCGAGGGCTTGTTCGGTCACGCAGAGCTCCTTAAACGACACGACAGGTAGGACTGTCAGACCCTCACCCTAGACTCGCTCCCGTGAGCCCGAGTGAGAACACGACCGTTGCCAACGCCACACCCGCCACCGCACAGGCCGAGCGGCCCAAACTGCTGCTGATCGACGGCCATTCGATGGCGTATCGCGCCTTCTTCGCGCTGCCCGCGGAGAACTTCAAGACGAAGACCGGGCAGACGACGAACGCGGTCTTCGGGTTCACCTCGATGCTCATCAACCTGCTGCGCGACGAGGCGCCGACCCATCTGGCGGTGGCGTTCGACCTCTCCCGCAAGACGTTCCGGTCGGAGACGTTCGCGGAGTACAAGGCCAACCGCAGCAGCACCCCGGACGAGTTCAAGGGCCAGGTCGGGCTGGTCGAGGACGTGCTCAAGGTCCTCGGCATCCCGGCGCTGACCAAGGAGAACTACGAAGCCGACGACATCATCGCCACGCTCACGACACAGGCGACCGCCGAAGGTTTCGACGTCCTCATCTGTACGGGCGACCGTGACGCGCTCCAGCTGGTGACCGACCAGGTCACCGTGCTGTACCCGAAGCGCGGCGTGTCGGAGATGACCCGGTTCACCCCGGAGGCGGTCGAGGAGAAGTACGGCCTCACGCCGGCGCAGTACCCGGACTTCGCCGCGCTGCGTGGCGACCCCTCGGACAACCTGCCCAGCATCCCCGGGGTGGGGGAGAAGACGGCCGCGAAGTGGATCCGGCAGTTCGGCTCCTTCAACGAGCTGATCGACCGGGTCGACGAGGTCAAGGGCAAGGTCGGCGACGCGCTGCGCGAGCACCTCGGCGCGGTCATGCTGAACCGCCAGCTCACCGAGCTGATCCGCGACGTCGAGCTGGAGCTCGGCCCGACGATGCTCGAGCTGCGCCCGTGGGATCGTGAGGCCGTGCACGCGCTGTTCGACGAGCTCGAGTTCCGCGTCCTGCGAGACCGGCTCTTCGCCACCCTGCAGAGCGCCGAACCCGAGGCCGAGGAAGGGTTCGAGGTCAGCGGCTCCAAGCTCGCGCCGGGCGCCCTCACGGAATGGCTGTCCACGCACACCGGCACGGACAAGCCGGTCGGCCTGGCGTTCCGCACCACCGGCGCCTCGGTCCGCTCGGACCTGAAGGCCATCACCTTCGCTGCCGCGGACGGCGAAGGCGCGTACGTCGACGTCACCGCGATGGACGCCGAGGACGACAAGGCGCTCACGGCGTGGCTCGCCGACGAGAAGATCCAGAAGATCGGCCACGAGCTCAAGGTCCCCCTGCACGCCGTCAAGGCACGCGGCTGGACCTTCGCCGGGCTCGTCATGGACACCGCGCTCGCGGCGTACCTCGTCCGCCCCGGCCAGCGCACCTTCGAACTCGACGACCTCGCCCTGCGGTACCTGCACCGTGAGCTGCGGTCCGAGGCCGACACCGGGGACGGGCAGCTTTCGCTGCTCGACGGTGGCGCCGAGGACATGGAGCAGAAGGAGATCCAGGCCGAGCTGGTCAAGGCCCGCGCGGTCGCCGAGCTCGCCGGCGCGCTGACCAAGGAGCTCGAAGAACTGGGCGGCGCGCAGCTGCTCGCCGAGCTCGAACTGCCGTTGCTGCAGGTGATCACCGGGCTCGAAGCGGCGGGTATCGCGGTCGACATCGAGCACCTGACCGACCTGGAAGCGCATTACCTCAGCCGGGTGACGCAGGCCGCGGAGGAGGCGTACGCGGTCATCGGCAAGCAGGTCAACCTCGGCTCGCCGAAGCAGCTGCAGGTCATCCTGTTCGACGAGCTCGGCATGCCGAAGACCAAACGCACCAAGACCGGCTACACCACCGACGCCGAGGCGCTGCAGAGCCTCTTCGAGAAGACCGAGCACCCGTTCCTGCAGCATCTGCTGGAGCACCGGGACGCGACCCGTCTGCGCACCACGGTCGAGGGCCTGATCAAGTCGGTCGCCGACGACGGCCGTATCCACACCACGCTGCTGCAGACGATCGCCGCCACCGGACGGCTCTCGTCGGTCGACCCGAACCTCCAGAACATCCCGATCCGCACCGAAGAAGGACGCCGCATCCGCGACGCGTTCGTCGTCGGCGACGGGTACGCCGAGCTGATGACGGCGGACTACAGCCAGATCGAAATGCGGATCATGGCGCACCTTTCGCAGGACGAGGGCCTGATCCAGGCCTTCAACAGCGGCGAGGATCTGCACACTTTCGTGGCGTCGCGGGCGTTCTCGCTGCCGCCGGAGGAGATCACGCCGGAGCTGCGGTTCCGGGTCAAGGCCATGTCGTACGGCCTGGCGTACGGGCTTTCGGCGTACGGCCTTTCGCAGCAGCTGCGGATCTCCACCGAAGAAGCCAAAGAGCAGATGGAGGCGTACTTCTCCCGTTTCGGCGGCGTGCGCGATTACCTCCATTCGGTCGTGGGCGACGCGGCGAAAGTCGGCTACACCGAGACGATCTTCGGCCGCCGCCGTTATCTGCCGGACCTCAACAGCGACAACCGGCAGCGCCGGGAAATGGCCGAACGGATGGCGCTCAACGCGCCCATCCAGGGCAGCGCGGCCGACATCATCAAGGTCGCCATGCTCAACGTGCACAAGGCGCTGACCGAGGCGAAATTGAAGAGCCGCGTGCTGCTGCAGGTCCACGACGAGCTCGTCCTCGAGGTCGCCGACGGCGAACGCGAGCAGCTGGAAGCGTTGGTGCGCCAGGGAATGGGTTCGGCGTACGAGCTGGCCGTCCCGCTCGAGGTCTCCGTCGGATACGGGCGGTCCTGGAACGACGCCGCGCATTAGCATTACGCCTCGTGAGTGGTAATGACGGTTCCGACCGTCATTACCACTCACGATCGGTAGGGTCTTTCGCGTGACTTCCGAGCGCAGACGCTGGCGGGTGCGGCTGCGCGATCGTCGTGGGCGGATCCTGGGCGCCGGGACCATGCTCGACGGTGAACACCTCCTCACCTGCGCTCACGTGATCGAAGGCCTCGACGGTGTCACGGTGGATTTCGTGGCGCTTCCCGGTGTGGAGTCCGGAATCGCCACGATCGTCGCGCAGGCGGCGCCCATCGGCGACGACGGCGGGGATATCGCGTTGCTCCGGTTGCGTGAACCCGAGGAACAGATCTCCGGCGCCCCGCTTCACCGGACAGCCCTCGAAGACGACCAGCGCGTCCGGGCGTACGGCTTCCCCTGCGGTTCGGACGGCATGTGGTCGCTGGCGACCGTCGTCGGCGACGGGGGCCACGGCCTCGAACGCGTCCAGTTGCACCGCGATCCCGACGCCGAGCCGATCACCCACGGCTTCAGCGGTTCGGCGGTGATCGCCGACGAGACCGGCCATGTCGTCGGCATGGTCGCGACCCGGTACGCGACCGAGGCCGCCCGTGTCTCCTGGATGATCCCGGTCGAGACCATGCTCGGTTACCTGCCGGAACTGCGCCGCTGGGCCGAAGGCAGCCCCGCCATCGACCCGGGTTTCGTGAGGTATCCGGAGCCGCCCGCACTCGATCCTCGGTTCGCGCGCGAATTCGCCCGCTGGCTCGGCGGGCACGGCCGGGCCGACGTCCGGGTGATCATCATGGGGCAGGACGATTCCGCCGTCGCCGCCTCGTTGCGGCGCGCCGTCGTGCTCGCCGACCGGGAACGCGGCGCCGGCCGGACCGCGACGGGACCGACGGTGCCGCCGGTGGGAAGTGTCGCGCTCGCCGTGGACGCGATCGGCAAGACCGCCGACGAAGTGCGCCGCCGCATCTCCGACCGGCTCGACGTCGCCGCGGATTCGCCGGCCGGCCGTCACGGTTCCGGCCGCACCGTGGTCGTCTACGGGGTCGACGAAGCCGCCGAACCCGACGAACTCGTCGGTGAGGTACTCGTGCCGCTGGCCCAGCGCGCGCACGAACTCGGGCTGCGGCTCGCGCTGGCGTTCCGCGAGGCGACCTCACCGGGGGTGAGCGTGGTCCGGTCGAGCACGGACGTGCTGCCCGCGGACGAGGACGACATCGAGGGCCGGCTAGCCCTCCTGGAAACCCGGTTGGGTGAACTCGCCAAGCTGGAGAAGGACAATGCGAGCGACGCGCCCCGCTTCTCCGCCGCCCCGCACGTTCATCCGAAGGAGCGGCGGCTGCGCGGCGCGTTGACGCAACTGCGTTCGGCGGAGCGCGACGGTGACACGGAGTGGGTGAAACGGCAGCTTCCGGTCTGTGAGCGTGCCGTGGCCAAGACCGTCGACCGTGCTCGCGACCTGCGCCGCCTCCTCGACGAAAACCTCGCCCGGCGCGCGGAACTGCGTGCCCGGCTCGACGCGTACGGGGAGATGGCCCGTAACGGCGGGCTCGTCGAGGACGTCGAACTGGATGCCGCCTACGCCCCCGCTTGGCGGATGCTCTTCGAAGGACCGTGCGACCTGACGGCCGCGGCGGCCGCCGTCGAGCGGTACGCGGACACCGTACGGAAACGGATCGACGGATGACGGCCTGCGGACAGGACGGCTGCCCCGGTGTGCTCGGCAAGACCGGCTTCTGCAAGATCTGCGGATTGCCGCCCGGCACTCCGGAAGAGCCACGGGAGAAACCCACCCTGGTGATCCCCGGCCCCGGTGAGCTGCCGACCAGGATCACCAGCACGGTGGTCACGCGCGCCCAGCGGATCGCGGGTCACGCCGCCGCGGACGATCGGGTGCCGCTGCCGGTCGTCGAACTCCCGGAGGTCGCGGGCCGCCTGCTCACCGAGCCGCATGTCCCGGAGGAGGAACGGTTCTGCGGCAAGCACGGGTGCACGTCCACCCCGGTCGGCCGTTCGGTCGGTGGCGGGCCCGCGCCCGCCGAGGGGTTCTGCCCGGTCTGCCGGACGCCGTTCTCCTTCTCGCCCAAGCTCGCGGCGGGCGACGTGGTCGACGGCCGCTATCACGTGCTCGGCTGTGTCGCCCGCGGCGGGCTCGGGTTCGTCTATCTGGCAACGGATTCCGGGCTCGGCGACCGGTACGTCGCGCTCAAGGGCCTGATCAACACGAACAACACCGCCGCCGTCCGGATCGCGGAGACCGAGAGCCAGGTGCTCACCGCGCTGGACCATCCGAACATCGTCCGGATCCTCGACGTCGTGGAGCACGACGACTTCCGCTACATCGTGATGGAGTTCGTCGACGGCCTTTCCCTGCGGGAGGTCAAGAACCGCGGCCGGGCCGGGCTGGACTCCAGCGAGGGACGGCTGCTGGTCGAGCACGTCGTGGCGTACGGGCGCGAGATCCTGACCGCGCTCGACTACCTGCACGGCGAAGGCCTGCTGTACTGCGACATGAAGCCGGACAACGTGATCCACGGCGAGAAGCGGATCAAGCTCATCGATTTCGGCGCCATCCGCAAGATCGACGACGACGAAAGCCCGATCGTCGGCACCGAGCACTATCAGGTGACCCCGCGGGAACGGGCGACCCACGGTCTCACCGTCCGGTCCGACATCCACACCGTCGGCGTGACCTTGCGGGAACTCTTCCAGGCCAGCGACGGCTGGTCGGTCACCACCGACGCGCGCGGCGTCCGGTTCGGTATCGAGTCGTTCCTCCGCGTCCTCGACCGGGCGACCGCGCCGTTCGAACAGCGGTTCGCGACCGCGCGCGAAATGCTGGTCCAGCTCGACGGCGTACTCGGTGAGATCCTTTCCTTGCGGGACAAGCAGTCCCGGCCCGGAGCGTCGACGTTGTTCGCCGAAGGGGCGGTGCTTCTCGACGCTGGACTCGGTCAGGCGCCGCCGCTGGAGCACTGGACGCGGGGCACCCCCGTCTCGCTCGGCGCGCGGCCGTCCGCCGAGGAGATCGCCCTCGGGCTGCCGGTGCCGCGTGAGGATCCGGACGACCCGCAGGCGAACTTCCTCCGTGCCGTCCGCGCGCCCGACGCGGCGCGGCTGCTGAAGAAACTCGACAAGGTGCCCGGTTCGCCGGAGGTCGGCTTCCGCCGGTGCCGGGCACAGCTGGAACTCGGCGCCGTCATCGAGGGCACGCTGGCGGTGGCGGAGGCCGAACGGCTGCTGGGGGAGCGCGCCGCCCACGACTGGCGGGTGGCGTGGCATCGAGGTCTGCTCGCGCTCGGCGAGGGCGATTTCGCCGCGGCCAAGGAGAAGTTCACCGCCGTGTACCGCGACATCCCCGGCGAGGAGCCGCCGAAACTCGCACTGGGGCTCTGCGAGGAGCACCTCAACGGCGCGGCCGCCGCCGAGCGGTACTACGACGCTCTGTGGGTGCGGGACCGGGCGCAGGTCAGCGCGGCGTTCGGGCTCGCGCGGGTCCGCCTGTCACGAGGCAACCGTGCGGCCGCCGTCGGGATTCTCGACCAGGTCCCGGAATTCTCGCGCTACGACGAGGCGGCGCGGATCGCCGGCGTGCGGGTGCTGTCCGCGCCGATGCCGGGAACGGGTGACCTCCCGTCATCCGCGGAACTCGACGACGCGGTCGTGCGGCTGACCGCGTTGGACCTCGACGGCGACGCACTCGACCGGCTCGTGACGGCGGTGCGGGAAACCGGGCTGGCGGGGGTGCTGCTCGGGCAGGACGGGATCACCGACGGCGAGATCCTGCGCGCGGACGAGACGGGCGCCCGCACCGTGCTGGACAGGTCGTACCGGCGGCTCGCCCATCACGCGCCCTCGCCGGAAGCGCACGACGTGCTGATCGATCTCGCGAACTCGGTGAGACCGGTGACCTTGGTGTGAAAGGGGAGAGATGAGCGGGGAGCCGGGTCTGGGCCTCGAAGTGCACCAGAACAAGTTCCTGGCCGAGGGGGACCGGGCGATGACCGCGATCGTCCGGGTCGTCTCCCGCGGCGGTGAAGCGTCCGCCGCCAGGACGGCCGCCGAGGTCCTGATGATCGACTGCTCCAGTTCGATGCGCTTTCCCAGCACCAAGATCGGCGAGGCCCGGCGCGCGGCCGCGGCGGCCATCGACGTCCTCCCCGACGGCGTGCGGTTCGCCGTCATCCAAGGAACCGACCGCGCGAAGATGATCTACCCGGCCGAGGACGGCCTGGTGACCGCTTCCGACCGGACCAGGGCGGAGGCGCGTGCCGCCGTCGAGCATCTCGCGGCCGTCGGCGGTACCGCGATGGGTGCCTGGCTGGCCAAGGCACGCGACCTCTTCGACGGCGTGCCCGACGCCGTCCGCCACGCGATCCTCCTCACCGACGGCCGCAACGATTCCCAGACCAGGGCCGATCTGATGACCGTGCTGAACAGCTGCGAAGGCCGCTTCGTCTGTGACGCCAGGGGGATCGGCGACGGCTGGGAGCCCGCCGAACTCACCCAGATCGGCAGGGTCCTGCGCGGGAACGTCGATTCCGTCGTCGAGGACGACAAACTGGCCGACGATTTCCGGCAGCTGGTCGAGAGCGCGATGACGAAGGTGCTGCCCGAGGTGCGGCTGCGGATCGGCACCATGCCGTTCAGCAGGCTGCGGTCGATCAAGCAGGTGTTCCCCGACGAGTACGACCTCACCGACCGGTGCCGGGAGGTCGGCGTCCGCGAGCAGGAGCTGTCGCTCGGTTCGTTCGCGAGCGACGAGACGCGCGACTACCAGCTGATCCTGGATCTCGACCCGGACCTCGAACCCAGCCACGGTCAGGACCGCCAGCTGGCGTGGACGGAACTCGTCCCGGTGCCGGGAGCCGCGGTCGAGGAGGACGCGCTGGCCATCGCGGGGCGGTGGACACGCGATCCGATCCCGCCGACCCTGATTCACCCGATGGTCTCGAAGTACGCCGCGCAGGCCGATCTCGGCGAGGCGCTGACCGCGGGCGGCGACGCCTACGCGGCGGGCGACCGGGCCGGAGCCGAACGGGGCTGGGGGCGCGCGGTCGCCCTGGCCACCGCGGCGGGTGACGAAGAGACCCTCAGCCGTCTCTCCGGGGTCGTGGAGATCGTCGACGCGGAGAAAGGCGTGGTGCGGTTGCGCCCCGACGCGACCCGCAGCCACGCGTTGCACGTCGTCATCCCGTCGAGGGTTTCGGAAATCGCCCTTCCGCAGGAAGATCGGCCGATGCCCGACGGAACACCGGTCGCCTGCCCGGCCTGCCCCGCGCTCTCACCCGCCGGGGCGAACTTCTGCGTCGGCTGTGGAAGACCGTTCGGCGAGGTCGTTTCGTGACGGCCACCCGGGTACGGCTGGTCCGGCTCCGCACCGCGTTGCTGGCGCTCACCCTCGCGGTACTGGTGGTCTCGCTGTGGGCTTTTCAGAACGTCCAGAACACGGCGGAGACCGTCCGCGACCGCACCGCGCAGGCGGTGCTCGAAGTGACCGCCGCACGGGCCGCGCTGGTGGCCGCCGACGCCGCCGCGATCGCGAGTTTCGCCTCCGGTGAGGCGAAACTCGCCGGGCCGGGGCAGGAGTACGCGAACCAGTTGGCGCTGGCGAGCCAGAGCCTCGCGCGGGTCGCGGAGTTCAACCAGGCGGGTGAGGCGGGCGGCAACGCGCTGCAGGTGATCGAAAGCCAGGTCGCGGCCTACTCGGGCTCCATCGGACAGGCCGACGTGCACTTCCGCCAGCCGGACGCCGCCGTGCTGGGCGCGGTCGATCTCTGGCACGCCTCGCGGCTGCTGCACGCTTCGGGCGGGGTCCTGGAAGAGCTGGAACTGTTGCAGGGCAGGCAACGTGAGGCGCTGGACCGGCAGCTGTCGGACACCGGGATGAGCCTCGCGATGCTCCCGCTGTGGCTGCTGCCGGTGCTGGCCCTGCTGGTGCTGCTGGTCTTCACCCAGCTGTACCTGCGGAAGCGTTTCCGGCGGGTGGCGAACCTCCCGCTGCTCGCGGCGACCGTGCTGATCGCCGCCATCGGCGTCGCCCTGGTGCTCACCCTGATCAGCCGCGACAGGCTGGATTCGGTCGGGGAGCGGCTCGACGGTGTCGCCGCCGCGCGGTCTCAGCAGATCAAGGCGGCCGACGACGCCGGTCAGCGGCAGCTCGCCGACCTGCTGACCGGGTACTGCGACGAGGGGCAGGGATGCGGGGTGACCGTCGACGAGTTCCGCGTGCGGGCACGGCAGTCCACGACGGTGGCGACGGACAACACCCGGGTGGCCACGGCGGGCGCGAAGGCGGTGGCGGCCGACGCCTCCGCCGCGGCCGAATCCGGCGGACGGGAGTTCCTGATCCCGGCGGGCACCCTGCTCGCGGGCGGGCTCGTTCTGCTCGGGCTGCACGCCCGGATCGACGAATACCGGTACCGCCCGTGAAGCGCCTGATCGCCGTGCTGACGGCGCTGTCACTGGTCGCGGGCGGCTGTTCGGCGTCGGCGGAGGACGAACCGGTCGTCGTCCTCGCGTCCTGGACCGGCGGCGAGGAAACGGCCTTCCGCCAGGTGCTGGACGCGTTCAAGGCCGACACCGGGATCGGATACCTCTACGAAGGCACCCGGGCCGTCGATCAGGTGCTCGCTTCGGACGTCCAGCGCGGCACGCCGCCGGACGTGGCCGTCCTGCCGAACGCCGGGGTGCTGGCGAAATACCGGAAGTCGGGCGACCTGCTGCCGCTCGACGACGACCTTTCCGCCGCCGTGACGCGGTCTTTCAGCTCGCAGTGGGTCACCCTGCAGAAAATCGGCACCGAGAAGCTGTACGCGGTCGCGGTGAAGGCCGATCTCAAGAGCCTGATCTGGTACGACCCGGCGCGGATGACCGGGATCCGCCCGACGACGTTCGCCGCGCTCCGCGAATACTCCGCCGGGGTGACGGCGGCCGGCGGCACGCCGTGGTGTGTCGGGATGGGTGCGCCGCCCACCTCGGGCTGGCCGGGAACCGACTGGATCGAAGACATCCTGCTGCATTCGGCGGGGCCGGAGAAGTACCGGCAGTGGGCGTCCGGCGGGCTGCCGTGGACCTCACCCGAGGTCAAACAGGCTTGGCTGGACTGGGGTTCCGTGCTCGAACCCACCGCGATCCGCGGCGGTACCGCGGCCGCGCTGCTGACCGATTTCGGCGACGCGGGCAAGGCCATGTTCACCGACCCGCCGGGCTGCGCGCTCGAACACCAGGCGTCGTTCATCATGAGCCGCTACCAGAACTTCAAACGCCCCGACGGGACCTTTCCCAAGCCGGGCACCGATTTCGACTTCCTCTCCTTCCCCGGCCGCGACGTTTCCGAGGTCGCGGCCGACCTCGCCGGGATGTTCCAGGACACCCCGCAGGCGCGCAAGCTGATGGAGTTCCTCGCTTCGGAGAAGGCACAGCGGATCTGGCCGTCGATCCCGCGCGCGAACGCCTTTTCCGCCAACCGGAAGCTCGGTCTCGACGTCTATCCGGATCAGGTGAGCCGGAGGGTCGCGGACACGATCACTTCGGCGTCCGCGCTGTGCTTCGACGCCTCGGACCTGATGCCCGCGACGATGACCGGCGCGTTCCACCGTGCCGTCCTGGAATACCTGAGCAACCGGGACCGGCTGGAAATCCTGCTGAAACAACTCGACGACGTCCGGGAAAACATCCAGCAGGGCGAATGGTTCGAAATCCCCTGTGGACAGTGAGGAGTATCGGTGAACGACCTGGCACGATTCCCGCTCGAAGGCGGTGGTTCGGTGATCGTCGAGATCGACCCGGTCCCCGGCACCGCCCGGGTCTCCCGGCGTGACGACCTGATCGAGGACACCAAGGGGTCCTTCGAAGCGGCACTCGCGAACGTCAAGGACGCGGCCGCGGCGGCACTGGACACGTTCCGGTCGATGACCAGGGGACCGGACGAGGTCGAACTCAAGTTCGGCGTCAAGCTGACCGCGCAAGCGGGTGCCGTCATCGCGAAAACGGGACTGGAGGGGAACTTCGAGGTCAAGCTGAAGTGGGTCCGGGAGACGGAAGACGCGTGATCGGGGCCGGAACTCGCGTGATCGGAGCCGGAACACGCTCCGTCACGCGAGATCCGCCTTCAATCACGCGAAATCCGCCTTCAATCACGCGAAGTCCGGGTTCAATCACGCGAGATCCGGATTAACGCCCGAGGCCCCGGATCAGCACCATCACCGATTCCCGCACATCGGCCCTGGTCCGTTTCGGCTGGAAGACCTGCCAGTCGAGCGCGACCACCAGCATCGTGCCGAACAGCCCCGCCGCGGCGGTCTGGATCTGGACGCCGTCGGGCAGCCGCCCGGCGGCGTCCAGCCGGTGGAGTTGTTCGCGCACGATCGAAATGATCTCCTCGCGCAGCAGCGTCAGCGTCTCGTGCCAGGTGCCGGGCGTACGCCACATCTCGCTCACCAGGATCTGCGAGAAACCGGGGTATTCGGCGATGAACTCCAGCGCACCGTCCACTTGCGACTCGATGACGTCCATCGGGTCGCCGTCGCCGGTCGCCGCGCGCAGCCGGTCCGCGAGCACGCCGACGCCGTAGCGCAGCAGTGCGTCGACAAGACCGTCCTTGCTGCCGAAGTTGTAGTAGACGGTGCCCTTCGCGACCTTCGCCTCGGCCGCGATGTCGTCCACCGTCAGCCCCACGAGGCCACGGCTGGCGGACAACCGCAGCGTCGCTTCGAACAGCTTCTGCTTCGTCGCCTCACCCCGGGGACTCACAACGCCAGCTCGGGTTTCAGCGCCGAAACCGTCCAGGTGCGCCGTTTCCGCGCCGCCAGTGTCGAGACCAGGATCCCGCCGACGAGATACGCGACAAGGACACCGATGTCACCGAGGATCTCCATCGAGGCGCCACTGTAGAGCAGGTGCCGGAATCCGTCGATCGCGTAACCCATCGGCAGCACGATGTGCAACGGGTACAACGCGTCCGGGATCGTCTGCCACGGGAACGTGCCGCCCGCGCTCACCAGCTGGAGCACCAGCAACACCAGGCCGAGGAACTTCCCGACGGCGCCGAAGAACGCGTTGAGCGCGTGCACCACCGACGTGAAGGTCAGCGACACCAGCACCGCGAACCCGATCGCGCCGAGCGGATGCGCGACGTCGATGCCCACCAGCCAGGTCACCGCGCCGAACAGCACGATCACCTGCGCGATCCCGAGCAGCGCCGAGGACAGCCAGCCGCCGAGCGCGACCTTGAACGGTGACGCGCCGGCGGTCAGCGCGCGGGTCGAGAGCGGGCGCAGCAACAGGAACAGCACGAACGCGCCGATCCAGGTCGCGAGCGAGATGAAGAACGGGGCGAGACCCGCGCCGTAGGTCCCGGCCGAGGCGACGCCGGACGAGTTGACCGCCACCGGATCCGCGATGGTGTTGGCGGTCGCCGCCCGGGTGGGGTCGTCCGGGTTCGGGATCTCCTTGAGGCCGGCCGCGAGCCCGTCGCGCAGCTGCACCGCGCCGTCGGCGAGCTGGTTCGTGCCGTTGACCGCGGTCTTCTCGCCGTCGTTCAGCTTCGCGGCGCCGTCGCGGATCTGCGCCGACGCGTCGGCCGCCTGCGCGATGCCGCTGGTGAGCTGAGGGGTGGCCGAGGCCAGCTGGTGCGCGCCGTCGGACACCTGCCGGGCGCCGGACGCGAGCTGGATCAGCTGGCTGTTCGCGCCCTGGATCTTCGTGTTCGCCTGGTCGACCGGCGACCGGAGGGTGTCGAGGCGGCTCAGGATCTCCTGCACCTTCGCCTCGGGGACTTCGGCGGCACGCAGATCCTGCGCGAGCTGGGTGCGGTAACCGTCGAGTTTGGTCTGGATGTCGCCGGAAGCCGTCGCCGCGAGCGAGGCGGCGTCGGCGACCTTCTGGTTCCCGTCGGCGACCTGACCGGCGCCGTCGGCGAGCTTCTGGGTCTGCGCGGGGAGCTGGGCGGTACTGGATTTCAGGGTGCCGAGGCCGGTCGCCAGCTGGGAGCTGCCCGACGCGAGCTGGTTGGCGCCGTCGGCCAGCTGCTGCTGTCCGGTCTTGAGTTTGCCGGCGCCGTCGGCGAGCTGCGAAGCACCCGTCGAAGCCTCCTGGATCTTGCCGTAGATCGTGGAGAAGCCGACCAGGAACTTGTCCGCCGCCTCGCTGCCGACCTTCTCCGCGATCGTCTTGCGGACCTGCTCGGCGACCTGTTTCGCGATGGTGCCGGACAGATAGTTGTTCGCGTCGTTGGTGGTCAGCGTGATCGTTGCCTGCTGGGGCTGGAAGTTGCCCGAGGACAGCAGCGCCGTGGAGAAGTCGCGCGGGATGCCGATCGCGAACGAGTACTTGTCGTCGCGGACGCCCTTCGCGGCCTCGTCCTGGGATACCTCGTGCCACTGGAACGTGCCGGATTTGACCAGTTCGTCGGTGACCTCACGGCCGACGTTGCGTTCCACGCCGGCCGAGTCCTTCGCGCCGGTGTCGGAGGTGAAGACGGCGGCGGGCAGCTTGTCCAGGCGCGAGTACGGGTCGTAGTTCGCGTAGAGGTAGAAGGACGCGTAGAGCAGCGGCACCAGGACGAGCGCGGCCATGGCGAGCTTCGGCAGGGTGCCACTGCTCAGCCGGCGCAGCTCGTTGGCGGCGATCCGGACGGGATTCATTCCTGGTCTCCTGAAGTCTCTTCGATCTCAGCGGTTTCGACCGGCGCGCAGCGCACAGGGTCGGGCTGCTCGAGGGCACCGCAGCGCGCGGGCTTCTCCGGCAGGGCCGAAACCGGGGTGGTGGCGGTCAGCACGATGACGGCGAGGCCGCGCTCGGCGTGCTCGCGGGCGAGCCGCGCCCAGCTGTCGACGTCGCTGGTGTGCCGGTCCGGGGTGTCGAGCACGAGGACGCCGACGCCCTCACGGCTCGCGGCGAGCGCGGTGAGCAGCCGGGTGCGCATCACGGGTTCGATGTTCTCGAAGCGGGTGGTGGCGAAGGCGGCGGCGTCGTGCTCGGCCAGCCAGCTCGCGACGGCGGCCTTGTTCGCCGGGCGCTTCGCGAGTTCGAGTTCCTCCCCGACGACGACCTGCAGTGACAACGCGCCGTCCGGCTCGCTCACGCCGGGGGAGTCGACGATCGCCACGACCTTGTGCGGATCCCCGCCCTCGACGGTCACCGTCCCGGTGGCGGGCTTCAGCCTGCCTGCCAGCGCCAGCCCGAAGGCGGTGACGCCGACCCCTGGCTCGCCGTGCACTATCGCCAGCTCACCACCCGAAACGGTGAGCGAAGTGGGCGACAGCAACGTGCCGTGGGGTCCGGTCACGGACACCCTGTCGGCTTGAACCCGCACGAAGAACTCCCAGGTCGGTGACTCGCGGAACTTTTAAACTGACTGGTCAGTTCAAAAGTTAGCCCTGACCTGGGAGGTGCACAACCTTGGGGGGCTCACGTCACACACAAGAGTGACGAAACCTCCGCAAACCGGACGTCTATCGCAGGGCCGACGCCGGATGGACCTCCCAGGACGTCCACAGTGGACGATAACCCTGCCGGTGCCAGAACACCGAGGAGAGCGGGTTGGTCGGGTTGTAGTAGAGGTAGGTGCCGTCCGCGCCGTCGGCGGCGAACTCCTTGTGCACCACCGACATCAGTGTGCGGCCGAGCCCGCTTCCGCGCAGGCCGGGCCGGGTGACGACGTTGTTGACGTAGCCCCAGCGGCCGTGGGGGAGCAGTTCGGCTTCGGCCGAACCGGGTGAGGAGGTGATCCACGCGCCGTGTGCGAACGCCGCGATGCGGGCGTCCCGTTCGGCCAGCCACAGCAGCGGGAGATCCTTGTCGAGCGCGCGTTCCAGCGCGGGGGCGAGCAGTTCCGCGGCATTCGGGCGGTGCCGGGTGGCGACCTGGCCGATGTAGTCGTGGGTCGACACGGCCATCGCGAGCACGGTGTCGAAGTCGTCGCGCCGGGCCCGGCGGACGGCGACACCCTCGGCGTCCGGGGTGTCCCGGTGGCGTCCCGTGCGCACCGCGAGCGCGGACATCGGCACCAGTCCGTGGTCGAGGAAGGCGCGGATCGCCTCGGCGTCGCGGCTCGGCCAGTTGACCACGCAGGACGAGTCCTCGCCGGGGGATTCGGCGTCCATCCACGTCCGCCACGCGCGCAGGAGCACGTCCATGCCCTCGGTGCCGGTGTCCCCGATGAACGGGAACAGCTGGCGCACGTCGGCGGCCGACCACAGCAGGGGGACGTCGTCCGGACCGTGCAGCTGACGTTGCACCACTCCGGTGACCTGGACGCCGGCCGCGGTGGCCGCGTCCACGCGTTCGCCGACGACCGGGGCCGGTGCCGCCTCGGGCAGGAACCCGTCGATCGACGCGAACCGGGCGCGGTGCGCGTCGAACAAGGTCTTCTCGATTTCCATCCCGTCCCCAGGGTCGGCCGCGCCGGGATCCGCTACCGAAGGGCCGCGGCCGGGGCGGCCGCCCACGTCGTCCACAGAGGACGATAACCCTGCCGGTGCCAGAACACCGGGGACAGCGGATTCGCCGGATTGTACGAGACGAAGGTACCGCGCAGCGACGGCGAGAACAGCTCGTCGTGCACGACGGCGGTCAGCGCGCGCCCGATCCCGCGTCCCCGCGCGGCCGCGGTGACCGCGAGCGTTCCGACGTAGCCCCATTCGCCCGGCGGCAAGCGTCCGGCGAGCGCGTCTCCGGGGATCGGGGAGCGCTTTCCGCCGGTCACCATCCCGACCGTGAGACCTTCCTCCTCGGCGATCCAGACCCGGCCGCCGAACTGCAGGCCGCGCCGGACCTCTTCGGCGAGTAGGGCTTTGGCGCCGGGCCGGACGACACCGTGGCCGACGAGCGAGGTGTAGCGAAGTTCTTCGAACCGAAGCCCGACGATCTCCTCCAGATCGCCCCGCGTCGACGCGCGGATGGTGACGCCGGGTACGGAATGGGCTTCCCCCGCCGCGGGTGCGCGGACGGCCAGCGCCAGTTGCGGCGCGAGCCCGTGGTCGAGCAGGGCCCGTGAGACCGCGACGTCACGGCTGGGCCAGGTGACCGTGCACGACGAATCCGGTTCGGCGTCGGCGAGCGCGATTCGTTCGCGCCAGGCGGAAAGCAACGCGCTCATGCCCGCGACGGCGTCGAGGGGGAGGACGGCGGAGAGGATCTGCAGATGCGCGGGGCTCCAGAGCCGTTGCCAGGAACCCGCCGCGAACCGCACGTGCGTGATCGTCCCGCTGGCGCCGCCTGCTTCGAGCGGATCGCCCGGTGGGAGCGGGGGAGGCGGCGGAAGCAACGGGTCGAGCGCGGCGAACCGCGCCCGCTGTCGTTCCGCCGCCGGGGTCATCCCCGTTGGGTGCAGAAGATCGCGGTGCCGGGGAAGAGCTTGCCGCGCAACGGGCTCCACTGTCCCCAGGTGCGGGTGTGCCCTTCCGGCCAAGCGGGCTCGATGAGATCAGTGAGCGCGAAGCCGGCGTCGGAGAGCGCGCGGACGTAGTCGCCGAGGGTGCGGTGGTACTCGACGTACGTCGCGACGCCCTCTTCGTCGACCTCGACGTAAGGCGTGCGGTCGAAATACGGCTGGGTGACCGTGAGGCCCTGCGGGCCGGGGTCGTCGGGGAAGATCCAGCGCATCGGATGGGTCACCGAGAACACCCAGCGGGCACCCGGCCGGAGCACCCGGCGCACTTCGGCGAAGACGACGTCCACCGACGCCACGAACGGCACCGCGCCGAAGGCGGAACAGGCCGCGTCGAAACTCGCGTCGGCGAACGGGAGCGACTCGGCCGTCGCCTGCACGAGTGGGACGGGGGTGCCGGTCCGCTCGTTGCCTTCCCGCGCGTGCCGCAGCATGCCGGCCGACAGATCGGTCGCCACCGCCTCGGCGCCCTGCGCGGCGAGCCAGCGCGAGCAGGCGGCCTGCCCGCAGCCGACTTCGAGGATCCGCTTGCCGTCGACTTCACCCAGAAGCGCGACGTCGGCCTCGCGGACGCCTTCCGGGCACCAGACGAAGTCCGCGTCGCCGAGGAACCCGCCGTGGGTCGCCTGATAGTCGTCGGCGTCGGCGTCCCACCACGCCAGGTTCGCGGCGGTCGCTTCCGGCGCCGAGACCGCCCGGTAGGCGACCCCCGCGGTGCCGAGCCGCTCCTCGGCCTGTG
The DNA here is from genome assembly GCF_041021335.1 of Amycolatopsis sp. SB7-3. Taxonomy (NCBI): domain Bacteria; kingdom Bacillati; phylum Actinomycetota; class Actinomycetes; order Pseudonocardiales; family Pseudonocardiaceae; genus Amycolatopsis; species Amycolatopsis sp. SB7-3. Next base: position 418,298 of record NZ_JBFPJQ010000005.1, read on the forward strand.
CGTGCCGATCGGGCTCGGTGACGGACTGCTGGCTCAAACCGATATCCTTTCCCCAGGTCAGGGCTTCACGGCACAGCTTATCCGCCCGCCGTGATCGTGGGGGCGACCCTGATTGTGCCGTGTACAGGGGGCCGCGTAGGATATCTGTTAGCGCAGTGGGTTCGCGCTACTCTTTCCCCCGGTTCGCTCAGCGTCCGGGTCAGGGGGTCGCGTACCGGATGCGGTGATGCTCGCGGTCGTTCCCTGTGGACGTTTGCTTATGCGGTCGCCTCATGTCGGAAGCCCATGGTGCCCTAACTGCAAACCCACTACTTCCCATCCACCGGAGCAACCCGCCTAATGACGACCGACACCGCCACCGCCCCGACCGCCCCCACCGGGCCCCAGCAAGTCGCTATCAACGACATCGGGTCGGAGGAAGACTTCCTCGCTGCGATCGACAAGACGATCAAGTACTTCAACGATGGCGACATCGTCGAAGGAACCATCGTCAAGGTCGACCGTGACGAGGTCCTGCTCGACATCGGCTACAAGACCGAGGGTGTCATCCCCTCGCGCGAGCTCTCCATCAAGCACGATGTCGACCCGGCTGAGGTTGTCACCGTCGGCGATGAGGTCGAAGCCCTGGTTCTCCAGAAGGAGGACAAGGAAGGCCGTCTGATCCTGTCCAAGAAGCGTGCGCAGTACGAGCGCGCCTGGGGCACGATCGAGGAGCTCAAGGAGAAGGACGAGCCCGTCAAGGGCACCGTCATCGAGGTCGTCAAGGGCGGCCTCATCCTGGACATCGGCCTCCGCGGCTTCCTGCCCGCGTCGCTGGTCGAGATGCGCCGCGTGCGCGACCTGCAGCCGTACGTCGGCCGCGAGCTCGAGGCGAAGATCATCGAGCTGGACAAGAACCGCAACAACGTGGTCCTGTCCCGCCGCGCCTACCTGGAGCAGACCCAGTCCGAGGTGCGCAGCGAGTTCCTCAACGCGCTCGCCAAGGGCCAGGTCCGCAAGGGCGTCGTGTCGTCCATCGTCAACTTCGGTGCCTTCGTGGACCTGGGTGGCGTCGACGGCCTGGTGCACGTCTCCGAGCTGTCCTGGAAGCACATCGACCACCCGTCCGAGGTCGTCGAGGTCGGCCAGGAGGTCACGGTCGAGGTTCTGGACGTCGACATGGACCGCGAGCGCGTCTCGCTGTCGCTGAAGGCGACCCAGGAAGACCCGTGGCGTCAGTTCGCCCGCACCCACGCGATCGGCCAGATCGTGCCGGGCAAGGTCACCAAGCTCGTCCCGTTCGGTGCGTTCGTGCGCGTCGAGGAGGGCATCGAGGGCCTGGTGCACATCTCCGAGCTGGCCGAGCGCCACGTGGAGATCCCGGAGCAGGTCGTCCAGGTCAACGGCGACGTGATGGTCAAGGTCATCGACATCGACCTCGAGCGTCGTCGCATCTCGCTGTCGCTGAAGCAGGCGAACGAGGGCGTCACGCCGGAGACCGAGTTCGACCCGACTCAGTACGGCATGGCCGCCGAGTACGACGCCGAGGGCAACTACATCTACCCCGAAGGCTTCGACCCGGACACCCAGGAGTGGCAGGAAGGCTTCGACAAGCAGCGTGAGGAGTGGGAGCGTCAGTACGCCGAGGCTCACACCCGCTACGAGGCTCACATGAAGCAGGTCGTCAAGGCCGCCGAGGCCGACGCGGAAGCCGCGGCCGACGCCGCGACCGGTGTCACCTCCGGCGACTCGGGCGAGCAGAGCTACACCTCCGCTCCGGCCGAGGCCAAGAGCGGTGGCACGCTCGCCAGCGACGAGCAGCTCGCGGCTCTCCGCGAGAAGCTGTCGGGCGGCGCGTGATCCAGGCGCTCAGCCAGTAGCTGACAGACAGCGGCCCCGGTCCACACGGACCGGGGCCGCTTTCTTTTGCCCGCGTTTCGTCCTCTGGATGCGATCCTTGCACGCGCAACTACCGCATCCAGAGGACTGAATGCGGTAGGGGGAGAAGAAACGTCAGGAAGTGGCGGGCCGGACGGCCGGCACCCAGATGCGTTCGAGCGCCGCGGCGCGGGCCTTGCGGCGGAGGCCGGCGAAGCTGTGCTTGGCCGGGACCAGGAGCGCGCTCAGCCACGTGCGCCGATATTCGGCGAGGGCCTCGGCCACGGGACGATGGAGGACACAGTGCACCAGGCCCGGCGTACCGAGCCGGTGCCTTCCGACGTGCTTGCCGTCTGCCATCTTTCCTCCGTGTGGGCGACCTTCGCCGCGCACGGTACGCAATCAGGCGCCTGATGCGGCGTAACCGCGCGGCGTGTCACCCATAAAGGTTGAGTCTCGCGTCACTATCAACTTGCCTTTTGCACCCTTCTGTGCCGGATGTGCCTCTCTCGTCACCCTGTGCGAAGTGTGGACAGGTTAGTAAACGAGACGGTATCGTTTACAAACATGAGCGAACCTCTTGTCATCGTGGGAGCGGGCCCGACCGGCCTCGCGCTCGCCGTTCATCTGTTCATGCATGACGTCGACGTCCGGCTGGTGGACGCCGCCCCCGGGCCGGTCACCACGTCCCGCGCCCTCGGCCTGCAGCCCCGTGGCGTCGAAGTGCTGGAACGGATCGGCGCGCTGGGCGATCTGCGCAGCCGGTCCCGGTCGCTGCTCAACATGTACTACAACGACGGCCCGCGCACAGTGCTGAAACTGCAGGTCGGCAAGGCCGCCGCGATGCTGCCGAAACCCACGTTGCTGATCTCCCAGGCCGAGGTCGAAGGCGCGTTGCGGGCGCGGCTCGCCGAGGTGGGCGGCAAGGTCGAATGGGGCACCAAGGTGACCGGCGCCCGGCAGCGCGCGGACGGGGTGACCGTCGTCGTGGACACCGACGAGCGCGAGATCGAAGCCTCGTGGCTCATCGGCTGTGACGGCGCGCACAGCGCGGTCCGCCGGATCGCCGGTATCGGCTTCTCCGGGCGAAAACTGATCGAGCGGCTGCTGATGGCCGATGTACGCGCGAACTGGCCCTTCGACCACGACGGCAGCGTCACCTGGATGGACACCGGGAGGATGTTGTCGGTGACCGCGTTGCCGGACAACGCCTGGCGGGTGTTCACCGAGCCGCTTCCCGGCCTGCCGGAAGGGCTCTCGACCGACCAGATCGGCGAGGAGGTGCTGAGCGAGTTCTGCCGCCGGAGCGGGCTGTCGCGGGACACCGTCACCGAGGTGCGGTGGAGTTCTGAGTTCCGCATCCACCGCAGGCTCGCGGACCGGTACCGGCAAGGCAGGCTTCTGCTCGCGGGCGACGCGGCGCATATCCAGAGCCCGACCGGCGGGCAGGGGCAGAACACCGGTCTGGGGGACGCGGAGAACCTGGCCTGGAAGCTCACCCTGGTCGCTCGCGGTCTGGCTGGGGAGGAACTGATCGACACCTACGAGGGCGAGCGGCGGCCCCTCGCCCGCAAGGTGCTGGCCGCGACCAGCGGCGCGGTGGACATCATGCTGCCCGACCGGCCGTGGAAACGACTGGTGCGCGACCGGCTGGTGATGCCGGCGATCCGGTCGACCGCGGTGCAGCGCCGGCTGTGGCTGGTCGCGTCCCAGTTGGACACCACCTACCGAGGCGGGCCGCTGGCGCCGGGCGCGAGCCGGTGGGCCCGCAAACCCCGGCCGGGGGACCGGGTGCCGGACCTGAGGTGCCGACGGACGGACGGCGTCGAGACGACGTTGCACGCGGCGATATCCGGGCGCTGGACGGTCGTGGCAGGCGACGCCGGACAGGCGGCCCGGCACACCGAGGCGGTCGCCGGGCAACTCGGTGCCGATCTGGTCGGCACCTTGGTGTGCAAGGGATCGCGCGACGTGCTGCTGGTCAGGCCGGACGGGCACCTGGCTTGGCGCGGGCTTCCGGCACCGGACAAGATGGCCGCGTGGCTGAACGACATGCGGTGGACAGGGTAGGCGGGCGCCCCCGTGATCCGGGCAACGACGTGGCGATCTTGGACGCCGCGCTGGATCTGCTGATCGAGGACGGGTTCGGCGGCGCCAGCATCGAGGCGATCGCCAAACGGGCCGGTGTCGCGAAGATGACCGTGTACCGGCGGTGGAAGTCCAAGGAGGACTTGTTCCTGGCGGCACTGGAGCACGCGCGTCCACCCGAGGGCGCGAACGCGGAGTCGATCGGCGAACTCGTCGTCACGGTCGCGCGCTTGTTGAGCCAGAACAGGTTCCGGATGTTGATGGCCAGGGTCGTCGGCGCGTCGGTGGATCATCCGAACCTGGTCGGCGCCTACGTCGAGCGGTACCTCCGGCCGCGGTTGTCCGGTCTCGCCGAGCTCGCCAGGGACGCGGTCGGGAAGGGCGAGTTCCCCGAGGGCACCGATCCGGCCGTGATCGAGGACGTGTTCGCCGGGGCGATCGGATTCGTGCTGCTGCGCGGGGAAGTGGCCGAAGCCGAGATCGCCGGCAGGCTGCGGGGCATGTTGCGGCACCTCGGCCGCCGGGAGGACCTTCATCTAGGCTGATCGACATGCTGCGTGTGGGCCTGACCGGCGGGATCGGCGCCGGAAAATCGACGGTGGCGAACCGGCTTTCCGAGCACGGCGCCGTCCTCATCGACTCCGACAAGATCGCCAGGGAGGTCGTCGAACCGGGGACGCCGGGGCTCGCCGAACTCGTGGAGGCGTTCGGGGAAGACATCCTGGCCTCCGACGGTGCGCTCGATCGGCCCGCGCTCGCCGCGAAGGCGTTCGCCGACGAGGACTCGCGCAAGCGGCTGAACTCGATCGTCCATCCGAGGGTCGGCGCCAGGACGGCCGAGCTGATGGCGGCCGCCGCGCCGGACGCGATCATCGTCCACGACATCCCGCTGCTGGTCGAAGGCGGGCTGGCGCCGATGTACCACCTCGTCGTCATGGTCGACGCGCCGGAGGAGGTCCGGGTCCGCCGCCTGGTCGAGGCACGGGGCATGGCCGAACCGGACGCGCGCGCCAGGATCAAGGCGCAGGCCACGACCGATCAGCGCCGGGCGGTGGCCGACGTGTGGTTCGACAACAGCGGAGCGCCGGACATCGTGCTCGCCGAAGTCGACGCACTGTGGGCGGACCGGCTGACCCCGTTCGAGGCGAATGTGCGGCTCCGCAAGCCGCGGGCGCCGATGTCGCCGAAGATCGCGCCGTACGACGAGACGTGGCCCGTGCAGGCCGAGCGGGCGCTCGCGCGGATCCGCGTGGTGGCGGGCGACAACGCCGTGCGGATCGATCACATCGGCTCGACGTCCGTGCCGGGGCTGCCCGCCAAGGACATCCTCGATCTGCAGCTGACCGTGTCCACTTTGGACAAGGCCGACGAGCTGGCCCAGGCACTTTCCGACGCGGGGTTCCCGCGCGCGGAAGGGGAGTGGTACGACGACGCGCACGGTGAAGAGGGCACCTGGCCCAAGCGGTTCCACTTCGGCGGCGATCCCCGGCGCCCGGTCAACCTGCACGTCCGCTCGCAGGAGACCCCGGCCTGGCGGCTCGCGCTGCTGTTCCCGGAATGGCTCCGGCAGAACCCCGACGAACGCGACGCCTATGCGGCCGTCAAGAACGCCATGGCCGCGAAGCACGCCGGCGACGGGACCGTCGAGCAGTACACCGACGAGAAGCAGGTCTGGGTCGATGCCGCCTTCACTCGCGCCGACGCCTGGGCGAAGTCGACCGGCTGGACCCCGTAGGCGCCGGCTCGGTCAGACCCGGAATTCCCGTAGCGCGGGCCAGGCCTCGGCCCAGGTTGCGGTGTGATCGGTGACCAGCCAGATCGGCATCCCTCGGCTCACGTTGCGCACACCGGTCGCGTTGTCCACGCGCGAGACGATCCTGGCGTCGGTGAAGGACCGGAGCAGCCGCGCCGGATCCGGCCCGACGAACAGGACGCTGTCCGCGGTCTCGGGTGGATGCCCGAAGTACCAGAACCCGCGGCTCGGGCTGTACACGGCGGGCAGCCCGTAGTCGGCGCCGTACCGGTCCAGCGCTCCGGCCTGCCAATAGCCGGCCGTGACGAGGGTGGTGCGCTCCCGCTGGTCCGGCGGGAGCCGGTGATAGGCGTCGGCGACCGAACGGGCGAGGTCCGGCCAGCCGATCTCCTCCAGCGCGTACGCCGGGCGCGGTACGTCACGCCCTTCCGCGAGCCAGGCGGACGGCCACACCGGCAGCGCGTACGGGAGGGTGTACAACGCGGAAAGCAGGAACACCGGCCAGGTCGGGATCCAGCGGGACCACAGCGACGGTTTCAACTGTCCGAAGTGGACGGCAGCACCAGCCCACAGGACGCCGAACATACCCGCCGCGTAGTAGTACCGGCCGTTGGACAGGATGAACAGCGCGATCACGCCGACGGCCGTCCAGCCGAGGAATCGGTAGGGGCGCAGCCTGGACGAGAACAGCAGGACCCAGAGTCCGTAAAGGACGCCGACGACACCGATGCCGAGCCCGGCCCCCGTGAGCAGGGCGGGCAGGAACCCGGCCCGCCCGCTCCAGCCGCCGGTGGTCTCGTGCGCGATGACGTCGCCCATCTCCAGCTGCGGCCAGCCGTTCGCGGCCTGCCACCAGAGCGTCGGCACCATCGACAGCGCGGCGATCCCCGCGCCTGCCCAGAGTTTGGGCCTGCGCAAGAGATCTCGCGGCCCGAAGAGCAGGATCGCGATCCCGGCGGCGACCCAGAACGTCGCGATGAGGAGCTTGACGTTCAGCGCGACGGCGGTCGCCACGCCCAGCCACAGCAGCAGGTTGTCGTCACGCGTCCGCATCCACCGGACGAGCAGCCACGCGATGAGCGTCCACAGCGCCGGGTCGATCGTCGACGTGGCCAGGTAGTGCCCGCTGCCGAGGAACTGCCCGCAGATCGCGTACGCGGCGGCGGCGCGGGTCTGCGCCCGGCGGTCCCCGCCCATCTCGTAGGCGATGAGCCCGGTGAACACGACACCGGCGGCCGTCGCGAGGACGGCGGGCAGGCGGAACACGAAGACGTTGCCCGGCGCGAGCGTGTCCATCGCCAGCGCCAGGAAGGGCAGCACCGGCGGCTGATCCGCGTAACCCCAGGCCAGCCGCTTGCCCGCGGAGAGGAAGTACAGTTCGTCGCCGAAGTAGCCGTAGCGCCACGCCGTCGCCAGCAGGACCGCCGCGGCCGCGGCGGCGAGCAGCGCCACCGGGAGCCGGGCGAACGCCGCACTGGACACGGTCGGTGTTTCGGCCGCGTGGGCGGCTTCCATCCATTCCTCGCAGATCTTTCGGGTGCCGGTCCTCTCGCACCTTACGTGCCGACGGCGTGGCGCGTCGGTCGTGAGAGGACCGCTGGAGCATCAGAACCCCCAGTCCGTGAGTTTCGGCCATACCGTGTCCCAGCTCCCGTTCCGGCCGGTGGCCAACCAGATCTTCATGCCCTGACTCGTGTTCGTGATCCCGGCCCGGTTGTCGAGCACACCGACCTCACGGATCCGCGTGAAGTACGGCACAAGCCCCGAAGGGTCGTTCCCGACGAACAGGACGTCCCGTGCCGATTCCGAGGGTCTCGGCAGCGTGGCGTAGCCGCGGTTGGGACTGGACGGCGACGGGAGCCCGAGCTCCGGTCCGTAGTGGTCGATCGCGCTCGCCTGCCAGTACTTCGCCGCCACGATCCCGGTCCGGGCCGGATCGGGCACGGTCCGGTACGCCCTCGCCACCGACTCCGTGATCTCCCGCCAGCCGATCTCTTCGACGGCGAACACCGGACGGGCCCACTCCGGGGCACTCGCCAGCTCCGCCCTCGGGAGGACCGGGAGCGATTGCGGGATCGCGATCAGCGCGGCGACGACGTACACCGGCCACGTGGCCAGCCAACGCCAGTACTTTGACGCCTGCCCCGCCTCGATCTCCACCGCCGCGGCCGCGAACAGCGGGGCGAACATCCCCGCCGCGTAGTAGTAGCGCCCGTTCGCCAGCAGGAACAGGGCGAGCACGCCGAGCGCGGTCCAGCCGAGGAAACGGTACGGCCGCAGCCGTTCGGACCGCAGCAGCCGCCACAGGCCGTAGCCGAGCAGGATCATCCCCACCGGAACCCCGGCGCTGAGCACCAGTGTCGGGATGAACGTGGCCCGCCCACCCCAGCCCGCCGAGACCTCTTGGGAGATCGCCGCGCCCATGGTCAGTTGCGGCCATCCGTTCGCCGCCTGCCAGACGAGCGTCGGCGCGATCATCGCGGCGGCGATCAACGCGCCGAACCACAGTGCCGGACGGCGGACGAGGTCTCGGGGGCCGAATATCGCCGCGGCGACCAGCGCGACGGCCCAGAAGCCCCCGATGAGGAACTTCGTGTTCAGCGCGAATCCGGTGACCACCCCGCTCCAGAGCAGAAGCCCGTCCTCGCGGGTCCACGTCCACCGGACGAGCAGCCACACCAGGAGTGTCCACAGGAACGGGTCGATCGTGCTGGTCGCCAGGTAATGCCCGCTGCCCAGCATCTGGAGGGATACCGCGAAGGTCGCCGCCGCGATCGTCTGCGCTTTGCGGCCACCGCCCAGTTCCCTGGCGATGAGTGCGGTCAGCACGACACCGGCGACCATCGCCAGCATCGCCGGGATCCGCAGGACGAACGGCGAATCGGCGCCGAACCCGTCCATCAGCCGGGCCAGCAGCGGCAACAACGGCGGCTGGTCGGCATACCCCCAGTCCAGATGCCGACCGGCCGCCAGGAAGTACAACTCGTCGCCGAAATAGCCGTAGCGACCGGCCGTCGCCGCGAGCACCGCCCCCATCGCCCCGGCGACCGCCAGCACCGGTGCCCTCGCGAACGGCGCGACTTCCGCGTGTGCTCGGAGCCCCTCGGTCTTGATGACCACGGGTATCCGCCCCCTCTCGATCGGTTACTCCGTGATCGAGAGTTCCGCAAAGGCGCCCTTCCGGGTATCCATCAGCCGGTCGGAATCCGCCTCGCCCAAGGGATGAGTGAAGATCAATCGAACGATGGATGCCGGCCGCTCAGTGCCGCCGCCAGCCGAGTGTGATGTCCTTTGTGGACAGCCATCCGCGCAGGTCGTGGCCGTGGGTGGCCAGTCCGTCGACGGTCGTGTGACTGACATCGAGCGCGCGTTCGCCGTCGGCGGGGGAGAGCAGCCCGGCGGTGACCGCGGCGAGGAGTTCGTCGGTGTCGATCACCTGGACGGACTTCTTGTCCCGCAGCACGAGATCGAGATAGAGGTCGGTGGCCACCCAGACGCCGCCCTCGCGGCGGATGTCGACGACGTCGAGGTAGAAGTCCTGATCGCGTTCGTGACCGGGGTTGAACCAGAAATCGGTGATCCGCAGGCCGAGATCCGGCAACAGCCAGGACTCGAGGTAGTGGAACTGCGCCCGCCCCGGCGTCGGCCGCGCCATGTAGAGGCCGAAGGGCTCTTCGCGGTATTCGTCGACGTCCCTCACGACGCCTTTGGGGTCGGTGTTGGTCTTCGCGGCCGGGTCGAAGTACTCGACCTTCGGCGGATGCAGCGCGGTCATGCGCCCATCTTGGAAGGAGCCGACCCCCCGCGAACACCGCCCAACCGGGTGGACGATCACCGGTTTCGCGGTTCCGGGGGAGTGGAGCCGCCTGGCCGGATAAGGTGCGCTGGTTCCGCCATAAGGGTGAGTGGGAGTCGACGTATGTTCGGGATCATCAGGCCGTGCCGCCACCGGCTTTCCGCGGGTCTGCACGCGGATTGGCTCGCCCATCTCTGCGGTCTTTGCCTGGCGCTGCGCGACGAACACGGACATCTCGCCCGAATGGTGACGAACTACGACGGTCTGATCATCTCGGCACTCGTCGAAGCGCAGTCACCCCGTGCGGAGGGGCGGCGCGACGCCGGCCCTTGCCCGCTTCGGGCGATGAAGGGGACGTCGGTCGCGAAGGGCGGCGGAGCCCAGCTCGCGGCCGCTGTCTCCTTGGTGCTCGCGTCGGCCAAGATCAGCGACCACGTCGAGGACCGCGACGGCGCCTTCGCGCGGCGTTCCGTCGCTCTCGCCGCGAGGCGGGTCGCGACGCGCTGGGCGGACCAGGGGAGCCGCACGGGCAGCCGGATCGGCTTCGACACGGCGGTCTTGACCGAGGCCGTCGACCGGCAGGGCGAGATCGAACGTGCCCTCCACCTGGGCGATTCGGCCGTGCTCGCGACCGAACCGGCCGAATTGGCGACGGCGGCCGCGTTCGCGCACACCGCGGTCATCGCGGGCCGTCCGGAGAACGCCGCGCCGCTGGCCGAGGCCGGGCGCCTGTTCGGCAGGGCCGCTCACCTGCTCGACGCCGTCGAAGACCTCGCCGAGGACGAGGCCGCCGGCGCGTGGAACCCGCTGACCGCCACCGGCACCGACCTCGCCGAAGCACGACGGTTGTGCGACGACGCCGTGCTCGGTGTCGAACTCGCCCTTCGCGAAGTGAAGTTCGACCAGCCGAAGCTGGTTCACGCCCTGCTGGTGCACGAACTGCGGCAGGCGGTGCGCCGGTCCTTCGGGCACAACCTCACCGGTCACGGGCACGGCCCCCAGCAGCCGCCGCCGGGCTGGATCGGCCCCGGGCCCCGGCCGCAACAGCATCCCCACCAGCCGTACCAGCAGCAGCCCTATCCCCAGCCGCCCTACCCGCAGGGTGGGCACCAGGCGCCGCCACCGAGGCCGGTCCCGCCGCAGGGCGCGCCCGGTGGCGGAGGGCCGCCGCAGGAGCCGCCGAAGAAGAAGCGGAAGCACGGCGACGGGCCTGTCGATGGCCAGGGTGGTTGCTGCTGGACGCCGAAGTTCCGGGTGCCCGCCCAGCCGAGGGGGTTCTTCCTCGGTTGCACGGTGGCCACCTACATGTGCTGTTCGTGCCAGTTCTGCTGCCGGGACCCGTTCCCCGGGGCGTGGAGCGGGAAGCCGCACGAGGCAGTGTGCAACAACTGTGACGGTTGTGACTGCTGTAACTGTTGTGACTGCTCCTGCTGATCCCGACCAGGCGAAACGGAAACTGTCGGACCCTGCGCCTACTCTGGTTCACGTGGCTTTCGCATCCGAACACCCCGTGCTCGCCCAGTCGGACTTCCGCCCCGTCACGGACATCCCCCGGACGGGCGGCCGGTTCGAGGTGGTCAGCGAGTACAAGCCCGCCGGTGACCAGCCGGCGGCCATCGACGAGCTCGAACGCCGGATCAACGCGGGCGAGAAGGACGTCGTGCTGCTCGGTGCCACGGGTACCGGCAAGTCGGCGACGACGGCTTGGCTGATCGAGCGCGTCCAGCGCCCGACGCTGGTGATGGCGCCGAACAAGACGCTCGCCGCGCAGCTGGCGAACGAGCTGAGGGAGCTGTTCCCGAACAACGCGGTCGAATACTTCGTCAGCTACTACGACTACTACCAGCCCGAGGCGTACATCGCGCAGACGGACACCTACATCGAGAAGGACTCGTCGATCAACGACGACGTCGAGCGGCTGCGGCACTCGGCGACGATGAACCTGCTGTCCCGGCGCGACGTCATCGTGGTCGCGAGTGTCTCGTGCATCTACGGCCTCGGCACGCCGCAGTCGTACCTGGACCGGTCGACGAAGCTGAAGGTCGGCGAGCAGCTCGATCGTGACGTCTTCCTCCGCGCGCTGGTGGACGTGCAGTACACCCGCAATGACATCGCCTTCGCGCGCGGCACCTTCCGCGCCCGCGGCGACACGGTCGAGATCATCCCGGCGTACGAAGAGCTGGCGATCCGCGTCGAGTTCTTCGGCGACGAGATCGAGAAGCTGTACTACCTGCACCCGCTCACCGGCGACATCGTGAAAGAGGTCGACGAGGTCCGCATCTTCCCGGCCACGCACTACGTCGCGGGCCCGGAGCGGATGGAGAAGGCCATCCGCGGTATCGAGGCCGAGCTGGAGGAGCGGCTGGCCGAGCTGGAGAAGCAGGGCAAGCTGCTCGAGGCACAGCGGCTGCGGATGCGCACCGCGTACGACATCGAGATGATGCGCCAGGTCGGGTTCTGCTCCGGTATCGAGAACTACTCGCGGCATATCGACGGCCGTTCCGCGGGCTCCGCGCCCGCCACGCTCATCGACTACTTCCCGGACGACTTCCTGCTGGTCATCGACGAGTCGCACCAGACCGTCCCGCAGATCGGCGGCATGTTCGAAGGCGACATGTCGCGGAAGCGGAACCTGGTCGACTTCGGGTTCCGGCTGCCCAGCGCGGTCGACAACCGGCCGCTGACCTGGGAGGAGTTCAGCGACCGGATCGGGCAGACGGTGTACCTGTCGGCGACGCCGGGGCCGTACGAGATGGGGCAGGCGGGCGGCGAGTTCGTCGAGCAGGTCATCCGGCCCACCGGCCTGGTCGACCCGAAGGTCGTCGTGAAGCCGACCGAGGGCCAGATCGACGACCTGGTGCACGAGATCCGCGAGCGGGCCGAGAAGGACGAGCGCGTCCTGGTCACCACGCTGACCAAGAAGATGGCCGAGGACCTCACCGACTATCTGCTGGAGCTGGGCATCCGGGTGCGGTACCTGCACTCCGAGGTGGACACGCTGCGCCGGGTCGAGCTGCTGCGGCAGCTGCGTGCGGGCGATTTCGACGTACTGGTCGGCATCAACCTGCTCCGTGAGGGTCTCGACCTGCCCGAGGTTTCGCTGGTCGCGATCCTCGACGCGGACAAGGAGGGCTTCCTCCGCAGTGGCACGTCGCTGATCCAGACGATCGGCCGCGCGGCGCGAAACGTGTCGGGCGAGGTGCACATGTACGCGGACAAGATCACGGACTCGATGCAGCACGCCATCGACGAGACCGATCGCCGCCGCGCCAAGCAGGTCGCCTACAACGAGGAGCGGGGCGTCGATCCGCAGCCGCTGCGGAAGAAGATCGCCGACATCCTGGACCGCGTCTACAGCGAGGCCGAGGACACGGAGTCCGTCGCCGTCGGTGGTTCGGGCCGGAACTCCTCGCGGGGCAAGAAGCCCGAGCAGGGCGACCGCGTCCGCAGCTCCGGGATGCTCGCGGACAAGGACGTCGCCGGGATGCCGCGCGCCGAACTGGCCGACCTCATCCAGCAGATGACCGACCAGATGATGCAGGCCGCGCGCGACCTGCAGTTCGAGCTGGCGGCCCGGCTGCGCGACGAGGTGTCGGACCTCAAGAAGGAGCTCCGGGGAATGGACGCGGCCGGTATCAAGTAACCCCGCGTTTCGTCCTCTGAACGCGATCCTTGCGTATGCAAGTACCGCATTCAGAGGACGAAACGCGTGACGGGGTCAGAGGCGACGGCGTTCGAGCATGGTCAGGTCGGCGTCGAAGTCCGGGAAACCGGCGGGCACCGAACGTGTGCTGACACCCGGTGAGACCGGCGGCAGGCCGGCCCATCGCCGCACGGTGTTCGTCGCTTCGGCGGCCTGCTCCGGGGGAAGCTGCGCGATCCGGGCGCCGTGGTTACCGCCCGGCACCGTGTAGCTGTAGGAGTCCTTCGTGCCGAAGCCGAGCTTGAACGGCTCGGCACCCCACGGGTCGTTGCCGCCGTAGACGAACATCAGCCGCTTCCCGCGCGACTTCACCCAGAAGTCGATGTCCGGCATCGCGAGATGGTCGAACCGCGGGATGTCGACCGACTTCGGCACGAACGTCCGTGACACGTTGGAGCCCGGGTAGCGGAGCAGATCCCGGAGATAGCCTTCGTAGGACTCGGGCGCGCCAAGCTGGTAGGCGGCCTGGAAGTAGTACGGGACGTAGACCTCGAGGTTCTGGTCGGAGTAGGTGTTGAGGCTCTCGACGCGTTCGAACCAGGCGTAGACCTCGGACGCGGGGGCGCCCGCCTTCGGGATCGTCGCGCAGTCCGACTGCCGCTGGTACTGCCAGAAGGCGAAGTACGAGTCGATCACCGAGATCTCCAGCGACACGTCGGCCGAGCCGACGGTCTTGAACGTGTAGCCGTTCTTGGCCGCGTCGGCGGCGGCGAGCGCCGCGAACTCGGAACGCCGGGTCAGCACGTCACGCTGGATCGCCTTCAAGGCCGAACGGCAGGCCGGATCGTTGCCGACGTTCGCCAGGAACCGGTTGTAGCGGTCGTGCTCGTTGATGACGTCGTTGGGCGCGACGTACGGGATCGTCGCGTCGACGTCGTCCGGGAAAAACCTACGGAAGTAGGTCGCCGTCATACCGCCCTTGCTGCCGCCGGTGGCGAGCCACTTGCCCGGGTAGAGCCGCTTGAACGCCTCGACGGCGCGGTGCTGATCGGCGGCGGCCTGCCAGATCGTCAGCTGCTTGCCCCAGTTCGGTTGCTCCGGTCGAGACGGGGTGAAGAAGCGGTATTCCATCGACAGCTGGTTGCCGTCGACGATCTGTGTCGGCTCCGAGCGGTTGGGCGATTGCGACACGTTGTACCCGCTCGTGTACACCACGGTCGGCGAGCGGAATTCCTTGTGCAGCAACGTGAAACGCTGCTGGAAGGTGCCGCCCTCCGGCCTGCGGTGGTCGACGGGCTGGGTGTAGGTGAGTTTGAAGAACCGGTAGCCGGTCGGCGCCGGATTCTCCGAGACGACGGTCAGCCCGGGGATCCGCCCGAGCGCCTCCTTGATGTCTTCGGGTGCCGCCTGCGCGGCCGGGGTCAGCCCGGCCAGTGCGAGAACGGTGATCGCCAGAACCGACCACGCGGCCGTGAGCTTCCGCATCCATGCCCTCCCCATCGGGACCTGTTGAGCGGTCGGATACTCACAGAGTCACCGCCGGTGGGCAATCGCCTATCCGGTCGAGCCGCGCAGCACCCGGTCGACATAGGCCTTGATGGCCGCGCGGGCTTCGGGCGAGCTCCACAGTTCGAGGACGTGGGCGTCGTCGCCGGTGCGGTGTTCGGCGATCCGCTCGTGGAACGGCCGGTGCAGCTGCGCCTTCGTGTGCGCGTACGCGGCCGCCGGGATCTCGGCGAGTTTCCCGGCGACCTCCAGCGCCCGCTCGACGACGTCCCCGGGCGCGGTCACCTCGTTCACCAGGCCGAGCCGGAGCGCGTCCGCCGGAAGATGGGTCTCGCCGAGGAACGCGAGTTCGGCCAAGACGTCCGCGCCGAACCCGGACCGCAGGATCTCCAACGCCGCCAACGGGAACGGCACGCCGACGAGCAGTTCGGTGATCCCGATCCGGCCGGGGCCGTCGGCGAGGACACGGCGGTCGCAGGCGGCGGCGAGTACCGCCCCGCCGGCGATCGCGTGTCCGTTGACGGCCGCGACCACCGGACCGGGGAAACCGAACACCGAGAGGAACGCGTCCGACAGCGCGGGCAGGAAGTCCTCGAGATAGCCCGTGCCGCCGTCGTGCACCCGCCGCAGGTCGACACCCGCGGAGAAGATGCCGCCGGTGCCGGTCAGCACGACCCCGCGATAGCCGCCGAGCTGCACGTCTTCGAGCCGGAGGGTCAGTTCCTGGCAGAACTCCGTGTCGAGGGTGTTCGCCTTGCCGTGCTGCAGGGTGACGACGGCGATCCCGCCTTCGTCGTCCACGCGGATCGAGGAGGTGGCCATGGGCCGACCGTACCGGAGCCCGCGGGGATCTACAGTGGACCTTCAGTCCTTGAGGCGCACGGTGACCGTCGGGCTGAAGGACCGTTTGCGGTTCCAGCCGGTCTCGGCGCCGATGCTCAGCTGGATGGCGCGGTCGGCGGGCGCCCAGTAGCCGGTGCGGACGAAGTAGGCGTCCATCGAGCACAGCCTGCTGCACGACTTGCGGTTGCAGATGGTCTCCCAGCCCCACTGCCTGCCGCTCTCCTCGACGCCGTTGCGCCGGACGAACAGATGCGGATTGCCGATCTCGCGGCAGTAGGCGCTGCCTTCGGAGATGTAGAGGACCCCGTCGATCTTGTAGAACCGATTGTTGTCGAGAAGTGTCACCTGGCCCGAGACGGCGAATCCGACCCGGCCGCCCTTGCCGGCGTTCATGGTCCAATCGAGAGCGAATTCTTGGACCGGAGTCTCGACTGACTGGGTCATGGTGACGTCCCCGCTTTCTTCTCGCGTCGGCACCTTCGCACTGAAGATAAGGATTTCCCGAAGGTCCGGCGAAGGTGAATGGAAACTTTTCACCCAATGAGTCGATGATCGGAAAACCGATGTTCTCATGCGCATGAAACACCGGTTACCGGCGCTAATGGGTGAAGGTCGCCACGGCCAGTGAAAACCGGGGTCCACCAGGGACGAGGATTTCGTCTTCCCGGTGGACCCCGGTCGTTTGTTCAGTGCGAAAACGCTCTCAGCTGGTGATGTCCTTCGTCGCGAACCGGCGGCCGGCGAGAAGGAAGAACACCGTGCCGTACAACGCCGCCGACAACATGCCGTTGGCCATGTTCGTCCAGTCGATGTCGGTCGAGATCAGATCCATCCACGAGAACGCGAAATGCGTCGGCAGATAGTCCCGCAGCCCTTCGAGCGCGGTGATCTGGTCGAGGATCTGCGAGACGATCGCGACGATCACCGCACCGCCGACGGCACCCAGCGGGGCGTCGGTGGCGACCGAGAGCAGCATCGCCAGCCCGGCCACCCACGCCAGCTGCAGGATGATGTAGATCGTCGCCAGCCCCATCGCGACGAGGCTGTCGCCGAACGACACCGCGTCCCCGGTCGGGCTGATCGCGTCGCCCGCGCCGTACCAGATGACGCCGACCACCAGCGACACCAGTGGCAACAGGATCAGCGCGACCGCGGAGAGGATGCCGGAGACGATCGCCTTCTGCCGCAGCACCCGATGCCGGGGGACCGGCATCGCGAGCAGGTATTTCAGGCTCGACCACGACGCCTCGCTCGCGATCGTGTCGCCGTAGAACAACGCCACGATCATCGGCAGCAGGAACGTCCCGGACACGAACAGCGCGAGCACCACGAAGTTCGGCGCGCTCGCGGTGGCGAGGTCGACGAACCCGCCGCTGCGGCGGTTCGGGTTGGCCTGCCCGATCTCGAACGCGATCACCAGGATGAACGGCAGCAGCGCGACGAACCCCAGCATCAGCTGGGTCCGCCGCCGTTTGAGCTGCCGCTTCAGTTCGACGCCCAGCCGCAGCGTCCGGTCGGCGCGGTAGCCCGCCACCGCCCCGTCCGGGCCGACCTCGGTCGGTTCGTGCGACGCGACCTCGGTCAGCTCCAGCAGTGCCGCCGGATCGGTGTGCACGCCGTGATCCGCCCGGGTCGCCGGGCCGGAACCATTGGTCTTACTCACCCTTCGAGTCCTCTCCGACCAGCTGCAGGAACGCGTCTTCCAGCCGCCGCCGCGGCCCGGCCTGCTCGACCGCGACCCCGGCACGCACCAGGACGGCGACCGCCTCGGCGCGCGCGAGACCGTCGAGATCCGCGTGGACCAGTTCCCCGTCGATGTCGACGCCGGAAACGCCGCCGACCTTTCGCAGCGCTTCGGCCGCTTCGGCGGGCTTGTCGACGCGGAACGTCGCCTCGCCGCTGGACGCGGCCAGTTCGCCGACCTCACCCGAGGCGACCAGCATGCCGCGGTGCATCACGACCACGTGCGTACAGGTCTGCTCGACCTCGGCCAGCAGATGGCTCGACACCACCACGGTGCGCCCGGTCGCCGCATAGCGCTGGAGCACCTCGCGCATCTGGTGGATCTGTGGCGGGTCGAGCCCGTTGGTCGGTTCGTCGAGCACCATGAGCTCCGGCAGGCCGAGCATCGCCTGGGCGATCGCGAGCCGCTGCCGCATGCCCTGGCTGTAGGTGCGGACCCGCCGGTTCACCGCATCGCCGAGCCCGGCGATCTCCAGTGCTTCGGCGAAATGCGCCTTGTCCTTCGGGCGGCCCGTGCTCGCCCAGTACAGCTCCAGGTTCTCCTTGCCGGACAGATGCGGAAGGAAGCCCGAACCCTCCACAAAGGACCCGATCCGGGACAGCACCGGCGCGCCCGGTGCGATCAGATGGCCGAACACACGGATGGTGCCCGCGGTCGGTGTGATGAGCCCCATCAGCATGCGCAGGGTCGTCGTCTTGCCCGCGCCGTTCGGTCCGAGCAGGCCGAGCACCTGGCCGGGTTCGACCCGGAACGACAGATCCTTCACCGCGACGAACCCACCCGCGTAGGCCTTTCGCAGCCCTTCGATCACCAGCGGCGTCTTCGCCAGGCTCTCGTCGACGTCGTGCGCGCGACGGCGGCGGAACGCGGCGATCACCGTGATCGCGATACCGGCGAGCAGTGTCCCGGCGATCCCGAGCAGCTGCGCGGTGGGCGCGCCCGCGCCGACGGAGTTGCCGTGGACGACCGGGACGGCGAGCCGTCCACCGTCGGCCAGTCCGATGCGGAACACCGCGGGTTCGACCGGCGTCGCGAACGCCTGGTCCGTCGTGCCGACGACCAGCCGCAGCGTGTGCCCGGCCTCCAGCGGCCGCACGATGCCCGGCAGGGTCACCGTCACCTCGACCGGGCTGCCGTCGGCGGGCAGGCCGGAGACGCGGAACGGGGCGACGGCGTTGGCCGGAAGCGTGCGGACACCTTCCGAGTTGACGTCGTAGAGCTTCGCGAACAGGACCGCTTCCTTCTGCGGAGCGGCGGCGGACGGATCCGCGGAGACCTGCAGCCGGACCGTCGAGGAACCGGCCGCGATCGTCTGCGCGTCGAGCGGCGGCGTCGCGAACTGCGCGGCCTGCCCCGGCGGGTCCAGGCTGAACAGCCCGGAAAGCCGCGACGAGCCTGCCACCGCGCCGTTCAATCCGGGGATCCCGCTCACCGCGGCGGGGTTGCCGCCCGCGGGCCGGACGACTGGCTGCGCCGGGCCGGCCAAAGTGAACTGCCGTCGCTCGGTGGCGTCGCCGGTCGCTCCCGGGTACGCCGGGGCGCTGACGGTCCGGACCGAAGGGGCGCCGTTGGCTCGCAGAGTGCCTTGGATGTCGTAGCTGAACCCGGTGCCGGGGTCGGTGCCCTGCCCGGTGAGGGAGAACTTGAGGAAGTCCGCGATCTGCGCGCGCAGTTTCTGCCCGGGCTTCCCGCCGTCGTGGCCGCCGGTGTACCAGATCGTGCGGACCTTGCCGCCCGCGGCGGAGATCTGCCGGGCGGTCGCGTCGGACTGGTCCAAGCCGAACAGAGTGTCGCTTTCGCCCTGCACGAGCAGCGTCGGCACGGTGATCTTGTCCGTCACGGACGCGGGGGAGACCCGGCGGAGCAGGTCCACGGTCTTCTGACTCGCCTTCCCGGTGGTGGCGAGTTCGGTGTAGGCCTGGCAGACCTCGGCGGTGAACCGTCCACAAGGGTCGGCGGGGCCGGACGGCGGGCGTTGTCCGTTCGGGCCGCCGAGCGGCAGCGACTGCGCCGCGGCCCCTGCCGCGCCCGTTCCCTGTGCCGCACCGGATTCGCTCGTCTCGTCACCGGCCTCGGGCGCGTCGTTGGCGGGGGAGCCGGTCTGCGCCGCGCCGGAACCCGCCGAGAAGAAGATGCCGGCCCAGGACTTCTTGAAGACGCCGTCCGCGGTGAACGCGCCGGCGGCCGGGGTCGTGGCGGTCGGCGCGGCCGGGGCGGCGGCGTTCGGGAAGAGACCCTGGGCGAGGTCGTTGTAGGTGATCACCGGCGCGATCGCGTCGACCCGCTTGTCCGTCCCGGCGAGCAGGAGGGAAAGCGCGCCGCCGTACGAAGCACCGGAGACGGCCACCTTCGGGTCGCCGTTCTCGCTGAGGACCTCGGGCCGCGCGGCCAGGGTGTCGATCAGCTTCCGGGCGTCGGCGACCTCGCGGTCGGGGTCGTTCAGCGCGATCTTCCCGGTGCTGCGGCCGAAACCGCGCGCGGACCAGGTCAGCACGACGAAGCCCTTGTCGGCGAGTTCGCGGGCTTCGGTGGCGACGCTGTTCTTGTCGCCGCCGAAACCGTGGGCGAGCAGCACGGCCGGGGCCGGGGTCCGCTCGGGCAGATACGTGGTCGTGTCGATCTTGACGACCTCGGACGAGCCGGGGGTTTCGGGCAGATCGAGGGTCGCGTCCTGGGTTTCGACAGCGGACGGGGCGGGTTCGCTGTTCGTCCACACGACGGCCGCGGCGGCCAGGACCACCACGACCGCGGCGAGCGCGGTGAGTTTCGCGCCTCGCGTGCGAGGGAGCGGGATTCGGGGCACGGAATGACCGTATTTCACCGAACCTGAGAGTCGCTCTTCCGGCACACACGGACCACACAAGTGAGCGGGGTGTGACGGGAGTTACGCCATCATCTTGGTGACAAGGGCAACCTTAACTGGCGTCATGCGTACAGACAGGTCAAACTGGACCAGCTGTGAGGGGAGTATTCCTTCGCGGCGGTGTCGTCAGCACGGTGGCCTTCGCGGGCCCCCGGCACCGTCGGCCGGTTTCGCACCGGCGGAAGAGACCTCCGGTTAGTTGCTGCTGTGCACTATCCGGAGGGTTGGTTACATGTCTGTTCCCCTGTGGCTATGGATCGCCACGGTCGGCGGTCTGCTCGCGCTGATCGCACTCGACCTGGTCATCGTCGATCGCAAGCCACATGAGGTCACCACCGGCGAAGCCGCCAGGTGGGTCGTCTTCTACGTCGCGGTGGCCGTCGCCTTCGGCATCGGCGTCTGGGTCTTCGCCGGACACGACCCCGGGGTCCAGTTCTTCACCGGGTACATCACCGAGTACTCGCTGAGCGTGGACAACCTGTTCATCTTCATGATCATCATGACGTCGTTCAAGGTGCCCGCGATCCACCAGCACCGCGTGCTGCTGATCGGCATCCTGCTCGCGCTCGCCATGCGCAGCGTGTTCATCGCCGTGGGCGCCGCGCTGATCGCGCAGTTCGTCTGGGTCTTCTTCCTCTTCGGCGCCGTCCTCATCTGGACCGCGATCAGCATGGTCCGCAACAAGGACGAAGAAGAGGAGTACGAGGAGAACGCCCTCACCCGCTGGGTGCGCAAGCTCTTCCCGGTCACCGAGGAGTGGCACGGCCACAAGTCCTTCGTGAAGAAGGACGGCAAGCGCTGGATCACCCCGATGTTCCTGGTGATCGTCGCCATCGGCAGCGCGGACCTGCTGTTCGCCGTCGACTCGATCCCCGCCATCTTCGGTATCACGCAGGAGGCCTTCCTGGTCTTCACCGCCAACGCGTTCGCGCTGATGGGCCTGCGCCAGCTGTACTTCCTGCTCGGTGGCCTGGTCACCAAGCTGGTGTACCTGTCCTACGGCCTCGCGGTGATCCTCGCCTTCATCGGCGCCAAGCTGTTCCTGCACGCGCTGCACGAGTACCACGTCGTCCCGGACTGGCTGGACATCAACAACTGGGTCTCCCTGGGTGTCATCGTCGTGGTCCTGACCGTGACGACGCTGGCCAGCCTCGCGAAGGCGAAGAAGCTGGAAGCCGCTGAGCAGGAGTCTTCAATCAGTAGTTAGAGCTGCTAAGGATCGGGTACCGTCGGGGCCGTGCGTCCCGTTGACATCGAAGCCCTGACGGTCCCCGGCATCCTCGCGCTGCACGGCGACCTGCTGCTCACCGCGGTGAGCAGGCCTGATCTGAAGACGAACAGCTACCGCTCCGGCCTGCGCAGGGTCGACCTGGGTGGTGGCGGGGAAGGGCCCTGGACCCACGGGGCCAAGGACTCCGCACCCGCCGTCTCGCCGGACGGCCGGTGGGTCGCGTTCCTCCGGGCGGGAGAGGGCTCCGGGCGTGCGGCCAAACCGCAGCTGCACGTGATGCCCGCGGCCGGCGGCGACGCGAAGCGGATCACCGATCTCCCCCTCGGCGCGGGCGCGCCGGTCTGGGCGCCGGACTCCCGCCGCGTCGCCTTCGTCGCCCGAGTGCCGGAAGCCGGCCGCTACGGCACCGAGAACGCGGACGGCGAAACGCCGGAGCCGGGTGAAGAAGCGCCGCGGCACATCAAGAACCTCTTCTACCGCGTCGACGACGCCGGTTTCCTCAACGACCGTCCACAACGTCTGTTCGTCGTGGACACCGCGGCCGCGCTGGACGAGGAAACGCCCGCCGAGCTCACGCCGCTGACCGACGACCGGGCCGACGTCGACCATCCTTCGTGGACGGACGACGGCGAGCACGTCCTGTTCACCGCCCCGCGTGACTGGGCCGCCGAAGACACCGTCCGCTCGGACGTCTACGCCGTACCCGCGGGCGGTGGCGAACCCCGGCTGCTGGTCCGGTCGCTGGGCACGGCGGACCGCCCGGTCGTCGCGCCGGACGGTTCGATCCTCTTCTACGGCACCGAGTTCTCCGGCCAGGAGGAGATCGCCCGCAACACCGGGCTGTGGCAGGCGCCGTGGCCCTCCGGTGCCGAGCCGTCGGCCCCGCGGCGGCTGACCGACGTCGAGACGGTGGACTGCGACAACGCGGCGAGCGCTCCGGTCGTCGTCGGCGACGAGGTCCTCGTCGTGGTCCGCACCCGCGGCGCCGCCGAACTGCGCGCCGTCCCCCTCGACGCCGAACTGGCCGAGCTGAAGTCGTTGCGGCACCTGGCGGGCGAGCGCACCGTGGTGAAGACCTTCGCCGTCGACGGCGACCGGATCGTCGCGGTGATCGGCACGCCCGAGAGTTCCGGCGACGTCGTCCTGTTGTCGGACGGCGAGCCGCGTGTGCTCACCGACTACTCGAAGGCGTTGCGGGACACCGGGATCCTGCCGCTGGAGGAGCTGGAAACGACCGCTCCCGACGGCTATCCGGTCCACGGCTGGATCGTCCGGCCCGAGGGCGACGGGCCGCATCCGGTGGTCCTGATGATCCACGGTGGACCGTTCGCGCCGTACGAATGGAAGGTCTTCGACGAAGCGCAGGTGCTCGCCGCCGCGGGCTACGCCGTCGTACTGGGGAACCCGCGCGGTTCCGCCGGCTACGGCGAAAGCCACGGCCGGAGCATCGTCCACGGTTTCGGCACGGTGGACGCGGACGATCTGCTGGCCTTGCTGGACGAAGCGCTCAAACTGCCCAATCTGGACAGTGATCGCGTCGGCGTCATGGGCGGCTCGTACGGCGGCTTCATGACCAGCTGGCTCGCCGCGCACCACGGCGGCCGGTTCCGTGCCGCGTGGAGCGAGCGCGCGGTCAACGCCTGGGACTCGTTCGTCGGCAGTTCCGACATCGGCTGGTTCTTCGCCGGTGGTTACGTCGGTGACGACCCCGAGGAGCAGCGCAAGCGCAGCCCGTTGACCTACGCGGGGAAGATCGACATCCCGTTCATGGTCGTGCACTCCGAGCAGGACTGGCGCTGCCCGCTGGAGCAGGCGCAGCGGATGTACGTGGCCTTGCGGCAGAACGGCGTCGCGGCCGAGTTCCTGCTGTTCCCCGGCGAGGGACACGAACTCACGCGGTCGGGGCTGCCCCGGCACCGGGTGCAGCGGTTCGACGCCGTACTTGAGTGGTGGGGCCGCCACCTCTGATCTCTCGGGTGACCGGATGCTATGAACGGTCCGTTCCTTGCAAAATTTGCAAGGAACGGACCGTTCATAGCATCGGTGTCAGCTCAGGAGCGTGTAGTTCAGCTCTTCGCAGACTCGGCCCAGCGGGACGTCCAGCCCAGGATGGTCCAGAGGGAGCAGCACGTCGGGCGCGACCGGCAGCGAGTTCCCGGCGGGCGGGTCCCACAGCGCGAGCGCGGGGCCGCCGGAGTCCATGGACGACCGGTACCAGACACCGTCGAGGTCGCCGAACGCGGCGCGGATGGCGCGGGCCCAGGCCTGGGTGATCTTCTTCGGGCCGCTGGAGATCTCCTGCGAGGCGCCGACGCGGGTCGGCCACAGGCCGGCGAGGTCGAGCAGCCGCAGCGTGCGGGTCGGCCGGACGACCACCAGCCGAGGGCCGCGGGATTTGCGGTCGACCGTCGACGTGGTCTGGAAGACCTCCGCGATGCTGGTGCGCACGGTGAGCCCGAAGTACAGGACGCCGTTGCCGGGGTCGGTGACCGGGCGACCGCCGCGACCGGGGGTCTGCGGGTCGAAGCGGCCGTGCGGGAGCGGGCCGCTGTAGCGGAACGAATTCCACTGCTGGGGGTGGTTGCCGTGCGCGGTGAAGATCCTGACCAGCCTGGTGCCGGGGTGCACCGTCACCACGTCGTTGGTGCGGTGCAGCTCCTTGACCAGGACAGAGCGTGCGGGCGGCAGGGGGAGCCGGGCCATACCTCGGGAGTCGTCCGTCCTTGTCGGGTGATCTTGCTCGGTGGGGTCAGCCTACGGCCTACCCCCGACTGAAATTCCGTCGTCGGGCAAGGATCTCAGAACGGCGAGCCCAGCGTGGCCACCAGTCTCGCGACGTGCTCGGGATCGCCGCCGGAGAGAAGCCATTGACGCGGGGTGGCGGGATGCTCGTTGATCACCAAGTCGGCCTGCGGGGTGCTCATGAACGCGGCGACGACGAGGGCGGGCTGGTCCTCGGGGACGGCACGTAGCACGACCTCCAGACCGGGCAGCACCCCGGAACCGGCGAACTGCCAGGCGGGCAACCGCCAGCCCTGGTCCTTCCAGCCGGTGAGCCTGCCCTCCTTCAGGCGGTGCCGGATACGGCTGTCGTCCACGCCCAGCGTTTTCGCCGCTTCCAGCACGCTGAGCGCCGAATCGGCGAGCACGGCGTGCGCGGCGACCGTCCGGGCACGGAAGTCCGGCTCGTCCTCGCCACGAGGGGAGAGGTCCAGGCCGACATCGGTGAGTGCGGCCCGCTGGTCTGCCGAGAAGTAGTGCGACGGGTCGGGGTTCGGTGGGGTCAGCCTCCGCGCCGCGTCCTCGACGAGGTTCAGGAACTCGTTGGCGTCGACCTTCAGGCCCGCCTTGGCGAGAACGTTCTCGAGCGCTATCGACATAGCGCCCAGGGTAACGCGTCTGTGCGGGTTCGTGCGGTCTCATCTCGATTTCGTGGGTGAATTCACCAGAGATGAACACAGAGCGCACGGAATCAAACACGTGCAGTAGGGAATATCGCCATAGTGTGCCCGGAACGGGCGAGCTTGTCCAGGACTTCGGCTTGACAGGTCGTAAGCGGGAATTTACCGTCCGAAAGGTAAACGATTTCTTCCCACCGCTTCGGAGAACCCGGCTGGTGTGGGGCCGGCTTGGGGGAACAAGGGGGTGGGGCGTTCCTGGGCGGCCGGTGCGAACCGGTCGCCCAGGCACGTCGTGTACTCGGGTCAGTCGCGACGTGAGCTCCGGCGCACGATCAGCTTCGCCTGCAGTGTGGTCGTCGTGGCCTTCCGCGTG
This sequence comes from Amycolatopsis sp. SB7-3, assembly GCF_041021335.1. Taxonomy (NCBI): domain Bacteria; kingdom Bacillati; phylum Actinomycetota; class Actinomycetes; order Pseudonocardiales; family Pseudonocardiaceae; genus Amycolatopsis; species Amycolatopsis sp. SB7-3. The sequence continues at coordinate 443,396 of NZ_JBFPJQ010000005.1, forward strand.
CTGTCGCCGATGCGGGCGAGCAGCAGTTCGGCGGCGACCCGGCCCACCTCGTTCGCGGGCTGCGCGACCACCGTCAGCGGGGGATCGATCAGCGTCGTCCACGGCGCGTCGTCGAACGACACGATCCCGATGTCCTGTCCCGATCGCAGACCGCGTGAGGCCAGTGCCTCCAGGACGCCGATCGCCATCGTGCTGTTGCCGATCAGCAGTGCGTCCGGCGGTTCGGGCTCGTCGAGCAGGCTGAGTGCGGCGAGCCTGCCGCCCTCGGCGCGGAACTCGGCCCGCCGGGTGAGCGCGTTCCCCTCGCCGACGGCGTCGGTGTAGCCGGCCAGCCGGTCCTCGGCCGTGCGCACCCCGGGCGGCCCGCTGACGCAGGCGACCCGCCGGTAGCCGCCGTCGAGCAGGTGCCGGGTCGCGTCGCGGGCGGCGAGCCGGGTGTCGACCAGCACCTGGTCGCCGGTGTTCTCCAGCAGCGGCCGGTCGACGGCGACCACGGGCGTGCCGCGTTCGGTCAGCCGGTCGACGTTGGTGGCCCGGCCGGTGGGGGAGAGCACCACGCCGGCGACCCGCTCCTGGAGGGCGACGTCGATGTAGCGCCGCTCCTTCTCCTCGTTGTCGTCGGCGTTGCACAACACCACCGAGTAGCCCGCGGTCTGCGCGATGTCCTCCACGCCCCGGGCGATCGCGGTGAAGAAGGGGTTCTCCACGTCGGAGATGATGAGCGCGAGGACCGCGGTCTCCTGACGGCGCAGATTCCTCGCGAGACCGTTCGGGTGATAGCCCAATTCCGCGGCGGCGGCCTGCACCCGTGCCGCGAGTACCGGGTCCACAGTGGACTTCCCGTTCAGCGTCCTCGACACGGTCGCCGTCGAGACCCCGGCCTTCGCCGCCACGTCGTTGATGGTGGCCACCGTGACCTCCCCTTCTGCAGGTGTATTGACACCTTCGCACGGGAAGAATAGCTTGACCGACAATCGTTACCATCCGCTGATCGCGCTACTCGCGCTGAGGAGTTCGGAGGGGTCGTGGGGGAACCGGGCCTGGTGCTCGGCATCGACATCGGCACTTCGAGTTCCAAAGGTGTCCTCGTCGATTCCCGGGGCGCCGTGGTGGCGCGGACTTCCCGGCCGCACGAGACCTCCAGGCCCCGTCCCGGCTGGTTCGAACACGACGCGGAAACCGTGTGGTGGCAAGACTTCCTCTCGCTGGCGAGAGAGCTTTCGGCGGGCGCGGAGGATCATCCCATCATCGGGGTGTCGGTCAGCGGGATCGGGCCGGTGCTGCTGCCCGCCGACGCTTCCGGGAAACCGTTGCGCCCCGCGATCCTTTACGGCGTCGACACCCGCGCATTCGACGAAATCCGCGAATTGAACCGGGAATTCGGCGAAGAATCCATTGTGGAACGCGGCGGGAGCGCGCTCGGCTCGCAGGCCGTCGGGCCGAAATGGCGCTGGCTGGCCAAGAACGAGCCGGACGTGTTCGAACGGGCGAAGCTCTTCTTGATGGCGAGTTCGTTCCTCGTCCTGCGCCTGACCGGCGAGTACGTCCTCGACCATCATTCCGCGAGCCAATGCGATCCGATGTACGACCTGCGCGAGGCCCGCTGGGCGGCCGACCGGGTCGCCGCGATCGCCCCCGGCATCGACCTGCCCAGGCTCGCGTGGCCGACCGAGGTGGTCGGCTCGGTCACCGCCGAGGCGGCGGCGGAAACCGGCCTGCCGCAAGGGATCCCGGTGACGGCGGGCACGGTGGACGCCTGGGCCGAGGCGACCAGCGTCGGGGTCACCGCGCCCGGCGACACGATGCTCATGTACGGCACCACGATGTTCCTGGTCCAGATGCTCTCCGATCCGCGCCCCGGCCAGGGGTTGTGGACGACCCGCGGCGCTTTCCCCGGTACCTATTCGCTCGCGGCGGGGATGGCGACGTCCGGCGCGATCACCGACTGGCTGCGAGAGCTCTTCGGCGGCGAGTTCGGCGAACTGGCCGCGGCGGCGGGCGAGGTCCCGGCGGGCAGTCGCGGATTGCTGATGCTGCCGTACTTCGCGGGAGAACGGACACCGGTGCCGGATCCGGACGCGAGGGGCGTTATCGCCGGGCTCACCACTTCCCACGATCGTGCCGAGCTGTACCGCGCGGCGCTGGAAGGAACGGCATACGGGGTGCGGCACAACCTCGAAGCGATGCGGGAGGCCGGTGGCGGCGCGGGCCGCTTCGTCGCCGTCGGCGGTGGGACACAAGGCGGTGTGTGGACCCGGATCGTCAGCGATGTCGCGCGGATCGACCAGGAGATCCCCGCGGAGACCATCGGTGCCGCGTTCGGGAACGCCGTTCTCGCGTCCGTCGCCCTGGGCCGGGAACCGGATGTCGAAGCCTGGAACCCCGTCGCCGGAATCGTCCGTCCGGGCGCGGACGCCGACGTCTACGACGAGTTCTATCCGCATTACCGCGCGCTGTACGAGTCCACAGTGGACATCGCTCACTTCTTGGCGCGGAAGAACTCGCTCGCCTTCAGCCCGGAGAACTCCCGGCAATCCCGGCTCAAGTGAGCTTGGTCGGCGTAGCCCGCCGAGAACGCCAGCGAGGCGAGATCCGGGGCTGATCCCGCGAGACCGATGGCGCGCTGGAACCGGCTGACCCGCAGGTAGGTCGCCGGACCGTAGCCCACCGCGAGGGTGAACCGCCGCCGCAGCTGCCGCTCCCCGGTGGTGAACGGCGCCAACGCGGCGGACACCCTGGGCGGCCCGTCGTCCAGCCTGGCGATCAGCTCCGAGACCTCCCGGTCGGCCCGTCCGGCACGGCGCCGCGCGACGACGTCGGTCAGCGAAGCGGCGCCGGAGAGCACCTGCTCGGCCAGCAGTGCGCCTTCCTTGCCCCAGAGCTCGGCGAGGGGGACACGCTGATCACGCAACTCGTCGGCGCCGAGCCCCAGGACCTCGCCGGCCCTGCCCGGGACGAACCGAACGCCGCGTGCCCGTTCGCCGGTCTCCCAGGTCCAGGGCGCCGTGTCCGGCCCGGCGACGAAGACCTCGCCGCCGCATTCCACGAGGTCCACGCAGCAGTCGGGCACGATCCGTTTCGGCGCTTCGCCCGCTTCCTCCCACAGGCAGCGCACCACGTCGTCCAGGCCGGGCGCCGTCGTCTCCCGATACACGGTTGTCATGATGCCCCGGGGCCACGACAGAATCAGGCCGCGTCCGACACGGGGCTCGTCGATTGAGGCGGTGTCACTCAAAGTGAGCTATTCGGCTCACTGTGTTTACGCCGATCGCTCCACGACCAGGCACTCTCCACTCACTGGGACACCCAAAAGGGTGAATATCGGGTTTCTTCCCGATAACGGCTAACGCGGAGTCACCTTCGAGCGAGAAGTAGTCGACGCACTCGACGGAAGTGCGCTCGGACGAGAGAAGACCTCTCCATGGGTGTTCCCACCGCGACCCCTCCGGCATCGGCGCCGGAGCAGGGTGCCCCCGGCAGGCTGAAGCCGCTGGGGACCGTCGTGGTCGTGCTCGGGGTGGTGGCCGTCGCCGTCACGCTGACCAGTTACATGGTGCCGAAGGCCTCGCGCCCGGTGCAGAGCCCGCCCGCGCCGCGGGTCGAGCAGGCCGCGGCCGCCGTGCGTACCGTGATCCACTCGGTCGTCTACGAACTTTCCGGTGCGAAGGGCGCCCAGAACGTCACCTATGTCGCGCAGGGTTCCGAACTCCTGCAGAAGACCGACGTGCTGACGCCGTGGAGCACCACCTTCGAGCGCGAGAGCCAGGAAGGCCGCGACGAGTTCTACAGCCTCTCCGCGCAGGGTTCGGGCAGCGGCGCGTTGCGGTGCCGGATCCTCGTCGACGGCGAGGTCGTCAGCGACCGCACCGCCCCCGCTCCTGGTGCACCGGTGACCTGCACGTCCTAAGGCAGGATCATCCGGGTGACGGATGGTGCGATCGAGTTCGGCCCGGTGCTCGCCGTGGTCTTGGCCGTGCTGGCGATCTTCGGCGCGGCGGTGGTGCAATTCGGGCGGCTGGGACAGGGCAAGGCGGTGTTGTTCGCGGCCGCGCGCGCCGTCGTCCAGCTCGCCGCCGTGTCGCTGGTGATCGTCGGGATCCTGAAATCGGGCTGGCTGACCGGCGGTTTCGTGCTGCTGATGTTCACCATCGCGGCGGTCACCTCCGCACGGAGGATCGGCGTGGCGAAGGACCTCGCGTGGGTCGCGCTCGCCATCGCGTCCGGGGTGGTCCCGGTGCTGACGCTCGTGCTCGCGACCGGGGTGGTCCCGTGGCGGCCCATCGCCGTCGTGCCGATCGCCGGGATCGTCATCGGCGGCGCCATGTCCGCGACCTCGCAGGCGGCGAGGCGGGCCCTGGACGAACTCGTGGCCCGGCACGGCGAGTACGAAGCCGCGCTGGCACTGGGTTTCCTTCCCCGTCCGGCCGCGCTGGAGATCTGCCGTCCCTCGGCGGGGCACGCGCTGATCCCCGCGCTCGACCAGACCCGGACCGTCGGCCTGGTGACCCTGCCCGGCGCCTACGTCGGTGTCCTCCTCGGTGGCGCCGGGCCGGTGCAGGCCGGGGTGACGCAGGTGCTCGTGCTGATCGGGCTGCTGGCCGCCGAGGCGGTCGCGGTCCTGGTCGTCGTGCACCTGGTCGCGGCGGGCCGGATCAGCCGAAAGGCGACTGAAGATGCGACGTGTCGTTGAACCGCCGCACCATCCAGTTCTCACCCGACACCACCAGATGGGAGATCGAGCCGTTGTCCGCGCCGAGGAAGGCGAACCGGTTCGTCGCGCCGCTCGCCTGAGCGAAGACCTCGCCGATGACACCGCCGTGGGTGAACACGGCGATCCTCCGATCCGGGTTGGCCGCCGCGAGCCTGCCGATGGCCGCCTTGATCCGCCCGCCGAACGACTCCATCGTCTCCGCGCCGGGGATGACGTCCCAGCGCTGTTCGCGCCACAGCTCTTCGACGATCGGATGACCTTCGTGGGTGTAGCGCCGGAAGAGGCCGTTCTCCCAGTCTCCGAGGTGGATCTCCCGCAGGTCCGGCTCGACTTTCGGGGTGAGCCCGAGCTTCGCCGCCAGCGGTGCCGCGGTCTGCGGCGTCCGGCGCAGCGTCGTCACGTACAGCGCGGAGATCCGTTCGTCCGCGAGGCGGCGGCCCACCCGCTCGGCGTGGTCCCTGCCCTCCGGCGCGAGATCCGGATCGGCCTGCCCGTCGACGAGTTCGAACGGGTTGTCGCCCTTCGCCGGAGCGGATTCACCGTGGCGGACGAGGAAGATCTCGGTCGCGCCCGGCGGAGGTGAGAACCGGTGCTGGCGGTATTCGACTTCCTGCTCAGGGGTACTCATACCCCGGACCCTACCGAGCTAGCCGAGCTGTTTGTCCACGAAACACCAGCGCCAGGTCTCGCCGGGCTCGTGGCTGCGCATCACCGGATGCAGGGTGTCGTGGAAATGTTCGGTCGCGTGTTTGCCCGGCGACGAATCGCAGCAGGCGACGTTCCCGCATTTGACGCATTCACGCAGGTGCACCCAGGTCATCCCGTTCTCGACGCAGACGGCGCACACGTCGGGGGAGCTGGGCTCGACCGGCGGCCAGTTCTTGGTCAGATGTTTGCAGGATCCCGCCGTCGCGGCGGGGGTGCGCAGTTCCCGATCGGAGTCCGGCACGGTCTCCTCCTCCCTGTCCAGCATGGATTCCTCGATGTCGAGGCGTTCGAGGATCCGGCGCAGGACATCATCATCGGCCATTCCGGAGTCGCGCGCCTCCAGGAACTTCTCCCGTTCGACTTCGAGCAGCCTCAGCCGCAGCCGCCGGTACGCGTCGCTCGGTGTTTCGGTCAGCGCGCTCTGCCTGCCGAGTTCCTCCCACGCCGAGTCCGAACGGTGCTGGAGCCGGCTGCGCAGCCGCTCGACGATGTCCTCCGGATCCTCGGGGGTCCGGATCTTCTCCAGCTCTTCGAGCGCGGCCCTCGTCATGTCGTGGAGCACGGCCGCCTCCTGCAGCGCGTCCTCGGCCGGGTCGGGCGGCGGCAGTTTCAGCCGGCGGACCAGCACCGGCAGCGTCGTCCCGTGCAGCAGCAGTGTTCCCGCCACCACCACGAACGCGACCAGCACCAGCACGGCCCGCTGCGGGGTGTCCGCCGGCAGCACGAACGCCGCCGCGAGGGTGACGACGCCGCGCATCCCCGCCCAGGCGATCACGGCCGAGTACCGCCACGGCCAGGCGTGACGGCGGAACACCCGGCGCGCCAGGCCGATCCCCGCCATCCAGGCGATCCGGGTGACGATCGTGGCGGCCAGCGTGGCGGCGCAGATCAGGATCAGTTCCAGCGCGGTCAGCCCGCTGTCGCCGACCTCGGTCATGATCCGGCGGACCTGCAGCCCGATCAGCAGGAAGACGATGTTCTCCAGCAGGAACTGGATGGTCTGCCAGTTCAGCCTGCTGGCCAGCCGCGAGCGGCCCGAAAGCATGCTCGGCGCCTTGTGCCCGAGGATCAGCCCCGCGACGACCACGGAGATCACGCCGGAACCGTGGATCGCCTCGGCGGCCAGATAGGCGACGAACGGCACCACCAGCGAAAGGGCGGTGTCGGTGACCGGATCCTCGAGCCGGGTGCGGATCAGCGCCGCGAGCGCGCCGACGGCGAACCCGATCACCAGGCCGCCGCCCGCGGCCAGCAGGAAGTCCCCGCCGACCTGCAGCAGGCTCACCGAACCCGCGATGGCCGCGATGGCGGTCCGCAACGCGACCAGCGCGGCCGCGTCGTTGAACAGGCTTTCGCCCTCCAGCAGCCGGGTCAGCTTGCGCGGCATCCCGACCTTGCGGGCGACGGCGGTGGCCGCGACCGCGTCCGGCGGCGCGACCACCGCGCCGATCGCGAGCCCGGCGGCCAGCGGCAGGCCGGGGATCACCAGCCACGCCACGACCCCGACCGCGGCCGTGGTGAAGATGACGAGCCCCACCGACAACAGCAGGATCGGCCCGCGGTTGCGGCGGAAGTCGATGAGCGACGTGCGGATCGCGGTGGCGTACAGCAGCGGGGGCAGCAACCCCAGCAGCACGACCTCCGGGTCCAGTTCGTACTCCGGGACGCCCGGCACGTACGAGGCGACGACCCCGACCGCGATCAGGCAAAGCGGCGCCGACCAGTCGAGTTTCCGCGCCGCGGCGGTGACCAGGAGGACGGCCACCACCAGTGCCACGAGTTCTACCGCGATCTCCACGCCGCTCATCATCACCCGGGAGGCTCAGGGCGCGCGCACCGAGGCCCGGCTACCGCTCTTCGAAACGCACCAGATTGCCCGCCGGATCGCGGAAAGAGCAGTCGAAGGCGCCGTAGGACTGCCGGACCGGTTCCTGGACGACGTCGGCACCCGTCGCCTGGATCCGGTCGAAGGTGTCGATCAGATCCGGGGTGGACAGCACGATGATCCCGTGGACGCCCTTGGCCATCAGTTCGGCGATCGTCGCTCGCTCCTCGTCGGTGAGCTCCTGATCGGCCGCGAGCGGCCGGAGCACGAGCGACGTCCCCGGCTGCCCCGGCGGGCCGACCGTGGCCTGGAGCGGGCCCTCGTCCCGCACTTCGAAGCCCAGGATGTCGCGATAGAAGGAAACCGAAGCCCCGAGATCGTCCGCGGGGAGGTAGGACGCCTGAATCGAGAGGGTCATACGACTCAAGGTAGGTCGGCGCGCGGCGGCGTCGCTTCTCGATTCCTGATCGGTCGCATGACCTGTTTGACGACGCAGCCGGGCATGCCCCGGCCGTCTTCCGCTGCCTGCTTGCGGTACGCGCTCGGCGAGATGCCGACCAGTTCGGAGAACCGCGTGCTGAACGTGCCCAGCGACGAGAAACCGACGTCGAAGCAGACCTCGGTGACCGACATGTCCCCGCGCCGCAGCAGCATCATGGCCCGCTCGATCCGGCGGGTCATCAGGTAGCTGTAGGGCGATTCGCCGTACGCGGCCCGGAACTCGCGGCTCAGATGCCCGGCGGAGACGTGCACGCCGCGCGCCAGGGCTTCGACGTCCAGTGGCTGCGCGTAGTCGCGATCGATCCGGTCGCGGACGCGGCGCAGCATCGCGAGATCCCGCAGGCGCGGGTCGGGTTTGCCGGTCACCCGGAAAGCGTAACCCACGCCAGACGCCGAAAGGCCCCCTTCGCCGGGCGGCGAAGGGGGCCTTCTCAGGCGACTCCCGGACTAGAGGGTGATCTTGTCGACGTTGGGACCGCCGTTCGGCGTGGTGGCGACGGCCTTGATCTTGTTGACTCCCGCCGCCAACGTCACCTTGACGGTTCTCGTCGTCCAGTTCGGCCAGGCCCCGGTGCCGCCGAAGCCGACGCCGGACGCGCTGATCGAGCCGTTGACGGAGAAGTCGAGCGGCCGGTTCGCCGTCGTGCCGTTGGCGTACCGGACGACGACGTCGTAGGTGCCCGCGGCGGGCACGTTCACCGTCCACTCGACCGAGCTGCCCGCCACGTTGTCGTAGTTGACGAACCCGGTGCCGGTGAACCCGGCGTGGTTGGACTCCACCGCGCCCTGGTCGATCGTGGCGTCCTCCGCCTGGTAATCGACCGGGTCGCTCGGGGCAGAGCCGTCGGCCGGAACGGTCTGCGTCCCGGTGTTCCAGCCCGTGACCCGCACCGAAGGCTTGGAGCCCTTGAGGTCGGCCGTGCGGTACTTCGCGGTCAGCGTGGTCGTTTCACCCGGCCAGAGGCTCACCGCGTTGTCGTTCCACTCCACCGGCAGCACCGGCTTGCCCGCGGCGTCCACGACCTTCGAGTCGACGTAGAACGCCGGGAGCTTGCCGCCCGAGGTGTTCTTCAGCGTCACGGTGGTCGTGGTGGTGCCGTCGGCGCCGGCGACCGACTTCGCCGTCGCGCTGACGGCGGACTGGCCGAGGTTCTTCAGCCCGGTCAGATCCGCGTAGCCCGACTGGGGCGTGTAGTACCAGTCGCTGCCGCCCCAGTTCAGCGTGTCGGCCTTGGTGGAGAGCCAGTACACGTTGCGGCTGACCTCCTTGCCGGACGAGTCGGTGAGCACCAGCTTCGCGAGGTAGGTGCTCGACAGCCCGCTCACCGCCGGGACGGTGACCGCGGTGGCCTTGGCGCCCAGCGCGCCGACCGACAGCCCGGTCTTGGTGTTGCTGTACTTCTCGGTGCCGTCGAGGTTGTACAGCTTCGTGGTCGCCGTCAGCCCGCTCACCGCGTTCGACGTCTGGTTGATCACCACGACCGAGCGATTGTCGTGCGAGTACTGGATGTGCAGCGGCTCGTTGGCCTTCTTCGCCCCGTAGTAGGCGCCGTTCTGGTCCATGTAGGCGTCGAACAGCTGCCAGTGCAGCGAGGTCCACGGGCTGTTGAGCATCCAGTAGATCAACCCGGTCGACGGGTTGGTCGAGTCGGTGTAGTTGCGCGAGTGCGACTCGAATTCGGCGCGGACGTTCTCGTACTGCGCGAGCTGCGCCTTCCGCACGAAGTCGTTCAGGTCGGCGGGTGCGCCGTAGCGCTTGGTGAGCGCGTTCCCGAACAGCTTCAGGTTCCCGAAGGTGTCCGAGGACGAGCGGTGGTACTGCGCGGCCGACGGATCCTTCCACATCGTTTCCAGCTCACCGGCCGACATCATCCGCTTCAACGTGTCCATCGTCGGGATGTCGACGCCCGCGCTGGTCTCGGAGTTGAAGCTCCACGCGCCGCCGCGCTCCTTTTGCGACTTGTCGTACCAGTAGACCGGCGGCACGTAGTCGTACGGACCGTTCATCTTCATCCCCGAAGCACCCGTGATCGGGGACGGCCGCTTCGACGCGGACGGGATGACCGGCGGCAGGAAGTCGGCGGCCTTCATCGCGTCGAGGTAGCCCTGCTCGATCCGCTTGTCCGGCGCGAAGTCGGAGCCGATGTGGAACGAGATGACGCTCGGGTGGTCACGCAGGCGCTCGGCCTCGGAGAACATCGACGCCTTGGCGATCGGGTAGTCCGACTCGACCCACGGCTCGCCCTTCTCCTCGCCGTTGACCTGGCCTTCCCACTTGTCGCAGCATTCCCAGCCGGGCATGGTCAGCACGCCGAGGTCGTCGGCGAGGTCGAAGAACTCGTCCGGTTCGATATGGCCTTCCAGCCGGACGGTGTTGAGCCCGAGGTTCAGGACGTACTTGAGCTTGTCGGCCGCCGCGGTCTCGTTCCAGCGCAGGAACAGGTCCGGCGTGTAGCCGCCACCGCGGATCAGCAGCGGTTTGCCGTTGACGCTGTACTGTCGCGCGCCGCTGGAGTTCAGCGGCGCCTTGACGTCGCGGACACCGAACTTCGACTTCGAGGTGTCCGACGGCGTGCCGCCGACACTCGCGGTGAGGTCGAGTTCGTATCGGTGCTGTCCGCCCATCCCGGCGGGCCACCACAGGTTGGGCTTGTCGAGACCGACGATGGGGAAGGTGACGGTCTTGCGCTCCTTCGCGGCCAGCGAGACGGTCTGGCTGACCGGCTTGCCCGCGACCGTGCCGGCGACGGTGGTCTGCACCGCGCCCGCCGAGTCGTTGCGGACGTCGGCCTTCACCGTGAGGTCGGCGTGGTCGAGCGACGAGTTCAGCTTCTGGACGACGTGGGCGCTGCGCAGCGCGACCGGGCCGCCGCGCCGGACGAGGACGTCGCGCACGATGCCCATGTTCTGGTCCGGCGGGGTCTGCGCCCAGTCGATCCAGCCCATCGAGAGGTCGTTGTTGGGGTCGTTGGGGTAGACCTTGAACGCGACACTGTTGACGCCCTGGCGCACGTGCTCGGTGATATCCAGGTCGTGGCGGGTGTAGGCGCCGTTGACCTGGTCCTTCGTCGCGACCCGGGTGCCGTTGACCCAGACGTCGGCCTTGGAGAGCACGCCGCTGAAGTCGAGGTACGTGCGCTTCGAGGTGTCCTCGACGTTCAGATCCGTGCGGTACCACCACGGCACCGCGAACTGCGCGGTCGGGACGTTCTTCATGTTCGTCGAATAGAACGGGTCGGCGTACTTGCCGTTCTGCAGCAATCCGGCGTAGACCGTCGAACGCGACGACACCGGGTACCAGCCTGCGGTGGGGAAGCCCGGCTTCGACACCGCCGAATCATCGCTGACCTGCGCCGAAGACTGGATCACGAAGCCGGGGATCGGGGTGGCGTCGCCCGCGGCACCGACGGACAGCGGGGCGGTCACCTCCGCGCCGGTGGCGACGGGGGCGGTGGTCACCCCGCAGACCGCGGCGGCCAGCGCGGTGACGGTCATGGCCAGTAACGGGATCCGGGTTCTCTTCTGCCGAAAACTCACGAGCGCGCCTCCTCGGGCACACGGCGGCGGACCTGGGCGGAAATCGTTAAGAAAGTTCCCTAACAATGTTGGGGGAGATAGTAGCCGTCACTTCGCGCGGGGAACAGACCCTTGCACCGGACTCAGCCGACGGGCGCCACGTACAGCCACTGCCCGTCGACGCGGACGAAGTGGCTGTTCTCGTGCATGCTGTCCGCCCGGCGATCCTGGCGATAGTGGGCCCGGAACTCCACGGTGCCCTCGTTCTCCAGTAGTCCGCCGCCGGACTTGCCGAGGATCTCCAGGAACGTCCAGCGCTGCCCCGGGTCGAGTTCGAGATCCGCGGGCCGCGTCTTCGGATGCCAGGTCTTCGTGAGGTACGCGGTGTCGCCGACGGCGAACGCGCTGAACCGCGACCGCATCAGGAGTTCGGCGGTCGGCGCGGTCGCGGCGCCCCGGTGGAAGCGGCCGCAGCAAACGCCGTAGGGCTCGCCAAGACCGCAGGGGCAACGGGAATCGTCGGTGATCACAGGCACGCCGCCGATTGTGTCATCGTGCTGTCGCGGCGCTTTCGAGGTTTCGGGCCTGCTTGAGCCACCCGGCGAAGAGGTCGGCGTCGATGTCGTCGACCGAGCGAAGCTTGACGTGCGCCATCTCCCGCGCGCTCGGCTCCAGCCTGCCGGACTCGTCGTCGACGAGCTGTCCCTTCCAGAGCGCGAAGGTGACGTACGACGAGTACGCCTTCATCAGGCAGACGAGGTTCTTGCCGACGGCTTCGCCGGCGCTCCAGGTGGGGGAGGCGTGGTACATCGCCTCGATGGAGCCCGACAGGGCGGCATTGACGATCGGGCGCAGCGCGACGGCGACTTCACGCAGGTTCTCGGGCAGAGCGGCGATGTAGTCGTCGACGTTCGCGAACTTGGCCATGACTGGATCCCTTCGGTCGGTGTGCTGCGCTCAGCAAACCGTCCGAAGGGTCAAGTTGTCAAGACAAAAAAATTAGTCGGTGGGTTTGAACGTCTGACCTCGTGTTTCCAGGGCTTCGCGGATGATGCGGAGCGCTTTGGGGCCGACGCCGTGCAGGCTCGCGAGCTCGGCTTCGGTGGCGCGGGTGAAGTGCTCCAGCCGGGTGTAGCCGGCGCCGGTGAAGGCGCGCGTCGCCGGTTTGCCGATGCCGGACGGCAGATCGGTCTGTTCGTCCATGTGCCCTCTTCGATCAGTGGCCGGTCCTGGTCGCCTCCATTGTGGATCGCCGGTAGCGGGTCAAGGCGAGGGGAACTCGACGGCGACCTCGACCGCGGTCTCCAGCGTCGTTTCGCTCGGCCGCCCGGACGCGGGGGCTGCTTCGGCGATCACGACGAGCCTCTTGGCCAGACGGGAGTCGTAGTTCTCGCCGGTGAAGCGGCTACCGGGTGAAGCTTCGCCGAAGAGGAGGACGTTGCCGGTGCCGTCCTTGTCGATGAGCCGCTTCAGGTCGCTCGCCTCGCCCGCCTTCGGCATCTTCACCCACGCGACGGAGACGTCGATGGTGTTGCCGGCGCCGTCGTCGAGGGTGACCAGCATGCGGTCGAGATCGACGCAAGGGTGGTGCAGGAAGAAACGCTGGACCTCGCCGAAGGAATGCGGTCCGCATTTGAGTTCCCGCTTGGCTTGCTTTTTGAGCCTGCGCCAGCCCAGTCGTTGCCAGGCTTCGGAATGGCGCCCCTTTTGCGCGGACTTCTTGCTGGAGCTTTTGCCTTTGAGGGCTTGGCTCGCGGCGGAATCGAGAGAGGTGGCGGTGCCTCCGCCGATGCCGTTGGTGGCGGCCACGACCACTCCCGTCGCGACCAGTGCGCCCGCACCGTACTTGTATTTGATCCAACGGCCGTCCGGGCCCCGCGGTTGATTCACCATGACGCGTTCCGTTCCCTCCCAAGTCCGGAATGGACGATCTTGCTCCAGGCTCTGCGGAAGAGCCGAGAAGTGTTGAGCCAATACGCCCGAATGGCGCAGTCGGGCGTCGGGTTTTCGCCGGTACCGAACAGTTTCAGGCGTGATGACGGCGATGTAGGGTGTCGGTGGGCATGCCGAGGGACCCGTCGCCTTGGGTGGCTGGCGGGCTACTCGGTGCTCAGATGTGGTGCAGGGTGTTGCGCCTGGGTTGTCGGAGTGGGTCCCGGTATTGGGGTGGGATGAACTCCGGTAGCCCATCGGCGGCCATCCGTACTTGCCAGTCGCCGTGGTGAATCAACCGATGATGGAACCCGCAGAGCAACACGAGATTCCGAAGATCCGTCGGCCCGCCGTCTGCCCAGTGATGAACGTGGTGGGCGTGGCAGTTCTTGGGTTTCCGGTGACACCCAGGGAATGCGCAGCCACCGTCGCGGATGTTGAGTGCACGTCGCTGCCCTGGGGTGACGAACCGTCTCAGGCGTCCCATATCCAGAGGTTCACCCGAGGCACTCATGACGACCGGCAGCATGAGGCAGTCGCAAGCGGCGAGCCGGGCTTCGCGGGCGGTCATCGTCCCGACGAAGTCGAGGCAGGCGGTGCCGAGGCCGGATTTGAGTTCCTCGAGTCCGATGGTGACGTGGACGAGGGTCCGGTAGCCGCTGGTGCCGGGCTGGTCGGGGCAGGCGACCGCCAGGTCGAGGAGTTCGGCCCAGGCGTCTCCCAGGCGTTCGCATTTCATCCGCAGATCAGCCTGACCGAACTCGTCCACCGGGCGTGGCTGGGCGTGTGCCTCCAAAGCGGCGGCGGTGCGGGCCCCGGTCTCGTCGTCGAGGAGGCCGGTGAGTTTCCAGAACCCGTCTTTGCGGCGTTCCAGGGTGATTTCGCGGCGTGGTTCTTTGGGTTCGGGGTCTTTGGGTTCGTTGCCGTCGGGGTTGAGCCAGTCCTGCAGTTTCGCTTCGGCGCCGGCGAGCTGGCGGGGCCCGGCATTCGGGGCAAGCTCGGCCAGGATCTTCTCAGCACTCGCCCGATCCTCAGCGGAGGTGTCGGCGGGGAGCCGTTTCAAGATCTCCAGGATCTGATCAATCCGCTCATCCCCGACCAATCCCTGAGCCGCGACCGCGGCAGTCGCGGGAGCAACGGGCGGAACCTCGGTTCCATCCAAAGCCCGGGTGGAATTCAGGGCGATCGCCCGCTTCACCACCGCGCCCGCCTCACCCCGAGACAACCCTGCAATCTCCGCGAACCAACTGGCCGTACTCCCATGCCCATACAAGTCTTTGACACCACGAGACTCGATCTCCGCCAGAAACCGCCCCAAACACGCGGTCGCCATCCGGATCACCTGCAACGACTGCAGCACGCCATGAGCAAGCTCCAGCTTGCCAGCGCGCCACAACTCCTGCGGCAACTCGGGAAGGAAGGTCTCGGACACAACTCCATAATACCCGAAAAATCGAACACGTGTTCGTAATTTTAAGCGACAAGCCAACTCGCACCGATAACACGGAAGGGTGAAATGGCCACCAATGCCGAATCACCCTGCGAAGCCAACCTGCGCATTTAGTCGACTAAATGCGGGGCATCGAGCAAAGCGAGTAGCCGACCGAACGCGAACAGCAGTCGCCTAACATCCACACCATGACGACAAGCACCACGACCACAGTGGAACTGACCCGCTTCAAGGTCCCCGCCGACCGCGCGGACGAGCTCCTCCAGGCCCGTCCCGCGATGATCGCCGACTTCCGGGCCGACAGGGAGGGCTTCCTGGACGCCCAGCTGATCCGGGTCGACGACGAGACCTGGCTCGACGTCGTGTGGTGGCGTTCCTCCGAGGACTTCGCCGCGTCCCGGGAGAAGGGCGCCAACCTGCCCGGGATCAAGGCCTTCTTCGCGCCGATCGCCGAGCTGGTCTCGGCCGAGGAGGGTGTCACGGGCGACCACATTCCGGGACGGGAAATATCGCCGCCACCAGTCCGTTGACCAGGGGGAACGAGCAAGGTCACGGAAGGGATCGGCGATGAGCACAAGCTTGGACACGTTCACGCGGGACTGGCAGAGCTGGAAGACCCAGCGCGAGCGCGATCTCGCCGATCCGCTCGGCTGGCTCGCCCTGGTCTCGCTCGACTGGCTGGAGGACAAGCCGCGCGCGTACGAGGGGCTGCCCGGGTTGTGGTGGCAGGACGCCGACGCCGCGTACCTCGACCCGCAGGGCGCGGGCCTCTCGCACGACGGCGAACGCGTCACCGGTGTTCGTCGCTTCGAGCTGGTCAACAGCGGCGCGACCACCCGGGTCGTCGCCGGCGACATCGAGATCGAAGTGGCGCGTCGTGGCGGGTATCTGATCCGGACGCACGACCCGAAGGCACCGGTGCTCAACGCTTTCCGCGGTGTCCCGGCGTACGAGCCCGACGAGTCCTGGGTGCTCTCCGGAACCTTCGAGCCCTTCGACGAACCGCGGCCGACGACGGTCGGAGCGGTCGTCGAAGGGCTCAGTCACGTCTACGTCTCCCCGGGCATCGTGCGTTTCGAGCACGACGGCGCGGAGCACACGCTCACCGCGTTCAACGGCAAGAAGGACGGCCTGCTCATCCTGTTCACCGACGCCACGAGCGGCGTCACCACCTACGCGGCGAACCGGTCGCTCGCGGTCCCCGGGCCCGCCGAGGACGGATCGGTCGTCCTCGATTTCACCCGAGCGACGAATCTGCCCTGCGCGTTCACGGATTTCGCCACGTGCCCGTTGCCGCCGGCGGGCAACGATCTGCCGTTCGCGGTGGAAGCGGGGGAGAAGCTGCCCTACGAACGCTCACACTGAACCGTCGCGAGCGCCGTCATCGCCTCCTGTTCGCGCTGAGCCAGCTCGGACAGGACGGCGGACGCCTCGTCGAGCGGTCGGGCGTCGCCGGTTTCCCCTGCCTGTGTGCACAAGCGCGCGACTTCGGTCCACAGTGGAACGATCTCGCGGTACTTCTCATACGCGCTGAGGAGACCGGCGTCGTCGACGAGGGTCGTGCACTCTTCGAGGAAGTCGCGGTAGATCCGGCGGAAGAGCGCGCCGCCGGTGCCCGCCCGCTCCATCAGGACCGCGGCCTGCGGCAGGTCGCGGGCCGGATCGTCGCTGCGGTCCAGCCATTTCCGCACCTGGACGGCGGCCTTGCCGATGCCGCGATACCCGAGGTTCGCGATGGGCGGGTTGAGGAATTCCGCCGCGTTCGCCCGCACCGCGGCCCGGATCGC
Source organism: Amycolatopsis sp. SB7-3 (assembly GCF_041021335.1). Lineage (NCBI taxonomy): Bacteria > Bacillati > Actinomycetota > Actinomycetes > Pseudonocardiales > Pseudonocardiaceae > Amycolatopsis > Amycolatopsis sp. SB7-3. The sequence goes on from NZ_JBFPJQ010000005.1 coordinate 459,826, forward strand.
ATCCGGAAGTGGCCTGACAGGCGCATCGGCGGCGATGGTGAACGAACGATTCTTCGCGGTCATCGGGCCCTTCTCCGCGCGAGCGCGTTCCAGGCTCTCCAAGGATGTCGACACCGATCCACCCTGCTGTGCCGTGTCGACGACGAAGGCTCGCTCGTCGTCATAGCCGTACAAGGCGACGAAGTGCCCTCCGAAGTGGACCTTCGAGGTGAAGTACTCCAAGTGGTACGAGTCGAGCTGCAGGCCGACAGGCACCCCGCCGTCGATCTCTTCGACCACGTTCCGCCACGCCGTGCGCACCGACGACGTTTCCTTGACCCGCAAGGCCAGTCCGAGCCGGTCGGTCAGCCTCCGGGTGATCTCGGCGGGTTTGGCACGCCCGCCGAGGAAGGGGAACGGCAGGTTCTTCCCGTCCCAATAGATGAACCCCAGGCCTTCGCCGAGTCCGAACAGCATCGGCTCGGACAGTTCGATCCCGGCGTGCCGCAGGAGGACGTCGAGTGTGCTGGTCTCGCAGTGCTCCCCGCCCGTGGTCTTGATTCCGTCGAGGATCACGAGGCCACCGGCCAGGCGATTTCGGTGCGGTACGCCTCGGGCGCGACCGACGGTCCGGGTGCCACCAGGTACAACTCCTCGGCGGGCCCCGCGGGGACGCGGTCGCGTTCGGCGATCCAGCGGCCGAGTGATCGGTATGCGGTCTCGACGTCTTCGTAACGACCCTCGTGAATCGTCGCCACGAGCAGGCCGCCGGGAAGCTCGGCGGCGCCGATGTCGCCGTCGTCCCGAACCGGCCCGTCCACGGGTACGAACAGTTCGATCGTCAACTCGTCGGGATCAGTAGCGAGGTAACGGGTTCCGGGCGGGCCGGACGGTCTGACCCCCTGAGCGTCGAGCGCCGCGAACAGCCGCGTGTACGCGGGGCCGATCAGCTCGGCCAGGCCGTTCAGCGGAGTCCGGATCGCCAGGCGGGCGATCTGCTGCGGTGCGCGCACGCGTTCGTAGACGTGCAACCACCGCGTCGGTTCGGCGAGCACGGAGTCGAGTTCGTCGCTGATCGCCGCGAGTTCCGCGGCCCGCGCCGCCACCCGGTCGTGATGCCGTTTGATCGCGGCCCGCACCTCGTGCGGGTCGCCCGCGTCCAGGATCTCGGCGATCTCGGCCAGCGGCACTTCCAGTTCCCGAAGCCGCCGGATCAGGCCCGCGCGGGCGAACTGGTCGAGCGAATACCGGCGGTACCCGGTGGCGGGATCGATGACGGCGGGCACCAGCAGCCCGATCCGGTCGTAGTTCCGCAGCGCGCGGACCGACAGCCTGGTGGCGTGCGCGAACACGCCGATCGGCATCAAGGTCGTCATGGGACCAGCCTGAACCCTCTCCCGGGGAGAGGGTCAAGCCGGTACCTCACCCCAGTGACAGCCGATCGAGATCCGGGGCGGACGCGTGGTCGTTGCCCAGTTCGATCGTATTCGCCCCCGCCTTCAGTTCGACCGGCAAAGACGTCGTGAGCTGGGTGTTGTTGCCGGCACCGTCGACCTTGACCTCGATCGGCGTGCCGCCGTTGACCGTGACGAAGTACGAGCGCGGCCCGTTGACGGTGAAGTCGAGGTAGAGGGTGTAGCGCCGGGTCTCGGGCACGGTGACGCCGTCGAAGCGCACGGACGAGGCCGGGTCGCCGCCGATGTTGCGCACCTTCTGACCACCGGAGCACACGCCGCAGTTCGTGACGCCCGCGTCGCCGACGTCGTTCGCCGAGTCCTCGGCCTCGCGCATGAAGACCCGGTCCGCCGGCCGTGGGCTCACCCGGACCGGTTTGCTCACTGTTTTCGCCCGTCCGAGCAGGTCGAACGACGCGGTGACCGGGATGTCGGCCGCGGTGACGCCTTCGGGCGAGACGAGCGTCCAGGAGGCTTGCAGTTCGTCGCCGACGCGCATGGACTCCGCCGTCGCCGGAGCGCCCCGCAAGGTCCAGCCCGCCGGGACGACCGGTGCCAGGGAGACCTTCCCGATCGCGTCGTCGGCGTCGAGCCGCAGCTTCGCGGTCACCTGCAAGGACTGCTGCCCTGGCGAGAGCCATTGGATGCCACCGGGTTCGACGGTCAGAGTCGTCTTCGGCGTGTAGGACGACGGCGGCAGGGGAGCGATCGCGATCCGGTCGAGGCCAGGTCCCGAGCGTGCGTTGCTGAACACCTTGACCGTGTTGGCGCCGGCGTTCAGCGCGACGGGGATCGCCGTCGACGCCACGACTCCCGGCGTTCCGGCGCCGATCGCGGTCTCGACGGGGGCACCGCCGTTGACGCTCACCGCCACGGATGTCGCGGGGCCGCCCGTGGTGTCGAGCTGAAGCCGGTGGGTTCCGGCTTCAGCGGCCATCACGTCCGGATAGGTGACCGAGCTGCGCGGGCCGCCGCCGAGGCCGGTGACCTGGAACGATCCGGAGCAGGACGAGCAGTGGCCCAGGTGGGCGCGGCCGTCGTGATCGTTGCGGAAGGCCTCGGCCTCCAGCGGAACCTGCGCGCCCGATGCCGAACTCGGGTAGCCGTACGCCACGTTGATCTCGTCGATGGCCAACTGCCGGTAGAACGGTTTCGCCTGCGGTCCCGACCAGGTGTTCAGCACCTCGAGTTTGATGAACCGGGTCTGCCGTTCGCCGAAGTCGATGAACTGCACGCCGCGGGCGCTCGGCATCGCGCCGGTGCGGACCGGCTCACCCCAGTTCCGCCCGTCGTCGCTGACGTAGAGGCGATAGTCCTGGATCCGGGCCGAGTCCTCCGGCCTGCCGAACGATTCGCGCGCGTGGGTCGGCGACATCTCGCGCTGATTCACCGCGAGGTAGGCCGCGGTCCGCCGCCTGCCGAGGTCCAAGGTCACCGAGACCGGCTGCTTGCCGTCGGCGTCCCAGTAGTTCTCGAAGTTCCCGTCGACGAGGTTCGACGCCGGATGCCCGGCGCGCGAGGACGAAGCGGTCGCCTTGATCGTGCGGGAGTCGTGGAAGTACCGCTGCCCGGCCGTCTCCACCTTGAACACCGTGTCGTAGGTGTCCCAGTCCTTGATGTCCACAATGGTCAGATAACCGCCGGATTGACTGAACCGCAGCTGCTTCCCGGTGCGCACGTCGGACACCCTGGTCACTTTGTAACCGTTGTCGCGCAGGCGGAGCAGGTCGGTGCGGGGCCGGGTGACGACGTGGAGGTACTGCGTTCCGGCGCCGGGCTCGACGGTGATCACACCGTGCGCGCCGTCGTTCCAGAACCCGGGTTGCATCCCGCCGTACATGTATCCGCCGCCCTCTTTGCCCTGCAGGGAGGACTTGATCGGCGGCACCCAGCTCGCCATGAAGTTGTTGTACGCCTCCTGCTGTGGCGGGAACTTCCCGTTCACCATCGGGTTTCGGCCATCAGCGACTTCATCGACGAACCCGCGTTGGTGATGTAGCGCCCGGTGGACAGCCGGAAGTCGACGGCCTGGTCGGTGCCGTCGTACCACCAGCCACCGTTGGTCGGCAGTTTGTAGTCGGCTTCGGTGAGCCTTGGCATCGGGGTGAACGCGGCCTGCGGATAGTCGTACGGCGGCGTGATGCCCGTCTTCTGTTCGTTGCTGACCGTGTCCATGATCGGGGTGTCCTCGTTGTTGTTGCTCAGCAACCAGGACGGGCGCTTCTCGCGGATCTGTTCGTAGAGCTTGTTCTTTTCCCAGTACTCGTTGTCGTTGTCGATCCAGAACCCGGCGAGGTCCGCGTAGCGGTCCATGACCTCGTGGAAGAGGTCGTAGCTGTACTCGCCGAAGCCCGGGCGGGTGGTGAGGTCGACCTGTTTGCCCTTGTAGGCGGAGTACGCGGCGGAATCCAGTGACTCGACACCGGTCTCCTTGTGCCACTGGGGATCGTCGGTCATGTAGAGGATCGTCCGGACGCCCTTCGCGTTGCCTGCCTTGACGAGTTCGCCGAGGAGGTCGCGACGGGTGGAGCAGCTGCCCGGGATCGCCGACGGCCATGGCCGCGCGTAGCCCAGCCTGCTGTGGAAGGTGGCCAGCACGATGTAGGAGGCGCCGAGTTTGCGGGCCTCGTCCACCCAGTAGTCGGCGCTCCAGCCGCCGTCGGTGACGGCGCGTTCCCAAGCGGCGCAGTCGGTCTGGCGTGGCGCGGTGAACATGCCCCAGTGGAGGAAGAGTCCGGCGGTGGCCTCGCGCAACCACTTCTGGCGGGGATGATGCACTTCCGCGCTCGCCGCGGTCGTGGTGAGCAGGCTCGCCAGCAGGGCGAGGACCAGGGCGAGCCAGGCGGTGCGGTGAACTCTCATGACCATCCGCTCTCATCCAGGGCATGGTTACCGAGAGATCCGATGATTGCGTCAGAAAACGCGGTGGTCAAGCCCCGATGAGCGGTACATTGGTGAAGTCATCAGAGGTATTTCACGAACAGGGCCCTCCCGCCTGCAGTACGAGAGGGCCCTGTCGGTACTCAGATGTTGAAGCCCGGATGGGTCGCGAAGGCGTTGTCGATCACGAGGTTCCCGCGCTGGCGGGCTCGTTCACGCAACGCCGACGTCGTGCGGGCGCCCTGGGCGTAGAACCACCACAGGTAGAGCGCGCCGTACATCCAGGCGCCCTCGTAACCCCAGGTGGAGTCGGCCCCGCTCTTGCCGGCGCCGAACACCGAACCCGCCGGGAAGTTCGCGTTGTGCGGCTTCCCGCCCTGATGGCGCGATTCGTGGATCAGCGTCTCGGCGCGGCCGGGAACGTCCTTGGAGTACCAGAAACCCAGGTACAACTCGATCCGGTCGTCGACGAACGCCCCTTTGAACGAGCGTGCGATGGCGCTGCCGTCGCCGCAAAGCGAGCGGAGGTCGTCGCAGTTGTCGCGGACGTAGCGGCGTGCCCAGTTCAGCATCGCGCCGGAATAGGCGTCGTTCTGGTAGTCCTGTGCCGAATAGGTCAGGAGGTAGCACGCGTTGAACGTCCGGGCCAGCGGCTTGTCGGTGTTGCACGCGTCTTCCCAGCCGAAGCCGTCATCCCAGTAGTCCTTGTTGCCCGCGAAACCGTAGGTGTTCCAGAAATAGTCGATGTAGGTCTGATTGCAGATCGAGGCACCGTAGAAATTGTCCCCGGTCACGTTCTTGTCAGGCACGGTGTAGCTGCAAGTGGCCATCGGAGATCACCTGTCTGTAGAAGGAATTCGTTCTTGTTCAGGAGCGCGGCGGCTCGGGCGGTGGCACGTCGTCGGTCCGCGAGTCCTTCACGTACCGGCCGCCGACGGCCTGCGGGACACCGCGGACGTCGACCCGCCGGATGTTCAGCAGCCGCTCGTCCTCGGTGCCGCTGAGCTCCTCGCGCACCCGCGCGGTGAGTTCGGTGTCCCCGGTCTCGGCGATGGCCTGGACCGCCGCGCGCCGCACCGTGAACACCTCGTGCCGGACCTGCCGCAGCAGCAGCTCCTTCGCCGCGCTGTCCCCGGCGGATGCCAAGCGCGCCAACGCTTCCACGGCGGTGGTGCGGATGATCACCTCTTCGCCGACCGTGCTGATCCCGTGTGCGGGGTCGTCGGAACGCTCCGGCGGGATCGGCTGGCGCAGCACGTTTTCGAGCGCCGGGACGGCGGCGGCGTGCCGGAGATCGGTGAGCAACTGGACCAGGCCCCACCGCTCGAGGTACTGCTCCTCGGACAGGGCGTCGTACTGCGCGCCGAGCGCCGGGACGACGTCGTCCGCCCGCTCGCGAAGCCGGTCGAGGCTTCGCTGGTAATTGCGCTCGGCGTCTTCGCCGGACGCGGCCATGGTTTCGGCGGCCTGGGTGACCAGTTCGCCGATTTCGCTGTTCGAGAAGCTTCCCAGGCCCGAACTGCCAGGGCCCGCTTCGAGGTTGTCGCCACCCGGGCCCAAGGACGGGGTGTCGGGATTGCGTGGGGTCGGCATGAGGTTCTCCTTCGCAGCGGCGGTGATGCTGACGGAAGGAAGGAACGCGATCCCCGGCGGCAGATACCTGGATTTCCGAAAAATCGCCCGATGGGGCAGATCGGGATTTTCACCGCAGGAATCCGAAAAGGATTTTGCTCACCAAAAATGCGGCGGACGGCGAAAAGCCTTCACGGATTCCCGCTCGTGGTCAATGACGGACGTCGATGACGACCCGGTTCGGAGAGGTCAGCGTGAACACGGTGACCGCGGTCCTCGACCGGACACCGAGACCGATGGACAAGGTGCCTTCGTAGTCGCCGGTGACCGCGACCGCCATGACGTTGCGCAGATTCCGGGTCCTGAATTTCTGCGGACCGGGATAGGTGGGATTCCCGGCGTCGTCGTGCGCGGCGGCCGGGGTCGCGGTGACCGCGATGAAGAATTCCCCGGTCAGCCAGACGATCTCGCCCGAGCCGTCGGCGATCAACTCGTCGACGAGGTCGTAGCGGACGGCGGGTGCCGGGCCTGCGGTCAGGTCGAGCACGATCCGGTCGAACCCGGTGTTCTGGCCGGTGCGGATCCCCGTCATCGTGGGGATCGCCTGGGCCGCGACGGAAGCGGGCGCGGCCGCGGCGATGGTGCCGGTCAGCATGAGGGAGGTGGCGGCGAGCGCTCCGAGCGCGCGCCGGAGGTTGATGGCCATGGCGATGACCTCCTGCCGGAGAGCTGATTTCGAAAAGACGCCTGGATCGCCGGGTCGGTTGGCATTCTTGGCCTTATCGTTACTGATCGCCGTATAGTCGTCGAGCGATCTCGAAGTCGGCGGGGAAATGGTTTTTCACTCGCTCCGCGAGTAGGTTGAGATAACGGAGATCGCTTTTCGCGGAGGCGATGAGATGCGTGAATCTCCGATCGTCCTCTCGATAGCAGTCCTCCTGAGAACCGAAGACGCACTGCACGTCGGTGGTGCGCCCGCCCCAGCACAGCGCGCCGAGAAGGTACTGCTCGACAACGAGGTTGAAGTCCTCGAGCGGTGCGAGCCGTTGCCAGGCCGCCTGATTCTCGGCCGACTCCACCATGCGGACGGCGAGGTCGGCGTAGCGGCGGAGAAGGGGAACCGCCGTGCCGCCGACGATTCCGGTGCACAGCGCGGCTTCCCCGGTGTAGTCGCGGAATTCCTCCGGCAGGAAGCCGCCGGTGCTCCGGATTGCCGCGGCGACGGCCGACGGCCGGTAGTAGCCGGCATCGGAAGCCGGTGCGTGCTCGGGATTCTGCGCGACGATCTCCCCGTCGAGCCCGTCCGCGGGGAAACCCGGCCAGAGGAACACGTCGTTGTCGATGTGCAGGAACGGTTCGCGCTGCTCCCGGTACGCGTGCAACTTCCCGAGCGCCCACCAGGACGGGTCCTGCCCGGCGAGTCCGTTCAACGACAGGGAAACGTCGTCGAAGGGCAGCCGCAGCCGGGTGACGAGCAGTTCGTATCCCCGGTCGTCGGTCACCAACGCGGTCGTGGGGAAGAGGCGGGACGCGAGGCGGAACGACAAGATCCAGGACAGCGCGTGGAAGAAGTCGCTGGGCCAATGCCTGCCGTGCCGGCGCCGGTACGGAGTACTCCAAAACGACCAGACCGCCCGGCGGATCGGGTGCGCGGCCTTGTCACCCGGACGGACCACGCGGACCGGTGGGGGACGCCAGCCCGGCTCGACGACCTCGCCGTATGCGGCGTTCCGGGGAATCCCGGGCGCGAGCAGACGGCCGCCGATGGCGACCGCTGTGCCGGAGTCGTATCCGTAGTACGGCATCGCGGAGTGGTTCGGGCCGGGGTGCTCGAACGTTACGGTCGGCGACGGAAACCGCTGAGGTAGAGCACGGCGACCACGGTTGTCGTGCCGAGAGTCGTCACGACAAAGGATCCGGTGACCAGATAGAGGCCGCCCACGCCGGTAAGTGAAGCTTTGATCAGCTTCACGATTACGTCGTGCTCGTTGTCAGAGGCTTTCTTGACCATTTGTCGAACCCTCCGCATGTGGTGTACTAGTACACCGTAGGGCGCGACGACCGGCGAAACCTTCGCCGGTTCTGATCTTTCACGGTCAGGAGGAGTTTCTTGTCGTCGAGGGTGGGCTCTCCGATCGTCGGCCGTTGTCCTGCCGCGTCGCGAATTGTCGATCATCGCCGTGATTCATGGAGGGCGTAGTGACAATCCAGCTGGAGGGCGAGTGTCTTGGCGGCACGAGTCCGGTCGCCGCGGTCGAGGCCGCGCTGCGCTGGCTCGCGGTCCGTAAGGACGGCCGACCGCTCAGATTCCTGCGGTACGCGATCGAAGACCCGGCGAGTGAGTCGGCCGCCGTCCTCGGTTGCCTGGTCCGGCCGACGGCGTCGATGACCACGGCTGCCCCGGAAGAGCGGGCACTCGCGGTCTGGGGACTGATCCTCGATGAGGTCGCGAGGATCGGGTCGGCCACCGAGTCCCGGCGCCGCAACACTTTGAGTGCCGCGTTCCGGATAGGGGAGCGTGAGTGGAAGTCGACGCTGGATGACCGCTTCGGTCAATTGAGGGACCTGCGCGGTGTCTTCGGGGATCCGCCGCCGACCACGACGACGCCGATGCACAAGGCCTGGCGGCGGGCAGTGAGCGACAAGCTCGCCCCTTGTCTGGCGACGAATCTCGCGGTACTCGCGGTCGATGGCGAAGCCTGGCGGCCTTATGTGGAGATCGCTCGGGCCGCCTCGTCGGAGCCTCGATCCGGTGGCAGGACGCCCTCGGGTGGAGCGCAGCCTGTATTCCTGGAACGCCTGCTGGTGGCCGTGGAAATGCGACGCCGGACGGCCCATCGCCGGTTGACGGTGAGAAACGTCGTCGCTCGTGAGGATGGAGTGGATGGCTATATGGCGCGGGCTCTGACGGGGTGGACCGGTGATCTGGCGTCCATTCCCGTCAAAGCGATCTTCGGTTGCCATGTCGAGACTTCACCGGGGGGCCAGCCGGGAGATCCGATGATCGTGGACCTTCGCTTTCCGAGACCACTGCGCAAAGGGGAGCGGCACGAGTTCATTTCGCTCGCTTGTGAAGAGGACCCGGACGAAGAGCGGTATTGGATCAATGTCGACGTCGACCATCATGGGATCGCGCCGGGCGTCGTCGATGAAGAGGGCAAGGTGACAGGAGGTCTGAGCATCAGCATCACGTTCGACGACTGCGTTCCGGAGGCCTGTTGGTGGTACGCGGAGCAGACCGACTACGAACGTCTGGTCCGGCCTCCCGTCGGTGATCGGCACCTGCTTGAGATTCGGCGAGGCGTCGTCGAGCACACGTTTCTGGAACCTTGTCACCCGCGGGAGGAATACGGCATCGCTTTCCGCTGGCCTCAGTCCTGAGCGAAGCGGGCCGCGAATCGACGAGGCCCGCTCCGGCCGCTGGTGGCTAATTGCCGGTGTTGCCGCCGCCGCTGCCCTTGCCGTCGTCGCCGTGGATCGTCATCGAAACCTCCTTGGTGCGTTGAGTACGCGGCGTAACTTATCGGCACTGTGGGTGACAGTTGGGGAAGGGGGCGCTCGGCGCGGAGATCCACTCCCACTAGAGTGGCGGTGGCTTTTCCCTGGAGCGCCTACGGTTCAGGGAGTCGAACATGTCCGATGAAGAGGATCTACAGCCTCTGCTCAAGTACGCCCGGGAAGGCTGCGTCGGCCTCTCGGTCGTGGTCGTCGTGGCAGAGATGAAGGCCGGCCGGGGCGCGACCTTCAGCGAGATGACCACGGCGCTGCTGTCCGTGGTCGGCGAGCTGATCGACCGCGGCGCGGTTCCCGGTGATCTGATCGACCGGGAACCCTCCTTCGTGGCCTGGTCGGGGTCGAAGAGCGAGATTCTCGGGCGGCTGGCCTGCGAGATCAAGACGTTGGGAGAGATACCGGCGACCGGGGAGGTCTGCTGGATCCACGACCCTGCCGCGAGCGAGTTCGACAGTAGCCACCTGTAGCTCAATGCGCTACAGGTGGCTACACTTGCTCTCATGAAGGTGATCACCCAGCGCGAGTTTCGCAACAACTCCGCTGCAGTCATGGATGCCGTCGAGGCCGGCGAGGTCTACCACGTCACTCGCAACGGTGTCGAAGTGGCTGAGCTACGGCCGATACCTCGTAGGCGGCGTCTGACCGCCGAGGAGCTCGTCCAGAAGCATCGAGGGTTGCCCAAGGTCGCGGCGGCCCAGATGCGACAAGAAGCTGACGAGTTCTTCGGTACCGAGGATCGCGTCGATTCCGGCGATGTGTGGGAGAGCGGTCGTGGTTGAGCGTCACGAGGCGGGTGTGCTCGACACCTGCACCTACATCGACCTCGGTCTCCTCGAGCCCTCGGCTTTGCCTCGTATGCCGGAACTCACGGCGATCACCATGGCCGAGCTTCATCAAGGGGTGGCGATGGCGAAGGATCCCGCGGTTCGCGCGGCGCGCACCGAGAAGCTCGGCGCTGCGATCGTCGACTTCACTCCGCTGCCGTTCGATGGCGATGCCGCTGCCCGTTATGGAACGCTGGTCGCGCTGGTTCTCGCGGCGAACCGGGATCCGAAGCCCCGGCGGATGGACCTGATGATCGCCGCCATCGCGTCCTCTCGGGAACTGCCGCTCTACACGCGTAACGAGGACGACTTCAAGGGGTTGGACAACCTGGTCGAGGTCGTTGCCATCTGAACTGCGCTCAGGCCCATCCGTCGATGGATTGTCCGCGTAAGAGTTGATGAGCTACTTCCAGCGGCAGATTCTCAGGTTGTCCAAGTTGTTCGCCGTAGTCGAGTCCGCACTTGATCTCAGTGTGCCAGCACCGCATCCACAGTTCCATTTATGAACGTTGACTCGTTGCCCTGCGCCGTAGGTGTGGAACGTGTTTCCGCTGTCCATGAGGTCGTATACCTGCTGAACGGTGTAGCGTTGGCTTGCGGAGTTTGTATCCGTACCTGTTCTGACTGCCGTGATAGGTCGCAAGCCAATGAGGCGACGTTACGGGCATGACAGAAAACCGTTTTGGGTGCGATTATCCAGGTGTGAACAGCTGGTCAACCCTCTCGGAGATGTCGAACTGGGTCGCCTGGTTTCTTGGGCGACCCAGTTCGCTCAGTGTGTCTCTTGAGTGTCACCAGCCGCGTTCGCGCCATTCGGCCAGCTGCCCCCGCTGCTCACCCAGCGTCGAGTCGTCCCCGTGCCCCGGGTAGAACCACGTCTCGTCCGGCAGCTCGCCGAAGATCCGCGTCTCGACGTCGTCCAGCAGCGACGTGAAATCCGAAGGCGAGCCCGTCTTCCCGACACCGCCGGGGAACAGCGAGTCGCCGGTGAACAGGTGCGGGTGTCCGTTCGGGTCGCGGTACAGCAGCGCGATGGAGCCGGGCGTGTGGCCGCGCAGGTGGATCACCTCAAGGGTGATCTGCCCGACCTTGATGGTGTCGCCGTGTTCGACGAGGAAGTCCGGCGGGATCGGCAGCGGTTCGGCGTCCAGCGGGTGGGCGGCGGTGTTCGAGCCGTTCGCGCCGGCGACGGCGCCGAGGGCCTGCCAGTGGTCCTGGTGCTGGTGGGTGGTCACGACGGTCCTCAGCGCGGGCCGGTCGGGGCCGTGGCCGATCAGGTCGGAGATCCGTTCCGGGTCGTTCGCCGCGTCGATCAGCAGCGCCTCGTTCTCGGCGCGGCAGACCAGGAGATACGCGTTGTTGTCCATCGGGCCGACCGACAGCTTCGTGATGGTGAGCGCGTCCAGGGTGCGACGGGCGGCGTCGCCGCCGGGGTCGACGTGCCCGGTGTAGGTCTCGACGATGTTCACACCGCACACGGTAGTCGTTCGCCTGCAATCGGTTCCACCCGCACAGGCGGCGCACAGGCGCACGACGTAGGCTCGCGTCGCCCCGCCATCCGAACCACAGGACGCTCGTGCCCGACGCCTCGCCGCGCGCCCCGCGCAAGATCAGCTGGGACGTCCTTCGCGTTGTCGCCGTCTTCGCGGTCATGCTCGGACACGTCACCCATCAGGGGGCGCTTCTGCATCCGGAACTGGTGGGTTACCCCTTTCGGGTAACGGCTCAGTTCGGTGCGGCCATCCTTCTGGTGATCTCCGCCTTCTTCGTGTGCGCGAGCCTGCGCAAGGGACGCCCTGGGCGGTGGCTGTGGAGCCGGGTCGCGCGGCTGGTGCCCGCGTACCTGGTGGCGGTCACCGTCACCTACGTCGTCGCCCGGTACGCGACGATCCGGTTCAGCGGCCTGCCGTTCCCGCCGGGCCTGACCGGATTCCTGTTCGGCGTTCCGCAGGGCCCGCCGACCGACCAGTCGCCCTGGTACATCCCCACCGGCGCCGATCTGCTCGGCAACCTGGGCATGGTCCAGGAATGGGGCTGGCGTTACGAGCTCTTCTACTACCTCGACGGGGCCTACTGGACGCTGCCGGTCCAGCTCATCGCGTTCAGCGCCGCGGCCCTGCTGTGGCCACGCCGGTGGCGTACGCACCGGCTCACGGTCGCGCTGCTCTGGGCGCTGATCCTGGTCCCGCTCTTCCTCCGGTTCGTCGTGTTCGACCCGGCTTCCACGCCGAAGCTCGTGGAGACCTTCTACTACGGCCTCGGCCTGCACCGCGTGCACGTCTTCGCCATCGGCATCGCGATCTGGCTGTGGGCGAAACGACGGCTGGCGCACTGGCATCTCGCGCTGTTCGTGCTCGCCGCCTGCGCCGCGCAGGACCTGCAGGTCTTCCCGTTCCACCAAGCCCTGCCGAACGATCCGGAGCGCTGGCCCTCGGCCATCGGGTTCGCGATCATGTTGCTGCTGGTGTGCCTGGCCGCGCGCGGGCCGGACTGGCGGTTCCCCGGGCTCGCCAGGATCGCCCCGGCTGTCACCTGGCTCGCGGGCATCTCGTATGGTCTTTATCTGGTGCACCAGGAACTCGGTTACATCCTGGCCCGTGCCCTGCTGAACGTCGGCGTCCCCGGCTGGCTGCGGCTCCCCATCGTGCTGGCCGCCGCCGTCCTCGGGGGCTGGGCGATCACCGCTGGCGTGGAACGGCCGGTCCACCGGTGGCTCACCGCTCGCCGGGATCGACGCGATAAGCCTGGAAAACCGCAGGTCAAGGACTCGGAACCAGTTTCTGTCGGTGGTGCCTCGTAGCATGGAAGCGGCCGCCCGTGCAGCTATCGACCGGGCCGGCGACCGCAGCTGAGAATGAAACCTGAAGGGACCCTGGCGTGGCTGATCGCCTCGTTGTTCGCGGCGCCCGCGAGCACAACCTCCGCGGTGTGGATCTCGACCTGCCCCGCGACAGCCTGATCGTGTTCACCGGTCTGTCCGGGTCCGGGAAGTCGAGTCTCGCCTTCGACACCATCTTCGCCGAAGGCCAGCGCCGCTACGTCGAGTCGCTGTCGGCGTACGCGCGCCAGTTCCTCGGCCAGATGGACAAGCCGGACGTCGACTTCATCGAGGGCCTGTCGCCCGCGGTGTCGATCGATCAGAAGTCCACCTCGCGCAACCCGCGTTCGACCGTCGGCACCATCACCGAGGTCTACGACTACCTGCGCCTGCTCTACGCCCGCGCCGGCAAGGCGCACTGCCCGCAGTGCGGCGAGGCGATCAGCAAGCAGACCCCGCAGCAGATCGTCGACCAGGTGCTCGCGATGGAGGAGGGCACCCGCTTCCAGGTGCTCGCGCCGGTCGTGCGCGGGCGCAAGGGGGAGTACCTCGACCTCTTCGAGAACCTGCAGCAGCAGGGCTACGCGCGCGTCGTGGTCGACGGGACGATCCACCCGCTCACCGAGCCGCCAAAGCTGAAGAAGCAGGAAAAGCACCAGATCGCCGTCATCATCGACAGGCTTTCGGTGAAGACGAGCTCGCGGCAGCGCCTCACCGACTCGGTCGAGACGGCGCTCCGGCTGGCCGACGGCCTGATCGAGCTGGAGTTCGTCGACCTGCCGGAGAACGACCCGCATCGCGTACGCGGTTTCTCCGAGAACCTGGCCTGCCCCAACGGCCACCCGCTGGCGATCGAAGACCTCGAGCCGCGGTCGTTCTCGTTCAACGCCCCGTACGGCGCCTGCCCCGACTGCACCGGTATCGGCGTCCGCAAGGAGGTCGACCCGGAGCTCGTGGTCCCGGACGACGAGCTGTCCCTCGGCGAGGGCGCCATCGCGCCGTGGGCGGGCGGCCAGAGCGCGGACTACTTCATCCGCCTGCTCGAATCGCTGTCCGAGACCATCGGCTTCCGGATGGACACGCCTTGGCGCAAGCTGCCCGCGAAGGTGCAGAAGGCCGTCCTGCACGGCGTCGACGAGCAGGTCCACGTCCGCTACAAGAACCGCTACGGCCGTCAGCGTTCGTACTACGCGAGCTTCGAGGGTGTCATCCCGTTCCTCGAGCGGCGCCAAGAGCAGACCGAGTCCGAGTACATGCGCGAGCGGTACGAGGGCTACATGCGCGAGGTGCCGTGCCCGGCCTGCCAGGGCACGCGGCTCAAGCCGGAGATCCTCGCCGTCACCCTGGAGCACAAGACCCAGGGCGACCGGTCGATCGCCGAGGTCTGCGCCCTCTCGATCGCCGAGGCGTCGCAGTTCCTGGACGAGCTGGAGCTCGGCAAACGCGAGCAGGTCATCGCCGGCGCGGTGCTCAAGGAGATCCAGGCGCGGCTGCGCTTCCTCCTCGACGTCGGCCTCAACTACCTCTCCCTCGACCGCGCCTCCGGGACGCTGTCCGGTGGCGAGGCGCAGCGCATCCGGCTCGCCACGCAGATCGGTTCCGGTCTGGTCGGCGTGCTGTACGTGCTGGACGAGCCGTCGATCGGGCTGCACCAGCGGGACAACCACCGCTTGATCGAGACGCTGGTCCGCCTGCGCGACCTGGGCAACACGCTGATCGTCGTCGAGCACGACGAGGACACCATCCGCTCCAGCGACTGGGTGGTCGACATCGGCCCCGGCGCCGGCGAGCACGGTGGCCACATCGTCCACAGTGGACCGTACAAGAAGATCCTGCGGAACAAGGAATCGATCACCGGCGCGTACCTTTCGGGCCGCACCAAGATCGAGGTCCCGGCCATCCGGCGCCCGATCGACAAGAAGCGTCAGCTGACCGTCGTCGGCGCGCGCGAGCACAACCTGCGCGGGCTCGACGTGTCGTTCCCGCTCGGCTGCCTCGTGTCGGTCACCGGTGTCTCGGGTTCCGGGAAGTCCACGCTGGTCAACGACATCCTCGCGACCGTGCTGGCGAACAAGCTCAACGGCGCGCGTCAGGTCCCCGGCCGGCACACCCGCGTGAACGGGCTGGCCAACGTGGACAAGCTGGTCCGCGTCGACCAGTCGCCGATCGGCCGCACCCCGCGGTCCAACCCGGCGACGTACACCGGCGTCTGGGACCACGTGCGCAAGCTGTTCGCCGCCACCACCGAGGCGAAGGTGCGCGGTTACCAGCAGGGCCGGTTCTCGTTCAACGTCAAGGGCGGCCGGTGCGAGGCCTGCGCCGGTGACGGCACGATCAAGATCGAGATGAACTTCCTGCCGGACGTCTACGTCCCGTGCGAGGTCTGCAAGGGCGACCGGTACAACCGCGAGACCCTCGAAGTGCACTACAAGGGCAAGACCGTCTCCGACGTGCTGAACATGCCGATCGAGGAGGCGGCCGAGTTCTTCGAGCCGATCAAGGCGATCCACCGGCACCTGGCCACCCTCGTCGACGTCGGTCTCGGCTACGTCCGGCTCGGGCAGCCCGCGCCGACCCTGTCCGGCGGTGAGGCGCAGCGCGTCAAGCTCGCCAGCGAGCTGCAGAAGCGGTCCACCGGCAAGACGGTCTACATCCTCGACGAGCCGACCACCGGTCTGCACTTCGAGGACATCAGCAAGCTGATCGGCGTGATCAACGGGCTGGTGGATAAGGGCAACACGGTGATCGTCATCGAGCACAACCTCGACGTCATCAAGACCTCGGACTGGATCATCGACATGGGTCCCGAGGGCGGTTCGGGCGGTGGCACCGTGATCGCGGAGGGCACGCCGGAGCACGTCGCTTCGGTTGAGGAGAGCTACACCGGTCAGTTCCTGAAGACCGTTCTCGCGTAGGGCTCGTGAGTGGCAAGGACGGTTCTAACCGTCCTTGCCACTCACGAGGTCCAGAACGGGCGAAGCGGGGCCGTAGTAGAAGGCGCGCAGCCGATACGAGGCGCCCTCTTCGCCCGGCATGGTGGCGAGCCCGGCCGACGTCGTCCCCGGATCGGACACCTCGATCGGCACGAACCCGTCCGCACCGGGTTTCCTGATCTCCACCAGGAAGCCGTCCTCGTCGCTGGAGCGATCGGCCCAGCTGAACCGCACCATCGCCTCCGGCGCGGGCTCGGCCCGGAACGAAGCTGGGGCGGCCGATCGATCGCCGGCCCGCAGCGGCACGGCGGGGCCGGAAGCGGCGGGGGTCGCGGGTCCGGAAACCGTCACGGCGTCCGAAACGGCGCCGTAGAACGGCCGGATCCGGTAGTAGAACCGCGTTTCCGGCATCAGGTCCGGATGCCGGAAGGTCGTCTGCCGTGGCGGCACGAACTGCAGGATCGTGTATTCGCCGTGCGGATCGGTCGTGTATTCGACGATCCGCCCCGCGGCGGCCGGGTCGTCGTCGGGCCAGCTCAGGTCGACGTTCACCGGATCCGTCAGCGTCGCGGTGAAACCGGGCTCCTCGCCACATCCCGACACGAAAGCGATCGCCAGCAGAACGGCCGCGAGTTTCCTTGGCACGCCGAGACCCTCCCGGGAATCAGGCGGCGGCGGAATCCGGAGGCGCCAGCATACGAGCGCCTCCGGTGATCGACAAGACCTCGGTTGAACCACTTCCGCCGGTCATCCGTGTGGGAGGCAAGAGGAGGCGGCCATGGAGAACCGAGGAGAGGCCGGTGCCGATGCACAGTTCGATCGCGGCGCGCGCCGAACGATCCACTCTGCCCCTGCGGGTTGCAGTACTGTCCTCGCCGACCCAGAAGACCGTCGGGAGGACGCGAGTGGCGATCGGAGGCTGGCGGCCCAAAAAGGCCAAAGGCGAGGACTTGGTCAGGCACTTGTACGCCGAACACGGGCGAAGCCTGCTGGCGTACGCGACGAGGCTGACCGGGGACCGCGCGGCCGCGGAGGACGTCGTGCAGGAGACCTTGGTCCGGGCTTGGAAACATGCCGAAGACCTGGAGAACGACGCGAAGGGATCGGTGCGGGGCTGGCTGCTCACGGTCGCCCGGAACATCATCACCGACCGCGCGCGGGCCAGGGCGGCGCGGCCACCGGAAGTGGCGGAGCCGGCGGAAGGCGTGCCCACCCCGGCGGTGGAGCGGGACCACGCGCAAGGCGTCGTGGACTCGATGGCCGTGCTCGGAGCCATGGACGGCTTGTCCACGGAACATCGTGAGGTACTGGTGGAGATCTATTACCGGGGCCGGACGGTGGCCGAAGCGGCGAAATCCCTGGGCGTGGCGCCGGGTACCGTTAAGTCGAGATCTTATTACGCGTTACGGGCGCTCAGAGCCGTGATGTCCGGACCAGGGAAGGAGGTAGCGCGATGAGTGCGGTGGGACACGACCAGGGCCAGCTCGCCGCCTACGTCCTCGGCGGCCTGACTCAGGCGGAAGCGGCCACGTTCGAAACACATTTGGCGAACTGCCCGACGTGCCGTCGTGAGGTGCGCGAGCTGTCGGAGCTGCGCCACCACCTCGACGAGGTGCCGCCGGAGGCGTTCCTCGACGGACCGCCCGACGGCGGAGATCTGCTGCTGCAGCGTACGCTGCGTCAGGTTCGCGAAGAAGAGGGCACCCAGGAGCGCAAACCGCGGCGGCTCCTCGCCGTGGCCGGTGCGGCCGTGCTGGTCGTGGTGGCGCTCGGCGCGGGTGTGCTGGTCGGACGGCAGACGTCGCCCGAACCGTCGACGGTGGCCTTGCCGGTGCCGACGGCGACCGCCCCGGTGCCCGGCACCCGCGACCTCGCGGCGACCAACCGGGACACGGGTGTGCAACTGGCGGTCCGGGTGGTTCCGGCCGCGGGCTGGGTGCGGCTGCACGCCAAGGCGACAGGTGTCCGCGAAGGCGAGAAGTGCGCGCTCATCGTGGTGACGAAGAGCGGAGAGCGGGTCAACGCCGGCAGCTGGCTCGTTTCGGAGAAGGGACAGCGTGAGGGCACCGGTGTCGACGGTTCCGCGTTGGTCGCCCCCGGCGACGTGGCCTCGGTCGACGTCGTGACGCTGGACGGCCGGAACCTGGTGTCGGCGCAGGTATGACGGGTTCGCACACGGGTCGCGGAGGCGGTTGGTACCGCTTCCGCGACACGTGGGTGCTGCCCGCCTCGCCCAAGGCGGTCTTCGACGCGGTCGTCGACTTGGCCGCGTACCCGCTGTGGTGGCGCGACGTGCGTTCGGTCAGCCGGGTCGACGAGGACACCGCCGAACTCGTCTGCCGCTCCAGGCTGCCGTACGCGCTGACCGTGCGGATGCACCGAGACCGTCAGGACGAGCGTGAGGGACGGCTGCGGGTGCTGCTCAGCGGCGACCTCGAAGGGACGCTGGCCGGTGCCCTGATCGCGGTGGGAAGCGGTACGAGACTGGAGATCACGCAGGAGGTCGAGGCGCGGAAACCGTTGCTGCGCAAGCTCGATCGGGTCGCCAGGCCGGTCTTCCGGATCAACCACGCGCTCATGATGCGGCGGGGGCAACACGGTCTGCGGGGATATCTGGGGCGCTAGGCTCACGCCATGCGTGTCGCCACCGTGCAGCCGTTCACCGTCCCCGCCGACCTCGCCGCGAACATCACCGAACACGCCAGGCTCCTCCGGAGCGCGGACGCCGATCTCTGCGTGTTCCCCGAACTCTCCCTGACCGGGCTGGAATTCGAGGCGCTCGCCGCCGACCCGGGGCTCTGGCTGACTCCTGACGACCCACGCCTCGAACCGCTCCGGGAGGCTTGCCGGGCGAGCGCCGTCCACGCCGTCATCGGACTGCCCTTGGTGGAGGACGGCCGCCGGCACATCGGTTCGCTCGTCCTCGGCCCCGGCGGGGAAACCGTTGCCACCTATGCGAAACGGAACCTGCACGACAGCGAGGACGAGCTCTTCGAACGGGGCACGCGGCAGGTGATCGTCGAGGTTGGCGGCAGGCGCCTCGGCCTGGCGATCTGCCTCGACGCCGCGAACCCGGACCACGCGCGGGAACTCGCCGAGGCGGGCGCCGAGGTCTACGTTCTCAGCGCGCTCTTCAGCGAGGGCCAGGAAGACCGGTTGCTCGATCAGGTCGGCGTCGCGGCCGGATACGGGATGTGGGTGGTGCTTTCCCAGTACTCCGGCAAGACCGGCGGCATGGCCGCGTTCGGCGGCAGCGGGGTCTGGAAACCCGGAGGCGCCGCCGAGGTGCGTCTCGGCGGCGAGGTCTCCGAGTGGGCTTACGCGACGATCGCTTCCTGAACCTTCCGGGCGCGAAGGAGCACTGTCGCAGCGAAGACAGCGAGAGCGAGCAGTCCGGCGCTCAACGCGTACGCGGCTCGATAGCCGCTAGTCAGCGCTTCGGGCATCGCGGCTCCCTCGGCCAGCAGTGATCCGGTGCGCGAGGCGGCGGTGGTCGCGAGCACGGCCGTCCCGATCGCCGCGCCGATCTGCTGCGTGGTGTTGATCAGCCCCGAGGCGACCCCGGCGTCGGCGGGGGAGACGTCGGACATCGCCTGGCCCATCAGCGCCGGCATCGCCGCGCCGAACCCGACGCCCATCAGCGCGAGCGCGGGCAGGACGTCCGTCGCGTAGTCGCCGTCGGCCTGGACGGTGGCGAGGAAACCGAGCGCCAGCGCGACCAGCGAGAGCCCGCCCACGAGAACCGCCCGTGCCCCGAAGCGGTGGTTCAGCCGCTCGGCGAAGACCAGCGACATCACCGCGATCGAAAGCGGGGCGGGCAGGAACGCGAACCCGGTGCTCAACGCGTCGAGCCGCAGCACGCGCTGCAGGTAGAGCGCGGTGATGAACTGGAAGCCGAACAATCCGGCCACCATCAGGACCATCACCGTGTTCGCCCCGGACACCGCGCGGAGGCGGAAGATCCGCAGCGGCAGCAACGGCCGGCGCGCTTTCGCCTGCCGGAGCACGAACCCGGCGAGCAGGACCAGCGACACCGCGAGCAGGCCGAGTGTGCGGACGTCGGCCCAGGTGTACTCCTCGGCCTTGACGATCGTGTAGACCAGCAGCATGAGGCCGCCGGTGACCAGCCCGGCGCCGGTCACGTCCGTGCCGTCGCGCAGGCCGGGGCCTCGATCGTCCGCGAGCAGCCGCACGGCGAGCGCCAGCGCGATCGCGCCGATCGGGAGATTGACGAAGAACGTCCAGTGCCAGTCGAGCAGCTGGGTGAGCGTCCCGCCCGCGATGAGCCCGATCGACGATCCGGCGGCCTGGGTGAAGCTGTAGACGCCGATGGCCTTCGCCCGTGCCCGCGGTTCCGGGTAGAGCGTGGTGATCATGCCGAGTACGACGGCCGACGCCAGCGCGCCACCGGCGCCCTGCAGGAAGCGGAATCCGATGAGCTGCGCCTGGTCCTGCGCGATCCCGCAGAGCAGCGAGGCGAGCGTGAACAAGCCGAGCCCGGCGAGGAAGACCCGTTTCCGGCCGATCAGGTCGCCCAATCTGCCGGACAACAGGAGCAGCCCGGCGAAGGCGATCAGGTAGGCGTTGACGACCCAGGCCAACGTCGAGGGCGTGAAGCCGAGGTCGTTCTGGATCGCGGGCAACGCGACGGCGACGATCGAACCGTCGAGGACGACCATCAGCGAGACGGCGCAAAGCACGGCCAGTGCGAGGGCGCGCTGAGACACAGATAACCCCTTTTTCCCAGGTGATACCTTGGTGCATCACTTGTAACAGCGCCCATCTTGTGTGACTCTGTTCCTCGCCGGAAGGAGGCACTTTCATGTCCCAGGGGAACACCGATGTGACCGCGCAGGCCAGGGTCGTCGATCCCGAAAAACTCGAGGTGTGCACCGTGCTCGAGGTGATCAACCGGATCAGCGGCAAGTGGGCGATCGGCATCCTGCTGGAGGCCACCCGCGGCCCCGTGCGGTTCACCGAGCTGGAGCGTTCGGTGGAGGGGATCAGCAGGCGGATGCTCACCCTGACGTTGCGGAACCTCGAACGCGACGGCCTGCTCGAGCGCACCGTGTACCCGACGGTGCCGCCGAAGGTGGAGTACGAGGCCACGCCGATGGCGAAGGAGCTGTACGCGTCGCTGAGCGGCTTGCTGACCTGGGCTGAGCGTCACCGCGACTCGATCGCCGCGTCCCGTGTGGTCTACGACGAGAAGGTCAGCGCCTGACGTCCGCCGCGTGCACGGCACGCTGGACGTGCGAGCACAGCATGGCGAAGTACATCTTGTGGAACGGCAGGTCCGTGCTGTTCTTCGCGGACCAGCTCTCCCAGAGCCCGCCCGGCCGCAGGTAGCGTGACGTGTACGCGGTCGTGAGGTCGGAATCGATGTGGTGCAGGGCCGCGAGCGCCCATTCCTGGTCGTAGCGCAGATCCGGCCGCGCGAGGTAATGGTCCAAATAGGACACGAGGATCTCGGCGTCGGCGATCGTGCCGAACCGGGCGAGCGCGAAACAGTAGCCCTGCCCGGCGAAGACCAGCCCGCTTTCCAGGAACAGTTCCCGGATACGGCCGCGCCACGCGGTGCGGCGGTCGACGCCGATCAGCCAGGCCGCGGTGATCCGCGGCCGCCAGTCCGCCGCGAGCAGTTCGCCGAGTTCGTCGTCGGTGATGGTGCGCGCGTCCTCCACGAGGTCGCGCAGGAACCGCTCGCGTTCGGGGTCGGTCATCATCCCGTCGAAGTTGCCGTGCAGCAGCTTCGAATACCGCGAGAGCACGTAGCGGTCGATGGCGTCCGGCATGCCGTTCAGCTTCCCAGAAAAGAGGAAACGCGGTGCGAGGACGGGGGCCCCTCGCACCGCGGTTCCGGTCGGTCACCGGGCGCTACGCGTGCGCCCCGGCCTTCTCCCGGTCGCCGTCGGGATCCTTCGGCGTGTCGGAATGGTCGTCGATCAGGGTGGCTTCGTCGAACGGGGCCTGTCCGCTGAAGACCCGGTTGGCCTGATCCCGGTCGAACTCCTTGGTCCACGTTCCGACCAGGACGGTCGCGACGGCGTTGCCCGCGAAGTTGGTCAGCGCGCGGGCCTCGGACATGAACCGGTCGATGCCGAGGATGAACCCGACGCCGTCGACCAGTTCGGGCCGGTGCGACTGGAGACCGCCCGCGAGGGTGGCGATCCCGGCGCCGCTGACGCCCGCCGCGCCCTTCGACGCGATGATCATGAAAAGCAGCAAGGAGATCTGCTCGCCGACGCCCAGCGGCTGGTCCTGCGCGCTGGCGATGAACAGCGTCGCCATCGTCAGGTAGATGGCCGTGCCGTCGAGGTTGAACGAGTAGCCGGTGGGCACGGTGATGCCGACGACCGGTTTGGACACCCCGAGGTGCTCCATCTTCGCGATCAGGCGGGGCAGCGCCGATTCGGACGACGACGTCGACAGGATCAGCAGGAACTCACGGCCGAGATAACGCAACAGCGTGAAGATGTTGATCCGCGCGCCGAGCCACAGGACCGTGCCGAGCACGCCGAACACGAACACCAGGCAGGTGAGGTAGAAGCCGATCATGATGACGGCGAGGCTGCGCAGCGCGCCCCAGCCGGTTTCGCCGACCACCGCGGCGATCGCGCCGAACGCGCCGACCGGGGCGGCCCACATGATCATGGCGAGGATGCGGAACACGAGCCGCTGGATGTGCTCGATGCCGCGGCGGATCGGCTCGCCCTTGGTGCCCAGCTTCTGCACGGCGAAGCCGGCGAGGAGCGCGACCAGGAGCGTCTGGAGCACCTGGCCTTCGGTGAAGGCGGAACCGAAGCTGGTGGGGATGATGCCCATCAGGAAGTCGACGGTGCCTTCGCCGCCTTCGGCCTGCTTGTGCGCCTTCGCGGCGGCCGCGGGGTCGAGGTGCAGGCCCTCACCCGGGTGCAGGAGGTTGCCCACGACGAGACCGATCGCGAGCGCGAACGTCGACATCATCAGGAAGTAGCCGAGTGACAGCAACCCGACCTTGCCGACCTTCGCGGCCTTCGCCACCGATCCGATGCCGAGCACGATGGTGCAGAAGATGATGGGGGAGATCATCATCTTGATCAGGTTGACGAAGCCCGTGCCGAGCGGCTTGAGCTCCTTGGCCAGACCTGGCGCCGCGAACCCGACGATGACGCCGAGGACGACCGCCGCGATCACGGCCAGGTACAGGTAGTGCATCTTGTCGCGGCGTCGTGGCGCCGCTTCCGGCGTTGTAGGCACCTTTGCCTCCAGCTCAGGGGGTGTCCGTGGGATTGCCGGTCACTATCACCCGTGCTGGTGAGCTGGGTCACGGTTGTGTTCATTGAGTTCGCACGAGTGGTTTCCGGGGAATTCCGGCCGGGCGCGCCGCACGGCCCGGCGACGGTGTGCTGGTATGGGCGGGTGCCCTCGACGACGCGGATCCGGACCAGGCGCGGCAGTCTCGCCCGCCAGCTGCTGATTCTGCAGCTCGTGGTGCTTTTCGTGCTCGTCGCGGCCGGGGTGACCTTCGCGTACCTCGATTCGGTCAGGGCCACCGAAGACCGGGCGCGGGACAAGGTGACCGCGGTCGCCGAAGCGGTGGCGGACGCCCCCGGCGTGCTGGCCGCACTGTCCACATCGGAGCCGACCCGGACACTGCAGCCGTTCGCGCAGAGTGTCCGCGCGGACACGGACGTGGATTTCGTGACCATCATGGACAAGAACGGCATCCGCTACACGCACCCGAATCCGGCGCTGATCGGGCAGCCGTTCATCGGCAACATCGGCGAGGCGCAACGCGGCGGCAAGGTCGTCGAGACCTACGCCGGTTCGCTCGGCCCGTCCGAACGCGTCGTGGTCCCGGTGCGCGGCGCCGCCGGGCAGGTGGTCGCACTGGTGTCGGTCGGCATCACTGTCGAAGCGATCGACGCGGAACTGCGGGAACGCCTGTGGCCCTTGATCGGGGTCGCGATGGCGGTATTGGTGGTCGGCGGGATCGGCAGTTATCTCGTCAGTGCCCGGCTCCGGCGGCAGACGAGGGGGATCGCGCCGGAGGAACTGAGCAACCTGTTCGAGTACCACGAAGCCGTGCTGCATTCCGTGCGCGAGGGGCTGTTGCTCGTCGACGGAGACGGGCGAGTGGTGCTGTGCAACGACGGAGCACGGGCGCTGCTGGGCGTCGCCGAGGACGCCGTCGGCCGTGAACTGTCCGCATTGGACATTCCCGAAGACCTCGTCGAAGCGTTCACCTCGGGGGAGGAGCGCACCGACGAACTGCATCTCACCGAGGCCAGGGTGCTCGTGGTCAGCACGTCGCCGGTGCGCTCGCGCGGGAAGGCGATGGGCACCGTCGTGATCCTGCGCGACCACACGGAACTCCAGGCACTGACCGGGGAACTCACCACGGTGCGCGGACTGGCCGAGGCGCTGCGGTCGCAGGCGCACGAAGCGGCGAACCGGCTCCACACCGTCGTTTCCCTGGTTGAGATCGGGCGCCCCGAACAGGCCGTCGAGTTCGCGACCGAAGAACTCGCGCTGGCGCAGGAACTCACCGACCGCGTGGTCGGCGCGGTCGCCGAACCCGTGCTCGCGGCGCTGCTGCTGGGCAAGGCGGCGGAGGCGAGCGAACGCGGCGTCGAGTTCACGATCACGCCCGACACCGTCATGGAGGATTCGGACACCGGCGTCCCGCCTCGGGATCTGGTGACCATCCTCGGGAATCTGATCGACAACGGTATCGACGCGGCCGCGGGCAACGCCGGCCACGGCGGACGGCCCGGGGTCGAGGTGACCGTCCGCGCGGATGCCGACGGGTTGCTGCTGCGGGTCGCCGACACCGGGCCGGGCGTCGAGGACGTCGAAGAGGTGTTCCGGCGCGGGTGGTCCACCAAACCCGAGGACGGGCACGGACTCGGCTTGGCACTGGTGGGTCAGGCGGTGCGGCGGCACGGTGGGACGATCGACGTCGGCCGCGACGAGGGCGCGGTGTTCACCGTTCGTCTGCCGCCGAAGGAGCCCGCGCGATGATCAAGGTGCTGGTCGTCGAGGACGAACCGGTGGCCGCCGACGCGCATCGGGTGTACGTCGAGCGGATGCCAGGCTTCACCGTGGCCGGGGTCGTGCACTCCGGCGGCGACGCGCTGCGCTTCTGCGAACGCGAACCGGTCGACCTGGTACTGCTGGACTTCTACCTCCCGGACACGCACGGCCTCGCCGTCTGCCGGTCGCTGCGCGCGGCCGGTCTCCCGATCGACGTCATCGCCGTGACCTCGGCGCGGGATCTGGCGCTGGTGAAGGCCGCCGTGTCGGTCGGCGTGGTGCAGTACCTGCTGAAACCGTTCACTTTCGCCTCACTGCGGGAAAAACTGGAGCGCTACGCGGAGTTCCACGGCGCTTCGGGCGAAGTCACCGGACAGGCCGAGATCGACCGCGCGCTCGGCACCCTGCGCACCACCGAGCGGCAGGCGCTGCCGAAGGGGATGAGCGGGCAGACCCTGGAGGCGATCACCGAAGTCCTCGCCTCGGCCTCCGACGGCCTCTCCGCCGGAGCGGCCGCTACCGCCATCGGCGCTTCCCGCGTCACCGCGCGCCGCTACCTCGAATACCTCGCCGACAACGGCCTCGCCCAGCGCGAGCCCCGCTACGGCCAGGTCGGCCGCCCCGAGGTCTGGTACAAGCCGAAAACCGTATAACGACCTATACCGCCGCCCGCGGGCTACCTTGGGATCGTGAAGATCGGCGAACTCGCGCGGAAGACCGGGGTCAGCGTCCGCGCGCTGCGCTATTACGAGGAAGAGGGCTTGATCAGCCCGGGTCGCGAAGGCAACGGCTATCGCGACTTCTGCGAAGGCTCGGTCGAGGCGGTCCTGCAGATCCGCGGGATGCTCGACGCCGGATTGCCGGTGCGGCTGATCCGTGAGGTCCTGCCGTACCTCGACGGACCGGACGAGGTCCGGCCGAAGGTGCCGTGCGAGTACATGATCGGCGAGGTCGCGCGGCAGCGGGAGGTGCTCGACCGCCGGATCGCGCTCATGACCCGCAATCGCGACGCCCTCGACGCGTACCTGCGCGACTTGACCCTGACACAAACGTGAGGGTTTTAGCGTGCGGGCATGACTTCGATGCGCGCGCTGCGACAGGACTCCGCGAACGGTCCTGAAGATCTCCACCTCGCCCCCGACGCCCCCGTCCCGGTGCCGGGACCAGGTGAAATCCTCCTGAAGGTCACCGCGGCGGGCGTCAACTTCGCCGACGTCATGCAGACGCGGGGGACGTACGAGGACGGTCCGGAAGCCCCGTACATCGCCGGGTTCGAGGCGGCAGGCGAGGTCGTGGCCATGGGGGAAGGGGTGACCGCGCCCGCGGTCGGCGATCACGTCGTCGGGACCGGTGGCGGGGCGTTCGCCGAGTACATGGTCATGCCCGCGGCCGGCGCGGTCCCGGTGCCGTCGGGCTGGTCGGACGAGCAGGCGATCGGGCTGATCCTGAACTGGGTCACGGCGCTCGCCGCGCTCAAGCTGGGCCGGCTGGCCGCCGGTGAGACCGTGCTGGTCCAGGCGGCGGCGGGCGGGGTCGGCCAGGCCGCGGTCCGGCTGGCCAAGCACTACGGCGCCACCGTCGTCGGCACCGCGTCGCCGGGCAAACACGACGTCGTGCGGAGCTTGGGCGCCGATCGTGTCCTCGACTACGGGGCCGATCCGGGGGCGGCCGACCTGGTGCTCGAATCGGTCGGCGGGACCGCCTTCGCCGTCAGTCTCGCCGCCGCCAGGCGGGTCACCGGGCGGGTCGTGGTCTACGGCGTCGCCGGGGGAGAGGCCGCGATCACCAACCGGGACTTGAACTTCCGGCAGCAGATCCACGTGATCGGGCTGCATCTCGGCGTTCTGATCGAGCACGCGCCCGCGATTTTCGCGGAGCTGATGGACGAACTGCGCGCGCTGATCGCGGCCGGTATCTGCGTGCCGGGGACGCCGACCGCGTACGACCTCGCGGACGGGCCCAAGGCGCTGGCGGAACTGGAGGCGCGGGCGACGTCGGGAAAGCTAGTTCTACTGCCTTGAGCGGAGCATGATCGTATGCGGACATGCGCATGTCAATAGGTCGAAAGTGTTGGTAAATCACCAGCTGGCGGACGCGACGAAAGTCGGTGCCGAGTCGCGGCCGGGGCTCCTAAATTCACGAACCATTCCGTTGTCCTCACAAGGAGTGGGTCCATGGCAAGGAAGTTCTTCGTCTCGGCGTCCGTGAGCTTGGCGCTGCTGGCCGTCCCGGTCACCGCGGGCCAGGCCACGGCGGCGGTCCAGCCTGCTCAGAAGGCCGCGGCGGCGACCACGGTCTACTACGACGCCTCGGGGGCGCCCAGCTTCCGGGCCGCCATCCAGGCGGGCGTGGCGAACTGGAACAACTCGGTGTCGAACGTGAAGCTGCAGGAGAGCTCCTCGGGCGCCACCCTGCGCTACACCGAGGGCAACGACCCCTCGGGTTCGTACGCCGAGACCGACGGCCACGGCCGCGGCACCATCTTCATCGACTACACGCAGGCGCAGCAGTACAACCAGACGCGGATCGCCGCGCACGAGACCGGCCACGCGCTCGGCCTGCCGGACAACTACCAGGGCCCGTGCTCCGAACTGATGTCCGGCGGCGGCCCCGGCCCGTCCTGCACCAATGCGACGCCGAACGCCCAGGAGATCTCGCGGGTGAACTCGCTGTGGGCCAACGGGCTCGTCGCGGCGGGCGCCATCCAGCGCATCTACAACTGACGCTCGGAAGTCCGTGAAGGCCTCCTTCCCTACTCTCAAGGTAGGGAAGGAGGCCTCCACGGCGTCCTACCTCTGGAATTCGTAGGCGCCCGCGTCCACCGCCGCACCCGAGTACACGGTGTTCCCGTCGACGTCGCGGTCGTCGTACTTCGTGGTGCCGAGGTCGATCGCCGGGCTGCCCGCTTGCAGGATCAGGTTCGTGGCCGAGGTGAACCTCGGATCCGCGACCTTGTCCGTCGCGCCCGGCGTGAACTGCCGGAGCCCGCCGAAGTACACGTTGTGGTCGGTCGCGGTGAAGGTCGCGTCCGCGTAGCCGACCTTGTACGCCGCCTGGACGACGTTCTGCGTCATCGTCAGCATCTGGTTCGTGCAGCCGCCGTAGCAGACGAAACCCTCCGCCTCGGCGTTCGGGAGCCGGAGCGAGTTGTTGCGGAACACCGTGCCGAGCACCGGCCCGTTGCCGTCCTCTGCGCCGCGCGTGATGATCCCGCCACGCGTCTTGGCGCCGAAGACCGCGTTGTACTCGAAGACGTTGCCGGTCGAGACGCCGTCCGGGTCCTGCGCGTCGGTTCCGAGTTCGGTGAAGGTCTCGTTGTCCTCGGAGATGTTGTGGTGGATGACGTTCCGGGAACCGTAGAAGATCTCGACCGCGGCGCCGTCGAGGCCACCGAAGTCGTCGGCCTTCGCGATCGACCCGCTGATCCGGTTCCAGCCGATATCGGAGCCGTTGCCCTGGACCAGCACGGCGAACGCGCCGGAGTCGTCGTTGCCGCCCGGCGTCACCACGGTCATGTGGTTGTTGTCGACGAGGTCGTTCTGCGTGACCTCGGTGCCGTCCGCCGACGGTGCGATGTACACGCCCGCACCGGCACCGGTGATCAGGTTCGACAGGACCTTGTTGCGGTCGCCGGACACCTTCACCCCGGCCCACGAACAGCGTCCCGCGTCAGCGGCGACGCCGATCTGCAGGTCCTTCACCACGTTGTCGTCGCCGGGAAGGTCGACACATGCTTCCGCGTTGCCCTTGACGATCGGCCGCGCGCCGGTGCCGTACGCGCCGACCGTGACGCCCGACCCCTTGACCGTGAGACCGCCGGACCAGTTCCCGCCGCGACGCAGCAGGATGGTGTCGCCCGTCGCGAACGTCGTCGCCGAAACCTTGGCCAGGGATTTCCACGGTGTCTGCTGAGAGGTGCCGCTCGCGGTGTCACTGCCGGAGGCCTGGTCGACGTAGTAAGTCTTCGAAGCGGCTTCGGCCGTCGTGAACCCGGTGCACGCGACGGCGGCGAGCACGGCCACGGAAAGCAGTTTCCAGGACATGCGGCGGACCGTAACCACCTGCCGCACAAGGGTCGTACAAAGACCTCGGCGGCTTTAGCATGATCGGATGCGTCGGGCGTCGCAGATTCTCGTACCGGCCGTGCTGCTGTTCAGCGCCATGGTGGCGAGCAGCGGGATCGCGTCCGCGCCGCCACCGCCGGTGGTTCCCGTCGCCGGGCTGAACGAGCTCTGGAACGCGTACGGCGATCAAGGCGGACACTGGACCGGCGGGGATCGCACGGTGTCGGTCCCGCTGCCGGACGGACGCACGGCGTGGCTGTTCTCGGACACGTTCCTGGGCACGGTGAACCCCGACCACAGCCGCCCGCGGGACAGCCCGATCGCGCGCAACACCCTGGTCGTCCAGCGGCCCGACGGCTCGCTGGGGGAGACGCTGCACGGCGGCACCGCCGACGATCCGGAGGCGCTGATCGGTCTCGCGGGTTCGGACGAGCACTACTGGGTCGGCGACGGTGTGGTGCAGGGCGACGTCCTGCGGGTGCTCTACAACCGGTACAAGACGACGGGGTCCGGTGGGCTCGACTTCCGGAACACCGGGACGTCCCTGGCGACCTTCCGGCTGCCCGCGCTGACGCCGTCCGAGCTGCTCGTGATCCCGGTGAGCGACAAGGTCGCGTGGGGATCGGAGCTGCTCGAAGACGGCGGATACACCTATATCTACGGCGCCGAACAAGGCCACCTCCGGCTCGCCAGGGTGCCTGTCGGTGGCCTTCGAGGACCTTGGCAGTTCTGGACCGGCGTCGGCTGGTCGCCCCACGAGGAGGACTCCGCCAGGATGCTGCCCGGCGTCGGGACGGCGTTCTCGGTGACCCGCGTCGGCGGCGAATACGTGCTGATCACCATGGACACCAGCCCCGGTTTCAGCCCGGTGATGCTCGCCTACACCGCTGGTTCGCCGACAGGCCCGTTCAGCGCTCCGGTCGTTCTGTATCGGGCACCCGAAGCGAGCGACCGGCGGATCGTCTACGACGCGACGGCGCATCCGCAGCTGAGCCGTCCCGGGAAGCTCACGGTGTCGTACAACGTGAACTCGCTCGACCACGGGGACAACATCGCGGACGTGCGGATCTACCGGCCGCGGTTCGTGGAGGTCGATTGGCCGCCGTCCCCGCCGTGGTGAGCCGCGAGTCATTCCAGGACGCGGTCGTCCCGCGGTGCTTCGATGGTCAGGGCAGCCGATGTGCCGTCGGTGAGCTGGTTCAGCTGCGTCATGGTCCGGTCCAGCTGCTCCGCCAGCCGCGGGATGGTGCTCGACGGGAGATAGGCCTCGGCGCCGGCGTCGAGGAGACGCCGGACCGGGCCTTCGTACTTGACGCCGAGTTCGGCGTCCTCGATCTCCGTGATCACGATCCGCGCCTTCGGGTACAGCGCGCGGAAGTTGCCGATCAGTTGGGGGCTGGCGGGCGGTACCAGCAGCACGTCGACGGTCGGAGGCGCCGAGTGCAGGTCTAGGACGAGGTACCCGGGGCCGAGCCGCTCGGACAACGCGTCCCGCGCCGACGCCGACAGCTTCATGGCGGTGGCCACGACCGTGATGTCCTCGGCCTCCGCGGACGAGAAGGATTCGGGACGGGAAACGCCGGAAATCGTCCCGATCGTCTCGCCGTTCCTGGTGATGGTCACCTCCTCGCCGGTGCGGAGGGTGTCGATGAGGGCGACGAGTTCTTCAGGAAGCTGGGAGGCCTCGACCCACTGATCACTCATCACCCCATCATGGCCCGACTTCTAGCGAGGCCGCCCGGGGACTCCGGGCCGGGTCTGCCACGGGTGCGGTCCGTCGAGCGGCCGGTATTCGACGCCCAGCGCGTCCAGCCGCGGGAGGTGGTGATCCCGCAGACGTGGCAGGAACTCCGCGTAATCCCGTCCGGCCGGGTCGCTCCACGCCACCTCGGCGAACGCGCACAGGCGCGGGAAGGCGACATAGTCCACGCGCCGCACGGTGTCGAGATGCTCGGACCACACCTGCGCCTGCGCGCCGAGGATCGCCTTCCCCTCGGGGTAGTCGGCGGGCACCGGCTCGTAACCGTAGAAGCTCTCCAGTGTGCTCAGGTAGCCGACGGGGATCGGTTCGTCGGGGTGGTCGGACTGCCGGTGGTCCAGGTACACGTGGTCCTCCGGGCACATGACGACGTCGTGCCCGGCGGCCGCCGCGCGGGCACCGGCCGCCTCGCTCTGCCACGATCCGATGACCATCGGCGGCAGATCGCCCGCTTCGAGCACCTCGTCCCAGCCGAGCGGACGACGTCCTCGATCGACGAGATGCCGCGCGATCTCGCGGACGAACCGGCCGTGCTCCTCGGTCGCGCCGGGCACCTCGTCGCCGCCGAGCGCGATGACCTCGGACGGGAAGATGTCCAGCACGTGGTCGAAGACGCGTTTGAAGAAGTCCACTGTGGACTTATCGGTGTTCAGCAAGGACGTGCTGATACCCCAGCTCGTCCAGACCTCCCACGGTTCGTCGGTCTCCGGCCCGAGTTCGGGATAGGCGGCGATGGCGGCCCTGGCGTGGCCGGGGATGTCGACCTCCGGGACGACCGTCACCGAACGCGCGGCGGCGTACGCGACGATCTCGCGGAGATCGTCGGCCGAGTAGAACCCGCCGTGCGGCCGTCCGTCACGCTCCGGCCCGTCGTGCCGTCCGACCATCGACGACTTCCGCCAGCCGCCGACCTCGGTCAGCCTGGGGAACTCGGGGATCTCGATCCGCCAGCCCTGGTCGTCGGTCAGGTGCAGGTTGAGCACGTTGAGCTTGTGCGCGGCGATCAGGTCGATGAACCGCAGCACCTCGGCCTTGGTGCGGAAATGCCGTGCCACGTCCAGTAGACAACCGCGCCAGCCGAACCGCGGATGGTCGGTGACCACGCCACACGGGATCGTCGCTTGTCCATTGTGGATGGAGGCGGCCCGGAACGCGTCCGGCCCGACGAGCTGCCGCAGGGTCTGGTGGCCGTAGAACTCGCCCGCCGCGTCGGCCGCGTGCAGGGTCACTCCGGACGGGTCGATCTCCAGCCGGTAGCCCTCGGCAGGCAGCGTGGCATCGCGGCGGACGTCCACTTCGGACGGTACGGAACAGGTCCCCGGCAAGGGTTCCACCGAGACGGGACGGGGGAGCAGAGTTTCGAAGCCAGGCATGTCAACCCTTCACCGCGCCGCCCATGACGGACACGAGTCGTCGTTGCACGAGGATGAAGAACACCAGCACCGGGATGGTCATCAGGGTCGAGCCCGCCATCACCGCGCCCCAGTCGGTGTCCTCCGGTTTGAAGAACACCAGGATCGCCAGCGGGAGCGTCTGGTTCTCGGTGTTGGAGATGATGAACGTCTTGGCGAACAGGAAGTCGTTCCACGCGTGGATGAACGCCAGCACGCTGATCGCCACCAGTCCGGGCGCCACCAGCGGGAAGAGGATCTGCCAGGTGAACCGCATGCGGCTCGCCCCGTCGATCTTCGAGGCCTCTTCCAGCTCCTGCGGCACCGCGGCGACGAAACCACGCAGCATCCAGATCGCGAACGGCAGGCTGAACGCCAGGTGCACCAGGATCAGCGAGCCGAGATGGTTGGTGCCGAACGCCGGCGCGACGTCGCCGACCGACCGCATCAGGAAGAACAGCGGAATGGTCAGCGCCTCGACCGGCACCATCTGCGCCACCAGCACCATCACCAGCAGCACGGTCCGGCCCTTGAAGTTGAACCGCGTCAGCGCGACCGCCGAGAGGAACGAGAGCAGTAGCGACAACGCCACCACCACGACGGCCACGATCACGCTGTTCAGGAAGAACAGCGCGAAACCCTCACCGCTGAGCACCCGTTCGAAATGCTCCAGGGTCGGCGTGAGCGTCCAGGGCCGGGGGTTTTCCGCCTGGATCTGCCCGGTGGGCTTGAACGCCGAAAGCACCATCCAGTACACGGGGAACGCGACCATTCCGGCGATCACCACGCAGACGATCTCCGCGATCAGCCTGCCCGGGCGTTTGACCCGGCGCGTCTTCGGGGCCGTCGTCACACCCATCCGGCGCTCCGGCGTTGCGACCGGACGTACAACCCGGTGATGGACAGCAGCAGCAAGGTCATCACGACTCCGAGCGCCGCGCCGAGACCGTATTCCTGTCCGGCGAAGGCCTGTTGATAGGCGAAGACGTTGAGCACGAGGTTGCGCCCGGCCACGCCGCCGCCGTTGGTCATCACGTAGATCTGGGTGAAGATCTTGAAGTCCCAGATGATCGACTGGATCGTGGCGATGGTCAGCAGCGGCCGCACCATCGGCAGCGTGATCGACCACGTGGTGCGCCAGGTCGACGCGCCGTCGAGGTACGCGGCCTCGATGACCTCTTCCGGCACGCCCTTGAGCCCCGCGTACATCGTCACCATGACGAACGGGAACGAGCACCAGATGACCTCGGCGGCCACCAGCCCGAACGTGCTGTAGGTGTCGAAGGTCCAGGAATGGTTCGCCATCCCGGTGAACCCGAGGCCCGACAGCACCTCGTTCACCAGGCCGAAGTCCGCGTCGAACAGGAACAGCCAGACGTACGAGCCCGCCATGGCCGGCGTCGCCCAGGCCGCCAGCGCCGCCAGGAACAGCGGAACACGCGCCCAGGCGCGGACCCGGGTCGCCAGCACGGCGAGCCCGGTCCCGAGGGCGAGGCTGCCGACGACGCAGACCGCGGTGAACCCGAGGGTCTTGGCCAGCACCTCCCAGAACTGGAGGTTCTCCAGCAGTTCGACGTAGTTGCCGAAACCGAGGAACACCAGCGGTGCGTTGCCGACCGCCTGCGGCTGGCCGTAGTCGTAGAACGAGATCAGGACGAGCTGGTAGATCGGGTACACCAGCATCGCGAGCAGCAGGATGCCACCGGGCGCCAGGTAGAGCAGGGCGGCCCGCCCGTCCCGGCGACGGCGGGGCGACCGCCGTGCCGGGACGGCCGGAGCCGTGGTGCGGGGGATTTCTTGCGTGACCACTTAGCCGAACGCCTTGTTCATCTCGGCGGCCGCGGCGGTCAGCGCGGTGGCCGGGTCCTTGCCGCCGGTCGCGATCTGCTGGATCGCGGTGGGCAGCACGTTCTGCGCGTCGATCTTCGACCACGCCGCGGTGGCGGGGACGAACTTCGTGCCCGCGGTGAGCGTGTCGACGAACGGCTTGACCGACGGGTCGCTCGCGGCGAGCTTCTGCTGGACACTGCCGAGCGTGGGCAGGTTGCCCATCGCGACGTACATCTTCTCCTGGTACTTGGCGCCACCGAGCAGCTCGGTGAACTCGACCGCGAGGCTCTTGCGCTTGGACGCGTTGAACACGCCGAGCAGGTTGCCGCCCGCGAACGCCGGGGCGATCTTGCCCGCCTCGGTACCCGGGAGCGGGATGATCGCGTACTTGCCCTTCACCTGACCGGCCTCGACGGCCTTACGGTTGAAGTCACCGCCGATCGACATCCCGGCCTTGCCGCCGGCGAACGCCGTGATGCTCTGCGTCCCGGTGAGGTTGGCGCACTGTTCGGGCGGGCAGATGTCCGCCTTGAGCAGGTTCGCGTACGCGGTCACGCCCGCCTTGGCCTGCTCCGAGTCCACAGTGGACTTCCACTTGCCGCCGTCCTGCTTGGCGATCTCACCGCCGTGCGCCCACAGGAACGGCAGCATCGCGTAGGTGTACTTGCCGCCGACGGAAATGCCGTACAGCTCCGGCTTCTTGGCGCGGATCGTCTTCGCGGTCTCGGTCAGTTCCGCCAGTGTCGTCGGCGGCTTGAGGCCGAGTTCGGCGAAGATGTCCGTCCGGTAGTACAACGCGCGGATGCCGGTGAACCAGGGAAGCCCGTAGGTCTTGCCGCCGGACTTCGCGGTCTCCAGTACCGCGGGCAGGATGTCGGCGCCTTCCTTCCACGACGACAGATCGCCGGTCAGGTCGGCCAGCGCGCCCGTGGCGGCGTAGCTGGAGACGTCGGTGTTGCCGAACTCGGCGACGTCCGGCGCGCTGGCCGGATCGTTGAAGGCGCCGGAGAACTTGTCGGCACGGCCTTCTACCGGGATCCACTGGACGTCGACCTCGACACCCGAATGCGCCGCCTTGAACTCGGCGATCGCCTCCTTGACGGCGGCCTCCTTGGGCGCGCGGTTGGCTTCGTCGAACAACCAGACGCGGACCGTGCCGGTCTTCTCGTCACCGCCGCCCGCGGCCGGGGTGTTCTGGGCCGGCGCGCAGGCCGCGACGAGGCCGACCGCCGCGAGGCCCGCGATGAGGACGCGAGTTCTCATGGGTTTTCTCCTTATGCGAAAAAGACGGAATTGACTTGGGGGAGCGCCAGCTTCCCGGCGACGGCCCCCGGAAGACCGGTGCCGGGATCGCGCGGCAGCCAGCTGAGCGTGCCGGACTTGTCGCTCGAGACGTAGAACCAGCGCTCGGTCGGGTCGAGGGTGAAATGGCGCGGGTACACGCCGCCGACGGGCGCGTTGTTCAGCAGCTTCAAGGACTTCCCGTCTTCGCTGACGCCGAACGACGCGATCGTGTCGGAGCCGCGCACGGAGGCGTACACGAACTTCCCGTCCTTGGACGTGGTGATCTCGCCCGGGTACTGCGCGCCGGGCGTGCCCGCCGGAACGGCCGGGACGACCTGCCCGGCGGTCAGTTTCCCGGTGGCCGGGTTCCACGCCGCGACGGTGACCTCGGCCCGCAGTTCGCCCAGGATGTACGCGTACTTACCGTTCGGGTGGAACGCCAGGTGCCGCGGCCCGGCGCCGGACGGGAGCTTCAGCTGCTGGTTCAGCTTCAGTTTCCCGGTGGAGACGTCGAGTTTGTAGACGTAGACCGAATCCGCGCCGAGGTCGACCGCGAGTACCCACTTGCCGGTGGGGTCGTTGACCACCTGGTGCGCGTGGGCGTCGCGTTCGGCGCCCTTGTGCTGCGCCAGATCGACGACGTCGCCGAGCTTCCCGCCCGCGAGGATCGGGAGGACGACGACACTGCCACTGCTGTAGTTCGCGGCCAGCACGTACTTCTGGCTCGAGTGGACGCTCAGGTGGGTCGGGTGCTGCCCCTTGGCCGATTTCTTGTTGAGCAGCTTGGGTTTGGTCGGATCGGCCAGGCTGAACGCGGAGATCTGGCCGTTCTCGTCCTCATTGGTCACGTAGAGCGTCTTGCGGTCGGCGCTGATGTCGAACCAGGAAGCGTTGCTCACTCCCGGAATCGTCCGGTCGACGACCACGGCGTTCGTGGTCGCGTCCCGGTGAGCGACATCGAGCCCGTGCCCGGAACTGGTGTAGCTGCTGACGTAGATGGCCCCGGTTCCCTTCGGTCCGCAGGTTTGTTCGGAAGCGTTCGCGAGGTGGGAACCGAGAACGGTGGTGAGTCCAGCCGCTCCGACGGCGCCGAGGAACGTGCGTCGATCGAGTCCGGTCATCGTGATCTCTCCCAGCTGTCGGGTGGTTTAAACCACTGCCATGAGCAATGCTGCCACGCCGAAACCGGAAACGGAAAGGACGGTTTCCAATACGGTCCAGGTTTTCAGGGTCTGCGGCACGGTCATGTTGAAGTACCGCGAGATGATCCAGAAACCGCCGTCGTTCACGTGGGAGGCGATGATCGAACCCGCCGAGATCGCGACGACCAGCAGCGCGAGCTGCATTTGCGAGTAGCCCAGCGTCGCCACCGTCGGCGCGACGATACCGCTCGTGGTCACGATGGCGACCGTCGCCGAACCCTGTGCGATACGCATTCCGCAGCTGATGACGTACGCCGCCAGGATGACCGGGAGACCGGCGTTGTCCAGCGAACCCGCGACGGCCTTGCCGATCCCGGTGGCGGACAGCACGGCGCCGAAGAACGCGCCCGCGCCGACCACCAGCAGGATCATCGCGACCGGGCGCAGCGACTTCGCCGAAAGCTCGCTCAAATCCTTGCCCGTCAAACCACGGCGCAGCCCCAGCAGCCAGGACGCGAGCAGCACCGAGACCGTCAGCGCGACCGCCGGGGTACCGATGAACGCGGCGACACCGGCGGCGGGGGAGGCCTTGGGAAGCCAGATGCTGCCGAAGGTACCGGCGAGGATCAGCACCAGCGGAACCGCGATGATCCCCAGCACCAGCCCGAGCGAAGGCGGGTTCGTCTCCTTTTCGCCTTCTTCCTCCGCGACCAGGAATTCCGCGGGAACGGGCACGTCGATCCGCTTGCCGATCCAGGTCGAATACAGCACACCGCCGACGAGGAACGCGGGGATACCGCAGACCAGGCCCATCAGGATGATCCAGCCGAGTTCCACGTGCAGCAGACCGGCCGCGGCCACCGGGCCGGGGTGCGGCGGGAGGAACGCGTGGGTGATGGAAAGCCCGGCGAGCAACGGCAACGCGTACAGCACGAGCGATCGGCCGCCCTGTTTGGCGGCGACGTACACCAGCGGCGCCAGCACGAAGATGCCGATGTCGAAGAAGACCGGGATGCCGAAGACGAAACCCGCGAGACCCATCGCCAACGGCGCCCGCTTCTCACCGATGGCGCGCAGCAGCGCGCTGGTGAGCACCTTCGCCCCGCCCGAACGTTCCAAAATGGACCCGAGGATCGTGCCGAGCCCGATGATCGCGGCGATATGGCCGAGGATCCCGCCGAAACCCTTCTCCAGCAGGGAATCCGAGGCCTTCTGTGCGGAGCCGACGATCTGGACGACCGGCAGGCCCGCGGCCAGCGCGGTCAGCAGGCCGACCACGATCAGCGCGATGAAGGGCTCGAGTTTGACCTTGATGATGAGGAACAACAACACCGCGATCGAGACGGCGGCGAGGGTCAGGAGACCTCCCGTCGAATGTTGGAGCCAGTCGATCATCGGGCACTCCCGGGGTTCCGCAGTGAATGGCCGGCGAGGGCGCCGGTCGGTTGACCATCGTCGATGGCGGCGACACCGTTGACGAAGACATAGGGGATTCCGGCGGCCTGTTGCCGCGGCTCGTCGAACGTGGCGGTGTCGGCGACGGTTTCCGGGTCGAACAGCACGAGGTCCGCCGCGTATCCGGCGCGGACGAGACCTCGATCGGTCAGCCGCAGGCGCTGTGCCGCGCGGCCGGTGAGATGGGCGACGCATTCGGCGAGTTCGAGGACGCCGAGTTCGCGGACGTAACGCGCGAGGTAACGCGGGAACGTGCCCCAGGCGCGGGGATGCGGCCGCGCGCCGACGAGCAGCCCGTCGCTGCCGCCGGTGTGCGTGCGGTGGCGCATGATCGCCTGGACGTTCTCCTCGTGCCCGACGTGCATCAGGCAGGACGTCCCGAGCTTTTCCGAGAGCAGGACGTCGAAGTACAGCTCCGCGGCCGGTTTCCCGGCCCGCTGTGCCGAAGCGGCGACGGAATGCCCGACGAGGTGGGCATTCTCGTCGCGGCGGACACCGTTGATCTCGATGGCCTCCCAGTCGATCGGCACCCCGTGGGCGCCGTCGGAACCGGTCTCCTCGATCTCGGCGCGGATCCGCTCGCGGGTGTCCACATCGGACAATCGTGCCAGCGTGGCGTCGAGCCCGCCTTCGGTCGCCCAGCTCGGCAGCAGCGCCGAAAGGTAGGTGGCGCCGGGGAGATAGGGATAGGTGTCCAGCGTGATGTCGCAGCCGTCGTCGAGCGCCTGGTCGAGCAGTTCCAGCAGATTCGACGCCTTGCCCTTGTTCACCGAGAAGTTCATCGTGGCGTGCGCGAGGTGCAGCGGGCAGCCGGAGCGGCGGGAGACGTCGACCATCTCGCCGAACGCCTCCAGCGCGCCCTTGCCGTAGCTGCGGTGGTGCGGGCTGTAGAAGCCGCCGTTCTCCCCGACGACCCGGCACAGCTCGACCAGCTCTTCGGTGGTCGCGTACATGCCCGGTGTGTAGGTGAGTCCGGACGACATGCCCATCGCGCCCTCGGCCAGCCCGGTCGCGATGAGTTCCTTCATCGCGTTCATCTCGGCTTCGGTGGCGGGCCGGTCTTCCCAGCCGACGGTGAGCATGCGGACGGTGCCCTGCGGCACCAGGTAGGCCGCGTTGACCGCGACCCCGGCGTCGAGCCGGTCGAGGTACTCGCCGACGGAACGCCAGTTCCAGTCGAACCCGGCCGGATCGTCGTTCCAGCCGGCGAGCTGTTGGCGCAGCGCGGTGAGGACGTCGTCGTTCACCGGAGCGTAGGAGAGCCCGTCCTGTCCGAGGACCTCGGTCGTGACGCCCTGGGAGAGCTTCGCGAGGTGATCCGGGTTGGCGAGCAACTGGAGGTCGGAATGCGAATGCATGTCGATGAACCCGGGCGCGAGCACGAGCCCTTCGGCGTCGATGGTGCGGCGGCCCGCGAGCGAGCCGGGTTCGGCGACACTGGCGATACGGCCGTCGGTGATGCCCACGTCGTGCCTGGTGAGCGGATCTCCGGTGCCGTCGGCGACCAGTGCCGAGCGGACGACGATGTCCATGGTGATTCTTCCTCTGCGGCGGTGGAGGACGGATCAGAAGTGGGTGCGGACGAAATCGAGCACGGTCTCGCCGTCGGGGCCGACGACCGGGATCAGGGGCCACTTGTCGAAGACGGTGCAGGGATGGGACAGCCCGAGGGCGATCCAGTCCCCGACCTCGACCGGTGACGACGCGGGCAGGGTGAGAAAGGCGTGCTGGTCGTTCATCTTCTGGATGGAGTGACCTTCGAGCGCGGACGGCGGCCCGTCGCCCTTGCGGATGAGGCGCGGTTCGGGCATGCCCTCGTCGAACGAGGCGTCCCGTTTGCCGATGGTGAGCAGCGCGAGTTCGTCCGTCGGCTTCGACGTCACCTGTGCCCAGGCGCGCAGTGCGGACCGGAACGAGGCGACTCCGTCGATACGCGGCTGCTCACCGAGCGGTGAGATCACCCGGTAGAAGCCGTCGTCGTGGGTCACGTAGGCGCCGCTGCGCAGGATCGGCAGGACGTCCAGGCCGCCCCAGTCCTTGGTGAGCTCGTCGGCGACGCGGTCGAAGTACGCGCTGCCGCCGCCGGTGACGATGATCTGGCCGGCGTCGTCGAGCAGACCCTTGGCGTGGAAGGCGAACACGAGTTCGCGCAGACCGTCCACATAGGAGCTGATCAGCTGGAGCGACTTTTCGTCCGTGTGGTGGGAAAGCGCGCCTTCGTAGCCGCCGGATCCGCGCAGCCGGAGAGCCGGGCTCGCGTGCGCGGCCTCGGCGACGGCGAGCGCGGTCTCGGTGTCGCGGACACCGGTGCGGCCGCCCTCGGCGCCGAGTTCGACGAGCACGTCCACCTTGCGGCGGGCCCCGCGCAGGGCTTCGGTCATGAGCTCGACACCGCGGACCGAGTCGACCCAGCAGACGAACTCGAAGTCGTCGTCGGCGTCGAGCTCGGCGGCCAGCCACTTCAGACCGGAGGGGTCGAGCAGCTGGTTCGCCAGCAGGATGCGGGAAACGCCGAACGCGCGGTATATCCGCAGGTGGCCGGCGTTCGCGCAGGTGATACCCCACGAGCCGTGCTGCAGCTGCCGCTCGAACAGCTGCGGCGCCATCGTCGTCTTGCCGTGCGGGGCCAGCGCGACCCCGCGTTCGGCGCACCAGGCCGCCATCGTGCGGAGGTTGTGCTCGACGGCTTCTTCGTCGAGGACGACGAACGGGCCGAGGAAGCCGTCTTCGAACAGCTTCGCGCCGCGGGCGGCGGCCTCGCCGATCGTGAGACCGGACAGCGAGGGCGCGACCGAGCGGAAGCGCCAGTCGACGCGCTCCTCCCGGACGGCCGCGACCGCGGCGGAATCGATGGTGCCGGCTTGGAACATGAGGTTCACCTCGGTTGCGTATGTTGCAACGGACGTTGCGCATATTGCGTGGGATAGGTGTAGCATCCGGTCCGCTGGAGGTCAACGGCATGACGACTAGGAGACGTGAAGGTGACAAGCGCGCCCGACGTGTTGTGCATCGGGGAGTCGATGG
Source organism: Amycolatopsis sp. SB7-3 (assembly GCF_041021335.1). NCBI lineage: Bacteria > Bacillati > Actinomycetota > Actinomycetes > Pseudonocardiales > Pseudonocardiaceae > Amycolatopsis > Amycolatopsis sp. SB7-3. Next base: position 500,766 of record NZ_JBFPJQ010000005.1, read on the forward strand.
CCTTGTTCGTGCCGGCCGAACCCGGGCCGCCCGACGAGGTACGTAAGTGGGTGCGAAGCATCGGAGGCGCCGAATCGAACGTCGCCTGTCATCTCCCGGCGCTGGGATTCACCAGCGCGTGGGTGAGCGCCGTGGGCGACGATCCGTTCGGCCGCGCGCTGGTGCGCGAGATCGGTGCGGCCGGGGTGGACGTGAGCGCGGTCGTGGTCGACCCGACGCGGCCGACCGGGCTCTACGTCAAGGAGAGCGGCGCGGACGGCAGCCCCGTGCGCTACTACCGGAAAGGCTCGGCCGCGTCCGGAATGGACGCGGGATTGCTGGGGAAACTCGATCTCGACGGGGTGCGGGTCATCCACCTGTCCGGGATCACGCCCGCGCTGTCGGACGGCTGCCTCGACCTGGTGCGGGCGCTGATGGAACGACCGCGTGGGGACACGCTGGTGTCGTTCGACGTGAACTTCCGGCCCGCGTTGTGGACCGGGCGTGACCCGTCGGTGCTGGCGGGGCTGGCCGCCCGCGCCGACATCGTGCTGGCGGGCGAGGACGAGGCCGAACGGGTGTGGGGGACCGGTGACCCGGAACGGCTGCGCGCTGCGGTGCCGGGGCCGAAGACGCTGGTCGTCAAGCACGGGGCACGCGGGGTGACGTTGGTCGAGGGCGACGGGCCACCGCTGTTCTCGCCCGCGCTCCAGGTCGACGTCGTGGAACCGGTCGGCGCCGGTGACGCCTTCGCGGCCGGATTCCTCGCCGCCACCCTGCGCGGCGACGACCCCGCGACCCGGCTGCGACGTGGCCATCTGCAGGCCGCGGCCACTCTGCTGACCCACGACGACGTGGGCACGCCGCTGCCCGGATCCGTCGTCGAAGCACTCCTCGGTGCGGATGAGGCAGCATGGGCGGCGGCCAAGCTGACGGACAAGGGAGTGGTGGGCGGATGAGCCAGAGCCTGGACAGGGCGCTCACGCTGCTGGGCGGCCTCGCCCGCCAGCCGAAGACACTCGACCAGCTCGCCGAGGAGATCGGCGTGCACAAGTCGACCGTGCTGCGGCTGCTGCGCACCCTGGAGGCACATCACTTCGTCCGCCGGGAAGGGCAGCGGTACTACCGGCTGGGCAGCGCGCTCTTCGACCTCGCGCAGCAGGCGCTGGAGGATCGCGACGTCCGCCGCACCGCGCAATCGGCGCTCGCCGGGCTCAACGCGCGCACCGGCCACACCGTGCACCTCGCGTCCTATGAGGACGGAGAGGTCGTCTACATCGACAAGTTCGAGGGCAGGCATTCGGTGCGGATGTACTCCCGCATCGGGAAACGCGCGCCGCTGCACTGCACCGCCGTCGGCAAGGTGCTCGTCGCGGCGATGACGCCGGAGAAGCAGGCGGACGTGGTGTCGAGGATCGACTTCTTCGTCCGCACGCCGAACACGATCACCACGCCCGAGGCCTACGAGAAGGAACTCGCGCTCGTCGCCGACCGTGGCTACGCGGTGGACAACGCCGAGCACGAGGACTTCATCCACTGCGTCGCCGCGCCCGTCCGCGGTCCGGGCGGCGTGGTGCTCGCGGCCGCGTCGGTGTCGGTGCCGAAGGTGCTGCTCGACTACGACGGCCTGATGGCGCTCGTGCCGGAGCTGGTCGCCGCCACCGAAGAAGCTTCCGTCCACAGTGGATGGACGGGGAACCGAAAGGGGAAGTTGGAATGAGCAAGACCGCGATCAGCACGGAGAACGCGCCGAAGCCGGTGGCCGCGTTCTCGCAGGCGGTCCGCAAGGGCAACATCCTGCAGGTGGCCGGCCAGGTCGCCTTCGACCCGGCCACCGGCGCCATCGTCGGCGAGACCGTCGGCGAGCAGACCGAGCAGACCTTCAAGAACATCGAAGCGGTGCTCGAGGCCGCCGGTTCGAGCCTGGCCGACGCGCTGATGGTGCGTGTCTACCTGACCGACGTCGACCACTTCGGCGCGTTCAACGAGGTCTACAACAAGCTGATCGGCGAGGCGCCGCACCCGGCCCGCACCACCGTGTACGTCGGCCTGCCCGCCGGCCTGCTGGTGGAGATCGACGTCCTGGCCGTCACGGACTGACCCTCGCGCGTGCCATGAACGGGCCGTTCCTTGCAAATTTCGCTAGGAACGGCCCGTTCCTAGCAGCCGTCAGAGGACGCTCGTGTACCCGTTGAGGGCGGGCTGCCCGCCCAGATGCGCGAAGAGCACGTTCGAATCCCGCGAGATCTCGCCGCGGGAAACGAGGTCGATCAGCCCGGCCATGGACTTGCCCTCGTACACCGGATCGGTGAGCACCCCCTCCAGTCGCGCCAGCGTCCGGATCGCGTCCAAAGTGGACTCGTCCGGGATGCCGTAGATCCCGGCGTGATAGCGCTCGTCCAGTTCGACTTCGCGGATCTCGCCCGCGCCGATGAGCTCCGCGGTCGCCCGGGCGATGCGGGTGATCTGGTCGCGCGTCTCCGCCGGTTTCGCCGAGCCGTCGATGCCGAGGATCCGCCGCGGCTTCCCGGAAAGCGCGGCACCGGCGACCATCCCCGCCTGCGTGCTGCCGGTGACCGAGCAGACGACCACCGTGTCGAAGAAGACGCCGAGTTCGGCCTCCTGCGCTTCGAGCTCGACGATCCAGTTCGCGAAGCCGAGCCCGCCGAGGCGGTGGTCCGAACCGCCCGCCGGGATCGCGTACGGCTTCCCGCCGTCGGCCTCGATCTCCTTGACCGCGTTCTCCCAGCTCTCCTTGAACCCGACGCCGAACCCGGCCTCGACCATCCGGATGTCCGCCCCGAGGATGCGAGAGAGCTGGATGTTGCCGACCTTGTCGTACAGCGGATCGGTCCAGTCGACCCAGCTCTCCTGCACCAGCACGGCCTTGAGCCCGGCCCGCGCGGCGGCCGCGGCGACCTGGCGGGTGTGGTTCGACTGCACGCCGCCGATCGAGATCAGCGTGTCCGCGCCCTGGGCCAGTGCGTCGGCGACCAGGTATTCGAGCTTCCGCGTCTTGTTGCCGCCGAACGCGATCCCGGAGTTGACGTCCTCGCGTTTCGCCCAGACCTTCGCGCCGCCGAGATGAGCGGTGAGCCGTTCGAGCGGGTGGACGGGGGAGGGGCCGAACAGCAGCGGGTAGCGGGGGAAGTCGGCGAGGGTCATGGCGTCTCCAGGAGGGCTTCGAGTTCGGTCCAGATGGTGGCGGTGATCGCGCAGGCCGCGTCGACGTCGCCTGCTTCGATGGCGTCGGCCAGTTCCGCGTGGCGCTGGACCGACCGGTGGGCGGGCAGGGAGCCGAAGCGGGCGTATTCGAGACGTCGCAACAGCGGGGTGTGGCGGGCCAGCGTCGCGGCGATCGCCCGGTTGCGCGCGGCGGCCACCGGGACGTCGTGGAGTTCGTCGTCGGCGGCGATCGCGGCCGCGATGTCCCCGGCGGCGATCGCGTCGGCGAACCGGGCGTTGGCCGCCCGCATCGCGGCGACCTCCGCCGGTCCCATCCGCGGCGCGCCCGCCCGGACGGCGAACTCGTGCAGCGCGCGCACGAGCTGCAGGGCGTCACGGACGTCGTCGGGGACGAACCCCGCCACCCGCGTGTAGCTCTGTGGCTTCGACTCGACGAGACCGTCCTCGATCAGCCGCAGCAGGGCCTGGCGCACCGGCGCGCGGGAAAGCCCCAGCTGCTCGGCGAGGTCGCCGTCGCGCAGGTTCGTGCCCGGCGGCAGCGTCCCGTCGATGATCGCCCGCCGGATGCTTTCGTAAGCCTCGTCCCTGAGGAGGGACCTCGGGACCTTCGCTAACCCACTCACATCTGAAATGTTAGTTCATTCGCGCTTCAGATCGGTAGTCCGGATGTCATGAAAGGGCCGTTCCTGACGAAAAACGTCCTGAACGGCCCTTTCATGACACTTGAGGATCGGGAGGGACTAGTAGACCGGTCCCGTGTACTTCTCGCCCGGGCCCTGCCCGGGCGCGTCCGGCACGGCCGAAGCCTCGCGGAACGCCTTCTGCAGTGACTGCAGGCCGTCGCGCAACGGGCCGGCGTGCAGGCCGAGGTACTCTGCCGAAGCGGTCACCAGTCCGGCGAGGGCGGTGATCAGGCGACGGGCTTCGTCGAGGTCGCGGTGCGGTGAGCTGGCCGGGTCCTCGTCCGCGAGGCCGAGACGTTCGGCGCCGGCGGAGAGCAGCATGACGGCCGCCCTGCTGATCACCTCGACGCTCGGGATGTCCTCCAGGTCGCGGACGTCCGGGGAATACGGGGGTTGCTGAACGGGTTCATCTGACACGTCTGGTACCCTTCCACGAGCGACCAGCCCCCGAGCGATCGGGGGCGGCAAGTGGAGCCCCGCTCCCACCCGTGTCACCGCCGCAACACCAGGTGTCCGGGTCCGGTCTCGCCAAGACGATTTCGGGCGTCGAGGCGGTGTGTTCGGTTCTGGAGATCGAACACGATCGGAAAGAGTGGGCCCCGCGTACCGCACGGTACCGGGGCCTTAGGTATGTGGGCACCAGGTCGAAACGGTAGAAGAATTTACCTCGAACCAGGGAGGCCCCATCAGCTCCGAGACACGCATCAACGACCGAATCCGGGTTCCGGAGGTCCGCCTCGTCGGGCCGGCCGGTGAACAGGTCGGCATCGTCCGGATCGAAGATGCGCTGCGGCTGGCACAGGAGAACGATCTCGATCTCGTCGAGGTCGCCCCGCAGGCACGCCCGCCCGTATGCAAGCTCATGGACTTCGGCAAGTTCAAGTACGAGAGCGCGCAGAAGGCCCGCGAGTCCCGCCGCAACCAGCAGCTCACCGTCATCAAAGAGCAGAAGCTGCGGCCGAAGATCGACCAGCACGACTACGAGACCAAGAAGGGTCACGTGTCGCGCTTCCTTGCGGCAGGCAACAAGGTCAAGGTCACGATCATGTTCCGCGGTCGCGAGCAGTCCCGGCCGGAACTCGGGTTCCGTCTGCTGCAGAAGCTCGCCGACGAGGTGACCGAGCTCGGCTTCGTCGAGTCGTCGCCGAAGCAGGACGGTCGCAACATGATCATGGTGTTGGCCCCGCACAAGAACGTGAAGCCGCAGAAGGCCGCGAAGGCAGCCAAGGACGAGTCGTCCGAGCCGCCCGCCGACGCGTAGCGCCGACCAGCACATGTCAGCGGCACACCGGGCAACACCGGTGTGCCGCCGCACGGAAGAGGACAACGTAATGCCGAAGATGAAGACGCACAGCGGGACGTCCAAGCGTGTCCGCGTCACGGGCTCGGGCAAGCTGCGCCGCCAGAAGGCCGGCCGCCGCCACCTGATGGAGAAGAAGTCCAACAGGCTCACCCGTCGCCTCGAAGGCACGACCGAGATCGCCAAGAACGACGTCGGCCGCGTCAAGCGCCTTCTCGGCCGCTGACACCCCGCACTTTGTAAACGCCGGGCGCCCAGCGCGCCCCCAGATCGACAGGATGGACCCCAGTGGCACGCGTCAAGAGGGCTGTCAACGCCCAGAAGAAGCGTCGCGCGACTCTCGAGCTCGCCAGCGGCTACCGCGGCCAGCGTTCGCGGCTGTACCGCAAGGCGAAGGAGCAGACGCTTCACTCGCTGAACTACGCCTACCGGGACCGTCGCGCCCGCAAGGGTGACTTCCGCCAGCTGTGGATCACCCGCATCAACGCGGCCGCCCGCGCCAACGGCGTGACCTACAACCGCTTCATCCAGGGCCTCAAGGCCGCGGGTGTCGAGGTCGACCGCAAGATCCTCGCGGACCTCGCCGTCAACGACGCCGCCGCGTTCACCGCGCTGGCCGAGCTGGCCAAGGCGAACGTGAACACCGAAGAGAAGAAGTCGGCCTGACCGGCCACAGCGCTCTTCCGCAACCCGGGGCGGCTCCGTTCACCGAACGGACGCCCCGGGTTGTTGCTGCGCGCAAGCTCACCCGCCGGGCCGAGCGTGAAAAGACCGGCCGGTTCCTCGCCGAGGGCGCGAACGCCGTCGAGGCCGCGCTCGAAAACGGCGGCAAGGTGTACGAGCTGTTCGTGACCGAACGCGCCGCCGCGCAGCACGAGCGGCTGCTCGCCGTCGCGCGCGAGGCGGGCGTCCCCGTCTCGCCGATCACCGATCGCGCCGCCGACGGATTGTCCGAGACCGTGACACCGCAAGGCATCGTCGCGGTCTGCGCGCTCGTCGACCGTCCACAGGAGACCGTCCTGAAGCCGGGCGCGAAGCTCGTCGTCGTCCTCGTCGACGTCGCCGACCCCGGCAACGCGGGAACCGTGATCCGGGTCGCGGACGCCGCCGGCGCCGACGCGGTCGTCCTCGCCGGGGACAGCGTCGACCCGCACAACGGCAAATGCGTACGCGCGGCCGCCGGCAGTCTGTTCCACCCCGCCATCACCCGGATCCGGGACGTCGACGCGGCCTTGAAGGCCTGCTCCGCCGCCGGACTCCGCACCCTCGGCGCGCACGGTTACGCCGACACCGAACTCGATCAGGTGACCTTCGACGAGCCCACGGCGTGGGTGTTCGGCAACGAGGCACACGGATTGCCGCGCGAAGTCCTGGAGACGGTCGACCTCGCGGTCAAGATCCCGATGTACGGCAAGGCGGAGAGCCTGAACCTGGCGACGGCCGCCGCCATCTGCGTGTACACAAATGCGATGGCTTCGCGGGCCGCGGCCACGTAGAGTCGCGGGCATCACGCCGTCGCACCACGACACCAAGGGAGCTCTCATGGAACGCACTGTTCGTTCCAGCACCTTGTTTACGGCGTAGAGCGCGTTTTTCGCACTCCCGAGTGACGGTGTGCCCAGCCCGAGGGTGATCGGGGGCCGCCGTTCGCTGTCCCATAGAATTCAGCAGCTGCTAAACCCATGTGTGCGCTCGCGTGCACCGGACCAGTCCCAGCGGACGCCGAGGAGTTATGTCCGAAGCCAACGACAAGCAGGACCCCCAGGCGGGGGCGCTCGCGCCGGAAACGTTGACGGCCGCCGTCAAACAGGCCGAGACGGATTTCGCGGCCGCGGCGGATCTCGACGCGCTGGCCGCGGTCAAACCCGCCCACCTCGGGGACCAGTCTCCGCTGCTGCTCGCCCGCCGCGAGATCGGCGCCCTGCCGAAGCAGGAGAAGGCCGAGGCAGGCAAGCGGGTCAACGAAGCGCGCCAGGGCATCCAGTCCGCGTTCGACGCCCGCCGCGCGGTGCTCCAGGCGGAACGTGACGAGAGGGTGCTCCGCGAGGAGGCCGTCGACGTCACGCTGCCGTGGGACCGGGTGCCCCGCGGCGCCCGGCACCCGATCGCGACCCTCTCGGAGCGGATCGCCGACGCGTTCGTCGCGATGGGCTACGAGGTCGCCGACGGCCCGGAACTCGAAGCCGAGTGGTTCAACTTCGACGCGCTGAACTTCGGCAAGGACCACCCCGCGCGCCAGCTGCAGGACACGTTCTACCTCGGCGAGGAGGACTCCGGCCTGGTGCTGCGGACGCACACCTCGCCGGTGCAGGCCCGCACGCTGCTGCACCGGGACCTGCCCGTGTACGTCGTCTGCCCCGGCCGCACCTACCGGACCGACGAACTCGACGCCACGCACACGCCGGTGTTCTCGCAGGTCGAAGGGCTCGCGGTGGACAAGGGCCTGACGATGGCGCACCTCAAGGGCACCCTCGACGCCTTCGCCCGCGCGATGTTCGGCGGGACCTCGAAGACGCGCCTGCGTCCGCACTTCTTCCCGTTCACCGAGCCGTCGGCCGAGGTCGACGTCTGGTTCGAGGAGAAGAAGGGCGGCCCCGGCTGGGTCGAATGGGGCGGCTGCGGCATGGTCAACCCCAACGTCTTGCGTGCCTGCGGCGTCGATCCCGAGGTCTACTCGGGCTTCGCCTTCGGCATGGGTATCGAGCGCACCCTGCAGTTCCGCAACGGAATTCCGGACATGCGCGACATGGTGGAGGGCGACATCAGGTTCACCCTGCCCTTCGGAACGGAGGCCTGAGTGAAGGTCCCAGCCAGCTGGCTGATCGAACACCTCGACGTCGACGAAGAGGTCACGGCCCAGGATCTGGCCGACGCCTTCGTGCGGATCGGCATCGAGGTCGACGACGTCCGGAAACTCGAACCGGTCACCGGCCCGCTCGTGGTCGGCCGCGTCGCCGAGATCGAGGAGCTCACCGAGTTCAAGAAGCCGGTCCGGTTCTGCCGGGTCGACGTCGGCGAGTCGGAGGACGAGGACGCCGACAAGCCGGACGAGAACCTCGACGACGACGAGGACGACGACGAAGGTCCCTTCGAGGACGAAGGCCCCACGGGGATCAAGACCCGCGGGATCATCTGCGGTGCCACGAACTTCGCCGAGGGCGACCTGGTCGTCGTCGCGCTTCCCGGCACCGTGCTGCCCGGTGGTTTCGAGATCGGTTCGCGCAAGACCTACGGCCGCCTCAGCGACGGCATGATCTGCTCCGCGAGCGAACTCGGCATCGGCGACGACCACTCCGGCATCCTGGTGCTGCCGCCGAGCACGGCCAGCCCCGGCGAAGACGCGACCAAGCTGCTCGGCCTCGACGACACCGTCCTCGAGGTCACGCCGACCCCGGACCGCGGGTACACGCTGTCGGTCCGCGGCCTGGCCCGCGAGCTGTCCAACGCGCTCGACGTCCCGTTCGGCGACCCGGCGTCCATCGAGGTCCCCGAGGCCGAGAGCGACGTCTGGCCGGTGCACCTCGAAGACACCGAGGGCTGCAAGCGGTTCGTCCTGCGCCGGGTCAAGAACCTCGACGCGACCGCGCCGACGCCGTGGTGGATGCGCCGCCGCCTGATGCTGGCGGGGATCCGGTCGATCTCGCTCGCCGTCGACGTGACCAACTACGTCATGCTCGAACTCGGGCACCCGCTGCACGCGTTCGCGACCGGTTCGGTCAAGGGCGATCTGGTGGTGCGCAAGGCGAAGCCGGGCGAGAAACTGACCACTTTGGACGATGTCGAGCGCACGCTCGACGCGGACGACGTGGTGATCGCCGACGACAGCGGGGTCATCTCGCTGGCGGGCACGATGGGCGGCGCGTCGACCGAGATCACGCCGGAGAGCACCGACGTGCTGCTCGAAGCGGCGCACTGGGATCCGTCGTCGATCAGCCGGACGGCCCGCCGTCACAAGCTGTTCTCCGAGGCGGCCAAGCGGTTCGAGCGCTACACCGACCCGCAGTTGTGCGCGGTGGCCGTCGAATTCGCGGCGCGCCTGCTGCGTCAGTACGGCGAGGGCTCGATCCTGCCCGGCCGCACCGACGAGGGCGGCGTCGAGCCGAACCCGCCGGTGACCATGCCGATCAGCCTGCCCGACCAGGTGGCCGGGGTGCGTTACGAACGTGGTGTCACGGTCAAACGGCTTTCTCAGATCGGGTGCAAGGTCAACGTGGGCACGTCGGAGGACGGCACCGCACTGGTGACGGCGGTCCCGCCGAGCTGGCGTGGCGACCTCGTGCAGCCCGCCGACCTGGTCGAGGAGGTGCTCCGGCTGGAGGGCTACGACAGCATCCCGTCGGTGCTGCCCGACGCCCCGGCCGGCCGCGGGCTCACCGACGTGCAGCGCCGCCGTCGCTCGGTCGCCCGCGCGCTGGCGGAGAACGGCTACGTCGAGGTGCTGCCCTTCCCGTTCATCTCGGACTCGGTCTGGGACGCGTTCGGGCTGCCCGAGGACGACGTCCGCCGCAGCACCGTCAAGGTCCGCAACCCGCTGGAGGCGGACAAGGACCGGATGGCGAGTACCTTGCTGCCGGGGCTGCTGGAGACCTTGCAGCGCAACATCTCCCGCGGTTTCAAGGATGTCTCGCTGTTCCACATCGGGCAGGTCGTGCTGCCCGGGCCGAATCCGATCCCGATGCCTTCGCTCGGAGTCGACCGGCGGCCGACCGACGAGGAGCTCGCGGTGCTGGAGGCGGCCGTGCCGCCGCAGCCGCTGCACGTCGCCGTCGTGCTCGCCGGTCAGCGCGCTCGCGCCGGCTGGTGGGGCGAGGGTGAGCAGGCGAACTGGGCCGACGCGGTCCAGGCCGCCCGGCTGGTGGCGCAGGCGGCCGGTGTCGAGCTGACCACGGCCGCGGCGGATCAGCCGCCGTGGCACCCCGGCCGCTGCGCGCAGCTGCGGGTGGGGCAGTGGCCGGTCGGTTACGCCGGTGAGCTGCACCCGAAGGTCGTCGAGGCGCTCGGGCTGCCGCCGCGCACCGTCGCGATGGAGCTGGACCTGGACGCCATCCCGATCCCGGACGACCGTCCGGCGCCGCGGATCTCGGCGTACCCGCCGGTGCTGCTCGATGTCGCCCTCGTCGCCGACGCGGGTGTGCCGTCGGCGGACTTGGCCGAGGCGCTGCGCGAAGGCGCGGGCGAACTGCTCGAGGACATCACGCTGTTCGACTCCTACCAGGGCGAGCAGGTGGGCGAGGGCAAGCGTTCGGTGGCGTACAAGCTGCGGTTCCGTGCCGCGGACCGCACGCTGACCGTCGACGAGGCCACCAAGGCCCGCGACGCCGCCGTCGCGGTCGCCGGTGAACGCTTCGGCGCGAGCCTGCGGGCCTGACCCTGTAGTTCCGTGAAGGCCCCCTTCCCTCGGCTCAGCCGAGGAAAGGGGGCCTTCACGCGCTTCAGGTGTGGCAAAGTGAGGACTTGTGTCACGTCCAGACGGCCGGTCCAGCATCCAAGACATCGCCCGCGCCAGGCTGAGCGACGGTTTCGTCGGCAGGGTCGGGGAACGTGAGGACTTCCGGGACAATCTGGGGTTGTCCGGAGACGACCGGCGCCGCCGGTACCTCTACTCGGTGCACGGCCTCGCGGGCGTCGGCAAGTCGTTCCTGCTCGACCAGCTTCGCGGTATCGCCGAGGAAGCCCGCGCCGCCGTCGGGTTCGCCGACGACCGGCAGCAGGATTTGCCCGCGACGTTGGTCAAACTGGCGAAGGACCTCGCTCGCGGCGGGTACGAGATGCGCCGCTTCGAGAAGCGCTACGAGTCCTATCTCAAGGCGAGGGAACGGCTTCACAGCGATCCGCAGGCCCCCGCCGCGGGCCGCGCCCTCGTGACGAAGACCGTGGTCAAGGCCGGTCTCGGCGTCGCGAAGACCCTGCCAGGCGGAAGTATCGCCGCCGACGCGATCGACGCGGACGCGACGGCGAAACAGCTGGAGCAGCTTCAGGTCTACCTCGCGGCGAAGTTCAAGCGGAAAGCCGATGTCCAGCTGCTCCTCGAACCGGCGGAGGAGCTCACCAAACCGTTCGTCGAAGATCTGTGGCGTATTCCGGAGACGCGGCAGATCGCGCTGTTCTTCGACACCTTCGAGCGGACCGCGCCGGTCCTGGAGACCTGGCTGCTCGACCTGTTCGCCGGGCTGTACGGCGATCTGCCGCAGAACCTGGTGCTCACCGTCGCCGGTCAGTTCCCGCTGGACGAGGCGAACTGGAACCGGCACGCGCCGCTGATGCGCGAGATCGAACTCCGGCCGTTCACCGAGCCGGAGGCACGGCGCCTGCTCGCCGAACACGGGATCACCGACGAACAGGTCATCGAGATCGTGCTGCGGCTGACCGACGGCCTGCCCGTCCTGGTCGCCATGCTGGCCCGCGGGAACCCCGTCGGAGCGGACGCCGTCGGCGATCCCAGCGATGACGCGGTCAAGCGATTCCTGCACTGGGTCCCGGAAAAGGCCAGGAAGGACATCGCCGCCACCGCGTCGCTGCCCCGTTTCCTCGACGAGGACGTCATCGGCGTGCTGACCGGGAAGGAGACCGCGGGGGAGACCTTCCGCTGGCTGCGGGAACTGCCGTTCGTCGGCCGCCGCGAGCTTCCGGTGCGCTACCACCCGGTGGTCCGCGGCCCGATGGTGCGGCTGGAACGCGGGCGTTCGCCCGCCGAGTTCGCCGAACGCCACCTCCGCCTCGCCGAGTACTACGAAGGCCGCTGTGCCGAACTCGGCCTGAGCAGTCACCGCGACGCCTGGAGCGACGAGCGATGGCAGAAGAGGAAGCTCGAACAGACCTATCACCGGCTCTGCGGCGCCCCGGCCGACGCGTTGCCGGACGCGCTGCTCGGCGCGGCCGAGATGATCACCACCGGCATCGCTCCCGCACGCGCTTGGGCACGCATGATGGAGCAGGCGGGTGTCGACGCGGACGCGCCTTCGGTACTGGGCTGGGGACAACGGCTGACCGCCGCGATCGGCGACGGCGACGGCCCGCGGGAGATCCCGGTGCTCGACCTGCTCGCCGGCGCGGGTGAACTCGACGCCGCCCGGCTTTCGACGGTGATCCGGCGGCGCGCGTGGGCCCATGAAGGACAAGACGACATCGCCGCGGCGACACGCGACTTCGATCGGGCTCTCGATCTGAACCCCGCCGACCCCTACCCGTGGAGCGATCGGGGCAACCTGTTCCGCAACGAGGGTGACTGGGAACGGGCGTTGTCGGATCTGAACCGGGCGATCGAGCTCGATCCCGGTTACGCCTATTCGTGGCGTGGACGCGGTTCCGCCCGTGCCGAGCTCGGCGATCTCGACGGCGCGATGGCGGACCTCGACGAGGCCGTCCGCCTGCAGCCCGACCACACGTGGGCGTACTCCATCCGGAGCGAGGTGCATTTCAAACGTGGCGACGTCCGGAAGGCGATCGACGAGATCGACATCGCGATCCGGCTCGATCCCGACTACGCCTGGGCCGTCCACTACCGGGCCACGCTGTTCGCCGAGCTGGGAGACGACGAAGAAGCACTCGCCGGTCACCGTGCGGCGGCCGCTCTCCGCCCCAAAGACGTCTACTACCTGACCGAGCTGGCGTTGTTCCTGGAACGGACCGAAGACGGGGATGCCGCGTCGGCCGCCTTCGACGCGATCGTCGCGGCGGATCCCGGCAGCGCCAGGGCCCACGCGATCCGGGCCGCCTTCCACCACCGCGCTGAGCGGTACCGGCTCGCCGTGGACGGTTTCACCGCCGCGCTGCGGATCGACCCGGACTACGAGTGGGCGTACTACATGCGAGGCCAGGCGCATGACGAGCTGGACGATCGTGAGGCGGCGCTCGCCGATTACGAGCGTGCGATCGAACTCGCTCCCGAAGACGCCGAGAATCACCTGCAGCGAGGGATGATGCTCAGCCGGCTGAGGAGGAATCAAGAAGCGATCGAGTCCTTGAGCCGCGCGATCGAACTCGAACCCGGCAACGAATGGGCGCACACCTGGCGCGCGATGACCCATCAGCGCGCCCGCGACTTCGCGGAGGCTCTCGCCGACATCGACGTCGCGGTGGCGGCGAGCCCGGAGATGGCCTTCTTCCACACCACCCGGGGCGACATCCTCAGAGGTCTCGACCGTCACGACGAAGCCCGGGCCGCCCTGAACGAAGGGGTGCGTCTGGGGCAGGGCAGCGGATACGCCGCCTACCGGCGCGCTCGCCATCGCTTCCTCTTCGGTGATCTGGAAGGCGCGTTGGCCGACACGGAAAGCGCGCTGGAAGCAGGGCACGAAGAGAGTGCCCGCGCGCTGCATGCGGACATCCGCTGCCGGGCAGGCGAGTATCAGGAGGCCATCCGGGAGCTGCGCGAACTGGTCGCCTCGGATCCCGAGGACTCCGAATACCGCGAGAGCCTCGGGGAGGCCTTGTTGTTCGCGGGTGAGTTCGACGAGGCGGAGACGCTTCTGGCCCCGCTCGCGCCGGAATTCGGCTGGGCGCACAACCTCCTCACCCTCGTCTGGCTGAAGACCGGGAAGACCGAAGAAGCCCGCCAGGCGCTGAACGAAGGCCTCGACAAGGCTTCGTCCCGGTCTGCTTCCGGCGACTTCGACTGGGACGCCCAGGTCCAACCGCTCTTCTACCTCCTCGTCCTCGGCCGTGAGGAAGAAGTGACCCGTGACCTCGAGGCCCTGCTCGAAAAGGGCGCGCCACAGGAGACGCGCCTGGAGTTGCTGCGCGATCTCAAGGAGCTACGAGTGCTGATGCCCGAACTCGGCGGGGTGATCGACGATCTCATCGCCCTCATCCCCAGGCCGGTGCTCACCCTCCCAGGTGCTTGAGCGCCTCCTTCCTGGACAGAGTGGACAGTGCCGGATGGGCGGCGACGAACGCGCGCACCCAATCCGGCTCGGTCTTCGCGTACTCGCGCAGGGCCCAGCCGATTCCCTTGCGCAGGAAGAAGTCCTTGTCGTCGATATTCGCCTCGACGGCACGGGTGAGCAGATCGGTGTCCGTTCCGCCCTTGGCGCCGATCTGGCAGATGACCGCGGTACGACGGCGCCACCTGTCCTCGTCGTAGGCCCAGGTCAGCATCAGCGTGGTCACCGTCTCCGGTTCCGCGCGGAGGATCGGCCCGATCCGGCGGATGGCGACTTCGTCCACATAGTCCCACCACGCGCCCGTCACGATCATCTCCTCGTACAGGCCGAGCAGATCGACGTCCTGCCAACGGGTGTACGCGCGATGCCCGGAAAGGGCGATCGCCGCATAGCGCTCTTCCCGGAACTCGGCCTCCCGCCACAACGTGAGAATTGCCGTCGAAAAGCTCACACGATCGGGTAGCGGATTTTCGGCGTAGACCCGCTTCAGCAAGGCCGCCCGAGGCGGTGACGCCACACCGAGGAACGGCATTTCCGACTTCATGTACGCCCGCATCGACGGCGCTTTCCCCGGATCGGCCAGCGCGGCCAAACCGTTGCGAACCGCCGAAACCAGGCTTTTCACCTCGTCCATGCGTTCTCCTTTCCCCAGTGGGCGCCGCGAGCGTACGACAGGGGACCGACAAGACTGATATGCCCGGATCGGGGATCGGATACCGACTAAAGAGGGATGGCGGTCAACGTGTCGGTCAGCGAGATTGAAGCCGGTTCTCGGTAGCTTCGGCCCGACCGGGTCGAACGCGGACGAAAAGGAACACAGTGAAGAAATTCGTTGCCGCCCTGGCGGTCGCGGGGATCGGCGTCGGCACCATGGCGCTCGCTCCCTCCGCCACGGCCGCCTCGGCGTCGGACTTCGATCCGAAGCCCATCTCCTGGGGAGCCTGTACGCGCCCGAGCCTGGTCAAGGCCGGCGCGGAATGCGGTTTCCTCGAGGTCCCGCTGGACTACGCGAAGCCGGGCGGGGAGAAGATCTCGATCGCCGTCTCGCGGGTGAAGCACAAGTCCGCCCAGTCGCAGGGCGTCATGATCGTCAACCCGGGCGGCCCCGGCGGTTCGGGCCTCGGGCTGTCGACGCTCGGCCGGGCCGTCCCCAAGAAGGCGGGTGAGGAGTACGACTGGATCGGCTTCGACCCGCGCGGCGTGGGGGAGAGCAAGCCGTCGCTGACCTGCGACGGGAACTACGCCTCCTACAACCGCCCGCAGTACGTGCCCACCACGCGCGCCATCGAGACGGCGTGGCGTGAGAAGGCGAAGGGTTACGCGAAGGCGTGCGCCAAGAACGGCGCGATCCTCGACCACATCAAGACCATCGATGTGGCGAAGGACGTCGACAGCCTGCGCAAGGCGCTGGGCGAGAAGCAGATCAACTACTACGGCTTCTCCTACGGCACCTACCTCGGGCAGGTCTACAGCACGCTGTTCCCGCAGAACGTGCGGCGGATGGTGTTCGACGGCACCGTCGACCCCCGCGACGTCTGGTACAAGGCGAACCTGAACCAGGACATCGCCTTCGACAAGAACATCAAGACCTACTTCGGCTGGCTCGCCAAGTACGACTCCGTCTACCACCTCGGCAACACCGCGGCCGCGGTCGAGAAGCTGTGGTACGCCGAGCAGAAGAAGCTGTACGACAAGCCCGCGGGCGGCGTCATCGGCGGATCCGAGTGGACGGACATCTTCCTGCAGGCCGGCTACTACGTCTTCGGCTGGGAAGACATCGCGAACGCCTTCTCGGGCTGGGTGCACAAGGGTGACTGGCAGACCTTGAAGGGCCTGTACGACGACTCCAACCCGCCGGGTCAGGACAACGGCTACGCGGTGTACGCGGCCGTGCAGTGCACCGACGTGGCGTGGCCGCAGAGCTGGCCCCGCTGGAAGTTCGACAACTGGGTCACGCACTTCCGGGCTCCGTTCGAGACCTGGGGCAACGCCTGGTTCAACGCCCCGTGCCTCGACTGGCCCGCGAAGCCGGGCAAGCCGGTGGAGATCGACGGGAGCAAGGTCCCCGGCATCCTGCTGGTCAACGAGGAGAACGACGCCGCGACGCCGTACCCCGGCAGCCTCGAGGTCCGCAAGCGCTACCCGAACTCCAGCCTGATCAGCGCTCCGGGTGGCACGACGCACTCGGGCTCGCTGTCCGGTGTGTCCTGTGTGGACGACAAGATCGCGGACTACCTGCTGACCGGAAAGCTGCCCGTGCGCAAGCCGGGCAACGGTTCGGACGTGCAGTGCGCCGCGGTCCCGCAGCCGGTTCCGGCCGGTGCTTCCGCGGCCGCGAAGTCGGATGTGCCGTCTTCGGTCGCCGAAGTGAAGAAGGAGGCGCTGGCTCAGGCGCTGCCTTTCTGAGTTGTTCGGGATGTCGCGATGCCCCGGTCCGGGTTTCCGGACCGGGGCATTTCTTCGCTCTGATGCTTCTCAGCAGTGGCTCGTCATCCGCATGCTGTGGATACGGTCGAAGAACCTGGCGTCGAACGATCCCTCGGCGAACCACCAGTGCCATACGTTCTTGACGGTGCCTTTGACGAATTTGGGGTCACCGCCGTGATGGATGGGCCCGAGGACGATGCCGTTGCTGTCCAAGATGTTCACCCACATCAGCCAAGCGTCGTTGCTGTCGCTGCTGACGATCGTCGCCTCGAACGAAGCGCTGCCGTCGCGCCTGAGTGTCCACTTCGCGTTGTCCATCGTGCAGTCCCCGGCCTGGATGCGACCCCAGGTGAACCAGCAGGAATTCGCTCCGGTGCAGGTGGCCTGTGTGGTGGTGGACGCCGTCGTCCCGGCCGAGGCCGGCGTGGCGAAGACGGTCCCGATCGCGAGCACGAGCATTGTCACGAAAAGCGCCATCCGACGTGCCTTGGTCGTCATTTTTCCTCCCCATCGTGGACGAACCGATGAGCAAAGCTAACCCGCGGATGATCGCGGTCGAGATCACTTAGGTGCGGCAACGGGGGTGGCCGATAGGGCCATGACCGGCCCCCTCGCGCCCGCGAAAGCGATGAAAGTTCCGGTCACGCACCGAATCCCCTCGCCGCACCGGCGAATTGTCAGGCCCGCCCGTTACCGTCCCCGGCATGACCATCGTCGAAGAGCACCGGACCGAGATCCGGGTGCAGGACACCGTTTATCGCATCGAGGTCGCCGCCCGTGAGGGTGGCGGCGCGGCCGGGGAAGACCGCTGGGTGACCGTCATGGTCGGCGGAGCCGGACCGCTGGAGGAGCCTGTCGCCGAAGGCAGGCTCGATATCGACGCCGAAGCCGTACCGGCCTTGGCGACCGTCCTTTCCGACACCCTCCTGGCGTTCGCCGGACGGGGCACCGGCCGGAACGGCCGCCGAAGATCGGCGGACCGTCCCGCGCAGCAGGGCCTGCCGTGGTCCGACGAGCTCGACGCGGAACTGGAAAGCCGTTGGCTCGCCGGGGAAAGCGTCGAGGAGATCGCGCGGCGGTTCGAGCGGACACCGGGCGGGATCCGTGCCCGGTTGCCCAGGGTCGGCTGCGACCCGGAGCGCCGGGGCGCGTATCTCCCCATCCCCCCGAGCCAACGAGAGGTGGCTGAACTCGGCTGAACACCGGCGGTCGCGAGGGCCTTCGGTCTCTCGCGGCCGCCGTCAGTCCACTGTGGACCCGGCTCCGCGTTCCGCCCGCGCGGCCATCTTCCGGAGGTGCTCGATCAGTTCCGGCGGCTCGTGCACGGTGAATTCACAGCCGAGCCCGAGGAGCCGGAACGCGAGCCAGTCCAGGGTGTCCGTGCCCGCGTGGAAAACGCAGGTCTCGTCGTCCAGCGATTCCAGTTCGCCGAACCCCTCGCCGATCGCGGGGGCGACCTGGCCGATCGGCGCGTGCAGGGTCACGCGTGCGCTGTAAGTGGGAAGGAGGCTGTACATCTTGTCGGTGACATAGGCCGCCACGTCCTCCGCGGGTGGCTGTCTCGGAGTGGCCCGGCCGCCGGTCGCCCTCGGCTCCGAGATCCGGTCCGCGCGGAAGATCCGCCAGTCGTCCCGGTCGAGGTCGTAGCCGAGCAGGTACCAGCGGCGTCCGGCGGAGACGAGCCGATGGGGTTCGACGTGCCGCCGGGATTCGGTCCCGTCGCCGGTGCGGTAGGTGAACCGGGTCCGCTCGGTGTTGGCGATCGCGCCCGCGAAGACGGTGAGATGTTCCGGATCCACCGCGGGGCCCGTGCCGGGGAGCGGCACGGTCGCGGCGCCCAGCGCGCCGACGCGATAACGCAGCCGCGAAGGCAGCACCTGCTCGAGTTTGGCGAGCGCCCGCACCGAAGACTCCTCGATACCCGAGATCGCCTGCCCGGCGGCGCCGCGGAGACCGACCGCGATCGCGACGGCCTCCTCGTCGTCGAGCAGCAGTGGTGGCATCGCCGCCCCGGCACCCAGCCGGTAGCCGCCTTCGGAGCCTCGCGACGCCTCGACGGGGTAACCGAGCTCACGAAGCCGGTCGATGTCGCGCCGGATGGTCCGCGGGCTGACCTCCAGCCGTTCGGCGAGCTCGCTGCCAGGCCACTCGCGCGGAGTCTGCAGGAGCGACAGCAGGCTGAGCAGCCGGGCGGGCGTGTCGGTCATGCGGTCAAGGATGCCTCGTACGGAGTGCCGTATCGGGTGAGCCACACGACTTTGTTTGATTGAACTTGCATGGGAGTGCATAATCATGCGTATGACGGTGAAGATCGCGGTGGCCGGAGCCAGCGGGTACGCGGGCGGCGAACTCCTGCGCCTGCTGCTGACCCATCCCGAAATCCAGATCGGCGCGCTCACCGCGGCCAGCTCCGCGGGGACGCCACTCGTCCAGCATCAGCCGCACCTCGCCCCACTGGCGGACAGGGTCCTGCTGGAGACGACCCCGGAGACCCTGGCCGGACACGACGTCGTCTTCCTCGCCCTGCCCCACGGTCACTCCGGCGCCATCGCCGCGCAACTGGGCCCGGACGTCCTGGTGGTCGACCTCGGCGCGGACCACCGCCTCTCGGACGCGGCCGACTGGCAGCGCTGGTACGGCGGAGACCACGCCGGGCAGTGGCCGTACGGGCTTCCCGAGCTCCCCGGAGCACGCGAACGTCTCGCCGGGACCAAACGCATCGCGGTCCCCGGCTGCTTCCCGACCGGCGGTTCGATCGCCCTCGCCCCGGCGCTCGCCGCGGGCCTGGTCGAGCCGGAGATCAACGTCGTCGCCGTCACCGGGACCTCGGGCGCGGGCAAGAGCCTGAAGCCGAACCTCCTCGGTTCGGAGGTGATGGGCTCGGCCACGGCGTACGGCGTCGGTGGCGCCCATCGGCACACTCCCGAGTTCGCGCAGAACCTGTCCGCGGTCGCGGGCGAGCGGGTCAAGGTCTCGTTCACCCCGGTGCTGGCCCCGATGCCGCGCGGGATCCTCACCACCGCGAGCGCCGCCCTCAAGACCGACCTGGACGCCGAAGGCGCCCGCGAGGTCTACGAAAAGGCGTACGCCACCGAGCCGTTCGTCCAGCTGCTGCCCGAGGGCCGGTGGCCGTCTTCGGCTTCGGTCGTCGGCTCGAACAACGTCCAGCTGCAGGTCACCGTCGACGCCGACACCCGGCGCCTGATCGTGGTCGCGGCCATCGACAACCTGACCAAGGGCACCGCGGGCGGCGCCGTCCAGTCGATGAACATCGCCCTCGGCCTCCCCGAAACCACCGGACTACCGACCGTAGGAGTCGCTCCGTGACCGTCACCCAGCCGAAGGGATTCCGTGCCGCGGGCGTCGCCGCCGGGATCAAGGCCGAGGGCAAGCTCGACCTCGCGCTCGTCGTCAACGACGGGCCGCTGCAGGTCGCGGCCGGTGTCTTCACGCGCAACGTGATCAAGGCCGCGCCCGTCCTGTGGTCGCAGGAAGTGCTCAAGCAGCAGCGGCTCAAGGCCGTCGTCCTCAACTCCGGCGGCGCGAACGCCGCCACCGGCCCCGGCGGTTTCCAGGACACCCACCAGACCGCCGAGAAGGTCGCGGGACTCTTCGAAGCCGGCGCGATCGAGGTCGCGGTCTGCTCGACCGGCCTGATCGGCGAGCGGCTGCCGATGGACGCGCTGCTCTCCGGGGTGGACACCGCCTTCGGGCGGCTCGGCACCGGGGACGAGGCCGACCTCGCCGCCGCCACCGCGGTCATGACCACCGACACCAAGCCGAAGCAGGCGGCCGCGAAGCACGAAAGCGGCTGGAGCGTCGGCGGGTTCGCCAAGGGCGCGGGCATGCTCGCGCCGAACCTCGCGACGATGCTCTCCGTCCTCACCACCGACGCGGTCGTCACGCCCGAAGTCCTGGACAAGGCCCTGCGCGCCGCCACCGGCGTGACCTTCGACCGGCTCGACGTCGACGGCGGGACCTCCACCAACGACACGGTGCTCGTCCTCGCGTCCGGTGCCAGCGGTGTCGAGCCGACCGAGGCTGAACTGACCGAACTCCTCACCGCCGTCAGCCTCGACCTCGTGCTTCAGCTCCGCGCGGACTCCGAGGGCGCGACCAAGTACGTCGACGTCACGGTCGCCGGCGCGGCGAGCGAGGCCGACGCCATCGCCGTCGGCCGGACGATCGCCGAGGACAATCTGGTCAAGACCGCCCTGTTCGGTTCCGACCCGAACTGGGGCCGCATCGCCATGGCGCTGGGCCGCGTGCCGGCGGAGATCGACCCGGAGAAGGTCTCCATCGCGATCAACGGCATCACCCTCTTCGCCAAGGGCACCACCGCGGCGGACCGCTCCGAGGCGGACCTTTCGGGCCGGGACATCCAGATCGTCGTCGACCTCGGCCTCGGCGAAGGCGGGGCGACGATCTACACGACCGACCTCTCGCACGCGTACGTCGAAGAGAACAGCGCGTATTCGTCATGAGCCCTTCCGAATCCACCGTCCCGGCGGACGAGCGGCTCGCGACGGCCGCCGAGAAGGCCGCGATCCTCATCGAGGCATTGCCCTGGCTGCAGCGTTTCCACGGCGCCACCGTCGTGGTGAAGTACGGCGGCAACGCCATGATCGACGAGAGCCTCAAGCAGGCCTTCGCCGAGGACATGGTCTTCCTGCGCACAGTGGGGCTGCGTCCGGTGGTGGTGCACGGCGGCGGTCCGCAGATCACCGCGATGCTCACCCGGCTCGGCGTCGAAGGCGAGTTCAAGGGCGGCTTGCGGGTCACCACACCCGAGACCATGGACATCGTCCGCATGGTGCTGACCGGACAGGTCAGCCGCGAACTGGTCGGCCTGATCAACGCGCACGGCCCGTACGCGGTCGGCATCTCCGGCGAGGACGCGCGGCTGTTCACCGCCGAGCGCAAACAGGCCACTGTGGACGGTGTGCCGGTCGACATCGGGCTCGTCGGCGAGGTCTCCGAGGTCAACCCGGACGCCGTGCTCGACATCGTCAACGCGGGCCGGATCCCGGTGGTCTCCACCGTGGCCCCGGACGTCGACGGCGTCGTGCACAACATCAACGCCGACACCGCGGCCGGTGCGCTGGCCGCGGCGCTCGGCGCGGAAAAGCTCGTCGTGCTCACGGATGTCGAAGGCCTTTACGCCAACTGGCCGGACCGCGGTTCGCTGGTCGACAGGATCAGGGTGGACCGCCTCGAAACCCTGCTTCCCGGCCTCGCCAGCGGCATGATCCCGAAGATGGAGGCCTGTGTGCGCGCCATCCGCGGCGGCGTCCGCCGCGCGCACGTGATCGACGGCCGCATCGCCCATTCGGTGTTGCTGGAGGTCTTCACCTCCCGCGGCATCGGTACCATGGTCTTCCCCGAAACGGAGCTCCCGTGACCACGTACAAGTCCAATGTAGACGGCCAGGAGCACTGGAAGTCTTCCCTCATGGACAACTACGGCACCCCGGCGCTGACCCTGGTCCGCGGTGAGGGGGCGAAGGTCTGGGACGCCGACGGCAAGCCGTACGTCGACCTGCTGGGCGGCATCGCGGTCAACGCGCTCGGCCACGCCCACCCCGCCGTGGTCGCCGCCGTCACCGAGCAGATCGCGAAACTCGGCCACACCTCGAACCTCTACGTGAACCCGGTCGCCGTCGAACTGGCCGAAACCCTCCTGGACGTCGCCTGCCTGTCCGGCAACGCGAAGGTGCTGTTCGTCAACTCCGGCGCTGAAGCCAACGAAGCCGCGCTGAAGATCAGCAGGCTCACCGGGCGGACCAAGGTCATCGCGTGCGAGGGCGCCTTCCACGGCCGCACCATGGGCGCGCTGACACTGACCGGCCAGCCGTCGAAGCGGGACGCGTTCGAGCCGCTGGTTCCCGGCGTCACCCACGTTCCCTACGGTGACATCGACGCGCTTCGCGCCGCGGTGGACACCGAAACGGCGGCGGTGTTCCTCGAGCCGATCCTCGGGGAGGCGGGCGTCGTCCCGGCGCCGGACGGGTACCTCCAGGCCGCGCGGGAGATCACCAAGGCGACCGGGACCCTGCTGGTCCTCGACGAGGTGCAGACCGGCATCGGCCGCACCGGCGCGTGGTTCGCCTTCCAGCACGCCGGCATCGTCCCGGACGTCATCACCCTGGCCAAGGGGCTCGGCGGCGGTCTGCCGATCGGCGCGGTCATCGGCGTCGGCGAGGCGGGGGAGCTGGTGAAACCGGGGCAGCACGGCACCACCTTCGGCGGCAATCCGGTCTGCTGCGCCGCCGGGCTCGCCGTGCTCAAGACCATTGCCAAGGACAACCTGAACGACCACGTTTCCGCACTGGGCAAGGACATCGCCTCCCGTGTGGAGGAGCTCGGCCACCCGCTGGTGTCCGGGGTCCGCGGCGCCGGGCTGCTGCTCGGCATCGCCTTGCGCGAACCGGTCTCGGCGAAGGTCGCCAAGGCCGCGCAGGACGCGGGGTACCTGGTCAACCCCATCGCCCCGGACACCATCCGGCTGGCACCGCCGCTGATCCTGAGCGCCGACGAGGCCGCGGGATTCCTCGAAGCCCTTCCCGGGGCGCTCGATTCCACCACCACCTAGGACAGAGACGAAACGCATGCTCCGCAACTTCCTCCGTGACGACGATCTCAGCCCGGCCGAACAGGCCGAGATCCTGGACCTCGCCGACCAGCTGAAGGCCGAGCCCTTGAGCTCGCGCGCGCTGGAGGGCAAGTCCGTCGCGGCGATCTTCGAGAAGAACTCCACCCGGACCAGGTTCTCCTTCGAGGTGGGCATCGCCCAGCTCGGCGGCAATCCGGTCATCGTCGACGGCCGCTCCATGCAGCTCGGCCGCGAAGAGACCATCGAAGACACCTCGCGCGTGCTTTCGCGGTACCTCGACGCGATCGTGTGGCGGACCTTCGCCCAGAAGCGCATCGACGCGATGGCCTCGGCGGCGAGCATCCCGGTGATCAACGCGCTCACCGACGAGTTCCACCCGTGCCAGGTGCTCACCGACCTGATGACCATCCGCGAGCGCAAGGGCAAGCTCGCCGGGCTCACCTTGGTGTACCTCGGCGACGGCGCCAACAACATGGCGCATTCGCTGCTGCTGGGCGGGACCACGGCCGGGATGCACGTGCGCGTCGTCTCGCCGGAGGGTTTCCAGCCGGATCAGCAGGTCATGCTCGACGCCAAGCACCGGTCGACGGAGACCGGCGGCAGCACCACGGTCTTCACCGATCCGTACGCCGCCGTCGAAGGCGCGGACGTCGTCGTCACCGACACCTGGACCTCCATGGGCCAGGAGAACGACGGTCTCGACCGGGTCGGGCCGTTCCGTGAGCTGCAGGTCAACTCCGCGCTGATGCGCCGCGCCGCGGACGAGGCGATCGTGCTGCACTGCCTGCCCGCGCACCGCGGCTGGGAGATCACCGACGAGGTCATCGACGGGCCGGCGAGCGCGGTCTGGGACGAGGCTGAGAACCGGCTGCACGCCCAGAAAGCACTGCTGGTGTGGCTCATGGACGAGAAGCGACGATGACCGGCAGCAGGGTCACCCGGCAGGCCCGGATCACCGAACTCGTGTCCTCGATGGCCATCCGCAGCCAGACGGAGCTCGCGAAGCTCCTGGCCGCGGAAGGCATCGACGTCACGCAGGCGACGTTGTCCCGCGACCTCGACGAACTGGGCGCGGTGAAGCTCCGAGGTGCCGATTCCGGCGCACCGGTGTATGTCATTCCGGAGGACGGCAGCCCGGTACGCGGAGTGCAGGGCGGTACGTCCCGGCTTTCGCGGCTGCTCGCCGAACTGCTCGTTTCGGCGGACTCGTCGGGGAATTTGACGGTGCTGCGCACCCCGCCGGGGGCGGCGCAGTTCCTGGCCAGCGCCATCGACAGGGCGGCGCTGGAGGAGGTCGTCGGCTCGATCGCCGGCGACGACACGGTCGCGGTGATCGCGAGGGAACCGTTGTCCGGCAAGGATCTGGCCGAGCGTTTCATGGCGCTGGCCCGACGGTCGTCCACAGTGGACGGCGGTGAGGAGACCGAGGGTGACGCCTGACGGGTTCACGTTCCCGGACGAGGAGGAGAAACTGGTCATCACCTTCGACGAAGGTGTACCGGTGGCCATCGACGGGGAGACCGTGACACTGCTGGAGGCCTTCCAGCAGCTGAACCGCCGTATCGGCGCCTTCGGGCTCACAGGACGCGAGATCTACGAGGGGCCCGGCGCGCTCGCGCTGGTCACCGCGCACGAGGAACTGCAAAAGGTCAGCACCGGGCGCGTGTCCGGCGAGGTCCGGCTGGTCCTGCACCGCGGCAACGCGGTCGTGAACTCCGCGCGCGACGAGCGCGCGCTGTACGACTTCACCACAGGCGCTACCTTCGACCGGTCAGTCGCCTGAAGAGAACCAAGGAATTAGAGGAGTGTTGTGAGCGGGAATGAGCAGCCGGTGCAGCTGTGGGGCGGCCGGTTCGCCAGCGGGCCGGCCGAGGCGATGGCGGCGCTGAGCGCGTCGACCCATTTCGACTGGCGGCTGGCGCCGTACGACATCGCCGGGTCGCGGGCCCACGCGCGGGTGCTGCGGAAGGCGGGGCTGCTCACCGAAGACGAGCTGACCGGCATGCTCGCCGCGCTGGACACCCTCGCGCAGGACGTGGCCTCGGGCGCGTTCACCCCGACCGTCGCCGACGAGGACGTCCACACCGCGCTCGAACGCGGTCTCCTGGAGCGGGCCGGCACCGAACTCGGCGGCAAGCTCCGGGCGGGCCGTTCGCGCAACGACCAGGTCGCGACGCTGTTCCGGATGTGGCTGCGCGACGCCGCCCGCCGCGTGGTCGCGGGCACCCTCGGCGTCGTCGACGCACTCGTTTCGCAGGCGAAGCGGCACCCGGACGCGATTCTCCCGGGCCGCACTCATCTGCAGCACGCCCAGCCCGTCCTGCTGGCGCACCACCTGCTCGCACACGGCCAGTCGCTGCTGCGCGACGTCACCCGCTTGCGTGACTGGGACGCTCGCACCGCCGAGTCGCCCTATGGCTCCGGCGCGCTGGCGGGATCCTCGCTCGGCCTCGACCCGGAGGCCGTCGCCGAGGAGCTGGGCTTCGACACCAGCGTCGAGAATTCGATCGACGGCACCGCCTCGCGGGACTTCGTCGCCGAGTTCGCCTTCGACGTCGCGATGCTCGCGGTCAACCTGTCCAGGATCGCCGAAGAGGTGATCATCTGGAACACCGCCGAGTTCGGCTACGTCACCCTCGACGACGCCTGGGCGACCGGCAGTTCGATCATGCCGCAGAAGAAGAACCCCGACGTCGCCGAACTGACCCGCGGCAAGGCCGGACGGCTCATCGGCAACCTGACCGGGCTCCTCGCGACGCTCAAGGCGCAGCCGCTCGCGTACAACCGTGACCTGCAGGAAGACAAGGAACCGGTCTTCGACTCCGTCGAGCAGCTGGAACTGCTGTTCCCGGCGATCGCGGGCATGCTCGAAACGCTGACCTTCCACACCGACCGGCTCGCCGAACTGGCGCCCGCCGGCTTCACCCTCGCCACGGACATCGCCGAATGGCTGGTCCGGCAGGGCGTACCGTTCCGCGTCGCGCACGAGGCGGCGGGGGAGAGCGTCCGCGTCGCCGAGGCCCGCGGTGTCGGGCTGGACGAACTGACCGACGAAGAGTTCGAAAAGATCAACCCGGCGCTGACGCCGGCCGTGCGCGAGGTCCTGACCGTCGAAGGTTCCGTGAGCTCACGCAACGCTCGGGGCGGTACCGCTCCGGAGCGCGTCGCCGAACAGCGGGACCGTCTGGTCGCGCGGGTCGCCGAACACCGCGCCTGGCTCGGCTGAACAACCCCCCCAAAGCGCGTGAAGGCCCCCTTCCCTCGACTCAGCCGAGGGAAGGGGGCCTTCACGCGCATCAGGGAGCCTGGTCGGCCTCGTCCGTCTCGCCCGGGGCCCGCGCCGCGCGTCCGGTTAAGGTCGGCCTGGGAGAACGCGACGTTAGGGGAGTGCGGAACGTGGAGACCGGCAGACAGTTCACCCGGCGCGAGCTGGCGCTGGATCCGGTGGAGCTGTCCACGCTCCTGCTCGGCGCGGTGATCGAGGCGAGCGGTCCCGACGGCACGGTCGCGGTCCGGCTGGTGGAGGTCGAGGCCTATCGAGGGCTCGACGACCCCGCGTCACACTGCTATCGCGGCAAGACCCCGCGCAACGCGGTCATGTGGGGACCCGCGGGGCATCTGTACGTGTACTTCGTCTACGGCATGCACTTCTGCGCGAACGTCGTCGGCACCGAAGACGGGCAGCCGGGCGCCGTGCTCCTGCGTGCCGGGGAGGTGGTGTCCGGTGCGGACATCGCCAGGGCGCGCAGGCCGTCCGCGCGCGGCAACGGCGAACTCGCCAAAGGCCCGGCGATCCTCACCTCGGTGCTCGGCATCGACCGCGCCGAGAACGGCGTCGACCTGACCGACCCCGCGTCACCCGTCCGGCTGTTCACCGGCGAACGGGTCCCCGAAGCCGACATCCGCACCGGGCCGCGCGTCGGGGTCGCGATGGCGATGGACACGCCGTGGCGGTTCTGGATCGACGGATCACCCGCGGTCTCCACCTACCGCCGCGGTGGCAAGCGACGGGCGGCCGCCCCCGGCCGATAGTCGGTTGACCTGGTGCGGGAGGATCTACAGGCGTGAGCGAGCACATCCTTGACGAGCTGACCTGGCGCGGCCTGATCGCGCAATCCACCGACCTCGAAGCACTGCGGCGAGACCTCGACCAAGGACCCCTCACGCTCTATTGCGGATTCGACCCGACCGCGCCCAGCCTGCACGCCGGCAACCTGGTGCCGCTGCTGATGCTCTCGCGTTTCCAGCGTGCCGGGCACCGGCCGATCGTGCTGGCGGGGGTCGCCACGGGCATGATCGGCGACCCGCGTGACACCGGTGAACGCACGCTGAACACGCTGGACACCGTCGCCGCGTGGGCGGACCGGATCCGCGGGCAGCTGGAGCGGTTCGTCGACTTCGACGACTCGCCGACCGGCGCGGTCATCGAGAACAACCTGAACTGGACCGGCAAGCAGACTGTCGTCGAGTTCCTGCGCGACGTCGGCAAGCACTTCCCGGTCAACACCATGCTGAACCGCGAGACGGTGAAACGCCGCCTCGAAGCCGACGGCATGTCCTACACCGAGTTCAGCTACCTGCTGCTGCAGTCGCAGGACTACCTGCACCTGTACCGGGAGTACGGCTGCAAGCTGCAGATCGGCGGCTCGGACCAGTGGGGCAACCTCGTCGGCGGCGTCGACCTGATCCGCCGGACCGACGGTGGCCACACGCACGCGTTGACCGCGCCGCTGGTCACCGACACCGAAGGGCGCAAGTTCGGGAAGTCCACCGGTGGCGGCAGCGTCTGGCTCGACCCGGAGATGACGTCCCCGTACGCGTGGTTCCAGTACTTCGTGAACGTCGCCGACTCCGACGTCATCCGCTACCTGCGGATGTTCTCCTTCCTCGGGCAGGAGGAGATCGCGGCACTGGCCGAGGACACCGAGCAGCGTCCGCACCTGCGGTCCGCGCAGCGGAAGCTGGCCGAGGACTTCACCACCCTGGTGCACGGTGAAGAGGCGACCCGCCAGGTCATCGCCGCGAGCCAGGCGCTGTTCGGCAGGGGAGAGCTGCGTGAGCTCGACTCGTCCACCCTCGACGCCGCCATGGCCGAGGTGCCGAACGGCAAGGTCGACCCGAACGGCGAGTCGACCATCGTCGACCTGCTGATCGCGGCCGGACTCGTCGACAGCAAGGGCGCCGCGCGTCGCACCGTCAAGGAGGGCGGCGCGTACGTCAACAACACGAAGATCGTCGACGAGGAGTGGAAGCCGTCCTCGGACGACGCTCTGCACGGCCGCTGGCTGGTGGTCCGCAAGGGCAAGCGCAACGTCGCCGGCGTGCGCGTCGGGGGCTGATCGCCGCCCGGGCCCGAAACAGGGGCTCTGACCTGCGGAAACGCAGTTAAGGTACCCCCCTGTTTCGGGCCCTTTCGGGGCGTGTAAAGTTCTCCAAGTCGCCAGGGAAACCGGGCGGCCGACCGGGACACGAACCAAGCTCTCGCTCAATGCGATTGAGTGGGTGTCCCACCAAAAACTGCTAGGAATGACTGCTTCGGATAAGGCCGCTGTGATGGTGGTGCGATTCGGGGTGTGTTGCTTGAGAACTCAACAGTGTGCTAGTGAACTAAGCCAGTAGAGCTTATATATGAACCTCGTTTGAGGTTCCTTTGAGAGCAAGTATTTATTTGCCTCGATCAAATTT